>JAFZQU010000022.1 GCA_017620255.1 Lachnospiraceae bacterium
AGGGATTCCCGCCTAAGGAAAAGCTGAAGCTCCCAGGACAGCTATTCTAAAAACATAGCCCGTTGAACGGAATACTATTTTGAAGAGGATGTCTTTGGAACTGACGACAGACTGCTATAGTATTTCAATTAAAATACAAACAGACGTTCGACATGCATTGAAAAAAGCCCGAAAAATGGTATACTATTCATGGTGTGCCATTTTCTGTTTTCAGGATTTTATATGGGAAATAATAGTATCAAACATAGGAATTTTGTGAGAAATGGACTTTAAATTACATTCAGAATATCAACCTACAGGCGATCAGCCGCAGGCCATAAAAGAACTCGTTGAAGGATTCAAGCAGGGCAATCAATTCCAGACTTTACTTGGGGTTACGGGTTCCGGCAAGACCTTCACGATGGCTAACGTGATCGCTGCTCTGAACAAGCCGACTCTGATCATTGCACATAATAAGACTCTGGCGGGGCAGCTGTACTCTGAAATGAAGGAATTCTTCCCCGAGAACGCGGTGGAGTATTTTGTATCCTACTACGATTATTACCAGCCGGAAGCCTATGTGCCTTCAACGGACACCTATATTGAAAAAGATTCATCCGTGAATGATGAGATCGATAAACTCAGACTGTCTGCAACCGCCTCTCTTTCCGAGAGACGGGATGTGGTGGTCGTCGCATCGGTTTCCTGTATCTACGGTCTGGGCAGTCCGCAGGATTACCTGGATATGATCGTGTCCCTGCGGCCCGGCATGGTAAAGGACCGGGATGTGGTCGTGCGCGAACTGATCGATATCAATTACGAACGCAACCAGATGGATTTCGGCCGCGGTAAATTCCGTGTGCTGGGAGATGTGATCGAACTGTTCCCGGCCTGGGATTCAGACCGGGCGGTCCGGATCGAATTCTTCGGGGATGAGATCGACAGGATCACGGAGATAGACGCACTGACCGGAGAAAAGAAAGCGGAATTAAGTCACTTTGCCGTCTTCCCTGCCTCCCATTACGTGATCGCACCGGAAAAGATCGCACATGCCTGCGATACGATCGAGGCGGAACTGACAGAACGTGTAAAGTTCTTTCAGGGTGAGGAGAAACTGCTGGAAGCACAGCGCATTTCCGAACGCACGCATTACGATATCGAAATGCTTAAGGAAACCGGTTTCTGCTCGGGTATTGAGAATTATTCCAGACATCTGTACGGACTTGAGCCCGGTGCAACGCCGTACACACTGATGAACTATTTTCCGGATGATTATCTCATCATTATCGATGAATCGCATATGACGATCCCGCAGATCAGGGGAATGTTCAACGGGGACCAGTCCAGGAAGACAACCCTGATCGATTACGGCTTCCGACTGCCCTCTGCAAAGGACAACCGCCCCTTGAACTTTGGCGAGTTTGAAGGTAAAATAGACCAGATGATGTTCGTCTCCGCAACGCCCGCCGAATATGAGACAGAGCACGAATTACTGCGGGTCGAACAGATCATACGTCCGACAGGATTACTGGATCCGGAAGTGGTCGTGAAACCGACGGAAGGCCAGATCGATGACCTGATCGCCGAGATCCGCAAGGAGACCGGGCGCAACAATAAGGTGCTGGTCACCACGCTGACCAAGCGGATGGCCGAAGACCTGACCGACTATATGCGCGAAGTGGGAATCCGCGTCAAATACCTGCATTCCGATGTGGATACGCTGGAACGTGCGGAGATCATCAGGGACATGCGTCTGGATGTATTCGATGTGCTTGTCGGGATCAATCTGCTCAGGGAAGGACTGGATATTCCGGAGATCTCCCTGGTCGCGATCCTGGATGCGGATAAAGAAGGCTTTCTCCGTTCCGAAACGTCTCTTGTCCAGACGATCGGACGTGCGGCGCGTAATGTGGACGGCCACGTGATCATGTATGCGGATACCATGACGGATTCCATGAAGAACGCGATATCCGAGACAGACCGCCGGCGCATGATACAGCAGAAATATAATGAAGAACACGGGATCACGCCGACCTCCATCAAAAAGGCCGTGCGCGACCTGATCAGTATCTCCAAAGAGATCGCAAAAGAAGAGATGCGGTTTGAAAAGGATCCGGAGTCCATGGACAGAAAGGAACTGGAGAAGCTGATCGGACAGGTGAAAAAGAAGATGCAGCAGGCTGCGGCTGATCTTGATTTTGAATCGGCGGCCATGCTGAGAGATAAGATGTTGTCGCTGCGCAAGCAGCTGGAGGATATCAAGTGAGCAGGATCTCCATCGTTGTTCCAACCTATAATGAAAAAGAGAATGTGGGTAATCTGGTCAACCAGATCGATTACGCCCTGCGCAATATCGACTATGAAGTGATCTTTGTGGATGATTCGACGGATGAAACGCCGGACATGATCCGCAAAGTCATGCAGGAAAACAGCAACGTGCGCATGGAACACAGGACTTTGGAAAAGGGCCTTGCCACAGCTGTGCTGAAGGGATTTTCGATGGCGGAAGGAGATTATATCGCCGTTATGGATGCGGATCTGCAGCACCCGCCGACAGTTCTCAGGTCCATGTATGCCGTACTTGAGAGCGGCGCTGATTTCTGCATTCCGAGCCGGTTCATTCCCGGCGGATCGGATGGAGGACTCGGCCCGTACCGCAAACTTGTTTCGGGCGTGGCACGCTACATCGGCAAGATCCTGCTTCCCTGTTTAAGAAAGATATCCGACCCGACAAGCGGCCTGTTCATGTTCAGAAAACAGGTGATCCGGGACGCGGACCTTCGGCCGATCGGATGGAAGATCCTGGTGGAAGTGCTTGCAACAGGTACGTTCCGCACGGTTGTTGAGATCCCTTATAAGTTCCAGGCAAGACCTGCCGGAGAGTCCAAACTGTCATCCAAAGTGACTATGGAATATCTGATGCAGATCCGGGATCTGATGAAGCGCGGCAAAAAGCAAAAAGGAATGAAAGTGATACGCTGGTCTTATGAAAGGATGAAGGCCGCGGAGAAACAATATGGTATTTAGTTCGCTCATTTTTCTGTGCATTTTTTTACCGGTCATGATCATCGGTTATTATGTGCTTCCTAAGAGCTGCAAGAATGTATTTCTGCTCTTGGGAAGTCTGTTTTTCTATGCCTGGGGAGAACCGGCATATATATTCCTGATGCTCTCATCCGTTATCGGGAATTATCTGTTTGGCATGCTGATCTATGCCATGGCCCGCAGGGAAGAAAAAAAGGGGATCGCTTCCACGGTAACCGGCCAGGCCGGACGCTCCGCCCTGCGCCGCCTGATGATGATCCTGGCCGTGGTCTTCAATGTGGGCATTCTGATCTACTTCAAATACTTCACGCTTCTGGTGCAGACTGCGGATGATCTGTTCCATGCGAATCTGACCGTTCCCGAGATCGCTCTTCCGATCGGTATCTCTTTCTATACGTTTCAGGGACTGTCCTATGTGATCGATGTATACCGCGCAGAGGGACGCCTTCTGGAAGACGGCAGCAGGGAAAGTCTGGTGCAGAAGAATTTCATCAATCTTGCCCTGTATATCTCCATGTTCCCGCAGCTGATCGCAGGGCCGATCGTACGCTACACGGACATCAGGGGATTCCTGAAAGAGAGAAAGATCTCAACGGATGATTTTGCCCGCGGGATCGAACGGTTCATTGTGGGACTGGCGAAAAAAGTCCTTCTTGCAAATACGATCGGAGAAGTGGCCGACAAGATCTTTTCCGGAAACGTGTCTTATATGGGAACGGGTGTTGCCTGGGTCGGTGCGCTTTGCTACACCCTGCAGATCTTTTATGATTTTTCCGGATATTCCGACATGGCGATCGGGCTTGGCCGGATATTCGGATTCCACTTTATGGAGAACTTCAACTTCCCGTATATTTCGAGATCGATCACGGAGTTCTGGCGCAGGTGGCATATTTCCCTGTCCACGTGGTTCCGTGATTATCTGTATATCCCGCTTGGCGGAAACCGCAAGGGAAATGTGTATCTGCATCTGCTGATCGTTTTCCTTGTGACCGGCATCTGGCACGGCGCGGCCTGGGGATACCTGGTATGGGGTCTCTGGCACGGCCTGTTTATGCTGATCGAACGGTCCTTCCGCGGGAAAAATGTGACCGCAAAAGTGCCCGGCATCCTGAAATGGCTGTACACGATGCTTGTTGTCATGTTCGGATGGGTGCTGTTTAAACTGGAGGAAGTACCGGCGGCGATCGCATACATCGGCCGGATGCTGCATATCGGCGTCGGCTCCTATACGGATTTCGGTGTGCGCTATTACCTGGATAACCGCACGATCTTTTTCCTGATCCTTGCGGTCCTTGCGGCGATCCCGTGGGCGGAAGTGCTGCCGCGGCGGCTCGGCTGCCGGGTTTCACAGATCGGGCTCTCTTCCGGTGCAAGCGTGCTCTGTGTCGTGAAACGGGTACTGCTGATCGCGCTGCTGTTAGTCTGCATGCTCTTTATCGTAAACAGTACCTATAACCCGTTTATATACTTCCGGTTCTGAGAAAAAACATGAAAACGAAAATCTTTAACATCGTATTCATAGTATTGTTCATGGCGGTTCTGATCGTTCCCGTGATCTTCATGAATACGAAGGAAAATCAAATATCCGCGATCGATAACAAGATCCTGACCGAATGGCCCGGATTTTCGCCGGATCTGTCTTCCAGGGAAGAACTGGAAAACTATCTGAGCGACCGCATCGGTTTCCGTGAGCAGGCGATCGAAACCTATATCGAACTGAATGACAAACTGTTCTATGTGATGGTACATCCCTTGTTCATGTACGGGCAGGACGGCCATATCTTTTTCAAGGAAGATTCCTATATCGAGGGATACCAGCGCCTGAACACGGACGGCCCGTATCTGGATTCCATGGTGGATTTCCTGCAGCGGACCACAGATTATCTTAACAGCAAGGATATCCGCTTCCTCTACTATCTGTGCCCCGATAAAAAATCGATCTATCCGGAGTATTTCCCCAAGAGTATTCACGTCAACACGGAAAACGAGAGCGTGATCGATCATATGAAGAGCAGTCTGTCGAAAACGGATGTGGATTACATCATACCGACGGATGAACTGATCGCGGCCAAGCAGGACAGGGTGGTATACAACAAAAAATACGACGCCACGCACTGGAATGAGTTCGGTGCATTCCTGGGGCATAAGCTGATCGATGATAAGATCCAGCAGTGGTTTGATGATGTGCCGCCCCTTACGGAGGATGATTTTGACCTCACTTACGAAACGATGGAAACGCTGGATGTGGCAAAATTCCCGATCAACGAATCGGTGCCTGTTTACACGCTGAAAGAAGAGCGTGCGGAGGATTCGTCGGGCTATCTGGAGCCGTATCTGAAGTGCACGACGACGAATTTTTACACGCATTATAAGAATCCGAACTGTCCAAACGACAGGATCCTTCTGGTATTCACGGACAGTTATTTTGCCAGTTATGTCCGTTTTTACACCAACCGGTTTAAGGAAGTCTATTTCATACACAGGCAGAACTACGATTATCTGCAGTACATGGTCAATCTGACGTTCCCGGACATGGTGGTCTTTGAGACCGCGGAACGCTCGATCATGGGCGAAATGGTATCGAATGCTGATTTTACCGACTATTACTATGAACCGCCTTATCCGGGCGTACAGGATCTGAAAAAGACGGAGGATGTAACTTATCTGGTGACATCCACGGTGGGCGTCCGCAGGGACGGTGCCACCCTGTACCTGAATCCCGAAGTGGGAGAGAATATCATCTCCTTAAGCGGACGGATCAAAAAGACGGATCCCGATAAAACCTACCGCATTTACGCGCATGTGCAGGAAGTCTACCTGGAAGCCGATTACTGTGCGCTGCACAGGATCGCGGAGTTTGACGGGCTGGATGAATTCTCCTTCAGTGTGCAGCGAAGGTACATGGCGCAGGGACCGATCGAACTGATCGCTGTGGATACAGACAGCGGTGAGCAGTTCCTGCTGGAAACATTTGAGGTCATATATGGGCAGTGAGACTAAATACATTCATATACGCGGTGCGAATGAGCACAATCTGAAAAACATCACGATCGATATCCCGCGGGACAAACTGGTGGTCTTGACCGGACTGAGCGGTTCCGGCAAATCCAGTCTCGCATTTGATACTATTTATGCGGAGGGACAGCGGCGGTACATGGAATCGCTGTCGTCCTATGCAAGGCAGTTCCTCGGTCAGATGGAGAAACCCGAAGTGGAAAGCATCGAAGGCCTGCCGCCGGCGATCTCCATCGATCAGAAATCGACAAACCGCAATCCCCGTTCCACGGTGGGTACCGTGACAGAGATCTATGATTATCTGCGTCTGCTGTATGCACGTATCGGAACACCGCATTGTCCGGAATGCGGCAAGGAGATCACCAGACAGACCGTTGACCAGATGGTGGATGCGATCCTGCACCTGCCGGAAGGCAGCAGGATCCAGTTACTCGCGCCGGTCGTCCGCGGAAAGAAAGGACGGCATGAGAAGGTACTCGACCGCGCAAAAAAGAGCGGTTATGTACGTGTGCGCGTGGACGGCAGCCTGTATGAACTGTCGGAAGAGATCGTTCTGGACAAGAATATCAAGCATGATATCGAGATCATCGTGGACAGATTGGTCGTAAAAGACGGGATACGCAAGCGTCTTACGGATTCACTCGAGACCGTCATGGAACTGACGGACGGCCTGGTGTACGTGGATGTCGTTGACGGGGAACAGCTTACTTTTTCGCAGAGTTTTTCCTGTCCGGACTGCGGGATCAGTATCGATGAGATCGAACCGAGGAGTTTTTCCTTCAACAATCCGTTCGGTGCCTGTCCTGTCTGTGCGGGACTCGGTTATAAGATGGAATTTGACATAGACCTGATCATACCGGATCCGTCCTTAAGCATTATGGAAGGGGCGATCACGGTCCCGGGCTGGCAGTCCTGTAACGATACGTCCAGTTTCACCTATGCGATCTTAAAGGCTCTCACGGAGAAATACCGCTTTGATCTGAATACGCCGTTTCAGGATTATCCGGCAAAGATCAAACGGATCCTGACGGACGGAACAGACGGGCAGGAAGTGAAAGTACACTACCGGGGAATGCGCGGGGAAGGCGTTTATGACATCGCGTTTGAAGGACTTATCCGGAATGTGGAGCGCAGATACCGCGAGACAGGTTCGGAAACCTCCAAGGCCGAATATGAGACGTTCATGCGGATCACGCCCTGTAATGAGTGCGGCGGTATGCGTCTGAAAAAGGGCGCGCTTGCCGTTACCGTGGGCGGATATAACATTTATGAGATCACGACCCTTTCCATTCAGGATATGCTCGAGAAATTCAATCAGATAGAGTTTTCCAAGCAGCAGCTCCTGATCGGTCACAGGATCATCAAGGAGATCAGACAGAGACTGGGCTTCCTGGTGCAGGTGGGACTTGACTACCTGACGCTGGCACGCAGTACGGGATCCCTTTCCGGTGGCGAAGCACAGCGGATCCGTCTTGCGACACAGATCGGTTCGGGCCTGGTAGGCGTTGCCTATATCCTGGATGAACCGAGTATCGGACTGCATCAGAGGGACAACGAGAAACTGCTTGCCGCCCTGAAGGATCTGCGCGATCTGGGTAATACACTGATCGTAGTCGAGCACGATGAGGATACCATGCGCGCTGCAGATCATGTCGTGGATATCGGACCGGGTGCCGGAGAACACGGCGGAGAGATCATTGCGCAGGGCACGGTGGAAGATATCATCGCGGCAAAGGATTCCATCACGGGCAAATATCTGAGCGGTGAACTGAAGATACCGGTTCCGGAAAAACGCCGTGTTCCGACGGGATATCTGGAAGTAAAGGGTGCGGCAGAAAACAATCTGAAGAATATCAACGTGAAGTTTCCGCTTGGCGTCTTTACATGCGTTACCGGAGTTTCCGGTTCCGGAAAATCATCGCTCGTCAATGAGATCCTGCATAAAAAACTCGCCAAGGTACTGAACCGGGCGCGCCTGATCCCCGGCAAACATAAAGAAATCCTGGGAACAGAGCAGTTAGACAAGATCATCTGCATCGACCAGTCCCCGATCGGAAGAAGTCCCCGGTCAAACCCGGCAACCTACACCGGTCTGTTCGACCAGATCCGGGATCTGTTTGCATCGACGTCCGATGCAAAGGAACGCGGATACAGCAAGGGCAGGTTCAGTTTCAATGTCAAAGGCGGACGTTGCGAAGCCTGTGCAGGCGACGGGATCATCAAGATCGAAATGCACTTTCTGCCGGACGTATATGTGCCCTGTGAAGTCTGCCACGGAAAGCGGTACAACCGTGAAACGCTGGAAGTCAGATACAAGGGAAAGAACATTTATGATGTCCTGAACATGACCGTGGAAGAAGCACTGCATTTCTTTGAGCATATACCTTCGATCCGCAGAAAGATCGAGACGCTCTATGATGTGGGACTTTCCTATATCCGTCTCGGACAGCCGTCAACGACGTTATCCGGCGGTGAGGCGCAGAGGGTGAAACTGGCAACGGAACTGAGCAGACGCAGCACGGGAAGGACCATCTATGTGCTGGATGAACCCACTACGGGATTGCATTTTGCGGATGTCCACAAGCTGGTCGACATCCTGCAGAAGCTGACGGAAGGCGGAAATACCGTCATCGTGATCGAACACAATCTTGATGTGATCAAGACGGCGGATTATATTATTGATATGGGACCGGAAGGCGGCGCCCTCGGAGGAAAAGTCGTGGCGCAGGGCACACCGGAACAGGTTGCGAAGAACAAAAGATCCTATACCGGATACTATATAGATCAGATGCTGAAATAGCTGATCGGAAGACGATAAAGGAGGCACATACATGAAGAAAGGATTGCTGATCGGACTGATCGCGGGCGTGCTGGTGCTCGGTGTCGCCATCGGTGCTGCAACTGCCGTGATCAAACATTTTCAGGCGAACCGCGCGATCACAAAAGTACAGGACGGGGACTCCTCTGACGATACGGATACGCTGGATGAGGATCTTCCGGATCTTGCCGCCCCGGCAGGCATGGAAAGACCTAAATTCCTGGCGGCGGAGCAGACAACCGTTTCCTATACACCAAGCGTGGCACCGTATCATACGGATATGCAGTTGTCCAATATTGTCAATAAGGATTATGTGTATCTGCAGGATGCGCAGTTAAAGAAGCTGGTGGAAAACAATTTTGTGGTTTCCGGCCGGTATGATACGGAATTTTTTGCGCAATATGAGGATAACCGTTATTTCCAGTTTCCGAATTTTGTCACGACCGATTCCATGATGCATACCTACCATCTGTATTTTGCGATGCTGCAGAAAAAAACGGAAAAGAGGGAACTGTTTTCCAAAGTGGATGCGATGAGCAAAGCGATGCTTGAAGAGAGCAGGAAGCAGTACGAAACCCTGAAGGGCAGCGAATGGGAAGAAGCGGCGCTGCTCAACTACACATTCTTCACGGTAGGCGCAAACCTTATGGATCCGTCTTCTTCCATTGACGCACCGGTATCGGAGCTGGCAGAGGCGGAGCTTTCGCTGATCAAAGCGGAAGGCGGAGTTTCAACTTCACCGCTCTTTAATGAATATGAGGATTATTCGCAGTACAAGCCCAGAGGATATTATGAGGGCGACGAACAGCTTGAACGTTATTTCCGCGGGATGATGTGGTACGGACGGCGCAATTTCAGCCAGAAGAGTGAACTGCTCGACAGGAGTGCACTGCTTATGACGATGGCATTAAACGACTGCGCACTTTCCGAATGGGAATCCGTATACGCCGTTACCGCTTTCTTTGCAGGCGCATCCGATGACAGCGGATATTATGAATATATGCCTCTCATCAGGGAAGCATTCGGAGAGGGCGTACAGACGGAGGACCTGATCGGAAACAAAAAGGGTTTCCAGAAGTTCCACAAGATGACAGCAACACTCGCTCCGCCGAAGATTAATTCCGTCCCGTTTGACGATGACGAAGGTAAGACCGATAAGACACAGGAAGCAAAAGGCTTCCGTTTCATGGGCCAGCGCTTCAGCCTGGATGAGGCGGTCTTTACGCAGCTGACATACAGCAAGGTGGAAGAAACCGCGGACGGAAAGCAGAGACTTTTGCCGGATGCACTGGATGTTCCCGCAGCTCTCGGATCGAAAAAGGCCTATGAGATCCTGAAAGAAGACGGACAGACCGCTTATCCGAACTATGATGAGCAGCTTTCAAAGGCACAGGAGGAGATCTCCAAAATGCCGGAACTGTGGACAGGCAGCCTCTATGCGGCGTGGATGAATACGCTGAATCCGCTGCTGACCGAAAAGGGTGAGGGCTATCCCTCGTTCATGACAAATGACGAATGGACCAAAAAGAGTCTGGAAAGTTATCTTGGCAGCTGGACGGAACTCAAGCATGACACGGTCCTTTATTCCAAGCAGATGATGGCGGAAATGGGCGGCGGCGATATCGAAGTGATCGATGACCGCGGCTATGTGGAGCCTGTGCCGGAGTTGTATGAACACCTGAAGAATCTGACGAAAGATACGGCAAACGGCTTAAAGCAGTACGGACTGCTCGATGCGCAGGACGAAGAGGACTTAAACCGCCTCGCGGAACTGTCCGGATCGCTGTGCGAGATCTCCGTCAAGGAACTGCAGAATGAAAAACTGACGGATGACGAATACGAACTGATCCGTGCATACGGTGGATCCCTGGAGCATTTCTGGAACGAGACCGTGAAGGCGACCACGGGAGAAGAGTATAACAATCCGGAAGAATTTCCCGCCTGCCTGGTTGTGGATGTGGCAACGGATCCGAACGGGAGTGTACTGGAAGAAGCAGTCGGCGGACTGAGCACGATCTACGTGGTCGTACCCGTGGACGGATCACTGCGGGTTGCATCCGGTATCGTCTACAACTATTATCAGTTCACACAGCCGATCAGCGACAGACTGACGGATTCCGAATGGCGCCGCATGACCGGTCTGGAAATAGATGAGAATTACGAACGGCATGAAGATCCGGACCTGGAACTGAAAAAACCGGAATGGACGAAGAGTTACCGCCAGGATTACGTTTATGAAAGCAACTGGTAAACAACAGATCTTTTACGGATTGGCAGCTGCCGCGGTCGTGGCGGCTGCCTTCTTATTGTTCCTTTGGAAGGGGGCTTTTTTACCGGACTCCATTTCCTGGGATACGGAACAGTTTTCCCGGAACGGATATGAAGTGAAACTGCAGGATCGCCGGCTCTGTGTTTTTACGCAGGGAGAGAGAAGGTGGGTCTCTGACTGGGACTGGAGCGTACAGAGCTGCCGCAGCGCCGATCTGGATCGTGACGGTTGCGACGAACTGATACTCCTTGTCTGGAAACGGGGCAGTTACGGTTCGCACAGACCGTTCTGGGTAACGAAGAACGACAGAAACCTGAAGCAGCACATTTTTATCTACAGATACGAGCCGGAACGACAGGACCTGCTGCGGCCTATCTGGATGTCTTCCGAGATCCCCTATCTCATCAACGGGCTGTATACGGACAGGGACCGTGTGGTGATCGAAAAGGGTGATCAGACCTACAGTCTGTGGGAATGGGAAAACTTCGGACTGAAACTGCTGGCGGATGACCTGGAATGTGTACAGGTCATGGCCTGTGGAGACCAGCTTCTGCATAAAGCCGTGATCGCACGCGGTATGCGGGATGATGATTATTCCTACCTGTATGCGGGTATCCGCGATGTGATAGGGACGGCAGACCTTGCCAGCCTGAACCAGGAAACACCGCTTGTTTCAGACAAGGCACTCGTGTCTGACTATCCGAGATTCGGATCTCCCGCGGAGAGCGCAAAGGCTGTTGCCTCTCTCGGGATCGATATCGTGAGCACCGCGAACAATCATGCGCTGGACCAGGGCATGTACGGGGTTGATACGACCCTGTCCGTTTATGAGGACCTTGGCATAGTTCCGGTCGGTACGCATGCTTCTGATGATCCGGCGGATGACCCTGAAGATGCCGTACGGTTTTTGGACTGTAAAGATATCCGCCTTGCGTTGCTTTCGTTCACATACGGTACAAACGGGAACGTGATCCCTGCGTATCCGCATGCGGTTGAGAGACTTACGGAAGAAGACAGGATGCGTACAGCCCTCAGATATGCAAGGGAAAATGCGGATGCCGTGATCGTTTATGCGCACTGGGGAACGGAATACCGGCTACAGACGGATGAGATGCAGGCCTATTATACAGACCTGTTTGCAGAAGAAGGAGTGGATGTTGTCATCGGGACGCATCCGCATGTACTGCAGGAATATGTACTGCAAAGGAACGAAACGGGGCATACCATGCTCGTATATTATTCACTGGGAAACCTGATCAGTGCACAGACCCGGGAAGAATGCAGGACCGGCGGTGTCGCATCTTTCGGTCTGGTAAGAACGGGGCGCGGGAGAGTTTGTATCCTTTCTCCCGAATTACTTGAAGTCATTACGGAACAGGATAGCGTGCAATGGAAAGAAAGGCCTTAAACCGGAAAATGTTCAAAAGCCTGGCGCTTCTGTCGCTGCCGACCATGCTCGAGTATCTTTTGTCTACGCTGATGCAGTATGTGGACACCGCCATGGTCGGAAGACTGGGCGCGGATGCTACTGCGGCGGTCTCCACGACCACGACGATCACCTGGCTGACCGGAAATATCTGTGCGGCCGTGGCTGTGGCTGTCCTTACAATGATCGCCATGCAGATCGGTGCGGGGCAGACGGATACCGTTAAGACAACGGCTGCACAGGCGCTCCTGCTTTCCGTTGCAACAGGGACCCTCATCATGGCCGTATCGGTCATTCTCAGTCCTTTCATTCCCGGCTGGATGGGTGTCGACCTGTCCGTGCGCGTGGAAGCGGCTGCCTATTTCCGCATCATAAGCCTGTCGATGGTGTTCCGTTCCATGAGTATCGTTTTAGGTGCTGCCGTCCGGGCTACGCATGACACCAAAACACCGATGATCATCAATCTGACGGCAAACGGTCTGAACGTATTGCTGAACGCACTTTTTATCTACGGACTCGATATGGGCGTGAGAGGCGCGGCAAGTGCCACGGCACTTTCCACATCCGTGGCCGGTCTGTGGACGCTGGTCGTTTTTTTCAGGAACCGGATGCTCCGGTTTGAAAAAGAAAGGCTGAAACCGGATGCAACGATCCTGAAAGAATGTACGCGCATCGGATCGCCGGTGCTTGCAACGGGCATCACTTCCTGTATGGGATATGTGGTCTTCGCAAGCATGATCACGCGGCTTGGGAACGTTATTTTTGCAGCACACTCCATAGCGGTCACGGCGGAAGAGTTTTTCTATCTTCCGGGATACGGGTTAAGGAGTGCCACACAGACAATGGTCGGAAACGCCGTGGGCGAAGAGGATACGGACAAACTGAAGTCGGTCAGCTTTGTCAGTATCTGTTTTACGGTCTTTCTGATGTGCTTAAGCGGCGGTGCACTGTTTTTTGCAGCCGGACCGCTCATGCGTTTCTTTACCAGTTCGGATGAGGTGGCACTGATCGGTGCGGGACTGCTTAAGATGGTTGCGCTGTCCGAGCCGTTTTTCGGCCTGCAGGTGGTATTGGAAGGGATCTGCTACGGGCTCGGTAAAACAAAACTGCCTTTCTTCATCCATACGCTATCCATGTGGTGCGTGCGGATCCTGTTCACTTATCTTTGCATACATGTCTGGGGCTTCGGGATCAGGGCCGTCTGGGTCTGCATGATCGCCGATAACCTGTGCAAGGCGCTGCTGTCGGCAGGCATGACAAAACACGTCTTCCGGGGTCTGTTTCAAAAAATCTCATCAGAGGTATAAAGTATCCGGAAAAAGATCCGATATGTATATTGAGCGCAGGTAAACGGATATGCCTGTAAGATGAGCTGCAGGGAAGCAGGAAAGTCTTCCCTGCGCTTTTTTTGTTCGTTTTTATAAACCCTTTGAAATGGTGAAAGTTATGCGCTATAATATATGTTGCATAATTATGTTTATAGTAACCATGAAAGGGGATATTGAACGTTATGGTTTATACCGATATAGGAATCGACCTCGGAACAGCGAGTGTGCTTGTTTTTATCCGGGGAAAGGGAGTTGTCCTGAAAGAACCCAGTGTAGTTGCATTTGACAGGGACACGAACAGGATCAAGGCGATCGGAGAAGAAGCCAGACTGATGCTCGGAAGAACACCCGGCAATATCGTTGCGGTACGTCCGCTGAGACAGGGCGTTGTATCCGACTATACGGTTACCGAGAAAATGCTGAAGTACTTCATTCAGAAAGCGATCGGTAAGAAGAGTTTCCGCAAACCGCGTATCAGCGTCTGTGTACCGAGCGGCGTTACGGAAGTAGAGAAAAAAGCGGTAGAAGATGCAACCTATGCTGCCGGCGCAAGAGAAGTGGCGATCATCGAAGAGCCGATCGCAGCAGCCATCGGTGCAGGTATAGACATCAGCAAACCGTGTGGAAATATGATTGTGGATATCGGCGGCGGTACATCCGATATAGCCGTTATCTCACTTGGCGGAACAGTTGTCAGCACATCGATCAAGATCGCGGGGGATGATTTTGACGAAGCGATCGTCAGATATATGCGTAAAAAGCACAACCTGCTGATCGGTGAAAGAACCGCCGAAGATCTGAAGATCAAGATCGGAACTGCATTCAAGAGACCTGAAGTGGACTATCTCGATGTCAGGGGAAGAAACCTGGTAACGGGATTACCGAGAACCGTTAAGGTGTCGAGCGAAGAGACGGAAGAAGCCCTTCGCGAAACGACATCCCAGGTTGTGGAAGCGATCCATTCCGTTTTGGAAAGAACGCCTCCGGAACTTGCGGCGGATATCGCGGACCGCGGTATTGTATTGACGGGTGGCGGCAGCCTGCTGAGGGGACTGGAGGATCTGATCGCTTATAAAACGGGTATCAATACAATGACTGCAGAGGATCCGATGACGGCAGTCGCCATCGGAACCGGCAAGTTCGTAGAGTTCCTGGCGGGATATACGGAACCGGCTATGGAATAACAGGCAGAGAATAAGGGGTAAGATATGCTGAAAGGTTTGTATACTGCTTATACCGGCATGATCAACGAGCAGAACAGAGTGGATACGCTGTCCAACAATCTGGCCAATGCCGCGACGACCGGTTATAAGAAAGAGGGGACAACGGCACAGGCGTTCAAAGATGTTCTGGCATACAAGATCAAGGATACTTCCGAGCCGGGGATCGCGAGACGTCTGGGCACCATGAACATGGGCGTCAAGATCGGCGAGAACTATGTTGACTATTCACAGGGACCGTTTCATGAGACCGGCAATGATTTTGACCTGGCGCTTTCCGGCAGCGGATTCTTCGCGGTTGACTTTATGGACAAAGAAGGAAACTGCATCACGAAGTATACGCGGGACGGCGCGTTCACACTGAATGTGGACGGGGCGCTGGTCAACAAGAACGGTGACTATCTGCTGAGCACAAATAATACACATATCATCCTTGATCCGACACAGGATTTCAAAGTCGACAGGGCAGGCGTCATCTATCAGAACGATATCGCGATGGCGCAGATCCAGTTGACGGATTTCGAAGACTACGATTATCTGGAACGATACGGCGAGAACTATTTCCAGCCGGTGGAGGGTGCTACCCCGATCGCGGCCGAGGCACAGGTCTACGGCGGCTATCTGGAGGCCTCTAATGTGCAGGTGGTACGGGAAATGGTGGACCTGATCTCCTTTACGAGAGCATATGAGTCCAACCAGAAGATCGTTCAGGCGTATGACGAGACACTCGGCAAAGCGGTTACGGAAGTAGGTAAGGTATAACCGCTGCATAAAGAAAAGGAGATATTATGGTAAGAGCATTATGGACAGCAGCTTCCGGCATGATCGGCCAGCAGACGAACGTGGATACGATCGCGAACAACCTGGCGAACGTGAATACGGTTGCATACAAAACAGAAGTCAACGAGTTCAAATCCCTGCTGTATCAGACCATCCAGTCGAAGACGACCAGTGCGAACGGGGAACAGAAACCGGTCGGTGCACAGGTCGGTCTGGGTGTCAGGAACGCGGCGATCGTTTCCCAGTACACACAGGGTGCGCTGCTTGATTCCGAATCCGATACGGCTTTTGCGATCAACGGCGAGGGATTCTTCGCGGTACGCGGAGAGGACGGAAAAGCGTATTATACCAGAAACGGTAACTTTGTTTTCGCACTCAATGCGGACAATTCAATGACACTTTCCAGTACGGACGGTTTTCCGGTACTGAATACGGGCGGAACGGCAATCACGATCCCTGCCACCTACATGTCGAACCTGATCAAGGTGGATACGAACGGACAATTGTGGTATCCGGATGCAAATAACAACCTGCAGCCGATCGCAGGCATGAAGATCGGTGTGTTCCAGTTCCAGAACCCGTCGGGTCTTGAGAAAAAGGGCGATACGCTGTATGAAGTAACGGCAGCTTCCGGTGCGGCACTGAACGAGGAAACAAATGCAAACCTGAAGAAGAGTGAGATCCGCCAGGGATACCTGGAAGGCTCCAACGTACAGGTTGCGGATGAGATGGTCAATCTGATCATCGCACAGCGTGCTTACGAGATGAACTCCAAAGCGATCCAGGCTGCGGATACGATGATGCAGGAAGCAAATGAACTGAGGAGGTAATCATTCATGGATCTTAGTTCTTTAGATGCAATGTATACCGATTATCTGAAAAATACGAACACGGATTCTTCCAACAAGATCTCCCGCTTATCGCAGGATGCGTTAAAAACAGCTTCCGATGAGGAGCTGATGGAAGCGTGTAAGCAGTTTGAAACGTATTTCATCGAGCAGGTACTGAAACATGCGCAGGTGGCCATGGTTCCCAAAGAGGAGAGCACAGACGGCGCCACACAGACACTGCTTGATTATTATAAGGATTCCCTCACATCGGAATATGCCAAGATGGCTTCCGATCAGCAGGACATGGGTCTTGCACAGATGCTGTATGAACAAATGAAGAGAAATTACGGGATTTAACCGGTTTCATGGAAACACTTCAGGGCTTTATCGAGCACATCATCTTCCGGAATGATGAAAACGGATATACGGTATTGAATCTGATCGCTGACGCGGGTGAGATCACCTGCGTCGGCTTCTTTCGCTATGCGGATGAAGGGGAAAACGTCAGTCTGCAGGGTGAATATACAGAGCACCCTGTCTACGGAAAACAATTCCAGGTAAAAGAATATGAGATCGTTCCGCCGCAGGATAAGACGTCGATGATCCGGTATCTCGGCAGCGGCGCGATCAAAGGGATCGGCAGTTCGCTTGCGACACGCATCGTTTCCCATTTCGGCGAAGACACTTTCAAGATCATGGAAGAGGATCCGGAGCGTCTTTCGGAAGTGAAAGGGATCAGTGCGCGAAAAGCGAGGGAGATCGCGGTGCAGTTTGCCGACAAGCAGGATATGCGCAAGATCATGGTCTTCCTGCAGCAGTACGGCATATCGAATTCGCTGGCCATGAAGATCCATGAACGTTACGGAACGGAAGCGTATGCGGTGATCTGTGAAAACCCCTATCGTCTGGCCGAGGATATAAACGGTGTCGGATTCAGGATCGCAGACGAGATCGCAACGCGCGTGGGTATCCGGCCCGATTCGGAATACCGGATCCGCAGCGGCATTCTCTATGTACTCCAGAATGCGGTCGCGGACGGACACTGCTATCTGCCCAAGGACCAGCTGTTGCAAAAAACGGTAGAGTTACTTGGGGCTTCGGAAGATGAGATCGACACGCAGATCATGAACCTGACCATGGAGAGCAGGCTTTCGCTGCGCGATCATGACGGGGAATGCCGTGCCTATATCCGCAGTTTCTGTGTCATGGAAACGCGCTGCGCCGAAATGCTGCATGATCTGGATGTTTATGATGACACGCCGGCAGACGTGATCCGGGACAAAGTCATCAAATATGCCGCCAAGGCAGGGATCGAACCGGATGAACTGCAGATCACGGCGGTGGTCGATGCGGTACGTCACGGGGTACTGATCATGACCGGCGGACCCGGTACCGGTAAAACGACGACGATCAATCTGATGATCCGTTATTTTGAATCGGAGGGCCTTGATTTTTATCTGGCAGCCCCGACGGGACGGGCGGCAAAACGGATGACGGAAACCACGGGATACGATGCAGCGACGATCCAGAGGATCTTAAAACTGCAGCCGGCATCCGGCGACGGTTTGCGCTCCTTTACGTTTGAAAAGAATGAAGAGGATCCGCTCGAAGCGGATGTCGTCATCATCGACGAGATGTCCATGGTAGACCTTCCCCTGTTCCACGCGCTCTTAAAGGCACTGGTGCCGGGTACGAGACTGATCATGGTCGGCGATATCAACCAGCTTCCGAGTGTCGGACCGGGAGCGGTCTTAAAGGATCTGATCCGTTCGGAGTGTTTCCGCGTCGTGGAACTGAAGAAGATCTTCCGGCAGTCCGAGAGAAGCGATATCGTCCTCAATGCGCATAAGATCAATGAGGGAAAGCACATCCGGCTGGATAATCAGAGTAAGGACTTTTTCTTCCTGCCCCGCACGGATGTCAATCATATCATGAAAAACCTGATCACGCTGATCAGCGAAAAGCTGCCGGGTTACGTCCATGCATCACCGTTTGACATACAGGTGCTGACACCGATGCGGAAGGGAGCGCTCGGCGTGGAAACCCTGAATCCGATCCTGCAGAAATACCTGAATCCGCCCGCAAAGGACAAACGCGAAAAAGAATACGGCGATACGCTGTTTCGCGAAGGCGATAAGGTCATGCAGATCAAAAACGATTACCAGCTCGAATGGGAGATCACGGATTCACACGGCTTTGTACTCGACAAAGGCACCGGTGTCTTCAACGGGGACCTGGGCGTGGTGCGTGAGATCGACAGTTATATGGAGTGGATGTGCGTGGAGTTTGAAGACAAAAAGACGATCCGCTATCCGTTCTCGCAGCTTGAAGAACTGGAACTGGCTTATGCGGTCACGATCCATAAATCCCAGGGCAGTGAATATCCGGCAGTGCTCATGCCGCTGCTTTCGGGACCGCGGATGCTGTTTAACAGGAACCTGCTCTATACCGGTGTCACAAGAGCCAGACGCTGTGTAACGATCCTCGGAAGCGCTGCGGTCGTGTATGACATGATCGACAACGCGGATGAGCAGAAACGCTACACGGGGCTTAAGGATATGATCATTGACCGCTATCAAAGGAAAGGAATCTGAATTGCGTACGCTCACGGACCTGTTTTTTCCACCAAGATGTGTGGTCTGTGACGGGATCTTAAGGGACTTTGAACATGGTATATGCATGCGCTGCAGACCGGCCGTCCATCAGATCGGCGCGCCCTACTGCATGAAATGCGGCAAGGAACTCAGAGACGATGCACAGATATACTGTGCGGACTGTCAGGTGCATGCGCATGATTTTGACAGCGGGCGTTCCCTGCTTTTGTACAATGAACCCATGCGGAAGAGTATCTACCGTTTCAAATATGACGGCAGGAAAGAATATGCCGCCTATTACGGACAGATCCTGGCACAAACCTTCGCACAGTGGATCGCATCGGTAAACCCCGATGTTCTGATCCCGATCCCCCTTCATAAAGACAGACTGAAAAAAAGAGGTTACAACCAGGCGGAGCTGATCGCAAACGCGCTTTCCGCCTATGTTTCCGTGCCCGTTAACAACCGTCTGCTCATACGCGGCATACGGACGGAAAAGCAGAAAGAATTGAATGTTTCGGAGCGCGAAAATAATTTGAAAAAGGCTTTTAAATCCACGGAAAATGATGTAAAATTATATTCAGCCCTATTGATCGATGACATTTACACGACCGGCGCAACGGCAGACGCTGCGGCCGCCTGTCTGAAAGAGGCGGGCATCCGTCGTGTTCACATATTGACATTGTGTATAGGCAGAAACACATAGGAGGATTGGTTTATGAACGCAAGAAATTGCAGAAAATGCGGAAGAGTGTTTAACTATGTTGCCGGACTGCCGCTCTGCCCGGCTTGCCGCGAGGAAATGGAAGCGAAGTTCCAGGAAGTCAAGGAATATATCCAGAACAATAAAGATACAACGCTCAAGACCGTTGCGGAAGCATGCGAAGTGGACGAAGCTCAGATCAGGCAGTGGGTCAGAGAGGAACGTCTTGTATTCGCTGACGATTCCGGCATTGTTCTGCAGTGTGAGATCTGCGGCGCCGCGATCCGTACGGGACGTTACTGCGATAAGTGCAAACAGGATACCATGCGCTCCCTGGCAGGTGCAGGCAGACAGCCTGTGAAGCCGCAGGTTCAGAAGAAAGAGACCAAAGATAATCCGAGGATGCGTTTTCTGGACAATCGTTGAACGTCCGGTTGCGTAACAGACAGGAAACCAAGATATGCTGAACAGTGAAAAGATCAGACTGATGACCCGTATGGCATCGTTTGACGAGGTGGAAGGGAAAAAAGATCTTGCCGTAAACGGTTATTTCAGAGGCGATTACATCAGTCTTCAGGTTTTGAAATCCGCCATTTACGGCACCATCGGGTTCGCGGTTGTGCTGGCGCTGTATGTGCTGTATAACCTGGAAACGTTTTTATCGGATTTCTACAAGATGGACCTGATGGCTTTCGCCAAGGACTGGCTGACTAAATATGTGATCGTTCTGCTGATCTACCTTCTGATCTCGTATTTTGTATATGCATTTCGATTTAGCCGTTCCAAGCGGAGAATACGGGCATATCAGCAACAGTTAAAAAAGCTCCATCAAATATATGAAGAGGAAAACGAGCGTCGCCGTTGATACTGCGACGCATTTGCGCGTATATACCGATATATCGCATGTGAGGTTGTTTCATGACTAATATTCTGGTAATCAAAGAGCAGATCATAAAATATTATGCACGGTTTGAGATCTATATCACACCGGTGCTGAAATTCCTGGTAATGCTGATCTCGCTGATCGCGATCAATGCCAACGTGGGATACATGACGAAGCTGAAGAATCCCGCGATCGTGCTGATCATTGCATTGCTCAGTTCTTTCCTGCCGGTCAACGTGATGATCGTTTTGGCTGCGCTTGTGATCGTGGCGCATATGTATGCGCTCTCTATGTCCTGCGCAGCGGTTGTGGGCCTGGTCTTTCTGATCATGTTTGTACTGTATTTCCGGTTCACACCCAAGGAAGCGATCGCCGTTCTGATCACACCGATCTGTTTCGTTTTAAAGATCCCTTACCTGGTCCCGTTAGCGATGGGATTTTTAGGCGGACCGTTATCCTGCATTTCGGTGGCCTGCGGGACGATCGCCTTCTACATCATGCACAATGTGAAGAAGAGTTCGGAGCAGATGGGCGGTGGTGAAGGCGTTGAAAATGCGTTGACGGGATTTAGGTATGTGATCGATACCATCATCAAAGACCGGACCATGATCCTGCTGACCATCGCATTCTGCATCACGATCGTGGTCGTCTATCTGATCCGCAGACTGCGCGTCAATTATTCCTGGTATATCGCGCTGGGCTTCGGTGCGGTCGTGAACATCCTCGTGATCCTGATCGGAGCCGTTTCGACGGACGCGGATGTCAGTGCGATCGGCGTGATATTCGGCACGATCATCTCTGCGGGCCTTGTTCTGGTCCTGCAGTTCTTTATCCACAACCTGGATTATTCCCGTACGGAATATGTGCAGTTTGAGGACGATGAATATTATTATTACGTGAAAGCAATTCCCAAGATCTCCATGGAGGCGCCGCAGAACAAAGTACGGCGGATCAATCCGCAGCAGACGCCCCTGGCGAGCAGGAGAAATCATTCCATAGATGACGAGTAGTGTAGCATGGGAGACATTTTAGGCCGCATCAGTACATTTTCAGACCGGTTCCTGACCGGGTTATCGATCCCGCATTTCATGTGGACGGACGGCGTGGAGATTTTGATCATCGCCTTCCTGTTCTATCATCTCTTTGTGTGGATCCGCAATACCAAGGCATGGTCGCTGACAAAAGGGTTAGCCATCATCCTTGGCTTTGTTATTGTTGCCAATCTGCTCCATATGACTACGATCCTCTGGATCGTGGAACGTATCTTCGGCGTGGCCGTCACGGCGCTTGTTGTCGTGTTCCAGCCGGAACTCAGAAGAGCTCTCGAACAACTTGGAAGAAGAAATATCCTCTCATCATGGTTCCGCTTTGACAGTACGCGGATCACGGGGGAACTGTTTTCGGATCATACGATCGAAGAGATCATCAAAGCCAGTTATGCCATGGGGCGTGCCAGGACCGGTGCGCTGATCGTGATCGAGAACAGGGATTCCCTGACGGACTATGAAAAGACAGGTATCAAGACAGACTCGGTATTATCAAGTGCCCTGCTGATCAATATCTTTGAGCACAATACACCGTTGCATGACGGGGCCGTGATCGTACGCGGAAACCGTATCGTATCGGCAACCTGTTATCTCCCTCTTTCGGACAACATGGAACTGTCAAAGGACCTCGGGACCAGACACCGTGCGGGCGTCGGGATCTCGGAAATGACGGATTCCTTAACGATCATCGTCTCCGAAGAAACGGGGCGTGTTTCCATTGCACAGGAAGGGGCGCTTTACCCCAATGTCGATATGGAATTCCTGCGCGAAAAACTGATGCAGCTGCAGAATAAAGTAGTGGAAGAAAAGAGATTATTCTTCCGGAAAGGAAGGCCGAAGAATGAAAAAACTTCTGACTGACAATATCGGCCTGAAAATCCTTGCACTTGTTGCAGCGACGATCATGTGGCTGGTTGTGGTCAACGTCGATGATCCGGTGGTGGAAAAAAGATTTTCCGGGATCAATGTAGAAGTGGCCAACGACGAAGCAATCACAAGGCAGAACAAGACCTATGAGATCCTGGATGATACGGATACCATTACAGTCATCGTAAAAGGCAAACGGTCCGTGCTCGACCAGATGAGCAAGGATTATATCAAGGCGACTGCCGATATCAAGAACCTGACGATCATGGATACCGTTCCGATCGAGGTGCGGTCCACAAGGCTGTCCGACAGGCTGGAAAGCATTGTCCCGACGACCAAGAATCTGAAGGTGCATATAGAGGAACTGGACAGAAAACAGATAGAGATCCTGGTATCCGCAACGGGTACGGTAAATGCGGGAAGCGTGCTCGGCACGATCAAACCGGATGTCAACATCCTGTCGGTTTCCGGACCTGTTTCCGTAGTGCAGAATATTGCCTATGCGAAAGCGGAGATCGATGTGACGGGACTCGGCAAGGACGTTTCCACAACGGCTGCCGTCCATCTGTATGATGCGGACGACAATCTCATTACGGACCAGCGGATCAAGAGTACGGTCACATCCGTTCATGTGGATGCGCAGATCCTGGAAACAAAACAGGTTGAAGTTTCCGCCATCACTTCGGGAAATCCGGCGGAAGGATACGCCCTGACAGGCATCGTTAACTGCGATCCTTCCACGGTCCTTGTTGCCGGAAGAGGAACCGCGTTCCAGGAACTGAACAGGATCGTGATCCCTGAAAATGTGGTCTCCGTTGCAGGGGCAACGGATGACGTCACGCAGTATGTCGATATCGCCGGATATCTGCCGGAGGGCATACGGCTTGCAGACAGGGAATTTGACGGCAGTATCGAAGTATATGTACAGGTTGAAAAGATGATGTCGATCGAAATGGATATTCCGGTTGAGAATATCTCCATCATCAATGTTCCGGACGGATATACCGCACATCTCGTTGAGATCGGTCCGACCAAACGGATCGAGATCCAGGGGATCTCCACGGCGCTCGTTCAGGCGAACGCTTCCCTGATCACCGGTACGATCGACGCTTCCACCCTGTCTCCGCGGATCACGGATCCGGAAGAGCAGGATACGGAAGGTGTGCGTTCCGGTTCCAATGACGGTACGGTAACGTTCAGTGTACCGACGGGGATCAGTGTGATCGGCCCGGTCTACATGGAAGTGATCCTGATGCCTGTATCTGCAGAGGAAGGAACGACAGAATAAATACCTTCTTTCCATGCGGGTAGTGTTATGCTATAATGTGTTTGCCGTTTAGGCGGCGCCATGATCTTATGGAGGTACAGAAAAAGATGGTTAGTCAGAAGGTAGTGATCAAGAACCCTACAGGGTTGCATTTGAGACCGGCAGGGATCCTGTGTAAAGAAGCTATGCAGTTTAAATCACTGATTACCTTCAATTTCCGTGACAATACAGCAAATGCAAAGAGTGTCCTAAGCGTCCTGGGTGCTTGCGTCAAATGTGGAGATGAAGTTGAGTTTGTGTGCGAAGGCGAAGATGAAGCAGAGGCCCTGAAGACGCTGATCGATGCGATCGAAAGCGGTTTAGGCGAATAAAACGGAGCCGGTTGTGCCGGCTCCGTTTTTTTAGCGGTATTGAGGAGTACAAGATATTATACAGACGGAGGATGAGAAATGCTTAACTACAAACGGTATCAGAGAAATCCGGTGCTTGCGTATCCGGAGAGAGAATGGCCGAACAAGGAGATCGAAAAGGCACCGGTCTGGTGCAGTGTGGATCTTCGGGACGGAAACCAGGCGCTGATCGATCCCATGGTCGTATCAGAGAAAATGGAATTCTATGACCTCCTTCTGAAACTGGGATTTAAAGAGATCGAGATCGGCTTTCCGGCTGCTTCACAGATCGAATATGATTTTCTGCGTCAGCTCGTGGACCGCAAAAAGATCCCGGAAGGTGTCTGGATGCAGGTTCTGACACAGTGCCGCGAAGAACTGATCGACCGGACGTTTGAAGCGATCGAAGGGATCGATCAGGTGATCTTTCATATTTACAATTCCACGTCCGTACTGCAGCGGGATGTTGTCTTCCATAAGAACAAGGAAGAGATCATCAAGATCGCAGTGGACGGAACGCGCATGGTAAAAGAGCGTGCAAAGAATTTCCCGGGAAAGATCATTCTCGAGTATTCTCCCGAAAGCTTTACGGGAACGGAAATGGAGTTTGCGCTGGAGATCTGTACGGCCGTACAGGAAGCGTGGGGCGCCACAAAAGACAATCCGGTCATTTTCAACCTGCCTGCGACCGTGGAGATGAACACGCCGAACGTGTATGCGGACCAGATCGAGTGGATGAACAAGCACTTTAAGGATCGTGAGAGCATCATCTTAAGTGTCCACCCGCACAACGACAGGGGAACGGGCGTTGCGGCAACGGAACTGGCTCTGCTTGCCGGAGCGGACCGCGTGGAAGGCACACTTTTTGGAAACGGGGAACGTACCGGAAACGTGGACCTGTTAAATATCGCTTACAATATGTTCTCCCAGGGGATCGATCCCTGTCTGAACATTGAACAGATCAACGAGATCATAGATGTATATGAACGCTGCTGTAAGATGACGATCGATGAACGCCATCCCTACGCCGGAAAACTGGTCTTTACCGCTTTCTCCGGTTCGCACCAGGATGCGATCAACAAAGGCGTTCACGCCATGAAAGAGAGACAGCAGGAGATCTGGCAGGTACCTTATCTGCCGATCGATCCGGCCGACATCGGCAGGGAATACGAGCCGATCGTGCGGATCAATTCCCAGTCAGGCAAGGGCGGTGTTGCTTATATCATGGATGCATATTTCGGTTTCAAGCTGCCGAAGGGCATGCACAAGGAATTTGCAAATGTGATCCAGGCTCAGTCCGAAAAACAGGGAGAGGTTTCTCCGGAAGAGATCATGGATGCATTCCGTGCCTGCTATATTGATAAAAAGGAGCCGTTGCATTTCCGCAAGCTGCACGTGAACGATCTGAACGATACCGTGGACAGCGCGTTCGATACAAAGATCGAACTGACATACACGCTGCACGATGTGGAACACTCCTTCGAGGCCATCGGAAACGGCCCGATCGATGCGATCCTGCGCGGCTTAAGAGAAGCTCTGGATCTGAACATAAAGGTACTGGATTACGAGGAACATGCCCTGCAGGGCGGTGCGAATGCACAGGCGGCGGCTTACATCCATCTGCTGGCGGCAGACGACGGACAGGTCACCTACGGTGTGGGCGTAAGCTCCAACATCACAAGAGCCTCGGCCAGAGCGATCTTCAGTGCGATCAACAGGCTGCAGCTGGTCAAATAAAGATCACAGGCGGATTCAGATCAGGATCCGCCTGTTTTCTTTTTTTTGCAGAAAACGCAGCAACTGCAGTGCAAGCAGAAGCAGATAGAAATATGCCGTTATATAAACGGGGAAATAGTACTTGAAATAAGATGCGGGCGCAAGGATGAATACGATGAACCAGTGCGCGAGCACCCCGCCGGTCAGGAAAAAGGAAAACCAGCGTTTCCTGAAAAGGGAATACACACACAGGATGAAAATAACTGCCAGAGGCAGGAACAGGTTGTAGGAAACGGTTTTTACAAGGCTTATGAGCAGGGACACGGCACCGCCGTCCCTCTCGATATGATAGGGAAGAGCAGCATAGCAGAAGGCCCCGATCCTGGTTTTCAGGAAAACATCCGGGTTATGCAGAAAGATCCGTTTCAGGGCCGCGGCATACTCAAAGAAATCGGTCACGGTCGCTTCTTCGCGGACACCGACATAACCGTCCTGATACAGGATCAGCACGTCTTCATAATTGATATCCCCGTAATAGTCATTGATCGCATCGATCTTGTCCAGGGAAAGATATCTGTCCACGATAGCTAGATCTTCTGCGTTTGCCTCCCGGTCAAGACCGTTCCGGAACATATTGGTGATCGTGTAGGCATAAAAAGGTTTCATCCGGTCATCGGCGGCTGCGTCCATTTCTTTCGCGACCAGACCGTTTTGCGGAACAGAGACAATGTACTGGATCACAAGACCTGCCAGGATCAGGGCAAAGACAGACTTTTTCGTCCTGAGGCAGGGATAGGCCAACAGGAGCAGAACCGGCAGCAGGATCAGCAGATAGATCCCTTCCGTGCGCCACTGCGTCAGGATCGCACCGACAAAGAGCAGCCAGAGTGCGCGCGGCCATGACAGCGGTTTTTGTTCGATCGCATCAAAGAGCAGAACACTGACCAGATAGAGATACAGCAGAAAATACACCGGCAGCCGGTGTGCGCTGGTCGTATAGGCAAGGACCGGATAGAGCAGGAATAAAAGGTAACCGAACAGGTGGTATGGCTTTCCGAAGACATCGCGGATCCTTAGGATCACATATCCGACGATCAGGAATTCGATCAGGAGTTTTACAAGGATCGGTCCGACATAAACCGGTATGAGCATGAAGCAGATGATATAAAACCAGGTGGTCAGGTAATAGAACCATGTATAATGCTCCAGCTGCAGGGCAGAAGCCGCGATCAGCGTCTCATCGTTGGAAAGATATCCCTGCGGCAGTTTGAAGGCTGCGGCACATAAGATCACGGCAAGATAAGGCAGGGCACACCGGATCAGGAGACAGAACCGGTCATTTTTCCTGTCTTTGCAAAACAAAAGAACCGCAAGTCCGTAATAGATCGCAAAGAAAGCGAAAAGAGAGAGGATCTTGCAGGGGATATAATCTGCAGGGTTTTCGGCAGGCGATACCGTAAAGATCCGGCGGTCTGTCACAAAACTGATGCCCCAGTGGATCAGTGCCAAAACAGAGGCGGTCAGAGGGCATAAATGAATTTTTATAAAATTTCGCATGATAATACCTCATTCCGAGATTGCATTCGAAAATCGTTTTAAGTATACTATAATTTAGTGATAAGTAAAATACAAAAGAGGGGACCCAAGATGGCAAAAAAGTTATTGATCACAGGAAGTAACGGGCAGCTGGGCCGTGCGCTTTCAAGGCTCTATGAAAAGGAGTCCGCTTTTGAGCTGATCAACACGGACTTCGGTGTGGAAGGGGTACAGGACCTTGATATCACCGACCTTGACAGCGTACTGAAATGCGTCAGGGAGATCAGGCCGTATGCGGTGATCAACTGTGCCGCGCTCACCAATGTGGACGGCTGTGAAAAACAGAGAGATGCGGCATTTAAACTGAACGCACTCGGCCCGAGGAACTTAAGCATCGCGGCAACGGAATGCGGAGCCAGACTGGTGCATATCTCAACGGATTATGTGTTCCCGGGCACCTCGGAAACGCCCCTCACCGAATTCGATCCGACGGGACCGAAAAGCGTATACGGCAGCACGAAGCTTGCCGGGGAAGAGTTTGTAAAGCAGTTTGCAAACCGTTACTATATGATCAGGACCGCCTGGCTTTACGGGGACGGAAAGAACTTTGTCAAAACGATGCTGCGTCTTTCGGAAGATCACGATAAGATCACGGTGGTAAATGACCAGATCGGCTCTCCGACGAGTGCGGCGGAACTGGCACGCGCCATTGCGTATCTGCTTGAGACCGATCAGTTCGGGCTGTACCACGGGACATGCGAAGGAAGCTGCAGCTGGGCTGATTTTGCCGCAGAGATCTTCCGTTGCAAGGGAAAGCAGACGGAAGTGGTCCCTGTGACAAGCGCGGCATACAAGGAAATGAACCCTGCGTCTGCCGACAGACCGGCGTTCTCCGTTCTTGACAACTATATGTTCAGACTGACCGGCGGTTATGCCTTCTCGCACTGGCATGACGCCATGGAAACATATTTGCGCGAAATATAACAGCAGAAAGGAAGAGAGAAATGCCTCCGAAACCAAAATACACAAAAGACCAGCTGATAGATGTTGCAGTGGATATCATCCGCGCAGACGGGATCAAGGCGATCACGGCACAGTCGCTGGCTGCAAAACTTCATGTAACTCCGCCTTCGGTATTTTCACATTTCAGTACCGTGGAGGATATCCGGGAAGCCGCCATTGAGAGGACCCGTGAGATCTATGATACGTATGTCCAGAAAGGGCTGTCCATGAATCCGCCCTTTAAGGGATTTGCCATGCAGTTTGTACAGTTTGCGGTGGATGAACCCATGCTGTTCCAGCTTTTGTTTGCCAGCCGGAAAGACGATCCCCGGTTCGAGGAATACAGTCTGATGGAAGGGCATACGGAATTTATCCTGAAGGCGATCCGTGACACGTTCCCGCTCACAGAGGAAGAATGCCAGGAACTGTATATCTATACGTCGATCTTTACACACGGGATCGCATCCATGACCGCGACAGGCGCCTGCCTGTTCTCGGAAGAGGAAACGGCGGAACTGCTCGGAAAATCCTGCCGCGGCTTTCTGATGGCCATTCATGCGCCGGAAGATGCGCATACGGACATGATCCCAAGGAGCGGCGGGCATGTTGACCGGATCGACGCCGCGAAGTACCTGCGTAGGAAGTAGTAAAATGCAATACGTAACAGATCTGCTGAACAACCGGATCCTGATCATATCGGGAACCTCGTGGATCACGGCACAGATCATCAAAACGATCATTGACGTGATCATCAATAAAGAATTGAACCCGGAAAGACTGGTGGGAGCGGGTGGCATGCCAAGCTGCCATTCCGCGACCGTCTGTGCGCTGGCGACTTCCAGCGCCCTGACTTACGGCCTCCAGTCTTTTGAATTTGCCGTCTCCACCCTGCTCGCCATCATTGTGATGTATGATGCGAGGGGCGTCAGAAGGGAAACCGGCAATCAGGCAGTCCTTTTAAACAACATCATGGAATATTTCAAGACTCAGGAAATACCGCAGTGGAAGCTCGAGTTCAATCAGGAAAAATTAAAAGAGCTCATCGGACACACCCCACTGCAGGTGGTCGTCGGAGCTCTTCTTGGGATCGGTATCGCATTTTTCATGTGCTCTTTCTTATAACTTGGCCTGATCGATGTTCTCCGTGAACCAGTCATAAGCCAGTTTCACGCCTTCTTCCAGGTCCACTTTGTGTTTCCAGCCGAGAGAATGCAGATAATTCACATCCGTCAGTTTGCGGGGCGTTCCGTCCGGCATATCGGCGTTCCATACGATGTCGCCTTCATAACCGACGATCCGTTTGACTGTTTCAGCCAGCTCACGGATCGTTACTTCTTTTCCGGTACCGATGTTCACATGGGTCAGACCGCTGTAGTTTTCCAGCAGGAAAACACATGCATCGGCCATATCATCCACATAGAGGAATTCACGCAGCGGCTTTCCGCTTCCCCACAGTTCCACATGGTCTGCTTTATTGACCTTGGCTTCGTGGAATTTACGGATCATCGCGGGCATGACGTGTGAATTGTTCAGGTCATAATTATCGTGCGGCCCGTACAGGTTTGTGGGCATGCAGCTGATAAAATCATCCCCGTACTGCATCTTAAAGAACTTACACATTTCAAGACCCGAGATCTTGGCGATGGCATAGGCTTCGTTCGTCACTTCCAGGGGGCCGGTCAAAAGCGCATCCTCCGGAATGGGCTGTGGCGCCATACGCGGATAGATGCAGGTGCTGCCGAGGAACAACAGTTTTTTCACCTGATGATCGTGTGCGCATTTGATCACGTTGCACTGGATCTGCATATTGATATAGGCAAAATCAGCCGGCGTGGTATTGTTGGCGTTGATACCGCCGACTTTGGCAGCTGCCAGAACAACGTATTCCGGCTTTTCTTCTTCAAAGAAAGAGCGGACCGCCGCCTGATCGGTCAGATCGAGCTCTGCGTGCGTCCTTCCTATGATGTTTGTATATCCTTTGGACTGTAAGTTGCGTACGATGGCACTGCCGACAAGACCGCGGTGCCCCGCAACATAGATTTTGGCATCTTTATTCATCTTAAGGTTCTCTTTTCTAGGAACCGGACTACCGGTTTCTGTATTCCTCAGCGCTCATTCCGGCGATCGCCTTCATATCCGAGTCAACCATCATGGAAACCAGCTGCTGGAAGTTCACTTTCCGTTTCCAGCCGAGTTCCTTTTCGGCCTTCGAGCAGTCACCCCACAGGAATTCCACTTCGGCAGGTCTGAAATAGCGCGGATTGACATCCACGAGCAGGCGTCCGGTCTTGGTATCGTATCCTTTTTCGTCAACGCCGCTGCCCTTCCATTCGATCTCAACGCCGACCTCTTTGAACGCACATTCCACGAATTCGCGGACAGTATGTGTCTCGTTGGTGGCGAGCACGTAATCGCCCGGTTTATCCTGCTGCAGCATCCGCCACATACCTTCCACGTAATCACCGGCAAAGCCCCAGTCACGCTTGGCATTCAGGTTACCGAGAGAGAGTTTTTCGCGCTCATCGGCCATGATCGAGGCAACGGCCCTAGTGATCTTACGCGTTACGAAGGTTTCGCCGCGTCTCGGGGATTCGTGGTTGAACAGGATCCCGTTGCAGGCAAACAGTCCGTATGCCTCACGGTAGTTGACTGTGATCCAGTAAGCATACAGTTTTGCCGCACCGTACGGACTCTTGGGATAGAAAGGCGTCTTTTCGCTCTGCGGTGCGGTCTCCGGCAGCCCGCCGAACAGTTCGGACGTGGAAGCCTGATAAAACCTGCAGTTTACGCCGCTTTTTTTGATGGCGTCCAGAAGACGCAGCGTTCCGATACCCGTTGTTTCCGCGGTATATTCGGGAACCTCAAAGGATACGGCCACGTGAGACTGTGCGGCCAGATTATAGATCTCCGTCGGCTGAACCTGTTCGATCAGACGGTTTAAGTTACTGGAGTCGGTCAGATCCCCGTGATGCAGGAACATAGTCTTGTCACGGATATCCCTGTTGTAATATAAATGATCGATACGGTCGGTGCTGATCGTTGAGTGCCGGCGAATGATGCCGTGCACTTCATAGCCCTTTTCAAGCAGCAGGTCGGCAAGATAAGAACCGTCCTGTCCCGTGATACCGGTGATCAAAGCAACATTTTTCATGTGTATTCTCCTTTTTCAGATCTTGTAAATGGATCTACATACTTTATATATCATAACACATCCGGCAATGTTAAAAAACAGGAAAAAAATTTATTATGCATATGATCTATGCTATAATGGGAACGGAGCAAAATCATGCGGGAAATCATATCCAGTTTTTTTGCCGCGTACGGAACGGCGTTCGGGAGAGGGAAACTTATTCCGCTGTTTCTCGTGGCATTGATCGTATTGATCGCCATAGAAAAAAAGAGCAGGAGCAGAGTGAATCCGCTCCTATTTGTGTTGTCCGTATGGACCGGGATCTCCTACGCCTTTGTACGCCTGTTTGAACGGCTTTCCAAGAGGTGGGAAAAGGTATTCGTTGCCGTACTGCTTCTGGTGCTGGTCATCTTTTCGGGCACCCTGATCTGGATGTCTCCCATCCATGAGACGGGCGAGGCGCGTGCACAGAGAGAAGCAGGCTACCGGGAAGTCTTTGAAACGATCCTTCAGGCGGATCCGCAGGCAAAGGTGATCGCGGAACCGGATATCATGCCGTATTTTAATGCCTATTCCCCTGACTTTACACCACTGTATGAGGCGGAAGACATTCTCTCGGTACAAAATCCCGATTTTGAGAAACTCGGACGCGTATGCCGGAAAGAGGGGCGTTTTTTTGCCGTGATCGACAAGGAGGATACGTGGCCCGAGAAAATGTATGAGAATGATTTTGACTTAATGACCACGATCGGTCACTATGATATTTACGTATTCAGCGGAGGTGCTCATGAGTAAGCGTTTCCGGCTGATCCCGTGGATTCTTTGCATACTGTTTATCGCGGCCCAGACGGTGATCGCGGCTTTCTATACGGTTCCTGACACTGCATCTGTGGGATACCTGAAAGACGCGTCGCAGGTGGCGTATGCAGGCGGCTTTGTGTTTACGTCGCCGCTCATGAGCCTTTGGGGTCTCCTTTGCAGGCTGTTTCATGTGAGCGTACTCACCTTTGCGCTGCATGTTCTGCCGTTTGTGCTGATCCCCGCCTGTTACGGCGCTTATGTTTTTGCCATCCTGTCGCTCCCGGATGCACGGGACAGGGGCGGATGGATGCTGTTTGTTGTCTGCATGCTGCATCTGTTCGGATATCAGGCAGATGCTTTTTCACCATTCACGCTGTTGCTTGGATGGTATACCGGCTACGCACTGATCCTGCATCTGATCGCACCGCTTCTTTTGGGAGTGATGATCCGCGTGGCACTGAGTCGGAAAGAAGAGACGGAGCAGGATTTAACTGCGGCCGGACCGGAGGATGAAGATATGAAACATAAATACCTGAATGTCAGAAATCTGGCGATCGTTTTTGTACTGTTTGCCGTGCTGGCAGCCGCAGCGCTGTTCGTACTGAACAGGAAGATCAACAATCTGCACGCTGCAACGGAAAACCTGCAGAGATCCATAGCGGAAAAAGGAGATCTGATAGAGTTTCGCGGGAAAAAGGGCGACGTGCTCAAAGGGTATGTCCTGAACGGATCCGACGGAGGCGTTTCCGTTGTGTTTGGAGGGGATGAGGAAGACGGTCCGGCGCTGGCGGAACTGCTTGGCGGTTTGGGAAACCGGGTTGATTCCTGGTATGTGAAAGAAGGGGAAGACGGTGCCCTTAACTATTGCAGAAAACAGGGGATCGCCGTTTCACATGTATATGTTTTGGAGGGAATGAGGGAGCTTCCATGATGCCGGTCTTAACGGTCATAATCGGCGTGATCGCAAATTTCATCATCTATCTTGCGTTCGGATCGCTGCTGACAAAAAACAAAAACGGGGAAATACAGCTGGCTCTTGCGCTGCCGGTAGGCTTTTTTGCGTATTACAGCCTGTTTTTCTTTGTGTGCATTCCCGTTATGAAATGGTTCCGGCCGCTGTCCCTGCTGACGGCGATCTGGGTTCCCATCGTGGCTGTGATCGTTCTGGTCTCGCTGATCCTGAACGGACGCGCCCTGTATGAAAAGGGCAGGGAGCTGTTTGCGCGCATCCGGAAGGACCCGTTGACGGCCCTGCTGTTGGTCGCGATCGTTGCCGTACAGATCTTTATCGTCACGACTTCCTATAACTTTACGCTGGATGCTTCCTACTATGTGGCGGGTGTTGCGACCAACGTGGACACCAACATGATCAATGTCTACGATCCTTTTACCGGCGCGTGGCAGGACCATTTTGAGATGCGCTATTTCTTTGCGACCTATCCGGTCTCGGACGCGGTGGTCTGCCAGTTGACGCATATCCCGGCACTCGTGCAGACAAAATCGATCATGGCGAGTGTGGTGATCCTGCTCACAAATCTGGTCTATTACCTGATCGCGGGACTTCTGTTTGAAGGAAAAGAGAGGGCGCGTGTCCTGATGCTTGCCTTCATGCTTTTCATGAACCTGATGTTCATCACGATCTATACGCCGTCCCTCTTCCTGTTTACAAGAACCTATGAAGGAAAAGCGATCGTGGGCAATCTGTCCATCATCACGATCCTGTATTTCTTCATTCTGCTCGTCAAAGACAAAAAACCGCGCATGTACTGGCTGCTGCTGTTTTTGGTCTGCTTTGGCTCCACGACCGTTTCTTCCACGGCCAATATGCTGATCCCGGCGGAACTGTCCATCCTGTTTCTGCCGGACATGCTCATGAAAAAACGGTTCAGGGAACTGATCCCCTATGCGCTCTGCATTCTGCCGGGGATCCTGCTGGCCCTGACTTTTGTTGCGTATGTGAAAGGAAAGTTTGTCTTTTATACATATCCCGTGTGGTAGGGTGACTTTATGACAGTTTTGAACGTGGCCGAACAGGGATTGAAATACCTTTTCGCCTGCCTGAATCTTTATACCGAGAACTGTGCATTCCCGATGCTGTATTTTGCGGCACTGATCTTTTTGTGTGTCAGGGGGAACGAAGAGGAACGAAGACTCTTTCTGCCCGGCGCCGTTGTGATGCTGCTTACGATCTATAACCCCGTATCGCCGGTCATCCTGATGCACTTTTTTGATGTCAACAGCGAGTATTACCGCTTTTTCTGGATCACGCCGGTCATTGTCCTTGTGCCGTATGTTTCGGCCAGGCTGATCCTTATGCAGGAAACGGGCAAAGGCAAAGCGGTATTTGCGATCCTTCTGGCACTCCTCTTTGTCTTATCCGGCAATTTCCTCTATGCGAACGGGTATGAACGGGCGGAAAACGGGTACAAGATGCCTGCGGAGCTCATCGAGATCTCCGGGATCATCCATGCGGATGCGGACGATGTGTATTCCAAGGCTTTTCTGGAATATGACTACAATATGCAGATGCGCCAGTACGATCCGAAGATCCTGCTGACGATCGACCGCGAAGATTACATGAATGCGAACCAGTATGATTATTCTCCCGAGATGCTTGAAGACGAAGATCATCCGCAGTACCGGATCCTCGCGGCGCTCGTACGCTTTCAGGATGTGGAGCCCGGGAAATTTGCCGAGGCGCTTGAGAAGACGCATACGGAATATGTGGTGCTGAACAAAGCACACCCGATGCTTTCCTACCTGTCTGAAGCGGGACTCAGGCAGATCGGTGAAACAGGGGAGCGCGTGGTATATAAATATGACCTGGCAGAGCCTTATCACTTTGAACTGGTCGATTATTCGGTGGTTTACTGACAATGAAACTGACGGTTTTTACACCCACCTACAACAGAAGAGAACTGCTGGCAAAAGCATATGAGAGCCTGTGCATGCAGACGGACAGATCGTTTGTCTGGCTGATCGTGGATGACGGATCGGACGATGATACGGAAAGTCTCGTAAAAGAGTGGATCCGGGAGCATAAGATCGAGATCCGTTATGACTATTGCAAAAACGGCGGCAAGATGCGTGCGCACAACAGGGGCGTTGCCCTGTGCGACACGGAATGGTTTTTGTGCCTGGACTCCGATGACATATTGGTTCCGACAGCGGTTGAACAGATCCTTGCATGTGAATCTTATCTGAAGGATGAGAAGGTGGCCGGGATCGTGGCGCATAAAGGCAGAAGCGAAACGGAGACACTGTATGACGCCGCATTTCCCGCAAGCGGCTATTCGACGCTGTACGGGCTGTATCTGAAAGGGTTTCGCGGGGAAACAACCCTCGTATTCAAAACGGAGATCCTCCGCGCCTATCCGTTTCCCGAGATCGCAGGCGAAAAATACGTGCCTGAGGACTATATTTATGATAAAATAGATGAAAACCATGTTCTTTATATCCTCCCGGAGATCTTAACGGTTTGCGAACTGGTCTCGGAAGGGTACACGGACCGCCTGAAACAGATCAGGGATGAGAATCCGCGCGCATGGTTTTTATACTATGAACAGAGAGCAAGGATCACCCCGGTCTCTTTTCGCAAATGGAAATATCTGGGGTATTATATCCGCTATGCAAAGAGATGTCACGAACCGCTTATGAAAAACGGCGCGATATCTCCGGTTTTTGTGCTTACCGCCTATCCGGCTGCATGGTTTCTGAAGTGGACAGGAAGGGCTTAGGGCGTTGAACAGGGAACAGGCAAAAAAACGCATATACGGCTTTTTGATGGCATTTCTGATCGTTGCCATAGAGACGGCGATCGTGACTTTTGTATGGGTGAACTACTATAACACCGAACTGCCCAAAGCATATTACTTCTGGGGCCATGTATTTATCGCAACGGTATATATGGTCCTGCTTTTCTTTACTTCCGCCATGTACGGCGGGCTGAAGATCGGCTCCTACCGGATGCTGGAACTGATGTTTTCCCAGTCCATCGCAACGGTCATCACCAATCTGATCTTCTACGCCATCATCTCCCTTTTGGCTTATCATTTTCCCACGCCCCTGCCTCTGATCCTCGGCACCCTGCTGCAGGGTATTCTGATCGGCGGCTGGATCGTGGTCGCCACCTATATTTTCCGCAGTTTATTCCCGCCGCTGGATGTTCTGCTGATCTATGACGGCCTGCATAAGGATATGTTTGTGGAAAAAGTCAAGACCAGACGGCACCAGTTTTCCATCAACGAATCCCTGCGCGCGAATGTTCCTTTCGAGGAGATCTGCGCGGCTGTTGACAGACATGCCGGTGTCATGCTCTGGGACGTGTCAACACGCGACCGCAATCAGATCTTTAAATACTGCTATGAGCGGTCGGTGGAGATCTATGTGATGCCCAAGATCATGGATATCATCCTGCGGGGTGCGCAGCCCCTGCACTTTTTCGATACACCCCTGCTGCTGACAAAGAGTTCTCCCATCGAAGCGGAGCAGCTTTTCATCAAACGCGCGTTTGACATTCTTTTTTCGCTGCTGCTGATCGTGATCACGTCTCCGTTCATGCTGCTGACGGCACTCGCGGTCAAGTGCTATGACGGGGGTCCCGTTTTCTACAGGCAGATCCGCTGCACACGCGATGATAAGGAATTCAGGATCGTCAAATTCAGAAGTATGATCGTCGGAGCGGAAAAAGACGGAAGGGCAAGACTCGCATCGCAGCACGACGACAGGATCACGCCGGTCGGCAGACTGATCCGCAAGATCCGTCTTGATGAGCTGCCGCAGCTCTTCAATGTGCTGTCCGGCTCCATGTCCTTTGTCGGCCCGCGGCCCGAGCGGCCGGAACTCATCCGGAAGTATACGGAGGATATGCCGGAGTTCCGGTACCGCACCAAAGTCAAAGCAGGACTTACAGGATATGCGCAGGTCTACGGCAAATACAACACCAGACCGAATGACAAGCTGAAGCTTGATCTGTACTATATCGAGAATTTCTCCGTGTGGCTGGATCTGGCACTGATCATCCAGACCGTGAAGATCATCTTCAAACCGGAAAGCACGGAAGGCGTAGCGGCCGGAAATATCACACCGATAGAGAGGGAAGAGGGGCATGAATGAGGAAATGGTCAGCATTGTGATCCCTGTATACAATGCTTCCGCTTATATCGCGGACACGATCCTGTCTGTAAAGAGCCAGACTTACACCGATTGGGAACTGCTTCTGGTGGATGACGGTTCAACGGATAACAGTCTGTCGATCATGCAGGAGCTTGCCGCGGATCTGAACAAAGAAAAAGAACGTGTTCATATCATCGAACTCGGTGGAAACAGCAAGGCCGCCAAAGCACGGAATGCCGGGATAAAAGCGGCAGCAGGACGTTACCTTGCATTTCTGGATGCAGACGATCTCTGGGATCCCGAAAAACTGAAAAAACAGGTCGCCATGATGCGGGAAAACGACTGTGCCTTCAGTTTCACCGGCTATGAGTTCGCGGACGAGGACGGGATCGGCGTACAGAAGATCGTGCATGTCCCGCAAAAGATCAATTACCGCAGGGCTGTGAAGAACACAACGATCTTTACGAGTACCGTGATGTTCGATCTTACGAAACTGTCCAAAGAGGAGGTCGAAATGCCGGATGTCCCGAGCGAGGATACGGCGACCTGGTGGAAGGTTTTGAAGATCGTACCTTACGCCTACGGACTCGACGAAGACTTAACGCTGTACCGCAGAAGCGGCGCCACCCTTTCAAGCAACAAGATCGAAGCAGTGAAACGCACGTGGAACCTGTACCGGAATGTGGAGCATTTCGGGCCGGTAAAAAGCGCATACTGCTTTTGCTGTTATCTGATCCACGCCATCATCCGGAGAATGTGAACATGACGCTGCAGGTATTGTTATCCGCGATGCATCTTGCGGATGAAAGTTATATTGATTCACTGCATATCCTTTCGGATGCCGTTGTGATCAACCAGTGCGACAGGACGTCGCGCCGGGAGGTGGAACGTAAGACCGGCAGGGGTATACAGCATGTAACCTATATTGAATCCACGCAGAGAGGACTGAGCAGAAGCCGCAACATGGCGATCCGCAATGCGCGTGCGGATATCTGTATCCTCTGTGACAATGACGTGGAATATGCTGATGACTATGAAGAGAAGATCCTGTCTGCGTTCGAAGAACACCCGGATGCGGATCTGATCGTTTTTTATATTCAGAGAAAAGAAAAGCCCGAACCGAATTATCCGACCAAACGCTGGATGGGATATCTCTCCGTTATGAAGATCTTTTCCCCGGAGATCGCGTTCAGGCGCAGATCCGTACAGGGCCTGACTTTCAACGAGTCATTCGGGGCCGGAAGCGGAAAATACCTGATGGGTGAAGAGAACATCTTCCTGTATGACTGCCTGAAGGCGCGCAGGAAGATTCTGTATGTGCCGGAAAAGATCGCAACGCTCAGGGAAGAGGAATCCACCTGGTTTCAGGGCTACAACAAGGCATTCTTCCTGTCGCGGGGCGCCGGTTACGCAGCGATGAGCCGTTTCTTTTCGCACGTCCTGATCTGGCAGTTTGCCCTGCGTAAGCGGGAACTTTACCGGAAGGAAATGCGGACGATCACGGCTCTGACCTATATGTACCGGGGGAGATCGGAATATTTAAGGGAACAGTCATGAAGGTATTTCTCATAGGCGATTACAGAAGCGGAACGGGTCCTGCCAATGTGACGCTGCAGTATAAAAACCGAATGAAGTACGGCCTTATCCTGCGTGCGGGATCGAAGGCGTGCCGCGCCGTGGAAATGCTCCTTAAGATGCCGTTTTGCGACGTCGTTTTACTGTCGGGGCACTCAAAGCAGAATCTGCTTGCGCTTGATCTGGCACACAGGTTTCGGAAAAAGACCGCATTTCTGATGCACGGCTGCGTGGAACATGAGAATGCGATCAATGGCGTTCCCAGTGCGGACATGACGGAAACGGAGAAAAAGACACTTGCGGGCGCCGATGCGGTCTATGCGGTATCGGAGCGGTTTGCAGACTGGCTGAAAGAGCGTTATCCCGCCTATGCGGATAAGATCAGTGCGATGCCAAACGGACTGGAACCCCTGCCGGTATGCACGGGGGATGCGCCTGAGAAGATCAGGCACAGGCTGATCTCGATCGGCGGCGGGATGCCGAGAAAACAGATCCGCTATATCGCGGAGGCTGTCATGCTGCTGAAAGAGGAGCCGGCATACGCGGATGCGGAACTGGTCGTGATCGGGGACAAGGGGCTTGATACGGATGCACTCAATGCATTTCCCTGCGTTCAGAACCTGGGACTGGTTTCCTATGCGGAGACCCTGCGGCTTTTGCAGAGTGCAGAACTTTTTATACAGAACAGCTGCTTTGAGACGTTCGGCCTTGCGCCGCTCGAAGCACTTTCCATGGGAGATTCCCTTCTGCTCAGTAAGGAAGTGGGTGCCCTGGAACTGTTTTCACACACGGAAGAAGGCGATCTGATCACGGACACCAAAAACCCGGAAGAGATCGCCGGAAAGATCAAAGGATTACTGGAGAGCGGCAACCATGACCGGCTGCTTTCCTCGATCGATATGGAGTCTGTTTCATGGAACGTAAGATACGACCAACTCATGCGGAAACTGCAGGAACTGACAAAAGGATAAGGAACAGGCAGATCCTTTGCAGCGCTGTATTCTTTACGGTGCTTGCGGGCTACGCACTGACCTTCCTGATCCCGAAATTCTACGGGATGACGGATGCGTATGTGGGCGTTTTTGTCTTCTGTATGTTCTCCATTCTGCTGTTTACGTCCGCCGGATTTGTCACGAGAGTGAAAAACCTGGAAAAAGATGCGATCCTGCTGATCGTCCTGCTGTTATTGACCGGGGTCAATATTTTGATCGTGTCCTCCGGCAAGGGCGCTTTTTTTGTTCTGGCGGATTTCCTGCTGGCCTTTTATCTTTCGGATAAGCTTCCGATCTCCAAAACGCAGGTAAAATGGTATTCCGGCGCATACTTCGTCCTGCTTTTTGTCTGGCTGCTGTTTGTCTATCCGAAGATGTTTGCCGAATACGGATTCTACGGATACAACACAAACACGGCGGCAACGTTCACGATCTACACGCTGCTGCTCGCATTTCTGTTTGTGCAGAGCCATATGAAACGGTTTGCGGCTGCAGGATTCTTTGCCGTGCTGCTGATCGTGAAGGGTGTGCAACTTGCACTGTATCACAGGGCGCGCGGCGCGTTTGTCATGCTGCTCGCGTTCCTTTTGTTTTATTACATCCTGCCGCGCAGATGGTGGCTCAAGAAGACCGTCTTCAGGGTCATCTATGTACTTGCGACGCTGGGATCCCTGCTGTTTGTGGCGCTCTATACGGTCGCAGGTACCCTGGGCGTGAATTTCCGGCTGCCCTTCTTCTACAAGGAACTGTTTTCCGGCAGAGAAGAGATCTGGATGGAATTCTTCCGCCTGTTCTTAAAAAAACCGCTGACAGGCATCGGCACGAATGTGCAGATCACCTCGTTTTTTGAGTTCAATGTGCACAATGCCATGTACAACATCCTGGTCGTATACGGCATAGTGGTGTTCATCCTCACCCTGTGCCTGCTGTATATGCGCCTTGAAAAGATGCGGGAGAAGGCACTTTCCGATGAAACGGCTTTTTGTGCGCTTTCGATCCTGATCGCCGTATTTTTCGAATCGTTTTTCGATGTCGACCTGTTGTGGGTTGATTATGCGTTGAATCTGCTGTTTTTACTTCTGGTTGTGAATCATGAGCAAGATCAAATATCTGGCCAATAATATAGCGCTTTTTTCGATCAGCAACTTCGTCTCGAAGATCCTGGTCTTTCTGCTTGTACCCCTGTACACCAACGTACTGACCACGCAGGAATACGGGATCGCGGATGTGTTTCAGGTGACGCTGCTCCTTTTGGTCCCCGCACTTACGGTCAATGCGGGAGAGGGTGCACTGCGCTTTGGGATCGAATACAGGGAAAAGCGCGGCTCCATCCTCTACGGCGGGTTGAAATTCACGTTTTTTGCGGCAGCACTTGTTGCGGTCCTTTGCGGAGCGGGTGCGGTCTTTGCACCGGAGCCGCTGCGTCTTTACCTGCTGTTTTTCATGGTGCTGTTTTTGACCAATGCGATGTATGAGTTTCTGATCCTGTATTTTCAGGGCAGCGAACTGGTACCGGTGGTCGTTGCGGGAAGTGTTTTCTCCACGCTCATCATGATCCTTTGCAATATTTTCTTCCTGCTCGTCATCCGCATCGGGCTGAACGGATACCTGTTTTCACAGATGATCGCATACGGGAGCGCTGCGCTCCTGATGGTGGCCCTAGGCGTCAGCCGGCAAAAGAAGGAGGATGATTTTCACGTAATAACGGATCCCGAAATGGAGCGCGAGATGCTCTCTTACGGGAAACCGCTGATCCTGTATTCCACCGGCAGCTGGGTCAACAACGCAGCGGACCGGTATCTTGTGCTCTACCTGTGCGGCGCTGCCGTGAACGGACTTTACGGCGTTGCCTATAAGATCCCGGCGATCCTGATGGTATTTCAGCGGATCTTTGCGCAGGCCTGGCAGATGTCGGCGACCAAGACCTACCGGGACGAACAGAGCGATGCATTCTTTTCGTTCATGTACACGGCTTATCATACCTTCATGGTGATCGGCTGTTCCCTGCTGATCCTGGTCCTGCGGCCGGTTGCCGCCTTTTTGTTCCGGAAGGATTTTTATGATGCCTGGATGTTTGTCCCGCCGCTTCTGATCTCCGTGATCTTCGGTGCGCTGACAGGCTTTCTCGGGTCCATCGCACTGGCGCACAAGGACTCAAGATCCATGGGGATCGCGACCGGACTCGGTGCCGTGCTGAACGTTATCTTAAATCTTTTGCTCATACCCCGCATGGGGGCGATGGGTGCCGCCCTTGCAACAGCGGTCTCCTATTTTACCATGTATTTTGCCGCGCTTTGCATCACACGCAAACACGTGAAGATCCGGGCGCGTTTTGTAAGGGATTATCTGGCATACATACTTCTTGCGGCAGAAGCGGCTATCCTGATCATTCTGAAAACAGGCGTGCTCTGCTACCTTCTGACCGGTACGGTTGTTGCCGTGCTGATCCTGCTGCATGTGCGCGAACTGGCAGACATTCTCCGCAGAGTGCCGGAGATGCTGCCGCATAAGAAAACAACGGAAGCGGTGGATTAAGGAATGGATACCGTGATCACGCAAAAAAGAAAATCGATCGCCGCAGCCCTGCTCTTTGCTGGCATTTTCATCATGACGGCGGCGGAATGGAATTTTTACAGCTGGTATACGGCAGTCACGCCATACGGGACGCTCTTTGCATCCCTGATCCTGACGGCCTGTTTTTTCTGCTGTGTCAATGTAAGCGATGCGCTGAAAGATCCTGTTTTCTATCTGATGGCAGGTACGGACGTATTGGCACTTGTCAATCTCTTTCTGGTAAAGTCACACTACGGGGCGATCCTTACGATCGCCGATCTGCTTCTGATCTGTTATCTTGCCAACAAAATGACGGTTTCTAAAAAGTGGTTTCCGCTGTTTGCCGCCCTGCCTGCGTTCTATTTTTTCTATTGGACCGTTGACGTGAAGGGATACTTCAAGGGATACAACACCAACTACGGCGGTCTGATCCTGATCACCGGTTTTTCCTGCCTGATGATCCTGCTCACGCATGTGAGGGAAGAGTGTAAACGCAGGTGGCCTGAAAGGTACAGAGTCCTGAAATGGATCCTGTTGATCCTGCAGCTGTTCTTTTTCGCGCTCGGTTACAATATCATCGCCTGGTACAGGAGCCGGTGCGCCCTTGTGGGGCTTGTCACCGTGACGATCCTGATCCTGCTCCCGAAGCAGGTCTTCAAAAGCAGGATATTGTATGCCATGGTCTGCTTTTTTACCACGTTCGGCGCTGTCCTCGTTTCGGCCGTTTATGTGTGGCTTGGCAGGATGAAGGATGTGTTTGAGATCCGCATTTTCTATAAAGACATTCTCTCCGGCAGGGAAGAACTGTGGGGAGAACTGTGGAATGCGTACCTGCAGAAACCGTTCACGGGGATCGGGAGCGCCTATGAGATGCAGGTGGATTTTATGCGCGGGGCTTTTGAAGTGCATAACGGCCTGCTGGATATCCTGTTCGTGCACGGTCTTCCCGTGTTCATCATTGCCTGCGTATTCCTGTTTGTAAGACTGCTTAATCTGCGCACCTGTGTGGCAGGTGATGAGGCAGGTAAAGTCATCTTTGCAGCCATGGCAGCGATCCTGTGCACATCCTTTTTTGAGAATTTTGTCATCGTTCCCCCGTTTTCGATGATCTTCCTGGTTTTATTCATGCTGATGAACTGCAGGATCGAAGATCTTACAGAAGCGTCCGGGACTAGGCGGGAGAGCGAAAATTTGGTATAATATACTGATTATGTTTTTGACAGGTGTCTGTCGGAAACAAAACGATATCCGGAGTATACCCGTATCATGAAAGATTTATGGATGGAAAAAAGACAGATCACGATCAGAAGAGCGGTCCTGATCCTTTATGACATCATTGCGGTGGCGCTTGCCACCTATCTCGGCCTGATCGCGCGTTTTGATTTCAGGCCGGGCGATATCGCTGACCAGCGGTTTGTACAGACGGCATGGAATTATCTGCCGTTCAGTATCGTGATCACGATCCTTTTGTTCTGGGTCTTCAAGATGTACCAGAGCCTCTGGGAATTTGCCGGGACGCATGAAGTTGTGAACATGGGTGTGGCTTGCTTCTTCTCCGCCTTTTCCCAGATGATCATCGTGCATGTGATCCTGCACTGGAGTTATCCGAGAAGTTCCTATCTCTTTTACGGCGGCTTCCTGCTCGTGCTGATCGCGATCAGCCGGTTCTTCTACAGGGCATTGCGCGCATTTGTGGAAAAACGTACGGCAGGCGCACAGGCCGTGAACGTCATGGTGATCGGTGCCGGTGAGGCCGGGAATTCCCTGATCAGGGAAATGCGTTCTTCCAGTTACATCCAGAAGAACGCGCTCTGCGTGATCGACGATGACAAGAGCAAGACAGGCAGTTATATCCACGGCGTCAAGGTTGTCGGCGGCAGGGAAAAGATCCTTGAGAATGTTGCAAAATATCATATCGACGAGATCATCATCGCGATCCCGTCCGCACCCAAGGCAACGATCAGAGAGATCCTGGAGATCTGCAAGCAGACCAAGTGCGAACTGAAAACGCTGCCCGGTATTTACCAGCTGGTGAACGGGGAAGTCAACGTTTCCCAGCTGCGGAAGGTGGATGTGGCCGACCTGCTCGGCAGAGAGCAGATCCGTGTGGACCTCGATTCCATCATGGGCTATGTAAAAGACAAGGTTGTGCTCGTGACGGGCGGAGGCGGATCCATCGGATCGGAACTGTGCCGTCAGCTTGCAGCCAACCAGCCCAGACAGCTGATCATTTTTGATATCTATGAAAACGGTGCTTATGACATCCAGCAGGAACTGCGCAGATCCCATCCGGAACTGCAGCTTGAAGTGATGATCGGATCCGTGCGCAACAGCAGACGTGTGAACCGGATCTTCGAGCAGTACCGGCCGGATATCGTATATCACGCAGCGGCGCACAAGCATGTGCCGTTAATGGAGGATTCCCCGAACGAGGCGATCAAGAACAATGTACTCGGCACCTGGAAGGTCGCGGAAGCGGCCGTCGCATACGGCGCAGAGAAATTTGTGATGATCTCCACGGATAAGGCGGTCAACCCGACCAATATCATGGGTGCGAGCAAACGTATCTGTGAGATGATCGTACAGGCTTATAACGGCAGGGGAAAAACGGATTTCGTCGCGGTCCGTTTCGGCAACGTGCTCGGCAGCAACGGCAGCGTGATCCCGCTGTTTAAAAAACAGATCGCGGAGGGCGGTCCCGTTACGGTCACGCATCCGAACATCATCCGGTATTTCATGACGATCCCGGAGGCGGTATCCCTGGTACTGCAGGCCGGCGCCTATGCAAAAGGCGGAGAGATCTTTGTACTGGAGATGGGGGAACCGGTGCGGATCTTGGACCTTGCGATCAACCTGATCCGCCTGTCCGGTTTTGTACCGGGAGAGGACATCAAGATCAAATTCACGGGCCTGCGTCCCGGCGAAAAACTCTATGAGGAAATGCTCATGGAAGAAGAGGGACTGCAGGAGACGGCGAACAAACTGATCCATATCGGTAAGCCGATCGAGTTCGACGAAAAAGAGTTTTTCGAACAGTTAAACGAATTAAAAGAAGAAGCATATGAGGAAGCGGATCCGGAGACGATCCGCGAATGGGTAAAACGCCTGGTACCGACCTATATGCTGAAGGCGGACGAGCGGCATCCCGTTGTGGATGCGGCCGTACATATAGACGACTGATAAGGAGAACCGTATTTTGAAAAGGATCTATCTTTCTTCCCCGACCATGCACGGGGAAGAACTGCAATTTGTACAGGAAGCGTTTGATACCAACTGGATCGCACCGCTTGGACCGAATGTGGCCGGGTTTGAAGAGGAGTTTGCGGCTTTTCTGCAGGGAGGCGCACATACGGCTGCGCTCAGTGCCGGGTCTGCCGCCATTCATCTTGCGATGATCTTAAGCGGCGTCGGACGGGACGATATCGTGTTCGGTTCCGACCTGACTTTTGCGGCCACCGTGAACCCGATCACGTATGTCGGTGCGAAGCCGGTCTTTATCGATTCGGAGAGGGATACATGGAATATGGATCCTGTAGCGCTCGAGGCCGCGTTTGAACGTTATCCGCAGGTAAAAGCCGTGATCTGTGCAAACCTGTACGGAACCCCGGCGAAACTGGATGAGATCGCGAAGATCTGCAGGGCACATCGGGTCCCTTTCATTGAGGATGCGGCGGAATCCCTCGGCGCGACGCTTCACGGAAAACAGACGGGACTGTTTGGCGATATCGGGATCTTCTCCTTCAACGGAAACAAGATCATCACCACGTCAGGCGGCGGGATGTTAGTCAGCAGGGATGAAACCGTTACGAAAAAAGCGACCTTCCTTGCAACACAGGCCAGAGAGCCGGCAAGACATTACGAGCATAAAGAGATTGGTTTTAACTACCGCATGAGCAATATTGTGGCAGGCGTCGGCAGGGGGCAGTTAAAGCACCTTGAAGAGCATATCGCAGCCAAGAAAAAGATCTATATGCAGTACCGGGATGCCTTTTCGGATATCCCTGCAATCCGCATGAATCCGTACCTTGAAGAGAGCGAGCCGAATTTCTGGTTAAGCTGCATCACGATCGACCCTGTGAGCCCCGTAAAACCGCTTGCGATCATGGAAGCGTTTGATAAAGAGAACATCGAATGTCGTCCGATCTGGAAGCCGATGCATATGCAGCCCGTATATGCGGAGAATGCATATGTGACGGCAAAAGAGGGCAGCAGCGTTTCGGAAGAGATCTATTCGACAGGCCTGTGCCTGCCTTCGGACATCAAGAACACGGAGGCCGACATGGAGCGGATCATCGGCGTTGTCAGGAGTTTCTTCTCATGATCTATGCAAAAGGCGTCAAAAGAATCCTGGATGTCCTGATCGCGGCAGTATGTATTCTGCTGCTGTCCTGGCTGTATCTGATCCTTGCGCTGATCATACGGATCAGGCTCGGCAGTCCCGTGATCTTTCATCAGGACAGGCCCGGCAGGGGCGGAAAGATCTTTCCGCTGTATAAATTCAGGTCCATGTCCAATGAACGCGATGCGGAGGGAAATCTGCTGCCGGATGAAAAGCGCCTGACTTCTTTCGGAAAGAAACTGCGTGCAAGCAGCCTGGACGAACTTCCGGAACTGTTCAACATCCTGAAGGGAGATATGAGCCTGATCGGTCCGAGACCGCTGCTCATCAGGTATCTGCCGTATTATACAAAAGAAGAATTCAGAAGGCATGATGTCAGACCGGGACTTACGGGACTGGCGCAGGTCAACGGCAGGAACGCACTCGGCTGGGAAGACAGATTCCGCTATGACCTTGCGTATGTGGACCATCTTACCTTCCTGACAGACCTAAAGATCGTGTTTGCGTCCGTTGGCAAGGTGCTTAAGGGATCCGGCTCTCTTTCGGGAGATGCGCAGACCGTGGCGGACCTGGACGCATACAGAAGAGAACAGATCGAAACGGGACAGATCGACAGAAACGATCTCATGGGAGACCAATATGAATAAGATCGCGCTGTTTGAGCATCCGCTCAGATCAACGCCGCTCGTGGAATGCGCGGGCCAGTATTGTGACAACCGCATATGGATCAAACGGGATGATCTGATCCCTTTCTGTTTCGGCGGAAACAAGGCAAGAAAAGCCGCCGAGTTTTATCATGTCCTGAAAGAAACGGACACGGATCTGTTAATGACCTACGGAAGCAACTGCAGCAATCATTGCAGGGTGATCGCCAATCTGGCTTTTGCGCTCGGTGTGCATTGTCATATCATCTCTCCCGATTCAAAGGAAGAGGATTCCTTTAACCGTCTGATGACGGAACAGTTCGGTGCAACGGTGGAAACCTGTCCCGTATCGGAAGTGTCCGATACGATCGACCGTGCCATGGCATCCTTTACGGAAAAGGGCAGAAAGCCCTACTTTATCATGGGCGGCGGACACGGCATACCCGGCTGCAATGCATATGTGAAGGCCTATGAAGAGATCCTTCTGCAGCAGCTGGAATACGGTGTTGATTTTGACCTGATCTGTCATGCATCGGGTACCGGCTCCACACAGGCAGGGCTCACCTGCGGCAGGCTCATGCATGCACATTCCGGAAAAAAATGCCCGCAGGTGGTCGGGATCAGTATCGCAAGAGAAGCAAAACGTGGCAGAGAGGTGATAAGGGAGAGCATCGCCGAATATCTCGGTGAGCGTTATGAAGAACTGTACCGGGATGCGGACCTGATCTTTACGGATAAATACCGCCTGGGCGGTTACGGCAATTATAACGAAGAGGTCGCACAGCTGATCGGCAAGGTCATGTCCCACGAGGGGATCCCCATGGATACGACCTATGTCGGAAAAGCGTTCTGCGGGATGTTGAAATACCTGCGCGAAAAGCGCATCAGCGGAAAGAACATCCTGTTCATCCACACGGGCGGAACGCCGCTGTATTTTGATCATCTGAAAGGACTGTCATGAATATTCTGATCTTAAGCGCCGGCACGCGCAACAAAGTAGTGCAGGCATTTAAAACGGCATTACACGGAAAAGGCCGCGTGATCGCGACGGACTGCTCCAATCTGGCGCCTGCGATCTATGAGGCCGATGCGTATTATATCGTGCCGCGGATCACGGAAGAGGGGTATATCGAAAAGATCCTGGATATCTGCAGAAGAGAACAGATCACGGGCGTCTTTTCCCTGATCGACCCGGAACTGTCCCTGCTCGCAAAAGAGAGAGACCGGTTTTTGGAGATCGGTACGACACCCGTTGTTTCCGACTATGATCTGGTGGAAACCTGTTTTGACAAATACCGTTTTTACAAGCTGATGAAAAAGATGAAGATCCCGACGGCAAAGTGCTATACGGATCTGTATAAATTTCTCGATGATCTTGACCATGCAAAGATCCTCTATCCGGTCTTTGCAAAGCCGGTCTGCGGAAGCGCGAGCATCAACATCAGCCGCGTGGAAAGCGATGATGAGGCGGCCGTGCTCTTTGCAAGACATGATGACCTGATGATCCAGGAATTCATGGACGGACAGGAATACGGTGCGGATGTATATGTGGATCTGATCAGCGGAAAGTGCACGCACATCTTTCTCAAGAAAAAGATCAAGATGCGCGCGGGCGAAACGGACAAAGCCGTTTCCGTGAAGAATGAGGCGCTCTTTGCAAAGATCGTTTCGCTGGTGGAACAACTGCCGTTTAAGGGCATGATCGATATCGACCTTTTTGATATGGACGGAACGTTTTACTTCTCGGAGATCAATCCCCGTTTCGGCGGCGGCTATCCGCACGCATATGCCTGCGGCGTGGATTTTCCGGCACTCCTTGTGAGAAATCTGGAAGGACTTGAAAATCAGCCTGCGATCGGGAAATATGCGGAAAACATCTGCATGATGAAATACAATGAAGTGTGCATCCGTGATTTTAACGGAAAGGAGATCATTCCGTAGGATGAAGATCCTTTATTTAACGCTCAGCAGGATCGACCTGAAAAAACAGGGGATCTATTCCGACCTGATCAACGCGCTGAAAGACGCGGGACATGCGGTAACGCTTGTGCAGGTAATGGAAAGCGGCAAAAAGGAGCAGACAGGCCTCTCCAACGAGGAGGATGTTACGATCCTGAGAGTCGCGGTCGGAGCGCTGTTTAACGTCAATTTCATCACGAAGGGCATCAATACGGTCAAGATCGGACCGCTTGTGAAGGCAGCGATCAAAAAATATCTAAAGGATGCGGATTTCGACCTGGTCCTTTATGCGACACCGCCCATCACCTTTGCGGGCGTTGTGAAATATGCGAAAAAAAGATACGGCTGCAGATCCTTCCTGATGCTGAAGGACATCTTCCCGCAGAATGCGGCGGATATCGGATTGTTTTCCGAAAAAGGCCCGCTCTACCTGTATTTCCGTGGCAGGGAACGCGCGCTCTATGCGCTTTCCGACCGGATCGGCTGTATGTCCGCGGGTAACAGGGAATACCTTCTTGCCCACAATCCGTCCCTGCCGCCCGAAAAAGTATCGATCTTTCCAAACACCATGCGGGTATCGGAAAGGACCGGTGAGCCCTATGTCAGGAAGAGCGGCGAACCCCTGCGGGTTGTGTTTGGCGGCAATTTCGGAAGGCCGCAGGCGATCGGCTTTCTGATCGACGCGATCGCAGATCCCGGGATGCAGGAGATCAACGCGAGATTCCTTTTCGTCGGCAACGGATCGGAGACGGAGAAAGTCAGGGAAGCGGCAGAGAGACTTCCCAACATGGAATACATACCCTTTATGGAACCGGATAAATATGACGCGTTCATGCAGTCCTGCGATGTCGGCCTGATCTCGCTTGACCACAGGTTCACGATCCCGAATTATCCGTCCAGGATCTTAAGTTATATGGCGATGGCCAAGCCGGTGATCGCCTGCACGGATCCGGTGACGGACATGCGCAAACTGGTCGAGGAAGAGGCCGGATGCGGGCTGTGGTGTGAAAGCAACGACACGGATGCCTTCAGGGAATGCGTCAGGAAACTGGAAGCAGACCCTGCGTTTGCGGCAAAACTAGGCGAATGCGGCAGACAGTATCTGGAAACACATTTTGATGTGGCAGGATCTGTGAAAAAGATCGAAGAAATGATGAAAGGATAAAAGAGAGCGATGTTTGAGAACAAGACACTTCTGATCACAGGCGGGACCGGATCGTTCGGAAATGCGGTACTGAACCGTTTCCTGGAAACAGAGATCGGAGAGATCCGTATTTTCTCGCGTGATGAAAAAAAGCAGGACGACATGCGGCATCTCTACAAGAATCCGAAGATCAAATACTATATCGGAGACGTGCGCAATCCGCAGAGTTTAAAGGACGCCATGCATGGCGTGGATTATATATTCCATGCGGCTGCCCTCAAACAGGTGCCGAGCTGTGAATTCTTCCCGATGGAAGCAGTCAGGACCAACGTGATCGGAACCGATAATATGCTCAACGCCGCGATCGAAGCGGGTGTCAAAAAAGTCATCTGCCTCTCGACGGATAAGGCGGCATACCCGATCAACGCGATGGGGACGAGCAAGGCGATGATGGAAAAGGTGTTCGTGGCAAAATCACGGACCGTGGACCCTGAGAAAACGATGATCTGCGGGACCAGATACGGCAACGTGATGTGCTCGAGAGGTTCCGTGATCCCGCTCTTCATTGAGCAGATCAAGGCAGGGGAAGCGCTCACGGTGACAGAGCCCAAAATGACACGTTTCATCATGAGTCTGGAAGAAGCGGTGGAACTCGTGATCTTCGCGTTTGAAAACGCACAGGCAGGCGATATCATGGTACAGAAAGCACCGGCCTGCACGATCGAAGTGCTTGCACAGGCGGTACGTGAACTGTTCCATGCGGATAACGAGATCAGGGTGATCGGGATCAGGCATGGCGAAAAAATGTATGAGACGCTCTTAACCAACGAGGAATGCGCAAGGGCAACAGACCTGGGCGCATACTACAGAGTGCCGGCTGACCAGCGCGATCTCAACTATGACAAATACTTTACGCAGGGCAATGCCGAGCGGAGCAAATTAACGGAGTTTAATTCGAACAATACAACGATCCTTGATGTGGAGCAGGTGAAGGAAAAACTGCTCAAGCTGCAGTACATCCGGGATGAACTGGCCGAATGGGAGATGAACAGATAAATGAAAAACGACCGGAAGATCCTCGTGACAGGAGCGCTTGGGTTCATCGGCAGAAACCTGATCACGGAACTGCATAACCGCGGATATGATAATATCTGTGAATGCGACCGGGAGACAACGGCAGAAGAACTGGACGCATATCTGGCTGACTGCTCGTTTGTTTTTCATCTGGCGGGGATTAACCGACCGAAGGTCGAGAGTGAATTTACGGAAGGAAACCGTGACTTCACAGAGACCCTGCTGACGGGCCTGCAGCGAGCGGATAATCCCTGTGGCGTCCTGATCTCCTCCTCGATCCAGGCGGAACTGGACAACCCGTACGGCAAGAGCAAGCTTGCGGCGGAAGGACTTGTTTCTTCCTATGCGCGGCAGACGGGTGCGCCCGTTTTCATCTACCGTCTTCCGGGGGTGTTCGGGAAGTGGTGCCGGCCGAATTACAACAGCGTGGTCGCCACGTTCTGCTATCAGATCGCGAGAGGACTTCCCATCACGGTCAACGATCCGGATAAGGTCATTTCCCTGGTGTATATCGATGACGTGGTAAATGCGTTCATCACTACCATGGAAGGACGGGGTGATTTTGACGGGACATTCTGCAGGGTAAGCCCCGTGCACGAGATCTCGCTGCGTTCTCTTGCCGAAAGCATTCAGGCTTTCCGTGAGAGCAGATCCAGCCTGTTTGTACCGGATCTCGGAGACCCGTTGCAAAAGAAACTCTACAGCACCTATTTAAGTTACCTGGCGGAGGATGATTTTGCCTATCCGCTGAACATGCATAAGGATGCACGCGGATCCTTTACCGAGTTCCTGAAAACGGAACAGTTCGGGCAGGTATCCGTAAATGTGGCGCACCCCGGGATCACCAAGGGAAACCACTGGCATCATACCAAAAACGAAAAGTTCCTTGTGGTCAAGGGACAAGCCTGCCTCCGTTTCAGGAAGGTGGGAGAGACCGAGGTCATTTCCTATAACGTGAGCGGTGAGGACCTGCAGGTGATCGATATCCCGACAGGCTATACGCACAGCATCACGAACACGGGAGAGGAAGACCTGGTCACGATCATCTGGGCCAACGAGACATTTGATCCGGAGAGACCGGATACCTATTTTGAAGAAGTTCTGATCAGTCCACAGGAGGGAGAAGCATGAGCAAACTGAAACTGATGACCATCGTCGGAACGAGACCGGAGATCATCCGGTTGTCCGAAGTCATCAAATGTGCAGACAGGTATTTTGATCATATTCTGGTGCATACGGGACAGAACTATGACTATACGCTGAACCAGATCTTTTTTGAGGACTTAAAGCTCAGGGAGCCGGATCACTATCTGGAATGCGTCGGTGCGGACCTGGGCGAGACCATGGGAAACATCATCGCAAAATCCTATGCGATCCTCTCAAAGGAACGGCCGGACGCCCTGCTGATCCTCGGCGATACGAATTCGGCACTCAGCGCGATCAGTGCAAAACGCCTGAAGATCCCCATTTTTCACATGGAAGCGGGTAACCGCTGCTGGGACTTCAACGTATCCGAGATGATCAACCGTAAGATCGTGGACCATATTTCCGACATCAACCTGCCCTACACGGAGCATTCGCGCCGTTACCTGCTTTCGGAAGGCGTCGACGGCAAGACGGTCTTTGTCACGGGATCTCCGATGCAGGAAGTGCTGAATGTTCATGCGGACCGGATCAAAAACAGCGACGTGCTTGACCGCCTTAACCTTACAGGCGGGCAGTACATCCTTGTTTCCGCCCACAGGGAGGAAAACATCGACATAGAGAAGAATTTCATGGATCTGATGGAGGCGATCAACGCCATTGCGGAGACCTATCAGATGCCGGTCATTTATTCCACGCATCCGAGATCGCGCAAGTTCATCGAGGAGCGGCATTTTACTTTCCATCCGCTCGTGCAGTCGCTTAAGCCCTTCGGATTCTTTGATTATAACCATCTGCAGATGAATGCGTTCTGCGTGCTTTCCGACAGCGGAACCCTTTCCGAGGAATCGGCCATGCTGCACTTCCCGGGCGTCCTGATCCGCACCAGTACGGAGCGGCCGGAGGTTCTAGACCGCGGGTCGGTTGTGATCGGCGGGATCAAAAAAGAGGATGTTCTGCAGGCAACGGAGCTGGCGGTCGCCATGTTCCGAAACGACGAGCCTGTTGCGACCGTACCCGACTACACAGACACCAATGTCTCCGTCAAGGTGGTCAAACTGATCGAGAGTTACACCAAGATCGTGAACAAAACGGTCTGGCTGAAGGATTGATCTATGCGGATACTTGTAAACGATATCGCGGCAAGCAAAACAGGAGCCCTGTCCATCCTGAAAGATTTCCATGCCTACCTTCAGGAACATGCGGACGACAATGAATGGATCTTTCTGCTGAGCGATCATTATCTTGAGGAGACCGGGAATATCCGTGTACAGATCCTGCCGCAGGTCAAAAAGGGATGGCTGCACCGCCTTGCGTTCGATCTTTTCTACGGGAAAAAGGTGGTACGGGAATACGATCCCGACGTGTATTTTTCCATGCAGAACACGCTGCCTTTCGGATACCGCGGAAAACAGGCCCTGTATGTGCACCAGCCGCTCGGGTTTCAGAAGACAAAACGGTTTTCCCTGCTTTTGAAACGGGAAAGAGAATACGCCGTTTACCAGCACCTCATCGGAAAACTGATCAATGCCTCCGTAAGAAAGGCAGATCTTACCATCGTACAGACGGAGTGGATGAAAAAAGCCCTGACAGAGGTTGCGCACGCAGATCCTGCGAAAGTGCAAAAGGTTCTGCCGACCATGCCGGATCTTTCCGCATATGCGCAGTCCGTTCAACCGGATACGCATACTTTTTTCTATCCTTCAGGCTCCATGCTCTATAAAAATCACAGCCTGCTGTATGAAGCCGCAGGACTGCTTTATGAGAAAGGTTACAGGGATTTTAAGATCCGTCTGACACTCACGAAGGAAGAACTTTCAGATGTGCTTGGGACCGGCCGGGACCGCATCCCGGACTGCTTTGACTGTATGGGAAGGATTGACAGGGAGCGCGTTTACGAGCTGTATCAGCGCTCTGTCCTGCTTTTCCCGTCTTACATAGAGACCTTCGGATATCCGCCTGCAGAGGCGTCCGCCATCGGGACGATCGTGCTGGCATCCGACTGCCCGTTCTGCCATGAAGTGCTGGACGGATATCCCAACGCCCGCTTCTTTGATCCGTTTGACGCAGCAGCCCTTGCCGGATCTATGGAAGCCGTGATGAAGGGTGAGATCCGCTGTCTCAAGACAGAACAGACAGCCGGGAACACGGCAAACAGCTGGGCAGAAGTCGTGGAACTGGTCACGGGGCTGTGAGTCAAAAACATAAAAGATACTAATAATTATCATAAGCAAAATAAGTGACACTTATATGAAGCCAATCTGTATGTATCTGCCACAATATCATACTTTCCCGGAGAACGACGAATGGTGGGGAAGAGGCTATACGGAATGGACGGCCGTCAAGAGTGCCGAGCCGCTCTATCCTTCCCACATCCAGCCGCGCGTACCCCTGGAGCACCGCTACTATGATCTGGTAAATGAAGCGGTAACGACGTTCACCTGGCAGGCATCTCTTGCAAAAAAATACGGGATCTACGGATTCAGTATCTACCAGTACTGGTTTAAGGGTGCACAGCTGATGGAGCAGCCGATGGAGATCCTGCGGGAGCATCCGGAGATCGACCTGCGCTACTGTATCTGCTGGGCAAACGAATCGTGGACGAGAACCTGGTACGGGCTTGCCAACCAGGTCCTGATGCAGCAGACCTACGGAACCGAGGAAGACTGGAGGGAGCACTTTGACTATCTGCTCCGTTTCTTTAGCGACGATCGTTACATCAAAGTCGGCAACAGGCCGCTGCTGCAGATCTATCGTACAGCAGATATAGAAGACCTTGGTAAGATGCGGCAACTGTTTGATACATGGGCTAAGGAAGCCGGCTTTGACGGGATCTTTCTCATCGGCGCAAAGACGGCAGGCGAAGCAGACATGCGGGATGGGATCTTAGACGGCTACTACTATTTTGAACCCGGCTATTCGCTGAAGCATGATCTAAGTGCTATCCGCAGGTTTTCCTATAACGCATCGGTTCTGCTGCGTTCCTTTGCAAACCGCTTCCGGAAGAAGAAAAGGCTGGAGCGCATGATCCCTGCGGAATGGATCTATGAAGCGATCGAGCGGCGCGAGTATGCCGGCAACGAGTTCCCGGGACTGCTTCCGAACTGGGACAATACCCCGCGCAGGAAATACAAGGGCCTGGTATATAAGGGAACGAATCCGGCCCGGTTTGAATCGGTCCTTCGCAAACTGTCGGAAAAGGTAGCCGGCAGGGACAATGATTTTGTCTTCATCAACGCCTGGAACGAATGGGGCGAAGGCGCCGTGATGGAGCCGGATGAGGCGGACGGTTACGGATACCTGAACGCGGTGGCTTCGGTCATGGGACTCACCCCTTAAGGAGAACGGATTGGAACCAAAGAAGATCAGCATCATTTCGATCATATATCAGGTGGAGCCCTATTTGCGGCAATGTCTGGACAGTTTACTTGCACAGACCTATTCGGACCTCGAATTTATCCTGGTCGTCGGCGTGCATGAGGATGCGGCAAAAAACGACCGCTGCCTTGAGATCTGTGAAGAATATGCCAAACGGGATGCGCGCATCATACTCGTTAAAAGACCTGCGAAAGGGATCGCGGATGCAAGGAATGCAGGGATTGAAGCGGCACACGGAGACCTGATCGGCTTTGTGGACGGAGACGACTGGGTAGAGCCGGATATGTTTGCAGTCCTTGTAGATGACATGGATAGCACCGGAAGTGATGTCGCGGTCTGCGGAAGATATTACGAGTTTCAAAATCACACAAAGCAGGATCCCGTATCCGATCCCGTCGTGCAGACCGGTGAGGAGAGTATGCGCATGATCTTAAGCGGGACAGGCTATTTCCTGCATCTGTGGGACAAGCTCTTTGTGCGCCGCCTGTGGGAAGGCGTTGTCTTCCCGACGGACTTTGTGGTGGAGGACAGGATCATTGTCGGAAAACTGCTCGGATCGGCAGAGAGGATCTGCTATCGCAGTACCCCGAAATACCATTTCAGGGAACGCGGCGGCTCCAATTCCAAACGGAGCGGGATGGAGTTCTATAACGCGGAGGCGAACCGGCTGCTCTGTGAACAGGCGGGGAAGATGTTTCCGGGACTCAAAGACGAGATCGGACGGTTTTACCTGCAGGAAACGCTGACATCCCTGCAAAACCTTCTTCTGGTAAAGGACCGTGATCCTGCGGAAGTGAAGAAATTCGTGCGCGAGATCCGGAGCATTGCAAAAGAAAATGCGGATAATCCGCTGATCGGAAAGACACTAAAGATCAAAACGCAGCTTGCCAGATTTTGTCCGGCGCTGCTTCAATGCATAACCCGTTCGCATCAGAAACGGGACAAGGGAGAGAACATACGGTATGAGTGAACCGCAGATCTTTCAGAATAAAAGGATCCTGTTCGTGTGCAGGGAAACCTATTCCAAACCCCTGTGGTTTGTGGCCAGGGATTATATCGAGGCAGGCAATGAGGTGGCTGCCTTCTTTATCATGTCCTCGGAGTGTTCTTACCGGAAATGTTACTACAACGAAAACACCTACTACCGGTTCAAAGAGGAACTGCCGGGACTGAAACTCTATGACGTAAGGGACATCTGCGATACATACACGGCACGCCTGCATGAGAAGCAGCCGGCCGCCGACATGGAATATCTGGCCTCGATCGAGGAAAAGTATTCACACTTTAAGAACCTCAACATGCAGTTAATGTGTTCGCAGGAGAATACAAAGCACTATCACTGGCGCTATTACTGGACGGTCACGAATTTCGAAGAGAACATGATCTGGCTGGAACTCAACTACAAAAAGATCCTGTCTGTTTTTGATGAGTTTAAGCCGGATATGATCCTGGATTTTGACAACGCGGAGCTGCAACGTACGATCATCAATGAAGTTGCTTACGCAAAGGGTATACCGTATATCACGGTCGAGTATTCCAAGTTCGGCTACTATAAATACCCGACATTCCAGAATACGATCGGGATCGATGACTATGTCCGGGAAACCTATGAGAAGAATCTGAAGAAATCCAAAGAAGAAATGGCGGAATCCTATGCGTACATAGAAGATTACCGGAACCGTTCCACGATCATGAACAAGGAGTTTGCGGGAACCGTGACGGCACAGTACAAGCGGGATTCGCTGATCTGGATCCTGCGTGTGATGCGTGGAAAAGTCCACTATTTCTGGAACATGGACATCTCGGCCGGGAATCTGAAGCTGAAAAAGACCAATAAGATCCTTTATGCACCGAGCCTGCCTTATATCCGGCACTATCTGCAGACAATGCTGATCCGTCGGAAATACATGGGTAAAAACAAACTGTTTGAAGCACCGGTTGCCGGAGAAGACTATGTCTACATGCCGCTGCACCTGATCCCCGAATCCACCGTTTTTGTCAAGGCTTCCTACTACGTGGATGAACTGAACCTGATCGAACAGGTCAGCAAGTCGCTTCCCGCAGGCTGGAAACTGTATGTGAAAGAACACCAGGCCATGCTTGGCGAGCGCGGGATCGATTTTTACAAAAAAGTCAGGGAACTGCATAATGTCAGACTGGTACAGGTGAATTATTACGACGATCCGAAACCGTGGATCACCGGCGCAAAAGGTGTGGTCACGATCGTAGGGACAACCGCGTTTGAAGAAGCACTGATGGGAAGAAGATCCGTGATCTTCGGCGATGTGCCGTTCGAGCTGATCAACGGGATCGACAAGATCAGTGATTTTGAAGAACTGCCGGAAAAGATCCGGGCATTCGGAGAGATCGACAACATCCATTCCTGCGCGGCGTATCTGGAGACGATCAAGGAGATCGGCGTGGAGATCGACCTGTTCTACCTGATGGACGAAGCGGACAAAGTGCTTGGTAAAAAGGTTGAAGAAAGTGAGAAATTCAAGGACCAGATCGGGAGGCTGAAGGAGTTCTACCACAAGGGCTACAGCAGGTATCTGGCAGAAAAGGAAAGATAAAGAAATATAATAAAATGAGACGGTTCTTTTGTCGATATAGATAAGAGACCGTCTTTTTTGTTAACTCCTGAGCAGACAGTTTTCGTATATAAAGATGTGCGAGGATGAGATATGAAAAATAAGATCAAAACCATTTTCTGCATGATCATGGCATTGATGCTTCTCCTGACGATGTTTCCGTACGCGGATCCTGTTCATGCGGAGGAAGCCGGGGATGTTTTGCAGGAGGAAACCCCAGTCCCCATACAGGAGGCGGAAGGGGATCTTCTTTCTGAAGCGGCGGAAGATACCCAGCCCGAAGAACAGACAGAAGATGGGGAAAGACTCGGTCTCAATAAGGAAACCGTCACGAATGCCCTGACCGGCGCGCAGTATTCCTATGTTGCAGGAACACATACCCATACATACAGACTTACTGAGAATGTAGCCCTTTTGGAGCCGCTCGTACTGCATTCGGATACGGCCGGAGAGACGGTCGTGGTCGACTTAAACGGCTACACGATCACGGGCGCTGCGGGAGTATCAGGTGCATATGAAGACTCTGAAGCGGGAAGGGAAAACGCCAGAGGAAAGGCTGCGATCCTGATCGAAGCCGCAAAGTTCAATGTTACGATCAAAGGCCCTGGGACAATTGTAGGGGGCAAAGGAGCTGTTTTTCAGAATTCCGATACCGGATACCGATTCGGGTGCAGGGGCGGGAATGCGATCCTCTTAACCTGCGGGGATGACACCTATTACCCGGAAAATGAACTGGAATATGCCCTGACGGTTACGGGCGGCGCGCAGATCCTGGGCGGCGACGGCGGAGACGTTACTTATGAGGACTGGGAACAAAATCTGAGAGTCAACGGTGAGGGAATGTCTTCGGCAGACGCCGGAGACGGCGGCTGCGGGATCACACAGGTCTGCAACGGCTCTTATACCCCGGAATACAGATCACAGAACGCATACCGGGAGAAGGTTTTCTTAAAATATCTGATCGAGAATGCAGAGGTGTCCGGCGGAAAGGGGGGCTGCTTCCTTGGCGGTGACCATTCTTTTTCTCATTATGCACTTCGAAACAACGCTCTGATCAAAGAATATCTGCAAAATGGCGAGCACCCTCTCAGTAACATCGGTGCCGGCCTGGGTGCCGGGAACGGCGGCAGCGGGATCGAGTACTACTGGGGTAGAAAATATATTTATATCGGGGAAGATTCACACATATCCGGCGGAACGGGCGGACAGGTGATCCTTTCGGATACAGCGGCGTTAACAAATAAGGCAGGCATCAGTAACGGAGAAGGCGGTGCCGGGATCATGGCCTGCGGGGATATCGGCCTTACCAACACTGCACCGACGCTTTCCCTGTTATCAGAGAGCGATGCTTATTGGACAAAGAAGGATAAAGACAGTCCGGATATCGGTCTTTGGATCGATGGGACCGTCACCGGCGGAAATACAGCCGATGCTTTTACCAGACAGCAGTCTTCCGAATATGCGGGACATGCCATCCTGATGGATGGGGATGCGTGGCATACCGAGTATGACTACTATGGGTGTTACAACGGCGTATGGGGGATCATTGCGGTAGGAGAGACCGGAACCGTAGCGGGCGGAAATGCCGGGAACGCCGTTTGGGGAGATGGAGGGCCCGGAGGGAGCGGGTTTTTTGAAAACCGGGATGATAACGGACGATACGCCCAGTGTGACTGTTTTATCATCAGGGGAAAGGTTTCGGGTGGAAACGGAGGCAATTCTCTTTGCGGCAGTAACAATTCGGGAAGTCAGTACGGGTTTTCGACAAGCCTCGCGGAGATCGGACAGCCGGGAAGCGGCGGTCATGGTTTCCGCTATGATCAATATAAAAGGGCCGGTGTGACGATCGCGGGAGACGGAGAGATCAGCGCCGGGACGGGCGGGCATACCTCCAGACGCGGCGGTGAGAATGCTCCCGCTTTTTATGATACCTATTATGAACCCTGGTATACGGGCAGTGCCGTGGAGGAAGCGGTTAATTATCTGTCAGAGACAGGAAGTTTCTGTGATCCGGCGCTGACACTTCATGATGAAAAATCCCTGTATATCGATGAAATGGATGCGACAGGACTCAGTGCAACAGCTTCCATGGATCCGTTCAGTTGGTTCTGGAATGATGAGAAGAAAAGCGGAGATGTCACGCTGTCTGATGATACGAGAATCTGGGTGGAGACCACGCTGCCTGACGGATATGAAGGAAAGGTCTATTATGATTGGCGCGCTGTCTTTTCGGATACTAGGACCGGTGAGGTGACGAATTTTACAGTGGGGTACGGTCGCTATGAAACGGATCTCGGAAGCAGCCGCGCTTTTACATTTGGAGAAGCGGAGCTTCCGTTGGATGATTTTATTAAATTCGCATCACTCCTGGGAAATAACGGGAATGCAAAGACCACGTTCTACTGCTATATCATGCTCGAAGACGGGCGGTATGTAAAGAGCAGCCCGGTTATCTTTTATAATAACGGCCGGGGTTACGGCAACGGAGACAATCCGGGTCCGGGACCCGGCCCCGGACCGATCATCGATCCCCTGCCCGTAGAGGATGATGAAGACGTTACCGGGGTGACTTTGAACACGGATGCTCTGACACTGTATCCCGGCGACACAAGCAGGCTTTATGCCATCATAAATCCGGCAGGGGCGGCGGATAAGACCCTATGGTGGGAATGTAGCGATGAGGACGGAGAGTTTGTCACGGTGGATGACGGTCTTGTCACGGCGATCAAAGCCGGCACCGATCCGGAGGATCCCGGGAAACAGACCCCCGTTTCCGTAACGGTCATTGCCTATGCAAACGGTGCAGCAGAAGGAGAAGAGGTATCTGATCAGTGTATCGTGACGGTTTTGCCCTCGGAAGTGACGGACAAAGACGAAGAGGGTCAGCCGATCGAGCCGGGGCCGGAACTGACAACCGATAATGAAACAGGCCTTGCCAGGATCTGGGTGTCCGGTCTGAAAGAGGAATACTACTATACGGGCAATGCCGTAAAACCGGAGATCCATGTCTATAACGGTCATCGGCTGCTTGAAGCAGGAAAAGACTATACGGTCAGATATCAGAACAATACAAAGATCGCGGATAAAGATACCTTGAATAATAAAGGGGTAAAAACCGGACCGCAGATCATTCTTGAGATGAAGGGCAGTTGCGCCGGGAAAAAGACATTGTACTTCAGTATTGTTCCCATGCCGTTGGAGAAACTCTCTGCCAATGATGCGACACTCACTGCAGCATACAAAAATAATACAAAGAACAAACTGAAACCTGTTTTGACCTATGAAGGAACAAAGATCACGTATAAACCTGCCGACCTGACTTTTAAATGGTTTGAAACGGATGAAAACGGGGATGCAACGGAGCAGGAGAGTGACTGCATCAATGAGGGAACCTATGCGGTTAAAGTGTATGCCGGAAACAGCGGAAACTTTACGGATGCTACTGCAACCGGCAGGCAGATCGCTACGATCTCCGTGCATGTGCAGCCCCTGATGAGTAACGTGAAGATAAGCTGGTTTAAAAAATCGCTCCCCTACAAGAACGGGGAAGCAGTCAGACAGGATGCACTTGTCCTGTCCTTAAAGGATAAAAACGGAACGAATACATATACGGAAAACACGTCCGAAGATCCGGAAAACCCGAACGGGGATTATACGGTAACCTATGAGAACAATCATGACCTTGGCACCGCGACAATGACCTTGGAGGCTGTTAAGGACAGTGACGGAAAATATACGGGAAGACTCAGAGGAAAAATCATAAAGACCTTTACGATCACCGGCAAATATACGCTGACGACGGGAGAGGGCGGCAACTGTACGGTGGATCTGTCTTCCGAAACATTTAAGTTCACGAACGCAGCGATCACGCCTGCTGTTACCGTGCGGGCATCTTTAGCGGACCCGGACGGGACAGTCCGTATAAGGACATTGAAACAGGGAAAGGATTATACCGTCAGTTATAAGAACAATAAGGCTGTGGCAAGTGCCGATGAACGGAACAAAAACGGTAAGGATATCGCACCGCAGGTCATTATCAAAGGAAAAGGCAGTTATGTATTTGCCGATACCCCGGATCTGAAGCAGGGTATAGTGAAACGCTTTGCGATCACAAAGACCGCGTTAAAAGATCTGGTACTCACGATCAGTGATGTGCCGTACAACCGGCAGGCGAATAAATATTTAAACGCAAAGATCCTGTTCACGGATAAAAATTACAGGGATCTGAAACTGAAGAAAGACAAGGATTATACGGTCACCTATACCACTTCTGACGGTACGGATGCGCCTAAGGCCGGACAGAGGGTCAGCGTTAAGATCACGGCAACAGAGGCCGGCAGTTATACGGGAAGCGTTACCGGCAGTTACCGGATCACGGATCCTTCCCTGCATACGGATATTTCCAAAGCCAATGTTGTGATCAACCCGGATACAAAAGGAAAGACGCAGGCCTGCCTTTATACCGGACGTGGGATCGAACCGGGAAATGAAAACGAGCCGGAGTTGAAACTTACGATCGGAAGAGGTTCAAACTTAAGGGAACTGGAACCTGCAGCCTATGGAGCGGGTGACTATGAGATCATCGGTTACTTTAATAACGTGAACCCGGGAAATTCGGCTATTATCCTGATCCGTGGAATTGGCGATTTCAGAGGCGTCCGGGCAGTAAAATTCAAAATAACGACACGTAAAGAGGCGTCCTGGTGGGGCGGGATCTTCGGCAGAAATGAGTAGTCCGGCAGGCTAAAACATTGATAAACCCCGTGATCTATGCTATTTTAATTATGCATGGTCACGGGGTTTTTGTGAGGTGTCGGGGTCCGCGGAATCCGCGCTGATCTGAACGTGATACAGGGTTTAAAAGAAAGGATCAAAAAACATGAGTATGATCATGGACAGGCTAAGAGAAGGAAAGTTCGTGCTGATCGCAGAGATCGGCGTGAATTACTATGATATCGCAACAAAGGAGGGGATCACGCCCCTTGCAGCCGCAAAAGAGATGGTCAAAGCTGCAAAGGACGCCGGCGTGCATGCCGTCAAGTTCCAAACGTACAAAGCGGGCACGCTTGCGGCCAAGGCATCCCCGTCCTACTGGGATACGACGGAAGAACCCACCACTTCGCAGTATGAACTGTTCAAAAAGTTTGACCATTTCGGCGAGGCGGAATACCGGGAACTCTCCGCTTATGCAACGGAGCTTGGCATCGAATTTTTCTCGACGGCTTTTGATTTTGATTCGGCAGACTATCTTAATGACATGATGGAGGTTTACAAGATCTCCTCGTCCGATCTGTCCAACCTGCCGTTCATCAGATATCAGGCAATGAAAAACAAACCGATCCTGTTATCGGTCGGGGCTTCCAACCTGGATGAGATCGAAATGGCGATCGACACGATCCGTTCCGTGAACGACAAGGAGATCGTGCTGATGCATTGTGTGCTGGAATATCCCACACCGCTTACGGATACGAACCTTCTGAAGATCCTTTCCCTGAAGCGGCAGTTCCCGGAACTGATCATCGGCTATTCCGATCACACGAAGCCGACGGAAAACTGCGATGTGATCAAAACGGCCTACAACCTCGGTGCGTTGTGCATCGAAAAGCATTTCACGCTGGATAAGACCTTAAAGGGCAATGACCATTACCATGCGATGGATCCCAAGGATGCGGAAAGGATCCTCGCATCGATCGACGAAATGGACATGATACGCGGGAGCGGCGAGATCCGCTGTCTGGATACGGAAGCCGCGGCCAGAAAGAATGCCAGAAGATCCATCGTTTCGGCAACGGATATTCAAAAAGGCACGGTGATCACAGAAGAAATGCTGACCTACAAACGGCCGGGCACGGGAATCTCTCCTACCAGAATGGAAGAGCTGCTTGGAATGAAAGCGGCGGAAGATATCCCTGAAGATACGATTTTGCAGGAGCAGATGTTCACACATGCGTAATCAGGAAGAAAGACCCGTACTGAAGTCCGGGATCTGGTATACCGTCTCGAGCGTAGCGATCCGGGCTGTGGCGATCATCACATCCCCTATCTATACGGCGATGCTGACGACCGCGGATTACGGGATCGCCAATACATTCAATTCGTGGATCGAGATCTTTAACATTTTTACCTGCCTGTGTGTGGTCTATTCGATCGGGCGGGCCAAGATCGATTACAAAGACCGGTTCGACGAATATCTTTCCAGTCTGCAGGGACTGTCCAGTTCTTTTGCGGCTTTTGTACTGATCCTTGCAATCCTCTTCCGGAAACAGATCTCTGCAAGGATCGGATACGAAGTTCCGCTCGTACTTGTACTGTTCGTGTATCTTGTCGTGTACCCCTCCGTGGAATACATGCTGCAGAAATGCAGATACGAATACCGTTATAAGACCAATATCCTGATCTCTCTGATCACCTGCGTCGGGACGGTGTTCTTTTCGATCCTGCTGATGATCTTATGGAGCGACAGGCGGTATTTCGGCAAGATCATCGGTTCGATCTTAACCACTTTCCTGCTCGGGGTCTGGTTCTATATAAGGATCCTGAAAAACGGTAAGAAGTTCTATGTGAAGGAATACTGGATCTATGCGCTGAAATTCGGCCTGCCGATGATCCCGCATGCGCTGGCGCTGGTGGTGCTCGCGCAGATCGACCGTATCATGATCAAACGGCTGTGTTCGGATTCCGACGCGGGACTGTATATCTACGGATACGGCTTTGCCACGCTTCTCATGATCTTTACGAATGCCATCGGACAGGCCTGGCTTCCGTGGTTTAACGAGGAACTGGCCGAAGGGCATAAGGAATCGATCCGTTTCTATCAGAAAAAACTGGTACTGCTCGGCGCCGTTCTTACGATCGGCTTTGTTACCCTGGCGCCCGAAGCACTGATGTTGCTCGCGCCCCGCGGAAGAGACTACTGGGTCTCGAAGTGGGTGGTACCGCCGGTCGCACTGGGCGCACTCGCGCAATATTTCTATACCAATTACGTCAATGTGGAACTTTTCCGGAAAAAGACACCGATCATTGCCGCCAGCTCGATCCTGGCAGCGGTTGTCAATTTCGGATTGAATGCCGTGTTTATCCCGCGGTTTGGCTACATCGCGGCTGCCTATACCACTTTTGCATCCTATCTGTTCCTGATGCTGTTCCATTACATCGCCACACGGTTTGTCCTGAAGGAAAAACTGTATGCCGATCTCTTCATGTTTCTTGCGATGGTTGCCGTCACGGGGATCTGTCTTGTCATTACCCTGTTCTATCAAAATGTCACGGACGGGGAGACCTACCGTTATACGCCTATCGTGCGCTACGGCATCATGATCGTGACGCTCGGCGTTTTTGCAATTGCACGCAGACATGATATAATGTTACTGTTTTCCTACATAAAAACACGATTTTTCAGAAAAGGCACACAGGCATGAAAACACTGATCGTCATTCCCGCCAGAGGCGGTTCGAAAAGAATACCGAGAAAGAACGTCCGCGTCATGTGCGGCAAACCGCTCATCTGCTATTCGATCGAAAATGCGAATGCACTGAAAGCATATATGGATGTGGATGTTGCCGTTTCCACGGATGATGAGGAACTCTCCGGCATCGTTGAAAAACGCGGTGTGGAAGTGGTCATCAGACCCGCGGAACTCGCCACCGACAAGGTGACGCTCGACCCGGTCATCTATCATGCCATGCAGACCATGGAAGAGAAAAAGGGCTGCAGGTACGATACCGTGATCACGATGCAGGCGACATCGCCGACACTCAAATGGGAAACCGTAAAAGCGGCGATCGATTTTTTTGAAAACAGCGAATGGGATACCGTGATCTCGGCCATGAACAAACCCCATCTTTCCTGGGGCGTGGTGGACGGAAAGATCACAAAGAACTATGAGAAACGTCTGAACTCGCAGGAACTCCCGCCCAACTATCTCGAAACCGGCGGTTTCCTGATCACCCGCAGGGACTGCGTAACAAAAGAAGGCAGGATCGGTGAGAAAGTCAATATCTTCGAGATCCCGGAAGAAGAGGCGATCGATATCGACACCTATTCCGACTGGGTTCTGTGTGAGAACATCCTGCGCAGAAAAAAGATCATCTTCCGCACGGTCGGAAAGATGCAGCTTGGGATGGGGCATGTATACCGCTGCCTGACACTTGCCTATAAACTGACGGGTCATGAGATCCTCTTTGTTGCCGATTCCGGCAGTGACCTCGGTATATCCAGGATCCGGGAGGCAAACTTCCCGATCCGTTCCGTAAAAGACGAAGTGGAATTTGAGCAGCTGCTGAAAGAGGAACAGCCGGATATCCTGATCAACGATATCCTGGACACCACGGAAGAATACATGACCATGGTCATCAAATACTGTAAAAGGGTGATCAATTTCGAGGACGTGGGAAGCGGCGCCAAATATGCGGATGCAGTGATCAACGCTCTGTATGAAAAGGGAGATAAGCTGCACAATGAGTATTACGGTTCCAAGTATTTCTGCATCCGGGATGAATTCTTAGAGGAGCATCCCAGGGAATTCTCCGAAACGGTAGAAAATATCTTAGTGATCTTTGGCGGTGCGGATCCTTCGGATCTGACCGGAAGACTGTATGATATCTGCAAAGTACTGCATGACAAACACCCGTCGGTCAAATTCCATTTTCTGCTCGGGTTTGCCTATCCGCATAAGGACAGGATCGTCACGGATGAGGAGCATCAGATCTATGTGCACTCGGATGTGAAACGTGTCAGCTCCTACATGAACAAGATGGATCTTGCGATCACTTCGCAGGGCCGGACGGTTTACGAACTGGCCAGCATGGGTGTTCCGTCCATTGTACTTGCGCAGAACGAGAGAGAAGCAGAGCACGTGTTTGCGGGGATCCAGAACGGGTTCATCAATCTGGGGATCGGCTCCAAGCAGGATGCCCTGACGATCATCTCCACTATCCGCTGGCTGATCACGACGCCGAAAGTCAGACAGGAGATGCAGAAATTACAGCTTTCCAAAGATTTCTCCAAGGGACAGGACCGTGTGATCCGGCTGATCCTGAACGATCCGGATGATGAGGATTAAGCAGAATGTCAAAAACGACAGATGATTTTGATGAAATGATAGATGACTATGAGGAAATGGAGCAGCAGGATATATCTGCCGTCTCCCTTTCTCATAATATACGGAATGATTATATCGGGCAGGGTATCCGGGAAGAATACAGGCGTCCGGTCTATACCAAAGAGGCAAAGCGCGTTTTTTCATCGATGGACTACATGAACGAGAACAAGCGTGTGCTCCTGATCAATACGGTAGCCGTCGGCGGCAGTGTGGCCCGGATCATGACCGGGCTTTACCATGCGCTCGAAGAGCACGGCTATGAGTGCCTGATCGCGTTCGGCAGGGGAGAGGACCCTGCGGACTGCCGGTATTACCGGATCGGATCCGATACGGACGTCTATATCCACGGCGGCTTAAGCCGTATGACGGACAGACAGGGCTTTTATTCCACCTCGGCGACCAAGGCGCTGATCCGCGTGATCGAAGATTACGATCCGGATGTCATCCATCTGCACAATCTGCACGGATATTATCTGAATGTGCGGGTGCTGTTTGATTACCTGCACGATTCCAAACGCCGGGTGATCTGGACGCTGCATGACTGTTGGGCTTTTACGGGACACTGTTCCCATTTTGAGTATATCGGGTGCCAGAAATGGCAGACCTGCTGTGATTCCTGCGAGCAGCTGAACGAGTATCCGAAATCCATGGTCATGGATAATTCGCGCAGGAATTTTCTAGAGAAAAAGGTGCTGTTCACGGGACTTAAGAACATGACGATCGTGACGCCCTCCGCCTGGCTTGCGGACCGCGTGCAGCAGTCCTTTTTAAAAGAGTATCCGTTGGTGGTCGTACCCACGGGGATCGACCTGACACAGTTTTATCCCATGCCGCAAAGAAGGGAAAAGGGGAACCTTGTCTACGCGCTGCGGCGTAAACTGGGGCTGACGGGGAAAACGGTCCTGCTTGGTGTGGCCAATCCCTGGAGAGAGCGCAAAGGACTGTCTCAGTTTGTCAACCTCTCCAAGATGATCGACGACCGGTGCGCGATCGTCCTGCTCGGCCTGTCGGATGATCAGCTGAACGAGCTGCCGGATTCGATCATAGGCCTTGCCAGAACGGAAAGCGTGCAGGAACTGGTCGCCATCTATTCAATGGCCGACATCTATGTGAATCTGACGCTGGAGGATACATTCCCGACGACCAATATCGAAGCGCTTGCCTGCGGCACGCCCGTGATCACGTTCAAAGCGGGCGGCAGTCCGGAAAGTCTGGATGAGACCTGCGGGATCGTTGTGGAGAGGAATTCCATCCAGGGTGTCGTGGCGGCGATCGACAGGATCAGAAGCAGCCGCGGGATCTTATATACGCCTGAGATGTGCACAAGAAGAGCCGAGTATTACAGCAAGGATTACCGGTTCATGGAATATATCCAGGAAGTTTACGACATGCCCTGAGCATGTGTAAAAAAGGGCTTGGATCAGGCAGACATAAGCCCTGCAAAGAAGAGAAAGAAAAGGCAAAATGAAGAGATCCGGTTTTTTTCTGTTTTGCACAAAATTTGAAAGATCCATCCTTTTTCTGATGAAACTGCTTGTGTACGCCGCATGTTTTGCGACGTTCTTTTTACTGTTCTCGATCGATAACCGGGAGATCATCGGCTTATCCAGAACAGCGGCCGTTACACTGTCCACCTATGCGATCATCCTTCTGCTCTTGACCGGGATCTACGGACGGTTTGATGTGGGCATGCGGAAGAATAAGCAGATCGTCTTTTCCCTGATCCTGTCCCATCTGTTCACGGATCTTGTCACCTATTTCGAATTGACGATCATGAAGACCAATGAGGCCAACAATACGACATTCCGGCTTGAGAACCTGGGGATCCTGCTTGCGGTCATCGCGGTCCAGACGGTGTGGATCCTGTTGATGACAAAGCTTGGAAGCGCCTTTTATTTCAAGATCAACGGAGCGGAAAAGTGCGTGATCGTCACCTCGGAAGAGGAAGACGCAAAGCGTGTGGCTTCCGCATTGCGGGATTTCAAAAGGCGGTATGATGTTCTGGACATCGTTTCCTATAACAGCGCCGATCTTGAGCAGAAAATGCTTGAGGCCGATACGATCGTCCTGTATGAAGTGCCTGTGGATGTCCGCACGGAGATCCTGGATTTCAGTTACCAGAACTTAAAGAATGTATATTTTAATCCGCATATCGCGGACATTCTGGAACATAACGCCAAATCGGTCACGGTGGATGATATTTCGTTCTTTGCATCGCAGTTTCATATGATCACGTTCGAGCAGCGGATCATCAAACGGCTGATGGATCTGTCCATCTCTGCGATCGGTTTGCTTCTTTTAAGCCCGGTCCTTCTCATTGCAGCCATTGCCATCAAGAAGCATGACGGCGGCGCAGTATTCTTCAAGCAGAAGAGAGCGACCGTACACGGAAAAGTCTTTGAGATCTACAAATTCCGCACCATGCGGGAAAATGCGGGCAATTATTCCGTAACGGATCATGATGACAGAGTGACGGCGCCGGGCAGGTTCTTAAGAAAATACAGGATCGATGAACTGCCGCAGCTGTTCAATATCTTAAAGGGAGACATGTCCCTTGTCGGACCGCGTCCCGAAATGCTTGAGAATGTGGAAGATTATACAAGGGAACTTCCCGAGTTCAGATACAGACTGCGGATGAAAGCCGGTCTGACCGGTTATGCGCAGATCTTCGGAAAATACAATACCGCTTCCAGAGACAAGCTGATGCTGGACCTGATGTACATTGAGAACTTCAGTATCTTAAGGGATATCCAGCTGCTGTTCCAGACGATCCTGGTGCTGTTCAAAGCTGAGGATTCCACAGAGGCATTCCACGATGAAGATTAGTATCATTACCGTTTCCTATAATGCGCAGACGACCATCGCGCAGACGATCGAGTCCGTTCTGCGCCAGACCTTTGCGCCGTTTGAATATATCATTCAGGACGGCGGATCGACGGATGACACGTGTAAGATCGCCGAAAGTTACCGTGACGCGTTTGAGGCGGCAGGGATCGCCTATCATATAGTATCCGGACCGGATGCCGGGATCTATGATGCGATGAACAAAGGGATCGAAAAAGCAACCGGAGACCTGATCGGTCTCATCAACGCGGATGACTGGTATGAACCCGTGGCACTTGCGCGCGTGAACGATGCGATGCAGGAGGGGGCCTTCGATCTCATCTTCGGGGATCTGCGCATGTGGCGGGATGAGACGCATTCGTTCATCAAGCACGCCAGAAACCGGAAGTATGCGACCAGCAGGGACTGGAACCATCCCACGACGTTTATCACGAAGGAGATGTACGACAGGTACCGCTACCGCAACGAGACGATCCATGACGATTACGATCTGATCCTGCGCATGAAAAAGGATGGTGTGCGCATCTGTGTTATACATGAGGTGCTCGCAAACTTCAGGATGAACGGCGTAAGCCACGAAAGAAACCTGCGCGCTGCCATGAAGCGTGCAAAGATCAAGTACGGGATCTACCGCAGAAACGGCTATTCCCCCTTTTATGCGATCGAATGCTATGGCGTGGAACTGGCAAAATGGATCATCGGATAGGACTGCAATGAACGTTAAGACGCTGACTTTTTTTTCAAACTATTTCAATCATCACCAGAAGGCACTTTGCGACGCCTGGTATGCGATCCTTCGGGACGGGTTTACCTTTGTGGAGACCATGCCGATGGAAGGCTTCCGCTCCGGTATGGGCTGGGGAGAAGAGGACCCGCCGTATCTTCTGCGTACTTATGAAAGCGAAGCATCTTATCAGAAGGCACTTAAGCTTGCCGAAGGATCTGATCTGGTGGTCATGGGCACGGCGCCGGAATCGTTTATAGAGAAACGCCTGCAGCAGGATAAGATCGTGTTCCGGTATTCGGAACGCCCTCTGAAAGAGGGATTTATCAAGTTCTTTATCCCGCGGCTGACAAAAAAATATATCCGTATGCATATTCAGAACAGGAAGAAGCCGGTCTATATCCTCGGCGCTTCCGCTTTTACATCCCTTGATTATCATAAGATGTTTCGAAGTTACGAAGGCAGATGTTACAGATTCGGCTATTTTCCGGAGATATTTACTTATGATACGGATGCCCTGATGGCGGATAAGGCAGCAAGGGCCGGAAAGATCCCGACGATCCTCTGGATGGGCAGGATGCTGAAACTGAAGCATCCGGACCTGCTGCTCAAGGCTCTCGCGGGCCTGAAGGCGGAAGGCTATGCGTTCCGTCTGAAAATGGTGGGAGAGGGAGAAGAGAGAAAACACGTTGAAGAGCTCGCCGGACATTTGGGCCTTTTGGAAGAAACGGAATTTTGTGATTTTTACAAACCGCGGGAAGCGCGGGAGATCATGGCGCAGGCCCAGATCTATGTCATGACCAGTGACAAACTGGAAGGCTGGGGCTCCGTGATCTATGAAGCGCAGAATGCGGCATGTGCCCAGATCGCTTCCCATGTCTGCGGGGCGACACCGTGGCTTGTAAAACACGGAAAGTCGGGACTGATCTTTGAGAGCGGCAGTGTGTCCGACTTAAGAGAACAGCTGAAAGTCCTGCTTGACGAACCGGAACGGATCCGTACCTACGGTCTGAACGCCTATGCGCAGATGCAGGATCTCTGGAATCCGGAAACGGCGGCTGCGCGCGTGATCAAACTGGCGGAATACATTGATGCAAAACTGGCGGAAATGACCGAAGAACAAAGGAAGGCCTGCGGCTATGCCGTGGAGGGATCTCCTTTTGCGGAAGGTCCCTGCTCGGTTGCCCCGTTCCTGAAAAACAACTGGATCCGGGAAAAGGGAAAAGACTATGCAAACCCTTGAAAAACCATTCAAAATCCTATATCTGATGGAATTTCCGATCGACCTGCCGGGCGGCGGACAGATGTCCACGCAGACCTTGTGCGAGGGACTGCTTGGCGACACGTTTGAGACGGTGGCGGTGTGCCCTACCCTTTTACGGAAGAAGGCATCCGACTATCCTTTCCGCGTGGTCGAATACGCATCCGATGAAAACCGTGAAAAGAGCAGGGTTTTACGTGTACTCAATTTTCTGAAGCGGATCGGGTCTTTTTACCGGATCATCCGCAGGGAAAAGCCGGACCTGATCCATGTTTCCATGTCGGAATCCCTGATTACCTACGGCTTTTTACGCTGCCTTGGGATCTTTGCCAGGATCCCGTTTGTCTATACGGACAGGGGACTGGCGTACGGATACCGGAAACATTCGAAAAAATGCATTCTGGCAACACTCAAGCATGCCGGACGCCTGATCACGACAACGCATTTTAACGAGCGTCTGTGGCTGGATTCGCATGTGCAGACAAAGATCACGGTGATCCCGAATACCATCGGGAACGTGTTTGCAAACTATGATCCCACGATGCGGGAAAAACAGAGGAAGAAATACGGGTTTTCGGACCGGGATCTGGTGATCGGATTTGCGGGCAGGATCTCGGAAGAAAAGGACTGGGATTTTGTTCCCGTGCTGACCGGCGAACTCTCTGCAGCCGGCGTCCCGTTCCGTGTCGCGCTTGTGATCTCCGTCTATGAGGAACAGGACGCACAGATCGTTAAGGATATCCGCGGCAGGATCGCCTCGCAGATCGGGGAGGAAAACCTGCTTTATCTGCAGGATCTCTCCCAGGCGGAAATGGCGGATTATTACTACATGGTGGACATCTTTGTGATGTCCTCGATCTTTGAATCGTTCGGGAAGGCAGCTGTGGAAGCCATGAGCCGCAAATGCGTCGTCTTATCCACGAATGCGGGCGGACTGCCGGAAGTGATCGGCAGGGAGGAAGATCTCTACAGCAAAGAAGATACGGACCGGTTTGTGAAACGGGTCCGGACACTTGCCGCGTCAAAGGAACTGTTAGAGGAAGAGCGGGAGTATTTCTACAGGCGGTATGTGGAAAACTACACGCTTGAGACCCATCTTGAGCGGCACGCCGCACTGTATAGGGAGATCCTTTGCGGGACAGGTGCAGATAAGGTATAATCGTCCTATGGAACAAAAGGCCGAAGAACAAAATCAGGAAAAAAAGAGCCGGAACCTGTTTGCCGGCTTTTTGGAATATTTTTACGGGAATTTCATCGTACTGCTGCTCGGCGTGGTCTCACTGCCGCTGATCACCCGTGTGATGTCCACGGATGAGTACGGGCGCACAGCCATGTTCACGTCGGCGGTATCCATTATCTATATTGCCGCGATCCTCGGCATGGACCAGTCCTATATCCGTTATTTTTACAAAGAAGGCGTGAACCGGAAACGGCTGATCCTGCAATGCCTGCAGTATCCGGTGCTTCTGATCCTGCTGCTTGCAGGCGCCTACTGTCTGTTTGCCGATCTTTTCAACGGTTTCTTATTCGGTCGGACCGGAACGGATATCACGATCCTGGTCGTATCCTACACGATCATTTCCGTTTTCGAACGGTTCGGATTTCTGAACATCCGCATGGACCAGAACGGAAAACTCTATTCGAATCTCAACATTCTGTCAAAGGTCCTGTATATAGGTTTCATCCTGCTCTTTGTCCGTCTGATCGGCGATGATTTCCGGGTGGTACTCTATGCCATGACGCTGCCGCTTTTCATCGTCACGGTGTTCGTATATGTGCGCTATCTGATCGTGAACAGGCGGGAGCGTGCGGAAAAACACGCAGTCACGACGCGGGAACTGCTCATCTACGGCGTCCCGTTCGTGCCGATGCTCCTGATGGAATGGCTGCTCTCGTCCATGGACAAGTGGTCGATCAAACTGTTCAAAGGGTTTTCGGACACGGGGATCTACAATTCCGCGATGCAGATCATGACGATCCTGCTGACGTTCAAGATCACCTATGTTGCCTTCTGGGCGCCTGTTGCCATGGAAAAATACGAACAGGAACCGGAAGAGGTCTGCAAGCCGTTTTTTGCGGATATGTTTCAGAAGGTGCAGTTCCTGGCCATGGCGGCCGCTTTTCTGCTGACGATCTTCCGCGGCGTGATCGTTCTGATCCTCGGAGAAAATTACAGGGGCGCGATCCGTGTGATCCCGTTCCTTACGCTCATGCCGGTGCTCTCCATCCTGTTTGAGATGACCGGGCAGGGCTGTAAATTCGTGGGAAAAGCAAAATACTTCAATTATGCTTCGCTCGCGGCGATCGCAGTCAATCTGACCGGCAATACCCTGCTGGTACCCGTTCTCGGGGAGATCGGTGCCGCGCTTGCGACGGCAGTCACCTACATCGTTTATTTCCTGATCGGAACGTACTTTTCCGTGAAGTGCTATCCGGTGGACTACAGACTGCGCACGTTCGGGCTCTCGCTGGTACTGTACAGTGCTTACGCCGCCTATGCGACTTTTACGGACAGGATACTTTTATCGGCGCTCATCGGCATCGTGCCGCTTTTACTGCATATCCTGCTGAATAAGGCAGTACTTGCGTCCTTGTGGAAATATGCATGGCAGTTCCTGAAAAGAAAAAAAGTGTGACAGGGATTTGCATGAAATGATAAAATAGGGTCAAACCGTATGGGAGAAAAAACAGTGTTAAAGGAAAGATGTCCGATCCTGCAATTTGATGATCTGGGAGACGAACGGGGAAAACTGGTTGTGATCGAAGGCAGCCGGAGTATCCCGTTTGAGATACAGAGAGTGTTTTATATTTACGGATCCGATCATGATGTGATCCGCGGGCAGCACGCAAACCGGGAATCCGAGTTTGTGCTGATCAACGTGGCCGGCAGCAGTAAGGTCCGGATCACGGACGCAAAAGAAGAATTCATCGTGGAACTGAACAAACCCAGAATGGGTGTGTACATTCCTCCGATGGTCTGGAAAGACATGTATGATTTTTCCGAGGATTCCGTCCTGCTCGTGCTTGCGAGCACGCATTACAGTGACGAGGAATACATCCGCGATTACGATGCGTATGTCAGGGAACTGAAAGAACAATCATGATCTGTAGGCGTTTACCGCCCGGATGACCGTATCGATCTCCGCTTCATCCATATAGTCCATCATCGGCAAAGTCACGATGTGCGCACACAATTCTTCCGTGACGGGAAAATCACCCGTTTTATATCCGAATCGTTCAACCATACACGGCTGCAGATAGGGCGGCACTTCCCAGGAAATGTCGGTAGCAACGCCGCGCTCTTTCAGGAACTCCCGGAAAGCAGCCTGTTTATCCACCCGGATGATGAACTGATACCAGGTGTGGGTACAGTCCGCCGCGATCGCAGGAAGGCTGACAGCCGGATTGCTGATCCCCGCAAGATAGCGTTTTGCGATCTCTTCCCGGTTTTTTAAGATCTCCGGCATGTGCTTCAGTTTCACGCGCAGCAGGCCGGCCTGCAGTTCGTCAAGACGCATGTTGAAACCGGTCTCTATATTGTGATATCTCCTGTCGGAGCCGTAGTTACGAAGGACTTTTACTTTCCGGATCAGCTCGCTGTCTTTGGAAACAACGGCGCCCGCATCTCCGAACGCCCCCAGATTTTTGGTCGGATAAAAACTGAAAAAGCCCGCAGTGCCAAACAGACCTGTGTTGGTGCCTTTATATGCGGCAAAATGTGACTGCGCGCAGTCTTCAAACAGGAGCAGGCCATTCTGATCGCAGACTGCAAGGATCTCGTCCATGCGTGTGGCCTGTCCGTAGAGATGGGTGACCAAAACGGCTTTGGTCCGCTCTGTGACCGCTTTTTCGATCCCGGCCGCATCAAGCTGATAGTATGCATCCGGTTCCACGAACACGGGTACGGCGCCGCACTGCAGGATCCCGAGCATGGTCGCGATATAGCCGTTTGCCTGTACGATCACTTCATCGCCCTCTCCGATCCCTGCGGCCTTAAGGCCCAGCATGATCGCATCGAGACCGTTCGCAACGCCGGCGCATTCGCAGGATCCGCCGAGGGATGTGGCAAATTCCGTTTCGAATGAGTTTACCTCGTTTCCGAGCACATACCAGCCGCTGCGCAGAACGGACAGCGCGGCTTCTTCATATTCATCCTGAAACAGCTCAAAACTCCTGCGCAGGTCGTTTACGGGTATCATAAGCAGATCTTCCTCCCTTATCTTTGGCAAAATAACAATACCATAAACGGGTATTATTTGCTATACTAGGATTGATTTTGAGATTCCCGGTCCTATAAGGAGGATCTATGAGTAAGATTTCCATTATCATTCCGGTATATTACAATGCGGATACGCTGATGATGCTGTATGATGACATGCGCGAAAAGCTGCTGCACCAGCTGGACGCGTATGAGATCGTGCTGGTGGATGACGGCTCGGGCGACGAGTCCTATGAAGTCATGCAAAAGATACAGGCACTGGACCCTGCAAACGTCAAGCTGGTCAAGCTGTCCCGCAACTTCGGTGAGCATGCGGCGATCCTTGCAGGCCTCACGCAGTGTACCGGAGACTGTGCCGTGACCAAACAGGCGGATCTGCAGGAGGATTCCCTCCTGATCAAGGATATGTATGACAGCTGGAAACGCGGGAACAAAGTGGTTCTGGCCGTCCGCGAAGAGCGGGATGACTCTGCCGTCAAGAAGTTCTTTGCGAATCTTTACTATGCGATCGTACGTAAATGCATCGACAAGAACATGCCCAAAGGCGGATTTGACTGCTACCTTCTGGACCGCCAGGTGATAAAGGTCCTGGAAATGCTGGATGAGAAGAATTCGGCACTGACGCTGCAGGTTCTCTGGGTCGGTTTCAAGTCCGAAAAGATCTACTTCCACCGCAGGGACAGGGAAGTGGGCAAGTCCCGCTGGACGCTGTCCAAAAAATGCAAGCTGGTGCTGGATTCGATGATGAGCTTTTCCTATTTCCCGATCCGCTTCATGTCGGGCGTCGGCATCGTGTTTGCGCTGCTTGCTTTCCTGTGGATCATTGAAGTGATCGTGGAATTCTTTGTGATCGGAACACCGATCGCAGGCTGGGCGTCCCTGTTCTGTCTGGTGCTGTTTGCAACAGGTCTGATCCTTCTGATGCTGGGGATGCTTGGCGAATACGTGTGGCGGGCACTGGATGCGTCGAGAAACCGTCCGCCGTTTATCATCGATGAGGTGAAAGAGCCGGAAGGCGACGGGAAATAGATCAGGGTTTTACAAAGAGTGTGCCGCAGGGCACGCTCTTTTTTGTATAGGCATGTTCGTCCATATACCGGTACAGCGGACCGTCCGGATCGTTTGCGTTTGGCAGCGGATCTGCTTCCACATCCCCGCAGGTTTCATACCGGCCCAGTTCCTCGTGAAGAACAAGGACCACATCCGGTACCCTGTCAGGATGTAATGCATAGTAATCCATCAGTCTTTCGGAAGACATCGACAGCCGCCAGGGCGTCGGTGCCGCACAGGTAAGATCGGAGCAAAGATAGGCAAAAGGTGCCAGCCTGGAAACGAAAAATGTCTTATGCGTACCGTCCGGATAGGAAGCGAGCATGCAGCTTTGACCGATCGTTTGGAGAACGTCGTTATAGTCTGACAGATGTTCTGCCGTGGTATAGATCCCGGCGCCAGGGCCTTCCGTGATCTTCGCGTTTAAGTTGGGCAGCTTATCGTCGCGGTATACGTTGTTGATCCGAAGGAACATGGTCAGGACCAGGCATAAGACGAGAGCGGTATGTACTGCAGCGTTTAAGATGAGCGCTGCTTTATTTTCTTTTTCCTTAAGACGGCTGTTTGCGTAGCCCGTAATGACGGCGCAGGCTGCCGCATTTACAACGGCAAAGCCGACCGCTTCCTCATAGAGCGCCGATCCCGTGGAACCGTAGGTATAGCAGTAAGCGACAGCGGCACCTGCCGGATAAAACAGGAAAAACAGCCTGTAATTCCTGTGTTCGTCCAGAAGGAACAGCGGCAGGGAAAACAGGACGAGTGCCACCTGGATATAGCCGGTGTGCCCTATGCTCTTTAGGAAAAATCCGGCAAACAGTAACAGGTTCAGGGCAGAGAGCACGGATCCGGAAAGCCGAAGGACGGATGCATGCTTTTTAGAAAAGGCGTGAACGCAACTTGCGAGCAGGCGGAGCAGGCAGACGGCCATCAGGACATACCAGGCTTTCATCAGGAAACCGTACTGATCCGAAAGGTTTAAAAAACATCTTCTGAAGATCACATACAAAGTGGTGCCCGCATGTTCTTCATCGCTTAAGACATAGGGTACGGAAGCGATGAGATCGCCGACGGAAAGCTTTGAGAGAAGATAGAGCAGGAAGGGAACCGCAACGATCAGGATGCCGAGCAGGTGCAGGAAAAACATACGGAGCAGAGCAGCTTCCCTGATCCGCGCGCTGCAGGAAGCCGGCAGCAGGCGGGTGTTTGCAAGGATTACGGATAAAAACAGGGCAAATGCGAGTACAAAATAGCAGACGGCAAGCAACGGCATGGAAAGTACCGTTACGGAGCAGGTGATCCCGGCATATACCAGAAAACGGGCAGCATGAGCCTGCTCCCGGTTCTGCAGATAGTGCAGGAGGCACAGGATCGAGGTCACAGAGGATAAAACGGTCAGTGCGTAATAGGAAAAGGTTGCAATGTTCAGATGTGTATAGAACAGGAACAAAAGCGCCCCAAGCAGCGCACTGAATGTTCCGGTCTCTTTCTTCAGAACACGGAAGGCCATATAGGCAATGGCGGTGCTTACGCATACATACAGAATGCGGAACGTAAGGATGAGGCCCGTACAGCCGCCTGTGATCAGGCGGAACAGGGCGACAAAAGGCATTAAAAAGACGCCGTTTAACTGCGTCGGGTGCCATTCTTCATACAGCGGGACATCGCCCCTCACAAACCGTCCGGCAACGGCGTAATAGAAAGTCTCGTCCGACCAGCAGAAGCCGTAGAAAGCGCGGATCAGAAGAATGAGCGCGGAAAGAAGCAGTATGATAATGGGCAGTTTTTTCCGGATAAAAGCTTTCATGGGGCTCCTTTGTTGTACATGCACAGTCGACATGCTATAATTATTCTACTGTATTTCAAGGAAACTTTCAACGAATGGAGGGCGTGCAATGAGCCTGTATCAGAAGATCATCAACCGGGAAGAAAAGATCTCGTTAGTGGGACTCGGCTATGTCGGGATGCCCATCGCGGTCGCTTTTGCAAAAAAGGCGGATGTGATCGGTTTCGACTTAAACCGGGAAAAGATCGAAGCGTACCAAAGCGGGATCGATCCGACCAAAGAAGTGGGAGACGAAGCGGTAGCAAAGACCCCCGTTCATTTTACTTCCGACCCCGCCGAACTGAAGCAGGCGAAATTTCATATCGTTGCCGTCCCGACCCCGATCAATCAGGACAAGACGCCGGATCTTGATCCGGTGGAATCCGCCAGCCATATCGTCGGACAGAATTTGACAAAGGGTTCGATCGTTGTTTATGAATCCACCGTTTATCCGGGCGTGACGGAGGATGTGTGTGTCCCGATCCTGGAGCAGGAATCGGGATTAAAATGCGGCACGGATTTCAAGATCGGCTATTCACCGGAACGTATCAATCCGGGAGACAAAGTGCACAGGCTGGAAAACATCCGCAAGATCGTCTCCGGCATGGACGAGGAAGCCCTGGAAGAGATCGCAAACGTTTACGAACTGGTCATAGAAGCCGGCGTGCACAGGGCAAGCTCCATCAAAGTCGCGGAAGCGGCCAAGGTTGTGGAGAACTCGCAGAGAGATATCAATATTGCTTTCATCAATGAACTGGCCATGGCGTTTGACCGCATGGGCATCGATACCAACGAAGTGATCGACGCCATGAACACGAAATGGAACGCTCTCGGTTTCCGTCCGGGTCTGGTGGGCGGACACTGCATCGGCGTTGACCCCTATTATTTCATCTATGAAGCGGAAAAACTGGGATACCATTCCAGACTGATCTCCGCGGGCAGGCAGATCAACGACGACATGTCCGTGTTTGTCGGAGACCAGATCATCAAGCAGATGGTACTGGCCGGGAAGGCCGTGCGGTCCTCGAAGGTAGTCTTCTTCGGTGCGACCTTTAAGGAAAACTGTCCCGACGTGCGCAATTCCAAAGTGCTGGAGATCGTGCAGTATATCCAGGAATTCGGGATCCGTCCCGTTCTGGTGGATCCCGAGGCGGATGCACGGGAGATCGAACGCGCTTACCGGTATGTGCTGTCGGATGAAAAGGATGCGGGTTCGGCCGACTGTATCGTTCTTGCTGTGGCGCATGATGCCTATAAACAGAGAAGCCTTGCACAGTGGGATGCCTTCTTTAAGGATCTTCCCGCCGGCGAAAAGGTGATCATAGACATCAAAGCGATCCTGAACGCGAAAGAAGTCAGGGAAGCGGGCTATACTTACTGGAGATTATAAATGGGACTGATTCTGAATGCGGATGATTTCGGGAAGAGCGAAGAGGTGAACCGGGCGATCGCGGAATGCTTCCGGCGCGGCTATATTGACCGTACGACACTGATGGTGAACATGCCGTATGCAGGGGAGGCTGTTAAACTGGCGCAGGAAGAAGGTTTTTCTGACCGAGTCGGGATCCATCTGAACCTGACGGAAGGAATGCCGCTCACCCGTCCGATCCGGAAAAACCCGCTGTTCTGTGATGAGAACGGCAGATTTCACGCGGGTTTCAGACAGTCTTTCCGTAACAGGATCCATATGGACAAAACAAGCAGGCAGCAGATCCATACGGAGCTTAAGGCCCAGCTTGATCAGTATAAAGCCTGGGGGTTTACGCTGTTTCATGCGGACAGCCACCATCACGTGCACACGGACTTTCCCGTATACCGTGTTTTAAAGATCCTTGCCGGGGAATTTTCTTTTTCCTCGATCCGCTTAAGCCGCAATCTCTACCATGGCGGCAGTGTAGTCAACGCGGTCTATAAAAAATGGTACAACGCATCGGTCGCAAAACTGTGCGGACACTGCGGGGACTGTTTCGGTTCCGCAGCCGATCTGATGGGATACGGGACCGCGTCCGAAAACCGTACCCTGTGCAGAACGAAACAGGTGGAGATCATGCTGCATCCCATGTATGATGAAAACGGCCGCCTGATGGATACGGACATGCCCATGGAACAGGTCTTTTCCTACATTTCACAGATACACGATCAATAAGATCCCATTCTAACCGAAAATCCCGCAGACTGCGTGAACAATACTTTTACGCAAGGGTGACATAAGGTTGTTTTTCTCCGGCTACAATGATATAATATAGGAGACTATGTAAAAATGCGATAATTATGGAGGTTTTTATGCGCACGTATCTGGTAACGGGAGGCGCAGGCTTCATCGGTTCCAACTATATTCATTACATCTTTGACCGCTACGGCGACGAGATCAGCGTGATCAATGTGGACGCACTCACCTATGCGGGAAACCTTGAAAATTTAAGCGATATTCAGGACAGACCGGGATACCGGTTCGTGAAAGCGGATATCTGTGACCGCGAAGCGATCGAAAAGATCTTTCGCGAGAATGAGATCGACAGGGTCATCCATTTTGCGGCGGAAAGCCATGTGGACCGCAGCATCCGCAATCCGGAAGTGTTTGTACAGACGAATGTCTTAGGAACGCTTGTCATGCTGAACTGCGCAAAAGCCGCATGGGAACTGCCGGACGGCACTTTCAAGCCGGACAAGAAATTCCTGCATGTTTCCACGGACGAGGTTTACGGATCCCTGGAAGAGGGTGACACCTACTTTTATGAGACAACACCCTACGATCCGCACAGTCCTTACTCGGCGAGCAAGGCCTCTTCGGATATGGTGGTAAAATCATACATCGATACGTATCACTTCCCGGCCAACATCACGAACTGCTCGAATAATTACGGCGCATACCAGTTCCCGGAGAAGCTGATCCCGCTGATCATCAACAATACACTGCAGGGAAAGAAACTCCCTGTCTACGGGGACGGAAAAAACGTAAGAGACTGGCTCTATGTAATGGATCACGCCAAGGCGATCGACATGGTCTGCGAAAAGGCCGCGATCGGCGAGAAATACAATATCGGCGGCCATAACGAGCGTCAGAACATAGAGATCATCAAGATCATCATCGATACGATCGCACAGATGCTTCCCGATTCCGATCCGCGCAAGGCGCATGTGAATTACGACCTGATCACCTATGTGACAGACCGCAAGGGACATGACAGAAGATATGCCATCGCGCCGGACAAGATCCGCGAAGAGATCGGCTGGGAGCCGGAGACCATGTTCGAAGACGGTATCAGAAAGACCATCCGGTGGTATTTTGACCATCAGGAATGGATGGAACATGTGACCAGCGGAGACTATCAGAAATATTACGAGGAGATGTACCAATGAAAGGGATCATATTAGCCGGCGGTTCCGGAACCAGGCTTTATCCGCTCACCAAAGCGGTTTCGAAACAGATCATGCCGGTCTATGATAAACCGATGATCTATTATCCCCTGTCGATCCTGATGCTTGCAGGGATCCGGGAGATCCTGATCATCTCCACACCGAGAGACCTTCCGGTGTTTCAGGAGCTTTTGGGAAGCGGCGAACAGCTCGGGCTTTCCATGTCGTACGCTGTCCAGGAATCCCCGAGGGGACTGGCCGATGCGTTCATCATCGGAGATAAGTTCATCGGTTCGGACAGGGTAGCCCTGATCTTAGGGGACAATATCTTTTACGGGCAGAGCTTTTCCGCACTGCTCCGTAATGTTGCACAGAGGGAAAAGGGTGCGACGATCTTTGGCTATTATGTCAGGGATCCGCGCGAATACGGCGTTGTGGAATTCGATGAAAACGGGATGGCGATCTCCATCGAGGAGAAGCCGGAGAATCCGAAATCCAATTACGCCGTTCCCGGATTATATTTTTACGATAACGACGTGGTCGAGATCGCAAAAGGCGTTCAGCCGTCCGCAAGGGGCGAGATCGAGATCACCAGCATCAACAATGAGTACCTGCAGCGGGGGGAACTGCATGTGGAGACGTTGGGACGCGGCTTTGCATGGCTGGATACAGGGAATCATGACATGCTGTTGGATGCCGCCAATTTCGTAGCTGCCTTCCAGAAGAGGCAGGGTATGTACATATCCTGCGTGGAAGAGATCGCATACAGGCGCGGCTTTATCACGAAAGAACAATTACTGGTACTGGCGCAACCGCTGCTCAAGACCGAGTACGGAAGATATCTGACGGAGGTTGCCGAGGGACTGTAGTTTTCAGGGGAGATTTATAAAGGGGAAAAGGGAGTATGAAGAAAAATAAGGACAATGCCACCGGGCGCATGGACTTCTCCTGGGAGGAGATCGAAAGAGCAATGGCCGCGGGAAGGCAGGAACGCGATGAACGCGAAAAATATGAATGGGACAGACCGCTGGTGGATGAGACGTGGTCTGTGGATGAACCCGTAACGGGTGAGATCCCGCCGGTGCCGGCACCTACGGGTGAGGAAGGCGCGCTGAAAGGACTGACAGGGCTTCTGCCTGCCGAAGACGCCATCTTCAATGCCACACTGAACGAGGATCTGGATCTGTCTGCCGCGATCTCCAGAAAACTGGAATCCGTGGCGGAGACAAAACAGGTGGATGAGCAGGCGATCCGATCGTCTGTTGACAAAAAGATCGTTGTCAAATCGGAAGAACTGAAGAGCAAACGCGACAAACAGGAACCCGAACCAAAGCGTAAAGTCAGACGCCGCATCCCGAAGAACACAGACGAACCCAAGGAAGCGAAGAAGAAACATTTAAGCGCGGCAGAAAAGCGGGAGATGAAATACAAGCACGCCGATCTGCAGGATGACGCTAAAATGAGTGATTTTCGTGCGCGTTCCATGGACTGGAAGGACGGCGCTCCTTCGTCCCATGGCGAAGGGGAAGCGGAAGACTTCGGAAACGCTATGGGCCGGGTCTTCAAGCACTTTAAGCACTATACGGCGCTGGAGTGGGTTTCCGTGGTCCTTGCCGTTATGATCGTCGGTATGGCGGCCATGACGACTTCCGTATATGCAAATTACAAAGGGGAGCAGAATCGCGCAGCCGCGATCGAAGCCCTGAAGAAATTCGAAAGCAGTGAAAAACAGCGTGTTGCGGAAACGGTGGTGGAAGAGGAAGAACCCGCTGCCGTGGGTGCGCAGGACGCGATCGTGGAAGTAAAGAGTCTTTCCCTCGTCTTAACATCGGTGGAAAAAGATCTGAAGATCAAACTGGTGGATCAGGACGACGCCCTTGTAAAAGGGATCCCGTGGGGCGTTACGGTCACGGATGAAGACGGGAAAGTTTCCGATAACGATGATGATGACGAAGACGGCATCATCTATCTGACGGACATCGGCGCGGGAGATTATTCCGTGGAACTGAAGCCGAACGACGCGCTGGCGGATTATATCCTGCCCAAGTCGGCACAGACCGTATCCGTCAAGGCTAAGATCGAATACAAGGTCATCGCCAACATCAAGGACGAGATCAAGAGCGAAAAAGAAGTCAATGCCGCAGCCGAGGATAACGGCAACAAGGCCGCGGATGTGGAGACGGGTTCTCTGCAGGATACGGTCGAATGGGTGGAATCCACCAAGACGGCAAGCGGCGAGACCTATGTTGAGACACCGGTATGTCTGGAAAATACAGGCAAAGGCACCATGGCCAAGAGTTTCGGCACTTCGCTCCGCGGGGCGCTCTCTTCTCTGGCAGCGGCCATCGGATCGGGCTATGACACGGTCCTTGGTGCACCGCTCTACCTGGCATCGGCAGAGTCTGAACCCACAGAACCGGCACAGGCAGCAGAGCCGGAACCTGCCACACCGGAACCGGAACCTGTTACGCCGGATCCGCCCAAACCGGAACCGCAGCTGGTCGGTGTCACCATATCTACGAGCAGCTTAAAGATTGGTGATAAGGCAACACTGGGGTATGACGGCAGCAATCTGGACGGATATACGGTGGAATTCTCCGCGGACAGCGGCTGTGTTTCCATCAGCGGAAACACTTTGACGGCAGTCTCACCGGGAACGGCGAACATTACGGCCAGGATCAAGGAGAAGCCGGAGATCTACGTTACAAACGCTTCCGTGACAGTGGCGGAACCGGAAAAGATCCTTGTTACAAAGATCACGGTCAGCGCAGACCCGGCAGCGATCGGGATCGGCGCAAGTGCAACCGCAAAAGCGGTCGTGGAGCCGGATAATGCAAACAACAAAGCCGTAACCTGGTCTTCGTCCGACACAAAGATCGCTACGGTTGATAAGAACAGCGGTGCGATCAAGGGTATCGCAGCCGGTAAGGCAGTGATCACGGCAACGGCAGCAGACGGCAGCAATACAACAGGCTCCGTTGAGATCACGGTAACCGAGAAGAAGGTGGCAGTCACAAAACTGACCCTGAAACCGGATAAATGCAGCGTGGCTGTCAAAGGCAATTACCAGCTTGCGGTCGCAGTTGAACCGACCAACGCAACGGACAAGACGGTCACCTGGGCAACCTCCGACAAGACGGTCGCGACGGTCAGCGACGGCGGCCTGGTCACGGGTGTCAAGGAAGGTTCCGTTACGATCACGGCGACTGCACACGACGGCAGCGGCAAGACGGCTGTCTGCAAGGTAACCGTAACGAACGAGAAACTCTACGACGATACGGCACAGCTTTACGACAAAGACAAGAATCCGTTGTACTTACGCAAAGACGACGGCAGTTACGCACTGGCGAAATATGCCGACTACAAGAAGAACAACGCGATCAAACTGTATAAAAAGACGGAAGGATTCCTCTATACCGGCTGGCAGACGATCGACGGCAAGACCTATTATTACAAACGCGACAATACATATGTAACGGGTGAGCAGGTCATCGGCGGCGTCAAGTACCACTTTGCAACGGACGGTTCCCTGACGCAGGGTTCCGGCACACTGGGCATCGACGTATCCAAGTACCAGCCGAGCATCAACTGGAGCAGCGTGAAGAACAGCGGCGTCAGCTTCGTGATCATCCGCTGCGGATACAGAGGATCTTCCACCGGTGTACTGATCCAGGATCCGTACTTTGTATCGCATATCAAAGGCGCGAAGGCGGCAGGCCTGAAAGTCGGCGTTTACTTCTTTACCACGGCGCTGACGGAAGCCGAAGCGATCGAGGAAGCAAGTATGTGCGCATACCTGTGCAGCGGCTACGGGATCAACTATCCGGTATTCATGGACTGCGAATCCAGCAGCAGACCCGGATACAACGGTCTGAGCGCGGCACAGCGTACGCAGATCATACAGGCATTCTGTAATACGCTGAAATCCGCCGGTTACACACCGGGCGTGTATGCAAACAAGACATGGCTGACCGAGAAGATGAATGCATCCTCGCTGTCCGGCTATAAGATCTGGCTTGCACAGTACAATGCGAACGGACCGACCTATAACGGACGCTACGACCTGTGGCAGTATACTTCCAAGGGAACCGTGTCCGGTATCAGCGGCAATGTAGACATGAACCAGTCATATTTAGGATATTAAGGAACGAACAATGGGAAAAATCACAGTTGAAACATGCCATATTGAAGGCCTGAAGGTGATCACACCTACCGTGTTCGGGGATGAACGCGGATACTTTATGGAGACCTACCATTACGAGGATTTTAAGGAGGCGGGCATTCCGCAGGTGTTTGTGCAGGATAACCAGTCCGCATCCAAAAAAGGCGTCTTAAGGGGCCTTCATTACCAGATCAACTTTCCGCAGGACAAGCTGGTCCGCGTGATCCGCGGCGAAGTGTTTGACGTGGCTGTGGATCTTCGGGACGGATCGCCCACTTACGGACAGTGGTTCGGTCTGCGGCTGTCGGAAGAGAATAAGAAAATGCTCTTTATTCCCAAGCATTTTGCGCACGGCTTTCTCGTGCTGTCCGATTATGCCGAGTTTACTTACAAATGCACAGATTTTTATCATCCGAACGATGAGGGCGGCATTATGTGGAACGATCCCGGGATCGGGATCGACTGGCCGATCGCGGAGGATCTTGAACTGATCTTTTCCGCGAAAGACCGCGAATGGCCGACCCTGGCGGAGCTAAAACGCAAATAACTGCTTTGAGGTTTTCTATGTCCAAAAAGAAAAAGATCATATGGATCGTATCTATATGCGTGCTGGCTCTGAACGTATACATTATCCTGCACCACAATCCGCTTGATGACCATACGCAGGAGATCATCAAAAAGGTGATCTCCTGTGTGATCCTGAATGGTATCTATGCAGTTTTCCTGAAGATGTACGACAAGATCGCCATTCTTCCCTCGGAACTGCTTCAAAACCGCTGGCTGATCTGGAAACTGTCCAAGAACGATTTTAAAACAAGATATGCGGGCTCCTATCTGGGGATCATCTGGGCTTTTGTACAGCCGATCGTCACGGTCCTTCTGTATTGGTTTGTATTCACGGTGGCGCTTCCGTCGAGAGCCGTTGCCGTCAAAGGGGATATACAGATCCCCTATATCCTGTGGCTGATCGCAGGTATCGTACCCTGGTTCTTCTTTTCGGAGGCGCTCTCCAACGGGACCGGTGCACTTTTGGAATACGACTATCTGGTCAAAAAAGTCGTATTTAAGATCAGTATCCTGCCGATCATCAAGATCATTTCCGCCGTTTTCGTGCATGCATTCTTCATTCTGTTCACACTGATCTTATTCGGTCTTTACGGATATTATCCGGATCTGTACACGCTTCAGATCTTTTATTATTCTGCCTGCATGTTTGTCTTCGTGCTGGGACTGTGTTACATTACCTGCTCGATCATCGTTTTTTTCAGGGATCTCGGACAGATCATCTCCATTCTGCTGCAGGTCGGCATCTGGGCGACCCCGATCCTCTGGAACCTGAACATCGTGGCATCTTCCCATCCCAAACTGCAGATCCTGTTTAAACTGAACCCGATGAACTACATCGTGGAAGGATACCGGAACGCGCTCATCGATAAGATATGGTTCTGGGAAACATTCTATTCCACGGCTTATTTCTGGATATTGACATTTATTGTGTTTGCGGCAGGCGCACTGGTGTTTAAACGCCTGAAAGTGCATTTCGCAGACGTTCTCTGACAGGTGGTGCAATGGACGATCAAGTGGCGATCCGCGTGGATCATCTCTCAAAAGTATATAAGCTCTACGACAGGAACCGGGACAGGCTCAAAGAGGCGCTGCATCTTGGCAAGGATATCCGGTTCAGGGAACACTATGCCTTAAAGGATGTCAGTCTGAGCGTCCGCACGGGAGAAACGGTCGGCATCATCGGGACAAACGGCTCCGGTAAATCCACGATCTTAAAGATCATCACGGGCGTACTCAACCCGACGGAAGGGGAGGTGGAGATCAACGGAAGGATCTCTGCGCTTCTGGAGCTGGGTGCCGGTTTCAACATGGAATTTACGGGCATTGAGAATATTTACTTAAACGGCACCATGATCGGTTTTTCCGAAGAGGAGATCGACGCCAAACTGCAGGATATCCTTGATTTTGCCGACATCGGTGATTTTGTCTACCAGAAAGTCAAAACCTATTCGAGCGGTATGTTTGTCAGACTCGCTTTTGCGGTCGCCATCAATATCGATCCGGAGATCCTGATCGTGGACGAGGCGCTGTCCGTCGGCGACGTCTTTTTCCAGAATAAATGTTACCGGAAATTCGAGGAATTCAAGCAGCAGGGAAAGACGATCCTGTTTGTCAGTCACGATCTCGGGAGCATCAGCAAATACTGTGACCGCGTGATCCTGTTAGAGCGCGGGCAAAAGATCGGGGAGGGCGAACCCAAAGAGATCATCGATATGTATAAAAAAGTCCTTGTCGGGCAGCTCGATCAGATGGCGGACACTTCCAAGAGCCAGAAGATCGGATCGGGCAGCAGGTGGAAGGATAAGATGCAGTTAAATCCCAACTTTGACGAGTACGGGAGCGGACTGGCCGAATTCGAGGACTATTGCGCTTATGATCATACCGGTGCGATCACGAATACGATCATCAAGGGAGAATCGTTTACGATCAAACTGAAGATCCGTTTCTTCGAGAGTATCCAGGAACCCGTCTTTGCTGTTTCGATCAAAAACATGCAGGGCACGGAGATCACCGGTACCAACACGATGTTTGAAAAGCTGTCGACCGGAACCCCGAATGCAGGAGACGTTCTTGTCGCGACTTTCACGCAGGATATGAACCTGCAGGGCGGGGAGTACCTCGTCTCACTCGGGTGCGTCGGCTACAGGGAAGGGAATTTTACCGTCTATCACAGACTTTATGATATTTTCAACCTCACCGTGATCTCATCCAAAAACACCACGGGCTTTTATGACATGAATTCGATCGTGACGGTGGAAACAGCGGAAACGGCGGAATAAACGATGAAGAAAAACGAAGAGAAAACAGAACGGATCGGCAGTGTGCTGCTGAACCTGAATTACTACAGCGGAGAGGACCAATACTCGGAAGGAGCGAGCGAAGACCAGCTGCTTGAGATCGTCAAAACGCACAGGGAGAGTGAGTTTGAGCATGTGATCGAAGAGAGCAGGTCCTGGTCCGTCATGTATCATCTGTCTCACATCCGTGAAAATATCGCGACCTGGCTGCCCATGGAAGGGAAAGAAAACGTGCTGGAGATCGGAAGCGGCTGCGGGGCCGTTACGGGAATGCTCACCCGGCTTGCAGGCCACGTGACCTGTATCGATCTTTCCAAAAAACGCAGTCAGATCAATGCTTACAGGCACAGGGACCGCGATAATCTGGAGATCATCGTCGGAAACTTCAAGGATATCGAGCCGGAACTGGATGAGGAATACGATTACGTGACGCTGATCGGCGTGCTGGAATATGCGGATCTTTATATCGGCGGGGAGAATGCGTTCACCAACATGCTGAAGACGGCAGCGAGCCACCTGAAAAAGGGAGGCAGACTGTTCATAGCGATCGAGAATAAATACGGCCTGAAGTATTTTGCCGGCTGCAGGGAAGACCATACGGGCAGATATTATGAGGGCATCGAAGGGTATGGCAGGTCGTTTGGCGTGAAGACCTTCGGAAAGGGCACGCTTACGGAAATGCTTGCAGATGCGGGACTAAACGGGACCTTCTATTATCCGTATCCGGATTACAAGCTGCCGCATACGGTCTATTCCGATGAGTATCTGCCGCATAAGGGCGAACTGACAACGAATATCCGCAATTATGATGCGGACCGCATGGTTACCTTTGATGAGGGGAAAGTGTTCGATTCCCTGATCGCGGATCACCGTTTTCCGGAGTTTTCCAATTCCTATGCGGTCATAGCCCGCCGGAACGAAGATGTGCAGGAAGAGGAAGAGAGACCGCTCTATGTGAAATTCTCCAATGAGCGCGCACAGCAGTTCCGCATAGCAACGATGATCACGAGGGATGCGGACGGGAAACGTCATGTCTACAAAGAGGCGATCGATCTGAAGAGCAACCGCCATGTGCGCGGGATCAGTGAAAATTACGAAGAACTGCTGAAGATCTATGCGGATACGAAGCTGAAACCGAACCGGTGCACCCTCCTTGAAAGCAGGGAACGGGAAGAACAGATCATCGGTGTATCCAACATGGCGCGCGACCGTGTGGAACTGGAATATGTTTCCGGGATCACGCTGGAAAAATATCTGGACAAGCTCAACGCCACAAAACAGTACGGGCGGATGAGCGCTCTGCTGAAGGAGTTTGCCGCGCTTCTGTACACAACCTGCGGCCAGGGCGAGTTCCGTATGTCCGAAGACTTCAGACGGATCTTCGGGACGCCGGAGTTTCCCGAGGCGTACAAGGCATCTCCGGTCTGCAACTACGATATGATCTTTTCCAACATCGTACTGGATGCGGAAAAACCGGAGGAAAGCGAGTGGCAGGTGCTCGATTATGAGTGGATGTTCCGTTTTCATGTCCCTGCCAAATTCCTGCTCTACCGGGCACTGTTCTACTATGAGCGCGAACGGGAGGAAACGGGATTCTTCAAGTATCTTGCAGAGCAGGATAAGAACATCTATACGGAGTTTTCGATCAACAGCACGGAAACGGATATCTTCAGGGAGATGGAACACCGTTTCCAGATCTATATCATCAACGGCATGGCCAGCATGGAAGTGCTGAAGGTTATCATGCCGACACATGCGGTGCGTGTGGACCAGATCTTAAGGGAGAGCAATTACCTGCGTGATCTGAACGCTCCGAAGACCTATTACAGCTGCGGAGACGGGTTTGCGCCGGAGAATATCATGCTCCTGCCCGCACTGGTGGAAGACGACAATGTCGTTACCCTGGAGGTGCCGATCACAAACAACATTGTCAGCCTCCGCATCGATCCGACGGAATACCCCTGTTTTCTGCATGTGGAGGAGATCCGCCTGAAGATGCAGAAAGGTATGGACCGGTCCATTGAACGCTTTGTCACAAACGGATATCCCGTGTCGGAAAGTACGTTCCTGTTTGATACGGACGATGCGCAGATCATACTGGATATTCCGGCCGGTGCCAAAAAGCTGACCGTGCGTTACCAGGTCAAAATGCTGCCGAGACCGTTCTATGAAGACTTCAGCAGGCTACTGCGGGAGAAATGCCTGCAGGAAGACAGGAAACCGACGATCATTGACCGTGCCGCCGTGAAACTGAAGCTGACCGACCGGAAGATCCTTCCGGAAGGTTTCCGGTATAACGATTGCCAGAAGAAAAGAGGAGAATAACACAGGACTGTGGGAAAGATGAGCAAAAAAGGCGCTTACAGGACGGAACTGCAGAAGCAGTCTGATCCGTATGCCTATTTTCTGCAGAATATGCAACGGAAAGAAAGAGGGAGATCGGTTCATATCGATGGCCCTCTTCCTTGCAGTATGCCCTTTTTACATCCGCAGATCGAAATGCTTTCCTATACGCTTACGGAAAAGCAGAGAACCTATGTGATCATCAGGGAAGACAAGGCATTTCGTTATCCGGATGCGGATCTTGACCTGCTTGATCGCGGGTGCGCCTATCCTGCGGATCCAAAGGCTCTTCCCGACCTCATATACTGTGATCATGACCATATGCGCGGCAAAGTCCGCCATACCCCGTTCCTGAAACCCGGTTTTTCGCCCCATACCCTGCTGAATGCAAACTATATCGGCGGGTATTTTGCCATCAGCGATAAACTGTTTCAGGAGATCGCATCAGAACTTGCCGGCTGTGAATTCCCGGAAGCGGGCGACCTGATCTATGCGTTGCTGCTTCTTGCGATGGAGAGAACCGACAGGATCGCACACGTCCCTGAAACGCTGTTTTATTACAGGGATGCGCGCCCCGAGGATGAGATCTATGCTTCCTTCGTGAACAGGACATATCCGGAAAGCTTTATGACCCTTCGTGAAGGGGTCTTGAAAAGGATGGGGCTTGTTCCCGGGAATTATACCCTTTCGGTCATCATCCCGTCAAAAGACCATGCAGGGATGCTGATCCGCTGCTTAAACAGTGTCAGGGAAGCGCTTGCGTCCTGGCCAAAGGACGACTGGGAGATCCTTATCATCGACAACGGCAGCGGGACAGAAGATAAGGAAGCGGTCGAAGCATTTGTGCAGGATAAAGAGAACATACGCTACATATACAAGCAGGAGGCATTCAACTTTGCCGGCATGTGTCATAACGGCGCACAGGCGGCAGAGAAGGAACTGCTGCTGTTTTTAAATGACGATGTGGAACTTGCCGGGGAGGGGTGCCTTGACAGACTCTGTATGTACGCAATGTCCCCGCTCGCCGGGGCTGTCGGCACAAAACTGCTGTTCCCGGACGGTAAGAGCATCCAGCATGTCGGGATCACGAACCAGCTCTGCGGTCCGACGCACAAACTGTCGCATTATCCGGACGGGAAGATCTATTACTTCGGAGCCAACCGTCTGCCCCGGAATGTACTCGCCGTAACGGGTGCCTGCCTGATGGTGGAGCGTGAAAAATACTTTCACGTTCAGGGCTTTCATGATAAAATGACAGTTAGTTACAATGACGTTGATCTATGCGTGAATTTATACGAAAAAGGGTACTTTAACGTAGTGCTGAATGAAAACGGTATCCTGCACCACGAGTCCCTTTCCCGCGGCAGTGACACGGACAATGATGAGAAGTTTGAGAGACTTTTCAGGGAACGCGAGATCTTTTACAGGCGTCATGCGTGGCTTCGTACGGAACCGGATCCGTTTTATCATCCGGACCTGATACAGGATACACTCGACTTTCGTGTGAACGTGGCTGCCGACTATGAACTACGCGGCAGGGAAAGCGAAGTCGAGATTTTTGAGTGCCCATCTGTCAAAACTTCCGAACGTTTGCAGTTTTGCATTGAAAAGACGGAGTGGGAGAGAGAACTGCTGCCGGGCGGTGACAGTCTGTTGACCGTCACGGGATGGAGCGTATTCCTGAAACATGAGGAACTGCTCTATGACCGCTATCTGGTGCTGCTTGGTGAGGAGGATGCCGGACGCGGCCTGAAGATCTCGCTGATGAGCGTTTACCGCAAAGATGTCGCGGAGGTCTTTCACGGACACAGACATGCAAAGCTGGCAGGCTTTGCGGCAAAGATCCCGTCCGCTTTTCTGGGTGCCGGGAAGCGGTACAGGATGGCGATCCTGTATGTTCACAGGATCACACATAAAAGTACATTAACGGTCGGAGCTTATTATGAACCGTGAATCGGAACAATATTATAAAAAGCTTTATGAAGAGGAATGCGCGAAGAACGAGTCCCTGACGGAGACGCTTGTTACAGCGGAAGCGAAGATCGCAGACCTTGAGATGAAACTCGACAAGATCAGGAAGAGCCGGCTCTGGAGAGCGATCTCTCCCGTGCGGCGCTTATGGAGCCGCTTTGCAAACGGTATCGTCCGGATCAGACGCTACGGAAACCTGCGCAATATCATCGCCAAGATCAAAAGCAAACTGCTGGAGAAGAAGGCGTATAAGAGTTACGGAACACGCAGCATGCCGGACGCGGAAACGATCCGCATGCAGAAGGAGACCGTGTTCGACAGGGACATCACTTTTTCCATTCTCGTTCCGCTCTACAATACGCCCGAGCGGTTTCTGAAAGAGATGCTGCAGTCCGTCCTTGACCAGACCTATGAAAAATGGGAACTCTGCCTTGCGGACGGGTCGGACGATGCGCATGAAACAGTCGGTAAGATCTGCAGGGAGTATCAGGATAAGGATCACAGGATCAAATACCGGAAACTTGCGGAAAACGGCGGGATCTCACGGAACACGAACGCCTGCTTTGAAATGGCGACAGGCGAATATATCGGCCTGTTTGACCACGACGACATCCTGCATCCGACCGTGCTCTACGAATACATGAAAGTCATCTGCGAAAAGAACGCGGATTATATCTACTGTGATGAGACGACGTTTCGCGGGAATTCGATCGATCATATGGTCACGCTGCATTTCAAGCCTGATTTTGCGATCGATAACCTGCGTGCCAATAATTTTATCTGTCATTTCAGTGCCTTCGATAAGAAACTGTTGGAGCAGACAGGGCTGTTTCGGCCGGAGTTTGACGGCAGCCAGGATCATGACATGATCTTCCGCCTGACCGCGGCCGCAAAGAACATCGTCCATGTACCGAAGATCCTCTATTACTGGCGTTCGCACGCGGGCTCTGTTGCCGCGGACATCCACGCAAAAGATTATGCGATCAACGCCGCCAAGGGTGCGGTGAGCGCGCACCTTACCGCCTGCGGGTTCTCCGGCTTCAAGATCGAGAGCACCAGGGCTTTTGAGACGATCTTCAGGATCCGGTACCGCCTGATCGCAAAACCGATGGTTTCGATCCTGATCCCCAACAGGGATCATGTGGAAGACCTGCAAAGATGTATCGATTCGATCATCCAGAAATCATCCTATCCGGACTATGAGATCATCGTGATCGAGAACGGATCCGAGAAAGAAGAGACTTTCGCCTATTATGAGAAGATCGGACCGAATCCGGATATCCGCATCGTAAAGTACGAAGATGCTTTTAACTATGCGTCGATCAATAATTTCGGCGCTTCCCTTGCAAAAGGGGAATATCTGATCCTCTTAAACAATGACACGGAAGTCATTACGCGCAACTGGATCGAGGAACTCCTGATGTACGCGCAGAGAGAGGATGTGGGTGCAGTCGGCTGCATGCTGTATTACGAGGATTATTCGATCCAGCACGCCGGGATCGTTCTGGGACTGGGTGCACACCGTACGGCGGGGCATACGCATTACCGCATGAACAGGGAAAACTTAGGATACATGGGCAGGCTCTGCTACGCGCAGGATGTTACGGCCGTGACCGGTGCCTGCATGATGACGAAAAGATCACTGTATGAGAGTGTGGGCGGTCTGAGTGAGGAATTCGCAGTCGCACTGAACGACGTGGATTACTGTCTCAAACTGCGCAGAAAGGGACTGCTGAACGTCTTTACGCCTTTTGCGGAGCTGTTCCACTATGAATCCAGATCCAGGGGGACGGATGTGGAAGACGCCACAAAGGAGAACGCAGAGCGTTACAATAGAGAGAGTGAACTGTTCCGGGAGAAGTGGAAAGCCGAGCTTGCGGCCGGCGATCCGTATTTCAATCCGAATTTTTCGCTCGATCACAGCAATTATGTATTAGCCGGCATCAACAAAGGCATGGTATGAAAGGAGCAGGTATGGACTACAGGGAACAGTATGCATTTTGGCTGAAGGATGAGTATTTCGATCAGGCGACCAAAGAGGAACTGCGTGCGCTGGATGGAAACGACGCAGAGATCGAGGAGCGGTTCTATAAGGAGTTGGAGTTCGGTACCGGCGGATTGCGCGGGATCATCGGCGCAGGAACCAACCGGATGAATATCTATACCGTACGCAAGGCCACACAGGGGCTTGCCAACTATATTCTGAAGCAGGGCACGCAGGACAAGGGCGTAGCCATTGCATATGATTCCAGAAGGATGTCTCCGGAATTTGCCGATGAAGCGGCGCTCTGCCTGAACGCAAACGGGATCAGTGCCTATGTGTTCGAGTCCCTGCGGCCGACACCGGAATTATCCTATGCGGTACGTAAACTCGGCTGTACTGCCGGGATCGTGGTCACGGCCAGCCACAACCCGCCGGAATACAACGGTTATAAAGTATACTGGGAAGACGGCGCGCAGGTCACCTCTCCCAAGGATGTGGATATCGTTAACGAAGCGAAAGCCGTTACGGATTACCATGATGTAAAGACCATGGGAAAAGAAGAAGCGATCGCCGCAAAACTGTACCATGTGATCGGTTCCGAGATCGACGATACCTACATGGAAGAACTGAAAAAGCAGATCATCCACGCCGATGTGATCCGTGAAATGGCGGATGAGATTAAGATCGTATATACGCCTTTCCACGGGACGGGCAACATTCCCGTCAGAAGGATCCTTTCGGAGCTCGGTTTTAAGCATGTATTCGTTGTGCCCGAGCAGGAACTGCCGGATCCTGATTTTACCACACTGGACTACCCCAATCCGGAGGACCCCAAGGCCTATACGCTGGCACTGAAGCTGGCGAAGGAAAAAGACGCGGACATCATTCTCGCGACCGATCCGGATGCCGACAGACTCGGTATCTACGCAAAAGACAGCAGGAGCGGCGAGTACGTCCCGTTCACCGGCAACATGTCCGGCATGCTGATCGCGGAATACATCCTGCGTGAAAAGAAAAAAGCAGGCACGCTTCCGAAGAACGGCGCCGTGATCAAGTCGATCGTGACGACCAACCTGACGGATGCGCTCGCAAGAGCTTATGATATGCGCCTGATCAAGGTCCTGACAGGATTTAAATATATCGGTGAACAGATCAAACAGTTCGAGCAGACACATGAAAACGAGTATGTGTTCGGTCTCGAAGAGAGTTACGGCTGTCTGGTCGGCACGCACGCAAGGGACAAGGATGCCGTGGTTGCGGTCATGTGCCTGTGCGAAGTAGCCGCATGGTGCAAGAAGCAGGGGATCACCGTGTGGGATCAGATGCTGAAGATCTACGAGGAATACGGGTACTACATGGAAGGTATCCACACCCTGACACTGAAAGGCATCGAGGGTGCGCAGCAGATCGATGCGATCATGGAGAAGTTCCGCAACAACGCACCGGCTTCATTTGGCGACCTGAAGGTACAGTGCCTGAAGGATTTCAAGAAGAATGAAGTGCGTGATTTTGCGACGGGAAAAATCAGCGAAACAGGTCTTCCGGCCTCCAACGTGCTCTACTTTGAGCTGGAAAATGATTCCTGGTGCTGCCTGCGTCCGTCCGGTACGGAGCCGAAGCTGAAGTTCTACATGGGGATCTGCGGCAAAAACATGGACGATGCCAAGACAAAACTGAAAGCACTGACCGATGCGCTGGTCGGAATGATCTGATATGAAAACTGCCGGGATCGCTCTCTATGAGAACAGAATATTCCGGATCGTGATCCTGACGGTGCTTGGTCTTCTGGCGGCGCTGTCCGTTATGCAGGGTGCAAGAAACGCACTGCGGTTCAGTCAGGATTTCCAGTGGGATGCCGCGAAGGCGCTTATGATGCGGATCGATCCCTACGACGAGTCCCTGTCACCGACGGGGGCGCTTGACCGGGGAGACCTGCAGGCCTATTACAGCTACTATGAGTCGATCGGGGCCCCGCAGAAGATGGAAGCCAACCAGTTTCCATCCCTTCTGCTGCTGCTGTTCCCTTATACGCTGTTTTCCCCGCATACGGCGAGGATCCTGTGGCTTGTCACGAATATACTGTATACGGCGGGACTTGCCATCCTCTTTCGAAAGACGTTCCTTGCGGGAGCTGACCGGTTTCTCTATGCGCTCCTGATCCTGCTGATGCTTGCGGGAACGCCGTATCGAAACCAGCTTGGCGTGGGACAGCATACGGTCTTTTCGCTGTTTTACCTTCTGCTTGCCGTATATCTGGTACAGAAAAATGCGGGCTGCATTCCCGTTTCGCTTGCATTGGCGGTGAGTTACTTTAAATACACCCTGACGGCACCGTTGGCTCTGTATTTTGTATACAAACGGAAATGGCGGGAACTGGTACTGTCTGTCGGGATCCACGCGGCGCTGACCGGCGTTTCTGCCCGGTGGCTGTCAGAATCGTATTTTGATATGCTGCTGAAACCGCTGAAAGTATCGATGGCGCTGGCATCGGAGGGCGGACTGGACTTCGGTGCCCTGTTTCACGGATCGACCTTTGCGTTTATCCTGGCAGCGATCGTGATGTGCGGGCTGTTCATCGTTTCACTGAAGGCAGACGGCACGCAGGAAAACCTGCTGTTTTCGGTGCTGCTTCTGTGGTCACTGATCATTCTGTACCACAGGACCTATGACTTCTTTCCCCTGATCCTGGTTTCATCCGTGTTTTTTGCGGCTGCAGGAAACGGGATCCGCGGCAGGATGATAACACTGCCTGCATACATAGCCGTGCTTTTACTTGTATTTTTCGTGATGCGGCTGTTTGGGGAAGCGACGTTTATCCGGATCGTGACGGGAACCGTTTATTACGCCTTTACGCTCTGGATGACGGCTTTGCTGAACCTATCAATCTTTAAGACTGGAAATACGGACAATGGAAACGGATAACAAACGGAAAAAACTGCTGGCGCAGCTGATCAAATTTGCCTTTGTGGGCGGAACCTCCTTCGTGATCGACTTCGTGATCACACTGCTCGTATCGGCGTTGTGCCGGTCACTCGGCAGCAGTACGGAGAACGCGGCTGCCATCGGCGGCGTGTTCGGATTTGTGATCTCCCTGATCTATAACTATTTTATGAGCATGCGCTTTGTGTTTGAGCGCAGGGAAGATCTGGACCGCAGGATGGAATTCCTGATCTTTACGATCTTGAGCCTGATCGGTTTAGGACTGAACGAAGCCATCCTGTATTTCGGCGTCGTACTCTGTGACCGTCTGGTCCCGTCCCTTGTAGAGGCACACCCGTCCCTGATCACGGCCTTTGTGAAAATGGTCGCGACCGGGATCGTGATGGTATATAACTTTATCAGCAGAAAACTAACACTGGAAAAGAAAAATGATGCGTAAAAATCACACAACCTGGATCTGTCTGCTCGCTCTTGTCTGCCTGCTTAGCGGCTGTACGCAGAGGAACGTGGCGACAGCGGAAAATGAAACAGAAGAAGTTACGGCGGTAGAGGAACTGCCGGCTGAAACTGCGGACACGGAGGAAACTGCCGAAGAACCGGCGGTTGAAGAACCTGTAAGCGGGGAGGATCCCGAAGCAGATGCGGACACGGAGATCGCCAAGACCGTAGAGGCTGCAAAGGCGATCGACGGGAGTTCCAAAAGCGATGCCAACGGTTTTCAGTATACGGAAGACGGGAAACGGATCGTGGATCTCATCATGTTCATGGGACAGAGCAACATGTCCGGTGCGGGCGGTAACGCCGCATATGCGCCGAAAGTCCCGACGGATGAGGGATATGAGTTCCGTGCCGTATCCGATCCGACAAGACTTTATCCGCTCACGGAACCCTTCGGAGTCAACGAGAATAACTTAAACGCGATCATGGATCTGCCGGGGACCAAGAACGGATCTCTGGTTTCGGCGTTTGCTAACCGCTATTTTGAAGAAACGGGCATACCGGTCGTGGCTGTTTCCGCTTCGGCGGGAGCGACCGACACGGCCTTCTGGATGTCCGCACCGGTCGTTTATGATTATACCGAGCGTCTGCAGAGAGCCGTTGTCTGGCTTGAGAACGACCAGTATGCGATCCGGCACAGATATGCGGTCTGGCTGCAGGGCGAATCGGATGCGCTTGATGACCTTTCTTCCGAGCAGTACGAACAGAACATGAGCGATATCATCCGGCCGCTTTTCATCAACGGCGTGGAAAAGGTGTTCTTCATCACGCCGGGCCGCACCATTACCAGGAAGGACTTCTTTGAAAAGATCATCTACGCGCAGATCAAGATGAGCAGGGAGAGCGATTATTATGCGCTCGGTTCCACACTGCTCTCGGGGATCTCCACGGAATACATGGTGGATGAGTGGCACTACAACCAGACGGTGCTGAACCTGTTGGGGGAAGACTGTGCGGAGTCGGTCGCCTACTATTCCAATAACAGAAAAGAAGCCTGCCTGTATGATTACCGCAATAAAACGACCTACATACCGGACGGCTATGAGTATGACAGCAGCAGTATAACCGTTTCGCCGCGTAACCTGACAGAGAGCGGCCTGAAAACGGAGCTTGAGTAAAGCGGATTCCAAAGGAGAAACGACATGGATAAGATCCTTCTGTTCATTCCCGCCTATAACTGTGAGAAGCAGATCGTGCGTGTGCTCGGTCAGCTAGACAGCGGGATCATGCGTTATATCACGGAAGTGATCGTTGTAAATAACCGCAGTACGGATCAGACGGAAGCGGTGGTCAGCGCATTTATGGACCGTCATCCGGATTTTCCGCTGAAGCTGCTTTTAAACCATGAAAATTACGGGCTTGGCGGTTCGCATAAGGTCGCCTTTTCTTACGCGATGGAACACGGGTTTGACTATGTGATCGTACTGCACGGCGATGATCAGGGATCGATCGCGGATTTCCTTCCCGTTCTGCGCTCCGGCTATTACCGGAAGCATGCCTGCATCCTCGGAGCAAGGTTCATGCGGGGATCCCGCCTGATCGGCTATTCGCTGTTTCGGACGTTTGGGAACATCGTTTATGATTTTCTCTTCGCAGCCGTGATCCGCAGAAGGGTATATGATCTCGGGAGCGGACTCAACATGTACCGCGTATCCGATCTGGAAAGCCGGTATTATGAGCGTTTTCCGGACAACCTGATGTTCAATTACTGCATGGTCCTGGCATTGGACTACTACAACCTGGATGCGAGATTTTATCCGGTATCCTGGAGAGAGGATGACCAGGTATCCAATGTGAAGATGGTCTCCCAGGCAATGAAAGTACTGAAGATGCTTTTTGATTACCGGACCGATCCTGCAACGATCTGCGGTGAATACCGCGACAGGATCATCACGGAATACGGAGCGGATAGTGTGAAATGACAGAAGGTCTGTATTGGAGCGGTCTGTGGTTCCTGCCGTTTATCGCGGTGCTGTTCCTGATCGTTCACTTCGCAAAACTGATACGGCTCTACCTGATCGTGATCGATGAGAAGATCCCGTTTTGGCGGTTCCTGTTCTATTACTGCCTGACGACGCTCGTGAATCTCATCGTTCCGTTCAAACTCGGCGAGTTTTTCCGGATCTTTGTATTCTGCAGGGCTACAAAGAGTTTCCGGATCGGTTTTCTGTCGGTCCTTTTAGACCGGTTCTTCGATACGGTGGCGCTTGTGCTGATCCTACTGCCGTTTGAACTGCTGAAGAGGGGAACCGTGGCGGATTCCACGCTCCTGCTGAGTGCGTTTGTGGTCGTAGCCGTCTTTGCGTACAGGGCGTTTCCGTCCTTCTATACCTATCTGAACCGGTATCTGATCATGAACCGTACGTCAAAAGGCGCCATGGGAAGTCTGAAACTGCTGGAACTGATGATGGCCGGTTATGAATACGTAAAAAGACTGATCCACGGGAGATATGCGCTCCTTACGATCTTTTCCTTTATGGCCTGGCTGATGGAATGCCTGATCCTCTATCTGATGGCAGGCCACTACGGACTGACGGGAGGGACCGATATCTCCGCATATATCCAGAGCATCGTCTCTGCAAACAAAACGGCGCTCATGGACAGATATGTGGCGTTTGGAATATACTTTATGGCAGTTGCCGCTGTAGTGACACTGTTCCTATGCATTCTGTCTTACAGGGGTAAAAACACAGGGAAACGGAAAGCATGAAGAAAACGATCGTTCTATATGATGACAGCAGAATACCGGACCGCATGATCCGCAACATCACGGGGAATAAGAGCTTTGGTGACACGATCTACAAAAGGATCCCGCTCAGGGAACGGACCAGAGCCGTTGCCATGCAGTATCCTGTCTGCGCAGGCTTTTATGACCTCACGGAGGAATGGACGGAAAAGAGCGCAGGGTTTGCGCTCCTGAGGCTGTACTCCAACATGGCGATCCGTGATGAGGATGCCTTTGATGTGCTGATCGAAAAATCCGTTTATGCAAAGGAATGCTATCAGATCGTGCAGGATGGTGAAATAGCGGCCGTTATCTATCCGGATGCAGACAGTTTTTACCGGCTGAAGGATCATGAGCAGGAATTTCAGATGATCCGTTCCAATGCATTCTTAAACCTTGCGGAAGTCCCGGCCTTCCGCCAGTTCATCACCGGCGGGTTTGACGCGCGGTTCTTTAACGAGCTGTCAGGGGACGCTTATACCGTTATCAAGAAGAGTACGAACGCGGAAAAACTGCGCAGGGAATATACATTCTTCCACCTGTTGCCGGATGAGATGAAAATGTGGTTTGCGATGCCGTTTGATTTTAGGGAAACCTCCGAGGGAGCAAGCTACTCGATGGAGCGGTATCATATGACAGACCTTGCGATCCGCTATGTGCACGGGGCGATCTCCACGGAGGAGTTTCGCGAGATCCTCGAAAAACTGCACCGTTTTCTCATAAGCCGCAAGGGAAAACAGGTCACACCGGAACAGTATTCAGAATGCATGCGGGAACTGTATGTGGACAAGGTCCGCAGAAGGCTTAATGAACTGAAGAAGTCTCCGTTATACGGGAAACTGAACGACCTGCTGCGTGCGTCCGGCATGTACGACGGGATCGATGCGCTCTATGCGGAATATAGCAGACTGTATGAAAAAATAACAGGCGCCATGAAATTTGATCCGGTCCTGGTGATCGGTCACGGGGATCTGTGCTTCTCGAACATCCTGTATTCCCATGAAGCCTCGTTTATGAAACTGATCGATCCAAAGGGAGCCCTGACGGAAGAGGAACTGTATACGGATCCGTTCTATGACGTGGCGAAACTGTCCCATTCCATCTGCGGTGCCTACGATTTCTTTAACAGCGACCTGTTTGAGATCTGTCTGAATGACGATCTGCACTTCCGGCTCCGCGTTGATTGCGACAATGCGGAATATGTGCGCATGTTCGGGGAATTCCTGGACCGTCTGCATATGGACCGGAAGCTGATCCGCCTCTATGAGGCATCCCTGTTCCTGTCGATGCTTCCGCTGCACATAGACAGAGAAAAGAAAGTAATGGGATTCCTGCTGAATGCGGCCGGGATCCTGAAGGAGATTGAACATGAATGACCTGACCTTTATTTTTGACGTGGACGGAACTTTATGCCCGATCAAAACCGCAGAAGAACGGTATGAAGACCTGGTCCCTTACCCGGAGATGGTAGAAAAGATCCGCGAATACAAGGCACAGGGTGCAAAGATCGTGCTCTTAACGTCCCGGAACATGAACAGTTACAGCGGAAATATCGGTCTGATCAATGCCAATACGGCAAAGGTGTTACTTACCTGGCTGGATAAATGGGAGATCCCGTACGATGAGATCATATACGGAAAACCCTGGCCGGGAAAACACGGTTTCTATGTGGATGACCGTACGGTGCGTCCGGATGAATTCCTGCACAAGACGGTTGAAGAGATGGACGAGATCTGCAAAAACAGCAGATGCGGGAGGTAGTGCATGGAGATCGTGATCACAATGGCGGGTTTGGGCAGCCGGTTCAGGGAAGCCGGATATCAGGTGCCCAAGTACATGATCGAGGCAAAAGGGCGGACCCTGTTTGAATACTCCATGGAAAGCCTGAAAGGTTACGGAAACGATAACACATATTATTTTATAGTCAGGGCAGAGGATCAGGCGGAGTCCTTTATCCGCAGCGCCTGCGCAAAGCTCGGGATCCGTCATTTTGAGATCCTCGAACTTTCGCATACTACGGACGGACAGGCTACGACAGCGCTGCTGGCAGCCCCCAAGTGGGATAAAGCTGCCCCGCTTCTGATCTACAATATCGATACTTATGTTGAAGCAGGTGAAATGCGCACGGACCAGCTTTGCGGCGACGGATTCATCCCCTGTTTTCAGGCTCCCGGCGATCATTGGAGTTTTGTAAAACTGGATGATGAGGGAGCTGCCGTGGAAGTCAGGGAGAAAGAGCGCATTTCGGATCACTGTACGCTTGGCGCCTACTATTTCAGGACTTGTGAGCTCTATGAAACCCTGTACAGGGAGTTCTATGAGGAAGGCAGATGCAGCAGCCTGCAGGGATCTGCAGCCAGGGAGCGGTATGTGGCTCCGCTGTATAATTACCTGATCGGAAAGGGCGGCATCGTACGTATCTGCGATGTGGATGCAGACAAAGTGCATGTTTTGGGCACGCCGGAAGAATTGCAGGTGTTTTTAAATGAGTGAGTCCAAAGAGAACAGGATCAACAGACAGAATATCAGGAAAGGATTCCAGTACCTGAAACGCAACGGGATCAAAGAGGCTTTTTTCAAGGCAAAAGAGCGTCTGGATCCGGATGCTTCGATCACAGGCTATCAGGAAATGTTCCTGAAGATGCGGCCGAATGCGGAAACGCTCTCCAAACAGAGAGAAGAGAAATACATGCATCCGTATAAGTTCAGCATCCTGGTCCCCGCCTATGAAACAGAACCGGCTTTCCTGAAGGAGATGATCGGCTCTGTTGTCGCGCAGTCCTATGAAAACTGGGAGTTGTGTATTGCAGACGGATCGGAATCCGATCTTGTGAAGAACACGGTCATGGAAGTGACGGGTGCGATCGAACCGCATGTCGCGGGAAAGATCCGTTACCGCAAGCTTACGGAGAACGGCGGGATCGCCCTGAATACGAATGCGGCGCTGGAGATGGCGACCGGAGAATATGTGGGAATGCTTGACCATGATGATGTCCTGGAGCCGGATGCCCTGTATGAGATCATGCAGGTCTTATCCGCGAACCTCTGCAAGGACGGGAATGTCTACAGCAACCGGATCCGTGCGGTCTATACGGACGAGGACAAGATCGATCCGGACGGCATACGCTACTATGATCCGAATTTCAAACCGGGCTTTGACATCGACCTGCTCCGCAGTAATAATTACATCTGTCATTTTTTCGTGATCCGTACCGAGATCGCCAGAAAAGTCGGCGGTTTTCAGGAAGAATTCGACGGTGCGCAGGATCATGATTTTATCTTCCGCTGTCTGGAAAACGCGCCTGTGAGTGCCGTGGCGCACGTGCCGAAGGTCCTCTATCACTGGCGCTGCCATGAGGCCTCCACCGCGATCAATCCCGAGAGCAAACGCTATGCGTATGAAGCGGGAAAACGGGCCGTTGAGGCACACCTGAAGCGGAAAGGGGTGCGTGCAAAGGTGGAGCACACGGCACACCTCGGCTTTTTCCGCGTGATCTACGAGCCGGTGCCGGCAAGCGTACTGCGGCTGACCAGAAAGCAGTGGGATGCAATGGACGCGGAAGCGCTCTCTTCGATCCATGAGGATTATATCCTGATCCTGTCGGAGGATCTGAAACCGCTGCATCCGGATTACCTGCAGGAACTGATGGGGCATTTGTCCCGCTACGAGGTAGGGTGCGTCGGCGGCAAGATCTACGGAAAACGGTTCCGCGTGGAAAGTGCGGGCTACACGAAGGACGAGGCGGGGAAATATGTCCCCAATTACAGCGGTTTAAACGGACACTATTCCGGCTATATGCACAGAGCCAGCCTGCAGCAGCGCGTGGACGGCGTTTCGCTGGACTGCATGCTGCTTCGGAAGTCCGCCCTGGAGATCGAAGGCGGAAAACCCCGTCTGGCATCCCAGTATATTGTTGTATTTGACCCGTACGCGGAATTCAGGAGGAAATAGGGCAAGTGCTCGTAACGGTCATCATTCCCAACTACAACGGCGACGCCTATATAGAGAACTGCCTGCATTCCCTGAAGGAGCAGACATTTCGTGATTTTGACATCCTGGTCATTGACAATGCCTCCGAGGATCAGAGCGCGGAGTATATCGCTGCGCATTATCCGGAAGTGAGACTGGTAAGACTGGAGCAGAATTTCGGGTTCAGCCGTGCGGTGAATGAGGGGATCAGACGGACAACGTCGCCGTATCTGATCCTGCTGAACAACGATACGGTATGCGATCCGCATTTTGTGGAAGCGCTGTATGAGGCGATCGATAAGGATGAGAAGATCTTTTCCGTATCCTCGCGGATGCTGCAGATGTATGCGCCGGATAAGCTCGACGGGGCAGGGGATCTCTACTGTGCGCTCGGATGGGCTTTTGCGCGGGGAAAAGACCGGAGCATAAAGCACTACAACAAGTATGCAAAGGTGTTTTCGGCCTGCGGCGGTGCGGCGATCTACCGCAGGGACCTGTTTGAGCAGATCGGCTATTTTGACGAATTCCACTTCACGTACCTGGAGGATGTGGATGTGGGATACCGGGCCAGGATCATGGGGTATGAAAATCATTATACGCCGGATGCCGTGGTCTACCATGCGGGCAGCGGGGCAACGGGCTCCAGGTATAATCCTTTCAAAGTCCGGATCGCCGCAAGAAACAGCTGGTATGTGATCTACAAGAACATGCCGGCGCTGCAGATTCTGATCAATCTGCCGTTCTTACTGATCGGCTTTGGTATAAAAGCCCTGTTTTTCATCTGCAAGGGATACGGCAGAGAGTATCTCTCCGGCATGAAACGGGGATATCTGATGTGCGTGCAGGGGCGGAAGTTTCCCTACTCCGGCCGCTTTTTCAAGAACTATGTAAAGATCCAGCTGGAACTGTGGCTCAACATGATCCGCAGACTGGCCGGTTAGAGAAAGATCAGGGGACAGGACTCAGCCATGATCAAGGACAACCAACGGATATTTAACAGGCTTCATCTTGTGATCGATGCGATGGTGATCGCATCCTCCTATCTGTTTGCCTGGTATATGAAATTCAAGAGCGGCCTGCTCGACTACGACATGGGTCTTCCGGCGCAGGTTTATTTCGGTGCGCTCTATTTCATCGTCCCCGGCTACCTGCTCCTCTATTATCAGTTCGACCTTTACAGTTCCAAACGCGTATCCGGCAGGAAACGCGAACTGTTCAACATCGTAAGGTCCAACACGATCGGTCTGGTCGCGTTCATCGTGGTTTTGTACGTGATCAACAATCCGGACTTTTCCAGACAGATGATCTTCATCTTCTGGGCTGTCAACATCGTGGCAGAGACCGCCGTGCGGAACGTGATCCGCTATGCGCTGCGCTTCATCAGACGGCGCGGAAAGAACCTGAAATATGTGCTGCTTGTCGGATATTCGAAGTCCGCGGAATCCTATATCAACCGGATCCGCCTGAACCCGCAGTGGGGCTATGTTGTCAGGGGTATCCTCGACGATCATGTGGAACGCGGGACCATGTATAAGGGCGTGAAGGTGCTCGGACGTATCGACAATCTGGCGGTGATCCTTCCGGAGAACAAACTGGACGAGATCGCGATCACCTTAAGTCTGGCCGAGTACGGCCGCCTGCCCGAGATCGTCGAACAGTGTGAAAAATCAGGCGTACATACCAAATTTATCCCGGATTATGCCGGCGTCATCCCGAACAGGCCCTACACCGAGGATCTGCAGGGACTCCCGGTCATCAATATCCGCCATGTGCCGCTTTCCAATACGCTCAATGCCATCGTAAAACGTGCTGCGGACATCGTCCTGTCTATCATCGGGATCATTCTTTCCTCTCCCGTTATGGTGGCCAGTGCGATCGCGGTCAAGGCGACTTCCAAAGGTCCCGTGATCTTTGCGCAGGAACGGATCGGCATGCACAACAAGCCGTTCACGATGTATAAATTCCGGACGATGTATGTGCAGGAAGAGAGAGAAGAGAGAAAGGGATGGACGACCAAGGACGATCCGCGCGTGACAAAGGTCGGAAGATTCCTCCGTAAGACAAGTATTGACGAACTGCCGCAGTTATTCAATATCCTGGCCGGTAAGATGAGCCTTGTGGGGCCGAGACCGGAGCGGCCGCAGTTCGTGGAGAAATTCAAAGAAGAGATCCCGCGCTACATGGTCAAGCACCAGGTGCGTCCCGGTCTGACCGGCTGGGCGCAGGTAAACGGCTTGAGAGGCGATACGCCGATCGAGAAGCGGATCGAATACGACCTTTACTATATCGAGAACTGGACCATGGGCTTTGACATCAAGATCCTGTTCCTGACTGTTTTCAAAGGCTTTATTAATGAGAATGCATACTGATGACGGCTGATATCGTAATACCGGTTTACAGGCCGGATGAAAAATTCACACGGCTGCTGCTAAAACTGCAGGAGCAGAGCGTCCCCCCGGGAAAGATCATCATCGTCAACACCGGGGAGGAATACTGGCAGGACTGGGCAAAGACCACAGAAGGCCTGTCCCTGCCGGAAACGGAAGTCCATCATATTTCCCAAACGGAATTCGATCACGGCAGGACACGCAACCTGGGGGTGTCTTATTCTGATGCGGAAACCGTGATCCTGATGACAGACGATGCCATCCCGGCAGATGAGCACCTGATCGGGAACCTTCTGAAACCGTTTTCGGACCCGGAGGTCGGAGCCGTATACGCAAGACAGCTTGCGGGACCGGACGCCGGGATCGCGGAACGCTTCTCCAGAGATTTCAATTATCCGGACCGAAGCGAAAAAAAGACGCTTGCGGATCTGGAGAGACTGGGGATCAAGACGTTCTTCTGTTCCAATGTGTGCGCGGCCTACCGCAAAGCCTACTTCGATAAACTCGGCGGCTTTGTGGACCGTGCGATCTTCAACGAGGATATGGTATATGCGGCAAACCTGATCGATCACGGATATGCGGTGGTCTATGCGGCGGATGCGCAGGTGATCCATTCCCACAGTTATACGAACCGGCAGCAGATGCAGAGAAACTTCGACCTTGCGGTATCGCAGGCAATGCATCCGGAGGTCTTTGACAGGGTCAGCTCCGAATCGGAGGGATTCAAATTTGTTAAGAGCGCCTTTGCTTATTTTGTAAAAAACGGGAGACCCTTCGCGATCTTCCCGTTTGTGATCACATCCGCCTACAAGTATTTCGGATACAGGGCGGGCAGGCGCTACAGGGAATTATCCAAAGAAAAGATCCTTGGCTATACCATGAACAGGACCTTCTTTATGAATTTATGGGAAAACGACCGGATAGGTGAGAAAGATGTCTGAAAATCATTACGAAGATGTTTGTTATATGTGTCACAGAAACGAGGAGAACGCCGGAAAGATGTTCCATCTGCCAAACGGCGTCTGCATCTGTGACGACTGTATGAAAAAGACCATGGACGCCATGTCCAAGTTCGGGTTCGGCGCGATGCCGGAACTCTCGCATGATGAGCTGCAGGAAATGTTTGACCGGGCACCGGCTTACGGAATGCCGATGCCGGACGGGGCATCGATGAGTGCGCCCGTAAAAACGGAACCGGCACTGCCGGATGATCCCGAAAAGAAGAAAGAGGAAGGGACGGAGAAGAAGGGCCCTTTCTTTGGCAACGGCCTGCCAAATATCAGTTTCTTAAACATGGCGGACATCCAGGGTATGATGGGCGGACCGAAAGTCAAAAAGCGCAAGCCCGGCGAGGAAAAGGTCCCGATCATCGATATCAGGGATATTCCGCAGCCGCACAAGCTGAAAGAAATGCTCGACGAATATGTGGTGGGCCAGGAACACGCCAAAAAGGTGATCTCGGTCGCCGTATACAACCACTATAAGCGGATCGCGGCGGAGTGCATGAAAGAGGAAGACTTTGACGAACGCCTGCAGAAAGTGGAGATAGAAAAATCAAACATGCTCATGATCGGTCCGACCGGTTGCGGGAAGACCTATCTGGTAAAGACGCTCGCAAAACTTCTGGATGTGCCGCTTGCCATTGCGGACGCCACCTCCCTCACGGAGGCCGGGTACATCGGTGACGATATCGAAAGCGTTGTCAGCAAACTGCTCGCAGCGGCCGATAATGATGTGGACCGTGCGGAATCCGGCATTATCTTTATCGATGAGATCGACAAGATCGCCAAAAAGAAGAATACCAACAGCCGGGATGTGAGCGGTGAGAGCGTGCAGCAGGGCATGTTAAAACTTTTAGAGGGAGCGGATGTGGAAGTGCCTGTCGGTGCGAACTCCAAGAATGCCATGGTGCCGCTGACCACGATCAATACGCGCAATATCCTGTTCATCTGCGGCGGCGCGTTTCCGGATCTGGACGAGATCATCAAGCAGAGGCTCAGAAAACAGACTTCGATCGGTTTCAATGCGGAACTCAAAGACGTGCTGGATAAACGCAAGGATATCCTGAATGAAGTCACGGTCGAGGATGTGAAGAAATACGGCATGATCCCCGAGTTCGTCGGACGTATGCCCATCATCTTCGCGATGCAGGGGCTGACAGAGGAAATGCTTGTTGCGATCCTGACCGAACCGAAAAACGCGATCATCAAACAGTATCAGAAACTGCTGTCCCTGGATGAAGTGGATCTGCACTTTACGAAAGAAGCCCTTCTGGAAGTCGCGAAAAAAGCGATGGAAAAGGACACCGGCGCAAGAGCGCTGCGCTCCATTATTGAGGAGCTGATGTTAGATATCATGTATGAGATCCCCAAGGACGAAAACATCGGCAGAGTCACGATCACGGAGGATTATATCCTGGGAAAAGGCGGTCCCGTGATCGAACTGCGTGACAAATAGACATAAAATATGCAGATTTGGCTTTACAACGCGCTATAAACACGTTATGATGTTAGCAATGGGAATAATATGTAAACCAATTTACATGTAGAAAGGGGATAGGTTATGAGTTTGGCATTTGTGATTATTCTGTTTATCATCCTGTCTGTGGACTTTTTGATTGCATTATTCGGAAATGTATGCACGCATGCGGAAGGAAAGGATAAGGAGCGTCTGTTAAGACTCCTGCAGAGATATGCAGTGATCTTCGGCGGCTATGCGGCTGTCGGCCTGATCGCATATTTTTGCGGAAAGAGTTATCCCAGCATGGAATACATCGGCGGTCTTTTACTGGACCCGATCTTCCGTTATTCCATCAGCCTGCTGGATCGTCTGAAAACGCTGATGCTGCGTCCCAAGAAGGATGAGAACAAAGCAGACAAAGCTGAAAAGGCAGAAAAAGCGGAAGCGCAGAAGGCAGCGGATGCACCCGTAAAACAGGAAGAGAAGGCAGCACCCGTGAAGCGTGTTGTTCCTGCAAAAGCAGCACCCGTGAAAAAAGCGGAGCCCGTTATGATCGAGATCGAACCGGTCGTTAAGGAACAGGCACCCGTCAGCAAACCCAAAGCGAAACCCCGCGCACGTAAAGCAACGAAAGCATGAGTTTTAGTTCTATAACATTTTTGATCTTTATGGTGGCAGTATTCATGATCTATTGGATACTGCCACATCAATACAGATGGGCTGTACTGCTTGCGGCAAATGTGGTATTTTACGCAAGCTTTGAGGCCCGTTTTCTTTTGTTGATCCTGATCTTAACGATCGCATCCTATTATTGTGCCCTTTATCTGGAAACGGACAAAAAGGCGGCAAAACCGCTTTTTGTGTGCATGATCATTTTGATCGTGCTGACACTGGCGGTCTTCAAGTACGCGGGATTTGCACTGGACAGTCTGCAGAAGGTTACAGCGGCATTTTCGATCCCGTTTACGGCGCCGGCCCTCAGGCTGCTGCAGCCCATCGGCATTTCCTTCTTTTCGTTCCAGATGATCGGATATCTGGCGGACGTATACGGCGGAAAGATCCCTGCCTGCAGACATCTCGGCAAATATGCGGTATTTACCTGCTTCTTCCCGAACATCACTTCGGGACCGATCGAGCGGGGCGGGCATTTCCTGCCGCAGCTTGACAAACCGCAGGTCTTTGATTATGAAAAAACGGTATACGGTGCCACGCTTCTTTTGACCGGACTGATCAAGAAGATCGTGATCGCGGACGGACTGTCCAAATACGTGGACAATGTGTTCAATGACCTGCATGCAAGTGCGGGCCTTGCGGTGCCGGTTGCCGCGGTCCTGTTTGCCCTGCAGATCTATTGTGATTTTTCCGGATATTCCGACATGGCGGTAGGACTTGCGAAAATGCTCGGGTTCGACCTGATCCTCAACTTCAGGCAGCCGTATTTCTCGCCCTCGATCAAGGGATTCTGGAGTTCCTGGCATATTTCCCTCTCCACCTGGCTGAAGGATTATATCTACATTCCGCTTGGCGGAAACAGACGGGGAAAGCTTCGCCGCAATATAAACCTGTTCATCACGTTCCTGATCAGCGGCCTGTGGCACGGTGCGAACTGGACCTATGTACTCTGGGGAGCGGTTCACGGGCTGGCACAGGTGATCGAGAACACCGTCTACGAAAAGACGGCAGCAGGCAGACCGCCCATGCCCGGGAAACAGGATGGAAAAAACAAGGTCCTGTACTTTGTACAGGTATGTATCACGTTTGCCGTTGTCACGCTTGCCTGGATCTTCTTCAGGGCGAACAGTATCTCGGATGCGTTTTATGCCATTACGCATCTTTTGCAGCCGGGCATCTTATCCGGAACCCTTCCGGCACTGGGCCTTGTTCCGAGGTCTCTTGTGAAGGTGCTCGTGATGATCGCAGGATTGTGGCTGTTTGATCTTTTCTCGAAAAGATGCGATCCGATCCTGTTTTTGCGGAAACAGAAACTGCCTCTGCGCTGGGCCGTCTATCTGGTGTTTGCGGTGCTTGTGATCGTGCTGAAACTCCATGGCGGCGCCAAGGCGGATTTTATATATTTCCAGTTTTAAGTAAGGGTTTGTGATGAAAAGATTTCTGCTGAAACTGTTGATCTTCACCCTGCTCCTGGTCGCGGTCTTTGCGCCGGTCAGCATACTCATCGATCCGTACAACATCTTTCATTATGAGGATCCGGTGGATAACGGGGTGGAGCCCAACAAAAACTTCATCAAAACAAAATATATCCTGCGTCATCCGGACAGGTTCGACTCGCTGGTCTTCGGCTCTTCGCGGGCCGGTTTCCTCGATGTGGAATCCATTCCCGACGGAACCTACTATGATATGTGTTATTCGGAGGGCGTACCGGCCGAACATGTGAAAACACTGCGTGTCCTGATCCGTGGCGGCTTTGTCCCCAAACACGTGCTGGTGCTGGTAGACGACATTTCCTGCTTTGTCGACCCCAAAATGCATGAAACGATGCTGTACCGTGTGCCCTATCCTACGGGAGGACCGATCTCCTGGCTGACATTCTATGCCAAATACTGTGATCTGATCACGACGTACGAATCGCTTTCCTTTATGAAGGAATACAGGGAGAGCGGTAAATCGGATCCTGATTTTGCGGAGCGCTTCCGCAGAACGGGAACGGAACGGCTCGACAAGCCTTCGGAATTTGACGGAACGGACGGGGCAGGCCATGAGATGCCGGGATACAGGGCGGATTATTATTCCCTGCGCCTGAATGAGACGATCGCGGATATGCGGGAACTGGCCGCGCTCTGTGAGCAGTACGGGATCGACCTGAAGGTCGTGACCAACCCGTTATATTACAAAACGTATGAAACAGCCTGCGAATACGGTTATCTGGATTTTCTGTATGAGCTGGCAGGCGTCTGCAGCTATGTGAATTTCTCGAGCATTTCCAATGTGACGACAACGCCCGGAAATTACTATGAGACTTCGCATTTTACGCCCTATGTGGGGTGGGCGATGATCGAGATCACCTATAACGGTTTCAGGGACGACCTGCTTCGGGATCAGGGCTTCGGATATGTCGTCAATGCGGAGAACAGGGATGATTTTATCGCGCTGCTTAAGGAGCAGCTGCAGGAAAAGTAATGTTTGAGTTTTGCAGGGTTTCGTGATATCCTTGGAATAGCGAATCATATATCATTATGGGAGGGAAAAAATATGTTTTGTCCTAATTGCGGAGCGCCGATCGAAGGCAATGCAAAATTTTGTGAAAGTTGCGGGTCTCCTGTACCCGTAGAAGAAAAGCCTGTTGCCCCGGCAGTGGAAGAGCCGGTGGTCGCAGAGACAGTTGTTGAAGAAACCGTTGCGGAAACCTATACGGAGCCGCAGCAGACCTATACAGCGCCGCAGCAGACTTATACGGCACCACAGCAGACTTACAGTAATGCGGATTATGCAAATTACGGACAGCCGGCAGGACCTGCGCCGACGGAAAGTGCCGGACTTGCGATCGGATCGATGGTCTGCGGTATCGTTGCTCTGGTATGCTGCTGTCTCGGATGGTTTCAGATCGTTTTAGGTATTGCGGCCGTTGCACTTGGTATCGTAGTTGTTGCGAAAGGCATGGGCGGCAGAGGCAAGGCGATCGCCGGTATCATTTGCGGTGCGATCGGTATCCTGCTCGGTATCATCATGATGGCTAGCGGCTCTCTAGTAAAAGAGAACCTTCCGGATATCATGGAAGATGTTCCGGGCTTTGAAGAGTATCTCGAAGACATGGATCTGTAAGATGCATTATTATAGAAGAGAAACCGTCATTTATATCTTGGGGTGGTTAGCATTGGGGCTCGGCATTGCCGGAGCCCTTTTGCTTCGTTCGGGGGTATTTGACAATATCCACGGGGAGAGTCTCTGCGCATTCCGGCGCGCCACCGGATACTACTGTCCGGGCTGCGGCCTGACCAGGTCGTGCTTCGCGCTTGCAAGGGGACGGGTCTTAAAGAGTATCCTGTATCATCCCATCCCGGTCTATGCACTGTTTCTCTATCTGATATGGATGGTGCGCACGAGCGTCTGCCGGATCACAAAAAAACAGGACCCGGCATCCTATGCGGTCCTTACCGCGCGCTTTTACAAACGATTTGAGATCGCGGTCTTTGCAGGGATCGGGATCCTGCTCATACAGTGGCTTATAAAGCTGCTGATGCAGCTTGTTTACGGTCTTGACTGGTTTAAGTGGCTTAATCTTGCCTGAACGGGACCGTTGAGATCAGCGGCCGGGGCCTACATATCTGCCGCTTGCGCCGCAGGGCAGGATCAGACCGTTTGCAGATACGGGCAGGCCGATCTCGCCTGCTTCCACGCTGCCGCCGAATCTGGAGACGACCGCCTTTTGCAGCATATAGGATAAGACCGCAGGCTGCAGGCCTGTGGTATAAGAATTGATCAGTACAAAGAGCGGCTTCTCAACAAGAAGGTTTGCACAAAGTTCGATAAAGGGATAGATGGAATCCTCTATTTTCCAGATCTCGCCTTTCGGACCCCTGCCGTAAGAAGGCGGATCCATGATGATGGCATCATAGTGATTGCCCCTGCGGATCTCGCGTTCGGCAAATTTCACGCAGTCATCCACCAGCCAGCGGACCGGTGCATCCGCAAGGCCTGAGGAGGCTGCATTTTCTTTTGCCCACTGCACCATGCCTTTGGACGCGTCCACATGGGTGACATGTGCGCCTGCTTTTGCGGCGGCAAGGGTTGCTCCGCCGGTATAGGCAAAGAGATTTAAGACTTTCACTTCGCGGTTTGCCGAAGCAGGCCGGATCAGATCAGAGAACCAGTCCCAGTTTACAGCCTGTTCCGGAAACAGTCCCGTATGTTTAAAGGAAAAAGGTTTTAGCTGGAAGGTCAGATCGCCGTAGGAAATGCTCCACTGGTCCGGCAGATCGAAGAATTCCCATTCGCCGCCGCCTTTCGCGCTTCTGTGATAGTGCGCGTTCAGCTCTTTCCAGCGCCTGTCGGTTTTCTCACTGCTCCAGATCACCTGCGGATCGGGGCGCAGCAGGATATACTTTCCCCAGCGCTCCAGCTTTTCACCGCTTCCGGTATCGATCACTTCATAGTCTTTCCATTGACTGGCAACCCACATGGCTTCCTCTCCGTATTCTGAATCCTATCCGGTTATCATCATAGTACAGGATATGTCACAAAAGCAAGAAAAAGCGGAAAACACTTGATTTTTCTTATCTTATCCGCTAAACTGTTGAAAGGTTTTAATGCTTTACCATGACAAAGAATGTGGGAGGAGAATGAAAAATGTTTAATACGGAAGCATTGGCTTTTGCGCTCTATCTTTGCCTGGTCGTCGGGATCGGTATTTATTTCTTCCTGAAGGCAAAGCGGGACACGGAAGGAGAAAAAGGGTATTTCCTGGGCGGCAGACAGATGAGAGGTATGGTAGCCGCTCTTTCCGCAGGCGCTTCGGATATGAGTGCCTGGGTACTGATGGGACTGCCCGGTTCCATCTATCTGTACGGAATGGGTCAGGTCTGGATCTCGGTCGGACTGCTGATCGGTACGATCTGTGCGTGGATCTTTGTTGCACCGCGTCTGCGCAGATTCTCGATCCGCGCAAACGATTCGATCACGATCCCCCAGTATCTGACGAACCGTTTCCTTTCAGACAGTAAAGTTCTGCAGATCATCTGCGCAGTGATCTTCATGGTTGCGTACTGCATCTACTCGGCTTCGTCGATCGTTGCCTGCGGCAGCCTGTTCAACCAGGTATTCGGCATGGACGAGAAAGTGGCCATGATCGGTGCGACGGTGATCATCCTGCTTTATACATTCCTCGGCGGCTTCAACGCCGTCTGCTGGACCGACTTTTTCCAGGGCCTTCTCATGCTGATGGCACTGATGGCGGTTCCGATCATTGCAGCGGTCTTCATGGGCAAAGCGGGCTTTGCGCCGGTAGCTGCCGTAGAGACATCGGAAAACTATTACAACCTTTTGAGCAGCGGCTCCTTTAACTGGCAGTCGATCGCCGATATCTTGAGCGGCCTCGGATGGGGACTCGGTTACATGGGCATGCCGCATATCCTGATTCGTTACATGTCGATCAAATCGGAAGCGGAAATGCGCAAGTCACGCATCATCGGTTCTTTCTGGACGACGATCATTTTGGCAATGGCAACGGTAGTCGGTCTTGTCGGCCACGAGTTCCTCGGTACCGCACTTGCAGAGGATCAGAGGAGTCTGGTATTCATTACCATGGTCCGCACCATCTTCGCAGGAAACGGTCTGCTGCTGTTTATCGCGGGTATCCTGTTATCTGCGATCCTTGCAGCTTCCATGAGTACAGCCGATTCACAGCTGCTTGCTTCTTCGTCCGCTTTTTCCTCGGACGTTTACAAACCGATCTTCCGTAAGGATGCGACCGACCGCGAGATGCTCTGGGCGGGCCGTATCGTTGTTGCCGTGATCGCCGTGATCGCTTTCTTTATTGCAAGTTCACCCAGCTGCGGCGGCATCATGGCTCTGGTGGAATGTGCATGGGGCGCATTCGGTGCAGCCTTTGGTCCGACGATCCTGTTAAGCCTGTTCTGGAAACGCTTCACTTACAAGGGCGCCATCGCAGGTATCGTCAGCGGTTTCCTGGTAGATGCACTCTGGTATGCATTCTTATCCGGATCCACAGGACTGTACGAGATCGTTCCCGGATTTATCGTCAGCCTGATCGTGGCTGTGATCGTGACCAAATGCGACAGGGAGCCTTCCAAAGAGGTACAGGATCTGTTCGAAGCATCCCTGGCAGAAACGGAAGACTGATCTTTTGATCCATGGACTGACAGGACACAGCCGGCGGGGAAGATCCGCCGGCTGTTTTTTGCCCTTGTGGCAGAAAGATGCGCAAAATCCCATATATTGTGGTTCCGGACAGGGGCTCTGCGAAAGCCCCGGATTGTATCTAAAAAAATACAATTTTTGCAAATATTTTCTTGCAACCGCCGGAAACATCATGTATACTAACTTTTGCTGTGACATTGATAGCGATGAAGCGTGAGGTTGCTGCCGTTTGGCAGGTTTTCCGTGGAGCGAATGTCATGTTAGGAAACTGGCGACAAGTCACTGTACGAGATCATTAGTCTGCCACGTAGCAGAAACGACGTGTGATCGTCCGGTATGTACTTCATTAGGACACACACGGGAGAGTGTACAGTCACCGCTTGTCGTACTTAAGTTCTATAAAGTGCGAAAAGGAGGCGACTTTTTTTATGGCAACAGTAATGAGAATCAAATTGAAAGCGTATGATCATCAGCTCGTAGATGCATCCGCCAAGAAGATCATCGAAACTGTGAAGAAAAACGGATCCGAGGTTTCCGGTCCCGTACCCCTTCCTACTAAAAAGGAAGTAGTTACGATCATCAGAGCCGTACATAAGTATAAGGATTCCAGAGAACAGTTCGAGCAGAGAACGCACAAGAGACTCATTGATATTCTGACGCCGACCGAGAAGACGGTAGATTCCTTATCCAGACTGGAAATGCCGCCCGGGGTGTACATCAATATCGAAATGAAGAACAAATAACTCCTACTAGTATGAACCCGGCAGGGTTCCTCTGTAGGTCCCAAAAAAGGAGGAAGAAATGAAAAAAGCGATTTTAGCAAAGAAGATCGGTATGACACAGATCTTCAACGAGGACGGCGTACTGGTTCCGGTAACCGTACTCGAAGCGGGTCCGTGCTTTGTAACGCAGATCAAGACCGTTGAGAACGACGGTTACAGTGCGGTTCAGGTCGGATTCCAGGAGAAGAAGGACAAGATCGTCAACAAGGACAAGGGCGGAAGAGTGGAAGTGATCCACAGACACGGCGCAACGAAGGCTGAACAGGGCCATTTCAAAAAAGCCGGTGTTGCTTCCAAGAAATTTGTCAGAGAGTTCAAGTTCGAAAACGCTGATGAGTATACATTGGCACAGGAGATCAAGGCAGACATCTTTGCCGCAGGCGACAAGGTTGATGCAACGGCGATCTCCAAAGGTAAAGGTTTCCAGGGCGCGATCAAGAGACACGGCCAGCACAGAGGACCTATGAAGCATGGTTCCAAGTTCCATCGCCATGCCGGTTCCAACGGCGCCTGCTCCAGCCCGAGCCGCGTATTCAAAGGCAAGAAGATGCCCGGTCAGATGGGTGCAAAGCGCATCACGATCCAGAACCTTGAGGTCGTACGCGTAGACGCGGATAAGAACCTGTTACTTGTCAAGGGTGCGGTACCCGGCCCGAAGAAAGCGTTGGTAACAATCAAAGAATCTGTAAAGGCTGCACAGTAAACAGTCTTTATAAGAAGGAAGGAGAACCGATAAAATGGCAAACGTATCCGTTTATAATATGGAAGGCAAAGAAGTCGGCAAGATGGATTTAAACGATGCGATCTTCGGTGTGGAAGTGAACGAACACCTCGTACACCTCGCAGTTGTACAGCACCTTGCAGGCAAACGCCAGGGAACACAGAAAGCCAGGACCCGTTCGGAGGTATCCGGCGGCGGCAAGAAGCCCTGGAGACAGAAAGGAACCGGTCATGCAAGACAGGGTTCCATCAGAGCACCGCAGTGGAAGGGCGGCGGCGTGGTATTCGCTCCCGTACCGAGAGATTACACCTTCAAGATGAATAAGAAGGAAAAGAGAGCGGCCTTAAAGTCCGCACTCAGCAGCAGAGTCAGCGAGGAGAAGTTCTTCGTACTCGATGAACTGAAGCTTGATGAGATCAAGACCAAACAGATGCAGGCAGTTTTAGACAATCTGAAGGTCAGCAAAGCGATCGTGATCATCGACGGCGATGACAAGAACGTGATCATGTCCGCAAAGAACATCCCGAATGTGATCACAGCTTCCGCAGACATGCTGAATGTATACGATATCATGAAGTACAGCACGGTCATTGTTACCAAGGCTGCTGTTGCAAAGATTGAGGAGGTGTACGCATAATGGCTAACATTCAATACTATGATGTGATCCTCAAACCGGTAGTCACAGAAAAAAGCATGGCCGGCATGGCAGAAAAGAAATACACATTTCTGGTTCACACAGATGCCAACAAGACCATGATCAAAGAGGCCGTTGAAAGAATGTTCGAAGGCGCCAAAGTCAAGAAAGTCAACACGATGAACCTTGACGGTAAGACAAAGAGACGCGGCAGGACAGTCGGCCAGACAGCGAAGATGAAGAAAGCAGTCGTTCAGCTGACGGAAGACAGCAAGGACATCGAACTGTTCGGATCGCTGTAAGAGACGCGCGGATCTCGTGAGATCCGGGCAAAGTATGTACAGACAAGTACGCGAATAAACAATAAAGGAGAATAACAATGGGAATCAAAACATATAACCCATATACCCCGAGCAGAAGACAGATGACGGGTTCTGATTTTTCCGAGATCACAAAGAAGACTCCTGAAAAATCACTCACAACCTCTCTGAAGAAGAATGCAGGGCGCAACAATCAGGGTAAGATCACGGTAAGACATCGTGGCGGCGGCAGCCGCAGAAAATACAGGATCATCGATTTCAAGAGAAACAAGGACGGTATCCCCGCAACAGTACTTGGCATCGAGTATGATCCGAACAGAACGGCAAACATCGCGCTGATCTGTTATGCAGACGGAGAAAAGGCATACATCCTGGCTCCGGAAGGCCTGACAGACGGAATGAAGGTTATGAACGGCGCCGAGGCAGAAGTCAGAGTCGGCAACTGCCTGCCGCTTTCCGAGATCCCCGTCGGTACACAGGTACACAACGTTGAGCTGTATCCCGGAAGAGGCGGCCAGCTGGTACGTTCCGCCGGAAACAGCGCACAGTTAATGGCAAAAGAAGGCAAGTACGCGACACTTCGACTTCCTTCCGGTGAAATGAGAATGGTTCCGCTCAATGCGAGAGCATCGATCGGCGTAGTCGGCAACGGAGATCACAACCTGATCAACTTGGGTAAGGCCGGCAGAAAGCGTCACATGGGCATCAGACCTACCGTCCGCGGTTCCGTTATGAACCCGAACGACCATCCGCACGGTGGTGGTGAAGGTAAGACCGGTATCGGCCGTCCGGGTCCGTCTACTCCCTGGGGTAAACCGGCACTCGGCTTAAAGACCAGAAAGAAGAACAAGCAGTCCAACAAGTTGATTGTAAGACGCAGAGACGGTAAGACAATCAAGTAACGGGAAAGGAATTAGGAGGAAAAGAAATGTCAAGATCGCTTAAAAAAGGACCATTTGCCGATCAGAGTTTACTGAAGAAAGTGGATGAGATGAACGAGCAGAACAACAAGCAGGTTATCAAGACCTGGTCCCGCCGTTCCACGATCTTCCCGTCTTTCGTTGGACATACGATTGCTGTTCATGACGGCAGAAAACATGTGCCTGTATATATCACGGAAGACATGGTCGGCCATAAACTCGGTGAGTTCGTTGCAACAAGAACTTACAGAGGCCACGGAAAAGACGAAAAGAAATCTAAGGTTAAATAATAGGATAGTTTGAAAGGAGGTTATCATCCATGGCAAAAGGACATAGATCCCAGATCAAGAGAGAAAGAAATGCGAACAAGGATACAAGACCGTCTGCAAAGCTATCTTATGCAAGAGTATCTGTTCAGAAAGCATGCTTTGTTTTGGATGCGATCAGAGGTAAAGATGTGCAGACAGCACTTGGTATCCTGTCTTACAATCCCAGATATGCATCAAGCATTATTAAGAAGTTGCTGGAGTCAGCGATCGCAAATGCTGAGAACAACAACGGTATGAATCCTGAGAACCTTTATGTTGCAGAATGTTATGCAGATAAGGGACCTACAATGAAGCGTATTAGACCGAGAGCACAGGGCAGGGCTTATCGTATCGAAAAGAGAATGAGCCACATTACTGTAGTGCTTGATGAAAGATAAGGAGGAGCTAAATGGGACAGAAAGTTAATCCCCACGGACTCAGAGTCGGTGTGATCAAAGACTGGGATTCCAGATGGTATGCTGATGATAAGGATTTTGCCGATTTTCTGGTAGAAGACTATAAGATCAGAGAATACCTGAAAAAGAAATTATACAATGCAGGCGTTTCCAAGATTGAGATCGAAAGAGCTTCTGACAGGGTTAAGGTGATCATCTTTACGGCTAAGCCCGGCGTGATCATCGGTAAAGGCGGTCAGGAGATCGAAGTTACCAAGAACGAACTGCAGAAAATGATCAATAAGAAACTGGTTTTGGATATCAAGGAGATCAAGAGACCGGACAGAGAGGCACAGCTTGTTGCAGAGAATATCGCACAGCAGCTTGAGAACCGTGTTTCTTTCAGAAGAGCGATGAAGTCTTCCATGGGACGTACCATGAAGGCAGGCGCACTTGGTATCAAAGCAGCGGTTTCAGGACGCCTTGGCGGCGCGGATATTGCCCGTACAGAGTTCTATTCCGAGGGAACGATCCCTCTTCAGACTCTCCGCGCTGACATTGACTACGGTTTTGCGGAAGCAGACACAACGTATGGAAAATTAGGTGTAAAGGTATGGATTTACAAGGGCGAAGTACTTCCTACCAAGGCAAAAGAAGAAAAAACGGCCAAGGAAGGGAGCGATAAATAATGTTAATGCCGAAAAGAGTAAAACGTCGTAAACAGTTCCGTGGCACAATGAAGGGAAAAGCACTCAGAGGTAATACATTAAGCTACGGTGAATACGGTATTATCGCTACGGAGCCTGCATGGATCAAGTCCAATCAGATCGAGGCAGCCCGTATCGCAATGACACGTTATATCAAGCGTGGCGGTAAAGTATGGATCAAGATCTTCCCGGATAAGCCGGTTACTGCACAGCCTGCAGAAACCCGTATGGGTTCCGGTAAAGGATCTGTGGAATACTGGGTAGCAGTTGTAAAACCCGGCCGCGTGATGTTCGAGATCGCGGGCGTATCCGAAGAAATCGCAAAAGAAGCGCTTCGTCTTGCAACGCATAAACTTCCGTGCAAGTGCAAGATCGTTTCTAAAGCGGATTTGGAAGGCGGTGTGGCAAATGAGTAAATATACAGAAGAATTAAAAGGAAAAACAGCGACCGAACTGAACGAGGATCTGGTGGCCCTGAAGAAGGAACTGTTCAATCTGCGGTTCCAGAACGCAACCAATCAGCTGGATAACACAAGCAGGATCAAAGAGGTCAGAAGAAATATCGCAAGAGTAAAGACCGTGATCACGGAAAAGTCTAAGGCTTAAGCGTAGAAGGGAGCACGTAATGGAGAGAAATTTAAGAAAGACCCGTATCGGTAAGGTTACGAGCAACAAAATGGATAAGACCATCGTTGTTGCGGTTGAGAACCACGTAAAACATCCTCTTTACAAGAAATACGTAAAGAAGACATATAAGCTGAAAGCACATGATGAGAACAACGAGTGCAACATCGGCGATACCGTTAAGGTAATGGAAACAAGACCGCTTTCCAAGGATAAGAGATGGAGACTGGTTGAGATCGTAGAAAAAGCAAAATAAGATGCGGAGGTAAATAGCATGATTCAGCAGGAAAGCAGACTCAGAGTCGCTGATAACACCGGTGCGAAAGAACTTCTGTGCATCAGAGTTTTAGGCGGATCTACAAGAAGATATGCAAATATAGGCGATATTATCGTCGCTACCGTTAAAGATGCAACACCCGGTGGCGTTGTTAAAAAAGGTGATGTCGTAAAAGCTGTTGTCGTTCGTACCGTGAAGGGTGCGCGTCGTAAAGACGGCTCCTATATCAAGTTCGATGAGAATGCAGCAGTGATCATCAAAGAAGATAATACACCGAGAGGAACCCGTATTTTCGGACCCGTAGCAAGAGAACTTCGTGAGAAGCAGTTCATGAAGATCGTTTCCCTGGCTCCGGAAGTATTATAGGAGGGACGTAACATGGCAACTATGAAAATCAAGAAGGGCGATACCGTTAAGGTCATTGCCGGTAAAGATGTAGGCGCTGAAGGAAAGGTGCTTGCAGTAGACCGTAAGAACGGCAGGGTGCTTGTGGAAGGCATCAACATGGTTAAGAAACATACCAAACCTTCCGTAGCCAACCAGAACGGCGGTATCGTGGAAAAAGAAGCTTATATCGATGCATCCAACGTTATGTACCTGCATAAAGGCAAAGCAACAAGGATCGGCTTCAAGTTTGAAAACGATAAGAAAGTCCGTTTTGCAAAATCTACCGGAGAGGTAATTGACTAAACCAGAGAGGAGGTACGTTTCGTTGAGTAGATACAAAGATATGTATAAAGAGCAGATCGTTGATGCAATGATCAAAAAGTTTGAATACAAGAATGTGATGGAAGTTCCGAAACTCGAGAAGATCGTTGTAAACATGGGCGTCGGCGAAGCCAAAGACAATCCGAAGATCTTAGAATCTGCGGTAAGTGATCTGGAGACGATCACAGGCCAGAAGGCAGTGATCACCAAGGCTAAAAAGTCCGTCGCTAACTTCAAGATCAGAGAAGGAATGTCCATCGGATGCAAAGTTACACTGCGCGGTGAAAAGATGTATGAATTCCTGGATCGCCTGATAAATCTTGCGCTCCCCCGTGTAAGAGACTTCCGCGGTGTGGATGCCAATGCGTTTGACGGCAGAGGTAACTATGCGCTCGGTATCAAGGAGCAGCTGATCTTCCCTGAGATCGAGTATGACAAGGTTGATAAGGTAAGAGGTATGGATGTGATCATCGTTACCACTGCCAAGACCGATGAAGAGGGACGCGAATTACTGGCACAGTTCGGTATGCCGTTTGCGAAGTAAGGAGGAGGAATACGCATGGCTAAAACAGCAATGAAGATCAAACAGCAGCGCAAGCAGAAATTCTCCACAAGAGAATACACACGTTGCAAAATCTGTGGTCGTCCGCATGCTTATTTAAGAAAATACGGTATTTGCAGAATCTGCTTCCGTGAATTGGCATACAAAGGACAGATCCCCGGCGTAAAGAAATCCAGCTGGTAATCATACAGGAATAAGTACAGGAGGAAAACGTAAGATGACAATGAGTGATCCTATTGCAGATATGCTTACAAGAATCCGTAATGCAAATACTGCAAAACACGATACAGTAGATGTTCCTGCATCGAAAATGAAACTCGCCATCGCAGAGATCCTTTTCAATGAAGGATATATCAGGAAATATGATGTGGTCGAGGACGGAGCTTTCAAGACGATCAGAATCACCTTAAAGTATGGTGAAGACAAGAACGAGAAGATCATCACAGGCCTGAAGAGGATCTCCAAGCCCGGTCTGAGAGTATATGCCGGCAAGGATGAACTTCCCAAGGTTTTAGGCGGACTCGGTATCGCGATCATTTCCACCAACAACGGTGTGATCACGGACAAGGAAGCCCGCAAAGCAGGTGTAGGCGGCGAGGTGCTGGCATTCGTGTGGTAATTGCACCGGCCCGAAGGGGCGGCGCAGCCGGAGCGGCGCTTGAGCGGAGTAAAGCTGAAGACGACCCGGTGTAGCGGATGCGATTCCGAATGGAATAACCGGCACTTGAGCCTGGCGTAAGAACAAAGAAAAAAATGGAGGTACGGGCATGTCACGTATAGGAAAAATGCCAATCGCTATTCCCGCAGGCGTAACTGTGGAGATTGCAGAAAATAATAAAGTGACTGTAAAGGGACCCAAGGGTACGCTGGAACGCGTGCTGGTTCCCGAGATGGAGATCAAACAGGAAGGCGCAGAGATCACAGTCAGCCGTCCGAATGATCTGAAGAGAATGAAATCATTACACGGATTAACCAGAACATTGTTGAACAACATGATCATCGGTGTAACGGAAGGGTACGAGAAGACACTTGAGATCAACGGCGTTGGTTACAGGGCCGCTAAGCAGGGCAAGAAACTGCAGTTGTCTTTGGGATATTCCCATCCGGTAGAAATGGAAGACCCGCAGGGACTGGAAACGGTTGTGGAAGGTCAGAACAAGATCATCGTAAAAGGGATCGATAAAGAAAAAGTCGGACAGTATGCAGCCGAGATCAGAGACAAGAGAAGACCGGAGCCTTATAAGGGTAAAGGTATCAAGTATGCTGATGAGCACATCAGACGTAAAGTCGGCAAGACCGGTAAGAAGTAAGATAAGGAGCGTGTAAAATGATTAGTAAAAAATCAAGATCAGAAGTTCGAATCAAGAAACATAGCAGAATGCGCAACCGTTTCAGCGGTACTGCTGAGAGACCGCGTCTTGCAGTGTTTCGCAGTAACAATCATATGTATGCGCAGATTATCGACGATACGGTCGGCAACACTTTAGTAGCTGCTTCCACCCTGGACAAGGATGTGAAGGCAGAGCTTAAGAAGACCAATAACGTTGAAGCGGCAGCATACTTGGGAACCGTCATTGCCAAGAAGGCATTGGACAAGGGCATCAAGACGGTTGTCTTTGACAGAGGCGGCTTTATATACCAGGGCAAGGTCCAGGCGTTGGCTGACGCAGCCAGAGAAGCCGGCCTGGAATTCTAGGACTCAACAGAAGGGAGAAGAAAATCGCATGAAACGTAGTATCATTGACGCAAGTCAGTTAGAGTTAAATGATAAAGTGGTTGCCATCAAACGCGTTACCAAGGTTGTTAAAGGTGGCCGCAACATGCGCTTTACCGCTCTGGTAGTAGTTGGTGACGGTAACGGCCATGTGGGCGCGGGACTTGGCAAAGCCACTGAAATTCCCGAGGCGATCCGTAAGGGCAAAGAAGATGCCATGAAGAAACTGATCACGGTTGCCATGGATGAGCATAACAGTATTACCCATGATTACATGGGCAAATTCGGCGGCGCAAGCGTTCTTTTAAAGCGCGCTCCCGAAGGTACGGGCGTGATCGCCGGTGGTCCGGCGCGTTCCGTGTGTGAACTTGCGGGTATCAAGAACATCCGTACAAAATCACTCGGCTCCAACAACAAGCAGAACGTCGTGCTTGCCACGATCGATGCACTGAGCCAGCTGAAAACACCGGAAGAAGTTGCCCGTCTGCGCGGAAAATCCGTAGATGAGGTCATGGCTTAACCTAAGGGCCGATGTTCCAAGAACAGGAGGAAGTGAAAATGGCTAAGAAAGCAGCTGATAAAAAGATCAAGGTGACGCTTGTTAAGTCCCCCATCGGTGCCATTCCCAAACACAGGAAAACGGTTGAGGCTATGGGACTTCGTAAGATGAATCATTCCGTAGAGCTTCCGGACAACGAAGCGACCAGAGGAATGGTACAGCAGGTATGCCACTTGGTAAAAGTAGAAGAATTATAAGATAAAGGAGGTGTCAGCAGCATGGAATTATCAAATTTACAGCCGGCTGAAGGCTCTAAGCACAGTGATAATTTTAGAAGAGGACGTGGGCACGGATCCGGAAACGGCAAGACAGCCGGTAAGGGCCACAAAGGTCAGAAGGCGCGTTCGGGTGCTCCCAGAATCGGATTTGAAGGCGGACAGATGCCTTTGTATAGAAGATTACCCAAGAGAGGTTTTAAGAACAGAAACACCCAGGAGATCGTAGTGATCAACGTTTCTGCGCTTGAAGTGTTTGACGACGGAACGGATGTTACCGTGGAAACTCTGATGGAGAAAGGCATCATCAAGAACCCGAAAGATGGTGTTAAGATTCTCGGCAACGGAGAATTCACCAAGAAACTGAATGTTAAAGTAAATGCCTTCTCCGCGTCTGCGAAAGAAAAGATTGAGGCGCTTGGCGGAAAAACCGAGGTGATCTAATGTTTAAGACATTGCAAAACGCATTTAAAATCAAGGAAATAAGAACAAAACTCTTCTTTACGTTTTTAATGCTGATTGTGATCAGACTTGGCTCCCAGCTTCCGGTTCCCGGTGTCAACAGGGACCTGTTCTCAAACTGGTTCCAGGGTCTGATGGGAGACAACTTTAATTTCTTAAGTGCTTTTACGGGCGGATCCTTCGAGAAAATGTCCGTATTCGCGCTGAACATTACGCCTTACATCACCAGTTCCATTATCATGCAGCTCTTAACGATCGCGATTCCGAAGCTCGAAGAGATGCAGAAGGAAGGTGAGGACGGCCGTAAGAAGATCGCAGCGATCACCAGATATGTCACGGTAGGTCTGGCGCTGATCGAATCCACCGCAATGGCGATCGGATTCCGTAACCAGAACATGATGACCGAAAGCGGCGTACTGGGTATCATCACAGTGATCGTAGCGTTAACGGCAGGCAGTGCATTCCTGATGTGGATCGGTGAACAGATCACGGAAAACGGCGTCGGAAACGGTATTTCCATCGTCCTGACGATCAACATCATTTCCAGGATCCCGCAGGATTTTGCCTCCCTTTTCGATCAGTTCATAAAGGGAAAATCATTCGCCACGGCTGCACTTGCAGCGATCATCATCGCGGCGGTTGTCATCGGTACCGTTGTTCTGACGGTCATCCTCGGTGGCGGTGAGAGAAGGATCCCGGTACAGTATGCCAAGAAAGTACAGGGGCGCAAGATCGTAGGCGGTCAGAGCAGCCATATCCCGTTAAAGGTAAATACCGGCGGCGTGATCCCGATCATCTTTGCAAGTTCCCTGATGCAGCTGCCGATCGTGATCTCTTCCTTCTTCCAGGCAAAGAGTGACAACTGGTGGCAGAAATTCTTAAGAATGCTGAATTCCGGAAACTGGTTCAAGCCGGCAACACCGGTCTATTCCATCGGTGTCCTGATCTATATCGTACTGGTTGTGTTCTTCGCATATTTCTATACGTCGATCACATTCAACCCGCTTGAGGTTTCCGAAAACATGAAGAAGCAGGGCGGATTTGTTCCCGGTATCAGACCGGGTAAGCCCACCAGCGAATATCTGACAAAGATCTTAAATTACATCATCTTTATCGGCGCAGTCGGACTCATCATCGTAGCACTGATCCCGATCATCTTCAACGGACTGTTCGGTGCGAGTGTGTCCTTCGGCGGCACCAGCCTGATCATTATCGTAGGCGTTATCTTAGAGACGATGAAGCAGATCGAATCTATGATGCTGGTACGTAATTACAAAGGCTTCCTGAATGACTAATATTTGGCTGCAACTCTGTAGACAAGGCTATTACAGCCTTGTCTGCAATGCTTGTAAGAAAGGATAAAAAATGAAGATCATTATGCTTGGCGCTCCCGGCGCAGGCAAGGGCACACAGGCCATCTCGATCGCAGAAAAATACGGGATCCCGCATGTTTCCACAGGGGATCTTTTCCGCAGCAATATCAGCAACAAGACAGAGCTCGGCATGGAAGCAAAATCCTATATGGATGCCGGGAAACTGGTTCCGGATGCGCTGACCGTCCGGATGCTGCTCGACCGTGTATCGAAGGAAGACTGCAAGAACGGCTACGTGCTGGACGGCTTTCCGCGTACGATCGCGCAGGCGGAAGTGCTGGAAGCGGAAGTGAAAAAACTGGGTGAGCAGATTGATTTTGCCATCGATGTGGAAGTTCCCGACGAGAATATCGTAAAGCGCATGAGCGGAAGACGCGCCTGCCTGAAATGCGGAGCGACCTATCATATCGTGCATGTTCCGCCCAAACAGGAAGGGATCTGCGACCAGTGCGGCGAAGCGCTGGTACTGAGAGACGATGATGCACCGGAGACCGTTTTAAAGCGGCTGAACGTATATCACGAGCAGACACAGCCCCTGATTGATTTTTACAAAGCGCGGAACATTCTCCACGAAGTGGACGGAACAAAAGATCGCGAATCCGTTTTTAAAGAGATCGTAGAGATCCTGGGAGAATAAGATGGCAGTATCGATCAAGTCCGAAAGAGAAATCGAATTGATGCGCGAGTCCTGCAGAAGACTGGAGATCGTGCATAACGCGCTGGGCGAGATGATCAAACCGGGAATCTCCACCCTGGATATCGACCGCTACGGCGAGGAACTGATCCGGCAGCAGGACGGGATCCCGAACTTCTTAAACTACAACGGTTTTCCCGCTTCGATCTGCGTATCGGTCAACAAAGAGGTGGTGCACGGCATCCCGAAAAAAGACAGGATCTTACGCGAAGGCGACATCGTAAGTCTCGATGCAGGCCTGATCTACAAGGGTTATCACTCCGATGCGGCAAGGACCTATGCGGTCGGAAAGATATCGCCGGAAGTGCAGCAGCTCATGGATGTAACAAAACAGGCCTTCTTTGAAGGGATCAAATATGCGAAAGAGGGATATCACCTGCACGATATCTCCAACGCCATTGACGACTATGTCAGCCGGTTCGGCTACGGGATCGTAAGAGAACTGGTCGGCCACGGGATCGGAACGAAACTGCATGAAGATCCGCAGATCCCGAACTTCAGGCAAAAATCAAGAGGCGTGAAGCTGAAGGCAGGCATGACGCTTGCGATCGAGCCGATGATCAATATGGGACGACCGGATGTGGAGTGGCTGGATGACGACTGGACGGTCGTTGCATCGGACGGACTTCCGAGTGCACACTACGAGAACACGATCCTGATCACGGAAGGCGAACCTGAGATATTAACACTGAGCAGCGAACCGTAAGGAGCGGTGCAAGAGGAAAGAGTATGGTAGGTTGTTTTGCCAGGTCCCTCGCGGGACACGATCAGGGAACGGTCTATATAGTAATAGAAGAAACAGACCGGTTCGTTCTGGTCGCGGACGGAAGGATCAGGACGATCGAACATCCGAAACGCAAGAACAGAAAGCACATCCAACTGACTGCCGTCAGGGGCCGGATGGAGAACAACGAAGCGATCAAACACAGTATTAAAGAGTTTTTAAGGAGGACGACGGATGTCTAAGGCAGATGTCATTGAAATCGAAGGGACTGTAGTAGAGAAGCTGCCCAATGCGATGTTCAAGGTAAAACTTGAGAATGATCATGAAGTATTGGCGCACATCAGCGGGAAACTTCGTATGAATTTCATCAAGATCCTTCCCGGCGATAAGGTGACTTTGGAAATGTCCCCTTACGATCTGAGTAAAGGCCGGATCATCTGGAGAGATAAATAAAAAATAATAATTGCTATTATTTTAGTGTGGTGTTATAATATTTGTCGCGTGCCACCATGTGGCATGCGGTAAAAATCGTGCAAGAAGGGATGAAAGGAGGCTTTCACATGAAAGTAAGATCTTCAGTAAAACCGATCTGCGAAAAATGCAAGATCATCAAGCGGAAAGGCCGGATCAGAGTAATCTGTGAAAACCCGAAGCACAAACAGCGTCAGGGCTGATCCTGAATGAAGCGGCTGAGCAAGACACGTGCCGTCACATGTGTCCTGCGATTCGATAGATAACTCGGCGGCAAGTCCATAGACGAAAGACGAGTCATCTACGATTGATACCGGCCGGATCGCCGGTCGGACAAGACCCGTGAAAGCGGGTTGATCGTTTGCAAAGAGTTTGCAAATGGTCCAGTCAATGCGTATTTATTACGTTTAACCCAAAAGAATTGAAAGTGAGGAAACAAGAATGGCTCGTATTTCTGGTGTGGATTTACCACGAGACAAACGTGTGGAGATCGGTTTGACTTATGTGTATGGTATCGGCAGACCGTCAGCCACAAAAATCCTTGAGAAGGCAGGAGTGAATCCTGACACACGCTGCAGGGATCTGACAGCGGATGAGGAAAGAAAGATCGCGGCGATCATTGACGCCGAGTATCAGGTAGAGGGTGACCTTCGCAGAGAGACCGCCCTGAACATTAAGAGACTGCAGGAAATCGGCTGCTACAGAGGGATCCGTCATAGAAAAGGCCTTCCCGTTCGCGGTCAGAAGACGAAAACGAATGCCAGGACCCGTAAGGGACCGAAGCGTACAGTTGCAGGTAAGAAGAAATAATCACAGAGAGAAAGTAGGTTAGTTTAAATGGCAAAGAAAGTTGCAAAAAGAGTAACAAAGAAACGTGTCAAGAAAAACGTTGAACACGGACAGGCACATATCCAGTCTTCCTTTAATAATACGATCGTAACATTAACGGATGCGGAAGGTAATGCTCTTTCATGGGCAAGTGCCGGTGGTCTGGGCTTCAGAGGTTCAAGGAAATCTACTCCGTACGCAGCACAGATGGCTGCTGAAACTGCTACAAAAGCGGCACTGCCGCATGGCTTGAAAACAGTTGATGTTTTCGTAAAGGGACCCGGTTCGGGAAGAGAAGCTGCGATCAGAGCACTGCAGGCAACAGGCCTGGAAGTTGTAAGTATCAGCGACGTGACACCCGTTCCGCATAACGGATGCCGTCCGCCCAAGCGCAGACGTGTATAATCAGCATTTGACGGATGAGAATGGAGGAAGATTCAAATGGCAGTAAACAGAACCCCTGTTTTAAAGAGATGCAGAGCGCTCGGGATCGAGCCGATGTATCTTGGTATTGATAAAAAATCCACAAGAAACGTAAACAGATCGAACAAGAAAGTCAGCGAGTATGGTCTCCAGTTAAGAGAGAAGCAGAAAGCAAAGTTCATCTACGGCGTTTTAGAGCAGCCTTTCAGAAACTATTATAAGAAGGCCGACAGAATGAAAGGCATGACAGGTGAAAACCTGATGATCATGCTGGAATCCCGTCTTGATAACGTGATCTTCAGAATGACATTCGCAAGAACACGCAGAGAGGCGAGACAGATCGTAGACCACAAACAGGTTTCCGTTAACGGAAAGACTGTAAATATCCCTTCATACCAGGTTAAGGCCGGGGATGTGATCGAGATCAGAGAGAAATGCAAAGGATCTGCAAGATATAAGGAAATCCTTGAAACGACCGGCGGCAGACTGATCCCTGCATGGCTGGACGTAGATCAGGAGAACCTGAAGGGAACAGTAAAGTCTCTTCCCACACGCGAAGAGATCGACGTACCGGTTGATGAGATGCTGATCGTCGAATTGTACTCTAAATAAGATCATACTATTGATTATTTTGAAGGAGGACTTTGCATGTTTGATTTTGAAAAACCGAAGATTGAGATCGTTGAGATTTCCGATGATAAAAGGTATGGTAAATTTGTTGTAGAGCCTCTCGAGAGAGGGTATGGTACGACACTCGGCAACTCCCTGCGCAGGATCATGCTTTCATCCCTTCCGGGCGTTGCTGTCAGCCAGATCAAGATCGACGGTGTTCTGCATGAGTTCAGTTCCATCCCGGGCGTCAAAGAAGACGTGACCGAGATCGTTATGAACATCAAGAATCTTGCGATCAAGAATAATGCTTCCACGGCAGAACCCAAGACTGCTTTTATCGAGTTTGAGGGCGAGGGCGTTGTGAAGGCTTCCGATATTCAGGTTGACCAGGATATCGAGATCTTAAATCCCGATCTTGTGATCGCAACCTTAAACGGCGGCGCAGACTGCAAACTGTATATGGAACTGACCATCACAGGCGGCAGAGGCTATGTTGGCGCCGACAAGAACAAATCCGACGAGCTGCCGATCGGTGTGATCGCTGTAGATTCCATCTACACACCCGTAGAGCGCGTGAACATGACTGTTGAGAATACGCGTGTCGGCCAGATCACGGACTTTGACAAACTGACATTAGACGTGTTCACAAACGGAACACTTGCACCGGATGAGGCAGTAAGCCTTGCAGCAAAGGTGCTCAGCGAACATCTGTCTCTCTTCATCGACCTCTCCGAGAACGCAAAGACCGCAGAGGTTATGATCGAGAAGGCGACCGACGACAAGAAGACGGTTCTGGAGATGAACATCGACGAACTGGAACTTTCCGTCCGTTCTTACAACTGCCTGAAGAGAGCAGGGATCAACACGGTCGAAGAGCTGTGCAACAAGACCAGCGAAGACATGATGAAGGTCCGCAACCTGGGCCGCAAGTCCCTGGAAGAGGTGCTTGGCAAGCTGAAAGAACTCGGTCTGCAGCTCAACGTAGGCGATGAGGGCTGATTCAACGGCAAGTAATAGCGCCCGGCGAAACGACCTTTCTCGTCTCGCTGACACGCTCGCTCGAAAGGTGTTTCCACCGGACGGGCATCATGGAAAGTTATAAATCCCTTCGTCGGTAAGTCCGACCGGCGCGACGGAGGACATAAAAACACGGGCCGGTAAGTCCGAATGGCACTGCCCGGGCGCAATAAGCGCAGAAAGGAATCAAAATGGCTAAATACAGGAAATTAGGAAGAACCAGCAGTCAGAGAAAAGCTCTGCTGCGCAACCAGGTAACGAATCTGCTCTATCACGGAAAGATCGTTACAACCGAAGCAAAGGCAAAAGAGATCCGTAAGATCGCAGAAAGCCTGATCGCTCTGGCCGTTAAGGAAAAGGACAACTATGAGACCGTAACCGTTCAGGCGAAGGTTCCCATGAAAGACAAAGACGGCAAGAGAGTCAAAGAAGAAGTTGACGGCAAGAAAGTCACAAAGTTTGACACGGTTGAAAAAGAGATCAAGAAAGATCTTCCGTCCAGATTACATGCACGCAGACAGATGCTGAAGGTCTTCTACCCGATCGTGGAAGTTCCGACAGAAGCTGCAGGCAGAAAAGCAAAGACCAAAAAGGTGGATATGGCAGCTAAGATGTTTGACGAGATCGCACCGAAATATGCGGATCGCAAGGGCGGCTATACCCGGATCATCAAGATCGGTCCCCGTAAGGGCGATGCGGCAATGGAAGTAGTGATCGAACTGGTTTAAAAGCAACATGACCGAGCCCGGGAAATCCCCGGGCTCTTTTATTCTATACCGGGGTTTGACCGGCAGGAGCAACCGGCAGGCATAAGATGAGCATCATAAAGTCCGAAAAACTCGCATATGAATATTTCCGCCGCGACAAGGACGGCGCGGTTGACGGGATCGTCCGTGCCCTGAATGATATCGACCTGGATATCAGTCAGGGTGATTTTGTTGCGATCTTAGGACATAACGGCAGCGGTAAATCCACGCTCGCAAAGCATATGAACGCGATCCTTTACCCGTCGGAGGGAACGATCTGGGTAAACGGGATGGATTCGAAAGAGCCGGAACATCTGTGGGAGATCCGGAGAAGTGCCGGTATGGTCTTCCAGAACCCGGATAACCAGATCATCGGAAATGTCGTGGAGGAAGACGTCGGCTTCGGCCCGGAAAACATGGGCGTTCCGACCAAAGAGATCTGGGAGCGCGTGGAAGAGAGTCTGAAGGCTGTCGGGATGTATGCTTACAGAAAAAGTGCACCGGGGAAACTGTCCGGCGGACAGAAGCAGCGTGTCGCGATCGCAGGCGTTTTGGCAATGCATCCGAAATGCATTGTCCTCGATGAGCCGACCGCCATGCTCGATCCCATGGGCCGGCGTGAAGTGATCCGTGCCCTGCGTGCGCTCAACGACGTGGAGAACATCACCGTGATCCTGATCACCCACTATATGGAAGAGGTGATCTACGCCAATAAGGTATTTGTGATGGATCAGGGCAATATCGTGATGGAAGGCACGCCGCGGCAGGTCTTTTCGCATGTTGAGGAACTGGAACAGCTCAGGCTGACTGTTCCGCAGGTGACACGCCTTGCGCATGAGTTACGAAAAACGGGTGTCAGGATCCCCGAAGGTATCCTGACGGCAGAAGAGTTTGCGGAGGCCATATGTCGATTATTGTAAATCATGTCAGTTACAGTTACAATCCGGGTACGGCCATGGAAGTGAAGGCTCTCAACGACATCAGTTTTACCGTGTCTGACGGCGAGTTCATCGGACTGATCGGCCATACGGGCTGCGGCAAATCCACGCTGGTACAGCACTTAAACGGCCTGTTGAAACCGCAGCAGGGTGAGATCTGCTATAACGGAGAGAATATTTCCGATGCAGATTATGACCTGCGGGCACTTAGAAGCCGCGTCGGACTGATCTTTCAGTATCCGGAGCACCAGCTGTTTGAAGAGGACGTTTTTACGGATGTATCCTTCGGTCCGCGCAACCAGGGCCTTTCGGATTCGGAGATCGAGATGCGCGCCTATGAGGCCTTAACGCAGGTCGGTATTCCGGACGAATACTTTTACCAGTCGCCGTTTGATCTCTCGGGCGGAGAAAAAAGGCGGATCGCCATCGCGGGCGTTTTAGCCATGAAGCCTGAAGTGCTGATCTTAGATGAGCCCACGGCCGGACTGGACCCGAAAGGCAGGGAGGATATCTTAAACCTGATCCGGAACCTGCATGAGAAGGAGCACATCACGATCATCCTTGTCTCGCACAGCATGGAGGATATTGCGGAATATGCGGACAGGATCTTGGTGATGCATGAGGCGAAACTGGTCTATGATGACAGTCCGCGCTCCGTTTTTGCACATGAGGAAGAATTAAAAGCCATGGGACTTTCCGTCCCGGCGGTCACATCGATCATGCACCTCCTGCGGGAGAAGGGTGTCGGTGTGCGCCAGGATGTGATCACGATCGAAGAAGGGCTCAAAGCATGCTTAGAGATATTACATTAGGACAGTATTATCCGACGGAATCCGTTCTCCATAAGCTTGACCCGCGTGTCAAACTGCTTGGAACGCTGGTTTTCCTCGTATCGCTGTTCCTGATCCCGAATTTCATAGGCTATATCATCGCAACGATATTCCTGATCTGCATGATCCTGCTGTCCAAAGTGCCTTTTTCCTTTATGGTGAGGGGCTTAAAGGCAGTTGTGATCCTGCTGCTTGTCACGGTGATCATCAATCTGTTTGCGACACCCGGAGAAGTCCTTGTTTCCTTCTGGAAGTTCCGTATCACGAAGGAAGGCATCTATGCGTCCGTATTTATGATGCTGCGGCTCATTTATCTGATCATCGGATCTTCGATCATGACGCTGACGACGACGCCCGCCAATCTGACGGACGGTATGGAAAAGGCCTTATCCCCGCTGTCACTGATCCGTGTTCCCGTGCATGAGATCGCGATGATGATGTCCATCGCCTTAAGTTTTATCCCGATCCTTTTGGAGGAAACGGATAAGATCATGAAAGCGCAAATGGCCAGAGGGGCAGATTTTGAAAGCGGAAATCTGATCCGCCGCGTCAAAAACATGATCCCCCTGCTCGTTCCGCTCTTTATTTCCGCCTTCCGCAGGGCGAATGACCTTGCCATGGCCATGGAAGCGAGATGCTACCGCGGCGGGGACGGACGGACGAAAATGAAACCATTGAAGTATCATGTGAATGACGTGATCGCGTACGTGCTGCTCGCGCTCTACTTGGCAGCCGTCATTGTGATCCCGAGAGTGATCTTAGCCTAGGAGACAGCCGTTTATGAAGAGGATCATGCTCACAGTTGCATATGACGGCACGGATTACAGCGGATGGCAGATCCAGCCGCACGCGGAGACGATCGAAGGGGTTTTAAACAGGGAACTCTCCAGACTGCTGAATGAGGATATCAGGGTGATCGGTGCATCCAGAACGGATGCGGGCGTGCACGCGGAGGGCGCGGTCTGCGTCTTTGACACGGAATCCAGGATCCCGCCCGAGAAGTTTTCCTACGCGCTGAACGTGACGCTGCCGCCGGATATCCGGATCCGCAAGTCGGAAGAAGTGCCGGCTGATTTTCATCCGCGCAGGTGTGAGTGCCGCAAGACCTATGCCTACAGGATCTGGCACGACGCGTTTCCCATGCCGACCAAGGAACGCTATACCTACTGGATCTACACGAAGCTGGATGTGGACAGGATGCGGAAAGGTGCGTCTTATCTGGTCGGCCGGCATGATTTTGCCTCCTTCTGCTCGACACATACGCAGACGCAGACGACGGTCCGGACGATCTACTATCTGTCGGTCCTCGAGGAGGGCAAGGAGATCACCATCCTCGTTTGCGGGGACGGTTTCCTCTACAATATGGTGCGGATCATCGCGGGGACGCTGATCGAGATCGGCCAGGGAAAACGCGAACCGGAATCGGTGAAGGATATGCTCATGGCGCTTGACCGTTCCGCCAGCGGACCGACTGCCCCGGCGCAGGGTCTGTGCCTGATGGAATATGAATTCGAGTAGGGCTGTCATATAGCGCAAAAAATACGCAAATATGCGGAAAAATCGGTTGACACGCAAGGTGGCGTGTAATATAATGTTTGGGTGTCACGGCATAACTGCGCAATGCCACAGCCCCGGCATATGCAACGTATTCCAGGAAAATACGAAGCGCGCGCGACTTTGCCTTGGATGTATGGTAACAGTGGAATTACCATGGATCCTGTTGTAACCGTAAATAAATGATCCGGATTTGGAGGTATCATCATGAAAACATATATGCCAAATGAGGCAACTACCGAACGTAAGTGGTACGTTGTGGACGCTGAGGGATGCACCCTGGGCCGTCTGGCATCTGAAATTGCCAAGATCTTAAGAGGAAAGAACAAACCGGTCTTCACACCGCACGCAGATACGGGTGATTATGTGATCGTTATCAATGCTGAGAAGGTTGCCGTAACAGGTAAGAAACTGGATCAGAAGATCTACTATCGTCATTCCGAGTACGTTGGCGGCATGAAGGAAACACCGCTTCGCGAGAAACTTGCCAAGGCTCCGACAGAGGTTGTGGAGAAAGCTGTTCGCGGCATGCTCCCTAAGGGACCGCTGGGCAACAAGATGTACAAGAAATTATTCGTTTATGCAGGCGCTGAGCATCCGCATGCTGCACAGAAGCCTGAAGAACTGAAGTTTTAATGGGATAAGGAGAACAGAAAATGGCAAAAGCAGTTGAAAAGTTCTACGGAACAGGCAGAAGAAAATCCTCCGTTGCCAGAGTATATCTGAAACCCGGCAAAGGAAATATCGTGATCAATAAAAGAGATATCGATGATTATTTCGGTATGGAAACACTGAAGACAGTTGTTCGTCAGCCCCTTGTAGCAACAGATACAGTCGGCAAGTATGACGTGCAGGTCAATGTACGCGGCGGCGGCACAACAGGCCAGGCAGGCGCGATCAGACACGGTATCGCACGTGCGCTCCTGAAAGCAGACGCTGAATTCCGTCCGACTCTGAAGCAGGCAGGCTTCCTGACCAGAGATCCCCGTATGAAAGAACGTAAGAAATACGGTCTCAAAGCAGCAAGACGTGCGCCTCAGTTCAGCAAACGTTAATCGTTTTTCAAAGATCAGAAGAATATCCTATCATCCCGGAGACAGTTGCTTCCGGGATGATTTTTATTTGTACGGCCATGGATTTTCCTGTATAATGGTTGTACGCATCCCATGAAAAAGAAAGGGATGCAGCGGGAGGGTACGGTTATGAACGAAAATATCAGAAAACGCAACGAACTGCTGGCACAGAAGGTGATCGGCGGACTGAAATCCCGGAATATGACCGGGTATTATGCGGAATCGAAGGAAGAGGCGCTGAAAAAAGCACTGGAACTGATCCCGGAGGGGAGCAGCATCGCGATGGGCGGTGCCATGAGTGCCCACGAGATCGGTCTGGTCGATATGCTGCAAACGGACAGTTACCGGTTCATAGACCGCGATCAGGCAGCCGATAAGCGGGAAGCCATGCTCAAGGCCTATGACGCCGATGTGTTCTTATCAAGCGTAAATGCAATGACGGAAGACGGGGTGCTCGTAAACATCGACGGCAACGCAAACCGTGTTTCCGCGATCGCGCAGGGACCGAAAAAAGTGCTCTTCATTGTGGGCATGAACAAGATCTGCAACGATATAGACGCAGCGATGAAGCGCGCCAGGAATGTGGCGGCCCCCATCAATGCGCAGCGGTTCGGACTGAATACGCCCTGCACCAAAACAGGCGCCTGCATGAATTGCAAGTCACCGGATACGATCTGCTGCCAATTCCTGATCACGCGTTACAGCCGCCATGCAGACAGGATCCATGTGATCCTTGTCAATGACAGTCTCGGCTTCTGAGCTTGGATTTACATTGACAACAAAGCCCGAAAAAAGTAAGATATTTATATTACCAAATATAAAATACAGGAGGTAGTGCTATGTTTTGTCCGAATTGCGGAACTCAGCTTCCGGATGGCGCCGGCTTTTGCTCCAACTGCGGATATTCCCTTTCGGGAGCCTCTGCTGCGCGTGCACCGAAGCAGGAGAATTTAAGTATTGAGATCTTGAAAAGGGCGTTCCAGGTCATTCTGAAGAAACCTTTCCGCCTTTGGGGACTGTCGCTCTTATGCGCACTGCTCGCAGTGATCGCATATATCCTCGGCGGCCCGGTGATCGGTATCGGATTTGCGGTCTCCCTGGTACTCAACCTTGGCATGGAGTGGATCTACTTAGACGGCTATCGCGGGAAAGAAGTGGATTCCAAACAGCTGTTTGAGCCCTTCCAGAACTTCTGGAAGTCCTTTGCAGGCATGGGCTGGAGAGAACTGTGGCTCCTTCTTTGGGCGCTGATCCCGTTTGCAGGCCTTGTATTTGCAGTGATCAAGACTTATGCATACCAGTTAACGCCTTATATCCTGCGTGAAGGCGAATACTCGCCGCAGGAGGCGCTGAAAGAGTCCATGCGCCGCACGGAAGGATACAAGGGCAAGATGTTCCTGACAGATCTTCTGATCTTTGTTGTCATCTTTGTTCCGCTTCTGATCCTGGCACTGCTTGGCATGATCCCTTATGTGGGCATTCTGTTTGATATCATTTACGTTATCGTTACGCTGGTCGTATCCTTATTCGGCGGTCTCTACACAGGTCTTGTAAGAGCTGCATGGTATGAGGAGATCTGCGGAAACAAAGAGTGATCCCGGATCGTGCAAATTAGCATATAAAGTCTGAAAAAATGTAGTATAATAAACACCATAGGATTTTTCTTATGGTGTTTATTTATTGAATCGGGAAAGTATGAAAGAGACTGGCAGTAAATTACCGAAAAAAGAAAGGCTTCTCACGGGGATCCTGTTATCCGTGACAGTCATCATGCTGATCGCCACCATGGTCAGTCTGTTCTTCTTCCGCCGGCAGATGCGTATGGTCAACAAGCCGAATGAAGAGAGCGAACGGATCTATGATAAGCATTATGCGCTGATCGTGGACGATCCGGACGATCCCTTATGGACTTCCGTCTACAGCCAGATGCAGGCGGTAGGCGATACCAAGAACGCCTATGTGGAACTGTTCGGGGAGAATCTGTCCACCACCTACGGCAAAGCCGACCTTGTGCGGATCGCGATCGAAAGCAAGGTGGACGGGATCATTCTGGAAGCGGAAGAGAGCGACGAGATGACGGCGCTGATCTACAAGGCCGGGCAGCAGGGGATCCCTGTGGTCACGGTCCTGCATGATTGTGTCGGCAGCGGCCGCGTCAGCTTTGTCGGGATCAACAACTACAGTTTCGGTAATGAGTACGGTACGCTGATCCTAAAGGCCGCGACCGAGATCCGTGCGATGAAAGAATCGCAGGAGGATGCGGCGGACGAAGTACATGTCCTGATCCTTTTGGACGGACAGTCGCAGGACACTTCCCAGAGCATCGTCTATGCGGCCGTACAGGAAAACATCGAGGCAGCAGGGGATGCGGCAAAGAAGCTGGTCATCGAGACGGAGCGTATCAATGCGACATCGGTCTTCCGTACGGAGGAACGTATCCGGGATATCGTCCAGAACAAAGAGAGCCTTCCGGACATCATTGTCTGTCTGAATGAGCAGAACACGGCCAGTATCTACCAGACGCTTGTCGATCAGAACAAGGTCGGGCAGATCTACGTGATCGGGTACTTTGATTCCGAAACGATCCTGCGCGGGATCGAGCGCAAGGGTATCTATGCAACGGTCACCATCGGTGCCCAGCAGCTTGGCACTTACTGTGTGGAAGCGCTGGATGAGTATGTAAATACCGGCTATGTCAGTGACTATTTTTCGGTTGATTTTACCTGCATCAATGCGGAAAACGTGTCGGAATATCTGAAGAAGGGGGAGGAAAATGAAACTGATTGAAACATTCCGTTCCAGTTCCATCCGCGTCAAGCTGATCTCCCTGTTCATTCTGACATCGACGCTGATCTTCCTGGTAAACCTGTATGTATATATCAATCTCAATGCGATCATCAACCATGTGGACGAGATCTATGCGGGCAACGTCGTGCTGACGGAGATGGAGGAAACGCTGGAAGGCGTGCAGTCCGCCATGGGCGAGTACCTGAAGACCAAGAACACGGACGCGCTGGAATCCTACTATAAGAATGTGCAGGACTTCAGCAACCAGACGTCGGTCCTCAATGAGCGCATTACAAACAATGAAGAAAAGATCATGGAAAAGACGATCCGGAACCTGGCAGATTCCTATCTTACCATGACGAATGAGACCGTTCAGGCCAAGCGCGGCAGAAATATCGAAAAATACGTCAGCGGATATGAAAACGCAGGCCGGATGTTCCGATATATCAACACCTATATCTACAGTCTGAACAATGAGCAGTTCAAAGACAGTTCCGTCAACTATAACGCGCTGCTTGCTTCCTTAAGGATGTCCGAGTATTTCAGCCTTTCGATCCTGATCCTGATCGCGCTGTTTAACGCGTTCCTGGTCCTGCTTGTTACCAGAAGCATCACAAACCCGCTGATGGAGCTGTCCAAACGCGCAGATTCGGTGGCGAAAGGCGAACTGGATGTGGAACTGATCCCCGTGCAGTCCAACGATGAGATCGGCGTTCTGACAGGCGCGTTTAACAAGATGGTGATCTCCCTGCGCGAGTACATCGACCAGATCCGGATCCGGATGGAACTGGAAAACGCCATGAAAGAGCGCGAACTGATGATGACGACGCATTTAAAAGACGCGCAGCTTAAATACCTGCAGGCGCAGATCAACCCGCATTTCCTGTTCAATACGCTCAACGCCGGCGCCCAGCTCGCCATGATGGAGGGCGCGGACCGGACGAACAAATATATCCAGAATATGGCTGATTTTTTTCGCTATAACGTCAAGAAAAACAACGAACAGGTGACGATCGCACAGGAGATCGAGCTGGTCGACAGTTATATCTATATCCTGAATGTCCGTTTTTCCGGGGATATCCATTTCGAGAAAGAACTGGACGAGGAACTGCTGGATCTGAACGTGCCGAGTATGATCATCCAGCCGGTCGTCGAGAATTCGGTCAACTACGGGATCCGCAATATCGACAGGGAAGGACATATCAAGCTGTCCCTTTATAAAGACGGCGAGAGCGCCTGCATCTGCGTGGAGGACAACGGTGTCGGCATTTCCCGGGAAATGATAGAGAAGATCATGACGCGCGGCATCAGTACATCGGATGTTTCGGCGGATTCGAACGGCGTCGGACTTTCCAATGTGATCGGGCGGCTGAAACTCTTCTTTGACAGGGACGACATCTTTACGATCGAAAGTGAAGGAGAAGACCTTGGAACGAAAGTCACGATGCGCATTCCGCTTGACGGGCCGCAGAAGGCATAAGACTTTCTACCATAATAAAAATCACGAAACGGAGCAGAACATGTATAAGATCATGCTTGCGGATGATGAAGGGATCGTGATCGAAGCGCTGACTTTCATCATTGAAAAGAATTTTGAGGGCAAATGCGAGATCGCTTCCGCCAAGACCGGCAGAAGCGTGATCGAGCTGGCAGAGACATTCCGCCCCGATATCGCCATTATGGATATCCAGATGCCCGGCATCAACGGGATCGAGGCAATGAAAGAGATCCGCCGGTTCAACGCGTCCACGGTATTCATCGTGCTGTCCGCCTATGACAAATTCGATTACGCCAAGGAAGCGATCAACCTGGGCGTGCTGGAATATTTAAACAAGCCCGTGGAACAGACGCGCATCGTAGAGGTTTTGAACCGCGCCATGGACCAGATCGAAAAAGAGCGGGCGAAGCGGAGCCAGGACCTTCTGATCAAGGAAAAACTGGAGAACGTCATTCCGATCATTGAAAACAACATGATCTACACGGCTCTTTTTCAGGACAGCTACGAGCAGGATCTGGAAGCCTACCGCGACCTTCTGGGGATCGATGCCGACCACGGCTATATGATCGTGCTGGAATTCGGTGAGCAGAAGGAAGATGACCATATGACCAATGTTGTCGGTGCGGGTGTGCGCTCGCAGTCCCATTACCGGGAGATCAAGGACACGGTCAAGAACTATTTTTCCTGCGTGAACGGCTCCCTGATGGCTAACCGGATGGTACTGCTGGTGCCGACACAGGAAGCGGTCGTTGATTATACGGAGCGTATCAAGATCATCGAGAACTGCCGCAGCATGATCAAGAAGCTGAGCGAGCGTGTCGACGTGAAGTTCCGCGCGGGGATCGGCTCGGTCCACAAACTCAGCGAATGTGCGGAGTCTTATAAGGAAGCGCAGAGAGCGCTGCGCAATTCCAACGGGACTGTCGCGCATATCAGCGACCTGGCCATCACGGTCACTTATGAAGAGGACTATCCTGTGGAAACCGAGCGGGAGATCTTCGAAAAGACCGAAAAGGGCGATGAAAACGGCGCGGCGCAGGCAGCCTCGCATTTCTTTGAGTGGATGTGCGCCAACTACAGCGATCACGTCACGGATATCAAGCTGAAAGCGCTCGAATTCGTGCTGTGGTCCGAGCATCTTGCTTATGAGGAAGGCGGTATGAAGTACCGGTTCCTTTCCAGACAGGATTACCTGCCGGATATCATGGGGATGCAGAAACTGGATGAGATCAAGACCTGGTTCCTGAACAAGACCGCGGCGGCCGCAAGGGACGTGCGTGAAAACAAGATGAAACAGAGCTCTTCATCCGTGGAACTTGCCAAGACCTACATCCTCGAGAATTATCAGAAAGATATCTCCCTCGATGACGTGTCCAGGGAAGTGGATATCAGCCCGTATTATTTCAGTAAACTGTTCAAGGAGGAGACCGGCGAGAACTTCATCGAGTACGTGACCAATATCCGCATCGAGAAGGCCAAACAGCTTCTGGCATCGTCAAGGCTCTCCATGAAAGAGATCTGCGCGCAGGTCGGTTACGCGGATCCGAACTATTTCAGCCGGATCTTTAAAAAGACCGTGGGTGTGACGCCTACAGAATATAAAGAAGGAAAAGCATAGGAGTATCTGTCATGAAAATGAATCCGGTAAAAATCAGCCGCCTGCTTTTGCTGCTGTTTGCCGCCGCCATCCTGACATCCTGCGGCAGTGCCGCGGCAGATGCGGAAGAAGCGACGGAGAGTGAAGCGGACGGAATCGAGATCGGAATGAGTTTCGACTCCTTCGTCATCGAGAGATGGCAGCGGGAGCGCGACGTGTTTGTAGCAACGGCCAGGGAACTGGGCGCCGAAGTGAACGTACAGACCGCGAACGGGGAAGTCGAGGAACAGATCGCACAGATCGAGTATTTTATAGAGAAGAAAGTCGACCTGATCGTTGTGGTCCCGATCGACGCCTATAAGATCCAGGGAGCCATCGGAAAAGCCAAGCGGGCGGGGATCCCGATCGTGTGCTATGACAGGGTGGTCAGGAGCGCCAATACGGATCTGTTCATCTCCTTTGATAATGAAGCAGTGGGACGCCTGATGGCGCAGGAACTGTTCCAGGCAGCAGGCAGGGATGCAAACGTGATCATGATCTGCGGCCCGGAATCCGATTACAACACGGACATGGTGGAAGACGGCTTTGAACGCATCATGGAAAATTACCGCGGTACGGTGATCGGCAGCTGCCGGTGCGATAACTGGCGCGCGGAAATGGCCTATGATTATGTCAGTGAGAACATCGAACTCGTGGAACAGGCGGATCTGATCATGTGCGGGAACGATTCCCTGGCGGGGGAGGCGATCCGTGCACTGGCAGAGAGAAGGCTTGCGGGCAAGATCCCGGTATGCGGACAGGATGCGGACCTCGAGGCCTGCCAGCGGATCGTGGAAGGCACACAGCTGATGACGGTCTATAAGCCGGTGGAAAAACTGGCCAGAACGGCTGCGGAATATTCCGTCATGATCGCCAAAGGAGAGAAGCCTTCCATCAGAACGACCTATTATGACGGCGCCTACGATATTCCCTATGTGGCACTCGAGCCGATCTGCGTAACGGCGGAGAATCTGGACGAGGCCGTCATCAACAGCGGTTTTCACCTGCGGGAGGACGTATATCTCGGACAATAGCACAAATCTGCCATGGCAATCACAAAAAAATGCTACCGCAGGATCGGGCAAAATAAACAGGTGGTAAAAAATTCAAGATTTTGACAAGTTAATCCTATTTGACAGATGGTATAGTGAATAGCGTAGTGGGGATCCACTAATAATTTTCTAGGGAGGAAAAGAAATGAAAAGAAAATTACTTGGCGCATTACTTAGTGTAGCTATGGTAGCATCTCTTCTGGCTGGCTGTGGCGCAGCTGCAGAGGCTCCGGTAGCAGAAGCTCCGGCAGCAACAGAAGAAGCAGCTCCGGCAGCAACAGAGGAAGCAGCTCCGGCAGCAACAGAGGAAGCAGCTCCTGCAGAAGCAACCGGAACAAAGGTTGGTGTAGCAATGCCTACAAAAGACCTGCAGAGATGGAATCAGGATGGTTCCAACATGGAAGAACAGCTGAAAGCAGCTGGTTACGAAGTTGACCTTCAGTTCGCTAACAACGATGTACAGCAGCAGGTATCCCAGATCGAGAACATGATCAACAACGGATGTAACGTTCTGGTTATCGCTTCCATCGAAGGTGATTCCCTTGGAACAGTTCTTGCAACTGCTAAGGAAAAAGGAATCCCGGTTATCGCTTATGACCGTCTGATCATGAACACGGATGCAGTTTCCTACTATGCTACATTCGATAACTACATGGTTGGTACAAAGCAGGGCGAATACATCAAGGATCAGTTAGACCTTGACAATGCTGATGGCCCGTTCAATCTCGAAGTTACCACAGGTGACCCGGGTGACAACAACGCCAGATACTTCTATCAGGGCGCTATCGACGTTCTGCAGCCGTACATCGACAGCGGAAAGCTCGTTATTAAGTCCGGTCAGCTTGATTTCGATCAGGTTGCAACAGCTAGCTGGTCTTCTGAGAACGCTCAGTCCAGAGCAGAGAACATCGTTTCTTCTAACTATGCTGATGGCTCCAACATTGATGCATGGCTTTGCTCCAACGACTCTACAGCACAGGGTGTTGTAGCAGCTCTGGATGCTAACTACAATGGCAATTGGCCCATCATCACAGGTCAGGACTGTGATATCGTATCCGTACAGAACATGATCGCTGGCAAGCAGTCCATGTCCATCTTCAAGGATACACGTACACTGGCAGCTCAGGTTGTTAAGATGGTTGGTCAGATTCTCAGTGGCGAGACAGTTGATGTTAACGATACAACAACATACGACAACGGCACAGGCATCATCCCTTCATACCTTTGCGAGCCCGTATTTGCTGACATCAACAACTACAAGGAACTCCTGATCGATTCCGGTTACTACACGGAGGCTGATCTGCAGTAATCCTTCAAACGAAATGAAAATGGCGTAAGCCTAAGATCATACAGGCGGGTTCTTTTACCCGCCTGTATGTTTGAAGAAGAGAACTATTTGGTAAGAATTGGGAGGGAATTGATTTGGCAAATATAATACTCGAAATGAAGAATATTACCAAAACCTTTCCGGGCGTGAAAGCACTTGACAATGTTAACTTTCAGGTAGAAGAGGGCGAGATCCATGCCCTTGTAGGGGAGAATGGTGCAGGAAAGTCTACATTGATGAATGTTCTCTCGGGAATCTATCCCTACGGAACTTATGAAGGAGAGATCATTTACAAAGGAGAGGAATGTAAATTCAACAAGATCAACGATTCCGAATCCAGGGGGATCGTTATCATCCATCAGGAACTCGCCCTGATCCCTTATATGACGATCGGCGAGAACATGTACCTGGGTAATGAGCGCGGCAAGAGCGCAGCCATCGACTGGAACGAGACTTACGGCGAAGCCGACAAGTACCTGAAGATGGTAGGTTTAGAGGATTCATCAAGGACGCTTGTAAAGGATATCGGTACAGGTAAGCAGCAGATGGTTGAGATCGCAAAAGCGCTTGCCAAGAATGCACAGCTTCTGATCCTTGATGAGCCCACATCGTCTCTGAATGAAAAAGATTCCAGAGCACTTCTGGATCTGCTTCTCAAATTCAAGAAAGAGAACGGATTAACTTCGATCATCATATCTCATAAGTTGAATGAGGTTTCCTATGTGGCAGATAAGATCACGGTCGTACGTGACGGTGCCACCATAGAGACACTTGACAAAGCAACAGATGATATCTCAGAAGACAGGATCATAAAAGGCATGGTTGGCCGTGAGATCACGGACCGTTTCCCGAAGAGACATGACGTTGAGATCGGCGATGTATCGCTGGAGATCAAGAACTGGACGGTACATCATCCGCAGTACACGGAAAGAAAGGTCGTAAACGACGTTTCCATGACCGTGCACAAGGGCGAGGTTGTCGGTATCTACGGTCTGATGGGTGCCGGTCGTACGGAGCTTGCACGGAGTATCTTCGGCAAATCCTACGGGACCAACATCTCAGGTACCATGCTGATCGACGGCAAGGAAGTACATATCCATACGATCAAGGATGCGATCGAGCATAAGATCGCATACGTAACCGAAGACCGGAAAGGAAACGGACTGGTACTTACCAATGCCATCAAGATCAATACCACCCTTGCCAACCTGAAAGAGATCAGCAGCAAGGGAATCATAGATAAGGATAAAGAGTATCAGGTTGCTGTTGAGTATAAGGACAAGCTGAAAACAAAGACACCTTCGGTTGAACAGAATGTCGGCAATCTGTCCGGCGGTAACCAGCAGAAGGTTCTGCTTGCCAAGTGGATGTTCGCAAATCCGGACATCCTGATCCTTGACGAACCTACAAGAGGTATCGACGTAGGTGCCAAGTACGAGATCTACTGTATCATCAATGATCTGGTCAAAGCAGGAAAATCAGTGATCATGATCTCTTCGGAGCTCCCGGAGACCATCGGCATGAGTGACAGGATCTATGTCATGAACGAAGGCAGATTTGTCGGGGAACTTTCGAGGGATGAAGTGAGCCAGGAATCCATCATGGCCTGCATCATGAGATCGGGAAGGGGTGAATAATTATGGAAAAATCAAGAATTTCAATGACACTGAAAAAATATACCATGGTCATCGCCCTTGTAGTCGTATTCATTTTGTTTATTTTCGGAACCAGGGATCGCAATGCTGCTTCTTTCTGGGCAGGATTAGGTAATGCTTCCATTCTCTTTCCGCAGAATATCACGAATCTGCTGTCACAGAATACATACGCATTCGTTCTCGGAACCGGTATGCTGTTATGTATCTTAACCGGTGGTAACATCGACCTGGCGGTCGGCTCGGTATTATGTTTTGCGGCAGCTGTAGGTTCTTATATGATGAACAAAGGCCTGAATCCTTTTGTAGCGGTTCTTGTGATGGTTCTGGTAGGCCTGCTGGTAGGTATCTGGCAGGGGTTCTGGATCGCTTATATCAAGGTTCCGCCGTTTATTGCAACCCTTTCAGGCATGTACGCATTCAGAGGACTTGCAAACGTAGTCCTGAATGGTATGGATATCAACTTAAAGGGTTATACATCCTTTATCAATCTGTTCGGTGGCGGTGCCGATTGTTATATCAAAGATTTTTCCGGACCGACACAGGAAATGCTCAATTCGGCAGACGGAGCTTCCATTCTGGAAATGTTTAATGCCGGACAGGTGCTGGATGCAGGCCGCGCAGGACATATCAATTACCTGTGCGTGATCGTCGGCATCGCAGCAGCTCTTCTGTACATCGGCATTGTTGCAAAAGGACGTATGAATGCGACCAAGCGTGGTTATGAGACCACTCCCCTTGTATCGGATGTGATCAAGACTGCACTGATCTGTGCGGTGATCCTTTTCCTGACATGGAAACTGGCAAATTATAAGGGAATCCCCACATCCTTTATCTGGGTGCTGCTGGTAGTCCTTGTTTACGGCTACATCACAACACGGACGAGGATCGGGCGTCATCTGTACGCTGTCGGCGGAAATGCCAAGGCGGCAGCACTGTCCGGTATCAATACCAAGTTTGTATACTTCTTTGCTTATATCAATATGGGCCTGCTGACAGGTCTTGCAGGTGCACTCGTTGCAGCAAGATTGACAAAGGCTACCCCTAAGATCGGTGAAGGTTATGAAATGGATGCCATCGGCGCCTGCTTCATCGGTGGTGCTTCCGCTTACGGCGGTATCGGTACGGTTCCGGGCGTTGTCATCGGTGCTCTGCTGACCGGTATCATCAACCAGGGTATGTCCCTGATGGGTATCGAGGTTAACTGGCAGAAGGTTGCAAAAGGTGTTGTTTTGCTGGCGGCGGTCATCTTTGATGTCGTTTCCAAGAATGAGAAGAAGTAAGGAGGTGGGATGATAATGAATAATGTTGCAAAGGTATTAAAAACACATACTATGAAGATCGTCCTGGTCCTCGTAGTGATCTTCTTCTGGTTTATGACAAGAGGCAGCAGTATTCTGATGCCGGCCAATGTAACGGCTCTGATCAATCAGAATGCTTATGTATATGTACTTGGGACCGGTATGATGATGTGTATGCTCATCAAGGGTAACATCGATCTGTCGGTCGGCGCGGTCGTGTGCTTCGTGGATACGGTGGGCGCGATCCTCATGGTCAAAAAAGGACTTCCGGTTCCGGTCGTTATGCTGGCTATGCTGGGTGTAGGTCTGGCGATCGGTGTCTTTATGGGCTGGGTTATCGCGTACTTAAACATTCCGCCCTGGATCGCAACCCTGGCAGGTTTCCTCTCCTTCAGAGGACTGGGTACGGCGATCGTGAAAGGACAAACGATCGGTATCGGACAGTGTGAATCTTATCTGAAACTGTTTAACGGAACGATCCCTGCTGTATTCAATATTGCAGGCCTGAACGGCATGTGTGTTGTGATCGGCGTGATCGCCTGTGTGATCATCGTGATCACCCGGTTCAAGGACAGGGCGACCAAACTGAAAAAGGGTTATGAGGCAGAGAGCTTCCTGTCTGCAACAGTGGCGTGTGTGATCCTCTGTGCCGTGATCCTGTTCTTTACTTACAAACTCGGACTGGATAAAGGTATTCCGTTCTCACTCGTATGGGTTGCAGTGATCGTGCTTGTTTATAACTTCATTACAAGCAAAACCGTGGTCGGCAGATACTTCTATACGATGGGTGGAAACATTGAGGCAGCAAGACTGTCCGGTATTGACACCAAGAAGATCCTGTTTGTTGCATACCTGAACATGCAGTTCCTGACGGTCATCACGAGCTGGATCTCCATGGCGCGTCTTTCGGCAGCGAACCCCAATGCGGGCTTAAACTACGAGCTGGATGCCATCTCGGCATGTATCGTCGGCGGCGTATCCGCTTACGGCGGATCGGGTTCGGTATTCGGTATGATCGTCGGTGCTACGCTGATCGGTGTCATCAACCTGGGCATGAGTCTGATGAACGTCAATCCGGACCTGCAGAAGGTCGTAAAAGGTCTGGTTCTTCTTGCAGCTGTTGTATTTGAGATCTTTAACAACAGGGATAAGAAGAAGGCATAATCACTTACGGGTATTATATTGCCAAATATACGGGGGCGGCTGTCCGGTTCCTTTTGGGACCGGCAGCCGCTTCTGCATTTGCCCGGTGGGTGCTTCCAAATCTGCCCGGGGTCCGATAGGAAACCGGGCAAATACTTGCATATATAAAGCAGATTCTATATGATGTACTGGGAGGAATGATATGGAATTTTTTAGTTTTATGGGATTATCAGATCTTGCCTGGATCGGCCTTATAGCATTCGTGCTGTGTATTATTTTTGGTCTGTATATGGTCATCACAAAGAAACCGGGCATCGTAAGGAGTATCAAGGACACAGCCGACTACAAGGATAAGGAACAGTATGCCTTTAAGGGCGGGATCCTGATCCTCTGCCTCGGCGGAGCCTGCCTGCTCGTGGTCGTGCTGTCTTTTTTCAATTCGGTTGTATCCAATGTTTTCGGGCTTGTGGCCCTGGGCGTTTTTGCCTATTTCTGGAAAAAGATGCATGATGAATACGGACCGGTCTGATCCTTTTTCTCATTTCACAGAATAAACATATTTATCCGTTATAATACCCCATGTTGTGATTTTCATGCAGACTCCGGATGAACTGCGCCCTGCTGCAAATGATGCGGCAGTTTTACGCATGTTCATCCGTACGCATGTAAAAACGGAAGGAAGGAATTACCATGATTGAAGTAACAGACCTGGTAAAACGCTACGGGGATCATACCGCGATCGACGGAGTGAGTTTTACCATACAGGACGGACTGATCTACGGACTGCTCGGGCCAAACGGTGCCGGCAAGACCACCACAATGAACATCCTGACGGGATATCTTTGCGCAAATGAAGGAAAAGTCGTTGTGAACGGCTATGATATCCTGAAACAGACGGAAAAAGCCAAGGCGCAGATCGGATATCTGCCCGAGATCCCGCCATTATACGAAGATATGACGGTCCGGGAATATCTGGGTTTTGTGTGTGAACTGAAGAAAGCCGGCGGACAGACTGCCGAAGAGATAGAGAGAGTATGTAAAAAGACCGGGATCGAAGACGTGAGCGAGCGCCTGATCCGTAACCTTTCCAAGGGATACAAGCAGAGGGTCGGCATCGCGCAGGCTCTGATCGGATCGCCTGCCATCATCATCCTGGATGAGCCCACGGTCGGCCTGGATCCGTTGCAGATCATCGAGATCCGTGACCTGATCCGCGAACTGAAGACAGAACATACCGTGATCTTAAGCTCACATATCCTCTCCGAAGTCAGCGCGGTCTGCGATGAGATCATGATCATCTCACACGGAAAACTGGTGGCGCAGGACAGCGCGGAGAATTTAAGCAGACTGTCGGAAGGCAGGAGAGAAGTAAATGTCACGGTAAAAGGAAGCAGGGTAGAAGCTGAAGCAGCCGTAAAAGATCTTGCGGGCGTTGCTTCTTTTGAAACGAAGGAAGATCCCGAAGGCACAAGGATCGTCATTGAGCCGGAAGCAGGGTGCGACATCCGGGAAGATCTGTTCTTCCGTTTGGCAGATGCGCGTCTTCCGATCCTGCACCTGTCTGAAGAAAAGGCTTCCCTGGAAGAGATCTTTATCGAGCTGACGAGGGAGGATAAAGCAACTACGGAAGGCGAAGAATCAGAAGATACAGCGGAAGAAACGTCAGAAGAAGCGTCAGAAGAAGCGGTGGCAGAGGAGGCGGACAGATCATGATAGCGGTATATAAGAGAGAATTAAAGGCTGCATTCCACTCCATGATCGGCTGGATCTTTGAAGCGGCCATGCTGTTTTTCATCGGACTGTATTTCAGTATCTATAACCTGGGGCAGGGATACCCCTATGTTGCGATCACGCTTTCTTCCATCCTGTTTGTGGTGATCCTTGCGATCCCGATCCTGACCATGCGGATCATGACGGAAGATGTGCGTTATCATACGGATAAACTGCTTTACACGGCACCTGTCAAAACCATGCACGTGATCCTCGGCAAGTATTTTGCGATGCTGACATTATTCGTATTACCGTTGCTCATCGTGTGCCTGATGCCGGTCTTCCTCAGCCTGTTCGGATCGGTGCCGTATCTGGAGACTTATATCGCGATCCTCGGATTCTTTGTATACGGTGCGGCCTGCATCGCGATCGGTCTGTTTGTATCGTCCCTGACGGAAAATCAGATCGTGGCGGCGGTTTTATCCTTTGTTGCGCTGTTTTTGGGGTATATGATGTCCGGCATCACCGGCTTTGTCTCTACTGATGGCAACCTGCTGACAAAGATCCTGAATGTATACAGCTTTTCGGAACGCCTGAAAACATTCTTCGACGGCGTCTGCGATCTGCCGAGTTTCCTGTATTTCATCACGCTTGCGGCTGTATTCCTCTTTTTCACCTATGAGGTCATGCAGAAGAAGAAATTCAGCGTTTCCACCGGGCGGATCAAAAGAGGTGCTTTTTCTACGGGACTGATCGTGCTTGTGGTCGCTGCCGCTGTCGGGATCAACTATGCGGCAACATTCCTGCCGGATTCCTGGAAACAGTTTGATGTCACGCAGGAAGGTCTGTATGAGATCGGGGATGTGACAAAAGAACATTTGGCGGTCCTCAATGATGATGTCACGATCTATGTGCTCTCTTCCAAAGAGGGCACAGACAGCATCGTTGACAGGCTGTTATCCAAATACAAAGACGAGAGTTCCCACATTCATGTGGAATATAAGGATCCGGCGCTTTATCCGGAATTTGGCGCAAAATACGGGGCAGATTCTGCCGAAAACGGTTCTCTGATCGTGGAAAGCGCGAAGCGCTACAAACTGATCCCGAACAGTTCCCTGTTTGAAACAGAGATCGATTACACGACCTATTCACAGCAGATCACCGGATTTGACGGGGAAGGCCAGCTGACCGGCGCCATCGATTATGTGACGGGAGATGAGCTTCCGGTCCTTTACCAGGTCAGCGGGCACGGGGAACTTGCGATCTCCGGCGCCCTGCAGACCGCCATTGAAAAGGAAAACGTGCAGATCGAGACCCTGAATCTGATGGAACACGAAGCGGTTCCCGAAGATGCGGCAGGGCTCGTGATCATGGCGCCAACGCAGGATTATTCCGAAGATGATGCAAACAAAGTGGCCGAATACCTTGAAAACGGTGGCAAGGCCATGGTCGTTACGACCTGGACGAATGAAGGGCTGCCGCATCTGACCGGGATCTTCGGGAAATACGGCATGACTTTGACGAAGGGTCTCGTGGTGGATCCGGCCGTTAACTACTATTACCAGAATCCGTACTGTCTGCTGCCTGATATCGCTTCTTCCGTGGTATCTTCAGACCTGTTCCTGCAGAACCGCAACGTGCTCGTTCCGTATGCACAGGGTATCCGTGTGCAGGAGAGCGATGAGGAAGGCGCACCCACGATCCTGCAGATCTTGACCACTTCGGATGAAGCCTATGCGAAGCAGGGCGGAGAAATGGACAACTGGGAATATGAAGACGGGGATGAAGAAGGACCGTTTGCACTCGGCATATATATGTCGCGGATGAACGATGACATATCGCAGACGGAACTGTTGTGGCTGACCACGGAGAACATGCTTTCCGAACAGGCCAATGCCATGACAGCCAATGCGAACTTTGAACTGATCGGGAATATGATCGCCAGGATGAAAGGCGAGGAAAGCGGGCTTTCCATTCCCGTGAAAAAATACATGGCGGAGAACTTTACGATCCCGCGTTCTGTATTTTTCTTCGGATTTGCCATTACAACTCTGCTGATTCCTGCTATACTGATAGGAGCAGGCCTGATCATCTGGCTTGGCAGAAGAAAGAAATAGGCAGGTAGGATATGCAGAGTATGGCAATGGTCACGGGCGCTTCCCGGGGAATCGGCAGAGCGGTCGCAAAAAAACTCGCATCGGCAGGGTATGATCTGATCGTGACGTGCGTACATCAGACGGAACAGCTGGAAACGCTTGCACAGGAACTGAAGGAAGCATACGGGATCAACTGCGTGACTTTTACAGGCGACCTGTCGGATCCTGCCGTGTGCGCAGACCTGTTTGGCCGCGTGAATACACTGGATGTGCTTGTTAATAACGCCGGGATCTCAAAAGTCGGTCTGCTGACGGATCTGTCGGTTGAAGACTGGAAGGAGATCGTCGGGATCAATCTAAGCGCACCCGTTTACCTGTCAAAGCTGGCGATCCCGCTGTTTTTGCAGAAAAAAGCAGGCTGCATTGTGAATATCTCCTCGGTATGGGGAGAAGCCGGCGCTTCCACGGAGGTTGCCTATTCGGCAACAAAGGGAGGCCTGAACGCGTTTACAAAGGCGCTTGCCAAAGAACTGGCGCCAAGCGGTATCAGGGTAAACGCGATCGCCTGCGGCCTGATTGATACACAGATGAATGCACACCTTGGTGAGGATGAAATGCGTGATCTCATCGCGCAGATCCCCGCTGACAGGGCCGGAACGCCGGAGGATGTGGCAGATCTGGTACTGCAGCTTACGCAGAGCGGTACCTATATGACCGGTCAGGTGATCGGATTAGATGGAGGGTGGATGTGATATGTGGCTGGTAGTTGTATTGTTTTGTCTGGGTTTGTTATGCCTGATCAAGGGCGGTGACTGGTTTGTGGACGGCGCGACGGGGATCGCCGAGCGCTTTCATGTGCCGGAACTGCTGATCGGTGCGACGGTTGTATCGATCGGTACCACGTTGCCAGAGACAATGGTATCCGCAACCTCGGCTGTAGAGGGCGTATCGAGTATCGCATACGGAAACGCGATCGGTTCGATCATCTGCAACACGGCACTGGTATCGGGCCTTACGATCGCCATTGCTCCTTCCGTGATCGATAAGAAACCGTTGAAAATGCCGGTGGCGTTCTTCTTCGGATCGGCACTGTTCTATGCGGGCATGGCTTATTTTTTCGGTGGATTTTCAAGGCTCAGCGGACTGATCCTGCTGGCCGGCTTTTGTGTATACATGACGATACTCGTCAGACAGGCGATCGTGCAGGGTAAGCAGATCGGCATGGAGAAAGCGGAAAGCGAACAGGAAATACCGCATAAGGATGTACCTTTATGGAAGGATATCCTGCTGTTGATCGTGGGTGCCGCCCTGATCGCGGTCGGTGCAAGGCTGCTTGTGGACAACGGGACCAAGATCGCGGAAGCACTGGGTGTTCCGGAAACGGTCATCGCCGTCACGTTCGTAGCGCTTGGCACGTCCCTTCCGGAACTGGTTACAGGCATTGTTTCCCTGGTCAAAGGACATGGCGCTCTCTCACTTGGGAACATCGTCGGTGCAAACCTGCTCAACGTGCTGTTAGTCAGCGGGCTAGCGATCACGCTGCGCCCGTTTGAGATCCCGGGAGAGAAACTGATCGCGGGCATGAACGCGTCTCTGGTGGTCGATATCCCGATGATGTTCACGGTCATGATCCTCATGACGATCCCGGCCCTCATCACGGGCAAACTGAAACGCTATCAGGGAATACTGTTGCTCGCACTCTACGCGGGTTATTGTGTTTTCCAATTTGCCTAAGCCACGTAGAAAACCAAGCACCGAGAAGCGGTATTTGGTTTTCTGTGGCGGCAGCGAGGAAAGGCGGATGCGAAGCAGACGCAGGAGCAGTGAAACTGCGGCTTTCCGAGCCTGACAGAGTCAGGGGAAAACCAAGCACCGCGAAGCGGTATTTGGTTTTCTGTGGCGGCAGCGAGGAAAGGCGGATGCGAAGCAGACGCAGGAGCAGTGAAGCTGCGGTTTTCCGAGCCTGACGAGTAAAGGAAAACAAATAATAAGGAGATTCAAACATGGCAGATTTATATGACCTGATCATTATCGGTTCCGGCCCCGCCGGCATGACTGCTGCGATCTATGCGGGACGGGCGGAGCTGAAAACGCTGCTGCTCGAGAAAAATCCCATGGGCGGCGGTCAGATCGTAAATACCTATGAAGTAGACAACTATCCGGGTTTACCCGGCATCAACGGCTTTGACCTTGGGACCAAGATGTCCGAGCATGTGGACCGTTTTCCCGTGGAAAGACTGGAAGCGGAAGTACAGGGCGTGGATCTTGCGGGAGAGGAAAAGACAGTCTCCACCGATCAGGGAGAATTCAGGGCCAGATGCGTCCTGATCACCAGCGGTAATTCCCCGAGAAAACTCGGGATCCCCGGAGAAGAAGAGCTGACAGGCATGGGCGTCTCCTATTGCGCAACCTGTGACGGCGCTTTCTTCCGGAAACGAATAACAGCTGTGATTGGCGGCGGGGATGTTGCGGTGGAAGATGCGATCTTCTTAGCCAGAGGCTGCTCCAAAGTCTATCTGGTGCACAGGAGGGATGCGCTCAGAGCCACGAAGACACTGCAGACAGCCCTGTTTGCGCTTGAAAATGTCGAAGTACTCTGGGACAGCGTGCCGGAATCCGTGAACGGGACAGATATGGTCGAATCCCTGACCGTGAAGAATGTGAAGACGGGTGAGGTACGGAATGTAGATGTAAACGGTGTCTTCATCGCGGTCGGCAATGAACCGAACTGCGCGTTTTACGCGGATGCAGGACTCAACACGGACCAGGCAGGCTACATCGTAGCGGGAGAAGACTGCAAAACAAACCTGCCGGGTGTCTTTGCGGCGGGCGATATCCGCACCAAACGGCTGCGCCAGGTATCGACGGCAGTGGGCGACGGTGCCAACGCGATCACCTCTGTTTTGGAGTACCTGATTTGACAAAACGGCTGTTATCGTGTATATTTAACAATAACGTAACAATTATGTAACAATTTTTGAGGATCTGAATGAAAAGAACAGTGATCAGGGCAGTTGCAACGCTTGCGCTCAGTGCGATCATCCTGACGGAACTTCCAATAGAGAAAGTATACGCGTCCGATTATCTGCCTGCGGCAGGCGGCGCGCTTGCATTCGGGGACGGGATCTCCGTCAGTGACATCAAGGCAACACTTGCCAAGAGCCAGGCACATAAGACAGCTGCCGCAACACATGTAAATATCGCGAATAAAGCCTATGTGGCCTCTGCGGACACGGAACTCGGTGCCACGGGAGCGGAAACAACGCTGAAAGCGGAAACGCCGGCTTCCAAGGCTGTTGCCGAGAACAACGGTGTGGCAGGTTCCGCAGCGGATGCTGCACCTGTTGCCGTTACGACAACGGAAGGTGCAGAGAGCAGTGAGCCCAAAGAGAGTGAACAGCAGGAAACAGATCCGTCCGCAACGCCTTCCATGGAGATCAACATTGAAGCTGGAGACGTGGCAGAGGGCGAGCAGGATCTTTCCAATACGATCATCGCACAATGTAACGGCTGGGTGAATGTGAGGGAAACGCCCAGTGAGGAAGCGGAGATCGTGGGTAAGCTGTACGATAAATCCGCCGGCGTCTGGCTTGGAAAAGAAGGCGACTGGTATAAGATCAAATCGGGAAGCTGTATCGGCTACGTGAAGGGTGAGTATGTTGTGACAGGCGAGGCGGCCATCGCACTTGCGGAAGAAGTCGGCCACCGTACCGCCATTGTCAACACAACGACATTAAAAGTAAGGGAACAGGCAGATATCAATTCACCGGTACTCGGTCTTGTCGGTAATGAAGACCGTCTGAGCGTTTTGGAAGAGACCGACGAATGGTGTAAGGTATCGATCGAAGAAGGTGACGGCTGGATCAACAAGGAATATGTCAAGCTGCTGACCGAATTCGTGCAGGCTGAATCGAAGGAAGAAGAGGAAGCCAGACTCAGAAAAGAAGAAGAAGAGCGCAGAAAAGCAAATGCTGCCGCACAGAAAGCGACCAAGAAGAAGGGCAACGCAGTGGCCGGCTCTGCCGCAGTCGCAGCATACGGCGTCTCCGGCAGCGGATACGGATCTTCCGTCGCAAACTACGCACTGCAGTTCGTCGGCAACCCGTATGTATACGGCGGCACCAGCCTGACGAACGGTACAGACTGCTCGGGCTTCACAATGGGCGTATACAGAAACTTCGGCGTCTCCCTGCCGCACTCTTCCGGTGCACAGAGAGCCTGCGGTTACAGTGTCGGATCCATCGCCAACGCACAGCCGGGTGATATCGTATGTTACTCCGGTCATGTAGCGATCTACATCGGCAACGGCATGATCGTCCATGCATCTACGGCCAAGACCGGTATCAAGGTCTCCACGGCAGGCTACCGTCAGATCCTGGACATCAGAAGAATCTTCTAATACAGAAAAAATCATATGATCTAAACTATCACACCGGCGTGATCCGAAGAGGACATGCCGGTGTTTTTTACGCGGTTTATGCGGAAAAAGTGGTTGCACAACGCATACTTTACTGCGATAATATGGTAGAGTATAACCTTGTGGGAGGAGAGAACACATGAAAAAGAAATCAACACTGGTGGCTGCGCTGATCTTTGTGGCCATGATCGCGATCATCCTGATCGTAAACGCAACCGGAAACGGGAACTTTGCGGGAACCTTCTGGGCACTTGTACCGCCTCTTACGGCGATCGTACTGGCGCTGATCACCAAGGAAGTATATTCGTCCCTGTTCATCGGGATCATCCTGGGTGCGCTGATGGCCGGCGGCTGTTCCTTCCTGAATACGGTCAACTACGCCGTACTGGACGGTATTTCCACATCGGTTGCGGATAATGCCGGTATCCTTGTTTTCCTGGTCGTATTAGGCATCATCGTTGCCCTTGTCAATAAGTCCGGTGCTTCGAGAGCATTCGGCGGCTTTGCGGAAAAGCATATCAAGACCAAGACAGGCGCAGGGATCGCAACATTCCTGCTCGGTGTACTGATCTTTATCGATGACTATTTCAACTGTCTGACGGTAGGCTCCGTTATGGCGCCCGTGACAGATTCCAAAAAGATCAGCCGTGTCAAACTGGCTTACCTGATCGATGCAACGGCAGCGCCCGTATGTATGATCGCACCGATCTCAAGCTGGGCGGCAGCGGTCGCAGGCTGTGTGGAATCGGAACGCTATTCCGGGATCGAGCTGTTTATCAAGGCGATCCCCTACAACTTCTATTCCATTCTGACCCTGGTGTTCATCATCGTTCTTTGTGTTTTGAACTTTGATTTCGGCAAGATGAAACAGTTTGAGAAGAAAGCGGAAGAGACAGGTGATCTTAGTTCGCTGACGCTGTCCGATGAGGAAGAGAGAACTCTTCGCGTGGACGGTCCGGAACAGCCGCCGAAAGGAAAACTCTATGACCTGATCATCCCGATCATCATTCTGATCATCTGCAGTATCTGGGGACTTCTCTACAACGGATTCCAGCAGGAAGGCGTTACGAACTTTATCGATGCCTTTTCCTCCACGGATGCTTATCAGGGACTTCCCTGGGGAAGTGTGATCGCGCTCGTTGTGATCGTGATCTATCTGGTTGCCAGAAAAGTCATTACCTTTGAAGAAGCCATGGCATGCGTACCAAAGGGCTTTGTTGCCATGGTACCTGCGATCACGATCTTAACGCTTGCCACATCCTTAAAGGCCATGACGAATGCGCTCGATGCGGCATCCTTTGTCAACAACGCCCTGCAGAACGCACAGGGCCTGCAGTGGGTTCTGCCCGCACTGGTCTTTGCGGTTGCCTGCATGGTATCGTTTGCGACCGGTACTTCCTGGGGAACTTTCGGTATCCTGATCCCGATCGTCTGCGCCGTTTTCCCGGAGACCAGCGGACTGTTCTTTGTCGGCATCTCTGCGTGCCTGGCAGGTGCGGTTTGCGGCGATCACTGCTCCCCGATCTCGGATACGACGATCATGTCCTCCGCAGGAGCGCACTGTAACCATCTGGATCATGTATCCACGCAGCTGCCCTATGCGATCAGTGTGGCAGTCATTTCCCTTGTCTGCTATCTTCTGGCGGGACTGTTTGAAAAGGCAGGGATCACATGGCTTGCGATCCCGGTCGGCGTTGTGCTTGTGATCGCATATCTCATCGTCATGAAGAAGAAAAATGTGAGCGAATAGATATTAAATTGTAAATCGTGCACAAAAGAAAAAATGTCAAGAGCAAATCATAAAAATAACGCTCGAAATCCCGAAAAAGATATCCACGGGATTTGGGGGCAAAAAGGTCGAAAAATGGACTTATACACGGAGTTATCCACCTTATCCACAGAAATCAACATCCATTTTTCAGTCGGATTTCGAACAGACGTTTTGTGAAATGCGACGAATTTTTATAAAAATCGAAAACGGAAACGAAAACATCACTGCCGGGAACACCGGTAGTGGTGTTTTTCTTTGATTTATGCTATAATTACAAGAACTACGCACTTGTATTTGGAGCAGGGTTATGGCATCGGAAAAGAAGCAGTTTGATCAGTTTGTGGAGCGAATGAAGAAGATACGGGAACTCAGTTCGCCTCCTTTATATGATTTTGACAATGCGGACGACTACATCGTGCGCCTGAAGAACAATTTCGAGACCATCGGAAAACTGGCGGCTGAAAACCGTGAGATGCTCGATAACATCCTGTTTCCGATCCTGAATTCCGATCAGAAACTGACCGATGAAATGATCGAGGATATGAGCGAGCTGTCTGATAAGCTCTTAAGCCTGGCAGAGGAAGTCACGACTTTTGAGAATCTTGATCTCCCCATTATGACACTGGTTTCTGACAGACTGCTTGAAAATGCCCTGTCCTATGGATCGCCTGATGAAAAGGTCCTGCGTCTTGACGGGGCTCTTCTGGCATATTATTCCCTGATGAACATGACCGAGCGGATCTATACGGATCTTTCCATCAGCCAGGCCTATAAGCAGCGCGGCCTGGAGATCAGCGGATATTTCCTTGAAATGATGGAAAAAGACCGCATCCTTGAGATCAAGGATCCTGAGCTTCGCGGTCTGGTTCTGACAAATGCAAGGTTCTCCACTTCTTTTTACGAGCGTTCCACAGATCCCAAAGAGAATGAACTGAATCTGGAACTTCTGGAAAGAATGCTTCAGATTTCGGAAGACCCGTTTTATCATGAAGCGGTGCCGGATTTTGACTGGAGATATTTCCTGATCCGTACCTACGGCTATTTCCTGCAGTGTACGGATATGGGCAACATGCGCGGATTCACGAAAGGCCAGCTCAGGCGGATCGTGGAGATCGCTGATAAGACAGAAGAGCTGATCGCCACGGATCCGGAGTATTTTAACGGGATCAACGGCGGAATGGCAATTCCTTTCCAGATCGCGAGAAACCGCTATTATCTCGGTGTTATCAGTGAGAAGGAATATAGAAATGTTTTACTGGAGGCCTATGAAAAAAGAGACCGGAACGATTTTGGAAGCCCGGACGGGAATTTCTGCAATGTTCTGGTTCCTGTGGAATTCTTATATCTCATGCGGGATAAAAAGCTGTCCGCCGAAGATGTGCTGCTTTTAAAGCATCTTTATCAGGGACTCAACGCTTATATGTTCCGGATGCCCAACCCCGGGGCCCTGTCCTTTGTGCTTGAGTATTTCGGGGAGGCGGTCCGCCTGTTCATTGAGGTACCGGGGGGCCTGACTTTTGAGGCCTTTGCCCTGCAGACGCTGGCGGCCCTGCATCCGCCCACATACATCCATTCACAGATGGTAGGCCAGATCTCCGTCTGCTTATGTTCCTATCTGATCGAAGCGCGGCCGGATCTGCTGATAGGCTTTCCGGGGACGCGGGATGTTGCCGACGTGAAAAAGAACAGGGAGAGGATCCTATCCTATGTTTGGCACGCGGCTGTCTGCCACGATGTCGGAAAGATCCTGGTCATTGATACCATATTCGTGTATGGCAGAAAACTGCTGGATGATGAGTTTAAGATCATCACCACCCATCCGGAAATGGGATATGAACTTTTGAAAAAACACGCTTCCACGAGAGGATATGCGGAAGTGGCCCTGGGACATCACCGTTTCTTTGATGACAGCAGGGGCTATCCGGTGGCCTTTGAGACCGCCCACAGCCCGTTCAAGGTCATCATTGACATTGTTCAGTGCGCCGACTGTATGGATGCCGCAACGGACTCCGTCGGCAGAAGTTACAACAAAGGTAAAACGATCGAGAATTATATCACTGAAGTCAACCAGGGCCGCGGCAGCAGGTATGCGTCATGGCTCATGGAACTCTTTGGGATGGAAGAAGTGAAACGTGATCTCAACTTCCTTCTTACGGTCGGCAGACAGGAGATCTACAGGGATACCTATCTGCTGCTTAAGAACGTGAAAGAAAAGGAAAAATAAAACAGCAAGGATCGGTAAGGCTCTGACATGAAAAATCGAACAGGCAGGGAAAACAACATGAAAAAAAGAGGAATGACAGGGATCGGCGCAAGACTGTTTGCCGGCCTGCTTACGCTGGCCGTATTTGTCTGCTCGCTTCCGGATATTGAATTCTATCAGACGGATGACGGGCAGATCGGGTTAGAAGTAGCGTCCGGACCGCTGGAGGTAAAGGCTGCCACCACATCGGATGAAGTCTGGCATGTGACGGATCTTTCGGATTGGAATACTACATATACCAGTCCAGTGTATACCCTGGATGAATATATAGGCAGTGCCAAAAGGATCATTATTCCTTCCAAAATGGTGGACTCGAACGGAAGGCCTGTTCTCTCTGAACTTAGGAGTTTCGGCAGCAGTGAGTCTGCGAAAAATCTGGAAGGGATCGTTGTTGATTCGGGTGTAAATACTACCGGCGAAGACGGTAAAAATATCTTTGACGGCATCAGGGGTAATGGATCAAAACTGAAGTACATGGATCTGAGCGGACTTGATATTTCGGCATTAACAGACCTACGGGACATGTTTAAGGATCTTCCGGCCCTTGAGTATCTCAACATTTCCGGGTTCAATCCGAAGAATGTTAACCATGGTGGGCAGGTGTCATTAAGTAACATGTTCCAAAATGACACATCTTTGCATCAGTTGGATCTTACCGGTTTTGATACCTCTAATGTGCGTGACGCTTCGGGTATGTTTGAAGGCTGTTCCAATCTGGAGGCCATCTATGCTGATGCCTCGTTTGATCTGAGAGGGATTACCAATCCTTATTATCATGCAGATATGTTTACCGGTTGCACAAAACTGAAAGGGTGGAAGGGAACGCCTTGCGACGGCAGCAATAATACCAACAAAACCTATGCCCGTGTGGACGGAGGCCCGGGCGCTGAAGGTTATTTTTCCGGCGTGATGACGATCACTGACTGGGGCAATGATCCGGGAGATGAAGATTACCGTTATACAATAGATAAAACAAACCATACCGTAACAGTTACCGCGCTGCATTCGGATGCATGGGATACATATTACAACATTGCTATTCCCGGCCAAATGGAAATCGATGATGGATCAGGCACAGAGACTTATAACGTGATCCTGAGTAAAAGTCTTATGTGCTATCGTAACGCTCCCGTAACGGCAAATATCATGATCCTGGATGGGGTAAAAACAACAGCAGAGGCCAATCAGATGTTTTCCTCCCTTCCGGATACGATACGTGATGTCGATGTATCCCGCCTGGATACATCCGATGCGACCAATATGGAGGGCATGTTTTGTTATAACCAGTGTATTGATCGTATCCATTTTGGCAAAGCGTTTGACACTTCCGAAGTGACCAATATGTGTGCGATGTTTGCGTGTGACGGATCAACTCCCAGTGATATTTTTATCAAAAGCCTGGATCTGAGTTTTTTCAATACCTCCAAAGTAGAAAATATGGGCGAGATGTTCATGTGCGAATATGCTCTGACAGATCTGGTACTGGGCAGTTTTGATACTTCCAATGTTACCCACATGGGCAGGATGTTTCAGGACTGCGATATGCTTGAGACTCTGGATCTGAGTGCTTTTGACACAGGAAACGTCGAGAACATGGAGAACATGTTCGCGAGAATATATGATGATCATGATGATAATACCGATGAGGATGTCAGTCATTTGAAGACTATTTATGTATCAAGCTCATTTGATACGACCAAAGTGAACATTTCCACTGACATGTTTTTGGACTGTAAAAACTTAGTGGGTGGGGCCGGTACAACTTATGACAGTGCTCGTACTGACAAAGAATATGCCCGTGTCGACGGCGGAGTGGGTGCCGAGGGCTATTTTACCTTAAAAGAACGTGCGACGGTCCCGGATGCGGAGGACTGGAATTATGAGGTTGACGGGTCAGGGAAATATGTGATCCTGAACGGCTATCAGGGGTCTGATACGGATGTCACGATTCCCGCAACCATGCTGAGTTCAAAGAACAAAAAACTGCATGTGAAATTGAAATCCGTTAAGGGAACCACCGGGCAGAATATTGTTTCATTAAGAACGGAAACCACTACAAGTCAGTCAGGTATTACAGAATATGTTCTTGCAACGGATGCGGATACCGATACCGGCGGCCCGGGTATGTTTGAAGGATTAGAGGAACTTACTTCTCTGGATCTGTCCGGGTTCGATTATTCGGGGTTGACAAGCTGCAAAAACATGTTTAAGGACTGTTCCGAATTGGTAACTCTGGACCTGTCCCTTTTTGATACGGCAAATATCACCTCGATGGAAGGGATGTTCAGCGGCTGCTCCAATCTTGAGACGATTTATGCGTCCGATCATTTTGTCACTGTAACGAATTCCGTAGTCGATGTGTTTGACGGATGTAGTGCTCTTGTCGGTGGACGCGGAACGGTCTATGATGGCAACCACACGGACTTAACCTATGCCCGCATTGACCGAAGGCCGAATAAACCCGGATATTTTACCCTGAAAGATGTCAAACCTGCCAAAACGGAATTACCCGGCTGGACCACAACCGCGTTGTCAGACTGGAATTATGATGTAAGTGGCAGTGATGTGAAACTTAATCAGTATAAGGGGAGGGCGACCAGGATCCTGATCCCTGCAACATTTGATGTTGGGGGAGAAACAAAGGATACCGTTCTTAATAGTTTTGGCAGCGGCGTTTCCACTTCGGAACTGGAAGCAATTCTGGTTTTGGATGGTGTAAGAGCGGGTGAGAATGCTAAAGATATGCTTTCCGGGTGCAAAGGCAGTTCTTCTAACCTGATCTATGCGGATCTGAGCGGGCTGGATACATCCGGAATGACATTGATGAACGGGATGTTTCAGAATCTGCCGATTCTCGAATATCTGAACATCTCCGGATTTGATACGCAGAATGTTACAAACATGGGATATATGTTCTCCGGAGACAATTCGCTTGTTCAACTGGATCTGACCAGTTTTGATACAACCGGTGTAACAGAAACCCTTAATATGTTTGACGGTTGTTCTTCCCTGGAAGCGATCTATGTCGATGGATCCGGGTTTTCCATGTCGCAGGTAACGAATGCCACGGAAATGTTTCAAGACTGTAACAGTCTGAAAGGCTGGAAAGGAACTGCCTGTGACGGTAATACCAATATAGGAAAAAGTCATGCGCGTGTGGACGATCCGGGCACTTCCAATCCCGGATATTTCTCCGGGATATCCATACTTTCCGATTGGGAAGATGATCAGATCGATCCGAGTTACAGTTATATAGTGGATGATATACATCATACGATAACCTTAAAAACGATCAGGGAATCGTGCCTGGATAAGTATGTGAATCTTGCCGTTCCCGCCCGGATGTATCCCGCTTCCGCTTCAGGAAGCGGATATTATGATGTGATCCTGGGTGGGCTTGTCGACCATTATTTTACCGGTTCAAGCCCGAAGTTAAGAAATGTCATGATCCTGGATGGCGTCAGGGCAACGGATAATGCCGGATATCTGTTTTACAATATGCCTGACCCGATTACTAATCTCGATGTATCCAGGTTGGATACATCTGATGCAACCAGTATGAACGACATGTTTTCTTATAATATGGGTTTGGAGCATATTACATTCGGCAGAAAATTTGACACCTCCAATGTAACCGATATGATATCGATGTTCGAAGAGAGCAGCGGCCTGATGGAGTTGGATCTTCGCGGATTTGACACCGGACAAATCGATTGCATGACATACATGTTTAAAAACTGTTCCGGACTTTCAAGCCTGAACCTGTCAGGATTTAACACCGGAACCGTTAGAGTTATGTCTGAATTGTTTCAAGGCTGCTCTTCGCTGACAAGTCTGGATCTTTCCGATTTTGATACTTCCAATACTGAATACATGGATGAAATGTTTAAAGACTGCAGCAGTCTGCAGACGGTTGTTGTGTCCCGGAAATTTGTCACGACCAAATTATCTCCGGGAAGCGGTAACGGAAGGGACATGTTTGCCGGATGTACGAATATCAAAGGCGGAAAAGGTACAGATTATGACGTTAATCATACGGATGAAGCCTATGCTCGTATTGATAATGCGCCGAGAGCACCGGGCTATTTTGCTTCCGAACCGGTCACAGTCGCTGATGCAGCAGACTGGAATTATCAGGTTGACGATGATTATGTGATCCTGGACGGTTACAAAGGGTCATCTGCAACGGTTACGGTTCCTTCGACCATGGTGGATTCCACCGGGAAAACGCTGAAAGTCAAACTGGAATCTGTAAAGGGAACTACCGGACAGAATATCACTTCACTTACCATTGAAAAAGGCGTAAAGGGCGCAGCTGGTGCTACCGGGATGTTCGCCGGGTTGAGTTTGCTGGATTCTCTTGATCTTTCAGGGCTTGACATATCGGAACTCAGAAGCCTGGATGACATGTTTAATGGTTGTTCATCTCTTACTACACTTGACTTATCCGGCTTTAATACGGAAGAGATCACTTCCATGAACCGGATGTTTAGTGGATGTGCGAACCTGCAGACGATCAACGTGTCAAGGTATTTTACCGTTACGTCCAATAAGATCGGGCAGCAGATGTTTAACGGTTGTAATGCGCTGACAGGAGAAAAAGGAACAAAGATCACTTCAATCAATGCTTCTGCGATTTACGGCACCGTAAATGAAGCGGAACTTGCCAGGATAGACGGCGGCGATGACAAAGCGCCGGGTCTTTTCACGGAGATGAGCGGCAGCGGCAAGACGGTTGCTCCTTCCTATGCGGGATCGGAACTTTCCTATTCCTTTATCAATAACTTCGCGGGACTTAAATATGAAGATACCTACCGGATCCCGAAAGAGCGCTATGAGCAGGTTTACGGGAACAAGGGCGATTTCATGCATTATTTCTATGATGATGAATGGGGCGGCAGCTGCTATGGTCTGTCCACTTCGTCCGCGCTGATCAATGTCCCCAAAAACGGTGTGGAGCTGAAAGACTATTCAGACGCAGAATCTGTCAATAAATATGTAGTAAAGGTAAGCGGTGCACCGAATAATACAGACAATGTTGACGATCTGAAGATGTTTATCGAGCAGATGCAGATCTCGCAGTATGACGTGAGGGTACAGCTCTGCTACATTTTAAACACCGGTATCAATGATACGGTGAAAGCCATGAAAAGCGAACCCTATCCGATGATCCTGGGTCTTTTCGGACCGGAAGGCGGACATGCGGTGCTGGCTTATTCCGTGGAAGACGTATCTTCGACGGAGGCGCATATTCACATTTATGACAGCAACTGGCCGGGAGAAGACTGTTATGTGACAGCCAAGAAGAAAAACGGCTCCGATACATACAACTTCTGGGAATATGATCTAGGCGGCAGGGAAGGCGTGAATAGCATGATCTGGGGTACCGAACGGGATGTTCCCGCGGGAGAAGAGCCCTGTGAGATCACTTTCATCCCGTATGATGTTTATTCCACGGTTTATATGGATCAGGGCTACTACAATGATGCGGACTGGCTGATCGGTGATGAAGACGACGGATCCTGGAGCGAGGAAGACGAGGAAGAATATCTGAACTGGGTATGGACGCAGGCCGACCAGCTTATGTACAACAAATATCCGTGGACAGAGGATGAGGAAGCGGAATATAACGAGCATAAAGATGAGTACGAAGAAGCAAGACGTGAAGTAACGGATCCGGCAGATGCCTGGACAGATCAGGAGGAGGAGTATTACCAGAGTCTGGACGGCGCCGTATCACAGGAACAATACGACACCGACCCGTGGTCGAACGAAGAAGAAACCGCTTATCAGGCCGGGATCGCAGATCAGGTGAGTGAGGCTGCATACATGGCTTCCGCGGAAGAATATGCACATTCACCCTGGACGCCGGAGGATGATGAACAATACGATGCCTATATTAGGGCGGGCGGTGAAAATGGGCTCGATCATAACTATGACTGGACCGATCAGGACGAGGATCTGTACCTGGATTATGGCGCTGCTTCCGACGGTGCCTATAGTTGGTCGCCGGAGGATGAAGCACTGTACGAATCATACGGCAGTGCAGCCAAAGCAGACGACAGTTATACCTGGACCGACAATGATGAGAAACTGTATGAGGATCTAAAGCAAAAATACGGTTCAGCACTTCCCGCAGATAATAATTATACCTGGACGGATACAGATGAAACTTTGTATGCCGAATTCAAAAGCGCTCCTGTAGATGACACGGAATACGATTGGGATGAAACAGATGAGGATCTGTACAATGCATACGGAGTTGCTCAGGATAATGCGTATAATTGGACCGACGAAGACGAGAAAATATATGCGGATCTGAAGGCTGAAAACGGGACTGCGCTTCCGGCAGACAATAATTATACCTGGACGGATGCTGATGAAAAACTGTATACCGAATTTGGCAGTGCGGATGACGACACATATAATTGGACAG
>JAFZQU010000023.1 GCA_017620255.1 Lachnospiraceae bacterium
TCCTGAACAATGCAGTCGATCGGGATATTTTTTGAACGGAAAGCGGATACAACCTCTTCCAGTTCGGCACCGGTTTTGTAGCGCTCTTTACTCTGGATATACCCGAAAGCCCATCTCGGAAGCATGGACGGCATCCCGGTGATCCTGTGGTAGCACCTGATCAGGTCGCTTATGGTTTCCCCGGTGAAGATATAATATCTGAGTTCTGTTGCGCAATCTATGGCAAAACGGATCCGGTTCCCTTCAGATGTAAAAATCATCCCGGCCTGGGAATCGATCAGAATGCCGTAATGTCCGGTGGTAACAAGAAACGGGATCGCGATCCTCATGTTGGATTCGTACAGATACACCGTCCGGTTTCTGTGATCACAGATCCCGTCTTCATACTGCCCCATGCCAAGCAGAAGTTCGTCGTTTCCGATGCAAAATTCCAGGGTTGCGGAAAACGCCTCGTATGCGGGGACTTTCGAAAGACGGTCCGTGAAGGCAACCTCGCCGTTGGCAGTCTGCTTCTTCCTGAGCGCAGACTTTTCCGCCTCGTATCTGTATACGGTAACCGGCGTAAAGGACACTTCTGTCTGGCTGATCACGCGCTTGCCGTTCCATTGAAAATCAACCGGCTCCCGGTCTCTGAGCCCTTCCGGTCCGAACGATCGGGAAGGATAGGTAATGCAGGTAATGTTTTCGCTGATGTTTTCAACTGTTTTAGGCATACTTTACCCTTTTACCGCGCCGGCAGTCATGCCGGATACAATATATTTCTGCCCGAGCAGATATACGAGCAGTACCGGAAGACTAGTCAGCAGGATGTCTGCGCAAACAAGATTCCAATCCTTAAAGTACATTCCGAAGAAGTTATACACCGACAGGGTCATCGGCCACTGTTCCGACCTGTTCAGGAAATACAGGGGGGAGACGAATTCGTTCCATGTGTTCAGGAACGTCAGGACCGTCGATGTTGCGATCGCCGGTTTCAGCATTGGGAAAACAATGAAGAAGAACAGGCGGACGGGTCCGCATCCGTCTATCACTGCCGCCTCGTCAAGTTCAACAGGGACCTTGGCAACAAACCCGTGGATCAGGAAAGTCATGAACGGAAGCTGCATCGCCGTGTATAACAGGATGATCCCGACAGCGGTGTTGTTAAGATGCAGGAATTGCAGGACTTTTGTAAGCGATACATAGTTGATCGGCAGCGTGATCCCGAGGACCAGGAACATGTACAGAAAATGGTTCAGTTTTGTCCGGTTTCTCGACAGTACATAGGCAGCTCCCGCCGCAAACAGCACGCATAAGATGACCGATCCCGCGGAATAGATCAGACTGTTGAAAAAAGAAGTTACGAGTTTGCCCTTTTCGATCACCGTAAGAAAGTTGCTCCATTGAATGGGAAGCGACGGAAGAAGCAGGTTCATATTGGACGCAGCTTTTTTATCCTTCAGCGAATTAAACAGGATCAAAAGCAGCGGGATCAGGCATATCGCCGAAAAGACCCATGCTATAAGGTTTCTGATGATCGACAATACGGTCTTTTTGACTTTCATTATTCCACCACCTCATTTTTCGTCATTACTCTGATCATGTAAGCGCCGACAAAGATCATGATCACAAACATTACGGAGGATAACGCCGTTCCGACCGCATACTGGCCTGTTCCGAATTTCTTGAATACCGCCGTATACAGGACCTCGGTCGTTGCCTTTCCGGGTCCGCCGTTTGTAAGCGCGTAAACCATATCAAATACTTTCAGTCCGTATATGACGTTTAATACGGTCGTCGTCGCAAGTGTCGGAAGGATCAGCGGAAGGGTGATATAGCGGAACTTCTTCCAGCCGCCGGCGCCGTCTATCGCAGCAGCCTCATAATAATCGCTGGAAATGGACAGGATCCCTGCGATCAGGATCGTCATGATATATCCGACTCCGCGCCAGATATCAACCGCCATTACCGATCCGAATGCAAGTTCCGATGTCACGAGCCACTTTTTGGCAAACATCTCCAGTCCGACAGATCTGAAAAAGGAATTCAACAGTCCCGATTTGGGATCTAAGATCGACTTAAAGATCATGCCGATGATGAGCGTCGACAATACGGACGGCATAAACACGATCCCGCGGTGCATGTTCAGGAGCCTGATCGATTTGGTCAAAAGCAGAGCAAGAATAAGACCGATCACATTCTTCAGTACCGTTGTGATCAATGTGAACTCCAGCGTATTTGTGATGATCTTCATATAGTTTTCATCCGCGGAAAATACGGTTTTGAAGTTCTCAAATCCCACATAATGAAGTTCATCGGAATACGCGGACCAGTCCGTGAACGAATAGCCCACACCGATCAGTCCCGGCAGAAAGAAAAACACAAAATAGATGATCAGTGCGCCAAGCGCAAAATATCTCGGATAGATTTTATTCCTGTTCATTTGGATCGCCCTTTCGAAAAACCGGGGCTGTCTGATCGCTGTCAGACAGCCCCAATATCCCAGTTACTTATTGTCACTTAACGGTTACTTACTGCCATGCGGGATCCGAGGCGGCTGCTGCCTGTTCAGCCCTTAATTTATCAATATCCTTAAGAACTTCTTCGGGTGTCATCTCGTCCAAGAACATTGCAGACATATCGGCACCGATATCCATCCATGCGGGGTTGTAGTACTTAACGGATGCCTGGAAAACAGCAACCTTATTCGGGTATCTGTCATAGAAATCCTGAACAACCGAAGAGTATGCCGAGGGAGCATTAGAATAAGGAAGCTGGTTGAACTTGCCGACATTTTCCGTCATATAAGCAAGGCTTTCATCGGAAGCCATGAACTCCAGATACTTCTTGGCTGCATCGATGTTCTTGGAACCCGAGAAGATAAATCTGGAAGGTCCGCAGTAGTTTACGTTCAATGCCTGGTTGTCGCAAAGCGGATTTACGAAATAACCGATATTGTCTACCGGGAAGTCCGGATCTGCCGCATTGACTTCGGCACCGAGACCCTGGTTGTAAAGGACCATTGCATACTCACCGCTTGCGATTGAAGCAGGTGCGTTTGCATATTCGTTCGACATATAGTTGTCGCCCATGTAACCCTTGTCTGCCATTTCCTTAAGCTGTGCAAACATCGTGGTGAGTTCCGGATTTCCTTCGAAAGTAGCTTCGTTGTTGTTCAGCTTATCGGGATAGGAAGGATCTGCCTGCGTTGCGGCAACGGCTGCTTCCGTCCAGCATACATGGTGCCATCCGTCCGATACGCACTCATAGATCGGGGTGATCCCTGCCGCCTTGATTTTCTCACAAACATCGCAGAATTCTGCATAGTTTGTCGGGATCGAAAGTCCGAGTTCATCAAACATGGAAATGTTATATGCGACTGCCCAGCATGCGGATACGTCCTGAATGGGCTGTCCGTAAAGCTTGCCGCCTGCGGATAATTCAACGGCTGCTGCCGGATCAACGTTGCCTGCCCAGCTTTCGCCGGAAAGGTCAACCGCATTTTTCTCAACATCAAACTGTGTTACAATGGAGAACTGCGAGCTCTGTCCGCCGAAGATATCCGTACATTCGCCGGCATTGATCTTCGTCATCAGAAGACTTTCATACTGATCGGAAGGAACGATCTGATAGTCTACCTTGATCCCTGTTTCCTCTGTGAATTTCTCGCCAAGTTCCATTTCGGCATCCTGGATCCAGTCCTGACTTGCCATAAAGGTGATCGTTACATCATCACCTGCATCTGAGTTCTCCTCAATGGGAGCCGCTTCTTCCGTAACTTCCTCTGCTGCCGCCGCAGGCTCCGAAGCTGCCGGAGCAGTATCCGCTGCGCCACCCTGTGTGCACCCTGCAAGCATTCCCATAACCATCGACACAGACAACAGTGTTACCAGTATCTTCTTTTTCATATTTACCCTCTCTTTTCTTTGATCAACTACAGTAACTGACATTGACAATCGATTGTTTGTATGCTTATCTTAAAACAATCCTTTTTTTGTTAAAATGGATAAAAAAGGAATCCGACATGGATTTTTTTAACCGGGGGTATCATGATCGGAAGAAGCAAGAAAAGTGTACAGACCACGCTGCAGCTTGTGTTTTTCCTGCTTGTTACGGTGGTTTTTCTGGTGTACATCAGTTATTTCGTCATATCCGAATCCCATAAGATCAAAACACAGGCTTTTGAATCGGTAACCCGGGATACGCAGACGGCATCGGCTTTTATGGATGAAGAGATCAAAAGCGTCAATACCGTCATGCAGAATGTCGCCTATTCCAATCTCGTCAAGGAACACTTTCTTACATATCTGAACAGACCGGCTTCAAGCGGAGACGGGAATTATTCCGAGATGCAGAACATCAAGGTGCTCACCGATCTGCTCACGGCGATCATGGGGCCTTCACACCCCGTCGATCAGATCTATCTGTATTCCCTTGAAGGCGGATGTGTCGGTGTCGGACTGGATAATTCGAACACCACGGATCATGTGGACGATAAGCCGTGGTATGCGGAACTCCAAAGCAGCGAGGACAACCGTCTGATCTTCTGCGACCGGGACGAGCGTCTTGCCAAGTTCTTCACCTATGAGGACGGATCCAGATTTCTTACCGTAGCGTCGGTGTATCTGTCGACATATTATAAGCCGCAGGGTGTGATCGAGGTGAAGCATTCCATCTCCTCTCTCATTTCCAAACTGAAGAAGATCGATACGGGCGTCTATCACGAGAAGATCTATATCTACGACCAGACGGGTAAGAGCATCTACAGTTTCACGGATGACAACATGGCAGAGCTTTATGCCGCATCCGTGACGGGAAGCGGTCAGACGGTTTATGATGAATCCCGTCATATCTCCTATGACAAAAATACGCATCTTTTTGTCAACACCTCTTCCTATTCCGGCTTTACCACCGTGATCGCGATCGATAACAGCGATCTTTACAGACCCATATATGACTATATCAAGGCGAATCTTCTGATTTTCACCGGATTTGTGATCCTGATCCTCCTGCTTTCCTACGTTGTTTCCGGGATCATAACGATCCCTGTCAAGAAGATGTATTCCGGCATTTCCTCCCTCCATACGGATGAAGAAAGCATGCTTACGGGCTCCCTTGAGAAGATCGATACGAATATCATTGAACTCGATACCCTGTACTCTGCGGTCATGGATATGCATGACCGCGCCAAAGCTTCCATGAACCGGGAGATCGTTCTGAACAACCAGCGTCTGCAGTCCCAGATCCTGGCCCTGCAATCCCAGATGAACCCGCATTTTCTGTATAATTCTCTTGCAACCATTTCCGCCATGGCGGATGAGGGAATGAATGATGAAGTCACGAAAATGTGTCAGACCATCTCGAGGATCTTAAGGTATATTTCTTCCGACAAGGATCCGCTGGTACCCGTAAGCGAAGATGTCTCACATGCAAAAGACTATCTGGAATGTATGAAGATGCGCTATGAAGACGATCTGATCTATCACATCAACATCCCGGAGGAGATGAAGGATATCAGGATCCCGAAACTGTGTCTTCAACTCATTGTCGAAAACTCAATCAAATTTACAACCAAAAATGTGCGCGCGCCCTGGATCATCAGCATTGACGGCCACATGACCGGGATCTACTGGGAGATCACCGTCAAAGACAACGGTCCCGGATTCCTTGAAGACGATCTGAAAGAGATCAACGATAAAATCGCCTATATCAACCGGACGGACCTGCTGCCGGATCTTGAAATCAACGGCATGGGTCTGATGAACATCTACATCCGCTTTAAAACACTCTATCATGGCAAGCACATCTTCCGTGTGAGCAACTATGCAAAAGGCGGCGCGCTTGTTACAATAGGGGGAGAGCTTGATTTGGATGCGGATGCTCAGGAAACAGCAGGTACAGAGGGCTGAACCATGGATGACAGAAGGTTTCGGGTGATCATCGCAGAAGATGAGAAACTCATTGCAAAAA
>JAFZQU010000024.1 GCA_017620255.1 Lachnospiraceae bacterium
AAAAAATTTAAAAAAAATCGAAACCTCCGTGAATGTTTTGCGTCTATATGGTCAGAGGCGCAAAAAAGTCAATCACGACAGCGCATAAAAATCAACCAAACGGAGGAATCTATTATGAAAAAGAAAACCATCGCAGCATTACTCATCGGAACAATCGTAACAACATCCCTTTGCGGATGCGGCATCAAGATCGGATCGACCATGGAAAGTCCGGCAGACAGCGGCGCTACCCGCATCGATCCTTCCTATCCTGAGGATTGTGTGGAAGCCGAGTATCCGGCCATGGCGGAAGAAGCAGCCTGCGCTCCTTATGAAGAGTCCTATAACGGATATGTGGAAGCAAAATCATTCGCTGCAGAAGACACCCTCTGCCCCGGCAACTACTACCCCGCTCCCGCTTACAATGAAGGCGAGACCTACAGAAGCGTTGTAGAGAACAGCTTCACGGATGTACTCTCCGCTCCCCTTTCCACCTTCGGCGCTGACATCGACACCGCAAGTTACGCCAATCTCCGCAGGATGGTCAATGACGGCTACAGGCTCTGCGACATTCCCGCCGGTTCGATCCGCACGGAAGAGCTGGTGAACTACTTCCACTATGATTACAAGAGCCCGCGCGGCAAGGATGCGTTTGCCATAAACGCTTCGGTCATCGACTGCCCTTGGAATGAAGAGACAAAGCTTGTCAATCTCGGTATCAAGGCAAAAGAACTGAGCGATATCGCAGACACGCCTTCCAACATCGTATTCCTGATCGATGTATCCGGCTCCATGAACAACTATGACAAACTTCCGCTCCTGCAGATGGGTATGGATATGCTCATCGATGATCTGGATGAGGATGACAGGGTGTCGGTCGTAACCTATGCTTCTTCTTCAGAGATCGTGATCGCAGGCGTTCCCGGCAATGAGCACACCAAGCTGAAAAAAGCCATCAACAGCCTGACAGCATCCGGTTCCACGAACGGCGGCGACGGCATCAGATCCGCTTACAAACTCGCTGAGAAGTACTTTATCAAAGGCGGCAACAACCGTGTCATCATGGCAACAGACGGCGATCTGAATGTGGGTATCACCTCCGAAACAGAACTGGAAGAGTTGATCTCCGATAAGAAAGAAAGCGGTGTCTTCCTGTCCGTACTCGGTTTCGGCACAGGCAATTACAACGAAGCCACGCTGGAGACCCTGGCTGACAAGGGCAACGGCAACTACTCCTACATCGACTGCCTCCAGGAAGCCAAAAAGGTACTGGTAGATGAATTCAATTCCACTCTCTTTACGGTTGCCAAAGACGTGAAGTTCCAGGTTGAATTCAATCCTGCCTACGTCTCCGAATACCGCCTGGTAGGCTATGAGAACAGACAGATGGCAGCCCGTGATTTTAACGACGATACAAAAGACGGCGGCGAGATCGGCAGCGGACATGCCATGACCGTTCTCTACGAGATCAAACTGAACGACGGGAAGGACGACGGGACTCCGACCCTGCGCTACCAGAAAACGGATCTTGCGGAAGATTTGGACACAGAAGGTGAATGGATGACCGTATCCGTCCGTTACAAAGAGCCCGAGGAAGACGAATCCAAGCTCATCTACTTCCCGATCACTAACGAATGCTACACAAAAAGGCCCGGGTGTGATACACTTTTTGCAGCATATGTCGCTGCAAGCGGTATGATCTTAAACGACAGCGAATACGTCGGCAGCATGGACTTAAGAGATGTATCAAAGCAGGTGGCTAAGCTGGATCTTGATGATGAATACAAAGAGGAGTTTCTGGATCTGATCAGACAGTTATGATCCGGATACGCACAGGATATGCAGGACCACGAGATCGTTGACCTTTACTGGGCACGGATGGAAAACGCCATAACGGAAACGAACGTTAAATACGGTAAGTACTGCAGAAAGATCGCATGGAACATCGTGGAAAACGCGGAAGATTCGGAGGAATGTATCAACGATACCTATCTTTCGGCCTGGAACACCATGCCCGAAGAACGCCCGGATCTGCTGGCACCGTACCTTGCAACGATCGTCAGGAACCATGCACTCACACTGTACCGGAAAACACATTCACAAAAGCGCGGGGCGGGTCAGACCGCTCTCGCGCTTGATGAACTCACGGAAGTGGCAGGTACCTCCTCCACCGAAGAGATCGTCGACTTATCTCTTCTCTCCGGACACATCAATGATTTTCTCGCAGGCTTAAGCAATAATGACCGGATCATTTTTGTCAGGCGATATTTTTACGTCGATCCGCTAAGTGCCATAGCAGCCGAACTCTCCATGTCCGAATCCGCGGTAAAATCACTGCTGTTCAGACTGCGTCAGAAACTGAAGGATCACCTCATGCGGGAGGGATATGAACTGTGAACAACCAAGATCTGATGAATGCAATCTCCGGGATCAGACCGGAATATATAGAAGAAGCGGCTTTGGAACTGCACGCAAGACCTGCACAGAATAAGACCGCCAAGATCACAAGCTTCAGGAAAACTCTGCTGATCGCCGTTCCCGCAGCTGCCGCGGCCTTTATCTTCCTTGCCGTAGCCGTGGTGATCCCGATCCTGAGCAAACTCGGTATGAGTACTGCCTCCGCACCTGCAGACAGCGCCGCAACAGCTCCTGCAGAAGCTGCAGCGGAAGCACCTGCACCGGTATACGAAGAGCCATCTGCACCTGAGGAAGCTCCCGTTTACGAAGCGGAAGAAGCCGCAGCCGAGCCGGAAGCAGCTTATGAGGCCGAAGCGCCTTCAGACATGGCCGATGCCAACAAGTCGGCTGCCGGTGCAGCAGAGGAAGCCGCATTCTTTGCAGAGATGCCGGATCTTGAAAGTGCAGTCTATGAAAACGGGATCCTGACGGTTGATTGCCGCGGACCCCTTCCTGAAAACATAAAAGAGTTGGAATTTACGATCTATGAAACAGATGCGGACGGCACGGAACAATCCTGTGCCGAAGGAACGCTTGATACGGTCCTTGTTTCCGAAGCTCCGCTGTCTCTTGATCTTTCAGGCTTTGAACTTCGTTCCGGCACTTATGTGCTCGACATCGCAGGTAAACGCGTGGAATTCAGCCTGTAGTTACCTATCTAAGCAGCATGCAGGCATCGTGATAGGCGCTGAAGAAATTCTCACAGTCTGAGCGGATAAAGTCCGTATCCAGATCCCTGGCTGCATATTCATGCGCTTTGGCTCTCTCACTCAGTTTCTTTAATCCGATCGACGCCATCAGGCCTTTGATCGAATGCGTGGTAAGTCGGTATTCTTCCCAGTTCTGCGCCTGAATGCAGGCACGCATGCCATCGATCTTTTCATCGCATTCGGCAGCGATGATCCCGACGATCTCTTCCAGCAGGTCCTCGTTATATCCCGTGTAACCCATCGCGGTATCATAATCAAAGCCTTCTATGCGCTCAAGTTTTTCGCGGATGGAAACGGGCTTTGTCTGTGTCTCCGGTTCTGTATCGACAGCGAGCACCTTATCCGCAGGCAGATATCTGCGGACCGTCTGCTCTAAAAGCATGGAATCGATCGGTTTTGTCAGATAATCGACAAACCCGGCATCCATGTAGGTCTGCCTGCTACCTGCCAGCGCATTTGCGGTCAGCACAACGACCGGCGTATCTTTGTTTAGCGATGCCGCATCGCTTTTGATGATCCCAAGCGTCTTGATCCCGTCGGGATCCGGCATCATATGGTCCAGAATGATCAGGTCATAGTGATTTTCCCTGCAAAGTTCGATCGCCTTCGTGCCGCTGTCGCAAAGATCCGGCGCGATCTCCGTGCGCTTTAAGAACAGCTGCACGATCTTTAGGTTTGCACTGTTGTCATCCACAACCAGCAGGGAAGCCCCCGGCGCACGAAAATCACTGTTCTCACCGGCGGAAACCTTCTTCTCCGCCTGCTTCTCATAATCGTGCGAAACCGGCGTCCTGTCGGTAACCGTCACGGGAAGATGCACGATAAATTCAGACCCTTCCCCGTATTTGCTGTGTACATTGATCGCACCGTCCATGGAATCCACGATGCTCTTCACGATCGCAAGCCCAAGACCGGTTCCCTCGATGTTTCTGTTCTTCTTCTCATCGGCGCGCATAAACGCCTCAAACAGGGTCTTCTGGTCTTCCTCACTGATCCCGCGTCCCGTGTCTTTGACGTTCATCTTCAGCATATATGTGTCCGTATCCGTATACTCGCCGCCAAGCATCAGCGTGACGGAACCCGTATCCGTATATTTGATCGCATTACTGATCAGGTTGATCAGGATCTGCCTGATCCTGAACTCATCGGAGATCTGGCCGTTCGGAACTTCGTTTAAAAACAGCGTCTGCAGCTTCAGGTTCTTTTCATCCGCCCGCTCTTTGAGCATCGGCATGGTGTTTTTAAGCAGGGAAGAGAACGTGAACTCCGCCCGGTTGATCTCCATTTTGCCTGCTTCTATCTTGGAAAAATCAAGCACGTCATTCACAAGCATCAGCAGCATCTGTCCCGCGCTTTTTGCACTGTTGGCATACTCTTCGATCGCAGGATCCCTGTTCTCTCTGAGGATCATCTCGTTCATACCGAGGACCGCATTGATCGGCGTACGGATCTCATGCGACATGCTGGCCAGGAATTTCGTCTTGGCTTCCGAAAGATCGATCGCCCGCTTGCCTTCCTCGCGCACTTTTCGAAGATCGTCCGTCTGCTGGATCACGGCAAGTGCCAGCAGGAAAGTCAGCCCCGTCAGCATCAGGATATCGCCGTTGATAACGGGCAGGAAGTTGAGCACCACGATCTCACCGAGACCGCAGACAAAGAATCCCGCAAACCCGATGGCCGTATACTTGTAATCTTTCATGCCACCGCGGATCAGGTCCGTGATCATGACGCCTGCCACCGTCAGCAGTTCCAATCCGAGAAACGCATCGATATACAGGAGTGCTTCCGGGAAAGCAATAGTCTCGGTGAAATGCAGGATCGGCCAGACGATCAGATTCACCGCCGCCACACACAGAACAGCACGCATGATCTTCCGGTACCTGCCCTGCTGCAGCGCGTCAATATAGAAAACCATGCTGAACGGCATCATCAGACAGAGCATGTAGTTCAGCACGCCGTCGATATGGTAATGTCCGTATAAAAACGGGTACAGGAAAGAATTCGTGATCAGCCATCCCGCGATCACGAGAATGGAAAGCGCCCCGTAGAGCATCTTGATCTGTCTTCTGTAGAGTACGATCATGACAAGGCTGACGGCTATGATCACAAGCGCAAAGATCATGAGCAGTTCTTCGAGCATGAGTGAAGTGCCGTAGTTTGACATCATATATGCGAGAAAATCACTCCCGGACGCAACAAACGTGTTCTGATAGACATAGCCGCCCCTTGTGGTCCCAAGGCGGATGATCCTCACATCGGCGCCGCCGTCTGCAGGCGTTAGGGGAACACGCATATAGAATCTCTTAACACATCCGCCGGGAATGATCACATCCCTTGCCGCCACAAAATTCTTACGCAGTTCTCCGTTGATGTATACAGACACGTCCCCGCCGACGATAAAGCAGAAATACGAATCGTCCGTGATCCGCTCCGGCAGTTTTGACACCATGACAAAAGCGCCCTGCTCCCTGTCCTCATTGCGGTAGGAGCTACCGGCCTCAATCACATGACCGGACGGGCTCTTAACGGTCCATTCCTCAATAAAATCCGGCTCCCTGTATTGCAGGGGATCCGAATGATCGATGCTGCTGAAATAAAACAGCCCGGCAAGCGCCGTAAAAAGCACCGCAAGGAAGAGGATCCATACGCCCCGGATCACCTTTCCGGGTCTGTCTTCAATTGTCACTTCTTTTGATGATTTATCCATACTCTCACTTATGCAGATCCCATTGATCCTTTGGATGATCTTACCACATTATAGCAGATTTTACATCCCGTGACATACCCTCCTGCAGACAAAAAAACGCCCGGCATTGTGATCAATGCCGGACGCCTTGTCTGATCCGGGTGCCGTTCTGTTTTTTAGCCCCCGTTTCTTAGCGGTTTACTGAAAAGTCATGGTGAATTTTTCCGTACGTTTCACTTTCGTCATGTCCGGATTCGTTTCCCCGTCTCCCTTTACAAGCTCATATTCGATATAGCCGGAGATCGTTCCCGGATAAGCGGCGGGATCGAATTCATCGTCTTTTTTCTGCAGAAGCACGATCTTTTTTTCATCCTCGGATATTTCCGCAACAAAGAAGGATGTGAGCGGTACGACCACGCCCTTTTCATTGCAGTTGTATAATGTTACTGCAGAGATGGATGCAAAATCACTCTTTTTAAAGGAAATCTCCCCACTCCATTTATCGGCTTCCAGAGTCATTTTCACCTTGGGATCGATCTTGGCTGTGGCTGCTTTGCCCTTCTTGACTTTGATGGAAAACGTAGTCGGCGCGCTGTGGTAAGTCACCTTCGACTTCCCGAATCCGACCATACCGCCGGTTCCAAATGACATGGATTGATGATCGGTCGTGACCAGCGTGGCAGTATATGTATAGGTCCCTGCCGGTACATCCGGGAAGGGGGACGAAGAGATCGTTGAAGTAAAGGAGCCGTCGTAGACCTCTGCAGACGGATCAGTGTCCACCCGGTTGTTATTCAGCCAGACCATCATCATTCTGTAATTGAGCTTGTCCGCATCTTTTTTATATTTATAGAGCTGTTCCCCTTCGGTGAAAAGGATGTGGTCGAATTTCACAGTCGTACCATAATTCTGCGGAATGTGCATCCCTTCTCCCGTATCCGTCTTGACCTTGAACGCATAGACTGCATTCTTCGCGTTTGCGTACAGGTCCGGCAGCGGCTCGATGGTTATCGTCTGTTCCGGCAACCTGTTGTAAACTTTCACGGTCGTCTTTTCATATTGGATCACAACCGGATCCGTTGTGGGTTGGATCACAAACACTCTGGTCCCGTACGCATCCTTTTGCTCCGTTAAGGTCTTTCCGCCCGTGACTTTGACCCTGGTGTTATCCAGGATGGAGCGGTCAGAGCGGTGCATCAGGAATGTAAAGTGGCTAAACGGTTCCTCGCTCCTATAGGTGATGACGGGATTCCCGTTTTCATCGGTGTTGTTTTCTTTAGGTGTAAGAATCTCTCTGGTGGGTGTCTCCACCCTGCATTCATAGGCCGGTGTCGTTTCAGCCACGGTAAAGGTCAGCTTATACTCCGTCTTGGCAGGATCCTTCCCCGTTGCCGTGACGGTATAGGTGCCGCTCTTGGGCGTGGAGGTGAACCTGCCCGTATCCTTATCGATGGTAAGGCCCTTTGGCGCCACCTTGTATGTAAAGTTCTCCGGCTGCATCCTGGTATTTGTGCTGTCACAGATGACAACATATCCCGAAGTGACATTCTCCACCGAAGAGAGTGTGGCGATAGCATCCGGATGCACTGCGTCGGTATCTTCAACAGGATTGCTGGTCTTATCATACAGGACCATGCTTCCGTCCTTTTTCAGGTTTTCGCCGGTTACGACAAATGTTCTGGTTGCAATGACCGTATTGCCCTCAAAATCATCCGCCATGGCGGCGATGGTGACCCTCCTGCTTGCCTCTGACCAGTCACCCATGATCAAGGCCTTATCTACCGTCACGGTTCCGTTCTTGACACTGACATACTCTTTTACCTTGCTGTAGCCTTCCGTTGACAGGCTCCATTTCACCTTAGCGGATGCCGGCTTGGTATCTCCAATGAAATGCACTGTAAACTTCAGGGTTCCCGCCTTGCCCGCGGGTTTGAACAGATACAGCGTCCCCGCATTATCGTAGGGTGTCAGATACATGCCCTCGATGGGCTGTTTCACCGTAAGCGGGATCGTGGCAGGGGTGCAGACCGTGTTTGTCGGAAGATTCGGTTTCACAACGACCGTTGCCTTGCCCACAGGAATGCCACTCGTCTGCGGAAGATACAGGGAAATACCGTCTGCCCCCGCTTTCACGCTGACTCCATCCAGTTTGTTGCCCTCTGCATCCTGCACATAGGAATTTGCTTCATCGATCTGGGTGAAGGATGTGCCTGCCGAGAATTTGGCCACACCCACGAGTACATTTTTCTCCCCCTTAAAGAAAGCCGTCGTCTTCTTTGTGACGCTCATCTTCACTTCATAGGCAACATTCTTGGTCTTCTGATTTTTCAGGGTTTTTTCCTGACCGGTCTGTATAATGGTCTCCGTCTCCGGTTCATTACCGGAGTATTTCAGTCCGGCCTGCACAAGTCTTACGGTGATATCATATTTCTGTTCATGGCCTTCGCCGGGAAGTGCGTCAATGAATTCCGGATTGTTCTCCTCCGGAGCTTCCGCATTGTAAGCCGGATTAGCTTTTTTTGCCAGCGGGAGCCGTACGGCATCTGCGGCCGCACTGTCTGCCCTTACATAGAACGGCTTCACTTCCTCCACCATGGGAGCGGTGACCGTCTCGTTCTGCGAAGGCACAGCGCTCACCTCGTAGAAGAGGTTTTTGGCTGACAGGCCTCTGGGAAGGCTGAGGGAAAGCATCATATCCACATCCGATACATTCTTCACCGATATATTCGGCGCGTTCAGCGTCACCGCCGTCGGCACCACTTTGAAGCTTAAAACATCTTTATTATAGTCTTTCTCATACAGGACCACGTCAAAGGCTTCCTGCTGCAGATATATAGTGTCGTAAATATCATAGAAGGTCTCCACGGAGAGTTTCATCGTAGCAGGGTCAAACTTGACTTTTGCGTGAAGATCCTCGTCAAAGGCCCTGATGGCAAGTACGCCCGGACTGGCGCCCTTGTTCAGTTTCACATCGTAAGTCGCGGAGGTACCCATCGGCTGCGAAAGTTCCCCGTTTTTGACGCCGCTCACCGTCGCCGAAGTGACAGGCGGTACAAAAGAAATAGAGAACTTGCCCGTGATGACACTTCCGCCGCCGTTAATTGCCGAAGCCGTGATCTGGAGGGTCTTGTTATAATCCCTGATCTTGTCACGGTGCAGGATGAGATACCCGCTCTCATAGCTGACAAAGCCGTCCATAACCGCATTTTGCGGGGTGACTGTGCAGTCATGGATCCTTCTGAAATTATATCCTTCCCGGAATTGTACATATGCATCCTTGTTAAAGTGTTCACAGACGACGCCTTCGGGATAGTAATCTCCGAATTGCGCGGATCCAAAACCGAATTGGAATCTGACGGCTTCCGCTGTCCCGAATCCGACTCTCACATAGCCGCTTTCATCACACAGGGCCGCCGTCGTGGTCACGATCCCTTTGGACGCATCCACTTCCTTCCCGTTTACCGTTGCTTTGCCCGTGAGTTTGTAACCGTCTCTTGCAGCCCCAAGGATCGTCAGAGTCGCAAAGGGATCCTCGATGTCGTATGTATCTCTGGGTCCCGGCAGAACTGTCCCTGCACACCTTACTTCCGTTTTCCCGATCTCCACGCTGTTGACGTCAAACCCCGTCATGATAAAGAGCTTGCGCGGTTTTTCTACCGCCTCGGCGGAGATGGTCTTGCCCGCAAGGAGAGTGGCGTTGCCTGTCATGTTGTAGAGCAGGCCGTCCTTTTTCTTATTGACCACCGGTTCCGGCAGCCGGATCCTTGTCGGCTCCTCCTGCCCGCCTATGCCCAGTAATTTCATCTTTCCCGCTGTCAGGATATAATTGCCTTTTGTTTCGATCGTATAGGCAAACGAGGCTGTATTCTTTGGAACTGTCACAACCCCCGTTTCCTTATTGTATTTCACGCCCCGTGCCGATGTTGCGAAGGTACAGTTCTTTGCATCCACTGTAAAAGTCACATCTTCCTCGGATGCCTGTGCCGCGGTTTCAACGGAAAGCACCAGGTTCTTCTTCACCAGGTCGCCGGGGACCCGGTAAGCGGTATACTCTTGGGCCGCATTAATCGATCCGGCGATCTTGGCCGTCACCTTTTCTTCCAGTGCCGCCAGTTCCTGCCCGTCCGCTTTTACCTTTTTTACTTCCGTGTCGGGATCCGGGATCACAACGATGGTGGCATCCTTTCCGTAGACGACGGGATTCCCCGTATTGCCTTCAATGAGCTTGCTCAGCTGGCCGTTCCCATCCTTCTCCTGATACAGGTAAAAATCAGCCGCCTGCGCTTTGGCCGGCCATAAATTATATGTCTTAAGTTTCAACAGAAACGTCAGCGACAGGCTGCTGTTGCTGTTCTCAGCCTGTATCACGCGGTTTTTCGGAATGGTGGCTGTCGTACCTTTCATCAGGGTCGGACTCGATTCATTGACCAGATAGATATCGCAGGAATCGATATCGATCTTTCCTTCTTTTCCTGAGATCGTGACCGTGATATCCTCACTCTTCGTGATGGGATAAGGCGGGTTATCCTGATTATAATCAACACCCGTGTAGTCGAGTTGGAAGTCATCAACATCGAGAGGGGCCAACGAATAGTCCCAGTTGTATCCGCCCTTAGACACATATAGGACCTGCGGGGACACAACATAGATGTCCGTATCCCCGTCTACGGCTTCCAGGGTGTAAACACCCTCTGCATCGGGTGTGAGTCTGTTTTCTTCACTTACGCTGCCTTTGTAAACACGAAGGACCTGATACTCTTCCTCCGGTTCTACCCGGAATGAAAAATCATTCCCTTCCGTCACCTTGACAATATTGTATGTCAGTTCCTTTCCGTCCACGCTGACAGAGTAGCGTTCGCTAAAGTAATATCTGAATGTAATGCTGCATTGTTTTTCGCCAAGGAGTTCATCATCCGGTTCCTCTGCCTCCTGCGCATCTTCCGGTTCCTCTGCAGCAAGCAGTTCTTCTTCTGCTTCTGCCTCTTCCGCAGTATACTCTGCAGCTTCCGGCACATCTGCAGCATATTCCGGAACTTCCGGATCTTCTGCTGCCGGTTCTGCTTCTCCCGGTTGTGCTTCTCCCGGTTGTGCTTCTCCCGGTTCTTCCGCAACATATTCTGCGGCTTCCGGCTCTTCCGCAGCATACAGTGTTTCTGCTGCCACCGGCTGTACATTTTCCACTGCTTCCGGTGTCTCGGTGCCGGCAAATACATATGACGGCAATCCCGTCATGATCATTGCCGCAGCAAGAATACCGGTAAGCATCCTTCTCATGATCATCACTGTGTGTTTCATAGATCCAACCCTCCTGTTTGAACACCGGCCCTGTATGATTTTGCTTTCGTGAGGTTGCTCGTACAATTGCTTCGTACAATTGCTTCGCACAATCATTTCAAACAATGATTTCGTACAATTGCCGATGTTGGTTTGTCATATTGTGACAAGATAATTATACGACGAATTTTCCGAAAATGCACTATAAAATCGCGATTTTTCTCCGTCATTTATCAGTACTTACATGACAGTTTATCCTTCCGGTTCTTTGATCCAGGCCGATTTTTTGATCGCATCGGTCTTGGTGCTTTCTCGCGCTTTCTGCTGCAAACAAAAAAGGACTTATCGTCTGTCGATAAATCCTTTTCACGATCATCCCTAAAGATTCAGGATCATCTTCTCCGGATCCGCGTATTCAGTGGGTTTGGACAGATAACCGTCAAGCCCCCGCCGGGACGCATACAATATCAAACTCGGATCTTCTATTTCCAAATTGCATAAAGTGTAACACTGTCATCAAAAGTGAGACGCCACATCCACGATGGTGTGAATGCTGCTTTGTCGGAAAAGATCACACTTCCGGTATCCTTTATCCCCCAGCCTTTGAACGAGACCTCCGCTTCGGTAACATTGACCCATTTCTTTGTCGATTCATTATACTTCTGAACCTTATAGGCGTTTGCCGTCATCTTGCCTCCGTAAGGTGTTTCGGTTCCCTTCATCGTGCCGGTGATGCGGTAGTTGTAGTTGTCTTCATACCAGCTTTCTATGGAATTGTTATATTCTGCAAGTGCCTGCGCCTGATCCGCATTACTCAGCCTGTTCCACATAGTATACATGAGTCCTGTTTCGTTCGCGTTATAAGTGATCGCATAATTCATCCGTCTTGGCACGATCTTGAAAGACACCTGTTTCGTTCCGCCAAACAGATTGGCTCCGTGATTTAGGGCCCTGATCGTCACTTTGGCTGTACCGCGGTCAATATTATTGATATAGGAACCGGGCACGATCTCAAAGTCCTGTCCCCATTTCAATGTTCTGGTCACGGTCTTGCTCTCTTTGTATGTTACGGTTATATCATCCTTTGTCAGTTCTATCGGGGCTCCGGTCCATTGTTTGTCCGCAATGGTGATCTTGAAGGCGCTTCCCGTGATGCTTAATTCTTTTTTGACATATTTGAATTCCGCAGTGTTGTCATCTTCCGTATAGGCACCCTTGCCTCTGATGATGACTTTGATCCTCGTGCCTTCAGGGATGAGATAACTTTCCTCCACCTTTTTACCCGCTTTTGTATCGGCTGCATTTACCGTATCATATGCTTTTGTTATCTTATTATAGGTTTGAACACCCGTAGTATCAGCAGCAAATACATATTCAAACGGATGATCCTTATCCTTGGGTCCGTAGTAATCCGTTCCCGCCTTTAATACCTTTCCGGTTGCTTTTTCCAATACAGTCACGGCCGGATTGCAGATCCCTGCCTTATCCTGCCACTGGACATCGGAAGCGATCACGGTAAGACCGGAATCATTGAACGGTTTCTTTCCGATCTTAAAATATCTGACGGTGGAGCCTGCAAAATTGCCCTTTCCTTTGATCGTAAGGGTAGGGATCTTTCCGGTGGAAAGGTCGGTCTTTACTGCCGTATTATTGGCCCAGGAAACGGTATAATCCTTACCTTCTTTCATTGGCTGTATTCCAAACCTTACTACAAGCTCAGGCTTTACACCGCCGAGATTGTATGAAAACTCAGGATGGGTGTCTCCGTGCCAGATATAATCTGTTCCATCCTCCGTATAATACACATTGATATGTGATGATGCGGATGCCATATCGGCTCCCGTGATCTTAAAGGTCTTTGTAAGCTGTCCGGTATAACCGGCGTCAGGCCTGCCGGTGATGATCATTTTCGCCGTTCCTGCGTTTATATTATTTTCATATTTCACATCATAGGCGAAATAAGGGATCACCGTGCTTCCCCTGTCAAGGGTGAGTTTAAAGGTTGCAGGATCCTGTTCGATCGCCGTTCCGCTGTAAGGGACGGTTGCCTTGAATCCGGCCATAGTCTCCATTTTGGCCCCGGACAAGGATGTGCCGGTGATATTGAAGGTCTTCGTCACGGTTCCAAAATAGGTCTCATGACCGGGCAAAACATTTTCTGTTCCCCTGATCGTAACGGTTGCTTTGCCGACCGATCTGTAGTTCTCAGCCGGATCGTTGTATTCCAGTTTATAGTCAACACCCTGGACCAATGTCTTCCCTCCGCATTTTACGGTAACCGTGGGATGATGAATGGTGCCGTCATACTTGATATTGGCTATATTGGAAACAGATGCCTTTGACACCGGAACACCGTCGATGATCACTGCTTCAAAGGACTGGGAGCCTGTGAAGTTTGTGCTCTTAGCCCTTATCGGGATATTATATGGGCCCGGCGAATCATATCCTGACGGTGCATACTCATATTCATAATCTTTTCCGGCCTTCAGAGTCACAACTTTTCCCCCGAGAGTTGCTGTAACGGTGGTGGTCGGTTTCTGATCCCTGCCCGTATACTTAAGCCGGACATTCTGTGCGTGAGCCTGCGTTGTAAGGTTGGCAGGTTCGATCACAAATGCCTTCGTAAAGGTGCCCTTGTAATTCCCCTTTCCCTTGACCGTGACGGAGGGAGCTTTTGATGCATTAAATCCCTCCTGCCCTTCTGTCAGGGTATAGGCGTTTGTATTATTACTGTATGAAACCGAATAATCATCCGTACTGAGGAGCTTTTCACCCCAGTATACCTTTACGGCCGGTGTGATCTTACTTCCGGTGTAATCCTGTGCAGGAATGTCTTCCATCCAGATACCGGTAATAGACGGCGGTGTAACCGTTAAGGATAATGGTACCGTAACGGATGCTCCTTCTTCTGTTCTAAGTGTCAGATCAGCCGTGTAGACGAAATTCGGTTTAAGAACAAGTCCCGTCTTTACATCAACGGTACAGACCGGTCCATAGTCTCCGGGCGTGATCGTTATGGGATATGTAGCAAGTGTCTTTTTGATTTCGAAAACTTCAGCACCCGGGCCGGTCAGGATCACATTGGCAGCGGGATTATCCGGATTATCTGATACTTGGGAAAATGAAGAAAATTTAACATTCTTCGTTCCGATATCATACAGCCAGATATCCTGTCCGGCGGGTGGCAAATAGCTGCCATCATCCGAAAGCTCGATTGTGGACGAAACCGGAGCCGCTTTTACGGCATATTCCTTCTTCGCTGTCATCTTAAATACGATGTCAACGGAACTTTTGCCGGCTGACACATAAGGCGTTATCCTGACGCATTCCGAATTAAAACCCGCAACAGTCAGCGTACAGTTTTCTTTGGTCAATTTGGAGAAAATCAGGCTGCTGTCGTTCTCTGTTTTGTTTTGAATATTATATGTTACATAACCCGGATCTACTTCCCCCCAATCATAAAAGCTATCCTCTGAATCTTCCCCCTGTCTCGGCTCGGCATAATCAGATACAGAGTAGCGGCCGGGATCGACTGACAAGCTGTCCTTCCAATTCAATGTCGCCGGATTATTGTTTTGCAGAAACAGTCCAAAACCTCCGTTGCCGGTATGCGCGCTTATCGTGACTTTCTCCAGGATCCTTCTTGGCACGGGAATATGCGTTCTACTGATCTCATCACCGCAGTTGGAGCAATATTCCACCTTATCATAACTTCCGTCATGCTCTTCATCTGCTGGGATCTCGTTTTCCCTGACTTCAACAGGGGAATGACCCGTTGCGGGAAGCACAGGGTCTGATATCGGATTGAGGCCATCCTTGTCCGAAAACATCTGACTACAGTCTGTGCACTTATAATATGCAATATTCCCCGCCGAAATACAGGTGGGATCAAATGCCGGAAAATGGGTCATTTTGTGCGTATGTGCTTTCCACCTTGCGGTTATGGTGACAGGTCCGTCCACAATGATACCTTCGCCGGCTTCTCCCTTATCCCAGCCGTCGAATATACAACCCGACTTGGGTGTGAATCCGTCCGGCTGCCCCGGCAGGATGAACTGTGAGCCAAGCGGGATGTTTTCCTCGACCTGTGAGCCCGAGCCCTCACCGGGATCAAGGATAACCTTGCAGGTTTCGGCTTCTACCGTAACTACCAGATCATTAGCAACATTTCCTCCGTACGAGTCGGTGACAGAATAGGTATATGTTCCGGCATCAGCATAAATGGCGTTCACATCAAGTTTACGATCGGATGGATGGAAATATATGACAGGAGCCGTACCCTCCCCCGATTTTTTCGTCGCCGTCAGCGTTCCGATCGTGGACAGTTCGGGTATAACGTTGATAAATTCAAATCCGGATTCCATCCGGCCTTTTCGGATCGTGATCTCGGGCATGATAATATTCAACGCAACAAATCCGCCCTGTCCACTGGTTCCCTGTATAAGGGTAAGTGTATCACTGATGGTCCCGCTTAAGTTTGACGCACTGATCTTCAGATAGTTTTTCGGCTTCTCCTCAGCCGGCTTATAGTAGACCGTCTTGTAATACTGAGTAGGATTGATCGGGGTAGTGCATTCTTTTGTAGTGTAAAATTTTCCATATACAGATGAATTGTTAATGTTACCGTCAATCTTCCATAACTTTATCCCCTCAAAATCCGCTGCTTCCGGTACGGAGTTTGCGGTGATCTGATAAATCCCGAAGCCTTCAACCGGAGAAACATATACATATCCCTTACTGTCCGTAACGGCATCCCTTTCGATGGGAGAAACTTCTCTGATCGACAGCTCAATATCCTGAAGTTCCTGCGCCTGTCCGTTGAATATTTTCGCATAAACGAACTTGGTTCCGGCAACCTGTACATCGGTTTCACGCATGCGCGTAAATACGATCACACGTTTGTTTTTCTGGGCATTGATATTGTAATTGCCATCCTTGCTTGGATGAACCGCACCTGTCCAGTCGGGAACCGGGATTTCCGAACTTTCGGGATAAGCAAGAACATATTCCTGATCTTTCTTTGCATTCGTGATCGTGACCTTAGCGTAGCCTGACCCCGGATCTAATGTCAGCTTCGGTGTTGCCGGATCGGATGTATTGAGCTGTTTTTTTACAAGCTTAAAGCTTCCATATACCACACCGCGATACCCGTCTGCCTTTACACCCGCTCGGATATACTTTCCCGCGTCCGAAGGCTTAGGTGTATAGGTCGGGGCGTTTTCACCATTTAACGTTTCACACTCGTATCCCTCTATTCCGGAAGCAGAGAGCTGCCAGAAATAATGCAGTTTACCACTCAGCTCACTTACGGAAGGGGTCAGGTTGTATGTGGGATTCATCTGTATTCCAACACTGCAGGAGGGGCTGTAGGTGATATTGCCTGAGAGTTTCGGCTGCGCCCAGATCTGGCATATGCCGGAGTATACTTCCCCGGTATATCCGGGCACAGTAACCCTTGCGCGGATAGTACTGTCTGCATCTCCCGGTTTCACGACATAAGTCTCCTCTGTGGCACCCGGGATATCATTATAGTCACTGCCTGCCTTTTTTTGCCAATGAACATTATGACCAGCCGGAATATCGTTATATGTTAATGACAGCGTGTCACCAACAGTTGCTTCAGATCCGTTTTTAATACTCACTGTACCGGGAATGGGGTTTTTCTTGATCAGAACCTCTTTTGCGACCTCATCGATAGCTGACACTACGGTGGTCCCCATTACTTTGCCCCCGGCAGGGGTCACAATCGCAAGCTCCGATGGCAGCGTTATTCCATCGTTCACACGCATGGCGTAAGAGTTTCCCTTTGCATGAATGATACTGGATGCATCAATACTTGCTATATTATCAACCAATATCCCGTATTTGGCCCCGGAGACCGTGAGACTCGCGGGCTTGTTTTCATATGATAGAGAGAGACGACCAAAATAATCCGTTTGTGAATCGATGGCGGCCTCTCCTCCATTGCATGTAACATTCACATCAGCTCCCGCAACGAAAACCCCGGAAACTGCTTTTATTCCCTTTCCGCCTTCAACCGTATACTGACTGCCCTCAAATGTCACATTGCCGGACTCTGCCATGATACCATAGCCGGATCCCGCCTGCTTTATGGATGCGCCATTAAAAAAACGCACGCGGTCCTTTATATGGATCGTATCACCATTTTGGGATTTCAATGTTGCAGGGCTGTATATTCTTACCTCTCCGGGAAGACCTGTAGTTTGGATGGCGCTTCCGAAGCTCTCCACCGAAAGATTTCCCCCCTTGCCAAAAGTAACACTTTTGCCATCACCGGTTACATATATACCCCTGTCTCCGGCTGCTTTTATTTCAACATCACAGTTTTCGCCAATCTCGACATTACCGTTCGCTCTTATGCCGCCTTTCCCGGTCATATAGATTTTGGTTTCGTTATCAATGGTAATTTTGTCATCCGAATCTATACAATATTGATCTTTGCCCCCTGTGGATGAACCCCAAATAGTCAGATCACCCGATAAGCGAACTGTTCCGCTGCTCGTAGCGGCTTTAATGACGCCGGGGCCTGATGCGGTAATGACAGATTCTCCCTTCAGATTCAGTGAAAGATTTGTATCGATACATGGAACGGAACTGTCTTTGGAGTATGCCGTAAGTTTGGTTTCTGACCAGATATCTCCAATATATGCTTTAACGGCGGTGTTCACCGAGAGGATATCGGCATCGGAGTAAAAGTAAACGCTGCCGTCATGGTTATATACCCCGTATCTTCCGGCATTGACCACAAGGCTGTTCCTGATATTGATCCTTCCCCCCAGCGCTCCGGAATTGCCTCCCTTTGCGATCACTCCGTCACGGGCAGCGGTTATTTCAACAGGAACGTAGTTTTCAAAGGCATTTACATTGATCCCGTCATTTCGGGGATTGTTAAGGGTCAGCTTATAGTCGCCTTTGACGACAAGATCATAGTCTCCCCATATAGATAAAAGGGTTTTCTCAACATCCATGATCAGGGTCGTGTCGCCTTTAATGTTCAGCCCGTCATTATCATTTAAATTGCTGGCATATACGGTTCCCGAAACATTAACAGTGGATCCGAGCATCGGAACATCTTCGGATTCTTCCACGGGGTATTCAAAGGAGGCGGCGGTATCATCAACCACTTCCGTCTCGGACAATAAGTCATAGTCATCCGTCAGGATCTGCTGCTCCGGATCGTCCGCATTATCTGTAGCATCGCTTTCTTCTGTGACATCACTTTCTTCTGTCAGGATCTCCTCTCCGGGGTCTGTTTCAAACTCCTGAACTTCTGTGACGATTTCCGCGGCATTTACGGGAATCGGACCGGCCAATACCGGAATACATATCATCCATACTGCCATCAGGAATGCAACTGTTCTCTTCATGTGATCCTCCGATTTTCTAACTCTCGTAACGCTTCATTGATTTTGCCCTGCAACATAAAAAGCCCGGACTGTATGCTATAATAATACCACATCCGTCCCGGCCTCAATACGGTCCAAAGTCTGTATTTGATAAAAATTCACGTTCATAATTTCCGCCCCCCTATCATGTTTTCCTGATAGGGGGTCTGTATAGTTATGTAAACCATTAGTGGACCCGGTGGGAACAACTTTGAATGTACTTCCTTTGACCGGGTTCGATTTCGTTATGTAAACTAAAAGTGGAAGCAATTCATAAGTATCAGAACCCTCTACACGAAAAAATGGGGTTCCTCGCTCGCTTCCATATTTCTTTCCGGTGGCTTTTCTTCCGGAAAGCCAAATAGTGTATTATCTAAATTAAGAGCCTTCATTATTGCCCTAATGAATTAGAAATTACAGAAATGGGCAAATATGGAGAGAATAAATGAAAACGGGAGGATTATTCCCCCCGCACTTCATCATCGGATATAATTCCCATCGCTTTAAAAGCTTCTAAAACCGCTATTTCTTTGTCGCTCTTAAGCTTCGGAATGATTTTTCCAGCACCGATCTCGAGATTAGTAGCTCCGCACTTATCTCTTACAGCACATACACTTGATTTGCTAATATCGAGCCCAAATTCTTTTTTGACCCATTTGCATACTCCACCAATTGTTAGCGGAAAGCATTCGGTATCATCTTTTTCCACTCGTTCAAGCACGAGTCCAAATAGGTTTTTGGACACGCAGAACTTTATGTTTGAACTTGGGTTCTGATACTTATGATTTAGTGGACCTGGCGGGAATCGAACCCGCGTCCGAAAGCTCTTCCGTTAAGACTTCTTCCATCACAGTCATTTTACTGTCATTCCCTCTCATGCACGCCAAATGACAGGCTTACATGTTCAGTAGCTTCATAAGTTCTTCCATTCCCGCAAAGCTTAGGGAACGAAGTTCCCTGCCTGGTCGATGCCGGATTCTTCAGCAGCAGGTGACTGAAGGCCGACAGCAGCGATTACGCTGCGAACGCTAACTTATTGTCTGCGTTTATATTTAGTTTCCGTTTGGTGACGCGGAACGGACCGCGGATGGCTATCCTAAGTTCTAAACCCCCGTCGAAACCTTTACAGGCCCTGGTTTATCATGCATCGAACAGATGCATGATGGTAACATTACAGGTTTTTGATCTTAAACTCTCTCTCCGTTTCTCTCTTCAGGTCGCGCTTGGCAATGGCTTCCCGCTTGTCATAGAGTTTCTTACCTTTGGCAAGGCCGATCTCGACTTTCACGAGACTCCCTTTGAAATACACCTGCAGCGGCATCAGTGTATAACCCTGCTCGGCGATCTTTCCCGCCAGCTTGCTGATCTCGCCCTTGTGCAGCAGTAACTTTCTTGTCCGAAGCGGATCGCGGTTAAAGATATTGCCCTTTTCATAAGGGCTGATGTTCATGCCATAAATATAACACTCTCCGCCGTCGATGCCAACAAAAGCCTCTTTCACAGAGCATTTGCCCATACGCAGGGACTTGATCTCCGTGCCGTATAAAGAGATCCCGGCCTCATATTTTTCCTCGATAAAATAATCGTGGTATGCTTTTTTGTTGTTTGCGATCAGCTTAAAGCCTTCGCCCTTAACTTCCTTACCCATTGTTCCGTACCGTAATTGCATTCCTTCATGCAGATCACAACTAAAGCATACCACATTTGGAAAGCAAAAACATATACCTGTAGTTTATTCTTTCTCCTCTGCCTCATCATTGGCGATGGAAAAATCAACGCCTCTGATCGATAGATCGGCAGAATCAACTCTGACCGTAACCTTCTGTCCCAGCACAAACTTGTGTCCGTGCTGCTCGCCGCGCAATTCGCTCGCCTCTTCATGATATACGTAAGAATCATCCGTCAGCTTGGAAATATGCACCAGACCTTCGATCGTGTTCGGCAGTTCCACATACAGCCCCCACCCGGTCACGGACGAGATCACACCCTCGTAAACTTCCCCGATATGGTCAAGCATGTATTCCGCCTTCTTTAACTTATCGCACTCACGCTCCGCCTCATCCGCTCGTCTCTCCGTTTTACAGCTTTGCTTTGCGATCTCCGGCAAAACCGCCTGATACCGGTTACTCCGTCTCTCATTCATCCTGCCGTGCAGCCATTCCTTGATGATACGGTGCACGGTCAGGTCCGGATACCGTCTGATCGGCGACGTAAAGTGGCAGTAGAAATTGCAGGCCAGTCCGAAATGGCCCAGGCATTCCGGCCGGTATTCCGCCCTCTGCATGGAACGAAGCGTCATGCGCGAGATCATCATCTCCTCCGGCCTCCCGTCGATCTGATCCAACAGCTTCTGCAGTTCCTTCGGATGAGCCGTATCCCCCCTGCCCTTCAGCGCATAGCCGAAATTGCGGATGAACCGGACCAGTTTTTTGATCTTCTCCGGATCCGGTTTCTCGTGGATCCGGTAGATAAACGGGCTTTCGTTCCAGTAAAAATGTTCCGCAACGGTTTCATTGGCGATCAGCATGAATTCTTCGATCAGCTTCGTTGCCTCATTCCGCTCATACGGCTTGATCTCAACCGGCTTTCCTTTTTTATCCAGCACGATCTCCGATTCCGGTATGTCAAAATCGATCGATCCGCGCTTTCTCCTCTTCTTCCGTAACAGCACGGCCAGCTCTTCCATCTCAAGCAGCATCGGGCTGACATCCGCGAACTTTTCACATAGTTCAGGATCCTGCTCCGTGACGATACGGTTCACATCCGTATATGTCATCCTATGGTTGGTCCGGATCACCGATTCCACGATCTCATGATCCGTCACATCGCCGTTTGCATCGATCGTCATCAGGCAGGACAAAGTCAGCCGGTCCACAGCCTCGTTCAGCGAGCAGATCCCATTGCATAAACGGTGCGGCAGCATCGGGATCACGCGGTCCACCAGATACACACTGGTACCGCGCTTTAAGGCTTCCTGATCAAGCGCGGAACTCTCTCTGACATAGTGTGCCACATCCGCGATGTGCACGCCCAGATGATAGCAGTCTCCTTCTTTTGTCAGGCTCACGGCGTCGTCCAGATCTTTAGCCGACTCAGAGTCGATAGTGACCATCGGCACTTCGCGAAAGTCTCTCCGGCCCTCACATTCCTCTTCCGTAACCGCGTCAGGGATCTTTTCCGCCTGCGACATGACTTTATCCGGAAACTTTCCCGGCAGGTCGTACGCCCGGATCAGGGAAAGGATGTCCACTCCGGGATCGTTGACGTGTCCCAGAATCTCCGTGATCTTTCCTTCGGGACGTCTGTTCTCCGTAGCAGGCGTCACGATCTCCACGACCACCTTGTGGCCATCGACAGCGCCCATCGTATCTCCGGCGGCGATAAAGATATCCTGCTTCAGGTTACGGTTATCCGGCAGTACAAACCCGTAGCCGCTGCGGCTTGCCTCAAAAGTACCGCTCGTAAATGATTTTGCCGCATAGGAATAATGACCGCGCTTGGAGATTACGATCGTTCCCTCGGAAAGCAGTTCTGTCAGGATCTGCTTCAGTTCCGCCCGGTCTTCGCTCGCAACCTGCAGAAAGATCGCCAGCTCCTTTTCCTTCATTGGGACATAGGACGGCTCCTGCATCAGCTGCAAAAGCATGTTTTTCCGTTTGAGATACTGCTCACTCATATGTGCTTTGATATCCGCTTCTTCATGAAAAAGGGCACTCTCAGGATTTCCCAAAGAGTGCCCGCCAATAAACAATTGCAAAAAACTTAGAACTTGGTTAAATTCAGTACGATCGCCAGCAGAATAAATCCGACTGCAAGGTATCTTGTGATCTTCACAAGTTTTCCTTCCATCGAACGGCCTTTGTTCTTGCCCCAGTATGTCTCTGCTGCGCCGCTGATAGCGCCAAGTCCTGCACTCTTACCTTCCTGCAGCAGAACGATCGCTGCAAGTGCAACACTCACTATGATGAAAACGATTGTCAGAATAATTCTTAAAGTACCCATACTACACCTCCGATACGTGTCATGACACGCACTATATTTTAACACAGCAGATATCGGAATTCAAGAGCAAATTCGCACTTTTTCGGTTCTTACAGCCCCATAGCCGTGATCTTGAAGGTTACGGTCTTGATACCGCCATATTCTCCTTTTCCTCTCAGGGTTGCGGTTGCCGTCCCGAGGAACCGGTTGTTGGATACGGATATGATCTCAAAATCATCCGCGTCAAGCGGTTCATTCTGGCCTTTGAGCGTTACCTCGAGTTCGCTTTCCTGCAACGGGATGATCTCATCGCCGTTCTGATAGGTGAAGGTTACGCCCTGTTTGATCTTGACGGTTGCCTTGCTGATGTCTTTATTTTCTCCGACGAAACGGTAACGTCCCTTCAGGGTCGCCTTGTTGCCCGGTGCGCTGTATGGACTTGCAGCTCCGACAGTAACATCCACACGTACTTCAATGAGCGTTCCGTCTTTGATGTCATCTGTCGCAAGAAGTCTCGTACCTGCATATTTCCTGGTTGTACCATCTGCAAGTGTGGTGTCTTCTGCGTAATAGTAAGTATACGCATCCTTAGTGATCGCCTCGACGTCCTTATTCTTTCCGGCAGCTACTGCCTTACCGCCATCCATCAGTTTCGGAGCAACCAGGAAATATCCGGCTTTTCCTTTCGGGTTGTAAGCGACGTCGTTGACTTCCAGTGTGATGGTATCTGCCGCATTTGCCTTATCGATCGTAAAGTAGGTGTCCGACTTCGTGCCCGTGAAGTTGCCCTTACCTGTAATGACAACAGTGGGACGGGCATTATCTTTCAGAATGCCCAGGGTCGCAGCTTCCACGATCTTGGCATTGTTCTTATAGGATACCGTATAGTCGATACCCTCCTGCAGCGGATCTCCGTCAAAGGATACTGTAACTGGCGGCTTCACACCTGCCTTCGTATACGTCGGCTCTCCGCCATTCACGGTGACTTCGATCTTGCCCTGTGCATTGTTCTTCACGTTGAAGGCTTTGACCGTGATCGTTTTCTTGACCGTTCCGGTATAAGCGCCCTTGCCTTCGAAGATCAGATCAAACCTGCCGACAGCACCTGTGTTATCGAGAGTCACCTCATAGTCTTTATGCTCTTCCAACGCATTATAAACGGTGACCTTCTTGTTGTTTGCATCTTTTTCTGTTGTCGTGGTATAAAGCTTGATCTCCTGCCACTTGTCTCCGTCGGTTCCAGCGGCTGCATTCTGGTCTTTGATCACCTTGTCTTCCGTAAAGAGATCATCTAATTCGATCTCTTCGCCTGTAAATTCCACGCTTGTGGAAAGACCAGCGATCTTGACTTTGCTAAGCGGTGTACCTGCGACCTCAAAGGTTACGGTCTTAGAACCCACATAGGTGACTCCGGCCGCGTTTGCATCTCCCTTACCGACGATCATAAAGCTGTATTTACCGGCATTGCTGAAATCAATCTCATCATCGGTCACTATCTCATAGTCCACACCATATGTCAGCGGTTCTGCAGGCTTCTTTGCATATACGAATGCTAACGGTTTCTTACCTTCTTCACTGTTGTCGAATACCTTTTCCAGATCGATCGCGCCCTGTTGGTAATACGCTTTCATTGCATCCGATGCGTCGTTATAATACGCAAACTTGAGCGCCTTGCCGCCTGCATCTCCGGCCTTCAGAGTGCTGACAGTAACTGTAGTCTTGTCCTTGGCATCGATAGTCTGAATAATTACCGTTTTTTCGCCGAAGTCGATGCAGGAATTCTCCTTGAAGTTGCTACCTGCCTTGCCGTATATTTTTATGCCATAGCTCTTTCCTGCTTCGCTTAAAAATGTAGTGTCAGGGTTCTCAACTAACTGATCAAAGTCTATCCCTGTATAGTATTGAAGGTCATAGTCTTTACCAAGGGTCAGTTTCTTGCCTTTATAACTTACAGTCGGTTTGCTACCTGACAGTTTCACCTTAGGTCCTGCTGCCACCGTCATAATCGGCTCGGAAGTAACCGTTGCTTCATCCATTTCAATGGGAGCGATCGTAAAGTAGAATGTCTCGCTCGCATTATAATTACCTTTGCCTTTTACGGTGACGGACGGTGCAACGACCTTGTTTCCGGACATCTTATTATTTTCAGCTGCGTTGATATTATTGGCATATGTGAGCGTGTAATCCCTGTTCTCGACCAGTCTGGCCGTACCATGATATACTTCGACCTCATCGTTAAAGGTGATCTTGTCGCCGGTATATTTCTCGGTCAGGTTCACAATGCCGCCACCTAAATAGGTCCGGTCAGCAATACGATACCAGATACCTGTAGGCACCTTATCAAGCCCGTCAAATTCGGTAATGACTTCAGGGGCAACATTCCCCTGAACAAGTGTATAATTAAATGTTGATATGATGCTGTCTTTTAATCCGGCTTTCTTTGCATACGCCTTGATCGTCTGATCCTCATTGATCGTGATCGCGCCTTTATAAACAATCTCTGCACCATCGTTTATTGCATAGTAGATGTCTGCACCCGCTGTCGCGCTGGTAAGCAGGACTTTTGTTCCATTGGATACAAATCCATCAACATTTGCCGTAACCTTTTCAACCTGCTGCTGCGGATTGACCGTGACTGCACAGGATGCGCTGACAGGTTTACTTTCCATTACGGCCGACACCTTCACGAACACTGTTTCCGGATATAAAATATCTTTCGGTTCAATATTCAGTGCACAGGTCCTTATATTATCAGATACTGTCCATGCGGTTTCCTGTTTCAGATCAGCAGGCGTAACGGTTACGATACCGTTCCGTACCTCTCCATCGGAATTCACCACTTCAAGCGTAACGGTATTCAGGTCAATATCTTTTAAGAGTGTTACGGTGACTGTTTCGGACACATCGGCTTTTGAAGTCAGGATCATCTCCTGCACATCCATCGCAATGGGACGTCCGACCACAATATGCAGTACAGACTGCTTCTGGCCAAGTGTAGCCGTGATATCCGCTTCGCCCTCTCCTGCTGCCGTAATGGTCGCATTTAAGCCGCTTCCTTCAACAGCCGCAACCGCAGGGTCAGAACTTGTCCACTGCACATTACCTGCCAGTTCAGCCTGCAAGCCCTTCGGCTCGATTGCAGCAGTAATATCGAGTGTGTCGCCAACGCACAGGTACGGAGAATTTCCGAAAGCGTCCCCGTTCTCATCCCTGATGGAAACGGTTGCGCTCAGTTTATTTCCGCTGACAGTTACATCTATGAAGTTAGTAGATCTAATGCCGTTGACGGTAGCGTATATACTACACGTACCCTTGGACTGGGCTGTGATCTCCCCGTTGATGCCCAGTTTTACCGGTTTGATGTCATCTGTCGATGCACTGTAATTTCCGATAAACCAGTGCACAGCGTCTTTGTTTTCATCTGATACCGTTGCTGTCAATGTCACGGTCTCACCGATATCAAGGTTTGGTTTATCAGTTCCATTCGCAGAAATCGTAAATGCTGCCTGCGTACTGTATGGGATCCACTTCGCATACAGGGTTGTGTTCTGCTTGGTCGGAAGGTAGAGTTCCTCCGTCCAGTCAACAGCATAAAGCGTTGCCTTTACGGTGCATGCAGCATCCTCATACCAGCCGCCGAATATCCGATTCCCATCCCTGCGTACTTTGGTGCTGAAATCGCTGGCAACTACCGGCTGTCCCGGAGCAGCTTTCGCGATCAGCGTCGTGGTCTCACGCATGTCATTAGCGGGATCTATGGTCCTGCTGTCATCGTCATCAAAGTATCCGCCGTTTGCATCAAAAGTCACAGTATTAGCCGTACCGAATTTTGCATACAGATTTGTGACTTTCTTCGGGAAGCGCAGTTTCATATCGCCCCAGTAAAACCGGTTAAACCGCGTATCCTTTTCAGAATAGGGTTTTGTCAATGCCGCATCCGTATACCAGCCGATAAAGACTTTGTCATCATCCTCATGCTCGGGAATCCGCACATAATTCCAATAGGTAGTGTTGTTAGGATAATATACCTGAATGGATTGGGTTGGATAACCATAATCATTGAAATATCCTTCTCCTGCATGAAATGTCAGTCTGAACCCGCTACTGCTTCCACCGGAACCGTACGATACCCATTTTCCATATACCGTTTCGTCCTCATTTAGTACTTGGTCATTATTTACTTTCGTCTTGCAGGCTGCATCCTCATAAGCCCATTCAAAGTATCTGTGCTCATAAAAATCATCTTCGATAAAAGGCCTCGGAACGTCGCCAAACTTCATGCCTTTCGGCACACTGACAACACACGTCAACTGATCATCGCTAACTGTACCATGATAAGTGAAGCCGTTAGTGTAGAGGGATGCGTCCGCGGCGTCCTCATAATAAGTGCCGTTGGCATCAAAAGTCACATTTACCGTGTCTGCCCACTTCAGATAGAAATCCATATCGCATGTCGGTATAAGGCCATAGAGATAGAGATCTGTGTTCTTAAAGTAGCCTCCACCAAAGTTATATGGTTTATCGTTTGCATCATACCACAAAGGCAAAGCCGCACGTTCTTCATTACCCATGATGACTTCCGGTATGAAATCTTTTCGGGCGACCTCAGCATAGTCAAACGGTCTCGCACAGCGATAGGGTTCACCTTTGATCACTTTCACGACCTTGCTGTTACCGTCGGTTCCGTCAGCAAACTTTGCACCGCCTATGTTCTCTCCTTCTTGTCCGAGATGGAAGGTCACCTTATAGCAGTCTGCCCAACCAGCGTAGACTGTTGTATCGACTGAAAATGTATCGGTATAAATGTTTACTTCCTCTGTACAATCCGCATCCGTGTACCAACCGGCGAACACCTTTGAATCATTTTCCGTATCTACAGTGGGAGCCACGCCGCGGATCGAACCGCCTTTTATGATTTTTACTCCGTACTTTCCCTCTTCTGCTTCCCACTTGATGGTCGAGTTGACAAAGTAAGCTTTGGGATCATTGGGATCACCGGGATCATTGAGATCAAAAACGATCTTTACGGCTTCCTGATATCCTGCATAAAATGTCACATTTGAAGTAACGTTATAAGCGAGAATAGCCGTTTTTGTGATCGGTTGCGTACAGGATGCATCCAAGAACCAGCCCGAAAAGATCTTATTGGGGTGCGTACTCGTAGGGTTGGGCGGAAATGCAAACCCCGACGCATTGCGCAATATGCTGTTTTCAGGCACGGGATAGGTTGCTGTCTTCTCCCCGTTGATCTTGCCGTTACGCGCATCAAAAGTTACCTTGTAACTTGCCAGCCAATGGGCTTTCAGCGTAATCTTTCCACTCGGCACATAATCATACTCATCAATTCTGTTCTTGAATCCCGTATCGGTCGACAGATACCAGCCGTCAAAGATCTTCTGATCATCCGTGTATTTTGCCTCCGGGATCTGTCGGTCTTCATCATAATTTTCATATGTCTGGATTGACTCTCCCTTCGGCACCTTGATCACCTTGGTGGATTTTTGAACCCAGGCATTCGTATCATAATCATATTCACGATAATATCCGCCGTTGTAATCCAGCGTGACATCGTAACAGTCCGCATATTTTGCTTTGAAAGTTACATCTTCCGAAAACTCATAATTATTCAGATCGACTTTGGTATTTCCGTCATACCATCCTACAAATACTTTCCCGGCTACAGTAGATTTAGGGTTGTGCGGTGTTGCACCATCCAGATAACCATAATCGTTAATGCGGATCTGAGCTGTTTCAGCATCCGTAACGCGAACACCTTCATCGTAATAATCAAATTTCCCACCGTTTGCATCAAAAGTTACTACTTTGTTATATTTTCTTTCCCAGCCGGCATACCACGACGTTGTATTGGCAGTCAATGTATAACTGATGATGGTATAATTGTACCCACTACCGGCTTCAACGATCAGAGTTTCTGCGTCACAGTCTGCATCTGAGTACCAGCCCGTAAAAGCGTAGTGCTTATCCTCTCTTTTGGGATTGTAAACACGACAGGCCGTTTCCTGTCCGTTTGCACCACCGACTGTCTTGTTGACAACTCTGACATTGCGGGTGTCATCATCGCGGAAATAGCCGTCCGTTGCGTTCGGATTGAGGGTCAGCACATAATTGGTATCAGCCCATCCTGCATAGAGATGGATGTCTGTTTCTTCTGTCTTTATATAGTAATAGGATCCTGTCCCGGTCCAGACTTCATTACACAGACTATTGGTGTAGAGAGTTGCCGGCGTAGTGCAGTTTTCGTCTGTGTACCAGCCCGTAAATGCCTTTTTTGCATCGGCGTTTCTGGGTTCATGTGCGTATCTGTTATATTGGTTTTCTATTTCTCTATACGAGTTCTTGGGAACTACTTCCTTTAATTCTTCAGTCCTGTTCGAAAGATTGGAATACTGATCCACACTTCCATCCGCGTAATAGCCGCCATTTGCATGAAATGTGATCACCACATTTTCCGTATTATAAACCGCATACAGCGTCACATCCTGCGTCGGTCTGTACGGATTCCCCAGTCTATGAACGATCTCTCCGTTTTTTTCTGTCGACCATCCCAGCAATGTATAATGCAGGTCATTGAAATGGATACGGTCCTCGAAATTAAGATCATCGATAAATCCCGGAGAATCTTCCTTCGAGCGCAAAGGCCGGTCCTTACGTGCATATGCATAGACAACAGATGCATCCGTAAATGTCTCCGACTGATAGTATCCAAGAGGGCCTGAGAAGTATGCCTCCGTACCAAAATCATAGGTGACCTCAACATACTCGTTGGAATAACCTGCATAAAGCGTTGCACCGTCTTCAGGCGTTTCCTTCAGCATATCATCGTATTCATCTGTGGAGAGTCTGGTTGTACATTCGGGTTCAGCATACCATCCGCAAAACCAGTATGAATCATCATTCGAACTAAGCGTCACATTATCAACGGATAAGAACCCCTCATTTAAGCTCTTTGACATGGTTTCCATCCATCCGTTGATCTTTCCGCCGTTCGCATCCAGGGTCACGGTAACAGTGCCGCCGAGTTTTTCCTGCTCTTCTTCTGACTCTTCAGGTGTCTCTTCCAAAACCTCACCTGCTCCCTGCTCGTCCGGGTTCCCGTCAGCATCCTCTACCGCAGTATCGTCTGCTTCTTCTGTCTCTTCTGTTTCCTCTACGGCAGTTTCCTCTGCGTTTGCAGGATCGGTTTCTTCATCGGGATTCGCCTCTTTCAGAGAATCACCTACAGTCTCCGTTTCCTCTAGGGTGTTGGCAGCTTCTGTTTCAACTGCAGTCTCACTAAGTGTTGCTGCCTTCAGCGTATCCATGGGGATCGCCGTTACCGTCAGGATCAATGCGGCAAGTAAAGCTAGTCCTCTTCTGAGTTTCATGTCATTTCCTCCGTCTCGTAATGAGAATTTTAAAGTAAATCTGTTTCTATCATAAAACCTGCCATGCAGATTGTAAAACAAAATACCTCAGCCTAGTGAAAAGGTACCGGGGTGGGAGGCCCGATGCCTTTTCTATATGGTTTGTAGATTGATAAGTCGAAAATCCAACTTACATACTGACTATACCATTTTCATTCTGCTCTGTCAAGCATTTTTGTCACTTTTATTTCTGTTTGTGACTTTTCTCCCATCTTATTCTGCAGCTGCCCGTTTCTTCTTTTTGTGGTTCTGGATGCAGATCACCACGATCATCGAAATGCTTGCTACAAGCAGTAACAGCCACAGTGCGATATTCGCTGCATCGCCGGTCACAGGACCAACTCTTACACCCAGTACGCCGCTGGTCGGTTTCGCTCTTACACCGAGCACATCAGATACCTTCGTGCTTCTGCGCGCGCCTGCTACGGATGAGCCGCCGCCACCGCCGCCACCGCCGGTCGTGTAGTCGTCGTAGACTTCGGTCTCTCCGTCGTCTCCGCCGCCACCGCCACCGGTGGTATCATTGGTGATCGTGCCAAGGTCTACACCGATGGATCCGGTTGATGTGGAGTCGATCTTGAAGGTGTATACCAGCGGATCGCCGTTTACGTCTCGGTTCGTCTTGTATCCGCTCGGAGCCTTTGTCTCGATGAAGTAGTAATCATCGTAAGGCAGCCCGCTTACACGGATCCTACCGTCAGAACCTGTTGTGTATGTACCATACCTGTAATATGCATCCGAGAATACCGTGGATGCTGCAGCCTGGCCGACTGTCTTAGGTGTTGCGGAGTACAGTTCAAATACTGCGCCCGAGAGCGAGGTTCCGCTTCTCGAAGTCTTGTGCAGCGATACAGAGCCTGTCAGTCTCTCATTCAGGTAGGTGATCGTTACTTCCGGAATCGTATCACCCTTCTTAGGAGGATCGATCGTGAAGGACATGGTCTCCGTACTCAGCTTGTATCCTGTCGGTGCCTTGGTCTCCTTGAAGTAATAGGATGCACACGGCAGTTTCGAAACGGACAGCGTACCTGCGGAGCTGACCGCCAGCGATGTGCCATTGGTCGTATCCTCTGTGTATTCATAACTTCCGGTGGAGCCTGTTACATGTACAAGCTTGCCGTCGGATGTGTAGAGGGCAAATACCGCGCCGCTTAAGGTATCTCTGGTTACCGCATCACGCTTGGTCAGCGTTACTTTGCCTTCTAACGGAGGATCTTCCACCGTCATCAGGTCGCCGTCGATCTGGAAGTGTGAAGCATTCTTGTCGTCAACGATCAGCTTGTTGTTCTCATCGATCTTAAACTCGATCGGTTCGATCTTCAGATAGCCTTTCGGTGCTTCCACTTCTTCCAGGATATAGGTCCTGTTAAAGGTCAAGCCTTCAATATACTTATCATCTTCCTTCTTGGATCCTGTTGTCCACGAGTCGACCTCTTTCTTGGTCTCCTTGTCAATAACTCTCATCTTTGCACCAGGCAGGATCTTGCTGCTTGTCATATCGGATTTGCGAACCCTTATGTGACTCGGCGTATTTTCAAAATCATTACCCGTGTACTTAATGAGTCCTCTTGTTGTATCCGGTGTGATCGTGTAGCCGCCATCCTTCAGGTTGGCTTTTGCCGTATCATTGGCCGGTTTTGCTTCAGACTTGTAACCTCCAAGGTTCGTTAAGTCTTCTTCCACTCTGTAAGTGATCAGCTGACCTTCATCATCATACTTCGGCAGCTCCTTAAACTCATACTTGTTGCCTGCCGCGTTCTTCATCGTGTAACTCTTGAGGAACGTCTTGGTTTCCTTACCCGCTGCATCTTTGCCGATCTGGTAGAGGTTGAACGTCACTTCCGGAACCTTGGTCGGATCCGCATTCTGCCATGTCTTGACACCATCGATCGTGATGTATTCAGGTTTAATCTTATTGGTAACTGTTACATCTTTCACACGGTCACCATTCTCGAGCGTCATGATCTGGCCGTTGAAGTCAATCGAGATCGCATAATCACCGGTCGCGCCTTCCTCTTTCAGCTCGTACTTATACTTATGGCCATCCTGTGTCTGGTCAAAGTCGTACTCGTACAGGTTTCCGAATGTAAATGTGTAATTGTCATCAGCCGTCAGAGTCTTGCGGTAACCTTCCATAGCCTTGTTATCACGGTAAAGCTGAATGGTTACTTCCGGTCTCTCCTTGACGGATTTGTCATACGGATCCTTCCACAGTTTCTTACCTCTGATCGTGAACGGATCGTAGATCGGTTTGTTCGTGATCAGCGTGCCGTTGGTTCCGTAAGGCTTGCCGTCTGTACCGTAGATGACCTCGAACTTGCCGTGGTCTTCACCCTTGGTAGGATTCTCCACGAATGCGTATTCGATCTTGTTGTTATTGTCATCATAAGCCGGCAGTTTCTCGAATGCGAAGTGTACTTCACCCGCCTTCGTCCAGTTGATCACGATATGGCCTTTTTCAGACTCATGATACTCTACCTGCTTGGGCTCTTCCGGATTCTTTGCACCGTATCTGATCGTTACGTAGTAGTCTGCCTTGTTGTCTCCATCTTTATCGATGATCGTTGCTACTCCGTCCTTATCCAGGGTTGCCAGTGCGATATCAACATTGACATATGCACTCACATCGTCTTTGCTGAGTTTCTTCAGAGCTTCTCTTAAGCCTTCATCCGTATCAAGATCGATCACAGCGCCATCATCGTTCTTAAAGAGGATCCACTTCTTATCGCCTTCGATCCTTGTGTAGCGCTCGTTGTTGACAAAACTGTCACCGATCTTTCTGCTTACCAGGACATCTTCCAGACCATTCAGGTCTTCTTCGAGCTCGTAGGTGTATTCCTTTGCTTCGCCTGTTTCCGTCTTATAGTGGAACTGCGGCAGATCGTCAAAGGCATACTGTACCTTCGATGTCGAAGGAACGATACTCATGGACCTGTAGTAATTGTCTTTCGTCTTCTCCGGACTGCTTACGGTCTCATCCTGACCCACATACATCTTGACGTTCTGGTCATCCGTATAGTAGCGGTAGAGTTTGATATAGATCTTCGCGTTCTGTGCCTGAAGCTGTGCAGCAAGTGTCGGAGTGATATTCCATGTCTTGACACCTTCCTTGCTAATCTTTCCGAACTTGGTGTTGATGATCACGAAAGCGTTCTTGCTGTCTTTCGCCATCGATTCAGGCATAGCCGTTACTTCCAGAGGCTGTTTCGCTTTCTCATAGCCGTCCGGTGCTTTTGTTTCCACAACGTAATACTTGACGCCCTGGCGCAGGTGTTTGCCTGCATTCAGCTTGATCGCTGTAAAGTTTGCGCTCTCATACGGCTCATGCTCATAGATATATGCGATCTTGCCGTCACTCGTCCAGCTTGCAAGTACTTCGTACTGACTGCCTGCTGAAGTTCTGAGTTCCAGTTTCGCGCCTTTCAGTTTACGTCCTGCATCATCCTCCTTGCTGACAATGAGTGCCAACGGTTCGTCCTTCATGGTGATCAGACGGATCTTTTCACCGTTTTCATCTTCTATAAAGTCAGCAACCTCAACATTGCCCTTCTCATCGATCGTAAAGGCCATGTCGTCGGACAGATCGTATCCTTCCGGTGCTTCTTCCTCAACCAGCCAGTATTCCTTACCGCGCTGCAGGAGGCCGTCATCGCCTTCCACAGTACTGATGCTGATCAGGGTCGGAGCTGTTCCGGATACCCATCCTTTGATCTTCTTGCCGCGCTGCTCGCCGATCTTCTCATAGATGGCAAGTTTCGCTCCCTTCAGTTCATCCTGGCCCGTCAGAGCCTTCTTGCTGATATAGATCTTGATCGTTTCATCCAGCATTTCCGTCTCGTAGATGCCAAGCGTCTGATTGTACTCAGCCTTGTTCGTATCTACGGTGAACTTCTGGTCTGCGGCGATCTTATAACCTTCCGGTGCTTCCAGCTCTCTCAGTGTATATGTGTCTCTCGTATTCAGTTTGACGCCGTATACAAGCTGGTAATCCTTGGCCAGTAATTCATATTTCTCCTTGGCGGAAGCAGCTGTGGCTTCTTCTCTGGTTACCGGTACGAGCAGTGCCGGCTGATCCGTTGTCCAGAAGGTTTCGTTTACTTTCTTGTCCCCGTCGAATACATTCAGTTTCGCGCCCGCCAGAGCCTTATCCTCTGTCTTATCCTTCTTGGTGATCTTCACATAGATCGGTCTGTCGTACATGATCAGCAACTTCTTATCAGTTGTGACCGTACCGGTGGAATCGCCTGTGGATTCATACAGTTCGATCTCGTTGTCGTTGTTTACCGTGAAGGCGATGGGAGCTGCCTTGAAATATCCTGCAGGTACGCCTGTCTCAACCAGGTAATATACATGCTTCGTTCCGTTGGAAGCTTCCAGCTTACCGGTGATCTCATGTGCCTCATTCTGGTCGGTAGCTGCCGTTGTCCAGGAATCGATGTAACGTGCGTTTCCGTTGCCCGCTTTATACAGGTCATAGTTCGCCTTATCATAGATCGCAAGTGTCGCGCCCGGCAGATATCTGGTGGTGCCAAGCTCTCTCTTTGTGATCTTGACGCCTGTGGTGTTATCCTTGACGATCACCAGCGGAACTTCTCTTACCGCACCGCCGTCTGTAACGGTCTTAACAACCGCATTCTCAAGGGTAGCCGCTGTATAAACAGGTTTATCATCCACAACGGTTCTGTTGTAAAGCGTTACATTGCCGGCTGTATCTACGCTGAAGTAGATGTCTGCCGTAACTGTGTAGCCTGTCGGAGCCTTTGTCTCGCTGATCCTGTAAATCTCAGGATGCTCAGGATCCGTTGTTGCCGTCAGGCCGCCGAATTCCTCTCCGATCTCAATGCGCTTCGCAGTCTTCGTGCTTGTCCACGTGATCAGAGCTGTCTTGCTTTCTCCTTCGAAGATTGCCATTTCGGCACCTTCTATCTCAGACTTGCCTGTGATCTCCGTCTTGGTGATGTCAATACGGATCGGCGGGTCTGACATGGTCACTTCAGCAGTCTGAACACCTTTGCCGATGGTCTTTGCTTCGTGATTCGGTCTTGCAAGGAGCTTGTAACCCTTCGGCGGAACGATCTCGTCGAAGTAGTATGTACCCCATGCCAGTCCGTCTACGAAGATCAGGCCTTCTGCATCTGTTTCATGGTCTTTCGTTCCGTTTACGGTGATGATCTCGTCTGCGGGATCGCTTCCGTTTGCAACACCCGGAACATCATCTCTTTCGCCTGCTACCTTGTACAGGTTAAAGACTGCTCCCGCAAGCGGCTTGCTGTCTTTGCCTGTCTTCTTCAGTTTCAGGCTGCCCGTCTGACGTTCATTATCAACCGTATCTACGGTATTGGTCGTCAGCGAGTATGTATTGTCATCGTTCTTGGTCGCTTCCGTTAATACAGGAGCAACGGACTTGCTGACGCTGTCCTTGGTGATCTCGAATACGAATGCACTGTCAACCGGTACATAACCCAGTTTTTCAGCACTGGCCGCATCCTCGAGGAAAGCGTATTTTCCAAGCGGCAGACCATTCACCATAGCTACGCCTGCAGCATTGGTGTCATAGGAACCGTAGTACGATCCAAGGCTTAACTTGCCTTCCGCTTCATTGATCCTGTATAAATGGAACTTAACGCCTTCAACAAACTCACCGCTGGTAATGTCTTTCTTCGTGATCTTCGCGTATCCTCTGTAGGAGGTGTTGATGAACTCCGTCACAAAGCGGAACTGCGTGAAGCTCGGGGATGCCGCGTTCATTTCATGGATCACATTATCCTTCGTGCAGTTCTTGTCAATGTTGAAATATCTCGGTTCAGGATCTGCTTCATAGCCAACGCCATCCGGCACGCTGCTTTCAACGAATGCATATCTTCCGTAAGGCAGCGGTCCCAGGAGGTCTGTCATGAATTTACCGTCATCCAGAGCATGTACAGGGAATTGCGTTCCCTTGTTCATGCCGTAGGTAAGTTCAAGCGGATCACCGATCAGTTTGTCTTCCGTATCCACACGATAGATGGAGAAGGTCAGATAGGTCTTCTCGCCGTTCTCGTTTGTGGTTTCCACAGCCGTATTGACATTGCCTTCACCGAGTTGCTCAAACTTCTTGTACAGTGCGGTGTAGCCGTAGCCCTTCTTATTGGTCACGGTTGTGTAAGGATGCATCATCTTATCGTAATCTTCATCGGATAAGATCAGGGTTACATCCGTATAAGTCTTGCCGCCGATGCGTCCGACATCCAGGATCTCGGGCTTGTCGGTGGACTTTTCAAAGCCTTCCGGTGCCTCTGTCTCGTAGAAGTAGTACTGTCCCCAAGGCAGATCCGGTACTTCGATCACACCGAGTTTATCCTTATCATAGGAGGACTCAAGATTCAATGCCACCGGTTCGTCCGCCGGATCGTTTCCTTCCGGTTTTTCAGGGGTCGGATCCATCTTGCCTTTCAGCCTGTAGAGATTGAATTTCGCGCCGGCCAGCAGATTTTCGGTACCTGCTTCGGTATCCTGTCCCTTCTTGATCAGTTTGACGGAACCCGGAAGTTTCTTGTTGGTCACTTCACACAGATCATATTCCAGTTCCACAACACCGTCTTTCTCGCCGAGATAGAACGGTTTCTCAATCCTTGCTTTTTCTTCCGCCGTCAGTTCATATCCCTGCGGTACGGTCTCAACAAAGTGATAGGTACCCCAAGGCAGGCCGGAGATCTCTATCGTTCCGTCTTCTTCCGTTGCAACGGTTGCGTAGATCGTTCCGTTTTCACCTGTTTTCAGATTCTTCAGCGCGGACTTTAAGAGTGCCAGTGCATCCGCACCCTGTGCATCGTCTGCATAAAGTGTGAAGATAACGCCCTTGATAGGATCGCCCTTCTCGTCCACCTTCTTCAGTTTCACTTTACCAAGCTCCGGCGTATTAACGATGGCGCCAAGCTGGGAGTCCTTCGTTAACAGGACTGTTTCTTCGCTGGTGATGCTGAAGTGTACGCCACGGTATGTAAAGGCAGCGTCGGACTTGGGATCCACATTTTCCACATGTCCTTCATATCCCTCAGGTACAGCCTCTTCCAGATAGTAACTGCCGTACGCAAGTGATTTTTCAGGGAAGGTGAAGAATCCGTCTTTGTTGGTCGTGAATATGCCGTGCTCATCCGTATAAGGCTGCATCACGATCGGGTCTACACCGGTTGTGGTGGTGCCGATGGTCTCCGGATGCGTTCCCTTGTACAGCTTAAAGGATGCCACTACAGGCGCTTTCTTTACGCTGTCCACCTTCTGCAGTTTCACGGAGCCTTTGATCTTGCGGTTGATGATACCCTTGTCCAGATCTTCCTTGGTCTCATCCTCGTTTCTGCCCACGAGATCCACATGCAGACCCTCTACGTCAAACGCCTTGCCTTCGGACTTAAGAGCATGTCCGATCTTGACTGTGCGTTTGCCGATGTACTTGAAATATCCTTCCTTGGGTTCGCCCTCTGTCAGTTCGTAGATACCCCAAGGCAGGTTGTTAAATTCTACAAAGTAGTTGCCGTTCTCATCCTTCTTCGTTGTCTTGACATCTGTATAGGATGTAACAATGTCGGATGTCCCTGCAACCAGCTTCAGCGTGAATTCCACGCCTTCGCCGTTAAAGTCTTTCTCCTCGTCATCGAAGAACTTCTGAACGGTCAGGGAGCCCGGTTTACGTTTGTTGACCGGCATTACCACTTCGATCTTCTCAGGTTTTTTGAAGGTATCCCTGTCGATCGTAAACGTATATTCTGCCGCATCCCCTTCGTAATCATCCGGAACAGTCTCTACAAATACATAACTCCCCCACTCCAGATCGGAAACCTTGATGACACCCGATTCCGATCCGACCGTAGCCGTCACGAAGGAGTCTTCCGTTCCTCTGGTAACCGGCGTTCTGCTGTCATCTTTTTCGATCTTGTACAGTTTGAACGTTACGTTGTTCATCGTACCGATCGGGTTGTAGCCCTCACCTGCGGATTCGGACTCTTTCTTGACCAGCTTCACGCCGCCCTTTGCAGGCGGGTTGATGAATGCATTCTCGGATGCACTGAACTTGGAGTTCGCCGGTACCTGGATCAGCTCCGTGAGGTTTCTCGTCTTCGTGTTGTCGCTTGTCAGGATCGAGAAATCATAAACGTTCGTATCCAGTTCATACGCGTCATCCGGCGTGGAAACTTCCTCGATCGTGTAATCTCCGGCCGCAACAAACTTCGCGCGTACGATACCGTGTTCGTCACCTTCCGCCTGGGATTCAACCGTCCAGGACGCATTCGTTGCTTTGTTTGTGATCTTGTAAACAACGCCGTCTAAGCCATTCTTCGCGCCATCCAGTTTTCTGAAGAGGATATATGCGTAGAAATCATTCGGGCCGTTTACCCAGGTTAAGGAGTTCGAAGACTGTTCCTTGTCTTCCGGAGCCTGATCGACTGTCACTACGAACGGACCGATCATATCTGTCTGCATCGTGTAAACGATGGTCTGGCCGTCCACGGTTACCGGATCGGGTTCCTTTGTCTCCTGCATGTAATACTTCTTATCTTTGCCGCAAGGCAGTCCGGTCACTTTGATCTTACCGATCGTAACACCCTGCTGCTCACCCGGGGATACCAGCGTCTTGGTATAGCCTTCGGTTTCCTGTGCCTTCGCAAGATCCATGGAAACATATGCATAGACACCGGGTGCTGTTTCTTTTACATATACCTGTTTTTCTTTCTTGTTACTGTCGGTCCCCTGGAACAGTTCAAACTCTGCTCCGCTTAAGCCGTGACCCTTGTCATCGATCTTCCTGAGGCCGATATTACCGTGAATGTTCTGGTTCACGATCACGCCAAGATTATATTCCAGATGGGACTCATCCGTCATATTCTCAGCACCTACATATACACCGTTTTCATCCGGGATATAGCCGGTCATCAGCTGGTAGCCTTCCGGAACTTCACGCTCGATCAACCGGTACTGTCCCCAGGCAAGTTCCTTGATCTCGATCTCGCCCTTCTTTGTAACCAGATTGAAGAAGGAAAGCAGTCCGCCTTCACCCGTTACATAATAGCCGGTCTCCGCATTTTCCGGATTGTTGATCTTGATCCAGTTGCCGTCCTTATCCTGTTTCTGCAGTTCGAATGCAACGCCGGCAACAGCCTTGCCCTTGTTGTCTTCCTTCTTCAGGGACAGTTTGCCCTTCTTGCGTTCGTTCAGGATCTTCAGCGTCTCATCGCTTTCGCTTCTGAAGTCATGCTCCAGATGCTGTGCATCGATCACGATATTCGTAGGTAAAGTCACACCATCCGGCAGTTTATAGCCTGCTGGTGTCTTTACTTCCTGTACATTATATGTGCCCCACGGAACGTTCTCAAAGGTTACGACACCGTCTGTTCCGCTACTGATGGTCTTGGACCAGCTCTTGCCTGCCGTTGTTGTGCCGCTCAGGGTAAAGGACGCATTTGCAAGCGGTACTTCAGCCGTGTCCAGAACATAGTACTTGAACAGTTCTACTTTGCCGGGCTTCGGTGTGTTGTATACGCAACGGTTTCCTTCATAGTATGCGACTTCGCCGTCCCATGTGATCTCGAAATCATCCGGAGTGTCTCCCTGCTTGATCTCGAACTTAAACTTCGTGCGGTCATCGATGTTCTCCGGCAGCGTCTCATATCCGTCCGCCGTAGTCAACTCTACAAAGTAGTAATAACCTACTTCCAGATCCTTATTTGTACGGATCCAGCCGTTTGCCGCGTTCAGTGTATTTTCGCCCGAGTATCTGGTCAGTCTCTGATACTCTCCGTCTGCCGTTGCTTTGTAATACAGAGCAAACGTGATCTGGTCGGACATGATCAGACCGTTTGTCTCCTTATCTCTCTTGGCAAATTCAGCTTTGCCTTTGATCGGTGTGTTTTCCGCTTTCTTGATGGACTTGCTGTCTTTGCCATCCTGCATGGCAACGAAATCAGTTACAACACGTGTAAAGTTGCCGTTTGCGTCCGGAGCGATGGTAAAGTGATACTGTACTCTGTCTTCGATCTCTTTTTCCAGGAAATATCTTGTGTCGGAGGTCTCCGTCTCAACCAGGTAGTAATCACCCCAGTTCAGGTCGCTTGTCCATACTTCACCGTTAACGGATGTGATCTCATCGAGTCTTGCGTCCGTCTTCGGATTTCCGAGAACAGGTTTGCCGTCTTTACTCGTGCCTTTGAACAGAGCAAACTTCGCGCCGCTGATGGCTGTTGTGCCTTCCATCTTCATCAGCATTGCTTTGCCCTTCTTCGGCGTATTGTCTACGGTTTCCGCGTTCTTTAAGGTACCGTCATAATTATCCAGTCCGACATTGTTCACGCCGTTGTCAGACATGGTCACGCTGAAGTAGTAGAAGTCCGTATTTTCATCCCACTTGCTCCAGATCTCTTTTTCATCCGCATTGAGGTACGGATAGGTATTGACCGCTTCCGGTGCGAATTCACAGTCAGATACTTCGTAGATCCTGTATCTGCCTACCGGTAACCCGCTGAATGTAACAACACTGGTAAAGTGTCCGATCACGGTGTTGTCCTTATCGTCCTCTTTGTAGAAATCATTTTCGGCGGATTCGGTCGCATCGTAATCTGTCCACTGCTCTCCGTCGAACTGCTGCAGGATGAATTTAGCACCCTTCAGTTCTTCGGTTCCGGACAGGGTCTTCACAAACTGTACGCCTGCATATACCTTCGTATTTACGAATTCGAGTTCCGCATCGTAATCGTCACCTGTTCCGTCAATGTCGAAGGAACGGATGATGACCGGATTCTCCGCATTGGGCTCATAGCCGTCCGGAGGCGTGATCTCGTATACTTCATAATGTCCGTAGGGAAGATTTGCCACGGTAAGGATCGCCTGATCGTTGGTCTCCAGTTTGCCCTTCTTGGTTGCAAAGATAGCCTTTACGAAATCGGTGATGTTCTGCAGCACGGAAGTGCCTCTGTAGTCGCTGCTTTCCAGTCCCGTGTATGCGTATACGCCTGCGCTGCCGCTTACCTTCACTTCATGGTAAGCGCCGTTGTCCACGCGTACCAGATCAAAGGTCGCGCCTGTCAGTCCATTCTTGGCATTATCCACTTTATGCAGCTTCAGATTGCCCTTGATCGGTGTATTGATCAGTTTGGCTGTATTGGTCGCATCATAAGTAGCGTCCGCACTTGCATTGGATGCGTTGATCGTCAGCAGTGCCGAGCTCGTGGTAACAGCCGTGAATCCTTCCGGTATCTCTGCTTCTTTGAAGTAATAATCTCCCCAGGGAAGGTTTTCAACCGTGATCTCACCTTCCGCATTGGTTACCAGCAGAGTCTCCACATGACCGTCTTTGAATGTGTAGTCGATCTTATTAGTATTGTTCTTTATGCCATCCAGTGTAGCCGTGATGTCTGTATCCACGCCGTCACGACGGAACAGTCTGAAGGGGATACCTGCCATTCCGGCCTTGGTTTCTTCGTTCTCCTTGATGAGCTTCAGGCTGCCGTTCAGGCGCTCATTGACAGGAACTTTTCCTCTCAGCTCATCATTTTTGAGTGTACCTTCCGGTCTGCGGATATGTACATCCAGATGATCGCCGTCGATAATGAACTCATAGGTTCTGTCAATTTCATCCGCAGGCATTACATAGCCTTCCGGAGCCTCTGTTTCAATAAAGAAGTATGTGCCCCACGGCAGATCGGTCACTTCGAGAGTGCCGCCTTGTCCGGTGGTATATTCGCCGTACTTGTAAACATCCTCATCGTTGCTGAAGAACGGGATCCGTTTCCTGATCTCCTGATACCAGTGAGACGGCTTGTCGGAATACAGATCGAATTTCGCGCCTGCAAGCTTATACAGGTATTCCGGATCGTCTGTTGTATCCTTCGCGATCGCCCATTTATCCAGGGAAACCTTCCCCTTGACAGGCTGATTCAGGATAGTTCCGTCGTTGCTGGTCTTCGTTGCGTTCTCAGCTTTCACATAGTAGGTAAGATCATCCACGATCTCATCCTGCTCCGTGATATTGAAGAAGTACTGTGTTTCCGTATCAAACTCATATCCATTGATATCCTGGTTCTTACTCTCGATGAAATAGTAAGTACCGAATTCAAGACCTGTTACCGTCAGGCTGCCGTCTGCGGATGTCTTATCCGGATTCAGGCTGATCTTTTCGATCACTTCATATTTACCTGTCGTCTCGTTCTTCTTGACGCGGTAGAGTTCGAAGCGGATGCCTGCAATACCCTCATTGGTATCCGCATCGCGTTTTACGATCTTCGCGGAGCCGACCTTGATATCATTGTCGATCATCTGTACGGTCTTGCCGTTCACATCCACGAATTCGTTGATATCCAGCAGCAGATTGCCGTTCTGGCCTTTGCCTACCGTAAAGCGATAGTGATTTTCATCCTTGTCGGCAAATACATAGACTTCCTTGCCGTCATATCTCACGGTCGCATTCTCGACGAAGTAGTAATCGCCCCACGGCAGATCGTTTACGGTCAGAGTCTGGTTGATCGTATCCCATGTACCGAAGGGTACAAAGAATTCCGTATCATCCGCTCTCTTTGCGTATTGTCTGTCATTCAGCTTGAACTCTTTGGAGTTCGTCATCAGCGTGAAGTTGGCTTCGCCAAGCAGATAAGCGATCTTGGAAGCGGAAGTGATCTCGTTTCCGTTCTTGTCAACAAAACGCTTCTTCAGTGTCACATGACCGAATTCCGGTTCATTCTTGACATAGTTGCTGATCAGGTCAATGATCTGATCTGCTTTCAGTGTGCGTCCCTTCTGGAGCACCACTGCTTCCACATTCTCCAGTGTCAGGTCGTTCCTGCCGTTGAATCCCGAATCTACTTTCAGGTAGATCTTCAGCGGTTCGTCGTCATAGAGATGTACATACCCCTCTTCTGTCGTTGTCTCTTCCAGAACATAGGTCCCTGCCTTGGCAAACGGAACGCTTACAACACCGTTTGTAGCCGGGATGTTCTCATAGATCGCGTCGCCGACCTTGGCGCCCTTATATCCGTTTGTTTCATATAAGGTAAACTTAGTCTGTTCGGACAGTTTCTTCTCGGGATCGAAGGCATTCACTTTCTCGAAGGAAAGCCTTGCCGCGAAGGAGTCGTTTTTAACCTTGATAGCCACATCGTCCGCTGTCAGATCGATCACCGGCTTGTCCGCAGTGGCGGTTGCCGCATCCAGCGTGAAGGGATAAGGCTGTCCTTCCGTATATACGTACTTATCGGTATCCGGGGATTTCTTCTCAAAGAAGTAGTAGGTTCCGGGTGCCAGTTCATCAACGATCAGTTCGCCGTTTACGGTCTGCATTCTTGTCAATGAGGATTCCACGGCAAATCTGTAGCTGCCGTCAGCGACTTTGCTGACAAATACATACTTGCTCTCATCCGTAGGATCAATGGATGTGCTCAGTACGAATTCCGCATTTCCTTCCGGGATCTTGACGTCTTTGGCGTCGGTCTTGATCAGCTTGATCTTGCCGCTGATCTCTTCGTTAACGAATACGCCCTGCTTCTTTAAGATATACTTGGCGCCTCCTATCAGCTGCGGTTCTGCCGCATTCTGATACCATGTCTCATCCACGGTAAATCTGATCGGCTCTTTCGGGGAGTAAAGGACCGTACCCTTCTGGGCCGTGGTCACCGGATCCTCCTCGAGCCTGTATGTATGTCCGACCTTCAGTCCGTCGGTGAAGTATCCATACCCCCTCTTATCCTTCTGAACGGTGGTAATGATCTCATATTTCTTATTGTTGTCTGTCTCGTCGTACAGGAAGAACTTATATCCGAGTACATCCGGATGCAAAACGGTTCCGCTGGGTCTGCTGGACATAATGTTCTTTTCGATCTCGATCGCAACAGGAACGCGCTTGTTGTAAACCGTGAACTTCAACTGCATGCCGTTGATGCTTGCGTCACGTTTCACATTGGCGTTTTCCGCACTGATCAGCTCGGTCTTTTCTCTTGTAACATTGAAATAGATGTTTTCTGTGTACGCTACGAAGCCGTTTTCGTACGCATCCGGCAATCCCGTTTCCTTCAGATAATATTTGCCTACCGGAAGGTCTTTCACTTCAAAGGATCCGTTGGCATCGGTCTCGATAACGGTATTTTCACTGGCCTCGCGGGTCGCGTAAGTATAGGAGCCGTTTGAACCTGTGACATAGACCGGATCATTGCCTGTGGTCTTGATGATGAACTTAACGCCAGCAAGCGGGAACGGAGATTCATCCCCGAGTCCTGCCATCTTGACAACCTTCAGGGTTCCCTTCTCACGCTTGGTATTCTTGATCTTAACGGTCTTCTTCAGGTTGCGAAGGGTCAGGGTTGTGCTGTTGTCCTTTCCGAGTCCTTCATAAACGATCTGATAATCATCGCTGTCGTTGATGGGCTGCCCGTTGGCATCCGCCTCATATACGTAAAGGACACGGTCCAGAGGCATCGGAGCATAAGTGATCTGGTTGTTTCCTTTTACTTTCTGTACAGCCATGGAGGCATCCAGGCACTCACTGCCATCCAGCGCATAGTAAACTCTGGAGCCGTTTGTGTCCTGGCTGTAAACGATCACATAGAATTCTTTGTCATTATCAACGGCCTTATTATTCCAGTCTTTCGCAACTTTCTTGATGGTCAGTTCGCCGGGTGTATATTTATTGGTAAAATCAAACGGGCCCGGATTGTCATAGCAGGAACCTGCCTCATTGGTCAGGGAGATCCTGTCATGCAGCTTGACGGTGTACTTATGTGTCCAATGGTGGTACATGCTGTCCACAAGGACTTTCAGGTGGATGGTCTTCTCCTCATAGGTAACACCGTTGACCTTATTATCCGGAATGACCTCCTTGATGGTGTACATGTAGTTTCTGTTCCATACTTCGATGGGGGTTGCATCCGTATAATAATTCGAGGTTAAGTTAAAATCAGCATTCGTAAAGTAATGGCTGGTGATCTTTCCGTCATCATATGCCATCATGTCAAAGTAAACCCGGCCAAAGGTATCTTCTCTCTTATCCTTTGTCAGCGTGAGTTCACAATAGTTTGTATCCTTGACATATGTCTTGTCCGGCAGGGGACCATACTTGATGGTACCTGCGTTGGCCGACACATTGCCGCCGTCAAACTGTGTGAGTCTGAAGGTGAAGGTGGCGCCGTCCGGCCAGTCGTAGCCGGACTGGTCAAAGAGTTTCTTCACGTCAAAATCATACGGAATGCTCTTCTTTTCCGTATTGTCAAACTCGACCTTGTCGCAGTTCGAAGGCTGATTGATGAGCATCTGCTCCCTCTGGCCCTCGGGTCTGTCCAGGTCAAAGGTGGCAATGTAACGAAGCTTGGCCGTCAGTCTCTTGGTTCCCGTAACATCGATCGCCACAATATACTGGGTCTTATCATAGACATATCCACCCGTGACTTCACGCTCGACGACCTTGTATTTATAGGTGCCCGCCTTCTTGAAGGTGAGGGTCTTGAAGGTGATGGACGAACCGTTGTTCTGCACGGAATCAACCAGCGTGTTGTTCTTCATGCCATCCGGCTGGTTGCCGTATGCATACAGATCAAACCAGAATTTCTGGTTGGTGTTCGGAGTCTTTCCGTCTATGGTCTTTTTGCCGTAGATCGTGAACTTGCACTCGGTGCTGGGCGGCATCTTGTTCCATACGTTGTGCCACTCATTGCCGCCGATCTTTGCGATCTTGTCTGCGATCACCCAGCCCGCGGATACGACGCCGTTCGTGAATACAGCATTGGGTACCAGATGAACGCCGTCCGAAGATGCCCCGCCCTGACCGGCCGTTGCAGCAACCTTTGCATAAGGCGCGTTGAAGATTATGCTTTGGCAGATCAGATCCTCATCCGCGCCCGCATGCGTCCCTGTCCATCCGCTGTTACCGATCTTGATCTGATACTGCGTAAAGGAAACCTTTTCATCAGGGATATTGAAGATGATATTCTGGGTTTCCTTCATCTTAATATGAACCTGGCTGTCCTGATTTCTGTCGCCGGAGCCGAAATACTTCGCAAAGTCACCTTTATCAAAAGTAATGTAATAGGTTCCGTCCGGGCAGTTTGACAGATCAAGTGTATAGAAATTATTATTGGCATCTTTCTGGGCTACCTTCTTAAAGTTGTAAGAGGCTCTGTTATAAAGCTCAAGGCTCTTTTCCTGCGCGTCACTTACCAGCTTGGATACCATATTCTGGATATACGGCTTGTCATAGGTCGTATAGTCAACAATGGTTCCATGCCCCTCGGCATTTCCTCCATTGTTGCCATTCATGTCAAAGCCCATCCGGTTCCAGACAGCCTGCGTTGTATAGATCAGCAGCATGCTGTCCTTGTTGTTCTCACCGTTTCTCTCGTAAAGCAGATCGCTTCCGTCATAGTCGCCGATATAAGAAACGCCTGCGGCACCGCCGCTGTTTCTGCCGGACTTGATCTGCGCATTTCCATGCAGTGTGCCCACAGCCATGGTGGATTCCAGGTCGCCCGCAACCGTCACTTCGTTACCGACAATACCGTATAATACCGCATCGCCCAAAACGGTCTCAAAGGTTTCCCGTGTACCCGGAGCCATCTTGCCGTTCACCAGGGCTGCTACCGGAGAGAACTCGGAAAGCGTGAAGTCAAGGCTCTCTTTACCGGAGGCATTATCTACGACTTCCACTTTGACATCGGCTGTTGTGATGTCCGTTGCTTCTTCCGTTGTATCCACATTCTCTTTGACAGCATCCGTCAGAGGAAGATGTACAACCGTTACCTCGTTGTCGTCTGTAAGACCCAGCTCATCTTCCAGCTGGTTCTTCTTGAAGTTGAGGCTGATCTTCACGGAGCCGTCTGCGGGCTGCAGTTCCTTGCGGTTTCCGTCTTCGTCCGTGATAAAGAAACCGATATCGTAAAGCAGGACATTGCTCTCATCGATCGCAGGTGCGTCCTCATCGCTTTCGTACCCGAGGATCTCTTCCGCGTTCTCATTCAGTGCCTGCATGTAAACATCGTAATTGTACCCTTCCGATTCAGCTGTGATGGGGGTTACGATAAACTCCGCATCATCCGGGATGGCATTTGCATGCTGCAGGGTTGCGGTAACGGATACCTGGTCATCCTCATATTCGTAAACGGATTTCTTCCCGTCCGAATATTCGAAGTAAACGGTGGCGTCTTCCCGGATGGCTTTCCATTTCTCGCCGTCTTCCGTGTAGAAGTACGCATATCCGTTCTCGCCGTTTTCATCTGCCATCTCTTTGCGCTTCAGGGCTTTGATGACTTTCTTGTCGATCCTGGATTCTACGTAGGTGTATTTAATCAGTCTGTCTGTGCCGTTTTCAACCTCAACGTCTTCCACCGGTGCTTTTTCGGCATCATCCAGCGCAAGAACATCCTCCGTGAACTCCGGAAGTTCCATGTCCTTGTAATCATCACTGATCTCATCACCGAACTGGTCAACGATGGTTGCCTTCAGTTCCGTGACTTTGCCTGCTTCCTCGGGATTGAGGGAGCCGTCCATGTTCAGGCTCATGCGGAGTGCTCCGTTCTCAACGGATTCCACAAAGTACTCGGCGCCGACTGCGGCGTCGTTTTCGCCTGTGATGTATAATTCGAATTCTGCTTTATCTAAATTGGAGAGATAAATGTCTTCAATGTGGTTGGATAATGTTTCAATGACATTGTCGGACAGCGTCCTGCCGTCATACTTCACATCCGCTTCCGTATCAATGTGCAGTGCGTAATAGGTGTCATCCGGGAGTTCCGCCGGATCTACGGTGATATGAAGCTCCGTGTAGCCCTCGCCGTATACAACCTGTCCGTCAGCTTCCAGGGACTTCTTCACTTCCGGTTCGGGTTCGGATTTCAGAGTGATCTGGGGATATCCGTCTTCACGAAGGGCATATGCGACTTCCATACCCGGGGAGATGGTGTCTACCCACAGTTCGAACAGCCCCTTGTCAAGACCCGCGATGTTATAGATGCCGCCGTTGCCCTTTTCCATGGTGCCATACAGGGCATCCTCCATGAAGGGGATGGCGGAATCGGTGAATCCGAGCTTGAAGTGGTCGCCGTCTTTCATCTCGTCCGTATTGATATATACGGTGAAATCATCGACAGATTCCACACGGATCCTGTCACTAAGCGCCTCTATAGACGCAGAAACAACACCGGCATCCTCTTCGCCCGTGTCTTCCAGGTAATCCGTATTCTCTTCGCTCGCCGCTTCCTCCGGGATCTCCATATCGTCCGCGACGATCTCTTCATCCTCCGGCGCGCTTTCTTCGGAAACGCTTGTTTCGGCAAGTACCTCTTCCGGTTCGGAAACAGCTTCCTGAACCGTTTCTTCCGGGGTTCCCACCCCATCCATCGAAGCGTAAACGCTTACTGTGTTTTCCGCCAGCATTGCGACTAAAGCCAGCAATGCAACGGCAGTTCTCAGCCACTTTTTCATACATTCTCTCCTATTCTGTATGACTTGTTAATAGTGAACCCTTATTAAAAATATACTTCCTCACTAGATTAAGACGCAAGAAAAGTTCAAAAAGGGGCAAAAATTTGCAAAATAAATTGTATTTTTTCAGATACAATCCTTTTTCCTGTTAATGATTGGATAACGACTCCCGATATAACCTTTTCCCACAAGTCTTTCGAGATGATTTTTAATAAACTTAAAATATCACATATCGGAGCGATTGTCAAACAATTTTGTCACATATTATTTAATTTGTGATTTATCTGGACGGCGGGTACAGGTAGCAGTCCTGGCTGATCCCATGCACGAAAAACCGTTTTTTCCCGGCCCCGGAGCCCGAACAGGTGACCAGCGTGACGGTATTATCTTCCTCGTTGGCCGGTGTTTGGCAGTCATAGACCGCGTTTTCACGGGCTGTCCTGACATAGGCGCGGTACTGCTTCAGCGTCTTGCAGGTCCAGTACATCTTGGAATCCGGCGTATCCAGATAGAACGAATAGATCTTGTAACGGTAGATCCCCTCTTCCCTGAATATATATATGTAGGGATCCTTATCATACAGTTTGTGATTGTTGATGAATTTCCTGAGGGAACCGAACATGGAACCGTTCTTCATATTGTGGCCGTAAATAAACGTGTTCCAGCTGGTCAGCTGCGGGTCCACCGCGCTGTCCATAAAGATACAGCCCGAACTGTTCTCCGGATCTTCCGGCCTGTATTGCTCGAACGTATGATGCAGGTAGTAGGTATTGTCCTTGTCTTCCGGTTTCTGGACGACCGGGTAGCTGATGTTCACCGCGCCCACATACAGCCAGGCAACGACTTCCGGATTGACTTCCCTAAGGCCCTTGAAATCGATCTGCATGTCGGGAAAATCACTCCGCTTGTAATTACGCGCGAACTGATACTTTTCCACGCCGCCGTTCTTGATCTGCTTTGTCTCTCCGGGCACCCAGTCATCCGGTGCTTCCTCCTCTGCGCCCGTCGTGACATACTTGTTCAGTCCGTCGTATTCGTTTTCCGCTATCTTATATTCCCTTAAGGTCCTGAACAGCATCACGCTCGCAACAACGATCATAATGCTGGCCAGTACGACCATGATCTTCTGTGTCTTTGACATCCTGCATCTCCGTTATGAACCCCGGTTCATTTATTTATTGTTCAGTTTTCGAGAGTGGTAAGATTGATTATATCACGTTTCCGGCCATAATGCAATTATGTCAACTCATGCGTTATGTCAACCAATTCGGATTGCGCCGTATTCTTTGTTTCCTGTTTTCATTTCGTCCATTGTGTGATATAACTATGCATAGCAATTCACTATACTATAAAGAAACGGAGATATGAACTATGATGAAACTGGTACTCATCAGACATGGTGAAAGTGAATGGAACAAACTGAATCTCTTCACGGGCTGGACTGACGTGGATCTGTCCGAAAAAGGCCGCGAGGAAGCCAAGAACGCAGGCAAAGTCCTGAAAGAAGAAGGATATGATTTTGACGTATGCTACACTTCCTATTTAAAGCGTGCGATCCATACGCTCAATATCGCACTCGATGAGATGGACAGAGCATGGCTGCCCGTGATCAAATCCTGGAAGCTGAACGAACGCCATTACGGTGCGCTGCAGGGTCTGAACAAATCCGAGACCGCTGAGAAATACGGTGAAGAGCAGGTTAAGATCTGGAGACGTTCCTTTGACGTGAAGCCGCCCGCACTGGAAGAAAGCGATGAAAGAAGCGCAACAAAGCAGGAAATGTTCCGCGACGTTGACAAGTCCCTGCTGCCGGCAAACGAGAGTCTCGAGACAACGATCGAGCGCGTGATCCCTTACTTCAACGATGTGATCAAGAAAGACATGCAGGCAGGCAAGCGTGTTGTGATCGCTGCACACGGCAATTCCTTAAGAGCGCTTGTTAAGTACTTTGACAATCTTTCCAGCGAAGAGATCATCGGCGTAAACATCCCGACAGCTGTTCCGCTTGTATATGAATTCGATGATAACTTCAACGTGATCAAACACTACTATCTCGGCGACCAGGAAGCACTGAAAGCCAAGATGGATGCCGTTGCCAACCAGGGTAAGGCAAAATAAGAGCCTCAATATCAGGCAATATATATTGAGAAATGCAAACAAAGAGCGGGGCCGTCAAAGCCCCGCTTTTGTATTGCTGTCGGATCTTCCGTGGCCTGCTGCCGGTCAGGCGAGCAAGCCCCGCAGGTTCTCAGTTCTGATCCGTCCGGAAGACCAGTTCATACTTATCCATACTGATCTCATAGTTATCATCCCGGATCACCCAGCGCAATACCCCGACATTCTTCTGGTCATATTCTTCCAGCATGAATTTGTCAGTCGGGAAACTGGTGGTGTCCGCACCGTTAAAGAAGATCCTTCCGTTATCTGCTTCTTCGGGATCCGCCCAGCTGACCAGATGATTGTAGCCGGTGATGCTTCCGTCCTTGGAACGGTAATACCGGACTTTACCGTAAAACAGCCGTCTCTTATTTTCCGGGACACGTCTGGTCCGATCATTACTGTCAAAGAATTCCGGTGTATAATAGGCTCTGTGCTCGCTGCGATACGTCGGGTTGAAAGTGAAATACGCATAACCCATGAGCAGGCCTATGCCTGACATCCAGGTGGCCGGCTCATAATACTCAGCCGCAAGCATGGGGCTGCCGTCTGACGTATCGTATTTCTTGACATATACCATATCGTTCCGTTCGTATCCGGGAACGGAGCCTACATAGGAAATATCCAGCGCAAGTTTTCCGTCTCTGGTATAATTCTTCTGCCTGAGGATGTCATAGCATTTACTTCTGGCTCTGTCCCAGTTCTCCCCCTGGCTCTTGTAATATTCCCAGAGAGCCGGATTGTAAACCGCCACGCTCTCGATCTCCACCTGACCGTTCTCGTTGTTTTCATAGTATCTCTTGAAATGGCATACCTGCACCGAGGGTTCTCCCTCCGGATCGTCATACTCATTGATGGCATAGACTCCGGTAAGCCGTTCATCGGCATCGCTGTTATCCGTTTCCGGTGCTTCCCCCAAATAGTCTGCAGCGTCATCATACCCATAGTCACCGCCCGGTGATCCCAGGAATTGCGATGTGCTCTTGCCGTATTCATATACCTCATAGAGTCGGGTCCGGATGTTTGCGGGATCATAGCCCGGCTGGTTCACTATATGATTACAAAATACATCCGGATCGGGATAATCGATGTTCCGCCAGATCTTTTCATAGACGCATCCTTTTCTGGAATCCGGAATTTTGTCCGGTCCCAACCCCTTCTTGTTGTCAGGCACAGGCGATGTGAAATAGAGTTCCTCGCATTTTACCCCGTATGTGAAAGATTCATACAGGCCGACGATGTTTCCTTCCTGATCGCAGGTACAATGGATCCCGCGATAATCTGATTTCAGATAGGCAGGATCTCCGCAGCTCCAGTATTCCGTCAGTCCCCTCCTGTCGTTGTAGGCCTCCGTCAGGTCGTCTGCGAAGGCCTCATCCGCAGCCGCAAGGCCGCCGCTGCCTGCATAGGCACCAAGGGTTGCGGCCGAATTATCCGCGGATGCCAGGAAGGCTTCTTCGATCTCCTCATAGGTAGTGTGTGTCCCAACCGCTGCGACGGTAAAAAGTTCCTTCGCATAGGCGGTCAGCATGGAAACGGAGCTTTCACTGTATGTTGCGGCAGTTGCATAAACCAGCGTCGTTATATGTGTGGCAAGGCCGCCCTCTGCCGCGGTAAATCCGTCATATTTCCTGAAGACGGGTTCTTCTCCCACAGCAAGAACCGCAAGTTCTGCCGCGTTATTTCCGGATGTGACGATGATCTTACTCATATCCTCTGCAAACCCTGCTCTTCGAGCGCTTCCCTGCGTCACTTTCCCGTTATCGGGCTCCAGAATGACAACAGAGGAATCCTGATCGGATACAAGGGCCAGATCCGCGCCCTTCGGATAGGTGCAAAAACCGCCGTTCAAAAGCAGGTTCGCTCCACCGCCGATCCGGATGATCTTGTGGGCTTCCCTGACTTTATCGATCTCTGCAAGGAAATCCGTATCCACCAAAGACTGATCCGCGCGTTTCAATGTGTAGCCCGCTTCGATGGAGACAGCCGCATCTTCTGCCGCCTTTGCGATATCTCCCGCCTGAAGCGCATAGGACTTCAGCTGCTCATTTTCTCCCGCAACTGTAAACAATACCGCTGCGGAGGTGCGCAGTTTTTCGTAGGCGGTCTTCGTTGCTTCCAGCCGGCTGACAGCTTCGGCATAGGCGTCGTCATTGACGGAAATGGCGTCATACTTTATCAGCTCCGCTGTTCTTGTTTCCTGCGTGACATTGTTAACCGTCACACCGTTTTCATCCGTCTCTTCCGTGATCACATCTTCCGTGATCTCCACACTGACAGTCTCGCTGTCCAGTGCTTCCAGTTCCTCCAGGGTTCTCTTTGCAAGGATCAGGTCTTTTGTCACTGCCTTGAGGACTATGGAGGTTCCCTCCGGCATGGCGGCGATGGCAGTATCGCTCTCCTGTTGCTCCACTTCTTCCGCGCCTGCTTTCCTCACAAGGGATAAGGTGTTGCATACCGGTGCGAGGGTGGTTTTATCCACGGCGATGATACGGAACTCAAACAGATCCCCTCTGCCAAAAGTATCAAATTTCACATCTCCGGAGCCGTTGATGGTCTTAAACTTCCGGTCAACCGTTTTCCCGTCGGAAAAGGCTTCCGCGATGAGGCCCAGGCTGTGGCCGTCTGCATTCCCTTCCACCGTCACCGTCAGGCATTGATCGCTGCCGAAAAACCGGGCAGGCGCCGTTATGGTGACGGGATCGTTCGCGTCCACTCTGCAGCGGATCACGGCAAGCAGGAGCACGGTAAGCAATGTAGTGTATAAGCAGCATGTCAATATTCTTTTTATATTCTTTTCGATACGCTTCATCATATGCTCTCCTTTCTCCTTATTTGACCACCGTGATATAAACGATGTCCTTCAACTTGCCGCAGGTGATGGTGACTTTCGCGTAACTGCCTTTCTCCGGTTTCGTAAGGCTTGTTGCATAGAGCACTCCGTTTTTGATCTTCACCCCTCCGGAAGCACTGATCTTTACATTTTTCAGATCCGTTGAATCGTAAGGAGTGATCATGGCTTCGATGGTCCCGCAGGAGCCCTTGCGCATGGTCAGGATCTTCACATCCTCCGAGTCGTCGTATTGCCTGGTTTTTCTGTTATAGACCTTAATGGGCCCCGATCCGATCTTCAGGGTGCCGCTCACGGCCGTTACAGCCGTTGCGGGCCGCGTGACCGTCACCTTGCACCGCTGTATGTTCGCATACAGCTGCCCTTTGTTCCTGCTCTTTACGATGATATAGGTATACCCCGGATTGTTAGCCTTGATCCGTATGGTCGCTGCTCCCTTTTTGCCTTTTGTATCCGTATTAACCAGGTCTGTGAGGTTCTCGACACCGGCCACATTGGCATTTAAGGATTCGCATTCGATGATGTAGTTTTCATCGACCGCATCGGCCTTTTGTTTGGAGGATACGGTCAGCTCCAGATCAAAGGTATTGTTCCCCTCCGTGGTCACCATGCTGACGCTTTGCTTCTTCAGGGAAAGGGTATGGGTCTTGTCCTCTTTGTTGCTTGGCTTGTCCGCTACGATGGGATGTACGTAAACCGGCACCATGGAAGTGAGGTCAACACTTTTGGTCTTACCGGTCACAGGGTCGATAACCGTCTGCTTTACCGTGGCGGCAACAAGAATAGGATTGTAATTCGGTTCAATCGCTTCCTTGGCGGTCAGTACCCCGTTTTTGACCGTGACAAATCTGTTGTCCTTTTTAAATTTAATATTGCCGTTCTTATCTCTGTCGTAAATCCAATTGCCGTATCTGTCCTGCTTCGGTATCGGCCACGCATACACGTTCCATGTCACATTCTTGGGATCCGTGCTGTCGCAGGGATAGATTTGGGCCCGAAGGTTCAGATCTTCACCGCTTTTGAGTATAATGGTCTTCTCTGGCTTTTTATTCCAGTTCGTCCAGTTGGTGTGGAACATTTCATTCTCGTCGCTGACATCCGGTCTGGATCTGCCGTTCTCGTCGAGGATCACGACCTTCTCTGTCGGACTGATCACGGTGACTTTGCAGGTGGCTTTTTTGTTTCCGCAATAGGCGGTGACCACCGCTTCTCCCGCGCCTTTTGCGTAGAATGTCCCGTCTGAACCCGTCGTCACGATATCCTTATTCTCTGTAATATATGTGACCGGCGGCAGATTTTCGGCCGAAACCCCTTTTGCGGGAGTCGCCAGGGCGGGATTGAAGTCACTGCTTCCCTTCACCAGCGTCAGGGATGTTTTCACATACTTCAACTTGGAGAGTTTTGTGTCCTTATCCCGGTCTTCCGGTTCCTCCTCACCGCTCTCCTGTCCCTGATACAAAACCTTTCTTTCAAGGAATTGAACCGTCACATCCGTATTGCCCATGGTAAACATGGTCTGCGGGCTGGTTTCCTCCCACGGCTCCGCTCCGGTTATGATCCATTTCACAAATTCATAGCCGTCCTCGGATTCGTTTCCGTCATAGCAATTTCTCTTCCACCGGATAATGATGTCCTCGCCGCTCTTTGCCGAATTGGCACTGTAATCCAATGTTTGCGATGAATACAGAAAGGCTTCCGCATTATTCTGTACATAGATCCTATGATACTGCTGCGGTTTCGGATCCGGCTGATCCGGCCCCTTGATCTTTGCCTGCAGTTCCGGAACGGGGAAAGTTGCGGCCCATGCGGCTCCGGCTTTACCCGCAGCACTGTCCGTCCCGAAAGTCACATTTGCATGAAAGAAGATTTCACTGTCCGTGGCAGTATGAAAACCATCCACACCGGCAGGGGCTTCCCATGTAAGATGGACCGGAACAGCCAGATAAGTTCCGCCCAGCCCGTAATCGTCAGGTGCCTTCGTCTGCAATTTCAGATAGGCGCTCTCGGGAAGAAAGCTGCGGATCTGTGCGTTGCTGCGGTCGCTGCTGCATTTGTATTCCGTCCGTAGTGCAGTCGTAAGGTTTACATCCGAATAGAAGAAAGACTGATCCTCTTCCCCCCCTACCTCCGTATCTTCCGTAAGATAGCCGGCGAGATAACTTTCATTGCCTGCTCCGTCTCCAATATAGAAGGTACCGTTTCCGGTTATGGCAGTCTGCGGGATCTCAAAAGTGACTGATGTACCCTCTGCCGTCTTCTGATCCACATATTTCAGTTTTCCGGTAAGGGTATCCCAGTTTAGAACATTGTCGGCGCTGTCTATGCCGTCCAGAACATAGATAACATAGTCAGCGCCCGATGTGGCATCGTTTGTGTACGTATAGACACCATTCTGCGGTTTTATGACCGTCAGCGTATTTTCCGGCTCCAGTGCCCATACGGCAGTCGCCGGCAAAAGCATTACAAAAATCAAAAATACAAAGCGTAAAACAGAAAACCGTCCAAACATCATCCGATCTTTCATATCCGCTCCCTCCCAGACATTGTGCGACACAAAAAAACCTCCGATTATATTATACCTTGCCGGACATAAAACAACATACGCGTGACAGATTTGTCAATGACATTTTCTGTCACGCATTCTTTCCACCGTCCGCTCCCGGTTTGTTTTTGCACACAAAAAAGCCGGATGCATTTTGGTGCATCCGGCTCCCTTATGATCTTTTCTTTTCTGTTAAGCGTTCACGATCTGGCCGAAATCAGGCTTCAGGGAAGCGCCGCCGATCAGGCCGCCGTCGATGTCGGGCTTTGCAAGCAGTTCAGCCGCATTACCTGCGTTCATGGAACCGCCGTACTGGATGCGTACCGCTTCTGCGGTCGCTGCATCGTACATTTCAGCGATCAGGTCGCGGATGCCTTTGCAGACTTCCTGTGCCTGGTCGGATGTAGCGGTCTTGCCGGTTCCGATCGCCCAGATGGGCTCATAAGCGATGACCATCGTCTTTACCTGGTCAGCGCTGACACCTGCAAGGTCAGACTTGATCTGCAGACGGATCCAGTCCATGGTCACGTTCATCTCTCTCTGCTCTAAGCTCTCGCCGCAGCAAAGGATCGGTGTGATGCCTGCCTCAAACGCCTTCTTAACCTTCTTGTTTAAGAAGCAGTCGTCCTCCTTGAAGTATTCTCTTCTCTCGGAGTGGCCGATGATCACATATTCCACACCTGCATCTTTGAGCATCGGTGCGGAGATCTCGCCTGTGTAAGCGCCCTTGTCTTCAATGTAGAAGTTCTCGGCGCCGACATGTACGTTGGTTCCCTTTACGGCCTGTGCCACGGGAACGATATCGATGGCGGGTACGCAGTACACAACGTCAACCGCATCATTTTTCACCAGATCCTTTAAAGTATCGCAGAGCGCAACCGCCTCACTGGGCGTCATGTTCATCTTCCAGTTGCCTGCGATGATTCTTCTTCTTGCCATATATTCTCTCCTTAACTTAATGGATGTGAACAGCCGGTGTGCTTCGAGGGACGATCCGCAGCCCGGTTCTTAACGAGGTTTTTTCGAGTTTAGAACCGTTGTGCGAGGACACGAGCGAAAGCGTCCCCGAGAAGCATTGCCGGATGTGAACATCTTCATGATAACGAAATGATCTTATTTGTCATCTGCCGCATAAACGCCCGGCAGTTCCTTACCCTCTAAGAATTCCAGGGAAGCGCCGCCGCCTGTGGAAATGTGGCTCATCTTATCCGCAAAACCAAGCTGGTTGCATGCAGCTGCGGAATCGCCGCCGCCGATGATCGTTGTTGCATCTGTCTCTGCCAGAGCCTTTGCAACTGCGATCGTGCCCTTTGCGAGCGTCGGGTTCTCGAATACGCCCATCGGTCCGTTCCAGACAACCGTCTTGGCTGATTTTACAGCATCTGCGAACAGTGCCTGTGTCTTGGGTCCGATATCCAGACCTTCCTGGTCTGCAGGGATCTTGTCGGAATCAACATATGTAACATCGATCGGAGCATCGATGGGATCCGGGAAGGATGCAGCCACGCCCGTATCAACGGGAAGCAGCAGCTTCTTGCCGAGTTTCTCAGCCTTAGCCATCATCTCTTTGCAGTAATCAACCTTCTCATCATCCACAAGAGACTTACCGATCTCAAAACCTTTTGCCTTTAAGAATGTGAAAGCCATGCCGCCGCCGATGATCAGGGTATCAGCCTTCTCAAGCAGGTTGTCGATCACGTTCAGCTTGTCGGCAACCTTTGCGCCGCCGAGGATCGCTACGAACGGACGAACCGGATTCTCTACAGCGTTGCCGAGGAAGTTGATCTCTTTCTGCATCAGATAACCGACTGCATTTGTGCCGCCTTTTTCGCTGATGTACTTCGTAACAACAGCAACGGAAGCATGTGCTCTGTGTGCGGAACCGAAAGCATCGCATACATAGTCGTCAGCCAGATCAGCCAGTTCTTTTGCAAACGCTTCGCCTGCATCGCCGGGCTTGGTCTCTTCTTTGCCACGGAAACGTGTATTCTGCAGAAGAACAACATCGCCTTCCTTCATGGCAGCAACAGCGTCTGTTGCAGCCTGGCCCGTAACGTTGTAATCGGAAACGAAAACAACTTCCTTGCCGAGTTTCTCGGAAAGACGCTTTGCAACCGGTGCAAGGGATTCCTTCTCATTGGGGCCTTCTTTTACTTTACCGAGGTGGGAGCAAAGGATCACCTTTGCGCCGTCATTCATCAGTTTCTGGATCGTGGGCAGTGCTGCCACGATACGTGTCTCGTCTGTGATCTCGCCGTTCTTGAGCGGTACGTTAAAATCACATCTTACCAGGACTCTTCTGCCCTTTGCGTTAAAATCGTCTACGGATTTCTTGTTAAGTGCCATAATTGTTTCTCCTTTATCTTTTTATTCTCATGCGCCGTCCCCTGCGCGATGGCAAATGGTCCGGTTGCATAAAACAGGGTCCGGTCCAAAAGACCGGACCCTGAAGGTCATACTTGGTTTGGTTAAACTTATTTCAGATCGGAGAAGTACTTGATCGTACGAACCATCTGGGATGTGTAGCTGTTCTCGTTGTCATACCAGGAAACAACCTGTACCAGATTGTCAGCGCCAACCATGGTCTGTGTTGCATCGAAAATGGAACCGTATGTGGAACCAACGATATCGCTGGAAACGATCTGATCTTCGTTGTAGCCGTAAGACTCGTTAGCAACTTTCTTCATGTAAGCGTTGATCTCTTCCTTCGTAACGGACTTCTCAACAGTTGCAACCAGGATCGTGGTGGAACCTGTCGGGGTCGGAACACGCTGTGCGCTACCGATCAGTTTGCCGTTCAGTTCAGGGATAACAAGGCCGATAGCCTTAGCAGCACCTGTGGAGTTGGGAACGATGTTGATCGCGCCTGCGCGGGATCTTCTTAAGTCACCCTTTCTCTGAGGGCCGTCAAGGATCATCTGATCACCTGTGTAAGCGTGGATCGTGCTCATGATACCGGACTTGATGCCTGCCAGATCGTTCAGAGCCTTAGCCATCGGAGCCAGGCAGTTTGTTGTACAGGATGCTGCGGAAATGATGGTATCTTCCGGCTTCAGATCCGTGTGGTTAACATTGTATACGATAGTAGGAAGATCATTTCCTGCAGGAGCGGAGATAACAACCTTACGTGCACCTGCATTGATGTGTGCCTGTGCTTTTTCCTTGGAGGTGTAGAAACCGGAGCATTCCAGAACTACGTCTACGCCAAGCTCGCCCCAAGGACAGTTATTTGCATCGGGCTCTTTGTAGATCTTAAGAGTCTTGCCGTTTACTGTGATCGTACCTGCTTCGTCATCAGCGGATACGGTGCTGGCCAGAGCGTATGTACCCTGTGCGCTGTCATACTTTAAAAGATGAGCCAGCATCTTAGGGGTTGTTAAGTCGTTGATTGCTACTACTTCGTATCCGTCAGCACCAAACATCTGTCTGAATGCAAGACGACCGATACGACCAAAACCATTGATTGCTACTTTTACTGCCATTCTTGATTCCTCCTAATAATGTATTTGATCATTCAAAAATTATCAGCAAAGTATATTTTAACGAATTGCACGGAAAAATACAAGTGTTAATTTCTTGATTTTCACTGTAAAGAATGCTATTTATATACATGATCGGAAAGTACGGATTATTGAATGTCCGTTCACTATTCTTCGGAGGTATCTCATGGCGATCAAAGCCGACTATCATATGCATACACACCACTCGGGCGACAGCAGCGCGCGCATGGAAGACATGATCGGGCGCGCCGTCTCCCTCGGCCTTACACATATCTGCTTCACGGAGCACCATGATCCGGATTTTGTCTATGACACGCCGGATAAGGAAGGCATGTTTGAACTGGACATCCCGCCCTACCGCGAGGAATGCCTGCGGCTGTCCAAAGAGAATGCGGACAGGATCTCTGTCGGCTTCGGCATCGAGCTTGGCGTACAGCCGGACATTCCGGATACGCTTGCAGCCGTCGCAGGGAGCGAAGCCTTTGATTTTATCATCGCATCCTCGCACCTTTGCCATAAGAAGGATCCCTACTATGCTTCCTTCTATGAAGGGCGCACCATAAAGGAAGCCATGACGGAATATTTCGAGTCGATCCTCGAGAATATCCGCGCGTTTGATGATTTTGACGTATACGGACACCTGGATTATGCGGTCCGCTATGCACCCGTGACGGACCTTTCCGCATATAAATATGAAGATTATGCGGACATAACCGATGAGATCTTACGTACGCTGATCGAACGGGGAAAAGGGATCGAGATCAATACCGGCGGGCTGCGTAAGGCATTGAAGCGCACAAACCCCGGCGAGGAAGTCTTAAAGCGTTACCGCGAGCTTGGCGGTGAGATCCTGACTGTTGCTTCCGATGCGCACGAGCCTGCCATCATAGGAGACGGCTTTGACATGGCGGAAGCGATCCTCACGCGCTGCGGTTTCCGGTATTATACATACTTCAGGGAAAGAAAACCGTTCTTCCTGCCGCTGTAAAGGGAATCGTTCCATCCTGCCATTATGATGCATGGCGTTATGTAAACCGCATTCACGCCTGATACCTACTAAATCGCAATCAATCAATATTTAGTAGGTATCTTTTTTATTTCCAAATATCTATCGTACCTACCGGATATAAAAAAGTATCCGATTGGTATGTATTCACTAAGCCGGTAACAGTTCAAATGATAAGTTTTTTTCAATTTGAGAGAAAATTATGGTAAACCAATGCCTACTAAAGGTATTATAAAAGCCGTTTAGTAGGCAAGCGCGCAGAACGCTCTTTTTTTCTGTACCTACCGGAATGAGAATATGCCCCATTCGGTTGGTATTTATTTGTAGTATGGGTATATCAAGCAGCGGAAATTGAAGTATCCGGTACCCGGCTGCAGATATGAAGCAGGGAACAGAAAAAGAGCTCATCCTCTCGGATGGGCTCTTGTATATACCTCGCGGATGCGATTGTGATTCATGGATGCGTAGATCTGTGTGGTGGAGATGTCGGAGTGTCCGAGCATTTCCTGTACCGACCGCAAGTCGGCACCGTTCTCAACCAGATGTGCCGCAAAGGAATGCCTGAGTGTGTGCGGCGTGATATCGGAAGTGATCCCCGCCTTCTTGGCGTAGAACTTGATCAGTTTCCAGAAGCCCTGGCGGCTCATCTTCTGTCCCGAACAGTTTGCAAACAGGATCGGGGAAGTGGGATCCTCTACCATCACGTTTCTGGAAGACTCCAGATAACGGATCAGGGCGTGCCTCGCTTCGTTGCCGAAAGGAATGATCCTTTCCTTGTTTGCATCCCGGCACAGAATATAATTCATCTGCATGTTTACATCCGAGACCTGCAGTCCGATCAATTCCGAAACACGAATGCCGGTTGCATAGAGCAACTCCAGCATTGCTTTGTCACGAATCTCTTTGGGCGTATCGCCTCTTGGCTGTTCCAAAAGACGTACGACCTCCTCCATGGTGAGAATTTCCGGCATCTTCTTTTCAATCTTAGGAGATTTTAAGCCGGTGGACGGATCCTCCTTGAGTCCCAGTTCCTTGACGGCATATCCGAAAAACGCTTTCATCGATGCGATGTTGCGGGATACGGTAGCCGCTTTGAAACCATTCTCGTTGAGATCTTGTATATATGCTTCCAGATCGGAAGGACTAACTTGTTCTGCTTTGGTGATTCCTCTGGCTGACAGGAACTTCTCCATCTTGGCCAGGTCTCGTTTGTAACTAAGTTCTGTGTTTGTAGATGTTTTTTTAACGTTATGTAAATACGTTATAAACGCCTGCAGTTGCTGTTCCATTCGTTCAATAAACCTTCCTGCCTAAGAACGGGTCAAACCTGCTCTCAACTCGTTACTTTAACCATTATAAGCAGATTTCCCACGAAAAGCAATCGCAAATTTTGCCCATTTTTAGCCACTTTGCGCATGGTCAGGCAAAAAAATACAACATGTCGGTTTGCGCGATTTTGCCCATCACAACATGTTGTAAAAATTTTGTAAAAAAATTATTTTTTTCGTAACGATTTTTGCGGCGAAATATTAACATAATCCGAAAAAATCGTATTTTTATGAAAACTTTTTATAGAAACCGTAGGAATCCGGTGCCTACTGCCGCTGCCCTTCTTCCATATGTACGCGGTACGTCATCAGGCCCGCGATCGTCTTGGCGTCCACGATCTCGCCGGAATACACCTTGTTCGTCAGTTCTTCGATCGTATAGGCTTCCACATTGATATATTCGTCATCATCGAGATGCTGCGCGGTCTTTTGCATGTTCCTTGCCACGTAGATATCGATCTTCTCATTGCAGAACGCGACCGTTGTATAGAGCGTCAGCAGAAAAGTGATGTCTGACCGTTCCGCATGATACCCGGTCTCCTCTTCCAGTTCCCTGTATGCACACTCAAGCGTCGGCTCCGTTTCACTGTTCCTGCCACCCGCAGGGATCTCCAGCGTATAGGCGTCGAGCGCATTGCGGTACTGTCTGACCATCAGGATCCTGCCGTCGGGAAGGACGGGAATGACGGCCGCTGCGCCTTTATGACGGATAAAATCATACGTTTCCTCTCTTCCGTCCGGAAGCCGCATCATATCCTCATAGATCTCAACGATGTTTCCTTTATGGATCAGGTTACGCCCGATGCGTTCCACTTTATCGGGCAGCTTTTTTGCATCACTCATGGTATTTCTGTAAGTCCTTTCAAACCGACCGGCGGTCTATTGCACGGATCCGGTACCGGATCACGCCGGCAGATCCTTTTTATGCTTCCAAAAGTCCGTTTCACGCTTCCAGCAGTTTCTCCACGCTGACCAGTTTTACGCAGAGCACAAAGATCTCCGTGGCCTGCGTCAGTTCTTCCAGCGACGGATAAGTCGGTGCCAGACGGATATTGGAATCATCCGGGTCCTTCTTGTACGGATAGGTCGCACCCGCGCCCGTCAGGTTCACGCCCGCCTCTTTGCAGCGCTTCACGATCTCCTTCGCGCAGCCGTTCATTGCGTTGAACGAAATGAAATAGCCGCCGTTCGGATTGGTCCATGTACCGATCCCGAGTTCTTTCAGCTCGCTCTCCAGCGCGGAAACGATCACCTGGAACTTCGGGCGGATCAGGGCCGCATGTTTGCGCATATGTGCCTTCATGCCGTTGACATCCTTAAAGTAACGGTAATGACGCAGCTGGTTCAGTTTATCGTGTCCGATCGTCTGGATCGAGATCTGTTCCTTCACAAACTCCAGATTCCTTGCAGACGAAGCCATGGCCGCGATGCCGCTTCCCGGGAACGTCACCTTGGAAGTGGAGCAGAATTCAAAGACGATATCCGGATTGCCGGCAGCTTCGCAGGCTTTCAGGATCTCCGGCAGCTCGTCATGTCTGTCGTCATACAGATCATGAATCGCATATGCGTTGTCCCAGTAGATACGAAAATCATCCGCTGCGGGTTTCAGATGCGCGAACCGGTCCACCACCTCTGCGGAATACGTGATCCCGCCCGGATTCGAGTATTTCGGGACGCACCAGATACCTTTCACGGTCTCGTCGTGGTTTACATAATCCTCTACCATATCCATATCCGGACCGTCTTCGTTCATCGGAATGTTGATCATTTCGATCCCGAAGCGCTCCGTGATCGCAAAATGCCTGTCATAACCGGGAACCGGGCAGAGAAACTTCACACGGTCAAGCATGCACCACGGTGTCGAACCGCAGACACCAAACAGCATGGAACGTGCCAGCGTATCATACATGATATTCAGGCTCGAATTGCCGAAAATGAAGATCTGCGATGCAGGCACCCCGATCATCTCGCCCATCAGTTTCCTGGCTTCGTGGATCCCCGTCAGCTCGCCGTAGTTTCTGCAATCGATCCCGCTCTCGGAATTAAAATCCACGTTCGGGTTGAGCATGTTGAAAAAATCAGCCTCCATATCCAGCTGGGATTTGCCGGGTTTTCCGCGCGACATATCCAGTTTCAGCCCGAGCGCCTGTTTCTCCGCATACTGTTTTTCTAACTCCTCACGCAGCGCAAGCAGTTCTTCCCTGTCCATTTCACAATACTTTTTCATTCTGTTATCCCCGTTTTCTTCATATGAAATTTACTTTCAAAAGTATAATACACCTATCTTTATCTTGCAAGAAGCGTATGAGCATTATCAAAAAACGGGAACCGTCAGATGACGGTCCCCGCATACGTTCTTTTTAGGATGACTGTGCAGAGCCTACAGCACATCCACCGCCGCATGCTCGATGGAAAGGCCGTTTAAGTATCTCTCCATAAAGCGGTTGAACCCTTTGACATCCTCTGCGTCAGCCTCGAGCCTCGAGCCCTTCTGATCGGCAAAGATCGTATCGTTCAGGTAAGCCTGCAGGCTTTCGCCGTCTTTCTTTCCCGTCAGATAAGCAGCCAGTACAGCGATACCCCAGGCACCGCCCTCTCCTGCCGTCTCCATGACGGATACGGGTGCATTGATCGCAGCTGCCGCGATCCTCTGTCCGACGCCTTTGGTCTTAAAGAAGCCGCCGTGACCGAACATCTCATCCACTTCCACCTGCTCTTCCTTGAACATCAGGTCAAGGCCTGCCTTCAGGGCTGCAAGTGCGGAATAGAGATGCATACGCATGAAATTGGCAAGCGTAAAGGAATCATCCGCCTTTCTGACGAATAAGGGTGCGCCTTCGGTAAAGCCGGTCACCGGCTCGCCGGAGAAATAGTTGTAAGAGATCAGGCCGCCGCAGTCCGTATCGCCTTCCAGTGCCTTGTTGTAAAGGGATGTGAACAGAGTGCCCTTGTCGACGCTTGCACCGATCAGGGAAGCGAATTCACCGAATACGGATACCCACGCGTTCATCTCGGAAGTACAGTTGTTGCAGTGCACCATGCCGACCAGCGCGCCGTCCGGTGTGGTGACAAGATCGATCTCGGGATAAACTTTGGAGAGTTCCTTCTCCAAAACGACCATCGCAAAGACGGAAGTTCCTGCGGAAATGTTGCCGGTCCTCTTTGCCACGGAATTGGTCGCGACCATACCGGTTCCCGCATCGCCTTCCGGCGGACAGAGCGGGATCCCTGCTTTCAGCTTCCCGGTGGGATCAAGCAGTTTTGCGCCCTCTTCCGTCAGAGTTCCTGCCGCATCTCCCGCAAGGAGTGATTTTGGCAGAATATCATTTAACTTCCAGCCGAGGTTCCTGTCCGCATTCAGCGCATCGAATTTGGCTACCATGGTCTGGTCAAAATTGCCCGTTGCGATATCGATCGGGAACATACCGGAAGCATCGCCGACACCGAGTACCTTTTCGCCGGTCAGTTTCCAGTGCACATAGCCGGCTAAAGTCGTAAAGAACGCGATATTCTTCACATGCGGCTCGCCGTTTAAGATCGCCTGGTACAGATGGGAAATGCTCCAGCGCTGCGGGATGTTGTAATTGAATTCCTTGGTCAGCTTCTCTGCCGCTTCCCCGGTGATCGTGTTGCGCCAGGTCCTGAAGGGCACCAGCAGTTCCCCGTTTTTGTCAAAAGCAAGATAGCCGTGCATCATGGCCGAAAAGCCCATGGATGCAAAGCCTGTCAGTTCCACGCCGTATTCGTCCCTGACATTTTTCGCAAGATCCGCATAGCAGTCTTTCAGCCCGGTCCAGACAGCATCCAGTGAATAGGTCCAGATCCCGTCAAGCAGCTGATTTTCCCATTCATGGGAACCGGAAGCAAGCGGTGCTCCCTTCTCGTCGATGAGAACAGCCTTGATCCTGGTCGATCCCAGTTCCACGCCAAGTATGGCTCTGCCAGCTTCGATCAATTCTTTCTTTTCCATGTTTGTCCTCCTAGGTGTTTTATATTCTTATCTTCCTTACTTTCTGACCTGTTTCTTCTTGCGAGCCATCACAACGCTCTGGATCACCAGGAAGAGACACAGCATGGCCGCGATGGTGATACCTGTCCACCAGGCCTGGTCAAGTCCGGCCGAAGATACGATGTTCTGAATGGTACTTAACGACAGCACCCCGAAGAAGGTGCCGATGATATTGCCGACACCGCCTGTCAGCATCGTGCCGCCGATGATCGAACTTGCGATCGCGTTCATTTCGGCGCCCTGTGCATGGGAAGGTGCACCGGAGCCGACATGCAGGAAATACAGATACCCGCCGATCCCGGCCAAGATCCCGCAGAGCAGATGCGCGAAGAATTTCGTGCGTTTCACGTTGATGCCGAGCATCAGCGCGCTCTGGTTATTGCCGCCCACGGCATAGAAGTTCCGGCCGAGCTTCGTATAACGCAGCATAAAGAACAGCACGAGCACCAGAAGGACCGCAACGATCACGCCGATCTCCACATAGGCGTCCACATAAACGCCGAGTTTGTTATAGGATCCCATGCCCGGTACCGTGACGCGGGTCTCTTTCAGTGCCACGAATTTCTCGTTCTCCACGTTGAACGGGTTCGTGTGCACGATCGTGGTCATACCTCTTGCAAAGAACATACCGGCCAGCGTTACGATAAACGGCTGGATGTCTAAGTATGCGATCAGAAGTCCCTGCACCAGGCCGAAAGCCAGACCGATGCCGAGCGCGATCAGCATGGAAACAAAGACGTTGCCGCCCTTATAATCCAGATAGACCGCACAGCACATGCTGACCAGGGCCGTGACGCCGCCGACGGAGATATCGATGCTGCCCGTGATCATGACGAGGCTCAGGCCGCATGCGAGCAGGATCAGGGCCGCGTTCGCATTCAGGATATTAAAGAATGTCTGCGGTTTTAAGAAACCTTTTCCCTGGAAGATCACCGCTCCGATATACATCAGGAAAAAGACAACGATCGTGATAAAAAGAAGCAGGTTGGTGTCGCTCATGTCGCGGAACATGGTTTTGATCTTCTCACGCATTTTCCGTCACCCCCTTCTTTGTCAGTCTCTTCCACTGTGCGGAAATGAAGTCCCTGACAACCGGTGCCGAGAAAACGACCAGCAGGATGACAACGACCGCCTTGTAAGCCGGCAGCGCGTCCGCGGGCACGTTGAATTTGTAGAGCGTCGTCGTCAGGAACTGGATAACGTAAGCCCCGAGGATCGAAGCCGTCATGTTGAACTTACCGCCCGATAAGGCGTTCCCGCCGAGTGCGACCGCAAGGATCGCGTCCATTTCAATGTCTTTTGCGATGACCGAGTAGTTGATCGTGGACAGGCGGCTGACTTTGATGAGCGCCGCAACCGCCACGCAGAGTCCTAAGATCACAAAAGCCAGGAATTTGATGAATTCCGGGTTCAGGCCGTTTAATCTCGAAGCGTTTTCGTTGATACCGACGGTCTGTGTATACAGACCCAGGTTTGTAAATTTCAAAACCAGGAAGATCACGATCACGCAGGCCGCCGCGATAAAGAACGGCGTCGGGATCGGGATCCCCGGGATAAATCCGCCGAAATAACTGAAGCGTACCTCATTCACGATGGGCAGCTCGTTGTTGTTGATCCAGGCTGCAATGGAACGTCCCGCCGTAAAGAGGATCAGCGTGGCGACCATGGGCTGGATCTTAAAGAACGCGACCAGTGTTCCGTTAAACGCGCCAAAGATCATCGCCACGACACAACTGATCAGAAAAGCGACGATGATCGGTGCCTGCATGGTCTCTGCGTGGTGGTCCCTGCCGCAGAGCACGCGCAGAACAACACTGCCGCTGATCGCGATCGCCGCGCCGACGGAAATGTCCTGTCCGCCGGAAGCCGCCGTTACAAGTGTCATACCGATCGCAAGGATCGCCAGTTCCGAACCGTAGTCAAGGATCGTCATCAGGTAGCCCGACAATACCGGGTCTCCTGCACTGTTATAGCCCAAAGTGATCTTGAAAAACGAGGGATCCATGATCAGGTTGAAGACTGCAAGAAGAAGCAGCGCAGCGATCGGGATGAAAATCTGATTTTTCAGTATTTTACTCATCTTTCTTTTCACCTCCCGCTATCGTGCTCATGATCTTGCCCTGTGTCAGGTCGTCATCCGTCAGTTCTCCGACAACCGCACGGTCACGCATCACGACCATTCTGGAGCAGGTCCGCAACATCTCATCGGTCTCGGAAGATATGAAGGTGATGCTCATTCCTTCCGATGCCAGTTTCAGCACCAGTTTCTGGATATCGACTTTGGTACCGACATCGATCCCGCGGGTAGGCTCATCAAGGATCAGGTATTCGGGATGGGTTAAAAGCCATCTTGCTAAGATCACCTTCTGCTGGTTGCCGCCCGATAACGACTTGATCGGCGTATCCGCAGAGGCCGTCTTGATATCCAGAAGCTTGATATATTCATCCGCAAACCGGGCCGCTTCCGCCCTGCTGAAGGGTTTGAAAAAGCCTTTCAGCACCTGCAGGGCCAGGATGATGTTCTCCCGCACGGAAAGCTCGCCGACGATCCCGTCCACTTTCCGGTCTTCCGGCAGGTAACCGATCCCGTTGCGCATCGCATCGATCGGCTTTGCGATCTTGATGGCATTGCCGTCTTTTTTCACTGTACCGCCAAGCACACGGTCCGCTCCGAAGATCGCGCGCACGCACTCACTGCGCCCGGAACCGAGCAGTCCCGTAAAGCCGTTGACTTCTCCTTTCTGGATGTAAAAATCAAACGGCTTGATACCGGCATCCGACTGCAGTCCCACTGCCTCAAATACCGGCGGCGTATTCGGTTCTGCCTGGAATTTTTTATGTTCGCCGGAAATATCGGACAGGTCATCCAGTTCTTTTCCGAGCATCTTGGATACCAGCTGTACGCGCGGCAGGTCTTTGATCTCATACTCTCCCACCAGTCTGCCGTCGCGCAGGACCGTGATCTTGTCACAGACCTCGTAAACCTGATCTAAGAAGTGCGTTACAAAGATGATACCGACACCGCGTTCCTTCAGATCGCGCATCAGTTTGAACAGTTTTGCGACTTCCTGCTCGTCCAGAGAGGAAGTGGGTTCATCGAGGATCAGGACCTTACAGTCCATGTCCACCGCACGGGCGATGGCAACCATCTGCTGAACCGCAATGGAGCAGCTCGAAAGCTGCTGTGTCGCTTTGGCCGGGATATCCAGGGACTTTAAGATCGCGTCAGCCTTCTCGTTGATCTTCTTCCAGTTGACGCGCACGCCTTCGCCACGGCCGATATACATATTCTCTGCCACGGAAAGATTGGGGCAGAGAGTGATCTCCTGATAAACGGTACTGATACCCATTTTCTGTGCTTCCTGCGGAGAGCGGATGATCACGGGTTTATCGTATCCCTTCAGATAGATCTGGCCGCCATCCTTGGAGTACACGCCTGTTAAGACCTTGATCAGGGTTGATTTTCCTGCTCCGTTCTCACCCATCAGCGCGTGTATCTCTCCTGCGCACAATGTGAAGTCCACGCCCTGCAGCGCAAGGACACCCGGGAAGACTTTATCGATCGCCTTCATCTCCAGGATTGCATTCTCCTTCACTCGTGGATTCACCTCCTCATTTTTCTCAGATAGCCCGCTTACAAAATGCGGCGCGGCATAATGCCGCGCCGCCAGATTGTTGTTGCTATTTGGTTGCTGCCATGATCAAAGATCGTGACATTAGATACCGTAATTGTTTACGTCATCAGCTGTGATGGTTGTTGCATCAAAGCCCTTCTCGTCCATGATGATGGTCTTCTGAGCGGGTTCCTGACCGGATTCCAGTGTCTTGATAACGTCTAAGATGTACTGGGACTGGAAAGGATTGCACTGTCCGTCATAGTTCCAGTTCTGGTCAAGCAGTTCCTGCAGAGCCCACTTGTTGCAGTCAAAGCCCATAACGATAACGTCTTTGCCAACGCCGTGGGAGATGTTTGCCTTGTCAAGTGCTGCAACGGCACCCTTAGCCATATCGTCGTTCTCAGCGTAGATTACGTTGAACGGTGTGCCCGCATCGATAACGGACTGAACGATCTGCTGTGCTTTCTCAGCATTCCACTCAGCTGTCTGCTGTGTAACGATGTTCCATCCGTCGGACGCTGCTGCTGCATCAACGGCACCGGAACGGCCCTTCTGTGCTGCAGAGCCCATAACGCCCTGGATGTGGATGATGTTGTATTCGGATAAGTTCTGGCCCTTTAACCAGTTCACTGCTGTTTCGCCTTCTTTGTCCATGTCGGAAACGATGGAAGCGCTGTACAGACTCGGATCAGCATCGATGGTTCTGTCGAACAGGATTACATGGATGCCTGCTGCCTGTGCATCTTTCAGTACGGAATCCCAGCCTGCTGTATCAGCTGCGGAAAGAAGCAGATAGTCAACGCCGTCCTGGATGAACTTCTGTGCTGCCGTGATCTGCTCGTCGTTCTTTAAGCTGTAAGCGAAAGAAGCCTGGAAGCCGTTCGCCTCTGTAAATGTAGCCTTCAGATCCTTATCATTAGCCGTACGGTAACCGGATTCGTTCGGGTCGTTATTAATGATACCGATCTTGATCAGGCCGCCGTCTCCGCCCCCGTCTGCTGCCGGAGCTGCGCCGCCGCAGGCTGTAAGGCCAAGTACCATTGCTGCTGCCATAACAACTGCCAATACTTTCTTTTTCATGCGATATCCTCCTATCTCTGTTTAAGAGCCGCGGCTAATCCGCGTATTATGAACATTTCCATTATAAAACGGATCCGTAGGTCAATCCATTCATTTCAATCTAAAAACAGTTCATTTTCTTATGATGAACATGATCGAAGTTGGATTTTTTACGGATCCGGTTAAGATATCTATGATTTCGGTTGATTTTTTTACGATAGTCCCTGTTAGAAACGGTGGTCAGTAGACGTTATCCGGCTGGTCTGCATAGGCACCGGTGGAAAATTCCGCGCTGCGTCTGTCAATGACTTCCTGCGTGATCTGCGTGACGGGATACTGTTTGGAATCCACGATCACACTTTCGATCTCCTCGTGTGCGCTCAGGATATCCTCATCCACATACTCATACTTCTGCGGGGTCTCCCCGTTCTGCAGTTTCCGGATGATCGCCTCGACTCTGGGACCGTGGAACGGATTACATTCCGCGATACAGGAAATGGAGTTATTGAGCACATCCTGCAGGGCTTCCGGCTTCACGCCGTCAAAGGAAACGACCATGATCTCGCCCCTTTTGATATCGCTGCCGACCTTTTTACCGGAATCCTCGATCGCTTTGATCGCGCCGAACGCCTCGTCATCGTTTTCGCAGTATACCACATTGACTTTCGGGTTGTTCTTTAAGATCTGCAGGGTGACCTCATAGCCTTTGGCCCTGGTAAACTCACCGTCGGCTCTGGCAACGATCTTCCAGCCGTATTTTTCGGCGGCTTCCGCCAAGCCTTTCGTGCGGCCGATCTGCGCCGAGGCACCGATCGTTCCCTGCACGTCCGCTATATAGATATCGTTGGCGGAAATGTTGTTTTTCACGCAGAACCAACGGATCCATTCGCACATCTTGCGGCCTTCGAGTTCAAAATCAGAACCGACCCAGCACTCGTACAGATCGCTGTCGGCGTCGACCATACGGTCCACGATGATCACGGGAATGCCTTCGTCGCGCGCTTCCTGCAGCACGGTATCCCAGCCTGCCTCCGTGACCGGCGCCACCACGATATAGTCGACTTCCTGCTGGATAAAACTGCGGATCGCCTTGATCTGGTTCGTCTGCTTCTGCTGCGCATCCTCAAAGATCAGCTTATAGCCGTTCTCCTTTGTGAAAACGGAGCGCATGGATTCCGAATTGACGTTTCGCCAGTAGGATTCCGATCCGACCTGGGAAAACCCCACCACGATCAGATCTTCTTCCTCAATATCACTAACAGCCTCTGCCTCTTTCCGGGATCCACACCCGGAAAGAATGCAAAGGCTCATGATCAGTGACATACAGATGATTCTTTTGATGAAAGATCTCTTCTTCATAACCTGTCTGCCGGTTTTTTATTTTTTGCGTGCCCTCAGTGCACCGAAGACACTCTGGATAACGATGAAGATAAACAGCAGTGCGGCCGTCAGGATGTTCGGCCAGGAGCTGGCCAGTTTTCCGTTGGTCTTAACGATGGAGGAAATGGTTCCGTTGATCAGCACGCCGAAGAAGGAACCGATGACGTTTCCGACACCACCGGTAAGAAGCGTTCCGCCGATGACCGCCGAAGAGATGGCGTCCATCTCAAGGCCGAGCGCCCGTGTAACGGATCCTGCCATGGTGTTCAAGCAGTAGCAGACGCCGCCGACCGAGCAAAGGATCGAGGAGAGCATGTAAGCTCCCATCTTGATCCGCTTTACGTTCAGACCCATCATGGCTGCCGACTGTGCGCTTCCGCCAACCGCATAAAGGGAACGGCCGAACTTGGTATATCTTAACATGATAAAGATCAGGATCAGCACGATCAGTGCCACGATCACGCCGGGTCTTACGTAGGGAACCATGTATTTGCCTTTGTTGTTCACATAGCCGCCAAAGGGAATGGTAACCTTGGTGTTCGCCCATTTGTAGAAAGTCGCGTTGATCTTCTCGGTAATGGAAACCTGGTCCGTACAGATGACAGCCGTCATACCTCTGCAGAAGAACATGCCTGCCATGGATACGATGAACGGCTGGATCTCAAGATAACCTACCAGGAAGCCCTGGACAAAACCGAACACAACACCTACCAGTAATACGATCGCTACCATGGGAACCGCTCCGATCCCCTTGGACATGCCCACTGCGAGCATCATGCAGTCCATGGCGATCAGTGCGCCGACCGAGATATCGATACCGCCGGTCAGCATGACGCAGGTCATACCGCAGGCAACGCAGATCAGGCCCGCGTTGGTGATCAGTATGTTCAGGAACGTCTGGAAGTGTGTAAAGCCCTTGGAACCGTATGCAATACATCCGCCTGCATAAAGTACCATAAACAAAACGATGGTGATCAGCAACAGAATGGTGTTACTGTTAAAACTCTTCTTTGCTTTCATCTTCTCTTTCATGCCTTCACCCCCTTTGTTGCACGGGCTGCGCTGTGTTTTCTGATGAATGCCTTAAACGGCGGTGCCTCGATCACAACAATGATGATGACGATAATGGCCTTGTATACCGGCGCCTGAATGGAGGAAACGCCAAGTGCATACAATGTCGTTGTAATAGCCTGGATCGTATACGCACCGATGATGGAACCGGCCAGATTGAATTTACCGCCGCCCAGGCTGTTACCGCCAAGCGCTACCGAAAGGATCGCATCCATTTCGAGGTAAAGACCGATGTTGTTGGAGTCGGCCGAAGTGATCCTGGAGGATGCAACGATACCTGCCAGGGAAGCAAACACGCCGCAGAGCAGGTAAGCCAGGAAACGCAGGCGTCTGGAATTCAGGCCGGCGATACGGCTTGCTTTGGCGTTGATACCAACCGACTGGATGTACATACCCAGTGCCGTCTTCTTCAGCACAACGGAGATCAGGATGATACATACGACCGTGATCAGGATCGGCGTCGGGATCGGGCCCGTGAACGCACCGATAAAGGCGAAGGACGGGTTCCTGACATACACGATCAGGTCGTTACATAACAGCAGGCCGATGGCTCTTGCTGCCGAATAAAGGATCAGGGTGGCGACCATGGGCTGGATCGACAGATGCGAGACCAGCGTTCCGTTAAAGGCTCCGCACAGGGCGCCCATGAGTACCGCCGCGAGCAGGCCCACGATCAGGGGCTTTGCCAGCGTTGTGGTGGAGGACACGCCGTACCCTGCAAGATTCATACACATAAAGCTTGCGCAAAGACTCATGACCGATCCGACCGAGATATCGGTTCCTGCCGAGGCGGAAACGACAAGCGTCATACCGATGGCAAGGATCGCAACTTCAGAGCCTCTGTTGATGATATCGATGATACGTCCGAAGAGGATCGTTCCGTTTGTCGTCGTATCTCTCAGTGAGATCATGAAGAACGAAAGCGGATTGTCTCCTACAGCCGCATCATGGATGATATTGACTGCCATGACCAGGATCAGTGCGACAACGGGCAGCAGAAGCGGCCATGATTTGATCTTATTCCATATTTTCATTATGACTCACCTCCGGCTATTGCTTTCATAACACCTTCCTGTGACAGATCCTCGTCGATCTCGCCGACTTTCTGGCCGTCGCGCATGATCACCATCCGGTTACAGGTTCTGAGCATCTCTTCGATCTCGGATGAGATGAACAGCACGCTCTTGCCTTCACCGGCCAGTTTGACGATCAGCTTCTGGATCTCGGATTTGGTCCCGACATCGATACCTCTTGTGGGCTCATCTAAGATCAGGAAATCGGCATTGGTGGCAAGCCAGCGTGCCAGGATGACTTTCTGCTGGTTACCGCCGGAAAGCTGCTTGACGAGTGTGTCTTTGCTGGGTGTTTTGATCTTGATCAGATCGATGTATTTATCAGCGATCTCTTCCTGCTGGGCTCTGGTGAGCTGTCTGAACATGCCCCTCTTCGCCTGCAGTGCGAGAATGATGTTTTCACGAACGGACAGGTCCGCGATGATACCTTCGGCCTTACGGTCATCGGGAAGCATTCCGACGCCTTTGTTCATGGCATCGATCGGCTGGTTGATCTTAACCGGCTCGCCGGAGATCTCCAGTGTTCCCGTCTGTGCCTTATCGGCCCCGTAGATACATCTGGCAAGTTCGGATCTTCCGGAACCGAGCAGTCCGCCGATCCCTACAACTTCGCCCTTATGGATATCCAGGTCAAACGGCTTGATCGTACCCGCATGGGACAGTCCCTTTGCGCTGATCTCCATCGGTTCGTTGGTATAATCCTTCTGTTCTTTTTTGATCTCTGCCAGATCATCGAGATCCTTACCGAGCATGGCTGCGACCAGTTTCACTCTCGGCAGTTCCTCTACGGTATATTCGCCGACATAGGTACCGTTACGGAGTACCGTGATCCTGTCGCAGACCTTATATACCTGCTCCAGGAAATGTGTAACGAAAATGATCCCTACACCCTTCTCTTTCAGTTTCCGCATCAGTGTAAAGAGTTTCTCCACTTCTTCGTCATCGAGGGAAGAGGTAGGCTCATCTAAGATCAGGACTTTACAGTCCATATCAACAGCCCTTGCGATCGCAACCATCTGCTGGATGGCAAGGGAATAGTTTTCCAGATTCTGTGTGACGTCAACAGAGATCCCAAGGTCCTCCATGATCTTCGCAGAACGCTTGTTATAGGATTTTCTGTCGATCGTACGGATTTTTGTCAGGGGTTCGCGTCCGATAAAGAGATTCTCCGCGACCGATAAGTTCGGGCAGAGGTTGACCTCCTGATAAACAGTGGAAATGCCCACATTCTGGGCATCCTTTGTAGAGTGGTTCCGTACCGGGCCATCTATGCCTTCAATATGGATCTCACCGGCTTCAAAATCATTAATGCCCGTGAGACATTTGATAAGCGTTGATTTTCCGGCGCCGTTCTCCCCCATCAGTGCATGGATCTCGCCCTTTCTCAACGTGAAATCCACATTATCGAGGGCTTTTACACCCGGGAAGGTCATCGATATGCCCCGTGCAGTCAGCACAACATTTTCTTCCATGTACCTTCTCCTCCTTATTTTACTTTGCCAGGATCAGTAATTCCTAAAAAGGGGAGCTCCCGAGAATGTCGGGAGCTCCCGAGGATATTTTAATGGATATCCGCTAAATCAGTCTTTCAAACCGTTTCTTAGTACTGAGCTTCGATAACAGCGTCCGTAACTTCGATCATGGACATGTCTTTGCCGTCAACTGCGAAAGGAACGATCTGATCTGCAAGTGCATACCAGTTATCCGGAACGAGGATCTCTCTCTCAGGAGTTCCGCCGGACTGCAGTGTCTGGATAACGCCTTCAACTGTCGGAGCTGCAAGCGGGTTACACTCGAAGTCTGCTGTGATCTTGCCTGCCTGAACGTCTTTCAGACCTGCTGTACATGCATCGTAGGAGATCAGGATAACATCGTTGCCCGGGCCGTATGTAACACCTGCGTTGTCCATAGCTGTCATAGCGCCGAATGCTTCGTTATCGTTCTCACATACTACTACGTTGAACTTGCCTGCATAAGATTTGCAGAAGCTCTCCATAACTTCCTGGCCGCCTGCTTCTGTGAAGTCACCGGTCTGCTTGTCAAGAACAGTCCAGCCTTCTCTGTCAGCAACTTCCTGGAAACCGTCTGTACGTCCGATCTGAGCGGAGGAACCGATCGTACCCTGGATGATCAGAGCGTTGATCTCGGAGATACCCTGAGCTGCTGCGTAAGCCTTCAGCCATTCAGCTGCTGCCTTACCTTCTGTTAAGAAGTCGGAACCTACCCAAGATACATACTTGTCGGAATCGTCGATAGTTCTGTCGATAACGATTACAGGGATGCCTGCATCTTCGCACTCGGTAAGAACTGTATCCCAACCTGTTGCGATGATCGGGTCGATGATGATGTAATCAACACCCTGCTCGATGAAGGAACGAACTGCTTCCTTCTGAGCTGCTTCATCATTGTCACAGTCAACGAAGCTTAAGTCGTAACCGTTTGCTTCTGAGAAAACATCCTGACAGGACTTTGTGGAAGCTGTACGCCAGTCAGATTCATGACCAACCTGTGCGAAACCAACTTTGATCAGTCCGCCTGCATCTTCTGCAGGAGCTTCTTCTGCAACTTCTTCAGCCGGAGCTGCGTCATCAGCCGGAGCTGCTGCGGGCTCTTCTGCTGCCGGAGCCGGAGCGGGAGCCGGAGCTGCTGCGCTGCCGCAACCAACGAGAGCTGCTACCATAGATGCTGCAAGTAAAACTGCTAAAACTTTCTTTTTCATATCATACCCTCCTATGAGTTTTGGAGCAGCGGTCCTTAAATGAACCGCGCAACTTTTAGCAATCCCATCATAGGACGGATCTGTCACTTATTCCATGCAATTCATTCTCAAAGCAGTTTAATTTTTTATGATTCCGTTACAGGGAAGTTGATTTTTTTCCGATGGAAGTTAAACATTTTATGACGGCTATGTTTCTTCGCGCGGCAGGCAGATCTCACAGACCGTGCCCTCGCCGTATTCGCTGCGGATCGTGACGCCGTAGGGATCCCCGAATTTCAGGCGGATACGCTCGTTGACGTTGTAAAGTCCGTATGCTTCCGCACTCTCGAAAGTCGGATCCTTGATCCTTGCATTGACCGTATCCAGTCTCTCTTTGGTCATGCCGATGCCGTTATCCTCCACACGGATCAGCACCCGGTCGTCTCTCTCTTCGCCCGTGACCGTGATCTTTCCCATGCGTCGCTTGTTTTTGATCCCGTGATAGAGCGCGTTTTCCACGAGCGGCTGCACGGAGATCTTCGGGATCAGGCAGTTTAAGATGGATTCCGGCACATCGATCTCGTAAGCGAGGATATCCTGGTAGCGCACCTGCTGGATCTTTAAGTAACTGCGCACATGCTGCATTTCCTCGCGGATCGTGATGATATCTTTACCTTCGTTTAAGGAAGTTCTGAAAAAATCAGACAGGCTTTCAACCATGCTCACGACCTTGGCCTGATCGCTTCCCTCTGCGAGCCAGACGATCGTATCCAGCGTGTTATAGAGGAAATGCGGATTGATCTGCGACTGCAGAAGCTCCAGCTCCGCCTTCCGGAGGCTCGTCTGTTCCTTGGTCACCTGTGTGAGCAGTTCGTTGATCTTGTCGATCATCGCATTCAGGGAATCCGAGAGCACGCCGACTTCACCGCCCGATTCCACATCGGAACGCACGCTTAAGTCCCCTTTTGCCACCTGGTCCGTTACTTCGCTTAAGCGGGTGATCGGTTTGGTGATCGTCTGCGGGATATAAATGGAAAGAAAAACGATGAGTGCCGTCATGAGTCCCAGTGCGACCAGCGTAAGGCGGATCATGCGCACGTAAAACGCCTGAAATTCGGATCTTGCTACTTCCAGATCCTTGATCTCATAGTAGATGTACTGGAAGATCGTTTCACGTAACAGGGATGTCACGATCTGCACGTCGTTTTCCCAGATCTCGATATTATCTTCGTATTTGTTTCCCTCTTCGATGTTGTCCTTGATCCTGTCCGAATAGGTCTCAAGGTTTCGCAGGTATTTGCCGGCACTCTTCAGCCTGTCTGCGTTTTCCTGTGAAGGATTCAGCGCGACCAGGCTGTCCACGACACGTTTGGCGTCCGCAAGCAGCGTATCGAGTTCGGATTCGTTGAGGGATTTGTTGCCGACGATCAGAAGGTAGGTCTCATAGTCGAAATCCTGCTTGAAGTCCAGACTGAATTCACTGGCCACAACGGCCGAATTGATCATCTGCGCATATCTGGCGTTACCTTCCCAGATATTAAAGAAACAGATCAGGATGAAACTGAACATCGGAATGATGATCAGCGCATAGGAATACCGGATCTTCGTGGCAAGTGTGGAATTCTGGATGAGCTGCTTGATTCTTCTGATCATGCATCATCCTCCGCTCCGGATTCAAACGGCATGCCCGTCCCGCTCCCTTCCTCACGGAATCTTGTCGGCGTCATGCCCTGTGTCTTCTTAAATATATAGGAAAAATAGTGGGGATCCTTGTATCCCACTTCCGCCGCGATCTCGCTGCTGCGCTTGTTGCTGCACTTTAACAGTTCCTTCGCTTTCTGCATGCGCAGGTCGGTCAGATATTTGATAAAGGTCTGGCCGGTCTGCTGCGAAAAGATCATACTCAGATGATTCGGGGAAATGTTCACATGGGATGCAAGTGTATTTAAGGACAGGTCCTCCTGTGCGTAATTCTCATCGATATAGCGGATCACCTCATCCACGACCTCGCCGTAACGGCTGTTGGCGCGCTTTTCACGCAGATCCGTCGCCGTCTGTACGATCTCCCGGATGTAGGCTCTCGTTTCCTGCGCAGACTGCAAAGCGTTGCCTGCCAGATCCGGCTGTCTGATCTCCGCCCTGTCATAGCCGAGTTCCTCAATGAAAGCCGCCACGCTGAAATAGCAGTCCATCGCAATGTACTGGCGGAACATGGCGGACTCGAGATTCTTCTCCCCGATGCCGTCCAGGAACTCGTCCACAAAATAAACAGCCTCGTCCCTGCTGCCAAGCTTCAGGAAATTGGTCGTTCTGGCGCGCTCGATCTGCTTGGGATCCACGCTCGTCAAGTCGATGCCGCCCTCCTGCGACAGCACGCCCGGCTGCAGCGTCGCTGCATCGACGATCCGGCTGTCGGAAACAAAATAGCGGTGCGCAAACGCGCGGTTCGCATCCGTGAAACTCTCCGGCAGCTGCCTTAAGCGGTTTACGACCGTTCCGATCCCGCCGAAATAGCGGATATGCGGATATTCCGTAAGGAGCGCCGTAAACTGCTCCGTAAATGCATTCTGATGACTGATCAGTTCTTCTTCCGAATCGGCCTTAAAGAGCAGGGCCTTGCCTTCCGGGTTGCGGTCAAACAGAAGGAAACCGTGGTCGTTTTCCATCTGCTGCAGTTTTTCCTCCACCTTTACCACGCTGTCGGAGTATTCGCCCTGTAAATGCGCCGACGAATGCAGCATCAGCAGGATGATGTTGTAGTACATCGCACTTAGGTCGATCGAAAGTGCGCCTGCTGCCTCCATCAGCTGCGCGGGTGATTTTGCCCCCGTAACGATATCCCCGAACAGGCTGGAACGCTCCCTGAGCGTCGCCTCTTCCATTTCCTTGGCGTACTGCTCCCTGATCCTGCGCTCCCTGCGCTTTTCCTCGATCCGTCCCGCAACGATATCCACTTCCTTCAGCAGGTCGTCGCCTTTGATCGGCTTGGTCAGGTACTGCGCAACGCCGATCTTGATCCCCTGCTTGGCATATTCGAATTCTTCAAAGCCCGAAAGGATGATGATCTCGATCCAGGGAAATTCCTTTTTGATCAGTTTGGACAGTTCCAGACCGTCCATGAACGGCATGCGGATATCCGTGATCACGATATCCGGTTTCAATTTCTGGATCATCGGATAAGCGAGTTCACCGTCCCCCGCTTCTCCGCAAAATTCATAGCCGTGTCCTGCCCAGTCCACGTTATTCTTGATGCCCTCACGCACCACAAATTCATCTTCTGCCAAAAAAACCTTGATCATGGACTGTTCTTACCCTTTCTGTTTCTCCCATTTCATGCCTTTATCCATCGTAAACTGCCGTGTTTCGTCAAGCGGCATCGGTTTGCCGAAATAATATCCCTGCGCCTTTTCACAGCCGATCTCTTTCAGGAACCGGAAATGCTCCTCCGTCTCCACGCCTTCACAAAGCGGCAGAAGGTTCATGCTCCTTGCACCTTCTATGATATAGGTCATGAGCGTGGCCGTCTTGGGATTGTGATCGTAACTGCGCAGGAAGACCATATCGAGCTTCAGGACATCGAAACTGTACTCCGCGAGCGTGTTGAGCGAGGAATAACCGCTTCCGAAATCATCCAGCCAGATCTGGTATCCGAGCTCCCGCATCTTGTTGCACTCTTCCTTGATATGCCCGAAATCGTCGTTCAGCGTGCTCTCCGTGATCTCAAGATCGAGCATGTTGCGGGGAACGTTATATTTCTTCCGCGTTTCCTCGACGATCCCGAAGATGTCGCATAATTCAAAATCAAGTCTGGAGAAATTGACGGATGCCGGAACGATCGGCTCCCCGCTCTCCAGAATACGCTTATAATCCCTGCATACCCGCTCGACCACATAGGTGTCGATCCTGTGGATCAGGTGGAACTGCTCGAGCGTATCAATGAAATCCGCCGGGGAAAGGATCCCGAAACGCGGGTCGATCCAGCGTACGAGCGCCTCATACCCGCAGATCTCACCCGTTTTCACACGAACGACCGGCTGATAATAGATCTTGATATATTCGTTCTCGAGTGCCTCATCGAGATGGTCGATGACGTACTGCTGTCTCCTTAACTTCTCTCTGAGCATCTCATCATAGATGCAGTAGAACTTGTCATGCCTGTTTTTGATGCTGTTGCAGGCAAGTCTCGCATGATCGCATGCGAGGCCGATCTCTGCCATCTTATCGTCAATATAGTAGATCCCGGCCTTGATCCGGACGCTCTTTGTCGCATCCTTGGAATGGAGCATCTTCCGGTATACGGCTTCGACCATCGTAAGCACGCTGTCCCTGTCCGCATGGATGCAGACGACAAAATGATCGTCGGAAAAACGCGCGGCGATGCCATCACCGAATTCTTCGCGGATGATCTTGGCAAGATCACATAAGAGCTCATCGCCTAACTTAAACCCGTTGCGTTCGTTAAACAGTTTGAAATTGGGTATGTCAAAATGAACGATCGCCGTTTCATTCCTTCTGCCGGCCGGCGAAGAGATCTGTTTCTGCACCCGGTTATAGAAGAACGACATATTGAAAAGGCCGGTGAGCGGATCCGTCTCCTGGTTGCCCGATAAGATCTCCGCCTCGGCATAGGAATTTCTGTTCCTGTTCAGGAATTCGTTCCGGTCCACATCCACGATGTAGACATAGAAATAACTCTTTCCGTCATCGCCGTGCAGCAGATGGCCGAAATCCTCGATGTATTTCGTCTCTCCCTGCTTTGTGAGGATCCTGTATCTGACGTAATCATGCCTCTTTTCGCCAAAAACGGTCTGCGCCTGGATCTGGTTTTCGACCTTCTGCAGATCATCCGGATGCACCATCCCGTGAAAGGAATTGCCTGTCAGTTCCCTGAATTCCACCAGGGTTTCACAGCCGTAAAGCTTTACGACATTGTCTTCGGCAAACAGGATCTCCTCGTTGCCGCCGCTTTCGTATATGAAAAAGCCGCCGGGAAGCCCTGTCGGGATCAGTCCCTGCGTGTATTTTTGCAGACAGTCGCGAAGATATGCATAGCGCAGCCTTTTTTCTTCTTTGGCAAAGTGTGTCTCCCTGCTCTGTAAATTCTCCTGTGCATAGCTGAAGTTCGCATCGGAAAACTGGCTGCTCGTTAAGTCGAATACATAGGAACCGACGGCATTATAACAGTGCACGTTTCCATCCGGCAGCATTTCGCCGTATACTTCCCCGCCGAAGATATCCTGCGCAAGAAAAGCCGTGATCGAACACTGTCCGAGCGCGGGGTTATCAGCGCTCCACCGATCCCGCATGCGCGGCGCACAGGTGAAGGCACACCAGGTCTTTTTCAGCGCATCATACAGATCGGCAGGCGTCCTGATCCCCGGAAAACAGTCGGTTACGGCTTGTACAGATGCTTTTTTATTCTCATAAAAATCACGGCGCATACTTTTCACCTCCGTTTTGCAGTCTCACTGACCCTATTATATTACGAGGTGATGTTTCCGTAAACGGCAATTTATTCGCTCTTTTTCATCTCTGCCCTGTACTGTTCCAGGGCACGGTTCATTTTCTCGTTTTCCGCCTTCTCCCGGAGCCTGCTAATCAGAACCCCCAGCGCGGAACAGACCGCAAAGGATACGATAAAGCCCACCCATGCCAAAGGGTCCTGCAGCGGAAACCATTGAAAAGCTATCACAAAGATAACGATAAAGACCGTGACCGTTAAGAAAAACAAAATATTCCGTTTCAACATGGACATAGTCCTGATCCATCTGTCTGTCAGCAGAACACTCCGGCATACACTGATGAGCAGGGACAGTACAAACAGTTCGGCAAGCGTTCCCGTGGAAAAAGCACCGCGTCCGTATGCGAACAGAGACGAGTAGCCGTTTGCGGCATCTCCGAGTATCAGATTCAGCAGCAAAAAGATCACCACGATCACTCCGTAGGTCGTAAATACTGCACCGGTCGTATGAAAAAGTGTTTTGTTTTCTTCCATTACTATTTTACCCCCAGTCTCTTTCTCAGTTCGTCCGAATACATTCTGGATACAACGATCTGTTCCCCGTTTTGAAGGGTCACGCGGATCTTCCGGTTGATATCTGCCTTAAGGCTTTTGACTTTCCTGAGATTTAAGATGCTCTGTTTGCTGATCCTTATAAAGCCCGCTTCCGGAAGCTGCTGTTCGAATTCATACAGCTTCAGATTGGATTCATAAGTCTCATCCGCCGTATATACAAAGGTGTTCCGATCAACCGCTTCCACATACAGGATCTGATTGGCATCAAGCAGCACCGTTTCCTCCCCGCGCTTCACGGGAACCTGCATACCGACCATGCGCATCAGGGACACGATCCTCTCTATTTCAGGCGTTAAGGCAGGGGCCGTGACCACAACCCCCACCTCCGGATATTTTTCATTTACATCGATCTCAATCTTCATTTATTCCATCCTTTATGGTTTCCTCTACGCAAGGCCCTTTCTGCGGTATGCAAAAGCAAACAGCAGGACGCACAAAAGTGCGTTCACCAGCAGGATCGTTATGCCGTTTGCGTAGAAGCCCCTGAAAGTCATTTCATCAAACAAGACCATCAGCTGCTGCGTATAAACGACCGTTGCAAACTTTTTGATCCTGTCATTGAACAGGGACAGCATCGGGGCAAAAGACAGGATCATCATAAACGGCATGACGATCGAAGTCGCCATCATCTGATTTTTCGAAAAGATACCGATGCTGGCGCCGGCTATCACTGATATTATAAACCCTGTTCCCATGATCAGCAAAAAGAACGGGATCTTTTCAGCTGGCAATGTGGTTGACATAACGCATGCGCCCAGCATGCAGATCATCCAGATATGGATCCCGATGCCGCATAAATACTGCCATGGCCGGATATCCGCCATCGTTAAGACCCGCAGTGTGTTTTTCTCTTTTTCTTCCGCGATCACGGACGCCGTTGCGGTGAGTGGTGCCATCCCGATATACATCACCGCAAAGAGCTTCGTGAAGAAAAATGTGGGCATGCCGTCGATCTTTACCGCGTTTTCCATCAGGACCGTCATAAACGGAAACAGGATAAACTGGATCAGGATCGTTTTGTTCTTCAGTGTATCTTTCAGTTGTTTTTTGATGATCACGATCATATTGCTCATTTTATGCATCCTCCTGCAAATTTTTACCCGTCAGTTCCAAAAAGACGCTCTCCAGCGTCGGCTCCGTGGAATGTATGGTCTCCACCTTTTCGTTTCGCAGCAGCTTACAGATCTCTTCCGCGTCCTTCCCGCCGCGCTCATAAACAGCATCCCTGCCGTCCGCTAGGTGGATCAGGATCCGCTTCTGGTGATCATACCTTCTGCAGATCTCTTCCGGTTTACCCGCTTCCACGATCGTCCCCTGATGTAAAAGCACGATCCGGTCGCACAGCCTGTAGGCTTCTTCCATATTATGGGTAGTCAGGAAAATCGTGGCTCCGCTTTTCTTTTTTTCCAGAATGAATCTGTGGATCCCTTTCATCGTCTGCGGATCGAGGCCGGCCGTCGGCTCATCCAGAAAGATCAGCTCCGGCTCATGCATGAACGCTCTCGCAAGCTGCAGTCTGGCACGCATGCCTTTGGAAAGGTCCGATGCAGGCCTTTTTGCGGCATCCGTTAGCCCCACTTCACGGAGTGCACTAAGCGCCCGCTCTCTTGATATCCCGTAGAGATCCGCAAACATGCCCAGGTTATCGATGCAGGAAAACCTCTCATACAGTCCGAAGTTATCCATCATGATACCGAAATGCTTTTTATCTTTCCCCGATAAAGCCTGCGGATCCATCCCCATGACCCGGATATTTCCGCCATCAGGTGCGATCTGTCCGGTCAGGATCCTGATCAGTGTTGTTTTTCCGGCGCCTGACGGACCGAGCAGGCCGAAAATGCTGCCCCTTGCCGCCTCAAAGCCGATGTCTTTAAGCACCTCATGCGCCCCGAAACTCTTTTTCACGTTTTTGCACTTTATCATCTCTTTTACTCCTTTCGATGACCTTTAAGCGCAAAATAACAGAAACCGCATGCGCCTGCAACGGGCTGCGACGTAAGTTGCCGTTTCCCCGACATAAGTTGCCGGAACAGACATTTTTTTAATTTTCAGACTCTGTCTTTGGATATGGATAGGCCTGTTCTTAGAGAGGGAAAATCCAGTTTTTTTGAGTTTTCTTTTGCATGTTGATACAGAGCGAACCGTCTGTCATTCGCATAAATACTTCTTCATAGAAATACATTATTCTTCATTTGTATAGGCTTGGGCTGTACATATTCCGGAGATGAAACATGTTGAATTGGCTGCGTTTGGCCAGTCGCCTGCTTTGATACAGGCACAGGAGCAGGAACCGGCATTACTTGTGGTGTTGTTTCCGTTGTTGAATTTTGAGTAGGGGCCTCCGTTGGTGCAGTCACGTTGTTTAATGGTGTAGTCTGGGCACTAATAAATCATCTTCGTCTATATTGATATCAAAATCAAAATCGTCATTCTGATTTGGCATGTTTTTCCCCTTTGCTTGTATTCACTAAAACAAAACCGCCGTTTATTCTTCGTCTTCCTCTTCTTCGTTCTCATCCTCATCAAAACCTTCGTATTTGCTGATGATGATACGTTCCCTGTGCGGGTTCTCTTCAAAAGCGAACGCACAGATTAGCGCGACGAGTGCACCGTGCGGCTTGCAGGAACCGCCTTCGATGACGCCGATCGTTGTGGCGGATTCACCGTTTAAGCGGATATAGGCAAAATCAGGATCCACATCAAATGCGATCGTATGCAGATCCGCGTACTTAAGGATGTGCGGCTTGCGTCCGGAGAAGATGACCTTATTGTCCGTGACAAGAAAGCCTTTCTTGCCGGCGGAGAAAATACCGCTGTTTGCATAGAACAAAGCCTGATCGTCCGCTTCCAGCGCGCCTTTAATGGCACGGTGGATAAAAGCATCCATCTTATCAGCCCTGTGTCCTTCATGGCAGACCCCCGTGATATTGCCGAGTTCCCGCCTGATATATTTGATGATCGCTTCCGATGTACCGAGCTCATTGATGCAGTACACGAACGTACTGAGCATCTCTTTGCCCTCGCTCCCCTTCGCCAGGGATTTATAGTCTATACGGTATTCGAACCATTCCGTTTTTGTGAAGCCTTCACCGGTATGGGCCTTCTTTGCAACGGGATCTTCGGATACTTCTTCTGTTCTCTCTTCTGCGACATCTTCTGTCGTAAATTCGGAATCACAGGATGCGCAGCGCAAAATGTTGGGCCTGTCCGTGCTCTCCAGCTTTGCTCCGCAGTTCGGGCATTTGTTCATCTCCACGATCTTCTTCATAATCCTACCGGTCCTTTCGTACTTTCTATTTTTCATTTTAAAAGAAGTGCCCGCGGAACGCAAGCGTATGCACGTAGCATTCTCTTACAAATTTCTCTGTCACAAAAGCATCATCCATGCTATAATGACCTGGTAAAGCCTTGTTGAAGGCGGCGGGGCCATAGCTCAGCTGGGAGAGCATTCGCTTGACGTGCGAAAGGTCATGGGTTCGAGCCCCCTTGGTCCCATCTGTTCCGAAAGATTTTCACAACGCATAAAAATACACGTAGCCATCATGGACAGCTGCGTGTATTTTTTTATCCTGTCAGCCCCCATCTAAAGAGAGCCGCAGATGTTTATCAATCGGATAATCCCATCGCGATCTGGTTGAGGGTTTCCGACATAGCGCTCAGTTCTTCGATATTGGCGTTGATCTCCTCCATCGCTGCGCCCTGTGATGCAATGTTCTCGTTGATACCAACCGTCTTCTTTACAATGAAAATGCATAAAAATTAAATAATAAATCTTAATTCCTGTTCACTATGATCAGGCCGGGCGGGCAAGATAGAATCCCTGGAAAAGATCCATTCCGAGATCCACCAGATACTCAAACTCTTCTTTCTCTTCCACGCCTTCTGCGACCACAAGGATATCCTTCGAATGGAATTCCTCTACCAGACGGGCAATATTGTCCTGCTTTTCGGGATCATGATCGATCCCGGCGATCAGTTCGCGGTCGATCTTGACGATATCCGGTTTCATGACATCGACCCTTTCCATGTCATTGATCCCGCTGCCAAAATCATCCGCTGCCAGAAGGTTGTCCATGGACCTGACCGATCTGCATTTCTCCTTCCAGATCTCATAAGAGAAATACGGATATTCAAGATTCTCGACGATCATCCTGCCGCGGATACTGTCACCGAAGTATTCCCAGAAGACGTCTGACTCATCCTGTCTTAAACAGTCATTGGGGAACGAATTCACGGAAACCCTTTCCTCGTAGCCGCGCAGAGTATAAGCCTGCATCGCGCCGAACAGGGTTGCCACTTCCAGGACGTGCAGATTGTCCGCATCCATATACTCATTGATGAGTTCCATGACTGTCCTGTCCGTCGGACGCATGAGTGCCTCCCAGGCGTAGATCGTCTTTCCGTCCGGCCGGAAAATAGGCTGAAAGACGTAGTTTATGGACAATTCTCCGAGCGCATCGAGTATTTCTTTGTCTAAAGGTAAATGATCATAATAAATCATGCAATCACCCTTCGTTTCTTTGTGCTTATACGGTTTCCCGGCTATCCGATCAGCCAGTCGTACATATCGCTGTATTTATGCGCGCTGACTTCCCAGGAGAAGTCAGCCTTCATCCCGCGCTCGATGATCTTGTTCCATTCGCGCTTCTTGTAACTGTAGATGCCCTCCGCATACCGGATCGCATTGAGCATCTCATGCGCGTTGTAGTTGCGGAAACTGAAGCCCGTGCCGCGGCCTTCATACTCGTTGTAAGGTTCCACCGTATCCCTTAAGCCGCCTGTTTCGCGTACGATCGGCACCGTGCCGTAGCGCAGCGCCATTAACTGCGACAGACCGCAGGGCTCAAACCGGGACGGCATCAGGAAGGCGTCACAGCCTGCATAGATCTTATGGGATAGTTCCTCCGAATAGTAGATGTTCGAAGAAACCTTGTTCGCATATTTCCAGTCATAGTGGCGGAACATGTTCTCATACTGCCACTCGCCGGTACCGAGGATCACGACCTGTACGTCCAGCTGGCAGATCTCGTCCATCATGTAGGCAACGAGGTCGAAGCCTTTCTGGTCCGTCAGACGGGAAACGATACCGATCATGAACTTCTTGTCATCCTGCTCGAGACCCGTGATCTCCTGCAGATCCCGCTTGTTCTTGATCTTCTCCCTGCGGAAGTTCTCCGCATTATACTGCCTCTTGATATAAGTGTCCGTTTCCGGGTTGTATTCATGATAATCGATGCCGTTCACGATACCGCGGAGGTCATGCGACCTTGCCGCAAGCAGCCCGTCAAGGCCTTCCCCGAAGAACGGCGTCTTGATCTCTTCCGCATAGGTATTGGAAACCGTCGTGATCGCATCCGCATATACGAGACCGCCCTTCAGCATGTTCGCATCCTTATAGGCTTCCAGTTTGTCCGGTGCAAAATAGTAATCGGGCAGCCCCGTATAGGACTGGATCGTCTTCATGTCCCAGACACCCTGGAATTTCAGGTTGTGGATCGTCATGACCGTCTTGATGCCGTGGAAGAACTGGTTCGCCTGAAAACTGTCCTTTAAGAAGACGGGGATCAGGCCGGTCTGCCAGTCATGGCAGTGGATGAGGTCGGGACGGAAGCCTAAGATCGGCAGGGCAGACAGAACTGCTTTGCTGAAGTAACAGAACTTCTCAATGTCCCATTTCACATCACCGTAAGGGGTGAATCCGTTAAAATAATACTCGTTATCTATGAAATAATACTGCACACCGTCCAGCTGCATCTCGAACAGACCGACGTACTGGGTCTTTACCCCGATATCCATATAGAAGTGCGTCAGGTAATTCATCTTCTCCCGGTATTCCCACGGGATGCACATATACTTCGGCAGGATCACCCGTACGTCAAAATAGCGTTTGTCAAAGTTCTTCGGCAGGGAACCGACTACGTCGGCCAAGCCGCCCGTCTTGATGAACGGAACACATTCCGATGCTGCAAATAATACTTTTCTCATGGCAGATCTCTCCTTATAAATTGTCCTTTCCCCATCTCACCCACAAAGGCACGGTCTTTTGCTATGACCTTACCTCTTAAGATCGTCATTGCCGGGTATCCGTCGACGGTGACACCTTCGTAACAGGTGTAATCTACATTTTCATGTAAGATATCGTGTGTTATTGTTGTCTTTCTGTCCGCATCGTACAGTACCAGGTCCGCATCGGAGCCGATCCGGATCGTTCCCTTGCGCGGATACATACCGAACAGTTTCGCAGGATTTGTAGCCGTCAGCTTGGACAGGTCGGTGTAACTTAAGCCCTGCTTCCTTCCTTCAGAATACATCAGAGCAATCCGTTCTTCAATCCCCGTACCGCCGTTTGGAATCGCAGAGAAATTATGTAAACCAATTTTCTTTTCTTCGAAAGTGAACGGGCAGTGGTCCGTAGCAATGACCTTGATCGTACCGTTCTTGATCGCCTGCCAGAGATACTCCTGATCGGCTTTGGATCGTAACGGCGGGGACATCACATATTTGGCGCCTTCAAAGCCAGGCAGTTCGTATTTGGAATCGTCCAGGAGCAGGTACTGCGGACAGGTTTCCGCGAATACCGGCTGTCCCATGGACCGTGCCTCCTCGATATATTTGACGCCTTCCCTGCAGGTATTGTGCACGATATAGACCGGCGCCATATCCGCCATGGCCGCGATCTGCAGCACACGGTTCACGGCTTCGCCTTCACACCGATCCGGTCTGGAAATGGCATGGTATTTCGGATCCGCTTTGCCCTCCGCAAGCAGTTTCTTTGTCCGGTAGCGGATCACGCCGTAGTTTTCACAGTGCACGGTGACAAGGGTCCCCAGATGGGCAGACCGCTCAAGGACCGTATAGATCTCCTCGTCGTTTAGGCGCATGTCATAGACCAGATAGATCTTAAAGCTGGTCACGCCCTGCGATACCATATCCGCCATTTCGGAAAGCGTCTCATCATCCACGCGCGCGATGGTCATGTGCATGCCGTAGTCAACGCAGGCCCCCTTAGCTTTTCCCTTCCACACATTCAGTGCTTCCTTCAGGCTTCCCTGCGGCTCCTGACAGGCGTAATCAACGACCGTCGTGGTTCCGCCGATCGCAGCTGCGATCGTTCCGGTGACAAAATCATCCGCGCTCTTCAATCCGTCGCGAAGCGGCATATCCAGATGCGTATGCACATCGACGCCGCCGGGCAGAACGTATTTCCCTTCCGCATCGATCTTCTCTGCGCTGTCTCCGATCGAGACGGCGTCTGTTCCCGGCGCCTGGCTCCTTGGAACGATGTTGGCGATCTTACCGCCAAGAACAGCCAGATCAGCGTCTATGACGCCCTTTTCCGTCACCAGTTTTCCGTTCCGGATCACAAGATCATACATGTTTCTCCTCCTCGTTGTCTGCACTTGATTCTGTATCTGCAGGTTCTCCGGCTTCCGCAGCTGCCCCTTCCGGGACCGCTTCTACAGTCCCCTCCACAGCCGCATCCGGAACTGCCTCTCCCGCATCCGGAGCTGCCTCTCCCGCATCTGTGCTTCCCTTGTCCTCAATTGCAGGCGGCTCTATGATCTCCACATCAATGATCCGCTCTGTCTTTGCAAGCTCCGCGGCTTTTTCTTCCTTCTTCTTTCTTCTCTTGCGGATGGCGCGTCTGATGATCAGGATTATGACTGCCACGATCAGCACGATAAAGCCGAAAGCCGCAAGCGAGAAGCGGTTCGGGCGCTTAAACAGGGAGATGAGATTCTTCGAATCCTCCACAACCTTCCTGTCATGCATCGTCCGGTAGTAATCGGGAATATGGCTGTAGCCGTCCTCACCCTTTTCAAAGGACATCATATACTGTGCAATGGCATCCCAGGCTTTCAGTTCGCTCCCGTCCGCCTGATAGATGATCGCATCGTTGAAATCCGAGATCGGCGTTCCGTCTTCCATCTTCGGCACGATCTTGAGCAACCCGTGGCTCACATCCGTAACGGATTCCAGCATCATCCCGGAATACAGGTCCGTGATCACGCGGTAGAGCTGCTTGTCATTCAGTTTCGTTCTCTTCTCCGAAAGCAGGGACTGCGTCAGCCCGACATCGTTCACCTTGTTTAAGAACATCCTGTGCGGATTAAACGTAAAGGACAGGCCGCTCATATAGAGCCTTGCGGAATCCATCAGATCGGAAACGGAAGCATCCACTTCCGCAAGCGTCTTCAGCTCTTTCCCCGTCATATAGACGCTGATGAGCGGGTAGCCGACCGATCCGTCCGCCCCGGAACCTAAGGAGAAGGAGCCGAATACATCGGCGATCACAATATTGCCGGGATAATAAGTATCCCGCACCGTTCCGGACGGTACGACGGAAACATCCGCAAGATGCTCCATCCCTGAGGGCGTCTGGTTGACCGCATAGCGGTAGGCGTCGGCGATCAGGTCCCCGAGCCTGTGTTCCGTATGGACAAAATACATATCGTCCACACTCTCAAAGGAGATATCGTTGACGGCCGCGACCTGTTCCGAGGTATAGCCGAATTTCTTCAGGTAGACATTGTCGATCTTGTTCTTGAAAGAATTGACCTCTGCCAGTGTTTTCGGGTCTTCCGGAACCGACTCGTCCATTTCGATCAGTTCCCAGTCCGTTAATTCAAAACGGCCCTTTTTATTCTGCACAAAATGCGCCGAGCCCATGTAATAGCCGTAGCAGCCGGCACTTAGGATCGTCGTGTTCTTGACGATGATCGGTTCCGGCGTCACGGAATGCGAATGCCCGCTGATGATCACATCGATATCCGGTACCTCTTTTGCAAGGATCACGTCCTCCGACTTCTTCGGATTGCTCTGGCTGGTCCCGCAGTGAGACAGTAAGACGATCATGTCGGCATCTTCGTTCTGTTTGATCTTTTCAACCGTTTTTTTACAGGCTTCGATCGGATCCTGCCAGGCCAGCTCGCAGCGCGGCGCGCAGTCGATCGCATCGTAGCCGAGCGTGCCCGTGACCGCGATCTTCAGGTTTCCTTTCTGTATGATCACATAATCGCTGAATCCGTACTCTTTCAGGGCCTCATAGACCATCTTCGATCCTGTGTTCAGCGAGGAAAAATCAAAATTGTTGATGACAAACGCGGGCCTCGGGTCTCCGGATGCCGACGCCGCACGGAACATATCCGCCAGCGCTTCCGATCCGTAGTCAAAATCATGATTACCGAATGTGACCGCATCATAACCGAGTCTGCCGAGCATGCGGAGTTCCGGCGCATCCGTTGCATAGAGCGTCTGGAAGAGCGTTCCCATCGGGTAATCACCGCCATCCACGATCAGCGTATCCGGATTCTTGGAACGCTGCTCGCTGATCACCGTCTTCAGTCTTGCAAAGCCGCCTGCGGTGACCGTTTCACCTCCGCTCTGCATATGACGCGTTGTCGTGTAACTCTCAAGCGTCGAATGCAGGTCGTGCGTAAACAGGATGTCCGCTTCCTTTTGCACCTTTTCGTCCGCCTGCGGATAAACCGTTAAGAACGGTGCAAAAAAACCTGATAAAAGCAGGGCTCCTGCCAGGATGGCCGATAAGGTACGTAAATGGTGTGATTTTGGTTTACATAATTTTGTCATTCTTCTTATACCCGTCCGCTCTCTTGATCATTTCTCTGGCGTTCTGCATGACTGCGTCCGTTAACTGTGCACCGGAAAGCATTCTCGCCAGTTCCCTTTCTCTCTCGTTACCTTCTAACCGTTTCACTTCCGTTACGGTCCGCCCGTCATTCACGGATTTGGAGATCTCGTAATGGACGTCCGCCATGGACGCGATCTGCGGCAGATGCGTCACGCAGATGACCTGGTGGATCTTTGCAAGATCCGACAGTTTCTCGGAAACCTTTGCGGCCGTGACGCCGCTGATCCCCGTGTCGATCTCGTCAAAGATCAGGGTCGTGACCTCATCCTTTCTGGACAGCACGGCCTTTAAGGCCAGCATGATACGGGACAATTCTCCGCCGGAAGCCACATTGACAAGCGGTTTGACTTTTTCGCCGGGATTCGTGCTGATCAGGAAAGACACCTGATCGTAGCCCTCCGGTGTGATCGCATCAGGATCGGGGCTCACCCGGATCTCAAACCGCGCATCCAGGAAATTCAGGTCCTTAAGCGAAGCACACAGTTCCTCTGCAAGCGCGCCCGCTTCCCTGCTACGAAGCTTCGAGATCTTCTCACAGAGCGCAAGGCAGGTCTCCTTCTCTGCCTGATGCCGCCTGCTTAAGTCTGTCAGATAGGCTTCGTAATCGCTGAGTTTTTCTATTTTCTCTTTCAGTGCATCGAGGTTCTCACTCACGGACTGCAGGCTGCCGCCGTACTTGCTCTTCAGCTTGTTCAGCAGGTTGAGCCGCTCCTCCGTCTGTGCGAATGTATCATCCTCGAAATAGAGGCTCTTTTCGTAATCTGCAACGGATCTGTTAAAATCATTCAACAGGTCGTCGATCTGCGTAAGCGTTTCCAGCAGGTCGTTCAGTTCCGGATCGAGGTCCGACACGGATCTTAATTCCGACACGCTGCGCCCGATGGCATTGCCGGCACTGTCGCTCATATCGTAACCGGTGTTGCGGTGCGCATTCGTGACCGCTTCGAGGATGCGCTTTGCATGCACCATTTTGTTGTAATCCGCTTCCAGCTGCTCATCTTCTCCGGGCACGATCTTTGCCTGTTCGATCTCTTCTGCCTCAAACATGGCAAGTTCCAGATCCCGCTCGCGGCTTGCGGCATGTTCCTTTGCCTCTTCCAGTTCCGAAGAAAGCGCGGTATATCGCGCATAGGCCTCTTTCAGTTCCCCTTTCAGCGCTTCGCATTCGGGGCCGCAATACTGATCCAGGATCTCCCTGTGCTTTTTCTCATAGAGCAGGGACTGGTGCTCATGCTGCCCGTGAATATCGATCAGGACGCCTGCGAGTTCCTTCAGCGCCGCCGTTGACACATTTTCCCCGTTTACACGGCTGATACTGCGGCCGTTCGTGATCTTACGCTGCATGATCACAAGGCCGTCTTCTGCAGGCAGGTCAAGGTCTTTTAAGACCTCCTCCTGCTTTTCGTTTTCCACGGTAAAGACCAGTTCACACAGCGCGTAGTCGGCGTCTTCCCTGACCACGTCCTTCGGCATGCGCTTTCCGAGCGTGAAATTCACGGCATCGATGATGATGGATTTACCGGCGCCCGTCTCACCGCTTAAAATATGCAGTCCCTGATCCAGTTCAATCTCCACCTCGTCGATCAGGGCTATGTTTTTGACATGTATACTCTGAAGCATGTAACCTCTTTCTACCGTTTCCAGATCTCGTTCAGTTTCTTAAGCACTTCCTGCGCGTCCTCCACCGTACGGATGGCGCACATGATCGTATCATCGCCCGCGATCGTGCCGACGATCGCCGTCAGTTCCATGGCATCCATTGCGGCGGCAACCGCCATCGCCATGCCGGAGACCGTCTTTACCACGAGAATGTTCATCGCAAGGTCCATGGAGACCACGCCGTCGCGAAAGACTCTGTCATATTTATCACTGAGCGTCTGCGGCGCGTTTAAATGTCTCGCATAGCGCCATCTGCCGTCCTCACCGTCCGTGACTTTGATCAGATGCAGCTGCTTGATATCACGCGAAACAGTCGCCTGTGTGGCCGCAAATCCGGCTTTTCTGAGGAGATCCGCCAGTTCTTCCTGCGTCTCCACATTAGTCTGTGTGATGATCTCTATGATCTTTTCATGCCGTTCGTTCTTCATGTTCTTCCCTCAATCATCTTGCGCGAAAGCGTCTTTAAGAAACTCTCTCTGTTCAGTTTGATCAGCCTTGTATCGATCGAAGCCTTCCGGATCGTGACGGTCTGTCCCTTCTTCAGCTCGATCTCCTTATAGCCGTCAAAGGAGGCCGCGGCGTAGCTCACATCGGAATATCTGCCCTCGCTGATACGGATCCCGACCACATCATCCGCCGAAAGGACGATCGCCCTCGAATTCAGGTTGTGCGGGCAGATCGGCGTTAACAGGATGGCCTGCGCATCCGGCTCCACGATGGGGCCGCCTGCGGACAGGTTGTATGCCGTGGATCCCGTCGGCGTCGAAACGATCATACCGTCTGCGGTATAGGTTCCAAGCAGCATATCATTGACGTAGATCTCAAACTGCAGGACACGGAGGGAACCGTTCCTAGCGATGACGATATCGTTGAGCGCATGCAGTCTCTGCGAGCCCTCTGTATCAACGATGCCCGATAGCATCATGCGTTTTTCGATCTCAAAATCATCGCGGATCAGTCTCCCGAGCATCTCATCCAGCCGGTCGACCTCGATCTCTTCGAGGAAACCGAGCGTTCCGAGGTTCACGCCGACGAGCGGTACACTGCCGGCTAAGAGATCTGCCACACGGATCATGGTGCCGTCTCCGCCCGGAACGATCACGCACTCTGCGCCCTCCGGGATGGAATACTCCTCATCGGAGAGACTGCGGTCAAAGATCCCGGACGTGCAGGTGCAGCCCTGCGCACTTAAATAGTCCCGGATCCGTGCAGTCACGGTCATGTCTTTATCTTTGATCGGATTTGTCAGGATATGAAATCTTTGCATATTTCTACTCCAATGCCGCGTGTGCCAGGGCTACGGTCTCCCGTACCGCCTGTGTTTCTTCCATCATTTCCCCATTTATGTCAACCATATGTTGACTTATGTTAACCATATCACTATTTATGTCAACCACTTTTTGATTTATGTTAACTTGTCTATCATTATCGTTAACCATTTCTTGATTTATGTTAACTAACGGCCGATTTTCCTGCTTCTGTATGTGTACCAGGTACTCAATATTTCCTTCCGGCCCCTTGATCGGCGAGAAAGTCAACGCCAGCACTTCAAATCCGATCTGCCTGCAGCAGGAAAGCACGGCCATGATCACTTCCTCGTGTACCTTTTTATCCCGTACAACGCCCTTCTTCCCGACTTTTTCCCTGCCCGCTTCAAACTGCGGCTTGATGAGGCATACCATCTGCGCATCCTTTGCAAGCAGCGGATAGGCCGCCGGCAGAATCTTCGATAAAGAGATAAAGGAAACGTCCACGCTGGCAAAATCAATGCTTTCGCTGATCTGCTCTCCCGTCACATACCGGAAGTTCGTCTTTTCCATGCAGACCACGCGCGGATCGTTGCGCAGCTTCCAATCTAACTGACCGTGTCCCACATCGATCGCATATACCTTCTTTGCCCCGTTTTGCAGCATACAGTCCGTAAAACCGCCCGTGGAGGCACCGATGTCCATGCAGGTGAATCCTTCAAGCTTTAAGGAAAAAGTTTCGATCGCCTTTTCCAGCTTCAGGCCGCCCCTGCTCACGTACTTGAGCGGGTTTTCCTTGACGGTGAGTTGCAGTCCTTCCGTTTCGAAAGCCGTTCCCGCCTTGTCTTCTCTCTGCCCGTTTACGAATACGTTTCCGGACATGATGATCGCTTTGGCCGCTTCCCTGCTCTTCGCATATCCCTGCTGCACAAGGATCACATCCAGCCGCTCTTTCATCCGCACAGCCCCGCATATTCCGTAATGATCCGTTTCAGCACGGAATCATCGTCAATTCCCGTTTCGTGTTTCAAAAGTTCCACGTTTCCGTGTTCGATATAATCATCCGGCAGCGCGATGACCAGGACTTTGATCGGAAGTTCATGCTCCGTAACGTAATCCAGCACTTTCTCACCGAAACCGCCGCTCTTTACGTTCTCTTCGAGCGTGACGATCAGCTTGTGATTTTCACACAGTTCTATGATCATCTCTTCATCGATCGGTTTGCAGAAGCGTGCATTGACAAGCGAGCAGGAAAAGCCTTTTTCCTTCAGTGCATGCCTTACGTTCACCGCGGTCTTGACCATACTGCCGATCGCAAACAGCGCGATATCCTCTTCCTCGTAGAGCGATTCCGCCTTCCCGTACGTGATGGGTGCACGGAAATCCTGCAGTCCGTCATAGGCAAGCCCTCTCGGATAGCGGATCGCCACCGGGCTGACCATGGTCAGGGCAAACTTCAGCATATCGGACAGTTCCCATTTGTTCTTGGGCGCCATCAGCGTCATATTGGGGATGGACGAGAGGAAGGAAAGATCAAAGAGGCCCTGATGCGTCTCTCCGTCGCTTCCGACCAGTCCTGCCCTGTCGATCGCAAAGATCACCGGCAGGTTCTGGATGCAGACATCGTGCAGGATCTGATCATAGGCCCTTTGCAGGAAAGAGGAATAGATCGCAACGATCGGACGCATGCCGCCTGCTGCGAGTCCTGCCGCAAAAGTCACCGCATGCTCTTCCGCGATCCCCACATCGAAGAAGCGGTCCGGATACATATTTGCAAAGCGTTTCAATCCCGTACCGTCCGGCATGGCCGCCGTGATCGCACAGACTTTGTCGTTTCTGGCACCGAGCTTGCACATAACGGTCGAGAACACATCCGTATAATTTGATTTGGTCCGGTTCACGCTTGGCAGGCCCGTTTCGATATCAAATGGTTCCGCCCCGTGGAATCTGGCAGGATGCCGCTCCGCAGGCAGGAAGCCTTTGCCCTTTTTCGTGATCACATGTAAAAGCACGCATTTTGGGATCTTGCGGGCTTCTTTTAGCATATGTGTCATCGCTTCGATGTCGTGCCCGTCGACAGGTCCTAAATAGGTGATCCCCATATCTTCAAAGAACATGCCCGGTACCACGAGCTGCTTGATACCGCTCTTGTAGCGCTTCAGCGTATCCACGATCGATTCGCCCTTCGGCAGCTTCACAAGCGTGTTCTCCATGTTGACTTTTAAGTCACGGTACGGCTGCGCGGTACGGATCTTGCGTAAGTATCTGGACACGCCGCCCACGTTTTCCGCGATCGACATGTTGTTATCGTTTAAGATCACGACATAATTGGTCTTCAGCCTGGAGGCGTTATTCAGCGCTTCGTAGGCCATGCCGCCTGTCAGCGCACCGTCTCCGATCACGGCATAGACGCCGTAATCTTCTCCGGCAAGATCTCTTGCTTTGACAAGGCCCAGGCCTGCAGAGATGGAAGTGGAACTGTGCCCCGTATCAAACGCATCGCAGGGCGATTCCTTACGTTTCGGGAACCCGCTCATGCCGCCGTATTTACGAAGTTCATCAAAGCCGTCTCTCCTGCCCGTCAGCAGCTTATGGGTATAGGACTGGTGTCCCACATCCCAGACCACCTGGTCTTCCGGAAAATGCATATTCAGATGCAGCGCCATGGTCAGTTCCACTGCGCCGAGATTTGAGCCCAGATGTCCGCCCGTCACGCTGATCTTCTGCACGAGAAAATCACGGATCTCCTGCGCAAGCTGCGCATAGTCCCGCGGATCGATCTTCTGTATGTCATTGGCTTCTTTGATCCGGTCCAGTATCATCAATTTCACCCGTTATTTCATTCGGTCCGTCAGCGAATCGATCAGATCATGCAGGAACGTACTGTCTGACGGCAACTGTTCCAGCAGGGCCTGTGCTTTTTCCGTGTAGGCACGCACATCTGCTTCCGCCTGTGCAAGTCCTTTTAAGGTAACATATGTTGTCTTATTATTCCGTTCATCGGATCCGATCGGTTTGCCAAGCACCTCCTGTGTGCTGATCACATCCAGGATGTCATCGCGGATCTGGAAAGCGATGCCTACGTTCGTTCCGATCTGCGAGAGCAGATCGATCTCTTCCGTTCCGGCGCCTGCCAGCGCTGCGCCTGCCATCAGGGACGCCTCGATCAGGGCCGAAGTTTTCAGCCGGAATATAAATAACAACTGTTCTTCTGTCAAAGGCAGGTCTTTGTTCTCCGCTTCGACATCAAAAACCTGTCCGCCAACCATTCCGTAGATCCCGGCCTTGGCCGCAAGGATCCGAAGGGCTGCCACGGCGTATGGCAGTTCTTCCGGCTCTGCCATATCAAACGCCTTACCTGCCGTCTCAAATGCATAGTTTAACAGCGCATCTCCCGTGAGGATCGCCATATCCTCGCCGTAAACCGCATGTGTGGTCTTCTTCCCGCGCCTGTAAAGATCATTGTCCATGGCCGGCAGATCATCGTGTACGAGTGAATAGGTATGGATCATCTCGATCGCAGCCATAAACGGCTCCACGATACTGCCCGTGCCGCCAAACATCCGAAACGTCTCCTGCAGAAGGATCGGACGCAGACGTTTTCCGCCTGCAAAAAGGCTGTATTCCATCGCCTCCATCACCGTCTTCTGGTAGGACTTGTCCTGCATCGTTCCGTACGCTGCAAGGATCTTTTCCACTTCCGCGGCTCTATTCTCCAGTTCCTGTTTGAAAGTCACTGACTTCACCGTCCTCATCCAGCATCTTGACCTGTTTTTCCACCTTGTCGATCTTCTCGGAGCACACCTTCAGCATATCCATGCCCTCTTTATAGAGCTTGAAGGAATCTTCGAGCGAGATCTCGTCGTCTCTTAACTTTTCCATGATCTCTTCGACGGAGGTAAACGCCTCATTCAATGTCAGTTCTTTTTTTGCCATTTTGTCCTCGTTTCTATCTGTTTGACGCTCCCGGATCACCCGGTTTACTTAGCGTATCTTTGCGATCTTTTCTTTCTCGGTATTCTCCACGCGCGTCTGCACGGTCCCGTCTGCCAGGCGCAGCCGGATCTCATCCCCGGCAGATACCTGCGAGACCTTGGTTAAAGGCTTGCCCTTTGCCGTTGCATGCACATAGCCGCCCTGCAGCCTGGTTAGCGGCGAGAGCGCCTCCAGTTCGGTGATGCGCATCTGCAGCCTGTGTTTGTTCTGCATGAGATTGCCCTGCATGACCTGTTGCAGCTGGTCCAATAGGTTTACATAATGCATCTTCTTCTCCCGGATACGTGCGCCGGGGCTTAAAGCCTGCAGTCTGGTTACTGTCTGATGCAGGCGGTTTTTCTCCATGCGGATATTGTGGTCTACCCGGTCAAAAAGGGAAACGGCCAGATCCTGCATGCGTTTTTCAAGATCCGCATAAGGTACGACCGTCAGTTCCGCTGCCGCCGACGGAGTCGATGCACGCTTGTCCGCCACAAAGTCTGCAATGGTAAAGTCTGTTTCATGTCCGACGGCCGAAACGATAGGCGTATTGCAGGCAAAGATGGCCCTTGCCACGATCTCTTCGTTGAACGCCCACAGATCCTCAATGGATCCGCCGCCGCGTCCCACGATGATCACGTCCACACCGTACCGGTCGAGCGCTTCGATCCCGTCCACAATGCTCTGTGCAGCGCCGTCCCCCTGCACCTGTGCAGGGCACAAGATCAGCTGTACATACGGATTGCGGCGGTGTGCGATCTGAATGATATCCTGCACGGCCGCGCCTGTCGCTGCCGTCACGATCCCGATGGTCCTCGAATAGTACGGGATGTCTTTCTTATAAGACTGATCGAACATCCCCATTTCTTCGAGCTTGTCTTTCAGTTCAAGGTACCTTGCGTAAAGGTCTCCCGCGCCGTCCTGCACGATCTTTTCGGCATAGAGCTGGTATTTGCCGTCACGCATATACACTTCGATCCTGCCGGTCGCAATGATCCCCATGCCTTCCCGCATCGTGAATTTAAGCCCGGACCTGGCTGACGCAAACATCACACAGGAAAGGGTGCCCGTATTATCTTTCATCGTGAAATAAATGTGACCGGAGGAGTGGTATTTCACATTGGATACCTCTCCCTTAACAGAAACAGAATGCAGGATGGTTTCCTGCGCTAAAAGGTTCTTGATATATTGATTGATCTGTCCTACAGCATAGACTTTATTCATCGCTTGCCAGTTTGGCGAGTATCCCGTTGATAAAAGCCGGCGATTCGTCCTGCCCGAACTTCTTGGCCAGTTCGACTGCCTCATTGATGGCAACGCCCACCGGGATGTCCTCATCATATTTCATTTCATACGCAGCCAGTCTTAAGATCGTCAGGTCGACTTTGCCAAGCCTCGTGACTTTCCAGCCCTTTGCTGCGGCGTCGATCATCGCGTCCAGTTCGGGAATGCGCTCTGCGATCCGTTCGTATTTCTCCCTGATGTATTCCGCATCTTCTTCAGGGATCAGATGCGCGCCTTCTTCCGCGTCGCCTATCTGCACGTTTTCAAAAAAATGAGCGATCTGCGAAGGCATGTCCTCCTGGCTGTTGAATTCGATACGAAACAGCAATTTGAAAATATCTTCACGTATCTGCGCTCTGGTCATACCCGTCTGCTCCTACTGCTGTCCCTGCATGTCAACGCCCGCAACGCGGATATTGACATCATTGACCTTCAGACCGGTCATGTTTTCAATGGAACTCCTGACGCGTTCCTGCACCTTCTTGCAGGTCGTCGGGATATGATATCCGTACTTCATGATCAGCGCGATCGCAACATCACAGCTTGTCTCGTTCACTTCCACCTTGATCGCCTTGCCAAGCGTCTTCAGCCCGACCTTGTTCATCAGCTCGTTCGTGATGTTTCCGAAGGTTGCTGCCACGCCTTCCACTTCCGTTGCGGCGATCCCCGCGATATTTGCAACAACATCTCCCGCAATGCGGATCTCACCGATGGTGTCGCCCTGCATGATCGTTCCTTTTTCGATATCCTTAGCCATACTCTCCTCCTTGGCATTGCCACTGTTTCAACTTCTATCAGTATATCACAAAATCAGCCGCTTGTGTGATTTTTATTACGGCTGCATCTCTCTTTTACTCGAGATAAAACAGAAACAGGTTGCGGTCTTCCATCTTGATATAATTGACCTTGCTGTTTCCGCGCAGATAATCGAAAATATGCTCGCGGTCGATCAGATACCGCTCCATATCCCTGAAAACGGTCGCATCCGCGCACTTGATCGATACCGTCTTGGCCATCCTGTCGTAGGCCCCCGTAAAGGCCGCGCCCAGGGCATTCTCGTCGACATCCGTGAAATAGATGCCTTCACGCACGTAATAGTTGTCGCGCATCGAATTGCAGACGGGAAGCGTGACGGTCTCCTGAATGAGGTGCGTTCCCGCGATCTCCGTGTAAGGCACGCACATGTACTCGTAATTGATCTCGGGCGGCGTGGGTGCATCCTCTTCCGCCTCGTTGAACGTGTAGGACGCATCGCCCCATGTCACGTCCAGAAAATAGTATTCGCCGTCGATCCGCACGATGTTCCACACATGCGCTTCCCTGCCCATCGCCTCGCCTTCGCAGAGAATACAGAAAACGCCCATCTTGTTGAGCAGATACTGGGCGGCTTTGGCATAGCCCTGGCAGACGGTCTGCGTGGTCAAAAATACACTCAGGATGTTCTGGTTGTTTTCGGCACCGAGCACGTAATCGCAGCGGTAGATCAGCCATTCATAGACATATTTGACTTTCTCGTATTCATCCATGGTCACAGTGGCCGCAGCGCATGCGTTACCGACAGCCTCGACCCGTTCTAAGGCCGCTGCCGCCTCCTGCTCGTTCATGATGTATTTCCCGGAAAAAGCGATGTCTTCGATCACGTTGTTCCGGGTGTATTTGGTCAGGGTATAACCGGTCACGTAGAAGATCTCCGGATGATCCAGCATGACGCAGGAAAACACCTTTTTCAGCTGGTCCGGATCGGTCGTTGATAAGATCACGTCGCTGCCAAACGAACGGATCACGCCGTAAACCTCCTCATAGAGATGCTGGTCCTCCTCTGTCAGGTGGTCATAGCAGTAACGTTTCAGTTCGTTCTGTAAGATCTCGGATCTGTATTTGGATATTTCGTCGTCCCGGATGATGCGTCCGCTGTCTTCACCGCTTTCTGCCACGCGGATCTCGACTTCCGGTTCCAACAGACTTTCGACGAGGATCTCTTCAGGCGAGGCTGCCTGAACGTCCCCGGGGACATGGTCAAGCGAAGAGGCCTGCCGTTCAGACGGCAACAACCTGTCACCTCCCCACAGATAAAACAGTGCGCAGGCGACAGTCAGTGCCGCTAATACGGCTATCGTCAAAAGGGCGGCAACGCCGCTTTTCTTCTTTCTCCTGTTCATGTATTCCTTCCGAATTCGGATAACTTAAGGCCGGCGTTTCTCTCAAGCACCATCCCGACGCTCCAGCTGTTGACAAACAGCAGAAGCGGGTTATCCCGCATATCTTTAACCCGTTTCATATCCGAGGTGCCGACGATCTTTTCCACGTCGACCTCATCCTTGTTTTCGATCCAGCGGATATGCTCATACGGGAGATTTTCCAACTTGATATCTACATTATATTCATTTTCCAGACGGTATTTCAAGACCTCAAATTGCAGAACGCCGACAACGCCGACAATGATCTCTTCCATACCGGTATTGAACTCCTGAAAGATCTGGATCGCACCTTCCTGCGCGATCTGCGTGATGCCTTTGACAAACTGTTTGCGCTTCATCGTATCCAGCTGTCTCACACGCGCAAAGTGCTCCGGCGCAAACGTCGGTATCCCTTCGTACGCAAAACGCTCTCCGCCCGCCGTGATCGTGTCCCCGATCGCAAAAATGCCCGGATCGAACACGCCGATGATATCGCCCGCGTAAGCCTCGTCAACGATGTGCCGCTCCTGTGCCATCATCTGCTGCGGCTGCGAGAGACGGATGTTCTTGTCCGCCTGGATGTGGCGCACTTCCATGCCGGCCGTGAATTTGCCCGAACAGATCCGCATGAACGCGATCCTGTCCCTGTGGGCCTTGTTCATGTTCGCCTGGATCTTAAATACAAAGGCGGAAAAATCATGCGTCATGGGATCGATGAGCCCGCTGTCGGAATTGCGCCCGACAGGTGCCGTTGACATCTGCAGGAAATAGTGCAGAAAGATCTCCACGCCGAAATTGGTCAGCGCGGAACCGAAAAATACAGGGGACAGTTCGCCTGCTCTGACGGCGTCCAGATCAAAGGCGGCACTTGCACCGTCAAGCAGTTCGATCTCGCCAAGCAGCTGCTCCAGCGCGTCTTCACCGATGCCCTGTTTCAGTGCGTCCGTATCGTCTATGGAAATGTGTTCGCTCTTACCCTCTTTGGTTCCCTTTTCCGTATCCGAAAAAGTCACGACCTGCCTGTCTTTCCGGTCATAAACGCCTTTGAAACGCTTACCGGAGCCGATCGGCCAGTTGATCGGGCAGGTCGCAATGCCAAGCTCCTTCTCGATCTCATCCAGAAGCTCAAACGTGTCGTTTGCGTCACGGTCCAGCTTGTTGATGAACGTAAAGACCGGGATGTGCCGCATGCCGCAGACCTTGAAGAGTTTTCTGGTCTGCGCCTCCACGCCCTTGCTCGCATCGATCACCATGACCGCGGAATCGGCAGCCATCAGTGTCCGGTATGTGTCCTCGGAGAAATCCTGATGTCCCGGTGTGTCCAGGATATTGATACAGAATCCGTCGTAATTGAACTGCAGGACGGAAGAGGTTACGGAGATACCACGCTCCTTTTCGATCTCCATCCAGTCGGAGACCGCGTGTCTTGCCGTCGCTTTGCCTTTGACGGAGCCGGCGAGGTTGATCGCGCCGCCGTATAAGAGAAATTTTTCAGTCAGAGTTGTTTTACCGGCGTCCGGATGCGAGATGATCGCAAACGTACGCCGCTTCTTTATTTCCTGTTCGTACATTCTGATTCCTTTTCTAGAGTTCGATCGCTTCTCCCGCGATCGTATTGGCTACGCCGAGATACTGAAGGACAGTCGCGGAAATATCCGCAAAAGTCGCCCTTGTCCCGCGGTTCCCCGGGCGTACGTTCTTTCCGTACATCACAAGCGGGATATATTCCCTGGTGTGGTCCGTTGTCGCAAGATATCCAGGATCGCAGCCGTGATCCGCCGTGATCATCAGGATATCGTCATCCCGCATCTTGTCCGTGATCTCATGCAGGCGTTTGTCAAAATAGGCGACCGCTTCCGCATATCCGTCGATATCCCTGCGGTGGCCGTAAAGCATATCATAATCGACCAGATTCACAAACATCAGTCCGTTAAAATCATGATCCATGTATTCTACCGTCTTATCGATCCCTTCCGCATTACCGGAAGTGTAGGTGAACTCCGTCATGCCGCGGCCCGCGAAGATATCGTGGATCTTTCCGACCGCGATCACATCCATGGAAGCCGCCTTGATCAGATCGAGCATCGTATCGGCCGTCGGGACCAGGGAAAAATCATGGCGGTTTGACGTACGCGTGTAATGTCCGCTCTCGCCCACGAACGGTCTTGCGATCACGCGGCCGACGCCGTGCGGTCCCTGCAAAATATCACGCGCTATCCGGCAATATTCATAGAGTTTTTCAAGCGGTACGACTTCTTCATGCGCCGCGATCTGGAAAACGGAATCTGCCGAAGTATAAACGATCAGATCACCTGTTTTCACATGCTCATCGCCGTAATCCGCGATCACCTGCGTGCCCGAGTACGGCAGATTGCACAGAAAGCCGCGGCCCGTGCGCTTGCAGAATTCATCCAGAACCTCGCGCGGGAACCCCTCCGGATAGGTCGGAAACGGCTTGGCACTGATCAGACCTGCGATCTCCCAGTGTCCGGTCGTGGTATCCTTTCCCATGGAAGCTTCCGCAAGGCGTGCATAGGCGCCGACAGGATCTAACCCGTGTTCTTTTTCATACTGCTGCACATACGGCAGCGTGGAAACCCCGTCGATCGAAAACAGTCCGATCTTAGCCAGGTGATCCGCGCCAAACTTCGCGCTCTTCATGCAGGATGCGATCGTATTCACATCCACATCGCCAAAGGACGGCGCATCCGGCAGCGCGCCGACTCCAAAACTGTCCATTACGATCAAAATCACACGTTTTCCCATGTCGCACCTCCTGACATCTATCTTACCATTTTTTCACGTATGAAAAAAGAGTGAAGGTGTGTCATTTTAGCAGTCACCATGTAATATTTTCTTGAAATTTTATTATATATACACAATAAACTAACAATGTGAATTAGTCGCATGTTTTATCCACATTTTTTTTGTTTTACATAATTCCGTGACAAATAATCTTGTACGCGGAAAAATACAAAGTCCCGAAAAGCCCTGTTTTACTGAACTTTTCGGAAACAACAGGTGTCTTTTTTCATTTGTTAAGCCGTGGCTTAATCTGATAACGAAAATGTGGATAACTTCGTCAGTCCACGAAAAAACAGTATCGGAAGCAATGCCCCCGATACTGTTTCGCTTGTCGACAGGTTTACTTAAACATCCTTGATCGAGAAACTCATGCGGCCCATCTTGTCTTTTCCGAGACACTTTACGGTAACCACATCGCCGAGTGTCAGAACGTCTTCCACACGGTTGATACGTTCCTTTGCGATCTTGGAGATATGAACCATACCTTCCTTGCCCGGTGCGAACTCTACGAATGCACCGAACTCCTTGATGCTGACTACCTTTCCGGTAAAGATCTGGCCTGCTTCGAACTCTGTCACGATGATCTTGATGAGTTCTACTGCCTTCTCCATCATGGCCTGATCCGTGCCGCAGATGCTGACAGCACCGTCATCCGTGATATCGATACGGACGCCCGTCTGGTCGATGATCGCATTGATCGTCTTACCGCGCTGGCCGACCACATCACCGATTTTCTCGGGATCGATCTTGATCTGGATGATCTTGGGTGCATATTCGTTCACGGTCGGTCTCGGCTCAGCGATCGCCGGCTTCATGCAGGTATCCATGATGAACAGTCTTGCTTCACGGCATCTTGCGATCGCACCTTCCACGATCGGACGTGTCAGGCCGTGGATCTTGATATCCATCTGGATCGCCGTGATACCTTCCGTTGTACCCGTTACCTTGAAGTCCATGTCGCCGAAGAAATCTTCGAGACCCTGGATATCGGTCAGCAGTACGTAATCGTCATCCGTATCACCTGTTACCAGACCGCAGGAAATACCTGCAACCATCTTCTTGATCGGCACGCCTGCTGCCATTAAGGACATACAGGATGCGCAGGTGCTGGCCATGGATGTGGAACCGTTACTCTCAAAAGTCTCGGATACGCAGCGGATCGCATACGGGAATTCTTCCTCACTCGGAAGTACCGGGATCAGGGCACGCTCTGCAAGTGCGCCATGACCGATCTCACGACGTCCCGGTCCTCTGCTGGGCTTGGTCTCGCCTACGGAATAACTCGGGAAATTATAATGATGCATGTAACGCTTGGATACTTCGTTGGAATCCAGTCCGTCCACCTTCTGCATATCGGAAAGCGGTGCCAGCGTGCAGATATCGCAGATCTGTGTCTGGCCTCTGGTGAACATTGCGGAACCGTGTACTCTCGGGATCAGGTCCACTTCTGCTGCAAGCGGTCTGATCTGCGTGATCTCTCTGCCGTCCGGACGCTTGTGATCCTTTAAGA
>JAFZQU010000025.1 GCA_017620255.1 Lachnospiraceae bacterium
CGGGACTGCGCTTCCGGCAGACAATAATTATACCTGGACGGATGCTGATGAAAAACTGTATACCGAATTTGGCAGTGCGGATGACGACACATATAATTGGACAGAAACAGATGAAGCACTCTATAAGACTTACGGAGTTGCCAGAGATAATAGGAATGAATGGACAGATGGGGAAGAAGCAGCGTATAAGACCGATGTAGAGAACGGCGCAACGCTCGACCAACTCAAGTCCAAATATGGCTCCCGTATGAAATATCGTATGCGTTACCGTATGCGTTATCGTATGCGCTATCGTATGAGGTATCGTATGCGCTATCGTATGCGTTACCGTATGCGCTATCGTATGTGTTATCGTATGCGCTATCGTATGCGTTACCGTATGCGCTATCGTATGAGGTATCGTATGCGCTATCGTATGAGGTATCGTATGCGTTACCGTATGCGTTATCGTATGCGTTATCGTATGCGTTATCGTATGCGCTATCGTATGAGGTATCGTATGCGTTACCGTATGCGTTATCGTATGCGTTATCGTATGAGGTATCGTATGCGTTATCGTATGAGGTATCGTATGCGTTACCGTATGCGTTATCGTATGCGTTATCGTATGCGTTATCGTATGCGCTATCGTATGAGGTATCGTATGCGTTATCGTATGCGCTACCGTATGCGCTATCGTATGCGCACCATGCTGGTCGATTCCACGGACGGATCTTCCGGGAATTATGAGATCCGGGACGCTGAGGGCACGCAACTTGCAACGATATCCGGCAGAAGGCTGAATGTGAACGAAAACAAGGCGGATGAGGTCGTAGGCCTCACATCCCTTGGTATGATGCAGAATGAAGCCGGAACAGAGATCGTACGGACAGCTCCTGTAACAGAGGGAAATCTGATCGCAGTGACGACAGATGAAACCGTTGTGGAAAACAAAGAAAACAAAAAAATGCAGATCCACTCTCTGGACGGAGACAAGTATGTCGATGTTGTAACGGACGCATCCAGGGTTGCAACGACGCTCGACGCAGAAAAAGGAGAAGTATCCGCAACGGTGTATGCCGGCAATCAGGAGGACTTCCGTATTACCCTTGGTACAAATGAAAGCGGTACGGCAGAGGAACAGGCAGTTACGATTGACGGATGTGGAACATCAAGAGGGAAAAATAAAAAACAGTCGGCAATACTGAAAGAGGATGCCGATGGAAACGCGGATCTTCTCTTAAGTGAGATCAGTGCGGACAACCTGAGTCTGGAGAATGTGGAAATAGACACGCTGGAGATGGATGCTGCAGCGATCAACAGTATCACGGTCAAGGATGGCGCCAGTGTAGATAACCTGCTGATAGATGGCGGAAGCATCACCACCATCAAAACGGATCCGAACGGTTCTGTTGAAAGTGTTGTTGTCAGTGCCGAAACGGATTCAAAAAATCTAACACTTCAATGCGGAGGTCCGGAAGATACTGCGGTTGATATCAAAGACCTTGATATTGCGCTTTCCTTTGCGCAGAAACTCCGTTCCAAAAACTCCGCTTTGCCGGAAGCGTTCCTTTATCATGATGAGAAAACGCTGACGATCGGGGAAGACTATTCTGTGGTCTACAAGGAAAATACAGACAATGGAACGGTATCCATGTCGATTTACGGGTTGGCTCCTGATTATAAAGGACGTTATGATCTTGATTATGAAATGATCAACGGAAGCCTGCTGGGAGATCTTATGTTTGAAGATCCCGAGGGTATGCCGCAAGTACTTGTCAAATCCGTAGACGGCGGAACTGAAACAGTTATCCGTTATGTCGGACGGGATCTGAAGCGAATCATCAAGAAGGATGACACAATGGAACTGACTTCGGATATCTGGTCCTGTGGCTTAAGCCGCGAATACCGGTATACGGGTTCTGCCATCAAGCCGAATATCTCCGTTTATGACGGAACGAAAAAACTGATAGCCGGGACAGATTACAGTGTTAGCTTGAAAAATAATACCAAAGTTGGAAGTACAGCGGTCGCGACAGTAAGCTTTAAGGGAAATTATAAGGGGACAGCTCCGCAGAAACTGAGTTTCACAATTGTACCGGCGGTGCTGGGCGAAGATGTGACAGTGGAAGATCTGGTGATCGCCGCAACCGGAAGAGTACAAAGCCCTGTACCTGTTATAAAATGGAAATCTACAGGAAAGAGCATTGCAAAGACAGGGTTTGATTTTGTCTACAGTGATGATGTGAATGGGGTCGGCCCTTATACTGTAGAGATCAAACCGAAGACGAATAATGCAAACTTTACCGGGACATTGACCGCGAACATCACGGTTGTGGAAAAATCACAGTTATTCTCGAAGGTCGCCGTGACCCTGAAACCGAATTCGTATGTTTATACAGGTAATGCGATAAGACCGGCTTCCGGAACATACACGCTGAAACTGAACGGGGTAGATCTCGTGGAAGGTGATGATTACGTGGTAGTCGGCGTGCAGAATAATACGAATGTCGGGACGGCAACTATTGTCTTTGCGGCTAAAGAGGGCAATGCGAAGAATCTGGTCGGCAGTAAGAACGCGACATTCAAGATCGCAAAAGGCAGGGAACTGAAAAAAGAACCCGGCTTTACCTACAAGTACAGCACCTCCGTTCCTTATGCCAAGGGAGGAGCAAAACCTGCGATCACAGTACAAGACGGTGCCAGAACACTTACAGAGGGAAAAGATTACACCGTTAGTTACAGTAAAAATACCGCGGTGACCACCGGGGCAACAGCCGTCATGACAGTGAAAGGCAAGGGTGATTATAAAGGGACGCTGGCATTCAACTTTGCGGTTGCGCGGCAGGACATTGCAAAACTGAAAAAGAATATCACAGTGGAAGATAAGGTGGTATCCAAAAAGGGATATCAGAATCCGGCCGTTAAGATCACAGATCTGGACGGAAAGGCTTTGAGAGCCGGAACGGATTATCAGATCACGGACTATGACGACAGTCTGTTAGAGGAGAAAGGCGAAGTGAGTGCTGTTATCAGCGGCCGTGGTAACTATTCGGGAAGCACAGTGATCACTTACCGCTATATTACGGCTGACAAGAATCTGAACAAGGCAGCGCTGATGCAGGCGATCCCTTCCAAAGACTATACAGGAAGAGCCGTAACACTGAAGAACGAAGATCTTACGGATGTTCTGTATCTCGGTACCAAGAAGTCTCCGACCTATCTGGTTCCGGGTGTAGACTTTGAGATAGCCGGTTACAGCAACAACATCAAATCCGGAACGGCGAAAGTGACGCTCAAGGGAATCGGTAATTATGGTGGAACGAAGACGGTCAACTTTAAGATCGGTACGAGAAACGGCGGATTTCTGGGATATCTGGCAGATCTTTGGTGGAATTAGGTGGAATCAGGAAAGGAAATTCCATATGGAGATTACACCGCTTTTGTGGTATACTGTTAATGCAAAAACAAAGCGTCTCTGACGTTTTGCAAGGAAAGGGGTGACCGGCATGAAATTTACGATTGTTGGAAAAAACATTGACATCACCGAAGGACTCAGAAATGCTGTTGAGGACAAGATCGGCAAATTGGAGAGATATTTTACACCGGACACGGAAGTTCATGTAACACTTAGCGTAGAGAAGGAAAGACAGAAGATAGAGGTCACGATCCCGGTGAAGGGATCCATCATCCGCTCCGAACAGGCCAGCAACGATATGTACGTATCCATAGACCTGGTGGAAGAGATCATTGAGAGACAGCTCAAGAAATACAAGAACAAACTGATCGATTCCAAGCACGGCGCATCCAACTTCAAGCAGGATTTCATGGAGAAGGATTTTTCGGAGGACGAAGAGATCAAGATCGTCCGCTCGAAACGTTTTGACATCAAGCCGATGTATCCGGAGGATGCCTGCATCCAGATGGAACTTTTAGGGCATGGATTCTACGTATTCTGCAATGCGGAAACGGATCAGGTAAACGTTGTATATAAGAGAAAAGGAAATACTTACGGATTGATCGAACCGGAGATCTGAGCGCATTCCATGCGGCAGATCACGATCAAAAAGAGCAGGGAAGCACCGGCGGTGCTTCCCTTCTTTTCGGGAACAGGAGGATGAGGCATGAAAACAGGCCTGACATATGATACGGTTGCGCTGAACGAAGCAGGAGACGCGCTGCTGATCATCGACCAGACAAAGCTGCCAAACGAGGAAGTGATCCTTGCTTTAAAGACGCAGAAAGAGATCCATGACGCCATCTATCTGCTGCAGGTGCGCGGGGCACCGGCGATCGGCGTAGCGGCAGCCTACGGCGTCTATCTGGCCGCAAGGGAGATGGATACACAGGATTACGATACTTTCGCGAAACAGTTTCATGATGCCGCCGCCTATCTGAATTCCGCCAGACCGACGGCTGTCAATCTGTCCTGGGCACTGCGCAGGATGGAAGATGTTGTGGCAGAAGCAAAGAACTGCAGTGTTGCAAAGATCAAAGAGCTCCTTAAGAAAGAAGCGGAAGAGATACAGGAAGAGGATATCAACATCTGCCGTATGATCGGCGAATACGGCCTGACCCTGATCAAAAAAGGGGACGGACTCCTGACGCACTGTAATGCGGGACAGCTTGCCACGAGCCGGTACGGAACGGCAACGGCACCGATGTATCTGGCACATGAAAAGGGATACGGCATCCACGTCTTTGCGGATGAGACCAGGCCGCTTTTACAGGGGGCCAGGCTGACGGCTTATGAACTGAACAAGGCCGGGATCGATGTGACGCTGATCTGCGACAACATGGCTTCCATGGTGATGAGACAGGGAAAGGTGCAGGCGGTCTTTGTCGGCTGTGACAGGGTGGCCATGAACGGGGACGCCGCCAATAAGATCGGCACGTCCCAGGTCGCGATCCTTGCAAAGCATTACGGGATCCCCTTCTATGTATGTGCGCCCTCTTCCACGATCGATGAAAACCTGACTGACGGCTCACAGATCCCGATCGAGGAACGCCCCGGGGAGGAGATCTGTTCGATGTGGTATGAAAAGAGAATGACGCCTGAAGGCGTGAAAACCTACAATCCTGCGTTTGATGTGACGGATCATACGCTGATCAGCGCGATCATCACGGAGAACGGGATCGCAAGGGCTCCCTATGAAACATCCCTGCGTAAGATGCTCGAGGGGAAAAAGGGACACAAAATGCAGGCGGAATAAGGCTCTGATCAGGTTTTGTTCACAAATATTTTACAGATAGACACATTGAACAGCCGCACCATTTCTGCTAAAATAATGGGTAACGCTGAAAAGACGGAGTGTTAAAAGGATTTTATGAAATTAGTTGAAAAAATATTCGGTACACATAGTGAGCGGGAACTGAAACTGATCCAGGATACCGTAGATCAGGTGGAATCTTACCGCGACGCCATGAGAGCGCTTTCGGACGCGGAACTGAAGGACAAGACGAAGGAATTCAAGAAGCGCTACAGCGAAGGCGAGACACTTGACGATCTGCTGCCGGAAGCATATGCGGTCGTTCGGGAAGCAGCAAGACGTGTTCTGAAGATGGAGCACTATCGTGTACAGATCATCGGCGGCATCATCCTGCATCAGGGCAGAATCGCCGAGATGAGAACAGGTGAAGGTAAAACATTAGTCGCGACTTTGCCTGCTTACTTAAACGCATTGGCCGGACGCGGCGTGCATGTCGTCACGGTCAACGATTACCTGGCCAGCCGTGATGCGGAGTGGATGGGACAGATCCATGAGTTCCTGGGCCTGACGGTCGGCTGCGTACTCAATGAGATGAAGCCCGAGGAAAGACGGGCTGCCTATAACTGTGATATCACCTATGTGACCAATAACGAACTCGGTTTCGATTATCTGCGTGACAACATGGTGATCTACAAGGAACAGCTGGTCCTCAGGGATCTTGCGTTTGCCATCATCGACGAGGTGGACTCGGTGCTCATCGACGAAGCCCGGACTCCGCTGATCATTTCCGGTCAGAGCGGCAAATCCACCAAACTCTACGAGGTCTGCGACATCCTGGCAAGACAGATGAAGCGCGGAGCCGACATGGAAGATCTGACCAAGATGGATGCCATCATGGGGATCGAGCGTGAAGAGAGCGGTGATTTTATTGTCAATGAAAAGGATAAATTCGTCACTCTGACGGCTGAGGGCGTACGCAGGGTTGAGCAGTTCTTCCAGATCGAGAATCTGGCCGATCCCGAGAATGTGGAGATCCAGAACAATATCATCCTGGCGCTGCGTGCGCACAATCTGATGTTCCGCGACCAGGATTACGTGGTCAAAGACGATCAGGTGCTGATCGTGGACGAGTTTACCGGACGTATCATGCCGGGACGCCGTTATTCCGACGGTCTGCATCAGGCGATCGAGGCCAAAGAGCATGTCAAAGTCAAACGCGAGAGTAAGACGCTTGCGACGATCACTTTCCAGAATTTCTTTAATAAATTCGAGAAAAAATGCGGTATGACCGGTACCGCGCTGACAGAAGAAAAAGAATTCCGTGATATTTACGGGATGGACGTTATCGAGATCCCGACAAATAAGCCTGTGGTCAGAAGAGACCTGCAGGATGCCGTATATAAGACAAGGCGCGAGAAACTGCATGCGATCTGCGATGAGATCGAACGGGCGCATGCAACGGGACAGCCGATCCTGGTCGGCACGATCACGATCGAGGCCTCGGAAGAACTGAGTGCACTGCTTAGGAAGCGCGGCATCCAGCATAAAGTGCTGAACGCGAAGTTCCATGAACTCGAAGCGGAGATCGTAGCGGACGCCGGTATACACGGGGCAGTTACGATCGCGACCAACATGGCCGGCCGTGGTACGGATATCAAGCTGGATGAGCAAGCCAGGGCAGCAGGCGGCCTGAAGATCATCGGTACGGAACGTCATGAATCCAGACGTATTGATAATCAGCTGCGAGGCCGTTCCGGACGACAGGGCGATCCCGGTGAATCCAGGTTCTTTATCTCGCTCGAAGACGATCTGATGCGTCTGTTCGGTTCCGAGCGTCTGATGAACGTATTCAATGCACTGGGCGTTCCCGACGGTGAACAGATCGAGCATAAGATGCTCTCTTCCGCGATCGAGAAGGCACAGACAAAGATCGAGAACAACAACTTCGGTATCCGTAAGAATCTGCTGGAATATGACCAGGTCATGAACGAGCAGCGTGAGATCATCTATGCGGAGCGCAGAAGAGTACTTGACGGCGAAAGCATGCGCGATGTGATCTTCCGCATGGCGACTGATTTTGTCGAAAATACCGTGGATATGTGTATCGGCGAGGATTCCGTTCCGGAAGACTGGGATCTGGCCGAACTGAACCAGCACCTTTTGGCAACGGTTCCCGTACAGGAACTGACGCCTGAGAGGGTGAAGGATCTTAAGAAAAAAGAATTAAAGCATATGCTCAAGGAAGAGGTCGTTAAGCTCTATGAGGCCAAGGAGACCGAATTCCCGACACCCGAGCAGATCCGTGAACTGGAACGCGTGATCTTACTCAAAGTCATTGACCGCAAGTGGATGGACCACATCGACGATATGGACCAGCTGCGGCAGGGTATCGGGCTGCAGGCTTACGGTCAGAGAGACCCGCTTGTTGAGTATAAGATGATGGGCTATGAAATGTTCAATGCCATGACGGATTCCATCAGTGAGGAGACCGTCCGTGTTCTGATGCATATCCGCGTCGAGCAGAAGGTGGAACGTGAGGAAGTGGCCAAGATCACCGGAACGAACAAAGACGATTCCGCACAGAAGAAGCCGCAGAAGCGCGAGGTGGCCAAGATCTATCCGAACGATCCCTGCCCCTGCGGTTCAGGCAAGAAATATAAGCAGTGCTGCATGCGCAAGAAGGAAGCGTAGAAACAGATATGGTAGAACTGGATCAGATCAAACAGGAATTACAGACTTACGAGGAGCCTCTACGGGAAGTAAAGGCTTCTTTGGCGCTTGACCATAAGAAACAGCGTGTCGAGGAACTGGAGCGCGAGATGGAAGCGCCGGACTTCTGGGACAATGCGGAACGCGCACAGCAGATGACGATCGAACTCAAGAGTTACAAGGACATCATCGAGACCGTGGAAGGCCTGGAACAGCAGTACGGCGATCTCTTCGAACTGATCGACATGGCTTATGAGGAGAACGATCCCGCGCTTGTTCCGGATATCCAGACGGAATACGATGATTTTAAGAATACCATCGAGGAACTCAGGATCAATACGCTGCTCAGCGGCGAATACGATAAAAACAATGCGATCTTAAGGCTGAACGCAGGCGCAGGCGGTACCGAGAGCTGTGACTGGGCGGGCATGTTATACCGCATGTATTCACGCTATGCGGAAAAGAAAGGGTTCTCCGTGGAAGTGCTTGATATCCTTGACGGCGACGAAGCGGGGATCAAGTCCGTGACATTCCAGGTAAACGGTCTGAACGCTTACGGATATCTGAAATCGGAAAAAGGTGTGCACAGACTGGTGCGCATCTCCCCTTTCAACGCGCAGGGAAAGAGACAGACTTCCTTTGTATCGCTTGATGTAATGCCGGATATCGAAGAGGATCTGGACGTGGAGATCAACGACGAGGATCTTAGGATCGATACCTACCGCAGTTCCGGCGCCGGCGGACAGCACATCAACAAGACATCCTCCGCGATCCGGATCACACATCTGCCGACCGGGATCGTGGTGCAGTGCCAGAATGAGCGTTCGCAGTTCCAGAACAAGGATAAGGCGATGCAGATGCTGAAAGCCAAACTGTATCTGCTCAAGCAGGAGGAAAACGCGGAGAAGCTTTCCGATATCCGCGGGGACGTCAAAGAGATCGGCTGGGGCAACCAGATCCGTTCCTATGTCCTGCAGCCCTACACCATGGTCAAGGACCACCGCACAAATGTGGAGGTCGCACAGGTGGATGCGGTGCTGGACGGGTATCTTGATCCCTTCATCAACGGCTACCTGAAATGGATCTCGGCTTAACAAAACTACCATAAGGATAGAATAGATAAAAAAACCGCCACAGAGCGGTTTTTTTTTATATGATTTTTACACTTGCCCCGTACAGGAGAGTATGATAGAATATCTTTCGTGCAAGGACAGGTGTTCGCATGACAAAGACAAACAACTACTACATCGTAAAAGAGAAAGCGCTGCCGGAAGTGCTCTTAAAGGTGGTAGAGGCAAAATCACTGCTTGACAGTGAGCAGGCCATCACCGTACAGGAAGCGACCGAGAGCGTGGGGATCAGCCGGAGCTCGTTCTATAAATACAAGGACGATATCTTCCAGTTCCATGACAATACGCAGGGGACAACGATCACCCTGACTTTTTCCATGGATGACAAGCCGGGGCTTCTCGCCGATCTTCTGAAGATCATCGCCAAATACGGGGCGAATATCCTGACGATCCATCAGAGTATCCCCATCAATGCGATGGCTTCCCTTTCGATCAGTATCCAGCTGCTCAAGGATACGAAGGACGTATCGAAACTGATCGAGGAAATGGAACAGCAGCAGGGCGTGCATCATGTCAAGATCCTTGCGAAGGAATAAAGATAAAGGAGACAGCATATGGTCAATATAGCGGTACTCGGATACGGAACAGTCGGTTCGGGGGTTGTGGAAGTGATCCGCACCAATCCGGACAGTATCAATAAGAAGGCAGGACAGGAGATCAACGTCAAGTATGTCCTGGATCTGCGTGATTTTCCCGGAGATCCGGTCGAAAAGATCCTCGTGCATGATTTTGACGTGATCTTAAACGATCCGGATGTAAAGATCGTGGTCGAAGTCATGGGCGGCGTGGAGCCGGCGTATACGTTTGTGAAAAAGAGCCTGCTCGCCGGAAAGAGCGTATGTACTTCCAACAAGGAACTGGTCGCAAAGCACGGACCGGAACTTCTCGAGATCGCCCGCACGAAGGAACTGAACTTCCTGTTTGAAGCAAGTGTCGGCGGCGGCATTCCGATCATCCGCCCGCTCAATTCCTCTCTGACGGCCGATGAGATCCTTGAGATCACGGGTATCCTGAACGGAACGACCAATTACATCCTGAGTAAAATGTCCGCAGACGGGCAGGAATTTGACGCGGCCCTGAAGAAGGCCCAGGAACTGGGGTATGCGGAACGCAATCCCGAAGCGGATGTGGAAGGCTACGACGCCTGCAGGAAGATCGCGATCCTTTCCTCGCTTGCTTTTGGCGACCATGTGGATTTCGAAGAGATCTACACGGAGGGTATCTCGAAGATCACGGCGGTGGATATCGCCTATGCAAAGAAGATGAATTATGCGGTAAAACTGCTCGCATCCAGCAAACGCGAAGAGGACCAGTACTATGCGATGGTGGCGCCTTTCCTGGTACCGCCGACACATCCCCTGTTTGCGGTCAACGACGTGTTCAATGCGATCTTCGTCAAGGGGAACGTGCTTGGCGATGTGATGTTTTACGGCAGCGGTGCGGGAAAACTCCCGACAGCGAGCGCCGTGGTTTCCGATGTCGTCGATGCGACCAAGCACCTGCACCGCAATATCATGTCCTTCTGGAGCAGTAAAAAACTCGGTCTGACAAAAGTGGACAAGGCTACGAGACGTTTCTTTGTAAGGATCGCCGATGCATCCGCAGGAGATCCGGCAAAAGAACCTGCAGGTCTTGCCAAGGTGAAAGCTGTCTTTGGCGAGGGCGAACTTGTGCGCGCGGACGGCGTGACCGGTGAATTCGGGTTTGTGACACAGGCCATGACGGAAGAAGCGTTCCACGAAAAATGCGGACAGATCGACGGATTCCTCGGACGGATCCGGTTGCTGTAATAAAGGGAAAGAGGAAATACCATGAAATATGTCATTGTTCTTGGCGACGGCATGGCGGACGAACCGCTTGCGGAACTTGACGGGAAAACCTGTCTGGAATATGCCGATACCCCGGCCATGGATGCGCTGGCGCCCAGATCGGAAGTGGGACTTGTAAAGACGATCCCCGACGGGATGAAGCCCGGTTCCGACACGGCCAATCTGGCGGTGCTTGGCTACGATCCGAAGAAATACTATTCGGGCAGATCGCCGCTTGAGGCGCTCTCGATCGGCGTACCCATGAAAGATACGGATATCGCGATCCGCTGCAATATCGTGACGATCTCCGATGATGATGTGCCGTTTGAAAACAAGACGATCATCGATCACAGTTCGGATGAGATCAGTACGGAAGACGCTGCGGTCCTGCTGAAAGCCGTTGCGGATGAACTGCAGAATGAGACCTATCAGTTCTATGTCGGGACCAGCTACAGGCACTGCCTGATCTGGGACAAGGGAGAAGTCGTGGAACTGACGCCGCCGCACGATGTGCTGACGCAGACGATCGGGCAGTATCTGCCAAAAGACCCTGCCCTTCGTGAGATGATGGTCAAAAGCTATCAGATCCTAAAAGACCATCCGATCAACGTATCCCGCAGAAAGCAGGGACTGAATCCCGCCAACTGCTGCTGGTTCTGGGGCGCAGGTACCAAACCGATGCTCTCTTCCTTTGAAGAGAAAAATCATAAAAAGGGCGTGATGATCTCCGCCGTCGATCTGCTGAAAGGCATAGCGATCGGCGCAGGCATGGAAGTCGTGAAGGTGGAAGGCGCGACAGGCGGCTTGAATACCAATTACGAAGGTAAGGCCGATGCCGCGGTGAAAGCGCTTCTTGAGGACGGGCTTGATTTTGCCTATATCCACGTGGAAGCACCGGATGAGATGGGACATCAGGGAAGCGCAGAGCGTAAGATCAAATCCATCGAATATCTGGATGAGCGTGTGATCCGCCGCGTGAAGGAGCGGATGGAAGCGGCCGGAGCAGATTTCAGGATGCTCATCATGCCGGATCATCCGACACCGATCTGCTGCAGGACGCACACGTCGGACCCGATCCCTTATATGCTCTATGATTCGACGGCGCCAAAGCAGGAGGATCATTTATATAACGAGGCAGCAGGCAAGGCAAGCGGGATCTTTATCCCCGAGGGATATACCCTGATCGACCGCCTGTTTGCGGAATGAAAACTGCATGCGATGCATGAGTGAATATTTATAATGAGGAGACAGTATTATGCTGGTAGTGAAGAAATTCGGCGGCACATCCGTCGCCGACAAAGACCGGATCATGAATGTGGCCAGACGCTGCATCAGGGATTATCAGGCCGGTAATGATGTGATCGTGGTGCTCTCGGCCATGGGCAAGCAGACAGATGTCCTGATCGACATGGCAAAAGAGATCAACCCGAATCCGGGAAGAAGAGAACTGGATATGCTGCTGACGACCGGGGAGCAGACGAGCGTGGCACTGATGGCCATGGCGATGGACGTTCTCGGCGTGCCTGCGGTATCGCTGAACGCTTATCAGGTGGCAATGCATACCACGAGCGCATACGGCAACGCAAGGCTTAAGAGGATCGATACGGAACGGATCAGGCACGAACTGGATTCGCGCAAGATCGTTATCGTGACGGGTTTCCAGGGCGTGAACAAGTATGATGACTATACAACGCTTGGCAGAGGCGGTTCCGATACCACGGCGGTGGCTCTGGCTGCGGCACTGCATGCGGACAAGTGTGAGATCTATACGGATGTGGACGGCGTTTATACGGCCGATCCGAGGATCGTGAAAAAAGCGCGCAAGATGAAAGAGATCACGTATGATGAAATGCTGGATCTGGCAACGCTCGGTGCCGGTGTCCTGCATAACAGGTCCGTCGAACTTGCGAAGAAATACGGTGTCCAGCTGGTGGTACGTTCCAGTCTGAACGAAGAAGAAGGAACAGTCGTTAAGGAGGATGTAAAAGTGGAGAGAATGCTGGTAAGCGGCGTAGCAGCCGATAAGAATGTAACAAGAATTTCAGTGGTGGGTCTGCAGGATAAGCCCGGTATGGCGTTCCGCATGTTTGACGCACTGGCCAAAGCCAATATCAACGTGGACATGATCCTGCAGTCGATCGGCCGTGACAATACAAAGGATATTTCCTTTACGATCCCGCGTGATATGACGGATGATGCCTTAAAGGCACTGGAAGACAAAAAAGATGCGCTTGGCGCACAGGATATCAAGTGCAAGACGACCGTTGCCAAGGTTTCGATCGTCGGTGCCGGCATGATGAGCAATCCGGGTGTTGCTGCCAAGATGTTCGAATGTCTCTACAATTCCAACATCAACATCAACATGATCTCCACATCCGAGATCCGCGTTACGGTCCTGATCGATGAGGCGGACGTGGAGAAAGCCATGAATGCCGTACATGAGAGCTTCGGCTTAGAAGACTGATCATCGGCCGGTAAGATCACCCGGCCGCTTTATTCGGTGGTCAGGTAATATCCCTGCAGGAAGAGTTCCTGCACGTCGCCGTACGTATCCAGACAGAGGTTGGCATCTGTTACACAGAATGCATTGCCGTCATCCAGCAGGATCACCTGATCTTGCTGCATGGCGGCATTATATTCGCGGTCAGACAGGGTGCCCTTGTTGTTTTGCAGGGCAAGATCCTTGTAAATATCCACATATCCGTTCAGGTTGGTCTCCAAAACAGGCGTGCGGGAATCTTCCAGATCTTCCGCATTCACATAGCCTGCGATCTTCCCGTCCATATTCAGATACAGACCTGCGTGCGCCGTATCGGCAGGTTTTCCGTTCTTTCCAAGAGAAACCAGATAAGCATACTGCATATGGTCATAACCGGTTATATCCAGATCAAAGCGGTTGGTCTCCGGCATCCAGGGATACCATTTCTTCGGCTCTTCCCCGTCAGGACCGGAGGCTTCGTTTTTGGTCAGTTTCTGCATGGTTTTGCGGTCGGCTTCGCTCAGCTTTGCCTTCAGGAAATCCTCATTGTTGCTTGCAAGGTAACTGTATCCTGCTGCTGCGCGGGAAGCGGCTTTCACCGGATCGCCCGTAAGATGATCCGCCTGTGCGAGATAGGAACGGATCTCCGCAAGCTGCATGTACTTGGACAGATCGAGCGCATTGACTGCAGGCAGCCAGGTGGATATGAGGGCGCAGCCTGCCAGTACCGCAAGGATCACGCTCATCTTCTGTTCCTTCGTCCGCTCGAAGATCGCATACAATACGATGTAGACGATCTCAAAGGCGATAAAGAGCAGACCGAAATACCGCGTCGGGGTCAGACCGTACTGCCGGATCCTCACGCCCACCGTATAGATCTGCAGCAGGATGAACGGTGCAAAGATATAGGGCAGGAGCCGTGCCGACAGGGAAAAGAACCGCGGCGACGCAGGAAAGGACCTGCACATATAGGCAACCGGCATGGATGCCACAAAGAGAGCCGTTAAGATCGCAAATACCGAATTCGAAGGGAATTCCTGCAGGATCAGGATCTTGATCATATAGATGTAAATGATCAGGTAGGCGGCAAGACTGATGGAATGGAGCACAAAGCGCAGCAGGACCGCGATGAACGTATTCACTTCCTGCATGGGTTCCGTAAAGCAGGCGATCGTGCGCATCAGGAGATAGCCGCCAAAGAGCAGCATGAATGCCGCGGAGAAGATCACTATGAAATCACCCCACAAAAGGACCGTGAAGATCCCTGTCAGGGCCGCGATACCGATCTCCAAAACAGCGAAAGTGATATTTGCAAAGAACAGTTTGGAAAAAAGGTTTGCAAGATATCCCGAGAAGGTCGTATTCTCCGGTTTCCTGTAGGAAAAGAAGATCCCAAGGCACAGCATGATGGTGCAGTAACCAAGTGCCAGGCTCATGATCCGCGTGCCGCCGAGCAGTTCCATGTAACTCCTGCAGATCCCGGCAAGCAGGATGTGATTCGAGGAAGTAGCCGCAAAATCAGCAAGGGAGCCGAGCGCGACGGAAAACAGCGCGACGATACAGTATACCGGGATTGATACGTAGAGGGGCATCTTTTTCTTCAGCGGCGAACTCTCGATGCAGAACGCCGTCAGACCGAAGATCAGCAGTACGCACAGGCCCCGTTGGAGAACCGCCTCATACGGAGCCGTTTTCTCCCAGCCCATGTTGAAGGCGTCGTTCAGATAGAACGAATAAACAAAAGCTGTCAGCGTGCCGGCACAGATTGTGAAAAAGGTGACGGGATGTGTGGAAAACAGCCCTCCGACATAGGAAAAAGTATTTATGAGAAGTTTTTTGAATTTACCCATTGCAGTAACCTCCGTAAGGATCATTTTTCAATCCGTTACATACTAGCACAGGGGAGTAAAAATCGCAAGAAAAGCAACGCAATGTGTATTTGAAATCCTGTGATTTTGTCGTATAATATATTTGAGAAACTATACGAAAATGCCGATATATAATGTAGCGAAAAGGAGGTACCGGTCATGTATAAAAGAATCATCGCACTGGTCATGGTAACTTCGTTATCCATAGCTGCAACCAGAACCGCCTATGCGGCGGAAGAAATAGAAGCGGTCGAGATCCGCGAAGAATCACAGGGAGGATCTGCGGCACCGTCCGGTTCCGCATCATCCGATCCTGCTCCGTCAAATCCCGAGCCGGCCCCGGTACAGATTGCCGAGAGTGCCCCGGTCCCTGCCCCTGCAGCAGCAGCGGAGAGCGTTGCGAATGCGCAGGTGATCATCACGGAGCTGGATGTGAGCAGGGATGTTCTGCCGTATCTGGACGAAGCGACAGTATATATCGGCGGCGGAACGCTGCCTGTCACGCCGGAAGCACCTGCAGCAGAACCCGCCAACCCGGCACCCGTTGTGACAGAGCCTGCAAGTCCTGCACCCGCTGCACCTGTGGCGGAAGATACAGACAGTCCGGATGACGGACAGGAAGCAGACGCAGGGCAGGAAGCGGAAACAGAGAAGGAGATCGCAGGTGCCGTTTCGGATCTTGAAAAGGCGCAGGAGATCCTCGATGAGGTGGAAGAGCCCGATACGACGGAACTGGAAAAAGCCCTGGACGAAACAGACAAAGAACTGAATAAGTTTAAGGATAAGGAAACAGAGACAAAAGAGGCTGCGAAGACTGCGAAAGAGAGCGCGGAAGCCGCAAACAGTGCCGGAACGAAGAAAGAAGCGGTTGAGGAAAAGGAACGGGCCGGCAATGCTCTTGCGGTTGCGGAAACACACCTGATGGAGGCGACCGATGCTTATGACGAGGCCAGAAAGAACGCCAATGCGGCGGAGGAAGCGTATGAGCAGGCCCTGATCGAGCATGAGAAGGCGCAGCAGAAGATAGAGGAAGCAAAGAAAGCGCTTGAAAGTGCAAAGACGAATTCGACGGCAGCGCTCGAGGCTTTGAAGAAGGCGCAGGAAAACGCCGCCAAAGCGGAAGAAAGAGTCAGAAAGCTAAGAGACAACAAGGAAGATCTGGAAAATATCAAGGATCAGTATTATGCATCCATGGTCTATTACTACAGAAACCTGCTCGGACGCGCGGCCGAATACCAGGAAGACGGCACGCTTGATCTGGAGGCAAACGCCGTAAAGGTACAGGAAACGGGAAAGGCCGAAAAGGAAGCCTTAAATCCCGACAAAAACAACATGCAGCTGAACCGTTACCTGGCAAAGCTCCTGATCGACTACATGATCTCCAACGACGAGAACGTGGATCCGGAAACGGCCAATCTGCAGATCGGTGTGAAGGAAGCCGGCCTGGAAGCCCAGCGGGCTTCCGAAGGAACCGTGTTTACGAATGCGGAAGGCGTTGACCAGACGGTTGTGACCGGCAGGAAGAAAGATATCGACGGCAATTATGTTTATGCCGGTGAGCAGACGGATATCTACATGGAAAGGTCCAAACAGCAGGATAACGGCAGGACCAATAAGATCAAGGTGACCTATACCGACAAAGACGGCGTAGAGCATGTTGAATATTACAACTATATCTACAAGACCAAGAAATACGAAGACGGTCTGGACATCGAAAACGGTCCGATCTATCTTGCGCTGGTCCGTTATAACGAAGAGTCGGGGAAATGGGAAGCGAGCGAGGTCGATGATGAAAACAACTTCGACGATTACTCGGAACTGACCAAAGCCCTGCAGGCGATCGAAGACCTTGAGAAATATGAACAGGCCAGGATGGCCGTTGATGACGCGGTCGAGAAAGTCGCACAGCTGGAAGAGATGATCGCAAACCTCAGTTTAGAGAGCCCGTCAAACCTGAACGTTTTGGAAGAAGCGCTTGCGGAAGCCAGGGAAGAACTGGATGAAGCCTATGAGAAGAAGCGCGAACTGGAGGATGTCGTCGAAGAGGCACGCAAGGCAGTCGCTGGGATCGACCTGTCGCGTTTCAAAATCCATCGCGTGGATCCGGAAGAGGATCTGACGCCCTCCGGCGGAACCTACACGGCAGCTGCAACGGAAGGCCTCACGGCGGCGGATCTGACACCCGTCACAGGGGATGCGATCACAACGTCCATCCCTTCGATGCCGGTAGCTTTCCTGCCGCTTGACCCGGTCGTCACACCGGCAGCAGGCCTGCTTGCGGAATCCCCGTTTATGGATATCACGCTTGCAAGTACGGAACGCGCGCTGCAGGCGGAGGCAGAGAACAATCTGCTGGCATTACGGTTTGCACAGCTGCCGGAGGCGGTAACGCCCGATGAGGATTCCGTCAATCTGGGTGAAAAAGAACTGCCCGGTGCAAAAGCGGTCGTCGGTGATGAAGAAAAGAACAGAGGCTGGTGGATGTGGATCCTGATTGCGCTTGCATCCCTCACCGGCTGGAATATCCTGAAGAAATATCAGAAACAGCAGGAACCGGAGGAACAGAAAAATGCGTAAGATGACGCTCCGGCTGTGTACACTTACCCTGCTTGTCCTGTCGGCATCGCTTTTGACAGGGTGTCTGGTATCCAGAAAGGATTATGACGCAGTCGTTACGGAGCGTGACAGTCTGCAGCAGGAAGTGGAAAAACTGAACGCCGATGTGGCAACGCTGCAGGAATATGCTGCGGAACTGCAGAAAGAGATCGAAGAGAAGGATGAACGGCTGCAGGTCCTGGAGCAGGAGCTGAAGGATAAAAACGATCTGATCACGGAAATGAGCGGGCAGATCACTTCCATGACGGAAGAGATGGCCGCGCTTATGGATGCGGGTACCATCGATAAGGAAAAAGTTGCGGAAACGATCGAAGACGCCACGGACGCCGTAAATGAGATGGCGCAGAAAGCGGCAGATTCGGCACAGAAGATGGCGGAAGATCTTCCGGAGGCCGCAACGGAAGCAGAAAAAGCACTGAGCGAAGCGCTGGGTCAGGCTGCGGATACCGCGAACAGCCTGTGGGACAGTGCAAAGAAGAAACTGGGGAGATAACCCGAAACAGGTTTCGGGAGAATAAGGGGGATAAGGATGAAGAAAATGATAAAACTGGCGGGGCCGGTCATTTTGGTCGTACTGATGATCGTCGCCGCCTTTTATGTTTCAAACCGTCTCGAGCGGAACACTTCGGTTTCGAAGCAGGAGAACACCTTTACCCAGACGGAAAAGGTGATCACGGGCGATATCATCAAGGCAGGACTTGCGGATATCGGAGAGCTCGCAACGGAGGAATACTATTACACGGGCGTAGAATCCTTTGACAGTAGCAAGAGTTACAAAGGCTTCAATATCCCGCTGACGACCACCCGCTTCATTTACAGTTACGACGGGGTGATCAAGGCCGGGATCGATTTTACCGCGATCGAAGTGGAGAAGGACGACCTGAAGAAACTGATCGTCGTAAAACTGCCAAAATCAAAGATCCTGTCTTCTGAGATCGATGAAAACAGTTTCAAACTCTACGATGAGAAGCAGAGCATCTTCAACCCGCTGAGCGTGAGCGACGTGAACGATACGATCAAGGACCTGAAAGCCAAAGCGGAAGCGGACGCAGAAAAGAAGGGTGTGCTGGAGCGTGCCGACAAGAACGCGGTGAAAATGATCAAACAGCTTCTGGTCAGCACCTATGATCTTTCAGACTATACGATCAAAGTGGAGACGGAGAACTGACCGGCAGTCGAGAAATGTTGTCGGGCACGTTATTAGATTTCAACTATCATGGGAGGGTGCATAATTGAAACAGTTTGAGGGTTACATGCACGGGATCAATCTGGGCGGCTGGCTGTCGCAGTGCGATCATACGAAAGAACGCTATGACACGTTTATCGTCGAGAAAGACATTCAGACGATCAAATCCTGGGGACTCGATCATATCCGCGTGCCCATCGATTATGAACTCATCGAAAAACCGGACGGCGGATACTCTGAAGAAGGGTTCGGTTACATCGACAAGGCGATCGGCTGGGCCAGGAAATACGGTCTGAACATGATCCTTGACCTGCATAAGACATACGGGTTCAGTTTCGATGCAGGGCATAATGAAACGGGCTTTTTTGAGAATACAGACTACCAGGAGCGCTTTTACAGGCTCTGGGAGGAACTGGCGCGGCGCTTTGGAAAAAACGCCGGCATGCTTTCTTTTGAACTGTTAAATGAGGTGACCGATCCTGCCTATTCCGACCGCTGGAATCAGATCCTGACGACCTGTATCGGGAAGATCCGCAAATTCGCACCAACGATCAAAATCCTTGTCGGCGGCTATTATAACAACAGCATCATGGCGCTCAAAGACTTGTGCCCGCCCTATGACGAGAACATCGTATACAACTTCCATTTTTATGAGCCCCTGATCTTTACGCATCAGGGTGCATACTGGATCGCACCCATGGATACATCCTTCAGGATGCCGTTCGCCTCGACCTATGCGGAGTATGAGGAGTATACGGAAAAATATACCACCGTGCAGTTCCCGGAAGCGAAGATCTTCCCGGCGGATCAGATCCTTGGCAGAGAGTATTTCGAGCACTATTTTGCCGAAGCGATCCGGGTGGCAAAAGAACGCGACGTGGCGCTCTACTGCGGCGAATACGGCGTGATCGGACTTGTGGATAAAGCGGATACGCTCGCATGGTACAGGGAGATCTGTTCGTTCTTTGATCGAAACGGGATCGGCAGGGCAGCCTGGAGTTATAAGGAAATGGATTTCGGGATCGCCGATGAACCCATGGGCGAGATCCGGCAGGAATTGCTGAAATTACTGTGATTTTCCCGTATTTTATGGTATAATGGACGCAGGATATCAGTGAGGTGCTGTTATGATCGGTGGTGTCGGATTCGGAATGAATCCTTACACAAACCAAATACACAGACCGGCAACGGTGAAGAATCCGGGCGAATCCATGCAGGTGAACCCGGGACGGAAGTCTTCGCCTGCGGAATGCGAGACCTGTAAGAACCGGAAGTATAAAGACGGTTCCGATGAGATGGTCTCCTTTAAATCGGCTGCGCACATTTCTCCGGCTGCATCGGCAGGCAGGGTGATGGCGCATGAGATGGAACACGTGGCCAACGCCTACAGCAAGGCGGAAGAGAAGAACGGCAAAGTCCTGCAGGCTTCCGTGACTTTGCATACGGCCATCTGTCCGGAATGCGGAAGTGCCTATGTTTCCGGCGGGGAAACCAGAACCGCCATTCAATACAGCAACGAATCCAATCCCTATCAGAAGAATCTCAAGGCGATCCACGCGGATGCACTGCGCGGCGCCAATATCGATCTGGCGGTATAATCATGGAATACTATTCAAGTGAAGGATTAAAGAGAGCGGCCAAGAGTAAGCTGTCTTACCAGTATGGGACCGCGATCGGCGGCTATCTGCTGCAGGTTGCGATCCTGTTTGCATTTATGATGATCGTGGCGATCGCCCTTGCGGGAACCATTCTGCAGCCGATGATGAACCTGATCGCGACGATGGATCCGACGGGTGATATCATGGCCGTGCAGAAACAGCTCATCGAAATGTCGATGACGCCGCGCTACCAGCTCACATCACAGGCGGTAAGTGCCCTGGTCGGTGCCCTTGCCGCAACGCTGACGACAGGCTACAGTTATCTCTGTCTGAAGATCTCCCGCTCGGAAACGGCAAAGATCTCGGATCTGTTTTTTGTCTATAAGAACAACCCGGACCGTGTGATCCTGCTGTACCTTTTGTCTTTCCTGATCCAGACCCTGATCAGCCTTCCCTCGGATGTCGTCAATTATATCTATGAAAAGAATCCGCAGAATGTGGTGCTCTATTTTGCCGGCACCGTGCTCTCGATCGCTTCCTTTGTGCTGACCTACATCTTTTCACTGATGGTCTCGCAGGTCTTCTTCCTTTACATGGACGATGTGAACCGCTCCGTTCCGGAGATCTTCCGGGAGAGCATCGCGCTGATGAAGGGGCATAAAGGACGCCTGTTCTATCTGCAGGTCAGCTTTATCGGCTGGATCCTGCTTGCGCTTCTGACCTGCGGCGTGCTCCTGTTCTGGGTCGGCCCGTACATGACGATCACATTCGCCGAGTTCTACAGAAACCTGAAAAGAGAGCCGCTCTATGTGGTAACGGAGCGCTATCCGGACGCCTGAAGAAAGACCGGATCACGTGCCGGTAAATACAGCCTTGATTTTGTCCGGCGGATGTATTAGGATAGCAAAGGAACAAATGCATAATTTGTCTTCAGGGCAGGGTGAGATTCCCGACCGGCGGTAAAGCCCGCGAACGGCCGTAAGGCTGTTGATCCGGTTGCATTCCGGAGCCGACAGTATAGTCTGGATGAAAGAAGATGGATTGCGGAATATGACAGTTTCCGTGGTACCTGTAAGACAGATCTTGCAGGTATTTTTTATGGAGGTAACCAATATGAGTGAACTGTTTCAAAATGCAAAGGAAAACCTGTCATTTCTGCTTGTGAGCCTGGTGATCGTCCTTGCGGCGGTCGTGCTCGCCAAAGCCATCGAAAAGGCGATCGGCTTTGAGAACGATGAAAGGAACCGCACCAGAAGACTCGCGTTTGTCGGCATCTTTTCGGCGATCTCCGGCGTGCTGATGCTGCTTGAGTTTCCGCTTCCTTTTGCGCCGCCTTTTTACAAGATCGACTTAAGCGAACTGCCCGTTCTGATCTGCGCGTTTGCGTACGGACCGATGGCAGGCGTGATCTCGGAGTTTCTGAAGGTGCTGATCAAACTGCTGATCAAGGGAACGACCACGGCGTTTGTCGGCGACCTGGCCAACTTTGTGATCGGGATCATGCTGATCTTACCCGCAGCGGTCATCTATCATGTGAAGAAGACGAGAAAGACCGCGCTGATCGGCATGGGGGCAGGGATCGCCCTGATGACGGTGTTCGGTACGGTCTTCAATGCGGTATATCTTCTGCCGACGTTTGCAAGACTTTACGGCATGCCGCTTGAAGCGATCATAGATATGGGTACACAGATCAATACCGGGATCCATGACGTGACAACGTTCGTATGTTTCTGCGTCGCACCGTTCAATCTGGTGAAGGGGATCCTGGTGTCTCTTCTCACATTTCTTCTGTACAAACGCCTGAGTCCGATGATCCACAAGGTACATGACGATACCTTGCTAACCCGCTGAACTTCGTTTATAATATATTATGTATGTGCACTTGGCCGCGGTACTATATCTTGACGGCAAAATCACCCGCGGTACCATATATCGCACCGTGAGACAACGAAAGGCCTGAAACGGCCGGTATACGGGAGCAGGAAATGAAGATTGAATTTGATGTGAAGATGACTGTCGGGAAAATGTATGATTATATGCTCTACCATACTTTTCACGGCATGCAGGGGATCCTCGGGGAAATGGTCGGCATCCTGCTGATCATCGGGTTTGTGATCACGGACCCGCACAAATGGATCTATCTGATCTTCGGTCTGATCATTCTGTTCTATCTGCCGGTCGCGCTGTTCATCAATGCGAGACGGCAGGTCAGCCTGCAGCCCGTGTTCAAGGATACGCTGCACTATACGCTGACGGAAGAAGGCATCGAAGTGCAGGTGGGCGAACAGACAGACGCACAGCCCTGGGATGCCGTACGCAAAGCCGTCTGCACAAGCAGGAATCTGATCCTGTATACGAGTAAGAATACGGCGACGCTGTTTCCGCGCGCAGACCTTGGAGACCAGCAGGTGGCCGTTATAGAGATGATCAGCAAACATGTGGATCCGGATAAGGTGAATCTGCGCGTCTGAAGAAAACAGACCGCCGGTCGGTTTGCGGCAAAGGACATTTCATGATCTATGAAACAAACAGCAGCCGGGAAACATATGAACTGGCAAAGACCCTGGCAGGCAGGGCCAAACCCGGCGATATCTATACCCTGATCGGTGACCTTGGGGTCGGCAAGACCGTGTTCACGCAGGGATTTGCGGCAGGGCTCGGGATCGACGGTCCCGTTAACAGCCCGACTTTTACGATCCTGCAGATCTATGAGCAGGGACGCATGCCGCTCTATCATTTCGATGTCTACCGCATCGGGGATGTCGAAGAGATGGATGAGATCGGATACGAGGACTGCTTCTACGGCGACGGCGTCTGCATCATCGAGTGGGCAGACCTGATCGAAGAGATCATCCCGGCAGAAGCCTGCAGGGTCACGATCGAAAAAGACCTGCAAAAGGGCATGGATTTCAGACAGATCCGGATCGAGGGACCATCAGGGCTTACAGACGATAGCGAATAAAGAGGCAAGACATGAAAATACTGGCGATCGATTCTTCCGGCCTGACCGCGACCGTTGCGCTCCTGCAAGATGAACTGGTCATTGCCGAGTATTCGGTGAATTATAAAAAGACACATTCCCAGACACTTGTTCCGATGCTTGATGAGATCAGAAAGATGACGGATCTGGATCTTGCAAGCGTGGATGCGATCGCAGTGGCAAAAGGGCCGGGCAGTTTTACGGGTTTAAGGATCGGCTCCGCGACCGTCAAGGGACTCGGGCTTGCACTGGATAAGCCGGTGATCCCCGTCGGAACGGTGGATGCACTCAGTTATAACGGCTGGGGATATCCGGGACTTGTCTGTCCGATCATGGACGCAAGACGGCAGCAGGTCTATACCGGGATTTACCGCTTTACGAAAGATAAATGGGAGATCGTGAAAGAACAGTGTGCGATCTCCGTGGCGGAACTTGTAGAGATCCTGAATGGGATGGAAGGACCCGTACTGTTTCTTGGCGACGCCTGTCCGGTCTATGCAGAAGAGATCCGGGCCGGTATGAAGACAGAATACGAGTTTGCACCGCCGCATATGAGCCGCCAGAGAGCTGCGGCGCTTGGCGTTCTTGCGATGGAATACTACCGGATGGGACGCATTGAAACGGCGGATGCGCACCGCCCCGAGTACCTGCGTAAATCCCAGGCGGAGAGAATGCGCGATGAAGCAGAATGAACTGATACTCCGTCCCATGACGGAAGAGGATCTGCCGGCGGTATCGCAGATTGAAGAGGAAACCTTTTCCATGCCGTGGAAACCGGATGATTTCCGCGAGATGATAAAGCGCGACAACATGACATACATGGTCGCGGAGCTTGACGGAGAGATCATCGGCGGTTCCGGGATGCGGAATATTCTGGGGGATGGCGAGATCACAAATGTTGCCATCCGTGAAAAGTACCGCGGCAGGGGATACGGAAAAGCCCTTCTTCAGGCCCTGCTCACTGCAGGTGAGGAAATGGGTGCAGCCGCGTTCACACTGGAAGTACGCGTGAGCAATACAGCGGCGATCAGGCTCTATGAGAGTCTCGGCTTTGTGTCGGAGGGTGTACGCCCAGATTTTTACGAACGGCCGAGAGAAGATGCCCTGATCATGTGGAAACGGTAACGAATGGAGAGATATAGATGTTAGACGTATGCTTGCTGGGTACGGGCGGTATGATGCCGCTGCCCCGCAGATGGCTTACTTCCTGCATGATGCGGTATAACGGAAGCAGTATCCTGATCGACTGCGGCGAGGGAACCCAGATCGCGATGAAGGAAAAGGGCTGGAGCCCCAAACCGATCGACATCATCTGCTTTACCCATTATCATGCGGATCATATCAGCGGCCTGCCGGGACTCCTGCTTTCGATGGGGAACTCCGAGCGTACCGAGCCGGTCGTCATGATCGGGCCGAAGGGACTGGAACGGGTGGTTGGCGCACTCAGGACGATCGCGCCGGAACTGCCGTTTGAGATCCGCTTCATCGAACTGACGGAAACATTTGAAACGATTGATTTTGACGGATTCCGTATGGAAGCGTTCCGCGTGCAGCATAACATGGTCTGCTACGCATATAACATGCTCATCGACCGCGCCGGCAGATTTGATGCGGAGCGTGCGAAGGCACAGAACATCCCGTTAAAACTCTGGAGCATCCTGCAAAAGGGTGAGACCGTGGAAGATGGCGGCGTAACGTATACGCCGGACATGGTACTTGGCCCTGCGCGCAAGGGGATCAAGCTGACCTACTGCACGGACAGCCGGCCGACGGATGCGATCGCAGAGCATGCCGCGGGTGCCGACCTGTTCATCTGTGAAGGCATGTACGGCGAGCCCGGCATGGAAGAGAAAGCAAAAGAACACAAACACATGACGTTCTACGAAGCGGCAAAGCTCGCAAAGGCGGCAGGCGTGAAGGAACTGTGGCTCACGCATTACAGCCCGTCCCTGCTTAATCCGAGAGAATACCGCGATGAGGTCAGGAAGATCTTTGAGAATACGCATACCTGCAAGGACGGCAGGAGCGTGGACCTGGTCTTTGAAGAAGCGTAAAGAGGCCTACATTGGACAAACGTAACCTGAAAAATTTCATAGTGCTGATCCTTCTGGCGCTGCTGATCGTGGGAGCGTTTGTTTTGGTGTCCAATCGCGGGAGCGAGCGCGACGAATCCAATATTTCCAGGACAGCCGTGGAAGAGGTGCTCGACCGGGATCTGACGAAGAATTATCCGGCGACGCCCAAGGAAGTCGTGAAGATGTACAGCGAGATCACGCGTTGCTTCTACGGGGAAGAATACACGGATGACCAGCTGGTCGCACTGGCGGAGCAGTCGCGGCGGCTGTTTGACGATGAACTGAGGGCCAACCAGACGGACGAACAGTATCTGATGAACTTACGGACCGTCATTTCCAATTATAAAGAAGAGAAGCGGACGATCTCCAGTTTCTCCGTAGCCAGTGCCTCGGATGTGGATTATCAGGATTTCAAGGGCGATAAGTGGGCACATCTGATGGCGATCTATACGATCAAGACGAACCATGCGTTCAACACAAGCAAGGAGGAATATCTCCTGCGCAAGGATCCGGACGGTCACTGGAAGATCTTCGGCTGGAGAGTGATCGAGGAGAGCCCCGCTTTGATCGAGGGACAGCAGTAAGGAGTTACGATGGAGCAAAGCAGCGTGCTTAGGGAAAATAAGGATCTCCTGATCCTCGGGATCGAGAGTTCGTGTGATGAGACCGCGGCGGCCGTGATCAAGGGCGGCCGCACTGTTTTGTCCAACGTGATCTCTTCGCAGATCGATATCCATACATTGTACGGCGGCGTGGTCCCGGAGATCGCATCGCGTAAACACACGGAACGCATCAACCAGGTGATCCGTGAGGCGCTCTCGGATGCGGGCGCAGCGCTTAAGGATATAGATGCGATCGCCGTTACATATGGCCCCGGGCTTGTCGGTGCCCTGCTTGTCGGTGTGGCGGAAGCCAAAGCCATCAGCTTTGCGACCGGTATCGATCTCGTTGGCGTGCATCATATCGAAGGACATATCTGTGCCAATTACATTGAACATAAAGACCTGGAACCGCCGTTCCTCTCACTCGTGGTATCCGGCGGACATACGCACCTTGTCAACGTCGCAGACTACGGTGTTTACGAGATCCTTGGCCGGACCAGGGACGATGCGGCCGGAGAAGCGTTTGACAAAGTCGCCCGTGCGATCGGTCTCGGATACCCCGGCGGCCCGAAGATAGACAAAGTTGCAAAAGAAGGGAATCCCGATGCGATCGCGTTTCCGCGCGCCAAGGTTGCCGCATCGGTCTACGATTTCAGTTTCAGCGGGTTAAAATCAGCCGTGCTCAATTATCTGAACAGCTGTGAGATGAAGGGCGAATCCATCGTCGTACCGGATGTCGCCGCCTCCTTCCAGAAGGCAGTTGTGGACGTGCTGGTCGAGAATTCGATGATGGCCTGCGCAGAGAGATCCTGCAGGAAATTCGCGCTCGCAGGCGGCGTTGCTTCCAATTCCGCACTGCGCGCTGCCATGGAAGAAGCCTGCAGGGCAGGGGGGATTGATTTTTACGTACCCTCGCCCGTTTATTGCACGGACAATGCGGCCATGATCGCGGTCGCAGGCTACTACGAATACTGCAAGGGCGTGCGCAGCGACCTGACATTGAACGCGGTGCCGAATCTTCCGCTCGGTGAGCGGTAGGGAGGATGGAGCATGAAGGATGGTAAGAAATGTGCGGCGATCGTGCTGGCAGCAGGCAGGGGAAAACGCATGGGAACGGATACCGCCAAGCAGTATCTGCCGCTTGGGGATAAACCGGTGCTCTGCTATGCACTGCAGGCGTTCGAAGACAGTTTTATGGATGAAGTCGTGCTCGTGACGGCTGCAGAGGAGATTGACTTTTGCAAGCGCGAGATCGTGGAAAAATACAGATTCGGGAAGATAAAGAAGATCGTTGCCGGCGGGCAGGAGCGCTACCATTCCGTAGCCTGCGGGCTAACAGCCATCGATACGTGCGACTATGTTTTCATTCATGACGGCGCGAGACCTTTTGTAGATGAGCCGGTGTTAACGCGTTTGTTTGCATCCCTGCTTGAGAATGAGACGGCGATCGCGGCGATGCCTGCCAAAGACACGGTGAAGATCGCGGATGCAGACGGATTTGCGGCTTCCACGCCTGACCGCAGCCTGGTATGGCAGATGCAGACACCGCAGGCTTTTGCGTATGCTCCGATCCGTGACGCCTATGAAAAGCTGCTTGATTCCGAAGAAGAGGTGCTGAAAAAGGGCATCCACATCACGGACGATGCGATGGTCATGGAAACATTCGGAAACCTGAAAGTGAAACTGGTGGAAGGAAGTTACCGGAACATAAAGATCACAACGCCGGAAGATCTGAAGATCGCAGAGGCGCTGCTGAAATAAAACAAACAAATACAGACCAAAATAATAACACATTGTGCACCGTATCTGTTGATAAAATGTACACAATGTGTTATTATTTTTTCGGTGGTAGCGGTTTCCCTTGAAATATAAGGGAAAGGAGCCATGCCTATGACGTTACATGACGCATTAACTCTGTTAATCCTGATTGTAGAAGTTATATGGCTGGTCTACAAGCTTAGTAAAAAGTAGACATTAACCGCTCCAGCCCTCGAAGTTGCGAGCGGTTTACGCCACAATCAAGGGGTATCGCTACCGCTTACCAGTATTATACCATAGTATGAACACAATGCAAGCATAATCGTTCATGCATGGAAGCGGCATTTTGTGACGGTATTTCTTGACAAAGGAGGCTTGTTTGCATAGAATATTATTACTTAACACTTAGTAAATCCGGGTAACGGATAGAGCGTTATATAATATGGAGGGTTTCTTATGGGTAGATCATGGAGAAGGCTTTTGGCGATACTGATCTGTCTGGCGTTGCTTTTGTGCACACAGGCGATCAGTATTTTTGCATCTGAAGGACCGGTTCCCGAAGAGGAAGCGGTGAGCGTGGATGTGAATACTGACACAGATGCAGAGTGTTTAGCAGGTGAAACGGCATCGGTTGCCGTTGAGGACCCTAAGGAGGATGTAACAGAGGAGAACGAGAATCTCTCTGTTCCGGACAGTACATGGAAAGCATCCGAAGACGCGCCGTATGGGCTGACATATAACGATAGCAATAATGAGATCACGATCACGGGCTGTGAAGTTTATGATTGGGATGCGTTTGAAGAGAATGATCCCAATATTATTCTGGAAATCCCGGCTGAGATCGATGGTAAACCGGTCACAACGATCGGGAAATTTGCCTTTTGCGAGTGCTATGTTTCCGCGGGGCTTGACCTACCGGACAGCATCACCAGGATAGAAGAAGATGCTTTCAGTCATAGTGGATTTAAAGGAACACTGACACTTCCCGCAAATCTGACGTATATCGGAGACTATGCATTTGGTGATTGCATCGGATTCAGGGGCGATCTTTCATTGCCTGCCAGCCTTCAGTACCTCGGACATAGCGCTTTTGGTAACTGCGGGGGATTTAACGGTACATTAACCTTACCTGCAGGACTTGAGACCATCGGTAACTATGCGTTCGGTTTTTGTTCCGGATTGACAGGGGAACTGACATTACCGGCAAACCTGAAAACGATTGAAGGCAGTGCATTTGCCAATTGTCGAGGGCTGACCGGTTCTCTGGTTTTACCGGATGGAGTTGAAGAAGTAGGAAGCGGAGCATTTGCCAGATGCACCGGGTTTACCGGGACATTGTCAATTCCGGAGGGAGCATGTTGTGCCTTCAGAGCGTTTGAGGGTTGTTATGGATTTCGAAAAGTAATAAACAACTCTTTTGAACAGATCTTCTTATCGGAATTATCCGACCAGGCGCATAATAACAAAGAACGCAGGAACTGGATCAACGAGGAGAGCGGAGAAAACATTGTTTCGATCGCAGAAGGCACAGCTGTGATCGAGGATGACGGGGCCTATAAAAAGTATCTGCCCTATGAAGGTGCAACCTATCAATTAACATATACAACCCGATATGATAACGGAAAGGATGAGGTCTGTATCACAGGGTTTACGGGGACTTCCGGGGGAGAATTTGTCATTCCGGATCAAATTGACGGAATCCCTGTCACAACGATCGATGATTTTGCCTTTTTTGATTCGCAGGATAACGGAACACCGTTTGAGGGGGCATTTGTATTGCCGGACACGTTGACAACGATCGGAAGACAGAATTTCTATGGAAAGACTTATCATAAACTATCCGGCGAACTAATCCTTCCGGCCGGACTGAAGAGTATCGGGTACGGATGTTTTTATCGTTGTTTAGGCCTTACGGGAGACATTACCATTCCGGACGGTGTGGTTTCAATCGATGGGTTTTCTGATTGCAGCAGGCTGAACGGAACCGTGACGATCCCTGCCAGCGTGAAGACGATCGGTCCCAATTTCCTATTGCTTACAGAAAACGTAAATAAAGTTGTGAATCGGTCTTCCGTCCCGGTCGATCTCACAGTTATATCGAAAACCAAAAGCTGGATCAATACAAACACGCTTAAAACCGTAACAAGCATTGCAAAGGGAACGGCAACTGTAGACGACAGTGTATCCATAAAAACCGTGTTGCCACAAGGCATTGAGGATCCTGCGTATGAACTGCAATATGTGGTACTCAATAACCGTGAGGTCCGGATCGTCGGAACAAATTCCAGGAAGCTAGAAGGCGTTGTTGAGGATTGGCAGCTTGTCATACCGGAGGAGATCGACGGATACCCGGTTACGGAAATCGGATCATCTGCTTTTCAAGGATTTGGCTGGTATGGAGATATTGTGCTCCCGGACAGCGTCAAAAAGATCGGCGATTGGGCGTTCTCTGCCTACGGCTATTGGCAGGATGAACCCAGTGTGTTAACACTCCCGTCAGATCTGAAGGAGATCGGACAGGGCGCTTTTGTGGGATGCTCTTTTGCAAACGAGGAACTGGTCCTTCCGGACGGATTAAAAACGATATCATATAGAGCATTCGAAAATGCGTTTTCTGATCTGCAAAGTGTAATCATTCCGGCAAGTGTCACTTTTATAGGAGAAGATGCATTTTACGGGTGTTACTGTGGAACCGTTGTAAACAGATCTGCCGTAACCTGCCCGTTGCCCGTCGGTAGTCCTAACGAAGATGGTTGCCATATGTGGATTGACGAGGGGACAAGGCTGAAGATCACGGGTATCACACAGGGAACAGCAGTTTATACAGAGGTGAATACAGCTTACAGTCCTGAAGGTGCAGCATACAGGTTTATGTACCTGGAGCAGACAAAAAACGGTGAAACAACTGCGATCATAGCCGGTATTTATGATGACTCCGGGAAATATGAGTCTGTGATCGAAGGCGATCTGATCATTCCGTCTTCGATCAACGGAATTCCGGTTACCGAAATTGCTTCTCATGCAATGTATCAGGTAAAGGCAACCGGAAAACTGGTCTTACCGGATACACTTCTGACAATCGGAGAGAGCGCGTTTTATGGTGCTACATTTGACGGAGACCTTTGGATTCCGATGAGCGTAACATCGCTCGGAAGGGATGCATTCGCATATTGCCAAAGTCACTATGGGCGTTTGATGCTTTCAAACAGTCTGGTTCGGATCGGTGAAGGTGCGTTTAGACATACAGATTTCACAGGCAGCCTGAAACTGCCTTCCGGCCTGCGTCAGATTGAGGATAGTGCATTTTTGGAAGCACGTTTCACGAATGATCTGGAAATCCCGGAGGGTGTTATATCGATTGGCAGAGTTGCCTTCGACATGAACAGCTTCAGCGGTACCCTGACGATCCCGGCCAGTGTGCAGGTGATCGGTGACAGCGATCTGTACGGATACGCATTCAGGGGCGCCTCCTTTACGAAGGTAGTGAATAAATCGGCAATACCGGTTTCGCTGGAACAGTTCTCCTATAAGACCTGGAGAAACTTAAGTTCGCTTCAGTATGTATCGAGAATCGCAAAAGGAACGGCTGTCCGGGCAGATTATGTGGGCATAGACAGCATCCCGGATCAGATTTATACGGGTGCACCCATTAAACCGGAGATCGTTCTGACCGGCAACTCCCATAACGGTGTACTGGGCGAGATCGGCTATACGGTATCCTATTCGAACAATACGAATGTCGGCATTGCGACTGCGACGGTTACCGGAAAGGGTGATTTTGCAGACAAGATCACAATCCGTTTCCGCATTGTTCCACGCTCTTTGGGAGAGGGAGATGCATTTGGAGACGGCTTTGAGGCATACGCGCCGAACATGCAGTATAACAACGGTAAGGAACTGAAGTCCAAACCCGTGATCAAACTGGGATCCGTTACGCTTAAGGAAAGCAAGGACTACACAGTTGCGTACACTGGAGATCTGAAAGGTGAGACGGATGGTAAAGCAACCGTCATCGTGACCGGCAAGGGTAATTTCACAGGCAGTGCAAAACTGGATTACAAGATCTTCAAGAAAGAAGAAAGCCTGGCAAATGCAACGATCGCAGCGATCGATCCGCTGGCCTATACCGGCGATGAGATTAAGCCTGATCTTGCAGTAACCTTTAACGGCAATCCGCTCACGGAAAATGATGATTTTGTGGTCACTTACAGCAACAATATCAATGCCTCCAAGAAAGCTGTGGCAACGATCACCGGTATCGGTAATTACGGTGGTTCAAAGAGTGTGAACTTTACGATCACGCCGGCGCAGCTGACGGCAGGCATGGTAGAGATCGATCCTGTCACCTATACCGGAAGTGCCATCAAGGCAGAGCCGGCAGTGACATTTAACGGGACGCCGCTCACGCAGGGCAAGGATTTCACGGTATCCTATAAGAACAACACAAATGTAGTCAACACAAAGGGCGATCCCACGGCAACGATCAAGGGCAAAGGCAATTTTACAGGTAGCGTTGATAAGGCCTTTGAGATAGAGCCGCTGGAACCGGATGCAGACGAACTGTCCGTAACGGTAGATAATGTGAAAATCAGCCAGACGGGAGCAGTTGTGAATGAAAGTGTACTGAAAGCAACTGTAAAATACGGAAAGAAGACCCTAGCCAAAAACAAGGATTATGTGATCCGCTATACAACTGCACAGGATTTCACAGACCGGTGGCAGTCTGCAACAGTTACGCTGATCGGAAATTACACGAGTGACCCGATTGTGCAGAACTTCCTGATCTATACAACACAGCAGGCGTTGGCTCTGACAAATGCAAATGTGACCCCGGAGGAGGGCCCGTTCACGTACACAGGTGAAAAGATCACACCGGAGATCCTTGTGAAGGATGGAACGAAGGTGCTGACACTCGGAAGGGACTATACGCTGTCCTATGCGAATAATACCAACGCCGCCAAAGCTAATGCCGGCAAAAAAGCTCCGGCCTGGACTGTAAAAGGCAAGGGAGCCTATAAAGGCACGGTAAGCGATACGTTCGCGGTCGATCCTGTGGATATCACCGATGGCAGCAGGTGCATGGTCACAGTACAGGATGCAAAATACAACGCGGGGAAAGCGGTGAAACCAAAGGTTGTTGTAGTCGATCTGGACACGGAAAAAGTCCTGAAGGAGAAAAAGGATTATACGGTCGAGTTCAGCAACAATACCAAGAAGGCGGAAATAGATGCTGCCGAAAAGCCGACAGCGGTAATCAAAGGCATCGGCAATTATGCAGAGGAGCTTCCGCAACTGTTCCGGATCTATGAATTTGACATATCCACGGTGACGGTTGATATAGAGCCCTGTCGCTATTACGGCGGTCAGATCAAGCCTGCATTTACAGTTTATAAAGACAAGAAGAAAACCCAGGTGCTGGATCCGTCAAATTATGATGTTGCATACGGAACCAATGTCAATGTCGGAAACGGAACGATCACGCTGAAGGGCAAAGGTGCTTATGGCGGTTCCGCAACATTCAAGTTCAAGATCCTGCCGAAACAGGTATCCAATCTGCTCTGATCACTAACGGGCAGGGATCGTACGGTCCGGCCGGCTACCTGTGCAGATGATCCGAAAAGAATAATAAAAAAATAAGCGGGAAAGGGTTGACATCCTTTCCCGTTTGTTTATAATGATATATGAACATATGAATAAATGCTCATATATAAAAGACAGATAAATGCAAAAACAGTAAGAAAGGAATCAAAATCATGAAGAAGACTTACAAGATCGAAGTGGACTGTGCGAATTGCGCAAACAAGATGGAAGAAGCTGCGAAGAAGACAGAAGGTGTGGCAGACTGCACCGTGAATTTTATGGCACTGAAGATGATCGTGGATTTTGCGGAAGGTGCGGATGAGGCGTCTGTTATGAAGGCAGTCATCAAAAACTGCAAGAAAGTGGAAGACGATTGCGAGATCTTTGTATAGAGGGATAGACATGACCAAAAAGCAAAAGAAAGTTCTGATCCGTATCATTCTGACGATCATCCTGACCATCGGCCTGGAAGTGGTTTCGCGTGTATTTTTCCCGGGTGAAGGGGATGCGCAGACGAGCACCTTTACACGCTGGCTGATGCTTGGGCTTTACCTGATCCCCTACCTTGTGATCGGTTATGACATCCTGAAGAAAGCCGGAAAGGGCATCTTAAGACGGCAGATCCTGGATGAAAACTTCCTGATGGCCGTTGCGACGATCGGTGCGTTTGCGCTGGGTGAATACAGGGAAGGCGTCGCCGTCATGCTGTTCTACCAGATCGGCGAACTGTTCCAGTCCTATGCGGTAGGACGGAGCCGTAGAAATATCTCGGATCTGATGGATATCCGTCCGGACTATGCGAACCTTGTGCAGGATGGCGAAGTGACCCGCGTGGATCCGGATGAGGTGCCGGTTGGTTCCCTGATCACGGTATACCCGGGGGAAAAGATCCCGATCGACGGTGTGATCGAAGAAGGTACAACGATGCTCAATACCGCCGCACTGACAGGCGAGAGCGTGCCGAGAGAAGCGGCAGCAGGCGATGAAGTGATCAGCGGCTGCATCAATCTGACAGGGATCCTTCAGATCCGTACGAGCAGGGCATTCGGAGAATCCACTGTTGCAAAGATCTTAGACCTTGTAGAGAATGCCGGTTCGAAAAAATCAAGATCCGAGCAGTTCATCACCAAATTTGCCAGGATCTACACCCCGGCGGTCTGCATCAGCGCACTGGCGCTCGCGATCCTGCCCCCTCTTTTCCTGCTTGCGACCGGCAGGGCGCCGGCGTTTGGCGACTGGATCTACAGGGGACTGACATTTCTTGTCATCAGCTGTCCCTGCGCGCTTGTGATCAGTATCCCGTTAACCTTTTTTGCGGGGATCGGCGGTGCGTCCAAGGCAGGCATCCTGGTCAAAGGATCGAACTATCTGGAAGCGTTGTCCAGAGTGAAATATGTGCTTTTTGATAAAACGGGAACGGTCACAAAGGGCGTTTTTGAAGTGATCGGGATCCACCACAATGAGATGGAGGAGCGCAAACTGCTTGAATATGCTGCACTTCTCGAGAGCCGCAGTACGCATCCGATCGCACGCAGCATTGTAAATGCGTACGAAGGCAAGCAGGATCTTTCGCGCGTCAGTGATCTTGCAGAGATCAGCGGGCACGGGATCCGTGCCAAGGTGGACGGGCGCGAGGTCGCGATCGGCAATGCCAAACTGATGGATTCACTGGACATTTCCTATATTCCGTGTCATCATACAGGCACGGTGGTACATATTGCGATCGACGGCAGTTATGCCGGGCACATTCTGATCGCGGATATCGTGAAGCCGGAAGCGGAAACAGCGCTTAAGATGCTGAAGAGTGCCGGTGTCTCAAAAACTGTCATGCTCACGGGCGATGCAAAGGCTGTCGCCGAATCGGTCGCAAAGGATCTGGGCGCGGATGATTTTTACAGCGATCTTTTACCTGCCGACAAAGTCAGCAAAGTCGAAGATTTCCTGATCCGCAAGGCAAAAGGCGAAACGCTTGCGTTTGTCGGGGACGGGATCAACGATGCACCGGTACTTGCCAGAGCGGATATCGGGATTGCGATGGGAGCGCTCGGATCGGATGCTGCGATCGAAGCGGCGGATGTGGTGCTGATGGACGATGATCCGGTCAAGATCGCGGGAGCGATCGCCATTGCACGGAAATGCATGCGGATCGTTTATGAGAATATCGCATTTGCGCTGCTTGTCAAAGCAGCCTGCCTGATCCTCGGAGCACTGGGGATCGCCAATATGTGGCTTGCGATCTTTGCGGATGTCGGCGTCATGGTGATCGCCGTTCTGAATGCGATCCGGGCCCTGCGCGCACCCGGTTGGATGCGGCAGGCACAGAACAGGGGCGTATCGGCAGAGAACGTTTAGTCCCGGATGCGTGTTTTAAAAAGAAGGGGAATGGATATGAAGATCAAAGATGAAAACGAATTATACGATCTCGCGGAGCTGTTCAAAGTCTTCGGAGATTCCACCAGGATCCGGATCCTGTTCGCTCTGTTTGATAAGGAACTGTGCGTGACGGATATCGCAAATACGCTTGCGATCACGCAGTCCGCGATCTCGCACCAGCTAAAGATCCTAAAGCAGAGCAAACTGATCAAAAGCCGCAGGGACGGCAAGCAGATCTACTACGCGCTTGCGGATGAGCATGTGCGGTCGATCATCGGACAGGGTCTTGAGCATATCGAGGAATAAGGCATATATGATGGTCAGACCTGTCAGATATTTTGCAAAAGAAAACGGATGCACGCTAAAGTGCATCCGTTTGTTCTGCTGTAAGTACTACCTGTAACTAAAGGATCAGGGCTCCAAAATGATGGGAGCAAACCAAGTGAACAGGAGTTTCTTTTGGCCGATCTTATACTTTTCGGTCTTCTCGCCGCAGTAATTGCCAATCCCGCGCAGCTTGATCTTGGCGGTACCGACTTTGCAGGCATCCTCGTATCCGACGATCTCATAATCGGACGGCTCTAAGGTTGTCTGGCCGATCTTGACTACAATGTCTGCCTTTGTGGGATAAACGGCCTTTCCGGCATAATCAAAGGCTTTGCCGCCATTGATGGTCACTTTCGCTTTGCTCAGATCACCGGCTTTGACGGTGTAGAGCGTGGAGACGGAAGTATTACTATAAGGATAGTAATCATATACCGTAACCCGGATCAACGCAGTTGTTCCTTCTTGTAAAATATCATTGGGTGAAACGGGAGTACCGGCACGGCGTATACTGCCGTTGTCGAGTATGACATCGCGCTCATATTCATATTTGATAGTCTTGTCGTAATCTGTTCCCGCTTTCAGTTTGGCACCGTTGAGAGTTACGGTAGGTGTAGAGAACAAACCGTTCTTCTTTTTACTTCGAACCAGATCCGGCGCCGAAACGGTCGCGTTGTTAAGATAGTGGGAATATGTCATATCGTATTTTGCGGTGATCTTGCCTGTGAATCCCCCCTTGCCTGTAATGGTCACCTCAGGTTTTTTACGATAATCGTATTTTTTGTGGTTCTTATAACTCAACGTGTAATCAATGCCTTCGCGTAGTTCCACATCGTCATAAAGTATAGTCAGAGTAGGAATTGCACCGGTTGAGACATAGTTTGCATAAAAATCATCATTATTTGCAAAACTATAACCATAATATGTGTATTCAGCTCCATTCCAGGACCACTTACTGCTTGATACATTCGTGACATTGATTGTTATCCTGTTGCTTACGATGTTATGTCCGGTGATCGTGAATTGTTTGGAAACGGATCCGTTGAAGCGTCCCATTCCATTCACTGTCATCGTGGCCTTTCCGGCTTTGGTGTTGTTCTTGTAAGTGAGATAATAGTCTGTTCCTTCCTCCAATTCTTTTCCATCGTAGTAAACTTCAGGCTCCTGGAAGTATGCACCATTTTCCGTGGCGTCCGCATCCCATTCCACCGCATCGTCATAATCACTGATCGTGGCATTCTTGATCGGTGCCTGTGCGACCTTGAAGGTTTTGCTCAAGGAACCTGTGTAGTCACCTGTACCCGTGATGATCATGGTAGCAGTTCCGGCCTGTGCGTTATTTCTGTACTCGATCGTATAGTTGACATCTTTAACCAGCTTGGGACCGGTCCTGGTCAGCCATACTTCCAGTTTTTCTTCGTCTTGCGTGTAACCGCCCTTTGCCGGAACCGGGTCGCTGGACATCAGGACGGATGACTGGAAGTTTTTCAGCGTTGCCTTGGCTATGGATGTAGCTTTATCTTTGGCGACGATGGTAAGGTCTACAGTGATAGCCTCATCAGCATCTGTGCAGAAGTTACCCTTACCGGTCAGGGTGATATCATATGTTCCGGAATTTACATATGCACCGTCTTCGGTACTCGGATAACTTACAGTGAAATCCGTGTTATTCTTCAGAACGATCCCGTTGTAGTAGACTACGGGAACCGGTTTGATTGCTTTACCGGTTGCGAGTTCGCGGATCGGACTGACCTGAATGTGTCCGGTGTCTTTTTCATGTTTTAGTGATGCTTTGACAATATCAAACAGAACCTTCTCCTGGCCCGAATAGTTTCCCTTTCCGTTCACTGTGATCGTGGGCCTCTTGGAATCGGGCAGACCTGTCGATACGTTTTTATTATTCTTATAGGAAAGGGTGTAGTCAGTTCCTTTTACGAGCAGTTTGTTTCCGTGGTATACACGGGGCTCCGGAGTTACGTTAGCTCCTGTATAGACAACCTCTGAGTCATAACTGGCATCCGCCACCCAAATATCATGTGGAATGAAAGCAGGACACTCTCCATCAAACCCGATCTGTGCTTTGTCAGCGTTACAGATGTCGCCCCATTCAGCGTCAGGATCACGCGTCACCGTATAATCGAACATTTCCACGCTGCTGTCGGTATAGTCGGTTTTAACTGCGTATGCCATGATCGTAAACGTGTCACCGTCTACTCCTGTTACGGGAATAGGTTCCGTGTAAAGCGTGCTGTCCTTTGTAGGTGTTGTTCCGTTTGTTGTATAGAAGATCTGTGCATCTTTTGTATCCACAGACAACTCTATTTTTTCGCCCGGAGTAACGTTGCTTCCGGAGTCAATCGATGCGGATGGAGCTTCAACCCGATATTGTGCTGACCAATCGGCATACAGGGTCATATTCCCATCGATGGTTTCGCCAAGATTGAACTCCGTGCCACCTTCATCCAACCAACCGTTAAATACACTGTTGGATCTTTGCGGATCTTCGATGGTGAACGTTCCATTTTTGCAGACTTTGATCTCATCTTCGGTGAGGCTGACTGTGCCGCCGTTTTCTGCGTTTCTTAAGAAATAACCGCCGTTCGCATTAAGTTTTACCGTATACTCCGTGAGGGCAACGGTAACCTTACAGGTAGCCTTACGGCCACCGTAATAAGCAGTTATCGTGGTTTCACCGTTTGCGACTGCTGTAACAACACCTTCTTCTACAGTTGCAACATCACGGTCATCCGAGTGCCAGATCATGCAGTTAGTAGCCTCAAAGTCCTCCTCATTGGCAGCATCATATGCTTTCGCACTGAGTTGTTTCCAACTACCGACCTGCGATTCTTCTCCAAACATAAGTGCAGAGACTGGCTCATCTTCCCCTTGCATTGTCAGTTTAATTCGTCCGTCTAAGCCCCCATCAGCGGTCAGGGCATGGATACCGAGATTGCCGGAAGGATACTTTCTGTCCCCGTTTCCCTTTTTCCCGAAATCGACCCATTTCCTGCCGTCATAGAGGAAACTCTGTTTATCCTGCGCACCGACAGACTGTTCAAGCCCGGTCCAGGCAAGTCCGCCACACTCGTAGTTGACAGATTTTTTATCACTTAATGTGATGACAACAGAGAAGGATTCACCATAATTGAGTTCTACCGGCTCTTTAAGCGGAATGGTGTACATACCGCTTAATGCGATCGTACCGGTTGTAGTAGCTTCCTCTGCCTTATCACCGCTCTCAGGTCCTTTTGCCGGATCCACATTTTTGTAGATCTCGATCGTATAGCCGATATTGGAGCCGGTTATATAAGAAAGATCAAAATACACCGCCTGCAGAGTTTCCTTACTGCTTGTGTCTTCGCTGTTAGCCTGGTAGATATTGGCGCTCTTAACAGCATTTGTGCGGTCACAGAGATGGATCTGGGAATCATAGAAGTAGTTGTTGTCAAAATCAGGGTCCGCCGGATCTATCATCTCATAAACCCAGAAATCAGACATGCTTTTATCTTCATAAGACATCCAGAAATAAGAGTCGTAGTCAATTCCGGTTTCGGTTGTCCAGCTGTTCCGTATCAGCCAGGCTCCGTCATTGGCCGGTTTCATATGATACTTGCCGTACCACCAGTCGCTGGAGTCAAAATTTTCTCTCGGATAGTCGTCATCCCAGCCGACGACAGCGACCGCATGAGTAGTGTTAAAAACAAACGGGCAGTAGTAGGCAGAAGTATCGTAATTGAAATACTCATTGTAATCGTGATAGGAAACTCCGAGAAGTCCGTTCTTCAAGAGCGTTTCTTTTGCGAGTTTCGTATTGTTGCGGCTGATCATGTATGCATTTTTAAGATAGGCAACATTGTCATGTTCTGAGTCGGGATCCAGCCGGTCATCATACTCAATATCCGAAAACGGATAATTGTTTTCACTTGCCACACCGCGCCGCTGCATCAGTGTCAGCGCCGCCATATAACTGTTGCCGCCAACACCATATATGCTGGGCTGGCTTCCGAACGAACCGGTTACTCCGTTATAGTATATTGTATCTCCGGTATCCCCGGCCAGAGAAGGTTTCCCCTGTGTGTAGGCCCAGTAGGACAGATGGCGTTCGCTGAAGTCAACATCCTTTTCAGCCATTCCATGAGAGATCATATAGAATTCAGACATTGCGAGAGCGGAATGAGCCCAGCAGGTTCCTGTCCAATCCTGATCCCTGGTATCCGGATAGTATTTTTTCAGATAGGTAAGAATATCTTCTTCTCTATCATAGGAATAAGGAAAAGCACGGCTTGCCGCACTTGCACCCATTGCTTCCTGTGTTGCATTCAGGTATTCCCGATCTTCTCTGGAATCGTTCAACGCGTCCTTCATGGACTGATAATCCAGATCCTGGTCTACGACCGGTGCTTCGCTTTCACCGGGCATCGGTAAGTAACCGCCCCCATGTGGATCATCATGCCGATGCAGACGCTCAGTTTCAGAGTCAGAATCCTCCGTGGCTTCTTCCGGAGCTTCTGTCTCATCAGCTTCCGGCAGATCCGCTTCGTCTTCGACGGTTTCTGCAGAGTCTGATTTTTCCGCAAGGGTTTCTTCCTCGGAAGGGGATGCTTCCTCCACCTGTTCGGTGGTTTCTTCCACAGCCACAGGTTCTTCCTTGATTACATCCGCCCAGGCGGGAGTGCTCTGGGCAAGGGTGACTACCGCAGCGAGCAGGGCTGCCAGCAGTCGGATGGTGCGGGGTGTTCTCTTCATTCCGTTGTCCTCCGTATATTTTTATAAAACAGGTGTTTCTGTAAATGACCCGTTTGTAAAGTGACGTAATCACATTATACTACAAATGCAACGATAATGGGAAATTTGTTGACACCATTTATTTGAAATGTTAGAATCTATTTTGCGCTGACGAGATGAGGGCGGTTTTGGAGAGGTATCGAAGTGGTCATAACGAGGCGGTCTTGAAAACCGTTTGTCCGAAAGGGCGCATGGGTTCGAATCCCATCCTCTCCGCGCGAGCGGTCATTTAGCGAAGCAGACTCTGCAAGACCGCGAACAACCTGTCGCCGAGCATTTGCGAGGGGGCACAACCATTGTATAATACAATATTACAGAATCAGATGATTCTGCCACTGGAGAAGTACCCAAGCTGGCCGAAGGGGCTCCCCTGGAAAGGGAGTAGGTCGTTAATAGCGGCGCGAGGGTTCAAATCCCTCCTTCTCCGTAAAAAAAATAGCCGGTTAAGCGGCTATTTTTATTGCATGAAATGTTTGTCGTCGGATCAATAGGGGACTAAGCCTGTCTCAGGCTTCTTAGCATATCCGCACGCACTCTGTCGCCAAGCAAGGCTGTGTTGTGCGCAGAGCAGACTTCTTCCGCGCTTATCACATCAACCACTTTCAACCTCACATGAGTCCGCCTGCGGATATAGTTTTTGCGGACATTTTCCGTTCCTTCCACAGTGGTGACTACGATCGGCACATTGGCCTTTTGCGCGATCTTGAACATTGCGTTGTGGAAAGGAAGCAATTCACAGGATAAACTCCGCGTACCCTCGGGATATACACCGACCGAGACAACATTGTTTTTCAGAAGGTTTGCAGCTTTTTCCACGGTGTCCATCGCATTCTTCGGATCCTGACGGTCAATGGGAAGGCAGCAGCACTTGCGGATGATGCGTCCGAACCAGGGGATATGAAAATTCTCTTCTTTGGAGATAAACCCGATATTCTGATCCCTGAACACGATCCAGGCGGCCATCGGGTCAAATTTGGACCGGTGATTCGACACAAGAAGAAATCTTGTCCCGGACGGAACCATTTCCATGCCCTGCGTTTCTATATGGATCCTGGCCACAAAGAAAAGCATCGCCAGGGATATGTTGAGAAGAAATCGGAAGTAAGGGCTGTCTTTTGTATATTCTACAGGCGCGATCGAATATGCGCTGACTGTCAGGATCAGGACATATACCGTGAAGATCGCTACTAAAGCCAATAAAATAAGACCGAGAAAAATACACAGTTCTTTCAAGGGTTCCTCCATTGTTTTTCCCGCATACGGATGTTATAGTTGTTTTGCCGTTACAAGTGTAAGGTCGCATGGGTAGAGCGTCAATAAGTCTTGTCTCGGACTTGACATTTCAGGTCTGTTTTGTAAAGCCGGGACAGTGCGGAGGATCAAGGGCATGGAATATGATGATCAGACTATACTGGAGAAGAAAAACGTTTTAAGACTGAACAATGCCGAATCAAACAGATTAACAAGAGAGTGCCTGACGACTGCGTTAATGCAGCTGATGAAAGAAAAACCGATAGACAGGATCACGATAACGGAACTGGTTGAACGCGCCGGCGTCTCAAGAACGGCTTTTTACCGCAATTATGCGACTAAAGAAGATATCCTGGCCAGTATCCGGGAGCAGCTTTCTGCGGTCACAAATGAATTCCTTTCCAAACCGGAACTGAAAGAGGACGAATATATGTGGTTTAAGGAGTGCTTTAAGCTCGTTCGGGACCGTGCGGATGTGATCAGACCGATTCTTGGCGCGAATATCCTTTTGGGGGATCTGTTTAACAGTCAGTCTGTTCTGGATACGTTATACCCGTCCGATGACCGGATGAGCAGATACCGGAATCTCGCCATGGCGGCCGCCTTTCAGAAGATCCTGATCACGTGGGTGGAAGAGGATATGATCGAATCCGTAGATGAAATGGCTGCATTTTGCAAAGAAGCGTTTCAGACCCCCGTCTAGCGTGGCCACAACAATTACTGTCACGCTTATTTTTTTGTGCGCGGGATGGTATAATGAAACATAATGACAGTTTCAGAGGAGGATCCATGGAAAAGTACAATCCGCAGAATGTAGCCAGAAAGATTCTCGAATCAATCCAGGAAGCAAGGAAGAATATGACGATGTTGAACGTGATGGTTCTTGGCAAGACGGGTGCCGGCAAAAGCACCCTGATCAACAATGTTTTCAATGAGGAGCTGGCGGAGACCGGGATCGGCAAGCCGGTGACGGATCAGATCCGCTCCTATAGCAAGGAAGGGTTTGCCCTGACGATCTATGATACGCCCGGACTGGAGCTTGGCGGCGAGAACAGCCTGAACAAACTGCTGAAGGAAGTGACCGACGTCATCGACAAAGGCATGAAGTCGGGCGATATCGAGAAGGCGATCCATTGTATCTGGTATTGCGTCAATACGAACACCCACCGCTTTGAAGAGGCGGAAAAATCATTCATCAGCCGTTTCCTCGATGAGGCGAAACAGTACAACGTGCCGGTGATCCTGGTGCTGACGCAGTCGTTCTCCAAACAGGATGCGCAGGAACTGCGGTCCGAGATCGAAAAGGAGAATCTCCCGCTCGCACAGGTCGTTCCGGTACTCGCACAGGACTATGTGATCGACGGGGAATACACGGTAAAAGCCTACGGGCTGGAGCGTCTGATCGAGATCATGAACAGCGTGATCCCGGAGAGCGTCAAGAATACACTGATCGCCGTACAGAAGGCGAATATCGATATGAAGCGGACAAGAGCCAGAGCGATCGTGGCGACCTCCGCAGCAACCGCGGCTGCAACAGGTGCGGTACCGGTTCCGTTTGCGGATGCGGTACTGCTGGTACCGGAACAGATCGCCATGCTGGCAGGCATTACGGTGACATTCGGCATTCCCGTGGAAAAAGCCACCCTGGCAGCAGTGGTCTCCGCAACGGTAGGTACTTCCGGTGCGACGGCACTTGGCAGATCCGCTGTCGGCGGGCTCTTAAAACTGATCCCGGGCGGCGGTTCGGTCGCAGGCGGCGTGATCTCGGCCAGTGTTGCGGCAGCGATCACGGCAGCGCTCGGTGAAGCCTATATCGCGGTCATGACGATGGTCGCGAAAGGCGAGATGCAGATCGGGGATCTGGAGACCAAGGAAGGAAAGAAGCAGATCACAAAACTGTTCAAGGAGCGTCTGAAGATCAAACGCAACGATAAAGGGGAAGAAATATAGTGTACAAACGGTCATAATTGTGGTATTCTGACAAACGAGGGAAGTCATACCACAACATGTAGTGGAACATCGGCAGAGCCGGTGTCCGAAATGATGAGGGGTAATATATGGAAGACCGTATGGAGCAGATGATCTGGGAACGGATCAACGCAACGATCGATGCCGCGCAGAGCGATATCAAGGCAGAGCCGCAAGGGGAAACTGAGGCGGTATTCATGGAAAGTATGGGAATGCCGGAAGCGGCAGTTCCGGAAGAAGCGGCAGTTCCGGTCATGGAGGCAGAACAAGAGGAGATCACGCAACCTTCGGAACCGCTGGATGAGAGCATTTACACAGCCGATCCGGATGATGACCATGACATCACGGAGAAGATCAAGCAGGCATCGGAAGAGGAACTGCATGAACTCAAGCGGTGGCTCTTTGGTGAGAACATCCGCTTAAGAGGAGAGAGGCTGGAACTGAAGGAACTGCGTATCGAACTGGAAGAAGAGCGTCAGAACCAGGATACCGACCGGCAGATCTATTTGAACCACATCGCGCAGGAGCGCAAGGAGATCCGCAAGGAAGAGGAACTGGTAGCGGAGAAACTGGAGATCATCAAGAAGGGTTTCGCAGCGCTCGATGCCGACCGCAGGGAACTGAAAGAGAGAGAAGCGCGGCTTACCGCAAGGGAAGCGGTTCTTGATACAAAACTGAAATACAGTTACACGGCGGAGAATCCGGAAGTTGCAGATGTCCTGTTCATGGGCGTGACCAGTTACCTGATGCTGAAGAAACGCTACAAAGACCTGATGAAGATGTACCACCCGGACAGCGTGGGCGGAAGCACGGACATGGTCCTTGCGATCAACAGGGTATATGATAAGTTACTGAAGCAGTACGGACGGTCGCGGGAGATCTTATAAAAAACAGCAAGAAAAATCAATTATTCACAGAAAGAGCCATATCCACCGGCTCTTTTTTTTTATATACTGTCAGTGTAGGGTGACCGCTGTGCGGTCAGCCGGGAGGAAAATCATGCAATACGGACATTTTGATGACGAAAAACGTGAATATGTGATCGACAGGGTGGATCTGCCTACTTCCTGGACCAACTATCTGGGCGTGGAAGACATGGCAGCTGTAGTAAATCATACGGCAGGCGGCTATCTGTTCTACAAGACGCCGGAATATCACAGGATCAGCCGTTTCCGCGGCAACAGCGTGCCGATGGACAGGCCCGGCTTCTATGTGTATCTGCGTGATAATGAGAATGCCGACTATTGGTCGATATCCTGGCAGCCGGTTGGAAAACCGCTGGATCAGGCGAAATATACCTGCAGGCACGGCCTGTCTTATTCGGTATATGCCTGTGACTATGCCGGGATCCATGCGGAGCAGACGCTGTTCATTCCGCGCGGCGAGGCGGTGCAGCTCTGGGACGTACGCCTTAAGAACGACTCGGACAAGCCCCGTGACCTTTCCGTTTTCTCCTATCTGGAATTCTCCTTCCATCATGTGATGATCGACAATATCAATTTCCAGATGAGTCTGTATGCGGCGGGTTCTTCCTATGCAGACGGTGTGATCGAAGAAGACCTGTTCTATGAGGAAGAAGGGTACCAGTTCTTTACGGCTGATTTTGAGCCGGACGGTTTCGACTGCATGCGTGACCGGTTCCTTGGAACCTATCATACGGAAACAGATCCCGTGGCAGTGGCAAACGGAAAATGCAGCGGCTCTTATGAGAAGGGCGGCAATCACTGCGGTTCCCTGCAGAAGAACCTGCAGCTGGCGCCGGGCGAAGAGGTCCGGATGATCTTTATGCTGGGAGAAGGAAGACGCGCCGAGGGGATCCGCATCCGGAACAAATACACCGACCACAAGTCGGTAGATGCGGCTTTTGCAGATCTTGCCGCGTATTGGGATGAAAAATGTCGGAAACTGCAGATCGCGACGCCGAATCAGGGGATGAACTCGCTGATCAACACCTGGACACTCTATCAGTCCGAGATCAACGTCATGTTCTCGCGGTTTGCTTCCTTTATAGAAGTCGGCGGCAGGGTCGGACTGGGATACCGTGACACGGCCCAGGATTCCATGACAGTACCGCATTCGAATCCTGAGATGTGCAGGATCCGGATCGAGCAGCTCCTGCGCGGTCTTACTTCCAAAGGATACGGCCTGCATCTCTTCCAGCCGGAATGGTTTCAGCCGGATACAGGGAAGAAGCCTTTCAAATCGCCGACGGTCATTCCGAAGCCGGAAGGAGATTCGATCATTCACGGTCTGGACGACGCCTGTTCGGATGATGCCCTGTGGCTGGTTCCTTCCATAGCGGAATATGTAAGAGAAACGGGCGACCTTTCGTTTGTGGCAAAACAACTGCCGTACGCGGACACGTTTGTTGCGGGCAGTGATGCTACCGCGTCCGTGTATGAACATATGAAACGGATCCTTGATTTTTCCGCAGAGCAGGTCGGTGCAAGCGGCGTCTGCAAGGGATTGCGCGCAGACTGGAACGACTGTCTGAACCTCGGCGGCGGAGAGAGTGCGCTGGTAACCTTCCTGCATTACTGGGCTTTGAGCCATTTTGCAGATCTTGCGGACGAACTTGCAATGTGCGCTAAGAAGGGGTGTCTGCCTGCCGGTTTTGCAGGAACGGATCCGGAGACTTTTGCAAACGATGCAATACATTACCGTGAGATGATGGAGCACCTGAAGAAGGTCGCAGACGGGAAACTCTGGGACGGACAGTGGTATCTGAGAGGTTTCACGGCAAGCGGCAGAAAGATCGGATGCAAAGAAGACAAAGAAGGACGTGTCCATCTTGAATCCAACGCCTGGGCGATCTTATCGGGCGCTGCGGACCCGGAGAAGGCGGCAAAGACCCTGCAGACGATCGACGAATATCTGTATACGGAATACGGACTGTTGCTGAACACCCCGAGTTACACCGTTCCCGATGATGAGATCGGCTTTGTAACGCGTGTGTATCCGGGACTCAAGGAAAACGGGGCGATCTTCTCGCATCCGAATCCGTGGGCGCAGGCAGCGGCCTGTGTGACCGGCAGAGGCGATCTGGCGATGAAGTTTTATGATGCGCTCTGCCCGTATAATCAGAACGATAAGATCGAGATCCGTGAGTCAGAGCCCTATTCTTACTGCCAGTTCATCGCGGGAAAAGACCACACTGCTTTCGGAAGAGCGAGACATCCGTTCATGACGGGCTCCGGCGGCTGGTCGTATTTCACGGCGACAAGATACATCCTGGGGATCCGGCCGCAGTTTGACAGCCTGCTCGTGGATCCCTGCATCCCGGCGGAATGGGACGGTTTTGAGGCGAGCCGCGTGTTCCGCGGTGCCACCTACAGGATCCGCGTCAGTAACCCGGACCATGTAATGAAGGGTGTTGCAAAGATCGTCGTGGACGGCACGGAGTGTGAAAAGATCCCTGTTTTCGAGAAGGGAACGGAGCACACCGTGGAACTCATCATGGGGTAGACAAAGATAAAAATGCGACAATAGTCACACAGATATACAGGAGGAAAAATCAAAATGATCAAGTTTGGGACCGGCGGCTGGAGAGCCGTGATCGGAGACGAATTTACCAAAGCCAATCTGCAGCTTCTGGCAAAAGCGGTTGCCGATCTGATGCATGAAGAAGGGGTTGCACAGGAAGGCATCGTGATCGGATATGACAGACGCTTCCTTTCGAAAGAAGCCATGCAGTGGCTGGCCTGTGTTTTTGCGGCAGAAGGGATCGAAACTTTTCTGATCAATAAATCCGCGCCGACACCGCTTGTGATGTTCTATGTGGCGCATCATGACCTGCATTACGGCATGATGGTGACCGCAAGCCACAACCCTGCTCTCTATAACGGCGTGAAGGTCTTCACGGAAGGCGGCAGGGACGCAAACGAGGAAAAGACCGCACAGATCGAGGAGCAGATCGGCCGGATCCTTTCCGCCAAGAAGGATGAAACACAGCAGGCAGTAACAGAGATGCCTTATGAGGATGGGATCGCGGGCGGCATGATCCATGAGATCTACCCGCTGAACGAATATCTCGACAGCATCATCGATACGGTCAACATGGATGCGATCAAAAAGAGAGGCTTAAGGATCGCACTCGACCCGATGTACGGCGTATCGGAGACATCGCTGAAAACAATCCTGATGACGGCCAGATGCGAAGTGGAGACGATCCATGAGCGGCATGATACACTCTTTGGCGGCAAACTGCCGGCTCCGACACAGGAGACGCTGAAAAGCCTGCAGGAATATGTTCTGGACAGACACTGTGACCTTGGTATCGCAACGGACGGTGACGCCGACCGGATCGGCGTGATCGACGATGAGGGAAATTTCCTGCACCCGAATGACATTCTGGTCCTTCTCTATTACTATCTGCATAAATACAAAGGCTGGACGGGACCTGCGGTCAGGAACATCTGCACGACACACCTGCTCGACCGCGTGGCGGCCTCTTTTTCAGAGCAGTGCTACGAGGTGCCGGTCGGCTTTAAGCACATCAGTGCCAAAATGTATGCGACGAACGCCATCATCGGCGGGGAAAGCTCCGGCGGTATGGCAGTGAGAGGACATATCCGCGGCAAAGACGGGATCTATGCATCGGCACTGCTTGTGGAGATGATCGCCGTGACCGGCAAGAAACTCTCGGAGCTGATGCAGTCCATCCGGGAAGAATTCGGCGGCATGCAGCTGATCGAGCGCGATTACCGCTTCACGCCGGCCAGAAAAGAGGAGATCAGGCAGCAGCTTCTGATCGATAAACAGCTTCCCGATCTGCCCTTCCTCGCAGAAAAGGTATCCTATCTGGACGGCCTGAAGATCTATTTTGCCGCAGATTCCGCACCGGAAAAATCCGGCGGCTGGATCTCCGTGCGCTTCTCCGGAACGGAGCCGCTCCTTAGGATCTTCTGCGAAATGGACAAAAGAGAAGATGCGGAAAAACTCTGCGCGACGTTTGAATCCTTCCTCGCGCTCTGATTGCACAAGATGCTTTTGTCGTGGTAATCTTTAGTTATGAAGAATTTCTGGAAGAAGATCTTTTCGATCAACAATCGGAATGACATGCGATCCAATATGGCAAAGATCATCCTTTTCGGGTGGTTTTTGCCATTGGTGTTACTGACGCTTGCCATTCTCCTGATCCTGACCGGCAGCCTGAACCGCTCCGGCAGGAACACGGCACAGAACAGCATGCATAAGGCGGCGGAGATCTTAGGCATGCGTCTCAATGACTGCGAACTCGCCAGCAAGAACGCCTCTTATCTTCCGGTCATTTCGGAAAGCTACCGGACCTATCTTGCCGACGGGGACAGAAAAGATCTGAATGAATCCGTTACCACCTTTCTGAAACAGCAGTACCGCTTTCATACTATGCTCAAGGATGCGGTACTCATTTTCACCGAATATCCCGATGAACTCTATTACACATATAACAACAGCAGGGGCGGGACCTATAAGGACATCCAGTCTTTTCAGAAAGATACGCTGCCTGCGGTCCTTGCCATGTCTGAAGAACTGGACACGGATACAAGGCTTATCGGCGACCGTGGCCGGATCTATATGATCCGTAATCTCGTGGATTCCAAGTTCAAACCCTATGCCATGCTGATCTTAGAGATCGATCCGCCGGCTCTTGCGGAGAGTCTGCAGAGTGTCTGGGGCTACAGTGACGGCGGGCTTTTCCTGCAGGATGAGCAGGCACAGACAGGCTGGATCCCGCTGCTTTCTGCCGGGGAAGAACTCATGGATGCTGTCGGATCCGGGAAGATTGATCTTGACGCATCCGGAAACGAACAGACCGGCTATGTGACGATCGCGGGAAAGAGTTTTGTGACGGCGCGCATAAACCAGTACGGCGGGATCTGTGCGGCCGTGATGCTCGACAATCACGTGATCAGGGCGGAGCGCAGGACCTATCTGTATTTTGCGCTGATCCTGCTGATCTTCCTGGTGCCGCTGCTGGTTATGGTACGGCAGTATGAGCAGATCTACCGCGAGGAGATCTCCTTAAGGGATGCCAGGATCATGGCCCTGCAGTCGCAGATCAACCCGCATTTCCTGAACAACACGCTGGAGATCATCAACTGGGAAGCAAGGCTTTCCGAGAATTACAAGATCAGCGGTATGATCGAGGCACTCTCGACCATGCTTTCCGCCACGATGAACCGCAAGGCGCAGTCCATGCACACCCTGCGGGAGGAAATGAATTATGTGGATGCTTACTTATATATAATAGAAAGAAGATTCGGTGACCAGCTGCAGGTGAACAAGGAGATCGACGAAAGCCTGCTTGAAACAAAGGTGCCGCGTCTGATCATCCAGCCGATCGTGGAGAATGCCGTGGAGCACGGCGTGGACGCATCCAAGAAGAACACCGTGGTGATCCGGATCAGAAAAGAAGGCGACTTCATGATGATCGGGATCGAGAATACGGGGCTGCTTGAAAAAGCGGACGAGGAAAGGATCCACGAGATCCTCTACGGCCAGGGAGATGCGAATATGCGTCACACCAGTCTCGGGATCCGCAACGTCAACAGCAGGTTGAAACTGATCTTCGGCGAGGCATGCGGACTGACGATCGAAAACAACGAAGAAAAGGGTTGTACGATCAGTACGATCAAAATCACAATTTCAGACAAAAATAGCCAAGGGTAACAATTCGGTTTTACTCCCGCATCTTATATGATAAGCGTAGCAGTAGTAATTTCTCAATAAGACTCAGGGAGGGTTAAATATGAAGAGAAAATTAATCGCAATCTTACTTGCATCAGCAATGGTAACAGCCATGATCGGATGCGGCGCTACAGCAGATGCGCCTGCAGCAGCTCCGGCAGCGGCAACAGAAGAAGCACCGGCAGCTGAAGAAGAGCCGGCAGAAGCACCTACGGCAGACGCTTCCGGCGTTGAGCTGAACGTAACGACCACCTTCGCAGGCGAAGACGGCAACGCACAGAACTTCAAGAACGCAGTTGACGCCTGGTGCGCAGAGACAGGCAACACGGTAGCAGATACCTCCGCAACCAGTGACGAGACCTTCAAGACCAGAGTGATCACGGACTTTGAAACAGGTTCCGAACCGGATGTACTCTTCTTCTTCAACGGCGCAGATGCCAACAGCTTCATCGAAGCAGGCAAAGTCGTATCGATCGATGATATCCGTGCAGAATATCCGGAATATGCGTCCAACATGAACGATGACCTGATCGCGGATTCCCTCGTAGACGGCAAGAAATATGCTGTTCCCGTAAACGGTTACTGGGAAGCAATGTTCGTAAACAAGGCCGTACTGGATGCAGCAGGCGTTGCAGTTCCCGGTGCAAACTACAGCATGGATGATTTTAAAGCAGACTGCCAGAAGATCGTGGATGCAGGCTATACCCCGATCGCAGCAGCACTCGGTAACATCCCGCACTACTGGTGGGAGTATGCGATCTTCAATAACGAATCTCCGGCAAACCACTTAGAGATCCCCGGCAGTGCAGACGATGAGATCGGTCAGGCATGGGTAGCAGGCATGAACGATATCAAGGAACTCTATGAACTGGGCTACTTCCCGGAGAACACACTTTCCGCAACAGACGATGAGACTTTCGCAATGTTCACGGAAGGCAAGGCAGCATTCCTGATCGACGGTTCCTGGAAAGTCGGCGGCATCGTGGCAGCCTGCCAGTCCGATCCCGAAGATGCTTCCACACTGGATACAGCAAAACTCGACAACTTTGACGTAACATATGTACCCGGACAGGGCAGCCGCAAGGCAACCGATCTGATCGGCGGTCTGTCAATGGGTTACTACATCACAACCAAGGCATGGGACGATCCCGCCAAGAGAGATGCGGCAGTTTCCTTCGTATCCTACATGACAAGCGACACGATCGTTCCGCAGTTCGCACAGCATACGGCAAGCGCACTGAAGAATGCGCCGGCAGTTGACGAATCCGCATTCAATCCGCTGCAGATCAAGGCAATGAGCATGATGAGCGGTGTTACATCCTTAACCGGTGCCGTTCAGGATCTGTTCATGGGCGACTGCCGCGTACCGACCTTCGACGGCATGCCTGAGATCGTAACAGGCAAAGTGGATGCCAAGGATGCAGTACAGGAAGGTATTGACGCTTACCAGGCACAGTAACTGAAACAGTGGACACATGAAGTGTCCGGGAATGATTTTGAACCCCGATCTCTCCTGAAACAGGCAAGAGACCGGGGTTCACTAAAAGAGAGGGACTCTTATGGGTGCAAATATCTATAAAAACAAAAAACCGGTCATTGTGTTTCTTTTCCCGGCTTTTCTGTTCATGATGGTCTATCTGTACTATCCGTTCGTGAAGAACATCTGGAACAGCTTCCGGGAGATCAAACAGCTCGGCGGCCAGGGAACGGGATTTGTGGATCCCTGGTACGGGAATTACGCCAAGATGTTTCAGGATGCCAATATCGGTACATCCCTGATCAACACACTGATCATGATGCTTGCGACACTTGTCTTCCAGGTTGGCTTTGCGATCGTCTTAGCCCTGATGGTCGACAACATCAAACGCGGCAGCCGGTTTTTCAGGACCGTATTCTTCTTCCCGATCGTGATCTCGGCAACGGCCCTCGGTCTTCTGTTCAACCTGATCTTCCTGTACGACAAGGGTATGTTAAACCAGATCCTGGAGATCCTCGGCAAACGGGAACTGACGGACTGGAAAGCAGAGGGGATCGCGCTCTTTACAATGATGCTGCCGGTCATCTGGCAGTATGTCGGATTCTATTTCGTGATCCTGATCACCGGCTTAAACAACATTCCGGAAGACTTATACGAAGCCGCGACGATCGACGGCGCGACAGGTTTTCAGAAGGTACGCTACATTTCCCTGCCGCTTTTGTATAACGTGATCTGCACCTGCGCGGTGCTCGCGGTAACAGGCGCGCTGAAGGTCTTTGACCTGCCCTGGACCATGTTCCCCAAGGGTATGCCGCTCAAATCCACTTTCCTGACGGGTACTTACATGTACTACCAGACGATGGAAGCCAAGAACGTGGATTACGGTTCAGCGATCGCGGTACTGATCGTGGTACTCGGCGTGATCTTATCCAAAGTTGTCAATGCGATCTTTAAGGAAAAAGACTATTAGGAGGCTGCCATGAAAGAAAACAAAATCTCGATCGGAAAGATCCTCATCTATCTTTTCCTGACACTCTGGGCACTGACAACGATCTACCCGATCATCTGGGTCGTACAGAATTCCTTCAAGGCAAAAGACAAGATCCTTGCGAATTCTTTTGCCCTTCCCGTGGGAGACCTGTTTACAACGGCCAATTATAAAAAAGCATTCAGTAACCTGAATATCTTCGGATCCTACGCGAACAGCCTCTTTATTTCCCTGATGGTTGCCTTCGTCGTGATCCTGCTCGCCGGCATGGCGGCTTACGCACTCTCGCGTTATCATTTCCGTGGCAGCAAACTGCTCTACGCGGTCGTGATCGCAGCCATGATGTTTCCGGCTTACGCAACGATCATTCCGGTCTTCTCCATGGAGTTTTCCTGGGGGATCGTGAATACGGACAGCTGGGCTCTGTCGATGTTTTCCGTGATCCTGCCGCAGGTAGCGGGAAACCTGTCTTTTGCGATCGTGGTATTATGCGGTTACATCAAGGGACTGCCGATCGAACTCGAAGAGGCGGCTTTCATGGAAGGCTGCAATGCGTTCCAGATCTTCTTCAAAGTCATTGTTCCGCTGACCAAGCCTTCCTTCGCAACGGTCGCGATCTTCTCGTTCCTTTGGAGCTACAACGATCTGTTCACGCAGATGTTCTTCTTAAGACGCCCTGAAATGTGGGCGATCACAAGACTTTTGAACCAGTTGACCAGCCAGGAGGGCACCAACTACGGCCTGATGGCATCTGCCGTAACGCTGGTCGTCGTACCGCTCGTGATCGTCTATATCTTCCTGCAGAAATATATCATAAAAGGGATGACAGCGGGGGCTGTGAAGGGGTAAAGTATTAGTATGTACAAGGTTGTGATCATTGACGACGAACCGATCATCGTGGAAGGTCTTACCAGGGCCGTTAACTGGGCAGAGCTGAACTGCTCCGTTACAGGCAGTGCGCCTGACGGGCAGAAAGGGATCGAACTGATCCGCACAGTGGAGCCGGATATCGTGATCACCGATATCTGCATGCCCGGTCTGAGCGGTCTGCAGATGATCGCGGCGCTTCGTTCGGAATATCCGAAGATGCAGATCACGATCTTAACCGGCTACCGCGAATTCGAATACGCAAGGGAAGCCATCTCCTTAGGCGTCACGCGTTTTCTGCTGAAACCTTCCAAGATGGACGAACTGAAGGAAGCCATTCTTGCCATGTGCGAGAAACTGGCAGGAGAGGATAAGGCGGATGAGAGCGCCCTGGAGGCCGGCGGCTTTGTCGTCAAAAACGCCCTGCATTACATGCGCGAACACTATGCGGAAAAACTGCTGCTCTCCGATGTGGCAGACGAGATCTATGTCAGCCAGTGGCACTTGAGCAAGCTGCTGAACCGGGAAGTCGGGCAGAGTTTTTCGGAGATCATGAACGGGATCCGGATCGAAAAGGCCAAAGAACTGTTAAAGGATCCCTCACTTCGGATCGGCGATATCGCGGAATCCGTCGGATTTCAGGACCTGCCGCATTTTTCGCGTGTCTTTAAGAAGATCGCAGGCGTATCCGCCAATGAATACAGAAACGGCGTGAAATAAACATCCAAGGAGTCATCCTGCCATGAAAGGAATGATTTTTCTTAAAACGGAAGAGACTGCGGGCACAAAGGACAGTGCTTATCTGTTCCTGCCGGGAGAGATCCTCAGCGAAGGCGACACGATCAAAGAGATCAACAGGCTGAAGGAGACGGACCTGACACAAGAGGAGAAGGAAAGATATATCCTTCCGGGACTTGTGGACATTCACACCCACGGCTGCATGGGAGCGGATTTCTGCGATAGCGTGAAGGCCGAAGGAGACGCGGTACTTGAGACGATCTGTGCTTACGAGACAAGCGTGGGCGTTACCTCGCTTTGCCCGACCACGATGACCTATGATGAAGCGCGTCTTACCGCCATCATGCAAAAAGCGCGTGATTTTACGCACGGAAACCATCCGCTGAAGCAGGCCGTTGCCGGCGTGCATCTGGAAGGACCGTTCATCTCCCGTGAAAAATGCGGGGCACAGAATCCGGAATACATACAGAAGCCGGACCTTGCGATGCTTGAGAGACTGCAGGAAGCAAGCGGCGGACTGGTAAGGCTCGTTGCGATCGCTCCGGAAACGGACGGTGCCATCGACTGCATCCGCAAGGGAAGCGCATTCCGTTTTTCGATCGCACACACCACGGCAGACTATGAGACGGCATCGCGTGCCATTGCCGCGGGCGCAAAGCATGTGACGCATATGTACAACGCCATGCCGCCCTTTTTAAACCGCGCACCGTCGGTCGTGGGAGCGGCGTTTGATGATAAAGACACCTTCGTGGAACTGATCGGGGACGGGATCCATGTACACCCGTCTGTTGTCAGGGCCACTTTTTCCATGTTTGGGGCCAAGCGGGTCGTTCTGATCTCCGACAGCATGGAAGCAACAGGGAAGCCTGACGGAACCTATGCCCTTGGCGGACAGGAGGTATTCAAGAAGGGAAACCTGGCCACGCTTGCAGACGGAACGCTTGCGGGTTCCGTCACGAATTTGTTTGACTGCATGAAGAGCGTGATCGCGATGGGGGTCCCGCAGGAAGCGGCGATCCGTGCCGCCACGATCAATCCGGCAAGATCTGTCGGGATCGACGGCCTGGTGGGCTCACTTGATACAGGGAAACGGGCGGATATCCTCGTCTGTGACAAAGCCCTGAACCTGCAGCGCGTGATCGCATCCGGGGTTGAACGCAAGGGGTAATTATGATATAACAAAATCAGAACTTCCGATTGAAACGGGGACCCTTTGGAGGCGTGGAAAATTGAGATTACTGGAAGAACGGATCAAACGCGACGGCATCGTAAAAGAAGGAGATATTCTGAAGGTGGACAGTTTTCTGAACCACCAGATGGATATCCCCCTTTTTTGTGAATTGGGCAGGGAATTTCAGAAGCGGTTTGCGACAGAGGATATCACGAAGATCTTAACGATCGAGGCTTCCGGCATCGGACTTGCCTGTATCGTGGCGCAGTATTTCAAGGTGCCGGTAGTATTCGCGAAGAAGACACAGACCAAGAACATCGCCGGTGATGTTTTTACTTCCAGGGTGGAGAGCTACACCCACGGCCGGATCTATGACATCATCGTATCCAAACAGTTTCTGGGACCGGAAGACAGGGTACTTCTGATCGACGATTTTCTCGCAAACGGCAAAGCCCTGGAAGGCCTTGCGGCACTTGTGGAGAATGCGGGCGCCACGCTTGTCGGTGCAGGCGTTGCGATCGAGAAAGGTTTCCAGATCGGCGGCGACCTGATCCGGAACCGCGGCATACACCTTGAATCCCTCGCGATCGTTGAGAGCATGGATCCCGTGACCGGCGAGATCACGTTCCGTCCGGACAACTGAAGATCCGCACATAACATGCAAGACCGGCGATCCTTACAGGGTCGCTTTTTCTATCGTATGGCAGCCTGTCTGCCAAGATGGACCGGAGAATAGAAATGGAAGAGAACAAGCAGAGGTCGCACATCCTGCGCGGCAACATCCTGTATGCAAGATCACCCGGCGAGCTGGTAACGGCAGAGCGGGCTTTTCTTGTATGCATTGACGGAAAATGCGCGGGTGTGTTTGAGACCCTGCAGGATGCAAAAGATGCCATGCCGGAACAGTATGCAGATCTGCCTGTCACGGATCACGGCGACTGCCTGATCATCCCGGGACTCTGCGATCTGCACCTGCATGCGCCGCAGTATGCCTACCGCGGGCTTGGCATGGACATGGAACTGGTGGACTGGCTGAACCGTGTGACTTTTCCCGAAGAGGCAAAATATGCCGAGATCACCTATGCCGCAAGAGCTTATGATGACTTTGTTTCCGACATGCGGCAGACGGCAACGACGCGCATGGCCGTGTTCGGTACGATCCACGCCGAGTCGACCCTGCTTCTGGCCAGAAAACTGTCCGAGGCGGGATTCGGAGCCTATGTCGGAAAAGTCAATATGGACCGCAATGCACCCGACTGCCTGCGCGAAACAGATGCAACAGAAAGCTTTACGCAGACCATGGACTATCTGCGCAAGTTTGCGTTCCTGAAGAGTCAGGGAAAGATCAGTGACCGCGTGCACCCGATCCTCACCCCGCGTTTTATCCCCAGCTGCAGCCGGGAACTGATGGAAGAACTGGGGGAACTGGCAAGGCAGCAGGGACTGAAGGTACAGTCCCACCTTTCGGAGAGCAAAAAAGAGATCGCATGGGTCATGGAACTGGAGAGCGATATGCCCAATTACGGGGCCTGCTATGCCCGTGCCGGCATGATGGGAAATCCCGTACCCTCCGTCATGGCACACTGTGTATGGAGTTCTCCCGAGGAGATAGAGATGATCAGGGAAGGCGGCGTGTTCATCGCACACTGCCCGCAGAGCAACACGAACCTTGCATCCGGGATCGCACCGGTCAGGTCTTATCTGGACGCAGGACTTCACGTGGGACTTGGCACCGATATCGCAGGCGGCTTTTCAAGGTCCGTTTTCCGTGCCATGGCGGATGCGATCCAGGTTTCCAAGCTGTATTTCCGTTATGTGGATGAAAGCAAAAAACCCCTGACGCTGTCAGAGGCTTTCTATATGGCAACGATGGGCGGTGGCGCGTTCTTTGGCGCGGTCGGCTCCTTCCTGCCGGATTATGAACTGGACGCGGCTGTCATAGATGATACGGGGCTTAGATCCGTTCTTGCGATGAACCTTGCAGAACGGCTGGAGCGTGCCGTATACATGCCGGAACAGTGCGTTTTGCAGGCAAAATACATTGCCGGGGAAAGGGTTTTCTGACTCTCCCCTCTATGGCTCGTTCCGCCACTTGCGGATCTCATCGAGCCGTTTTTTCACTTCCGCTTCCTGTCCCATCACACCCGGATGATAGTAGGTCCGGTCTTTGAGTTTGTCCGGAAGACACTGCATCTTTGTGATCTTTTCTTCCGTATCGTGGGCGTAAATATAACCTTTACCGTAGCCGGACTCCTTCATGAGCGTTGTAGGCGCGTTGCGGATCTGCATGGGAACGGGTTCTGCCGGCAGTTCCCGGATATCCGCCATTGCTTCATTGCAGGCGACTTCCAGGGCGTTTGATTTTGGCGCCATGGACAGATAGACTACGGCATGCGCCAGATGCACGTTGCATTCCGGAAGCCCCAGAAAATGACAGGCCTGATAGGCCGCGACAGCGACCTGCAGGGCGTTAGAATCAGCCATGCCGACGTCTTCGCTTGCAAAGCGCACCAGGCGTCTTGCGATATAGAGCGGGTTCTCGCCGCCGTCGATCATCCGGTTCACCCAGTAGACGGCAGCGTCCGGATCGGAATTACGCATGGATTTATGCAGGGCGGAGATCAGGTTATAGTGTTCTTCGCCGTTCTTGTCATATAGAAGGGAACGCCTGTCCATACACTGTGCAACGGTCTCTTTTGTCACGCCGATCGTTCCGTCCGGCGCGATTTCCCCGTTTAAGACACACATTTCCAGCGTGTTGAGTGCGCACCTGGCATCGCCGTTTGCAAAAGCCGCGATGGCATGCAGGTGATCCTCTTCTATGGAAACGCGCATGGAACCAAGCCCTTTTTCACTTGAAAGGGCATGCTGCAGGAGTTCGAAAAGGTCCGCTTCCTCGAGCGCTTTCAGGATAAAGACCTTGCAGCGCGAGAGCAGAGCGGAATTGATCTCAAAGGACGGGTTCTCTGTTGTAGCGCCGACCAGGATGATGCTGCCTTTTTCAACATAAGGAAGAAAAGCATCCTGCTGCGCCTTGTTGAAGCGGTGGATCTCGTCCGTGAACAGAAGCGTCCGGATCCCGAGCAGGCGGTTATCTTCCGCGCGCTTCATCACTTCCTTCACTTCCTTGATCCCGCTGGTCACGGCGGAAAATTCCACGAACTGGGCGTTGGTGGTCTTGGCGATGATACGCGCGAGCGTGGTTTTGCCGACCCCCGGAGGTCCCCAGAAGATCATCGAAGATACCTGGTCCTTCTCGATCAGCTGCCTGAGCAGACAGCCGGGACCGATCAGATGCTTCTGTCCGACATATTCATCCAGTGTTTCCGGCCGCAGCCTGCTTGCAAGAGGCTGGCTTTTGATCCCGGACGGTGCGTCCGTAAAAAGATTTAACTGTTCCATGCCTGTATTATAACATTGAAACAGACCGCGCTCAAATACGGGTTTCTGTTACATTTGCAGGCATATGTGTTGTTGAAGAAGACCACTATATATGGTATATTTAAGGCAGTTTTACAGCACAAGGATTCAAAATCTTGTGCGTTTTATCACACTCGCACAGCAATGTGACGGAAAGTGTTTCCAGAGCGCGAAACTTGACAGAAAAAACCTGAACCTAACTGCATTTTTGGAATGTCTTTATTTACAGAACGCGAAAATTTCGTTTTTTAGATGGGTTACAGGCAACAGTTCAGACAAAGGAGAGAACAAATGAAAAACATCATCAGAAAAGCAACAACATGGATGCTGGTATTCGGCATGACCTTTACACCGGTACTGACAAGTATCGATATGGTCGCTGCCAATGCAGAAGAAGGCACACCGACGATCACGGTCAGTGAGGCAAAAGAGAAGGTTGAAGCCGAGCAGAAAACGGCCAACACGCCGACCCCTGCAGGCAAGGAGCCTACAGTTGAGAATACCGGCGCACAGCAGCTGATCGAAAATGCGCAGGCGACTGTCAATACGGAAGTGAACAACGAATCCGGTCAGACATTACTGGATACAACGAATCTGAGCAATGACCTGGGCGAAGCAGCAGAGAAGATGGATGCCGAGACAGGCGCACAGAAGAATCTGGCTGATGCAGCAGCAGCATATGATGCCGCAAAAAAAGCTGATGATGCGGTAACATCTATGCTGGAAGGCAGCACAGGCGTAAACGCGATCGTTGCGTATGTGCAGGCAACCGATCCGGAAACCGGAGATCTACTGTTTACGGTAAACGAAGACGGAACAAAAACACCTGTTTGGGAGGTCGCGAAAGATGAACAAGGCAATCCGATAACAGATGAACTTGGCAACCCGGTTTATGTAACAACGGTTGTTTACCTTCCGATCATGCCCGAAACATTTGAAGAAAACGCAAAGCAGACGTATGGTGATGCTGAGTCGACGATTAAGATAGCAAAGAAAGCTTCCAGCCAATTGGGCAAAAAGTTAGCAGAAGCTGAACTTCAAAAAGCAGAAGACGGTCTGGTTATTGCTGAAACTGATGTGGCTGAAGCAGAGGCAGCTGTTACGGCGGCAAATGCTCTTGCAAAGGATGCTCTTGCAAAGAAGAACGAGGCAGAAGCCAAGGTAAGAGAAGCACAGGAAGCTTTAGAGAAGGCACTGGTTCAGGTCGGCACGGATAAGGACGGAAATCCTGTTTATGCCGGCAATGTAGAAGAAGCGGAAGATGCTCTGAAAAGGGCTGTAGAAGAAGCGGAAAGCCTTGCAGGCGATGCAGCTGAAGCGATCGAGAAGGCACAGGATGCCAAACTGAATCTGGTACAGGCCAAGTATCAGGCAGTGATGGACTATGTAAACGGCGTTGAAAAGAGCAACTGGACAGACGATGCGACATATCGTGAACTGGCAAGAGACCTTTGCGCAGCAGTTCTGAACAACTTTATCGAGGGTCAGGTAGGCGCTGAGTTCAATTATGGAATGAATTTCGTAGCAGACCGCGATCTGATCGTTGACTGGAAATATAAGAATGTGGATGATGAAGGCAACCCGATCCCCACGACGCGCACGGATGAAGACGGCAAAGTGCTCTGCGATGAAAACGGTTATCCGCTTTACTTCATCGAGTATGAGACCGTATACGGATCCTTCGTGGAAAAAGTAAACGGATGGATCGGACCCAAAGACGGAGAGGACAGTGTATATGGCTGGATCTCTTCCAACAAGAATCAGGACAATCGTGTTGTAGTCCAGTACTATCAGTTAGAAGTGGATGAAGACGGAAATCCTGTTCTGGATGATGATGGCAACCCGGTTTATGCGGTTGATGATAAGGGAGAAAAGATCTTAGTTACCAAGTTCTACAATTACAAGGCCAATAAGGATGGCAGCATTTACATCTTTGAACGCCGTTATGATATCGTTGACGGTGAAGTGGTTGTAGAAGAAGTTGATCCTGTAACAACGAAGATCATCGATCAGGAATATGTTCCTGGCGTGGATCCGGTTGAGGGTAAAGATGAAGTTCCTGAAAGCTGGGCAACGGAAGATGGAAACAAGTCGATCATTATTGATCAGGAAACGAAGAAACCTGTACGCCCCAATGAAACAACACATTTTGTTGAAAGACCTGCTAACGAGGACGAAAGCAAGGCAGGATATTGGGTAGTTGATACTGCAACCAGTGAGAAGATCGGCGATCAGATCGATAATGCAGATCTGAATGAAAAATCAGAGAACAACGGCAGAAAGACTGTCACTTATACGGTTGTAGAAGGAACTGAGCGCGAAACAGAAGAGTATTCATCCTATACAGTTACTGACGGTTATGAGCCGAAGACCGGACCGCAGAACAAGAAGGTAAATGCTTTTTATATGGAATCAACGGTTCGTGATTTATATGATCAGGGATATGATGTTAAGGTAACATACAAGAACTGGTTGACAGGAGAAGACGAATCGGTTGATCTTGATCATCAGAATGGCTGGCAGGCATTTAAAGCAATCATTAAAGGAATATTTGGAGTTAATTCCTACACGTATTCGACAACTAACACGATCGATGATCTGGACAAACCGATCACGCATGATGAAGATGGTATTTTCGTGATCAAGAAGGCAAATGTAGTTGAGACTACAACCGTATTGGAAGCACAACCCACCATTAGTACTTCTGATAATCGTTCGAGAAATGAAAATAGCGTAAAAACTGCCCTGAATGACAAAATTGCCGAGTTGAGAGGAGACAAGAACAAGACTAATATCTCCGGTGAAGTAAAATCGAAATGGATTTGGGATGGCTTTGCGTGGGGGCATTATGAGTACTATTATGAAATAACCTACGATTATAAGACAACCTCCACTCAAACGTTAGAAAATGTTGAAATCTCAAGACAGAAATATGCAGCAGACACATTAGGCAAACATACAGATTACGAAGCTGCGGTACCGAAGGTAGAGGGAAAAGACCCGATAGAGGAACAGTTCCACTTTGATTACACCTACGGAAAGGATGAACTGAAGAAAGAAAAAGTTCTGTGGTCGGATGATAAAAAAGGTGCTTTTGAAGGTCAGGAAGTATATGAAGCAAGCGATTATCTGGATCCTCTTGCCGATTACCAGCAGAAGCTGAGCGATTTACAGGATCAGCAGAGCAAACTTGACCAGGCAGTTTTAGATGCTAAAGCAGCTTTGGAAAAAGTTCAGGAACTGAAGAAACAGCTCGCAGAACGTCAGCAGATCCAGCTTGCAAGTGTTACGGCATATACAGAATTTATGGAAAAATTAGAAGATGCAGAAGATGACTTGGAAGCGGCACAGAAAAGAGTTAGCCAACTGGAAGATAAGGTCGAAGAGGCAAGAGAGGCTGTAAGAAAGATTAAGATCAGACAAGACGAGGAAGATGTACCGGGAAAACCGGGTCCCGATGATGGTACACCGGCAGACATCACTCCGCTTGGAGTTGATCCGATGACAGCGATCCTTCCGGCAGCAGGCGGCGCAACCTCCGGTGTAGCAGGTGTCCGTGTTGCGGCAGCCGATGCAGCAGATGATGCAGTGAAGACAGTTGCAACGGTAGAAGAGAAGAAAGAAGAAGCTCCGGTTATTCTGGAAGAGGAAGATCTTCCGGCAGCTGCTGAAGCCACAACGCTTGAAGACGAAGAACTCGCAGGCGCGCAGACAATTGAAGAAGGCGCTTCCCTGTGGTGGATCTGGCTCCTGATCGTTCTTGCAGCAGCAGCAGGCTATGGTGTTTACAAATATGTAGACAACAAGAAGAAAAACGCTAATACGATCCAGAAGTAAGCAGAGACTGCGAAGAAGATAAGCAGAATCATCGGGGTGGGGGATCTTTCCTCCACCCCGTTTCATTCCAGGCCAAAGGGTCTGAAGGGATAAGAACTGACATTTTTTTTACGAAAAGTGACAAAAACCTGAACCTTTTTTGATCCTGAGAGAGTCATTATAGGTAAAGGAGTGATAGTATGATGAAAAACAGAACGAACAGTATCAGTATTATATCGGGCATCATCATAGCAGCATGTATTCTGCTGGCTTTGTTTATACATCTTACCGGCGTGAAGGTACAGGGTTCCATGGATGCGGTTACGGAAGATACCGCGATCGTGCACGCAGGTACCGAGATCGATGATTACAGCTTTGTAGTTCTTGAGGATGAAGAACTTCCCGCTGCAGCATCGCCGATCGAGAGCAAGGCAAGCAAAGCTTTATGGGTCATGACGGCAGTATTTCTGGTAGTGACTCTGGTCGGATATGAACTGTGGTATGAGAATTGTGAATCGAGGATCCGGGCCCTGTCGGTCGGCGACAAGGAAGAAGCCCATATCCTGCGCGGAGTAAACCGGCTGCATCCTTTCAGGGCCATGCAGGCGAGACGCGAAATGGAAATAAAAGCGGCTGAGGTTTATTTTAAGTAAGCGTCCGCTGCGGATACAACCGATACAGATTTACATGACCGGCGGACCCATGGGTTATCCGGTCATTCCTTTTTTGAACCTTTTTGGTCCCAAAAAGCGTCTTTATAATTGAAGAGAACAAAAATGACAGAAAATGTCACATGAAGATATGAACGTGTCACTGTTTTCTGCCGATAAATATATATAGAAGAAAATCAAAAGAAAGGTTTTGAAACATGCAGGAACGTCGTAATATATCCCGTGTGGATTACGTGGCCAACGGTGTTGTGGTCGTATGCGAGACGGGAGATAAGTACTTTGTAAGAACAAGAAATGTGAGTCCTCTCGGTATGGGGATCATCATGAGCCCGGATGTGCCGGACCTGGTCGGCAAGGACATCATCATTGTGGCCAACACGCTGATCATGTATGCGGATGTGAACAGACAGGTGGCGAATCCGGACGGAACCTTTACGGTAGGTATCCATGCAAGACAGTTCACACCGGAAGTTTTGGAATATTTGTTTCAGCACATTGGATAAAGGAGGCAGACTATGCATAAAGAGGTAAAGAACGATAACGTATTACGCGCGATCACGATCGGGATCGCCGCCATGATGGCAACGGCTTCCATGCCAACGACCGTACTGGCGAATGAGAACCCTGAAACACCGGAACCGGCACCTGTACAGGCACCGGAAAGCAGCCGTGCGGAAGAATCTTTGTCTGCCCCTGCATCGGAGAACACGGTCACACAGTCTGTTGCGGATATGCAGAGCACGGCAGCGGATCTGGTTACCGATTCATCCGCAGCATCCGGACTGATCGCTGACGTGCTGACAGATGCGCAGACAACAGGGGATGCAGTCATCATTGCTGATCTGATCGCAGCACAGCAGGCGCTGGAAGGCTCTGAAGAGAACGCCGGCGCGACCGCACAGTTGAATGATGCCGCTTCCCTGATGAACGAGGCTGCAGGGACCGAAGCAAAAGCAGATATTCTGATCAACACAGCCGATGAGACAACGGATGCGCTGATCGGTCTGAATGAAGATTACAATAAGGCAGATCAGAAGGTACGCAAGGGAGCCGATGATACGGTTACACAGGCGAACATTGCAAATACAAGCAATTCGAAGAAAGAAGCTTATAATGCAAAAGACGTCGCCGCAGAAAATCTGGAACTGGTCAAAGAGGGATTTGAAGAAGCCAATAAGGCTTATGCGGATGCTCTCGTAAAAGCCGGCACGGCAGAGACAGAGTATGAGGCAGCGGAAGCAGAACATAAAGCGGCACTTGAGAAAGTGGAAGAAGCCAAGGCAAAACTGATGGAAGCGCAGATGAACTCCATCGCGGCAAGTGAGATGCTCAAAGCCGCACAGGACAGAGCAGATTCCCTGGAACGCAGAGTAAAGAAACTTGAAGAGACCAGCGAACAGCTCGAAGCGATCCGTACCCAGTACTATGCAATGATGGTACAGTATTACAGAACGGTACTCGGCGCAAACGGTACCGTATATCATGATGACGGGACACTGGATGTTGAGGCTTGTGCACAGAAGATCACGGAACAGCAGGTTAACGGCAGAAAAGGTGTCAGCGATCCCGTGATGAAGCTTGGCCGCGACCTGATGCAGAAGCTTGTGGAATATCAGGTCATGACAGACGAAAATGTTGATTTTGAGAACTCCGGTTTTGCCTTTGCAAAAGCAGAAGAGGGTAATACGGATCTGACCTCTGAGGAAGCCAGAGAAGGCAAAGTTTTTGAGTCAAGTGAATATGTAAAAGATAAAAAAGGCAAAGTTCTTCTGGATGAAAACGGCAGTAAGATCGGCAAGGAGCAGGTCGTTGTTGATCAGGACGGAAAAAACGGCCGGAAAAAAGGGCGAGTAGACGATGACGGCAACACGATCATGGCGAACGAAGCGTACAGCCTCTATATGGAAAAATCCACACTGGAAGATAACGGAAGAACAAACCGGTTTAAGCTGACCTATACGGACAAAGACGGTAACGAACATACAACCTATTACAACTACATTTTCAAATCCTCCGCCGCTCCTTATAAGGATACTCTGGATATGGAGACCGGCCCGATCTACCTGGCAGAAGTGAAGCAGGATGAGAACGGAAACTGGTATACGGACAAAGTTCTTGGTGAGGACAACTTCTCCGACTACGGGAACCTGCTTAAGGCGATCGATTCGGTGAAGAAGGTCAACGAACTGACGGCCGAGTACGAAAGTGCAAAACTGGAAGTGCAGAAGGCAGTTGATAAAGTGGACAGCCTGACGGAAGAGATAGAAGCCCTGCAGGCGGTCAAAGCAGACAGCACGAAACTGGATGAGCTTAGACAGAAACTGGATCAGGCCAACGAGGAACTGAATGAGGCAACGAAGAAGAAAGTGACGCTGCAGGATGAAGTTGACAGGGCGCAGGAAGCATTCGACAGCATTGATCTTTCCAGATTTAACAAAGCTTCCGGCGGCGCATCGGCAGAGATTTCTCCGGTAACTTCGGACGGATCGGCAGAATCGCCGGTTGTGCCCGGTGCAGCAGACTCCGCTTTGGCAGGAACCCTGACGGCATCGATTCCGACGATCGCAGCCCCTGTAACAGGCGGCGCACAGACCGGTAGTACGGTTCTTCCCGGGATCTCGGGCGTAGCCGGTGCCAGAACCGAAGATACGGGAGCGGAAGAAGTCAAGAGCCCGATCGTAGAGGCAATGGAAAAGGTCGCAGAGAAGGAGACGGAAAAGGGCGCGCAGGTTGAAACCATGGAAGAAGGACTGCTCCCCGGTGCACAGACTGCACCCGTAGAAGATAAGGAGGGCATGAACCTCTGGTGGCTTCTGGTTGTGGCACTGCTTGGTGCGACTGGCAAGGCAATGTACGAGAAACACAAAGAAAAGGAAAGGGCGAAAGCCAATCCGGATGCATATAATAAATAATATAGTCTGACAGAATGATTTACTACGATCACGGCGGGATGTCCTGCCGTGATCTTTATTTATTATGGAAGAAACAGATGCCTGCCGTGTCGGGGCCGAATCCGTTGTCCCTCGGAGTGAACGGTTCGTATATAGATATGGAAAGAGAAATGTTTCCAAATAAAAACAGGGGAAAAGGTTAAGAGATATGTCACGCGGGACGATATATGTTACGGACGATAAAAAAATACATAACATCTGAACCTTTTTACCACGAACGTCCGTCTTTATTAATAGATAATAAAAAAAATTGGAAAAAACAAATAGAAGAGGAGATAAAAAAATGAGAAAGATGAACAGAGTAGCAAAAAGAACAATGGCTTTGATCCTGAGTTTATCGATGGTACTTGGTCTTTCTTTCACAGTATATGCGGACGAAGAGCCCACGGAAGCGACTGCAACGGAAGCAGCCGTTGAAACGCGCACGACTGAAAGCGCTCCGGCACAGGCTCCGGCACCTACCGTATCACAGGCACAGGAAACGGCAGGCGTTGCAGATCAGCTGATCGGACAGGCAAGCGAGGAAACCGTGAAGATCGCAGAACTGACTATAACGGATCCGACGATCGCTGCAGATCTGGGGCTGGCCGATGGGTATGTGGATAACGTATCCACAGCACTTGGCAATGCAGATACGGCTATGGGAGCTGCTCTTGATGCGATCAACGGCAATGAGGACGAAGAAGGCATGGCAGGTCTGACAAACGACCTGGACACGCTGTTAAATGATAAAGAAACAGGTCTGGAAAAGAAACTGGACGCTTATGACACGGCTGACAGTGCTACCACCGGCAAAGCGAATACAACCATCGATTACGCAAAAACGGCTAACGAAAGCAATATCGAAAAGGAAGCTACTACGGCTGCAGCAAATGCGGTTAAAGAACTTGCCGCCACAGAGTTAAGCCTGGTGGAAGCACAGAATGCTTATACGGCAGCACAGAAGGCAGCTTCGGATGCACAGGCGAAATATGATGACGCATATGCAAAACAGCAGGAAGCACTTGATCAGGTGGAAATTGCCAGAGGACAGCTGGAAGAAGCACAGACAAATGCAACTGCTGCACTGGAACGGTTGAAAGCAGCACAGGCAAATGCAAATCTGCTTGCACAGAAAGTTGAAACATATGCGGAGAACAAAGAGCAGCTTACCGCGATCGAAAAGCAGTATCATGCGATGATGGTACGCTACTACAGAGATCTGGGATGTGCGGTTTATGACGATGACGGCATCCTGAACGTTGCGAAGAGTGCGGCGAAAGCGACAGAAGAAGGACTGGTTGACGGCAAATCCGTTAATCCCGGCAACCCTGTTATGCAGATGAGCCGTGAGCTGATGGAAGAGATCGTTAAATACATGATCAGCACCAACGAGGGGATCGATGCCGGCACCATCAAATTTGCAGTACAGCAGGACGGACTGACAAAGAAGACTGCTTCCGACGGTAAATCTTTTATGGCTTATGACGAAGACCTGGAGAAGACCGTGGAAGACTCCAAGATCACAGCCAACCACAACCAGTGGTGGACCAATGTGACCGGGGACAACGGAAGAAACAACCATGTAGAGGTTTCGTATATTGACAAAAACGGCAAACCGCAGACTGTATACTTCAACTACATCTTCAAGAATTCCGGAACCTACCATGATGACGTTAACGGGGACTATGATATCGAGAACGGACCGATCTATCTGGCCCTGATCGAGAATAAGGACGGCAAGTGGACGAATTCTGCCAATCACGATGAGAACAACTTTGATGACTACGGAAAACTGACAAACGCGATCCAGGCAATCGAAGATATTAAGAAATACCAGGCACTCAAGGATGCGGTAGATGCAGCTGAGAAGAAAGTGGAAGAACTGAAGTCTCAGGTTGAGAAGCTCGAGAATGTGAGCGTTGACACAAGCAAGCTCGATGAACTGAAGAAGCAGCTGGATGACGCACAGGCTGATCTTAAGACAGCAACACAGAATAAGGCTGCTATGGAACAGAAGGTACAGGAAGCAAGAGACGCCGTTGCAGCGATCGACCTGTCCAGATTCAGAGTGAAAACGTCAGATGAGGATCCTGCAGGCCCTGTAACCCCGGCAACACCGGATCGTCCGGAAGTAGTGGTTACACCTGTGATCCCTGAGATCGTACCGGTAGTAACGATCGGCTCCACACCGACGCTGGCTACACTTGCAGCCGTAGCACCGGATGCAGTAGAACTGATCGAAGATGCACTACCTGCAGCAGAGATCCCTGCGATCACACTGGAAGACGAAGAACTGCCCGCAGCAGCGCAGCCGGTTTCCATGCTGGAAGAAAATGAACTTCCTGCAGCGCAGACGATCGAAGAGAGCATGAACCTCTGGTGGCTGTGGCTCCTGCTTCTGCTCATTGCTCTGATCGTGGCCTACATGGTATACAGATACAACGAGAAGAAGAAAGAAGAGAAAGCAGCATAAGCCGATCCGAAACGATTCAACCGGGGCTGTCACACAAAGGTGTGGCAGCCCTTTTTTATGCTGTTTACCGGCGCCTGAATGCGTGCCGGATGGATCTTTACCTTCAGATCTGTGGGCCGGGATGCACAAAGAGAAACAAATTTAAAAAAATGCAAAAATGGGGTTCAGTAAATTGTCACGTTTGACGATATATGTAATGCAAGGAACAAAAACAAACAATCAAGGATGATGAGGTAAAGACAAATGACAAGAAGCGACAGATTAATGAAATTCGTAGCAATCTTAGCACTGTTCACAGGAATGGCACTTGCGTTCCTGCAGGGCTTTCATGTATACGCAGCAGGCGAGACCGTACAGGTTGCACAGACCGCTGAAGCGACAGATAACATCGCACTGGAAGAGACCGTACTTCCGGCAGCAGCTTATCCGACAGGGATATTCCCCTGGTGGTGCTGGGTGATCGTGATCGCTTCCGTAGCAGTCGGGATCGGCGTTTACGGTTACATCAAGCACGAAGAGAAGAAAAGCAGGATCGAACTTTCATAAGACTTTATGAGTTGCCTAACTTTTTCATAAACAAACCCTCCCTCCTACAAAGGAACTCCCGATCTCAACCGGGAGTTCTTTTTTTGGTCTCGATCATGGAAAAACCTTGATTTTTACATAAAAATCCTTGACAGTATGCGTAAAAGTCAATATAATAATCTAGCGTGCGAAAAAATGCGCTTTATTTTGTTGTGCAAAAATGCGCAGAAGGCACGGATCCATACAAGACAGGAGGTGAAAAGAATGCCAACATTTAACCAGTTAGTCAGAAAGGGCAGACAGACATCTGTCAAGAAGTCTACGGCTCCGGCGCTGAACAAGGGTTTCAACTCTCTGCATAAGCGTCCGATCGAAACATCTTCTCCGCAGAAGAGAGGCGTTTGCACGGCTGTTAAGACTGCAACCCCTAAAAAACCTAACTCAGCACTTAGAAAGATTGCCAGAGTACGTCTTTCCAACGGGATCGAGGTTACGTCCTACATTCCGGGCGAAGGTCATAACCTGCAGGAGCATAGTGTTGTTCTGGTGCGTGGCGGAAGAGTAAAAGACTTACCCGGTACCCGTTATCACGTGATCAGAGGAACGCTCGATACAGCAGGCGTTGCAAACCGCAAACAGGCACGTTCTAAGTACGGCGCGAAGAGACCTAAAAAATAAGACAGGTCTCGGACAGTAGTACAAAGAGTACACATACGACGTTTAAATGTTGGATTCTTTATCGCATACAGAAGGTGCGCGATAGCCTATGGCAGACACATTTAAAACGACGGGACAGGGTGCCGGCTGCATTCTTAAGGCTGCAATACGCCTAAGGTATGCCATGACACAACAGGACCGTGCGGTATGAAGATCAGCCGCGAAGTGTGAGTACCGAAGATTTTAACGAACAGAATGTTAAAGGAGGGAAGAATCGTGCCACGTAAAGGACATATTCAGAAAAGAGATGTATTGGCGGATCCCATGTACAACAGCAAGGTAGTTACCAAGCTGATCAACAACATCATGCTGGATGGCAAAAAGGGTGTTGCACAGAAGATCGTATATGGCGCATTCGCAAGAGTAGAGGCTAAAGCCGAAAAGCCTGCTTTAGAGGTTTTTGAAGAGGCTATGGCAAATATCATGCCTGTACTCGAAGTCAAAGCAAGACGTATCGGTGGTGCTACCTACCAGGTTCCGATCGAGGTCAGACCGGAAAGAAGGCAGGCACTGGCGCTTCGCTGGATGACCATGTTCTCCCGCAAGAGAGGCGAGAAGACCATGGAAGAGCGTCTTGCAAACGAGATTCTGGATGCTGCCAACAATACAGGCGCATCTGTGAAGAGAAAAGAAGATATGCACAAGATGGCAGAAGCAAACAGAGCTTTTGCGCACTACAGATTCTAGATCTGTGTTTTTATACTGAGGAGGAGAACAGTTGGCTGGAAGAGAGTATCCATTAGAGAGAACCAGGAATATCGGGATCATGGCTCATATCGATGCCGGCAAAACGACAACGACTGAGCGTATCCTGTATTACACCGGTGTCAATCATAAGATTGGTGAGACTCATGATGGGACTGCTACCATGGACTGGATGGAACAGGAGCAGGAAAGAGGTATCACCATCACTTCTGCGGCAACCACTTGTCATTGGACGCTGCAGGAGCAGAATAAGCCGAAGCCGGGCGCACTGGAGCATCGCATCAATATCATCGATACACCGGGTCACGTTGACTTTACCGTTGAGGTAGAGCGTTCCCTGCGTGTACTGGACGGTGCTGTCGGCGTGTTCTGTGCCAAAGGCGGTGTTGAGCCGCAGTCTGAAAATGTATGGCGGCAGGCTGACACTTACAATGTACCGCGTATGGCGTTCATCAATAAGATGGACATTTTAGGTGCTGATTTTTACGCAGCAGTTGACCAGATCAGAAACCGTCTCGGCAAGAATGCGATCGTTACGCAGCTGCCGATCGGTAAGGAAGATTCCTTCAAGGGTATCATTGACCTGTTCGAAATGAAGGCTTACATCTATAACGATGACAAGGGCGAGGATATTTCGATCGAGGACATCCCGGCTGATATGAAGGAAGAAGCCGAGCTCTATCATGAAGAGCTGGTGGAAAAATGTGCGGAACTGGATGACGACACAATGATGGCGTATCTGGAAGACGCCGATTCCGTTTCGGTTGATGACCTGAAGAAGGCTTTGCGTAAGGGCACATGCGAATGTACGGCTGTTCCGGTATGCTGTGGTACGGCATACAGAAACAAAGGCGTGCAGAAGCTGCTTGACGCGGTGATCGAATTCATGCCGTCTCCGCTGGACATCCCTGCGATCAAGGGTACGGACCTTGAGGGTAACGAGATCGAGAGACATTCTTCGGATGAAGAGCCTTTCTCGGCACTTGCTTTCAAGATCATGACAGACCCGTTCGTCGGGAAACTGGCATTTTTCCGTGTTTATTCCGGAACCATGAATTCGGGTTCTTACGTTTTAAATGCGACCAAGGGCAAGAAAGAGCGCGTTGGCCGTATCCTGCAGATGCATGCGAATCACAGGGCTGAACTGGAAAAGGTTTACTCCGGTGATATTGCAGCTGCGGTTGGTTTTAAACTGACGACGACAGGTGACACGATCTGTGACGAGCAGAATCCCGTTATCCTGGAGTCTATGGAATTCCCTGAGCCCGTTATCGAGCTGGCGATCGAGCCTAAGACAAAAGCCGGCCAGGGTAAACTGGGTGAATCCCTTGCAAAACTCGCAGAGGAAGATCCTACTTTCCGTGCACACACGGATCCGGAAACCGGACAGACGATCATCGCAGGTATGGGTGAACTGCACCTGGAGATCATCGTTGACAGACTGCTTCGCGAATTCAAGGTGGAAGCAAATGTCGGCGCTCCGCAGGTCGCTTACAAAGAGGCGATCACGAAGCCGGTGGATGTGGAATCCAAGTATGCAAAACAGTCCGGTGGACGTGGTCAGTACGGCCATTGTAAAGTCCGCTTTGAGCCGATGGACGCCAACGGAGACGAGCTGTTCAAGTTTGACTCCGAGGTTGTGGGCGGTGCGATCCCGAAGGAATACATCCCCGCTGTCGGCGAAGGTATCGAAGAAGCTACAAAGGCCGGTATCCTCGGCGGATTCCCGGTTGTCGGCGTACATGCGACCGTATACGACGGTTCCTATCATGAAGTCGACTCTTCGGAAATGGCTTTCCATATCGCAGGTTCCCTTGCTTTCAAGGATGCCATGCAGAAAGCCGCACCGGTACTGCTTGAGCCCATCATGAAGGTTGAAGTTACGATGCCTGAAGAATACATGGGCGATGTCATCGGCGATATCAATTCCCGCCGTGGCCGGATCGAGGGTATGGATGATGTCGGAAACGGCAAGATCGTACGTGGCTTTGTTCCGCTTTCCGAGATGTTCGGTTATGCGACGGATCTTCGTTCCAGAACGCAGGGACGCGGTAACTACTCTATGTTCTTCGAGAAATATGAGCAGGTTCCCAAGTCTGTACAGGAAAAGGTTCTGAACACGAAGAAAGACTGAGGAAAGAGTTGCCGTTGTGTGATTTTTACATATGTGTAAGAAATCTCACGAAAGCGCAAGTTTTCCTTGAAAAAAGCGTGTAAATGCAATATAATCAACATTAGCGAGCGTCAAACTTGGAAGATTGATCCAGTTTGAGTTATCAAAAGGAGGAAGTTTAAAATGGCAAAAGCTAAATTTGACAGAAGCAAGACGCATTGTAATATCGGAACCATTGGTCACGTTGACCATGGTAAGACTACTCTGACAGCTGCGATCACAAAGGTTCTGGCTGAAAGAGTTCCCGGTAACGAGAAGGTTGACTTCGAGAACATCGATAAGGCTCCCGAAGAGAGAGAACGTGGTATCACGATCTCCACAGCTCACGTTGAGTACTCCACAGAGAAGAGACACTATGCACACGTTGACTGCCCGGGACATGCTGACTACGTTAAGAACATGATCACAGGTGCAGCACAGATGGACGGTGCTATCCTCGTTGTAGCAGCTACCGACGGTGTTATGGCACAGACCAAGGAGCATATCCTTCTGTCCCGTCAGGTAGGTGTTCCTTACATCGTAGTATTCCTGAACAAGTGCGATATGGTCGACGACGAAGAGCTTATCGAGCTGGTCGAGATGGAAGTTCGTGACCTGCTCAACGAGTATGAGTTCCCGGGCGATGATCTTCCGGTCATCAGGGGTTCCGCTCTTAAGGCTCTCGAAGATCCCAACTGCGAGTGGGCTGACAATATCATGGAGCTGATGGATGCAGTTGATTCCTACATCCCCAACCCTCAGCGTGAGAAC
>JAFZQU010000026.1 GCA_017620255.1 Lachnospiraceae bacterium
AGTCAGGTAAAAATGCACCCTGGCGCCGAGAATTCACTTCCCGGGGTGAAAAAGAATGAAAGGTTTTATCAGGAAATGCATCCTGAGAGGGCAAACATGGCTGTCAGGGTGAAAAGGGTCTCGAGAAAGAGTTCATGATATGCACCCTGAAGAAGCAAAAGGCGGCGCCAGGGTGAAGTGGTAATGTCGGGAGTCAGGTAAAAGTGCACCCTGGCGCCGAGAATTCACTTCCCGGGGTGAAAAAGAATGAAAGGTCACATCAGGAGATGCATCCTGAGACGATAAACGTAACTGCCAGGGTGAAAAATGAGAAAAAAAGATCAAAAAGGAGGTAAACTATGCAGATCAAGCAGATGAGACAAGAGGTGGAGGAGGAGATCGCCAGACTGGAGAAACTAGATAAACAGATTCCCGGGAAACTAAAAGGCCTGCCTCCGGGAAAACTGAATTGCAAAGTGCGCAAAGGCGGATATCAATATTATATGAACGGCGTTTACCAGCGGGTTAACAGCGATGCGCCAATGACAGGTATCGCCAATAGAGAATATCTCGAGAAACTTCAACAGGCAGTGCGCGAGAAACTGTTGAAACTGAAAAAAATGAAACAATGCTGCGCTTATGATTTCGACAAACCGGAATTGGTCTATGCCAACCTGCATCCGGCAAGAAAACGACTGGTGAATCCATTGATCCTCCCCAAAGAAGATTATATAAAGAGGTGGCAGGAGGAGCCGTATGAACATTGGGAAATCGGAGATGACGATGTGCGGGGAACGATCATTACGGATAGAGGCGAACGTGTCCGGTCCAAGTCGGAAAAGATCATTGCAGACGCGCTGTACAGACAGGGGATTCCCTATAAGTATGAGTATCTGCTTGAATTAAAGAGGGGAAAGCAGATTGTACGGGTCCGGCCGGACTTCCTGACACTGAGTCTGAAAACCATGGAAGAGGTGGTCATCGAGCATCTGGGTATGATGGATGATGAACAGTATTATCTCAGAAGCATGGACAAGATCGACCTGTATGAGAAAAACGGATATCTGATCGGTGAAAAACTGATCCTGCTTCATGAGACAATGAATAATCCATTGGATACAACTATCATGAGACGGTATATTGAGACATTTCTGGTATGATTCGATAGGATCCGATAGTGTCTGATACGATCAGTTACGAAAGGATAGAAGTACCCGGAAATATAATTCACAAAAAACTGCTTAACGACTAAACTTTTCATTCACTTCAACCGATAATATAGATAAGGGATATTCTCAAAAGGATTTGGGAATCATATTCTTCACGGATGAAGAGATCATATCATTCATTTCGTTTATCATTTATTATTCCCTAAATCCGCTATCCTGCATGAATTATGTGCGCAGCGCGTACGTATTTTGTGATCACGCAACACAGAGGCATGGGCCGCGCAGACATCGTCGCACGCAGAAGGGCAGAACCGGAAGCAGGCAACACCGCGAGCAGAAGGGCAGAACCGGAAGCAGGCAACACCGCGAGCAGAAGGGCAGAACCGGAAGCAGAAAGCGGCTCACACAGTCTATCACAGGCATGGCCGTGATATAAGAGAAAGAAGGAAAGCGTATGGTAAGCAGCATTTACGGAGCATCCGGCTATCAACAGGCCGGGCAGGTAAGTGCTCTCAAGGCATATGAATCCGGTAAAAACAGGCAGGAACCGCAGGCCGTGGACCGTGTGGCGGACGATCAGAATCGCCGGAGCACGGAAGTCAAAGCGTGGAAACCGTTTGCTGCAGGGAATTCACTCATTCCGACGCAGAAGACCGGGTACGGAAATGTGATCGGAGACGTGGAGTTATCCGACAAGGCCAGAGAGTACTACGATAAGCTAAAATCAAAATTCCACGGAGCAGACTTCATTCTGGTCAGCAACGACCGGAAGGGACAGGTCGCAGCCAATGCTGCGTCGTATGGAAATGCTTCCAAACCGGTGATCCTGATCGATGAAGAAAAGCTGGAGAGAATGGCAACGGACGACTCCTTCAGAAAGAAATATGAAGGGATCATCGAGTCCTCCCTGCCGCAGCTTCAGTCCATGAAAAACAGTCTGTCCAGTTCCGGCGCGGCCGTGAAGAACTTTGGCATGGCTGTCGGTCAGGACGGGAAAACCTCGTTCTTTGCGACGCTGGAAAAGGCATCGGAAGAGCAGAATAAGATCCAGGCAAAGCACCAGGCAAGGAGAAAAGCCGAAAGGATCAAAGAACGTAAGAATGCGGAGAAACACGACAGAGAGGACCGCATTGACAGACAGCGCAGGAAAAATCACCCTGACGAAGAGACGCAGGATGAGACATGGATGCGCGGTGAGTCCGAAGCGCAGAACAGAGCGTTTGAACAGTCAGAGGATTTCCTTGAGAATTCCAGGGAAAAACTCAAAGAGTTCATCGAACTGCATTCCGATTCCGTGCAGGAGCTGGTAAGACAGGCGTCGGAACTGGCTTTCGGGAATACGGAAGCAGGGATCCTTGCCGAGGAAGAGAGCAAAATAGGCGGACATATCGATTTCAGAGGATAGGACGGTATGATTTCCATCGGATCGGTGCAAAATCAATATTGCTATACAATGCCATATGCGGGCGGTGCGAATAACGGACCGCTCTTTGGCGCGGGTACGGCAAAGCTGATGCGCAAGCAGGCAAGATCGAAACTGCAGGAACGCATGGAAGCCACAGATACAGACAGCGATGTCAGCGGGATCCGGGAAACCCTGCGTAACGGGAAAACAAGGAAAACAAACCGGACCGCCATGGAAGCGATCTTAAGTAACATGCAGGGACATGCGCAGACGATCCGTACGAACCGGCAGCAGTCGCAGGAAACATCCCTGACAAAAAAGAAGCTGCATTATCATTTTAAGAGTGTTTCAGCCAAAATCATAAGCAGCAAAACCTCGCAGACGGCCAGACAGGCGGTCAGCCAGGTGCAGCGCGAGATCCTGAAACTTAAACGCGACAAAGCCAGCGGGAAATACGACAGCGAAGAAGTGGAAGCAGCGATCGTGCATGCGGAATCCATGGAACGTGTCGCAAAAAAGAAAGTCAGACACCTGGAAGAGGAAGAACTGGCCAGGGCTGCCGGTATGTCTTCCATAGAAGATGGCGCCGATGAGAGCAGAGAAAGCCGCGGGTCCGAAGCGGAGCGGTGGTTTGAATATGAACGCGTGGAAGAGCGGACCGATACCGTTACGGCGTATTATGAGGAGAGTGTTGAGGCATACAGCCTGCGCAGCACTTCATCCGATGAGGATGACGCTGGTACGGACATAGCTGCGGATATGCAGGGTGATCGGGTTGTATCAGACAAATTTGGAAACAGAAGCAGTGTGTACGCAGACATGGAGCGCGCAATGAATTATACCGGCGCGATGACTAACATGGATGAGATGCTGTCAGGGATGGAAGACCTGACGTCGGAGATCATGGATGCTTTTTCGGAGGGCATGCGGGACCTGATGGATGAGATGGGCTTCGGTGATCTTGCAAATTCCCTGCTTGCAAGGGGCGAAGAAGCAGAGCCGGAGGAGTTGAAGATGGCCGGGATCAAACACCGCGTGAAAGAAATGAAAGAGATCGCGGAAGCGGACTGCGAATATCTGAAGGCGGTCTTTAAACATCTGGAGGCCATGAAAAATGAAGCGACACCGTCAATCGATGTCGCTCTGTAAGCATTTCTTATGTACTGGAACGTTTCAGGAGTTCGGCCCCGAGCGTAACCACACGGGTCGGCAGTTTGTCGCCTGCGATCCTGCCTAACAGGACGTTTGCGGCCACCTGTCCCATTTCGTAGATCGGAAGCGAAATGGTGGTGAGCGGCGGATTGGAATACTTGGAGATCTCGATATTGGAAAGACCGATCACCGCGATGTCCTGCGGTACGCGGAGCTTGAGATCGAAAAAGGTATGCAGCGCGCCGATCGCCATGGTGTCGCTGGCAACAAAGAAAGCACGGGGAAGTTTACCGGCCGCATGGGCGGCACGAAGCTTCCTGTCACACGTTTCCTCGTCCCAGTCGCTGGACAGTACCCAGTCGGGATTAAAAGTCAGATCGAGACTGTGTAGCGCAGCATAATAGCCGTTGAAACGACGGCTGTTTTTCATATCTGCATCGGATCCGCCGATGAATCCTATCTCACGATAACCCTGTTCGTAAAGATGCCGGACCGCCATAATGGCAGCGCCGTAATGGTCGTACGCCACGTTGTCGATCTGTGTGTGCGCCGTGTCGATCCCGACGATATAAGGCGTCTGTTTCCTGATATAATCAAATGTTTCGTCCGTCAGCGTGTTCATGATGATCAGTCCGCTGACAGGTTCATCAAAAGTCTTGTAGAGGATCTGCGGATCTTCCAGTTCTTCGTTGGTACGGATAAATGAGATGTCGTACCCCATTTCCATGATCATTTTTTCAAAACCGGAAAGGATCGTCAGATAATACGGATCGTTGAATTTTCCACCCTGTACGTTCATGATGCAGCCGAACTTATGGGCAACGGGCGAACCGGATCCCGGACGGCGGGCAGAACGCATGCGGTCGCCGGAAGAGGAAGGAGCCTTGTAATTCAGCTCCGCAACTGCTTTCCAGACGCGCTCGATCGTCTCGTCAGTCATCTTATAGGTCGTATCGTGATTTAGTACCCGTGAAACTGTCGCAGGGGAAACATTTGCCAGGGCGGCAACGTCTCGGATCGTGCTCATGTCGTCATCTCCGTATTCTTCTCTGGTCACATGCGGACCCTTGTGCAACTGAAATAATCATACACAGATTTTGTTTCGTTGTCAACGAAACAGATTAAACTTTTTTCACAAAAATGAAGAGGAAAAAATGGTAAAAAGTTACATTGATACATAGTAAAAATCATGTTATCATAATTACGAAACAACGAAACAAATCACGAAACGCAAGCGCAACAAAGCGGAGAACAATGCAAAGATCAGACTACCAAAACCTTTTGGATCATATGGGAATGCATAAGCTGCCGGTCGGATTCGAGGAAGCTTTTTCCTTATATAAACCGGATGGCTGTACCGAGCTGATCGGGCGTTCCGATTATGAAGCGCTCTTAGCACCCTATGAACTGGACCGGGAGAAGAAGCAGTATCTGGATGAGGCACTTCTTGCCATCGAAAATGACGAGAAGGTTTTGCTGTTCTCCAGATTTTTTGTCTGGGACATGTGCTCGGAGCGGAATAAATACGACATTGACAATTATACGGAACTGATGCCTTCCTGCCTCGGGAAGTATAATGAAGCCTATGCTTTTCTGGTGCTTTTATCCTGTGTGCCCGTGGCCGAAAAGGAAATGATCAGAAGGCAGATCCCGAAGGAGTACTATCAGGATATCCCGCACCGCATGCTGCGGGACCAGATGAAGAGATACAAAGAGACCGGCAGGATCGATGTGGAAGACATGCCGTGGAAAATGAACTTTTATACGCTGACTATCTTTTTGTTAGACAGGTTTCTTTTCATCCCCTATGAAAACGGCGAAGGATTCCGTCTGTACCGGAGCAACAAGACCGGTAAGGTGATCGGGATCCCGGAGAGCGGCTGCATCTATGATCATGAAGGGCAGCTGCTTTCCTGGCCGCCGGAGGACGAGGCGACAGCACAAAGCGAGGGCGCAGAAACTGAAACGCCGGAGGATGAGATGCAGACAAATGAGACAGCAGATGAACAGAGCGCATGCGGTCGGGAAGAGGATGATAAAGAAACCGCTTGCGGGGACGGAAGCAGGCAAGGCACCGGTTATGAATATGCGACACGGCCTGCCAAGCGTCCGGAGACTTTCACCACGACGCGTACGGAAACGGAACGGGAGATCACGGGATATTACATGAACCCTGTCGGCTATACGGAGAACCGGCAGATCACGATCGATAAGGACGAATACGTTGAGGTCCTGAAGCCGGGAGATTATCTGATCGCACTGCATATCCCGGGCGGCGAAGGATATACGCCGGAGAGGATGCATCATTCGATGGCCCTGGCGCTTGATTTTTTCGCAAAGTATTACCCGGAACTGACCATGAAGGGCTTCTGGAGTTCGAGCTGGCTGTATGACAAACGCCTGGAGATGATCATCGGCAAAGGCAGGAACATCACAAACGTGCAGAACCTGATGTTCCGCTACAGCGACGGCGAGAACGGCCACATGCTCTACATACATCTCTATAAGAATATGGAAAGCAGGCTGCGCGATTATCCGTGCACGACCTCCCTGCAGAAGGGCGCAAGGGAATTCCTGCTGAACGGAAACCGGTTCTGCACGACCGGCATGATGATCTTAAAAGAAGAAGCGCTAAACGGCGCTGCCTATTATACGGAAGAGGACGAGCGGCATTTTTACGAACTGATGAAAGCTGAGGGAATCCAATGATCAAGGAATGGAAGAAAAACAAACAACTCTACATCATGTGCGTGCCGGCACTGATCGTTCTGATCCTGTTTTGCTATGTACCGATGGCAGGGATCTGGATGGCTTTTACGAAGTACAACATCAAAGACGGTATCTTCGGAAGCGAATTCGTGGGACTGTATAACTTCAAATACTTTTTCACGGGCGGCACGGGACTCGGACCGAAAGTCATCTACAACACGCTGTTCATCAATTTCTTCGGACTGATCTTCGGAACGATCTTTCCGATCACGATCGCGATCTGCTTCAACGAAGTGCGCGGGAAGATCTTCAAGAAAGTCACACAGTCCGCGATGTTCTTCCCCTACTTCCTCTCATGGGTCGTTGTGGGCGCCATCGTGTATGCGTTTTTCTCAACGGATACCGGTATGATCAACCGCCTGCTGACATCCACGGGACACGATATCATACGCTGGTACGCGGAAAAGAAGTACTGGAAAGGGATCATCATCACGGCGGACGTCTGGAAATGGTGCGGCTACAATTCGATCATCTACATGGCGGCCATGACGAATTTCGACAGTTCGCTCTATGATGCGGCAAGCGTGGACGGCGCCAACAGGTTCCAGCAGATCTTACACATCACGCTGCCGCTGATCAAACCGACGGTCGTGATCTTATCACTGCTTTCGATCGGACGTATCTTCTTTGGTGATTTCGGCATGATCTACGGTATTGTCGGAAACAACTCGCTGCTGTATGACGAAGTCGCAGTCATCGATACCTACGTTTATTCGGCAATGCGTTCACTCGGGTTTTCCTACACCACGGCGATCGGCCTGTTCCAGTCCGTGATGGGCCTGATCCTGGTAACGCTTTCCAATAAGCTTGCCAAAAAGATCAATGACGGGGGAGGGCTGTTCTGATGGGTAAAAGAGTTAGATTGTTCTCTGCTGATTTTTGGGTAAAAGCGGTTGCATACTTTATCATAGCGTTTTTCGCACTGTGCTGTCTCTATCCGCTGATCATGGTCTTAAGCGTATCGTTCTCCGATAACACGGAAGTCATGAAGTACGGGTATTCGGCCATTCCGCAGAATTTCTCGACGGAGACCTACCTGTACCTGTTCGCACACAGCGGCACGAGGATCCTGCGCTCCTACGGCGTGACCATCGGGATCACCATCGTCGGGACTGCAGCCTCCATGCTGATCACCAGCATGATCGCCTTCGCGATCTCGATCAGGGACCTGAAATACAGAAACGTGATCGCATATATCTGTAACTTCACGATCATCTTTTCCGCAGGCCTGATCCCCTGGTACTACGTATGCGTGAACTGGTATCACATGACGGACACCTATGCCGGACTGATCCTGCCTTCCGTATTCAGCGTCTGGAACATGTTCCTGATGCGGACATATTTCGAAGCCGTTCCCGCTTCCTTATATGAATCAGCCAAGATCGACGGCGCCAGCTATTTCCAGATCTACTGGAAGATCGCACTGCCGCTTTGCAAGACGGCGATGCTCACAGTCGGCCTGATGTATGCGCTCTGCTACTGGAACGACTGGTGGAACGCACTGATGTTCATCAACGACAGGGACAAATTCCCGCTGCAGTATTTCCTTTACAACATTTTGTCCAATGTCAACGCGATCAGCAGCGGAAGGATCCCGTCCGGCGCAGCCGCCAACCTGAAGCTGCCGGCGGAAACGGTCAAGATGGCTGTGACCGTGATCACGATCGGACCGGTTATTTTCCTGTATCCGTTCATCCAGAAGTATTTTGTTGACGGTATCATGACGGGTGCTGTTAAAGAATAAAAAGGCAAACTCACAAACACAAAAGGGAGGAAGACAAATGAAGAAAAAAGTGTTGGGATTGTTACTTACAGTCAGTATGATCGCATCCTGTATCGCAGGCTGCGGCGGAGCGGCAAATGACGGCGCAGCTCCTGCAGGCGATGGCGGCGCAGCTGCCACAGCTGATGCAGGGACCGCAGATGCAGGCGCCTCTTCCGGCGGATCGGGAACGGTTGTGATCCTGTATCCCGGAGAAGAAACAGATGCAATGGCAAACTTTATCAACAACGAACTGAATCCGCGTCTTGCAGACGAAGTCGGCATTCAGGTGGAACTCATTTACAAGGGCTGGGACCAGTACTGGGAGCAGAAGGACATCATGCTTGCTGCCAACCAGACGATCGACCTTTACTGGGACGGTCTTCCGGATCTTTCCAGCATGGTCAACAAATCACAGTGCCAGCCGCTGGATGACCTGATCAAGGCAAACTGCCCGGATATGCTCAAAGTCATTCCGGAATCCCAGATGGCAGGCGGCGTTGTCGGTGGCGTACAGTACGGTATTCCTTCCGCATACGCACCTTCGAGCTGCATGTACCAGCTGGTATGTGTCAGAGAGGATCTGCTGGAAGGCGTTGGCATGAACAACATTGAAAATGCGGATGACCTGAAAGAGTTTGCGACCAAGGTTGCAGAGCAGTATCCCGAGATGAAGGGCCCGGCAGACGTTATCTTCAAGCCCCTGACCAGAAACTTTGCAGACGAGCAGTACACCTGGTGTGCATACGCTGATTCGGTTGTTTACGGCGAAGATACCAAGAAGGCATATTCCTATTTTGAAACAGACGCATTCAAAAAGGTTGCAGACTTCAACCACAGCATGTACGAAGCAGGCCTTTACAAAGACGAACTGACCACCAACTACAACGAGCGTGATTCCCGTATGCAGCAGGGAACTTACATCTGGGTAGAAGGTTCTCTCGGAAAAGAGAACGAGATCGTTTCCGCGGTCCGCTCCAATGATCCGAATGCTACGTTAAAATCATACCTGCTGAATCCGAAAGCAGACAAATACATCACGGCCTGCGGCGGTGAAGTACTCTGTGTTCCTTACAGCGCAGCCAATCCGGAAGGCGCTATGAAGTTCTTAAACTGGTTATACAAGAATCAGGAGAATTACCTCTTCTGCCTGTACGGACCGGAAGGCGAGAACTACACACTTGAAAACGACAGGATCGTTTTAAAGGATCCGGGATTTGAAGGATACTTCTACGAGTGGATGTTCAGAAATGCAAACTACACGCTGTTCACCTCGGATGTTTCCGAAGATTTCATCAACGAATACAAGAGCTGGGATGACGATGCAAAGACATCCGATGTGATCGCATTCCACTTCGACAATGCAAACGTTGTAGAGATCGAAACAGCGATTAACGAAGTCATCAACCAGAGATTCGTTCCGATCGAATGCGGCTATGTGGATTATGAGACAGCATTCCCGGATGCGCAGGCAGAACTGAAGAATGCCGGCATCGATGAATATGTAGCAGAAGTACAGCGTCAGCTGGATGAATACTTTGCAGCAAACGGATACAACCACTGATTGGGATAAAAGATGTATAAATTACGCAGATCACTCAGCATAACCGCTGCGATCCTTATCCTGGCGGCGACGGTATTCCTGCCGGCGCCGCAGGGGATCAGGGCGGAAGAGAACGCGCCCGTTACCATAGACGGGAACGGCGAAGACTGGAATTATATAACGCCCGTTTACAGCGGCGGAGGCGTGATCCGGAAGCTGTCGGCTTTTACGGAAGGCGGCACGCTGTACGGCAAGATGGAATTATCGAGCGCCGGCAATTTTGACACCTGGCATATCTACTTTGAGACGGACGGCGATACCTCGAACCATCTGTATCATAACGGTGCGGATTACGTGCTCGAAACAGACATCCTGTATGTCTATGAAGGCGACTCGGGAGAATGGGAAGGCCTTGTGGGCACGACGGCACCGGTGGCGGATAAGCTGTCGGATGACAGAAAGACACTGGAGTTTTCGTTCCCCGTAAGCGAACTGGGCGATCCGGAGCAGATCGGGATCCGCGCGGCGACCGTATATAACTGGGAAGACGTGGCGGCCAATCCGGAGCAGGAGAATGTATACCTGCAGATTCCCTCCTACGAGGAAGTGCAGTCCGAGGAAATGACGGGGCTCACGGAAGAAGAGGCCGAGGCGTATTTTGCCTCCAAGCAGTTTTCGGGAACACCGAACCAGTGGGATTCGATCCTCTACGATGCGGTCTTCTCGAACTCGAACCTGATCAGTCTAAAGGCGGTCTGTGACGGGGAGAACCTGTATATCCACGCCAAAGCCAAAGCGCTCAGCAACAATTTTACCGTATTCATCCGGACCGACAAGGCGGAATACCTGCTGAAAGCCAACGGCGTCGTCTATACGGCAAAGGACGGAAAGGCGATCGACACCGGAACCCCGGCGGCTGATTTTTTCAAAGCGGACACCGGGTTTGAGGCATCCATTCCCTTAAGCGTTTTTGCAGGAAACACGGATACCTTTGAGATCGCGCTGGATGATGAAGGCGAGCGGCTGCCCGACGATGCGGAAAAGATGCTTAAGGTGACGGCTCCCATCATGGAGGACGCACCGAAGATCACGCCGGACGGAGATGCTTCCGACTGGCAGGGTATCGCAGCGATCGGAAAAGGCGAAGGGAGCCTCGGCGACCTGTATGCGGTCCGCACGCCGGAAGGTCTGTACGCGATGACGACGATCAAAGAGGTGGAAGACCCGGAATCTTCCGCGGCCTATACCACCAGTCTGTTCATCGGTACGGACAACAATGACGAAACGGGATTTATCCATGAAGGCTACGCGGAACACCGCACAGGGGATGTTCTTGTACAGGACTGGTATTCATACGGTCCGGACAGAAACCTGGAGATCTTCTATACGGAAGAGGGCGTGAGCCTGGAATGGAACATGAAAAAGCAGTATGTGGAGGGCTACCGGAAGGAGATCGGAAAGACCGGTCAGGACGGCACATTCTGTGCGGAGTATTTTGTCCCGCAGGAGGTGCTTGAAGAGGTGGCGCCCGTGCTGAGTGACGATCTGTATATCTGCATTGACAGGAATGACTGCCAGACGGATGAAGAGACTTTTGAGCGGCTGACGCCGGAGGGCTTTACACCGATGAGAGATCCTGAAAACGGTTCTTTTGCAAAAGTGCCAAAATACAAGACCAAACCGGCCCTGGACTTAAAGGATTCGGATTTAAGTGACTGGGACCGTATCGCGGTCGGCGCAAAGCATGAGAACAAAGTCAATCTGATGGCGGTACGTTCCGACAGAAAACTGTACACCATGATCACCGGAAACGGGGATCTGAGTACCGATCATAAATACTATATCGCAACAGATGCAGACGGCTATACCTTTGACGGACGGGAGCATGTGTCCTACTACATTGAGGACGGAACGCTCTATGAGGTCACAGGGGATGATACGCATTCGGAAAAAGGGGTGCGCATCTACCAGAACTACGGAAAAGACAGATGTCTGATGCAGGTCTGTCTGGATAAGATCGGACAGCCTGCAAAGATCTCCATCGCGTCCGATTCAAACGACGGTGCATATGTACTGCCGGAAGAAGGCATGTTAGCCGTTACAAAGACCATAGAGGAAGAGCAGGAAGAAGGGTTCTTCTATCCGACCGAATGCTTCGATTTTTACAACAATCCGTACAAAGGCTGGGTCGGCTGGGCGGATACGCTCGAAGGCGATGTGGACAGCATCCTTGCCGCGCACAACCTGATCTATGTGGATTTTAAATGGAGTGAGCTCGAACCGGAAAAAGGCAAATTCGCGTTTGATGCCATCGAAAAACAGTATCAGTTTGAGAAGTGGCAGAAACAGGGCTGCCGGATGGTCCTGCGGTTCGTGATGGACAATCCGAACATCGCGGACGGGGATCCCGATCAACAGCGCATGGACATTCCGGAGTGGCTCTACCTGGAACTTGAAAAAGAAAATGCGGAAGGTGAAGGCGCGGGTACGTTCTATAACGGGGATGCGATCCTGGAACTGCTCGGCGGGTGCGGATTTTCGCCCAATTACAAGAGCCCGCTGCTGCTTCAGTACCATGCGGAAGTGATCAAAGCCCTTGCGGAGCGTTACGACGATCCGTCCGTTACGGCTTATGTGGAGGTCGGAAGCCTCGGCCACTGGGCAGAGTTCCACACCTGGCCGACCGGCACGGGAGAATTCCCGGATCCGGCCCTGGCGCAGGAATACATGCAGGCCTACGTTGACAATTTCCATCACGTACGCGTCGGGATCCGGAAACCGTATGCGGTCGCCGCCGAGAATCACTGGGGGCTGTATAACGATATCTTCGGAACAACGTCCGACGGCGGAACGCCGACCTTCTTAGAGTGGGCGGCTACAGGCAACACGGATATGCCGGGTTCAACGGATGAGGACATCGCCGCATCGGCCATGCCGGAATGGTGGAAGGAAAACTATTCGGGCGGCGAGTTTGCAAACGGCGACTTCAGGACGAATGCGCTGAATGAAAACATCTGCGCGGTGCTCGACCAGATCCGCGACAGCCATACGACGTGGCTCGGTCCCTGCTCGGCCTGTGATTTCAAGATCGGGGATACGGAATACGAGGACTTCCGCTACAATATCGAAACAATGGTGCAGACCATGGGATACCGGTTCTGCTTAAGGTCCATCACACAGACGGATCTGACTGCAGGTACGAAGAACGATCTGGTCATGAACTGGGAAAACACCGGAGTCGCACCCATCTATTACAACTGTCCGCTGTCGCTTCTTTTGAAGGACGCATCCGGAAACATAGTCTATGAGCAGATCGTGGATACGGATACGACGAAATGGCTGCCGGGCAGGACAAAGGTGAACGCTTCCCTGGAGCTGCCTGCGGATGTGCCGGCCGGTACATACACGCTGGCGGTCAGGATGGTAACGGACGATGCAAGAAAAGACGTCATCCGCCTTGCCATTGAAAACGAGGCTGCAGACGGATCCTACGATCTCTACAGCCTGCAGGTTGCGGCGGCGGCAAAGCCGGCAGGAACAACAGAGCAGGTGGAGACCGATGAGCCGGAACAGCAAAAAGACGCAGGGACGGTGGAAGAGAAAAATAAGTCCCATGCACTTTATTGGATACTGGGAGCAGCCGGTGCAGCAGGCATTGCAGCAGCCGCTGTGATCCTTATCAGGAAAAGAGGGAAAAAGTGAAACTAGCGATAATCGGAGCAGGGCAGAGAGGCATGATCTATGCCAAATATGCCTACGAAAAAATGAACGCCGGTATTGTTGCCGTCGTGGATATCAGCCCGGAAAAGAGAGCCGCAGCGGCTTCGGCCTACGGGATCCCGGACGACATGCAGTTTGACAATGCCGATGATTTTTACAAACTCGGAAAAGTCGCGGATGCCGTGATCATAGCGACCATGGACCGCGATCACTTCAGGCATGTGATGCCTGCGATCGAGCTGAAATACGATATCCTTCTGGAGAAGCCGATCTCGCCGGACATCAACGAGTGTCTGCAGATCCGGAAACGTGCTCATGAATACGGCGTGAAGATCGTTGTATGCCATGTTCTTCGTTACACCCGCTTCTTCTCGACGATCAAAAAGATCATTGACTCGGGGGAGATCGGAAAAGTCGTAACGATCCAGCACGCGGAGAATGTCGGCAATTTCCATATGGCACACTCGTTTGTACGCGGCAACTGGCGCAACAGCGATGAATCAAGCCCGATCATCATGCAGAAATCCTGCCACGACATGGATATCCTGCAGTGGCTTGTGGACAGCGAATGTGAGATGGTCTCTTCTTTCGGCGGACTTTCCTACTTCAGGAAAGAGAATGCGCCGGAGGGAAGCACGGACCGCTGCCTGGACTGCCCGGTTGCGGCAAACTGCAGGTTTGATGGCAGAAAAGCCTATATGCCGATCCGCGGTGAGTGGCCGGCTGTCGTGCTCACGGAAGACCAGAGCGAGGAAGGTCTCCTGAAAGCATTGCGTGAAGGCCCCTACGGGCGCTGCGTGTTCAAATGCGACAACAATGTGTGCGACCAGCAGGTGACGAACATCCGCTTCAAAAACGGTGTCACGGCTTCGTTCCATCTGAGCGGGCTGACCAACAAGATGCACCGCACGATCAAGGTCATGTGCGAAAACGGGGATATCTACGGAGACGATGCGGAAGATTTCATCACGGTCACGCACTATTCCGCGAATGCGATGTATGAAGGCGAAGTGCGGAGAGTCACGATCGACAACGAAGAGGGGTTCCATGGCGGCGGCGACTACAGGCTGACGGTTGATTTCCTGAATGCACTGCAGAACAAGGAGCAGGAAGAAAGCCGTTCTTCCATCGACCGCTCGATCGAGAGCCACCTGATGGCTTATGCAGCGGAAAAATCACGTATCAGCGGCAAGGTTGTGGAGCTGGAGGATTTGAGATGACACCTCAGGAAGCCTGCGAACAGTTCCGGTTTGAAGGAACGATCATAAGCTGTGACCGCTACGGACACGGCCATATCAACGATACCTATCTGGTGACCTGTGATAAGGCGGACGGCAGCAGGATCCGTTATATCCTGCAGCGCGTGCATGTTTCGATCTTCAAGGACCCGGACGGGCTGATGGGAAATGTGCAGAGAGTCACGGCTTATCTGGCTGAAAAGATCCGGGAAGGCGGCGGAGATCCGATGCGGGAGACCATGAACCTGATCCCGACGGTCTCGGACGGACATTTCATCCGGGAGACGGACGGCGATATCTGGCGCGCCTATGCGTTCATCGAAAACGCGACCTGTTTTGACCGTGTTGAGAAGGCGGCTGATTTTTACCAGAGTGCTTATGCGTTCGGACGGTTTCAGTATCTGTTGGCCGATTTTGACGCGGCTTCCCTTACGGAGACGATCAAGGACTTCCACAATACGCCGGTGCGGTTTGCCAATTTCAAAGCGGCTGTGGAGGCGGACAGTGCCGGGCGCGCTGCGTCTATTGCCGACGAGATCGCTTTCTGTATGGAGAGGGAAGCGGATATGCATATCATGACCGGCCTGCTTAAGGACGGAAAACTGCCGCTTCGTGTGACACACAACGACACCAAGCTGAACAATGTCATGATCGATGATGCCACGGGCAAAGGCCTGTGCGTGATCGATCTGGATACGGTGATGCCGGGACTGGCGGGGAATGATTTTGGCGATTCCATCCGCTTTGGTGCGAATACCGCGGCGGAGGATGAGACCGACCTTTCCAAAGTGTCCCTGTCACTGGACCTGTTTGAGACATACGCGAAGGGATTTCTTGCAGGCTGCGACGGCAGGCTGACAGAGACGGAGTTAAAGACGCTGCCGATGGGGGCGAAACTGATGACGCTCGAGTGCGGCATGCGTTTTCTGACGGATCATTTGGAGGGGGACGTATATTTCAAGACGCACAGGCCGGGGCACAACCTCGACCGCGCACGCTGCCAGTTTGCGCTGGTCCGCGACATGGAGCAGAAGATGCCGGAGATGGAGCGGATCATTGCAACGATTGCGGCAGACACATAAGACCTGTCAAGACCCGGGACGGGAAATTCAAACCGGGGCTTGCAATTTTTAGACATATTGTGTATAATCAATTTGACAAGAGAGCCGAACGTGAGGAGTGGTCTCACCGCCGGCAATTTGGGATAAAAGTAGCATCCGTGGCTGTCGGTCCGAGGATGCTACTTTTTACGTAACAGTAATGCGACAAGTGTTACTATTGCGCAAAGCATAATTACAAACTGAATTAAATCAGAAACAGTAATCATAGGCATCAGCCTCCTTTCATAATGCTCGGTGGCTGGCGTACCATCCCTTCGGCTCCCTTATTAAATTGGTTATTCTCTTTTCATATCCGGAAATTCATAGTCTGATCCATTTTTATTCCGTCAATAAATAAGAATGATATACCGGATGAGACGCAATGTGTATTCAGACCGGCACGTTTATTCTACATCAGAAAACACAATGTGTCAATTCAGAAAAGCACTATCACATATTGAAAAAATGTGATAAAATAGAATTTAAATAAATGATAACATAGGTGTTTTGTCTGCATAGGGAATCACCATAAGGAGATAGATATGAAGAGAGCGTTATCACTGATACTTTCCATCGCACTGATCCTGTCCGTGACGGCACAGGATGTATTGGCAATGGAACCTGCGACGCAGCCTGTGACGGAACAGGATGAATCGGTGCTTGCAGGATATACGGATGCAGCGGATGCTGATGAAGATCCGGAGATCGAGATAGCGGAAGAACCGGTGGAAGAAGCGGACGATCCGGAAACAGAAACAGAAGAGGAAGAAGGTCCGGACGGAGAAGAGATCGTACTTGGCTACCGCTATATTCCCGGCGAAGAAGATGTAGAGAGTGTTACCGTTCTGCCGGATGATGCGGATGAGAGATTGCGGGGCTTTGACTGGGATACGGCGCTTCCCGCTTCCTATACGACAGATACCGCATACCTTCCGAATCTCAGGGACCAGAATCCTTACGGTTCGTGCTGGGCGCATAGCGCCATGGCAACGGCTGAGATCAGCATGCTGAAACAGGGGCTGGTCACATCAGCGGATTACTCGGAATTGCATCTCGCTTATTTTTCCTACAATACACCCGCAGATCCCACGGGAAGGATGGCCGGGGATGATAATCAGGGGATTTATGATGAATACAGTGAGAATTTCACGCAGTTAGGCGGAAATCACGAATTTTCATCCAAGATACTGGCATCCTGGGTGGGCGCTGCCAATGAAAGCGTTGCGCCTTATTCAACTGCTTCTTCGGCAATAGCGACTGGTCTTTCCGATTCGATCGCTTATCAGGACGCAGCGCACCTGAAGAATTATTATAAAGTAAACACCTCTTCGAGTACAGAAGACCGGAATGCGATCAAAAGAATGGTCAGGGATCTGGGCGCGGCAGCCGTATCCTATTTTGCACTGACTTCCGGACAGAAGTACACCTTTGATGACGGAACATCGGTCTCCTATTCCCAGGCCTTTAACAGTACAAACAAATGTTACTATTACCCCATAGATAACTCCACAAAAAAGATCGGTGGAATTGGTGTGGCGGAAACGAATCATGCCGTTACGATCGTCGGCTGGGATGACAGTTTCTCCAGGGATAATTTTACCGTGAAACCGGAAGGAAACGGCGCGTGGCTGATCCGCAACAGCTGGACCACCTCCGGCAGCCCTTCCAATATGAGCTATTACGGCTATTTCTGGATGTCCTACTATGACAAGAGTCTGGCAAGATCAGCCGCCTGGGGATACGAATATGACACGGCACCGGCGAATGTCAACGTCCATAACTACCAGTATGATGGTGCCATGGATTCCACTGCGCGCGGTTTTTCAAATGAAGTATACGCCGCAAACGTGTTCCATGTAGCATCGGATGCGACCACGGAAACATTGGAGGCGGTATCGTTTGCCACAGAAACAACAAACCTGGATTATAAAGCCGAGATCTATCTGAATCCGGATGCAGGAGATCCGGCCAGCGGAATCCTTGTTTCAGAAGCGCAGGGCAGTACCTACTATGCAGGGTATTACACTGCGGAGTTGGATACGCCGGTGGTCCTGAACCCCGGAGATACTTTCAGCGTTGTCCTTCACCTGGTTAAATCCGGCAGCGTAGTAACCATACTGACCGAATACTCTCAGGCAGGCAATTATTCCGGAGCCTGGTACAAGACGACCGCGGCGATCTCTGCCGGTCAGAGTTATATCAAACGGATAGCCGGCACCCGTACGTATTCGGACGGGACGGTTGAGACGGTGTGGAGTGACTGGCAGGATCAGGTAAGTTACAACACAAATTACGGAAACCTTCGCATCAAAGCTTTTACGAGGAATGGGGGCTCCGATCAGCCCACCACCTACTATAACGTGATCTACCATGCCAACAATGGTACGGATGCAACCGGCACCCAGCAGATCCAAAGAGGACAAAGCACGGCACTGAATGCCAACCCGTTTTCCTATACCGGTTACACGTTTACCGGATGGAATACGAAAGCCGGCGGAGGCGGGACAGGATATACCGACCAGGAGTCGGTCTTCAATCTGGCCGCCGCAAACGGCACGGTCCATCTCTATGCACAGTGGAAGGCCAACAAATATACGGTGTACTATGATCCGCAGGGCGGGTCCTTATCACAGTCCTCCAAAACTGTAACGTATGACAGTACTTACGGCACATTGCCGACGCCGTCCAGAACGGGCTATACGTTTGGCAACTGGTATACGGCTGCCACCGGCGGTGATCCGGTCAGCTCCGGCACGAAAGTCACGATCGCATCTGATCACACATTATATGCACGCTGGACTGCAAACAGCTACACGGTTACGTTTGACGCAAACGGCGGCAGTGTATCACCGTCGACGAAATCCGTTACCTACGGCAGCGCTTATGGGGATCTGCCGAAGCCGACACGGCAGGGGTATGATTTTGACGGCTGGTACACGGTAAAGGACGCCGGTACGAAGGTAACGAAGGATACGCAGGTACAGACAGCGAAAGCACATACGCTCTACGCAAAATGGAAGGGCGCAAAGCATACAGTTACATTTGAAACGCACGGCGGAACGATCACGTCCGGAAGCGCAACCAAACAGGTCTATACGGAGAGTACTTACGGCGAACTGCCGGTGGTTACAAGGGAATTATATACATTTGACGGCTGGTATACGTCTGAATACGGCGGAACGCAGATCACGGAAACGACCAGGGTAACTGCGGTTTCCAATGAAACGCTTCATGCGCACTGGACCGGCGTGAAGAGTACGGTAACGTTTGATGCAAACGGAGGGTCGATCACATCCGGAAGTGCAACCAAGCTCGTTACTTATCAGGGCACTTACGGAACGCTGCCGACGGTTTCCAGAAGCGGCTATGCATTTCGCGGCTGGTATACCGCAAAATCCGGCGGAGAGAAGATCACGGCCGGACTGACCGTGACGATCACGTCTGCACAGACACTCTATGCACAGTGGAGTACAAATACTTACACGGTAACGTTTGATGCAAACGGCGGAACCTGCCAGATCGCATCAAAGCAGGTCAGCTATAACGGAACATACGGTGAACTGCCGGCTGTTGTGCCGAGAACAGGATTTTTATTCGACGGCTGGTACACGACAAGAAAGAGCGGCGGCGTACGTGTAGATGCGGGTACGACCGTAAGTACAGCCGGCAACCATACGCTTTATGCCAGATTCCAGCCGGCACCCCACACGGTAACGTTTAACCCCGGCGAGGGAACGATCACATCCGGAAGTGCATCCAAGACCGTATATTACCAGGGGCAGTACGGAGATCTGCCGGAGGTTTGGAGGGAAGGAGCCAAATTCCTCGGCTGGTTCACGGATCCAACCGGCGGTGAAAAGATCGAACCTGCTGTCATTGTAACGGGTACCGGAAACGAGACCCTGTATGCGCACTGGAAAATCGTGATGGGATTCAGGGTTGAAGGTCTGGAAGAATCCTATGTTTATACAGGAAGTGCCATCAAACCGGTTTTGCAGGTTTATGACAATGATTATGACGAAGCGGTAGCACTGAAGGAAAAAACCGACTATACAGTTGCTTATGCCAACTGCACAAATGCCGGAACGGCAAAGGTTACCGTTACGGGTAAAGGAAATTACTGTCAGTTTTTCGATGAGACGTATGAGATCAAGGCGCGCGACATCAGTGAGAGCGGTCCGTATGCGGACGAGTTCCGTGCGGACGATATCTACGTGCAATACAACGAGAAGAAACCTTATGTACCGAATCCGGTTCTGTACAGGAACAATAAGAAACTGGTGAAAGGGAAAGACTACGAGCTGTACTGGAAGGTAGGACCCTATGCATCGTGCAGCCCGATCTCTACAGCGGGAACCTTTAAGATCCAGATCAAGGGATGTAATAATTACGAGGGCATCAGGGAGATCGATCTTGTGATCGCGGAGCCTGAGAAAATAATGCTCAGCGGTGCAAAGATCACGGCAACAAACGTAAATTACACACCGGGCACCGTAACAGAGCCTGAGATAACCGTAAAACTGAAAAACAACGATCTGGTGCCAAACCGGGATTACGAGATCCTCTGGCCGGGGCAGAAGAAGAAAGAGGACGTCCGGAACGAAGCGGTCATGGAGAATGCCGGCACGGTGACTTTTACCGTCAGGGGTATCAACGAGTATGCGGGTACAGCCAAGGGAACTTACAAGATCATCGGCACACAGATCAAGGCAAACTGGGTTACCTTTGATAATACGGATCCGATGTTCCTCTATAGTGGTCAGGAGGTTAAGCCTGCGGGCGATATTGCCGATAATAATAGTGGTATAGTGTCCGTTTATGATCCGGTCGCAAAACGCGGGTTAGTGAAGGGCACTGATTATACTGTCAGTTATACCGGCGATCTGATCAACGCAGGAAGTGCCTCGATGACGATCACCGGCACAGGCGGTTATACGGGGAGTGTCACCAAGAAATTCAAGATCAATCCGATCGTAGATAATAAAACCCCGTGGAATTATGATCGCAGCAAGTTTAAGGTCATACTTCCCTATGTAAAGGGCGGAACGGTTCAGGCAAAGGATGCTTTTGATACAGTGACCATCAACGGTGTCGTTGCGAAGAACGGTCGTGATTTTACCGTTACTTATAAGAATAATCAGAAGCCGGGTTACAGCTTTGACGCGAACCCGCCGAAGGTTATCCTTACGGGTATAGGAAATTTCAAAGGCAGCAAGATGGAGCTTGCCTATACGATCACGGCGCAAAACATCACCGGCACAGGGGAAAACGGTAAACCGGCCGTGGAAGTAAGCGTACCGGATATGGTCTATACCGGAAAAGCCGGCGGCTATGCCGTCACGCCTGTCTTAACGGATACGAGATCGGGGCTTATGCTTGACAAAAAAGACTATCAGTCCAAACTCTCGTATAAATATATGGAAAACACTTATGTACAACAGCTCGTTAAGAGAGAGTTGGTGGACGTCTACAGGGCAGCAGGGGATGAGATCCAGAAAGCCGATATCATTGAACCCGGTACAAAACTGTATGTGGAGATCGTAGGCATCAACGGATACTTCGGAAAGGTACAGGCCGGTTATACCGTACAGAGAGGGGATCTTTCCAAACTGAAGGTTAAAGTGGCGGATAAGGATTATACCGGACATGCCGTAACACTTACCAAGGGAGAGATAACGTTCACCACACCGGCAGGAATGGTAGAGCCTACGCAGGCTGATTTTGAGATCATCGGCTACAGCAACAACATCAAAAAAGGCACGGCGACCGTGATCTTAAAGGGAACCGGCAATTACGGCGGCATGAAGTCCGTCACTTTCAAGATCAAACAGCGCAGTATGCTGCAGAAACTGTTTCAGTAAAAAAGCAGGGAGAATAAGCGCATGAAGCGAATATTATCATTTGTTCTTTCTATCATTCTGGTTATCTCGATGACGGCAGTGGATGTGCCGGCAGCGACAGACCCTGTGTGGGGTCCGGCTGTGGAGGAAACAGGAGACGAAGCACCTGCCTATGAAGCAGAGGGTTCGTATGAGGAAGAGATTCCGGAAGAAGCTTTCGAGGAAGCGGATGAAGGGGACTATGAGCGGCTTGGCGACAGTGAGACGTATACGGTCAATTTCGATGCGAATAACGGAACATCGGAAGTCCGTTCGCAGCAGTTTATCATAGGAAAACCGCAGCAGCTGAACCCGAACAAATTCACGAAGACCGGCTACTCTTTTGCAAGCTGGAACCGGGATATCGACGGACAGGCAGACAGTTATACAAACAACCAGATGATCGACGCACCGCTTGGTCCCGCAGGCAGCACGGTCACTCTGTATGCGCAGTGGGCACCGAATGTTTATACGGTGTCTTTCAATGCAAACGGCGGGAAATGCACAAAACTTACGATGGAAGTGACGTATGACCAGTCATATGGTATCCTTCCCACTCCCACAAAAGACAATTACACATTTGAAGGCTGGTACACGGCACCTGTGGACGGCGTACGCATTACCGAGTCGACCAAAGTCCAGATCACAGACGATCAGGAACTGTTCGCACATTGGAGCGGCAATGTCTACACGGTCAAGTTCGATGCGCAGGGCGGCGAATGCGACACGCCGATGAAGAATGTGACCTATGACCAGTTTTACGGAACTCTCCCGGAACCTACGAGGGATAACTACGAATTCCTCGGCTGGTTCACGGAAGCGGTATATGGCGAAAAAGTCACGGCCGAAGACAAAGTCAAGATCACAAAGGACTGGACCTTATATGCACATTGGAACGGTAAGCAGATCCGGGTTGATCTTGATGCGGGTGAAGGTACCGTTTCGCCGGCATACAAGATTGTGACCTACGGCGGTGTCTATCAGACGCTTCCGACCCCGCTTCGGACGGGCTATAGATTTGTCGGCTGGTATGATTCCGCAACGAGTACGCAGATGATCACATACAGCACGCCGGTCACAAAACTGAACGATCACACGCTGTACGCACGCTGGAAAGAGATCACCCACGTCATAACCTTTAAACCGAACGGCGGCAGCTGCAACACGACGACTAAGACCGTGACACAGGGTAAACCTTACGGTGCGCTGCCGACGCCGACCAATACAGGCTACAGGTTCCTCGGCTGGTTCACGGGACCCGTGAACGGAACGGAGATCAAGGCAGATACGATCGTGGATCTGCAGACCGATCAGATCCTTTATGCACAGTGGACCGGATTAAAGCCCACCGTAACTTTTAATGCGGGTGGCGGAACGGTGACACCGGAGAGCATACAGGTAACTTATGCGCAGCGTTACGGCACGTTGCCGACACCGGTAAGACCGGGCTACAGTTTCCTTGGCTGGTACACGGAAGAAGGCGGCAATACAAAGGTCACACCGTCCACGGAAGTGCGGTTCACGGAAGATCAGACACTGTATGCGAAATGGAGTGCAAGGCAGTATACGATCCGCTTTAACGGAAACGGCGGAACGTCTTCCCTGTCGGCCATGCGCGTCCTGTTTGGTTCAAATTTCGGGGCGCTTCCGGAAGCTGAACGTGATAACTATACCTTTGCAGGCTGGTACACGGATGACGATGTATTGGTCGAAGAAGGGGATGCAGTCTCCACAGACAATATACATACGAACAATGACGAACAGACCTACTATGCACACTGGAATGCAAACTTCTCGACGGTCACGTTTGATCCAAACGGCGGGGACCCGATCACGCCGCCCGAGAAAGCGACCAAGACCGTGGAATACCTGAAAAAGTACGGAGAACTGCCGACGCCTAACAAGGACAATTATGATTTTCTCGGCTGGTTTACGGAGGCTGAAGGCGGAACGGAGATCACCGAGAATGACACGGTAGAGATCGGCAGCGACCAGACTTTATATGCGCACTGGAAAGGGCAGACTTTCGAGATCAGGTTTGAAGGTTGCGGCGGTACTCCCGGCAGCAGCCAGAGGAATGTTGTCTTTAACGAGAAATACGGAGCGCTTCCGAGTGTGTCCAGATCCGGTTACACGTTTGAAGGCTGGTTCACGGAGACGGTGGACGGGACCAAGATCGAGTCCGACACGATCGTATCGGAGGCGAACCTGGATACGACGGCTGCCGAGCATAAACTCTATGCGCACTGGACAGCCAACACCTATACGGTCACTTTCCAGCCAAACGGCGGTAACTGTGACACGATCTCCATAGAGGTGACCTATTACGAGGAATACGGTGAACTGCCCGAAGCATTCCAGACCGGAAGTGATTTTGACGGCTGGTATACGCACATCACGGAAGGTACGCGCGTTACCCCGACCACCATTGTCACGACCGCATCAGATCATTCGTTATATGCGCACTGGCTCGGACAGCCTTATGATGTGACTTTTGATCCGACAGGCGGCGATCTTCCTGATTCCGAGCGGCACCAAACCGTTTACTTCCAGCAGAAATACGGACCGCTTCCGGAGCCTACCATGGAAGGCCATGATTTTATCGGCTGGTACACGGATACTACAGGCAGCACGAGGATAACGGAAGACACGAAATGCACGGTCGCGGATGATCATACGCTCTATGCGAAATGGACGGTCAAGAGCTGCAAGATCAGCTTTATCGCAAACGGCGGAAACTGGAACGGTTATACAAAACGGGATCTCCGCAGAACGTGGGATACCGTGTTTGATGTGAAGGATGCGATCGCACCGAAATATAAACGGCATGCGTTTACCGGCTGGTATGATGATGCGGATTGCACGATCCCGCATGATTTCAGTTTGCCGGTCAGAGATAATCAGCTCATCTATGCGGGCTGGGTCGAAACGCATCTCACAGGGTTTGCGGTCACCAATCTGGATGCGGCTTATGCCTACACGGGTAAGGCGATCAAGCCGGATGTGGAAGTGTACGACTACGACTATGATGATGAGTTCCCGCTGAAACCGAAGGTGGATTATACAGTCAGTTACAGCAGTAATACCACCAATGTCGGCACGGCATCCCTGACTGTGAGCGGTAAAGGGAATTATACAGATAAGATCACACGCACCTATGATATCGTGGCACGTGATATCAGTGATCCCGGACCATATGCGGATGAATTCAGGGCTGACGATATCTATGTGGCTTATTCGGCAAAAGCACAGAAACCCAAGGTCACGCTGTATTGGAACAATAAGGCCATGAAGCTGAACAAGGAATACAAGCTTGAGTGGGTTAACGAAAAGGGCGATATAAACGGCGCATGCAAGGCATCCGGAACCTATACTGTAACCATTACGGGTGTCGGTAATTTCAACGGAACGCGTACGATCGATTTTGTGATCCTTGATCAGACGGAATACCTGATGTCCACTGCCTGGGTGTCCGTGGCCAACAGATACTATGACGGAACGCCGGCAAGACCGGAGGTTAAAGTCAAAGTTGGCGGCAAATTCCTGGAAGACACGGATTATCATATCATATGGCCGGCTGATGAGGATATGACGGATGCGGGACCTGTGACGATCACGCTGGTCGGCGACGGGAACTATGTCGGGACAAGAACGGCTAAATATCAGATCCTGGGTAAGACGTTGAATGCGTCCTGGATCATGGGGCTGTCTGCTTCTTACCCGTACTCGGGAGGAGAACACATTCCGCTTGGCGATCCGAAGATCGATACGGATCTTGGAACGGCTTCCGTCTGGACGCCGGAAGGGAAGAAGCTTGAAAAGGGCAAGGACTATACGGTTCAGTACACAAAAGATACTGTCAGTGTCGGAACGGTTACCATGACTGTCAAAGGCAAAGGCGAATACTGTGGAACCGTGACCAAGACGTTCAAGGTCGTACCGGCTGCCATCAATTCATTTACCTGCAGAACATGGAGCGGGAAGGTAAACTATGAAAAGGGCGGCAACTGTCCGAAGCTTCTCGACATCCGTTTCAACGGATGCCTGGTGAATGAAGAACGCGATTACAAGGTTGTATACCGCAACAATACAAAGCCCGGGGAAGGCACCATTATCTTTACGGGACAGGGTAACTTCAAAGGCAAATGGACAGTTCCGTTTGAGATCGAACGGCAGAACATCAGCGATGCTTCCGCAGTGGAGATCACGGTGCCGGATGTAGCTTATGTGGCAAAAGGCGGCGCTTATGATGTCACCCCTGTTTTACAGGACAGACGTACCGGTGAGATCCTGACCACAAAAGACTATCAGTCGAAATTCCGTTATACATATAAGTACAGGACTGAGGTTATGCAGGGAAGCGGCGCGAGTGCGGTCAAGATCGTCAGACTGGCCGGAAACGAGATCAACAAGGCGGATATCATTCCCGTGGGTGCGACACTCTGCGTGGAGATCACAGGTAACGGCGGATATACGGGAATTGCGAAGAAAGACTACAGGATCGTTTCACGCAGCCTGACAAGAGAAAAAGTCAAAGTCCGTGACCAGGTATTCACGGGATTGCCGGTTCAGGTCACAAAAGATGACATCATTTTCGTAGGCGGCGGGAATGGACCCATCCCGACCAAGGATGATTACGAGATCATCGGTTACAGCAGAAATATCAATAAAGGAAATGCGATCGTGATCCTGAAGGGAAAAGGTACTTTCGGCGGGATCAAACAGGCGACCTTTAAGATCGTGCAACGGCCGTTCCAATAAGGGTACGGAAAAAGAACAGAGATCAAAACGAACAACGGATCTTCATCGGAAGATCCGTTGTTTTACGCTGTCAATGGTGTGGAATTTACCTTCCATGCAGGACTGCCGGTAAACGGTATACCGGCCGATGGTCTTTTGGATCTCTTCGGCATCCTTGGGATCAATGGGAGTTCCCGCATTGATATCGCCGATCAGAAGATCGATCTGCTTATGCATGGTCTGCATGGTCATAGCCATGTTCTGCATGATCTCCAGGATGATCTTATGATTTTGCCGGACAAAATCACCGATCTCATCCTTCGTGATCCGCAGAAGCAGCATGTCCGAATAGGCAATGACGGTATAGATGGCGGGTTTGCTAAGCAGCAGGCCGAATTCTCCAAAGCACGCCTGCGGACCTAAGATCCCGATCAGGGTTTCGTGTTCGGTACCATATCGGATGTAGAGCTCTGCATGTCCCTTCACGATCTTGTACATATCCAGATTCACTTCACCCTCAAGAAGGATCTTCGTTCCTTCCGGTATTTCAAAGAATTTTCCGACCTGATCCATGCCATCCTCCTGCCAAAAGTCTGTCTTCTGATTAGATTATATCTGTAAAGAAGGGGAACGGTCAATGATCTTGCACTACTTACTTTCTTCTGTTTATGATATGATGCTATTGACTGTGTCAAACGGTCATAACGATGCGGAAACGAACGATGGAAAGCGACAGGCGGAGGGATTCATAATGGCATATTTTACGGATGCGCAGTACCGGACAAAACTGTTTTACGAGGAGATCGGGGAAGGGATCCCGTTTCTGCTGATCCACGGATGGGCGATCGATCACCGTTTCCTGGAGGATGCGATGGAGCCTGCGTTTTCCCTGGCGTCAAAATCATTCCGCCGGATCTATGTGGACGTGCCGGGAATGGGTGTCTCGGAGCCGGGACTCGTCAAAAACGGGGACGGTATCGTGGAGGTGCTGATGCATTTAATGGATGCGCTCTCACCCGGTGAAAAGTTCTATGTCGGCGGGAATTCGTTTGGAGCAGCGGTCAGCCGTGCGATGACGGCAAAATATCCCGACCGGCTGTTGGGGGCCGTGTTGCTTGTGCCGGCGACCAGCCTTTCGGTACGCCTTCCCGTGAAAGAAGGAGGATTCAGACGCGACGAAGCATTCCTTGCGACGCTTCCCGAAAAAGAGAGAGATGCGTTCTGTGCCATGAACGTGAACTTGACCGCACCGGCTTTTGAGCGTTATCAAAAGGGCGTATATCCTTCGGTGCAGATCAATGAGAATAACGAATTCATGCATCATGTTTTAAGGGGATCTTTCTCGTTTGATATCGACAAAGCCCTGCAGAAGCATCCGTTCAAAGAGCCGACGCTGATCCTTACGGCAAAATACGATCAGGCCGTAGGATACGAAGCACAGTTTACCTGGCTTTCCGATTACCCGCAGAGCACCTATATGGTGATCGATAACGCCGGGCACAACGTACACGTGGACCAGCCGGAATGCTTTGTTTATGCCGTGGCCGGATGGCTCAGGATGCTGTTTCAGGACCGGCAGGATTGATATAAATATAAGAAAGAAAGTAGTATGAAAAGCGCAGGGAATTTTCTCTTTTATTTGCTTGTATTTTTTATGAGAAAACCCCGAAAAAACCGTTGACAATGGGATAAACGTTTGATATTATATATAGGCTGCACGATACGTTGCAGCTTATTATTATGAGCACCTTGAAAACTAAACAGTACAACCAACCCCGAAATTTGCGACATATCCGCGAAGCGGATGTGCCGCCCGGTAATTGCGAAGCAATTACAGAACGGCGCCGCGGAACAGATATATCGCATTAATTCCAAAATTTCGAACAAAACCTAACAGTAAAAACGAATTAGCTAGCGC
>JAFZQU010000027.1 GCA_017620255.1 Lachnospiraceae bacterium
ATCCTGAGCCAGGATCAAACTCTCATAAAAAGTTTTATCTCTGAATCAGCGCTAGCTAATTCGTTTTTACTGTTAGGTTTTGTTCGAAAAATCTGTAAAGAAATTTTTCAGGGTTGGTTGTACTGTTTAGTTTTCAAGGTACAAGCGCCACTTTTTTACCTGTTTCAAGTGTCGCAACTGCTATACTATAACACGCGTAAATCCTTAAGTCAAGGGGATTTTTCAAATAAATTCGGGCCTTTCTATATGTGCTGTTTTTACTTTTTTTTACCCCTTTATCTTGTGGTCAGATGAGCTGTTTCTTCCTATTATAAATTATGAAGATGATCAACAGGATGAGGGTCACCGCGGAGACACATGCACCACCGATCAACCCCTTTGGTGTATAGCGCATATCGATCGTATGACTTCCTGCTGCAAGCGGGAACGCGGTCAGGTCACTCATCACCCGCTCCTGCCGGATCTCCTTTCCATCCATCAGGATCTTCCATGAAGTATCATAGGGGATCGTCATGACGAGCATCTCATCCGTATCACATATCATCTCGGCACTCAGATGGGAACTTGTGATCTTCTTGAGTTCCACGCCGGCCGCTTTGCTGTCTTCGTACCAGCGCAGGAATTCGTTGACGTTCTCATAGTAGAAGAGCGCTTTGTTGATCTTGATCTCATCCTGATCCAGGTACACACGGACCTCTACCTTTTCGCCACGGTTATAATATCCCACTTCACGGATCGACCAGCCGTAGCGTGTAAAATAGGCTTCCTTTTCCAGTCCGTTGATCACGATCGTCGTATCCTGCAGTTCCGGACCGTAAAAATACATATATATGAAATCGGTATTGTTGGAGATCAGCTCATATGAGATATAAGCTTCCTTCGCCGGATCGATCTTTCTGTAAGTGCTTCCGTCCTGTTCGACGTTTTCCAGATTGGTCGCGGAAAGGTATACGGGCCGGTAGATCTGATAATTCTGATCCGTGAATGCGTTCGCGATAGCATTCTGATAGGAAAAAACATTATATTTCTCCGGTGCCAGCTTTCTCACGGACGGTCGCATCCCAAACGCGATCGGCATCGCATAGGGGTTATGGTACAGATAGCGGCCGGATCCCACATCGCTCTGTTCGTACGGTTTCGGTGTCTCGTTATACTGGGACAGCATATACTTAACACCCATGAAAGAGTCCGCAAACAGCGTTCCGCCGTATCCGTAGGTAGCCCAGTTTCCGTTATTCCGGAAGCCGAGAGAGGCCATGAATGATTTTGCCTGATCGTTTTCACATGAACTGAAATGTGTCAAACCGTTATAGCCGAACATCATGGCGTCATTGTGCGTCCTGCGGTACATTTTTTCGATCCGGTAGAAGCCGGGATCGTTTGCTTCGATCGAATCCAGCAGTTCCTGATTCTGTACTATGTATTGGTAATATTCGTCAAAATCATACGCTTCCGGATTCTGCTTAAGATCCGGGAAGTAGCCGCCGATCGATGTATATCCGTTGTACATCAGATCCGCACCCTGTAACAGAAACAGTCCGGCGATCAGCGGGATCACATATTCTTTTTTATTGTGGAATCCGTACAGGAAAAACAGCGTTACCAGAATGACCGTACCGGTCAAAACGATCTGATCTACCCCGACATAAGCGCTTTTCCTGATCAGCATGACTGCTGAATATGCAAGAAAGACTGCTAACGCGATCAGTCCCTGATACAGTCGCAGGCCGTTCGCTGTACTTACAAATCCCTTGTATGCGATAAAGATCAGGAGAAAACTTAAGAAGAAAGAATTCCGGAACGGAAATCCGATCGGCGCGTTAAACCCGTGCCAGATGATATTCAGGGCATTGACATAGAAGCAGAGCAGTAAAACCACCAGCGCAGCCAAAGTTACGATCCGTTCCCGTTTGCTCACTTTTCCGTTCACCAGATACAGGATCACGAACAGAACCGTTGAAACGCCGCAGTATATGATCGGCAGACCGTCGGAAATATTCCCGTGAAAAGCACCCGTATACAGACCGGAAAAAACATCGGTCATATAAAATGTACGGGACAGGGAAAGATCCGCTTCTCCCACGCCGCTCTTCTGCCCGACCAGCGAAAACAGGACCGGGATCAGTGTAAACGCCGAAAGCGCGGCTGCCGTACAGGAAGAGATCACATAACTGAAAAAGGCACTTCTGTATACGGACAGTTTTTTCAGAGATTCAGCCTGCGTGAAAACGTAGTACACGAAAAAGATGACCGAAAACAGACAGGTCATATATCCGATGTAGTAATTGGAGAAGATCGACAGGAACAGGGTTATGGTGTAGAGAACGCTGATCCGCCCTTTGTTTACCATGTTGCATAGTCCGAGGATGATCAGCGGAAGCAGCAGGATATTGAAAAAATAATGGATACAGTTGAAATACGCCAGCATATATCCCATGAATGCATACGCTGTCGAAAAGATCAGGGAGCCCCATCTTGCAGAATACAGCCCGTCGAGCATGATATTAAAAGTCAGGCCGCAAAGACCGATCTGCAGTGTCGCAACAAGAAGGATCCCGGCAGGCAGGTATTCATTGGGAAAAAGGACCAATAACAGGTTGGGAATGCTGTTCAGATAATAGGCGGCAAAACCCAGCATGTCGCCGCCAAAGGTTTTGCTGAATGTGTATGCATATGTATCATTGCCGAAATAGATGTTCTTCAGATATCCGTAATAATCTACGAACTGGTACCGCATATCCGCCATCAGGATCGATGTTTTCCCAAACGGATAAAATCCGTAGACCATACTGATCACGAGCATCATGAGCACCGGTATGAAGAATGCCAGCAGAAAACAGGCTGCTCTCTTTCGATTGGATCTGTCCATCATGCCATCCTTTATCTTTGCTGTAAAGATAGATAAAGACGCTATCGGGTTCATCCGACACCGTCTCTATCTTATCGTTTACCAATAGCACGGAGAAAGAGGGATTTGAACCCTCGCGCCGGTTTCCCGACCTACACCCTTAGCAGGGGCGCCTCTTCAGCCTCTTGAGTATTTCTCCAAATTCTGAATTCTGATTCCGATATATGTATTTTCCGCGTTTGACGCAAAAGTTATTATACTAAAGCACCCTTTTTTTGTCAATCGTTTTGACAATACACAAGGGCTTGTTTATAATGAAAACAGCGTAATTTCGTAAGGAGAATGTATATGGATAATTACAAATTGTCTGTTGTCGTTCCGGTATACAATGAGGAAAACGGCATTACCCCGTTCCTTCTGCGTACCGAAAAGGTGCTCGAGGAGCTGGACTGCGATTACGAGATCATTTTCTGCCTGGATCCTTCTACTGACAACACCTACGAAGTGATCAAGGAACATATGCTGCTGAACAAAAACATCAAGCTCATCACCATGAGCAGACGTTTCCGCCAGGCAGCGGCCACCATGGCAGGCGTTCTGCACTGCGACGGGGATGCCTGTGTCGTGATCGATGTCGATCTGCAGGATCCGCCGGAAGTGATCACGGAACTGGTTGAAAAATGGCAGGAAGGATATGACGTTGTTTACGCACAGCGTATTGACAGACAGGGCGAGACCGGTTTAAGAAAACTCATCGACCTGACCGCTTACCGCGTGATCAATTTCCTGTCCGACGTGGAGATCCCTGTGGACACCGCGGACTTCCGTCTGATCGACCGCCGCGTGATCGAAGAGTTGCGGAAAATGCCGGAAACCAACATGTTTTTCCGTGGTATGGTCTCTTATGTGGGATTCAAACAGACTGCTGTCCGTTATCACCGCGAAGCAAGAGAAGCTGATGCGAGCAAATACAACCGGTTCTTTGGAGAGTTCCGGATGGGATTTCACGGGATCTTCTGCTTCTCATCCAAACCGCTTGAATATGTTACTTTTCTGGGAATCTTCATGACCGGGTTCGGCGTGCTGCTTTCCCTGATCTACTGGATACAAAAGCTCTTCTCTTCCAAAAAGAAGACGCTTGTTTCCGGGGTCACAGCCCTGATCTGGTTCATAGGAGGGATTCAGGTATTTGTCTGCGGACTGCTTGGTGAATACATTACCCGGATCTATGATGACGTGAAAGGAAGACAACGCTTCATCATTGATGAGTTCGACGAGAACGAAGACTGAACAAAAACAGCGTTACCATTTACCGATGGGACACGCTGTTTTTTTTCCGGCCGCACGGATCTCCACATAGCAGCCGCAGGCCAGACATGTGCCGGTCTCCAGTTTTTCACATGCCTTACAGACACTCAGACGATCTTCATAAAGAAGATCGTCTGTTCTGTCTTTTGGATCGATCGCATCCAGATATTTCCCGATCCGCTCTCCGTAATCACTGTTTGCCAGGTCACGGATCAGGCATCTGTAGCATACTCTTTGTTCCACTGTTATTCTCCCGTCAGACCGTTTCCTTATGCACGATCATGATTTTTTCAGACGGATACTCACTACTGCACAGGCCGGCATCTCAACCGTTAATCCGTCCGGGTTCGCGGTATATTTACTAAATGTATACTCTTTGACTGTTTCCGGTGCCTCAAATGTATTATGGGCATTCATGGCTCCCGAAATACAAACAGCCTCAGCAACCTTGTATGCTCCTCCGTCCTTCGTGAACTCTATATCCACGGTTTCGCCGGATCCGATCGCATTATTGGTAAGCGTGATCGTGATGACTCCCTCGCTGTCTTCAGATACGGATTCAAACAGTTTCGGAAGTTCATTCTTACCGGAGCCTACCGTGCCGTTACCGGTCAGCACGCTGTCAAGCAGTGTTGCTCCCTGATGATGGCGGTACATTTTAAATACATAGTAGGTCGGCGTCTTGATCATTTTCGGTCCTTCTGTGAGCATGACGGACTGAAGAACATTGATCATCTGCGCGATACAGGCCATTTTCACTCTGTCGGAATGCTTGTTGAAAATGTTGAGGTTCATACCGGCAACAAGTGCATCTCTCATGGTGTTCTGCTGATACAGGAATCCCGGATTGGTGCCCGGCTCCACATCTGTCCAGATTCCCCACTCATCGACCATCATACCGATCTTCTTGTCCGGATCGTATTCATCCATGATCGCACCGTGCTTGTTGATGAGTTCCTCCATAAAGTAACTGCGCTTAAGAGTCTGATAGAATACCTCTTCCGTAAAATCAGTAGCGCTTCCTTTGTAGTTCCAGTCATCTTCTGTCTCAGGCAGGGTGTAATAATGTAAGGACAGACCGTCCATAAATCCGTGGTACTGTTCCTGTGTATGGTCGAAACAGGTGGAAAGGACTTCTTTTGTCCAGTAATAATCGTCTGTATTTGCGCCGCAGCAGATCTTTTTGACCGGCTTGTTGCCGTCATAGTTACGCACATAAGTCTGATAGCGTCTGTATTCGTCTGCATAATACTGCGGTCTCATGTTTCCGCCGCATCCCCAGTTTTCGTTTCCGACTCCAAGGTAATCAACAACCCAGGGGTCTTCATGACCGTTCTGCTTTCTGAGATCTGCCATCGGGGAAACACCCTTAAACGTCATGTATTCAACCCATTCACTCATTTCACGGACGGTTCCGGATCCCAGATTCGCATTGATGTAAGTCTTACAGCCCAGCTGACGGCATAATTCGAAATACTCATGTGTGCCAAAACTGTTATCCTCTACAACGCCTCCCCAGTGGGTGTTGATCATTTTCTTTCTGGATTCCTTGGGACCGATCCCATCCATCCAGTGATACTCGTCTGCAAAGCATCCGCCGGGCCAGCGAAGAACAGGGACTTTGATCTCCTTAAGCGCTTCCACCACATCCGTACGCATACCGTTCACATTGGGAATATCACTGTTTTCGCCTACAAAAAGACCTTCGTAGATACAGCGTCCCAAATGCTCCGAAAAGTGCCCGTAGATCTCCGGTGATATGGTGCTCTTTTTGTTTTCATTGTTGATGATCAGTTTTGCCATGTTTTCTCCTAATATACTTTATTTTTTATTTCACAACCGCACGCAAACGGTCCCGGAATGACGGATGTTTCGCGGCGATTTCCAAAGTAGTCAATGTCAAATGTGATCGGCGATCCATCCGGATCCTCAAACTTCTGCTGCGGTTCAAATGCTTTTCCCAGCGTGTCGGTGGAGATCATGTCCACAGTAAAGTCCTTCATGACCTCATAGATATTGGTATCCATATACCATCCGTCATCTTTTTCCACGACATTAACATATACGGTTCCTGAATTGTCGATAAAGGTGTGATTTTCATTCTTATATGCCTGCGCTCCTTCAAAATAGGCATTCCCGTCGATCCACACCGGCAGATGTCCAAAGTGTGCCGGTTCATGCTTTGACATATCCGGGTGAGGCTCTTCCATATCAAACTGCCGGATCCATTCTTCATAGACCGGATATTCATCCCAGCAATAAGTGCCGGCTTTACGGTTCTCTCTCTCCTCCAGGGAAGGATCCGAATCATTTAAAATGAGCAGATCTTCAGAAGGCCACTTTTGAATAAAAATGTTGTTGTAGAAACGGTCATCACCATGCAGGATCGTCATGAAGCCCATCACTTCTGTCCGGTGCGGCATATGATAAGGCGTATATCTCCAGGTTGTTCCATCTCCCACATAAGTAAAGGATCCGGCACAGAGATTATGCACCATGGCAACGCCCTGCGTTGCGATACGAAGTGAAACATCCGACAGGAGAATATTATTGTCGATCAGTGTCGGGCCATGACCGACCTCCACGAAGATATCCTGACAGGTCATGCCGCCGGTAAGCTGTTTGGCAAAGTCCGGCCGTATATTATCATGCAACAGGTTCTGAGTGATCCTTGTGCCCTGCGCTTCCCAGTCGCACCAGATCCCCATTGTACAGTGGTGGATATGATTGCGCCGCATTACAACATCGATCGCGGCATGCATCTTGATACCTGCGATCTCGGCACCGCCCAGCTCCATCATATTGTTGATGTGATGGATGTGATTATCTTCGATCACACTGAATACGCCGCCCATGCGGCCGATGATACCACCCTGCTGGCAATGATGGATATTGTTCCGCCTGATGATGTGTCCGCCGATCTTTTCTTTCAGCCAGCCATAGTACTGCCCGCGGCATACGGAATCCCTTTCCATCTGGGTCGGGCTCTTGACATGCTTAGTTGTATAGAAGTTGTCGTTTTCGGGGTCATAATAGCGGCCTACGCAGATGCCGGCACACTTGCTTCCCCAGATATCACAGTCTTCAATGATCCAGCCTTTGCTCCAGTGCGGGCTGATCATACCGTCCTGATAAGCTGCCGGCGGCGCCCAGGTCGTTGCTGCCTTGTTGATATTAAAGCCGCTGACGGTAATGTAACCGATGCCTTCTTCCTGCGGCATAAAGCATTCACGACGGACCGTGATCTCCACATTTTCCTTTGCGGGATCCGCTCCGCCGAAATTCGCGTAGATGACGGTTTCATCGGTCTCTTTATCCTGCGTTGTAAACCATTTCATTACGGATGCTTCAGGGTCCCAGGAACATTCGTAGATGTCACCCTTTTCACACTCTTCCAATGATCCGGCTTCATATAACGCCTGATCATTGAGCCATACACAGCCCGTATGTTTGTTGGGCGTTGAAAAATACCAGTCGCCGTACACGATCGTCGTATACGGATTATAATCACCAAAGATCGCGTTCTTTACCCTGATCACATAGACATTGCCCTTATAGGGCTTCCAGCCGTCTACGGACTCCGCACCGGTAATGACGGCTCCAAGCGGTTTTTCGCTCCGGTAGACGATCCGTGCATCTTCGCGTCCGGCGTATACCGGATTGACGTTTTCCCGGTAGACACCTGGAGCAACGAGGATCTCATCCCCGGGCCGGGCTTTTATCGCTGCTTCATTGATCTGTCTGTAAGGATGTTCCTTTGTTCCGTTGCCGTCCGTTACGGCATTTACATCAACATATATGATCATACGGGTTCCTTTCCGGATCTTTGATCTGTGTACTATTGATACAGGCAGTTCCCATTTGCATCCATGACTACGATAGCAGGAAGATCTTTCACTTCCAGTTTCCGGATGGCTTCCGTTCCGAGATTTTCATAGGCGATCACTTCCGACGCTGTGATACATTTCGAAAGCAGTGCGCCTGCGCCGCCGATCGCCGCAAAATAAACCGCTTTGTTCCGGATCATCGCTTCCTTTATGGCTTCCGTTCGTTTGCCTTTTCCGATCATTCCCCGCAGACCTTTGTCCAAAAGCTGCGGCGTATATTTATCCATTCTTCCCGATGTGGTCGGTCCGGCAGATCCGATCGGCCTGCCTTCCCGTGCGGGAGACGGGCCCAAATAGTAGATCACGTTATCTGTAAGCGGGATCGGTAAAGATTCGCCCTTTTTAAGCGCTTCAAACATTCTTTTGTGCGCGGCGTCTCTTGCCGAGTAGATCGTTCCGCTGATATAAACCATGTCACCTGCCTGCAGGGTAACCGCAAGGTCCTGCGTGATCGGTGTTTGTATATGTTTTTCCATAATCCCTCTTTATTCCGGTCCGTGATCTTTCACAGACTCCGTTTGCTGTGCCGGTTCACGTGGCAGCAGATATTGACTGCAACCGGCAGACCGGCGATATGTGTTGCGTAGGTTTCAATATTGACGGCAAAGGCGGTTGTATGTCCGCCAAGCCCGGCCGGTCCGATCGAGAGTGCATTGATCTTTTCAAGCATCTCTGTTTCCAGCGCCTTTACCCATTCCTTATCCGATCTCTCTTCCACATTGCGCGTCAGCGCTTTTTTGGACAGGATCGCCGCCTTTTCAAATGTTCCGCCGATCCCGACACCGATGACCATAGGCGGACAGGCATTCGGGCCTGCGTCCTTTACCGCTGTCAAAATCGCGTTCTTTACGCCTTCGATCCCATCAGCCGGTTTCAGCATGAAGATCCGGCTCATGTTTTCGCTGCCAAAACCTTTTGGCGCGACCGTAATCGTAACCTTATCACCGGGTACGATCTCATAATGGATCACGGCAGGTGTATTGTCGCCTGTATTTACCCGTTCGATCGGGTCTTTTACCACGGATTTCCGAAGGTATCCTTCCTCATATCCCTGCCGTACACCTTCCTGGATGGCAGCATTCAGGTCTCCGCCTTCAAAATGGACATCCTGACCGATCTCCATAAAGATCACGGTCATACCGGTATCCTGACAGATCGGGATCATCTCTTCTCCGGCGATCTTCAGATTATCCTGCAGAATAGAAAGGATCTGCCTGCCGAGCGGATCCGTTTCCTCCGTATAAGAAGCATCGAGGCGATGCTTCATATCCTCTGTCAGGAAATAGTTCGCCTCGATGCACATTTCTTTGATCATTTCCGTGATCTTATTCGTCTGTATCGTCTTCATCTTCCAATTCCACTTCTTCATGAATGATCACGATCGGATCGTCATCCTGCCTGTTCTCATTCACTTCGTCATCTTCATATTCCTGCGTTCCGTCCGATACCTTTTCACGCACTTTGGCGATCTTGGCAACGAGCACGCCGGCATTCAGATTGATCATTTTCACGCCGGAAGTGATACGGCCGAGTGTACTGATGTCTTCCATCCTGAGTCTTATGATGACACCTTCCGTTGTGATCATCATGATCTCATGCTCATCATTCACTGCCTTCACGCCGACCACATCGCCGGTCTTTTCCATGATCTTGTAGCACTTCACGCCTTTTCCGCCGCGGCGCTGTACGGTGAATTCTTTCAGATAAGTACGTTTTCCATATCCTTTTTCGGAAACGATCAGCAGGGAATCTCCCTGATGATCCAGCTGCATGCCGACGATCTCATCTTCCGGATTTAAGTTCATACCGATCACGCCCATGGACGATCTTCCGGTAGCCCTGACATCCGTCTCTTTAAACCGGATACACATACCCTGTTTGGTGACCAGGAAGATCTCGGACTCTGCTGTCGTCGTCTTGACTTCGATCAGTTCATCGTCATCCCTAAGATTGATCGCGATCAGACCGTTCTTGCGGATATTGATGTATTCCATGATATTGGTCTTCTTTACGATACCCTTTTTCGTTACCATGAACAGGTTCTGATCTTCCGCAAATTCCGCGATCGGAATGATCGCGCTGATCTTTTCGCCCGGATTTAACTGCAGCAGGTTGATGATCGCCGTACCTCTTGAAGTTCTGCTCGCTTCGGGGATCTCAAACGCTTTCAGACGGTAAACACGACCCATATTCGTGAAGAACATGATATGGTTGTGCGTCATGGTCATCAGCAGATCTTCGATATAGTCATCTTCGATCGTGGACATTCCTTTGATCCCGCGGCCGCCGCGATGCTGGGACTTAAAGTTGTCAACCGTCATACGCTTGATATAACCGAGGCTGGTCATCGCAATGACCGTATTCTCCTTCGGGATCAGGTCTTCCATCGTGATGTCGAATTCATCAAATCCGATCCGGGTCCTTCTTTCATCACCGTATTTATCGGAGATCTGAAGGATCTCTGTCTTGATCACGCCAAGCAGCAGTTTTTCGTCTGCGAGGATCGCCTTGTACTCAGCGATCTTCTTCATCAGTTCCGCGTACTCTTCTTCCAGTTTTTCTCTTTCCAAACCGGTCAGTGCGCGCAACCGCATATCCACGATCGCCTGTGCCTGCGCATCCGATAATTCAAAGCGTTCCATCAGTGCCGTTTTGGCTTCGGCCACGTTCGCACTGCCTCTGATGATCTGTATCACTTCATCGATATGATCCAGCGCGATCAGCAGGCCTTGCAGGATATGCGCTCTCTCTTCCGCTTTGTTTAAGTCGAATTTTGTTCTGCGGGTGACCACGTCTTCCTGATGCTTTAAATAGTATTTCAGCATCTCGGAGAGATTCATGATCTTCGGCTCGTTGTTGTAGAGCGCCAGCATGATCACACCGAACGTATCCTGCAGTTGCGTGTGCTTATACAGCTGGTTTAAGATGATGTTCGCGTTTGCATCCCTGCGCAGTTCGATCACAACACGCATACCTTCACGGTCGGATTCATCTCTCAGATCCGTGATGCCGTCGATCTTTTTGTCTTTTACAAGCTCTGCGATCTTCTCGATCAGTTTCGCTTTGTTGACCAGGTAAGGCAGTTCCGTGATGATGATCTGGCTCTTGCCGTTCGATAAAGTCTCAATATCCGTGATCCCGCGTACCCTGATCTTTCCGCGACCCGTGCGGTAAGCTTCATTGATGCCTGAAGTACCGAGGATCTCGCCACCGGTCGGAAAATCAGGACCCTTCACGATCGAGAGGAGTTCTTCGATATCCGTTTCTCTGTCTTCTTCAATCCGGTTGTCAATGATCTTAACGACCGCATCGATCACTTCGCGCAGATTGTGCGGCGGGATATTGGTCGCCATACCGACTGCGATACCTGTCGTACCGTTTACCAACAGGTTTGGAAATCTGCTCGGCAGTACGGTTGGCTCTTTTTCCGTTTCATCAAAGTTCGGGACAAAATCAACCGTATCCTTGTTGATATCGGCCGTCATTTCCATGGAGATCTTGGACAGTCTGGCTTCCGTGTATCGCATGGCAGCTGCGCCGTCCCCGTCCACCGAACCGAAATTACCGTGTCCGTCAACCAGGGTATAACGCATGGACCAGTCTTGCGCCATATTTACAAGTGCACCATAGATGGAGCTGTCTCCGTGCGGATGGTATTTACCCATCGTATCACCGACGATACGCGCACATTTACGATGCGGCTTGTCGGGTCCGTTATTCAACTCGATCATGGAGTACAGTACTCTTCTCTGTACCGGTTTCAGCCCGTCCCTGACATCCGGCAGTGCTCTTGCCGCGATGACACTCATGGCATAATCGATATAGGAAGTCTCCATTGTTTTGATAAGGTCCACGTCATGGATCTTATCAAATATCTTGTCATCCATATTTTGGTTCTCCTTTAAATGCAACTACAGATGTAACGCTTTAGATATCCAGGTTCTTAACAAATTTTGCGTTCTCTTCGATGAACTCTCTTCTGGGTTCCACCTTGTCACCCATCAGTGTGGTAAACGTCAGATCGATCTCGGAAGTCGCTTCTTCATTGATGCTGATCCGCTTTAATACTCTCTTTTCGGGATCCATGGTTGTTTCCCAAAGCTGTTCGGCATCCATTTCCCCAAGACCTTTGTAACGCTGGATCTTATTGTTACTGTCACGGCCGACTTCCGTTAAGATGGAATTCAGTTCATCATCCGAATAGGCATACCAAACCTTCTTGTTTTTCTCAAGTTTGTACAGAGGCGGCGTAGCCAGATATACATGTCCCTGTTTGATCAGTTCCGGCATGAACCGGTATAAGAATGTCAGCATCAGTGTGGCAATATGCGCACCGTCCACGTCGGCATCGGTCATAATGATGATCTTGTCGTAACGCAGTTTTGATATATCAAAATCATCATGGATCCCTGTTCCGAACGCCGTGATCATTGCTTTGATCTCCGCATTTCCGTAGATCTTATCCAGTCTTGCTTTTTCCACATTCAGGATCTTGCCGCGCAAGGGCAGGATCGCCTGCGTTGCCCTGCTTCTCGCCGTTTTGGCGGAACCGCCCGCGGAATCACCCTCTACGATAAAGATCTCACAGTTCTTCGGATCCTTATCGGAACAGTCAGCCAGTTTTCCGGGCAGAGCCATTCCTTCCAGTGCCGTTTTACGTCTGGTCAGATCCCTTGCTTTTCTGGCAGCTTCCCTTGCGCGCTGTGCCAGAATGGATTTTTCACAGATCGTCTTGGCAGTGATCGGATTCTGCTCCAGATAGTAAGTAAGCTGTTCACTGACGATGGAATCCACAGCAGATCTTGCCTCGCTGTTTCCGAGTTTCTGCTTTGTCTGTCCTTCAAACTGCGGATCCTCGATCTTGATACTGATGATTGCTGTCAGACCTTCGCGGATATCATCTCCCGAAAGGTTCGGCTCCGATTCTTTTAACAGCTTATTGTTTCTCGCGTAGTCATTGAATGTTTTTGTGATCGCATTCCTGTAACCGGTCAGATGGGTTCCGCCTTCCGGCGTCGTGATATTATTCACGAAACTGAACACACTCTCGTTATAGGAATCGTTGTGCTGCATGGCAACTTCCACATAAACATTATCCCGTTTTCCTTCAAAATACAGGATATCTTCATACAAAGGCGTCTTACTTCTGTTTAAGTAAGTTACGAATTCCTTGATACCGCCTTCGTAGTGGAATGTCTTTTCCACAGGTTCTTCCGGTCTCAGATCCGTCAGCACGATCTTCAGATTCTTCGTAAGAAAAGCCATCTCACGCAGGCGCTGTTTTAACGTATCATAGTCAAAGATCGTTTCTTCAAAGATCGTCTCATCCGGCATGAACGTTACTTTTGTACCTGTTTGTTCCGGATCGCATTCGCCCACAACTTCAAGTTCTTTTACGACTTTTCCCTTTTCGTAACGCTGCTCATATATTTTTCCGTCCCTGCAGATCCGAACCACGAGCCAGTTGGAAAGTGCATTAACAACAGAAGCACCGACACCATGCAGACCGCCGGATACCTTGTATCCCCCACCGCCGAATTTTCCGCCTGCGTGCAGGATCGTAAATACGACCGTGACAGCCGGTAATCCGGATTTATGGTTGATATCTACGGGAATTCCTCTTCCGTTATCAATGACCGTTACGGAATTATCCTTGTTAACAAAGACCTGGATCGTATCGCAGAATCCGGCCAAAGCCTCATCCACCGCATTATCCACAATTTCATATACCAGATGATGCAGTCCTCTTGCAGAAGTGCTTCCGATATACATACCCGGTCTTTTTCTGACTGCTTCCAGACCTTCTAAAATCTGGATCTGATCTCCACCGTATTCGTTTGACATTTGATTGCTCCTTATTCGTTACTTTTCGTCGTTACCGTTCCGTCGTGTACTTTAAATATTTTATTGATCACGATCCTGCTGTTTACAAACTCATCCAGACCCGTACAGGTTATGATCGTCTGTATATCATTGATCGAATTGATCAGATAATTCTGTCTGTTGCTGTCAAGTTCCGAAAGTACATCATCAAGTAAAAGGATCGGTGTATTTCCGGTGATCCTTTTCACAAGTTCTATTTCAGCCAGCTTCAACGACAGTGCCGCCGTTCTCTGCTGACCCTGGGATCCGTATTTTTTTACGTCAAAATCATTTATATAGAATATAAAATCATCCCTGTGCGGTCCCACGGAAGTTACTTTATACTTGATGTCCTTCTGCCGGTTCTTTTTGATCTTTGCTTCATATTCTTCCGGGGATATATTGGGATCATATTTGATCTGCAGAAATTCCCTGCTGCCGGACAGATTCTTATGAATGTCGCCTATGATCTCATTTAACTGCTCGATAAAGATCCGCCTTCTCTCAATGATCTTAATACCGAGATTTACAAGCTGTGTATCCCATACATCCAGTGTTTCCGCAAGTTCCGGATGAATATAGATGTCTTTTAATACATTGTTTCTCTGGTTAACGATCTTATTGTAATTTGTAAGATTATACAGATAGATCTTATCCAGCTGGCATAATTCGGAATCCACAAATCTTCTTCTGTCCGAAGGACCGTTTTTTATAATGGAAAGATCTTCAGGAGAAAACAGGATGATATTTACGATTCCGAGAAGATCGGCTGCCCTTTTTAATTTAATTCCGTTGACAGCGATCCCTTTTGATTTTTCCTCCCTGAGATGCATATCGATCTGATATTCAGTCTCATTTTTTTCAAAGAAACATCTGATATGCGACTCATTGGTACCGAATTTTATGATTTCTTTATCTTTGCTTCCTCTGTGTGATTTTGTTGTTCCACACATATAAACGGATTCCAGTACATTTGTTTTTCCCTGCGCGTTATCGCCATACAAAATATTGATACCGGAATCCAGTGCTATATATACTTTTTCATAATTTCTGTAATTGACAAGTTCGATGGATTTAATGATCATTCTCTTTACTTTCTATGATTACCTCTTCATGACCAAGCTTTATGATATCTCCCGGATAGCATTTTTTTCCTCTTCTGCATTCTGTCTCGCCGTTTAAAAATACTTTTCCTTCGCAGATCAGTTCTTTTGCTTCTACGCCTGAATCCGCAAGTCCGGATAATTTCAAAGCCTGGCCGAGTTTTATAAATTCATCTCTTATATAAACACTTTGCATGATTTTTAACTTACCGTATTAAAGTTTACAGGCAGGATCAGATAAATATAGGATTCTTCATCATTTCTGATAAAGCAGGGCGCTTTCGGATTTACCATATAAAGTGATACGGTTTCATCATCGATCACGCGCAGCGCATCTATCAAAAACTTGGGATTAAATCCGATCATCAGCTCTTTACCTTCTTTATGAATGCTAATTTCTTCATTCATGGATCCGACCGCGGAATTGATCTTTAACTGCATATTGTCATCATTAATGCTGATAATGATCGGTTTTTTGTCTCCTTCTTTGATCAGAAGCGTTGCCCTGTCTATACAATCAAGCAGTTCTTTCTTATTAATCTCAACTTTTGTTTCATAATCGCTGGATAACATCTGATCAATCTTGAAGTATTCACCTTCGATCAGTCTGGAAACAACCTTTGTCTGGTCAAACTCAAACAAAACATGTTTATCCGTGAAATAAATATACAGATCCTTATCCGCATCACCGGATAAGATCTTACTTACTTCATTTAAAGTTTTGCCGGGAATGATAACCTTTTTAGGTTCATAACTGTTCTTTAATGTAACCTTACGGATGGAAATTCTGTGTCCGTCCAGAGAAACAAGTCTTAACTCGTTTTCATTTATTTCCATATATTCGCCGGTCATGATCACATTATTGTCATTATCACTGATCGAAAAGATAGTCTGTCTGACTATTTCTTTTAAAGTAAAATGACTGATGATGACAGGTTCCGTCCTGTTTACTTCCGGCAGATAGGAAAAATCATCCCCTGATTTTCCAATGATATTAAAGTTTGCTTTTTCACAGGTGATGGATGTGATCAGTTCATCATTTGTATTAATGATAACTTCACTGTCCGGTAGCTTTCTTACAATTTCAAATAAGATCTTTGCATCCAGAGCAATGATACCTTCTTCAACAACAGATCCTTCAATCTTAGTTTCTATTCCTATTTCCATATCATTGGCTGTCAAGGTGATCCCGTTTTCATTAGCCGTGATCAGTATGCACTCCAGGATAGACATGTTTGTTTTAGAAGGAACTGCTTTATAAACAGTCTGAACACCGTTTAACAGTTTGTTTTTCATACATTTGATGATCATAGACGAACTCCCTTCATAATATATATTTATTATTATTTTTAGTATTATTCATAATAATAGGTGCGATTATGTGTATAACTGCCTTAAAGCTGATAAATTAAACCAATAAGAGGCTGATTAACTATGTGAATAAGATAAAATAACAGTATTGTTATATGTGTATAATCAGACCGGACTTATTTTTTTCTTAATTGTTTCTATTGTGTTATTTAATGAAGGATCCGTTTCCAGTAGCTTTTTAATATTTTTTTCACCGTTAATGACGGTTGTATGGTCATTCTTTCCAAGTAACTGTGCGATTTTTGTCTGGGATGCATCTGTCATCTGTCTGCAAAGATACATAATGATATGTCTCGGAATGACAATATCATTGTTTCTCTTTTTGGATTTGATCTCATTTTCCGGAATATTAAAGTGTTCGCAAACTACACTTATTATATATTCAGGTGTAATAACGATCGGTTTATTTGGTGAAATAATATCTTTAAGGGCTTCCTCTGCCAGATCGATATTGATTTCCTTATTTTCCAGTTTGGAAAGTGCGATCAGTTTTGTAAGAGCACCTTCCAGTTCCCTGATATTTGATTTAATGTTATTTGCTATATATTGAACAACTTCTTCATCAATATGATAGCCGTCGTTATCTATTTTTTTCTGTAAGATAGCCATCCTGGTCTCATAATCAGGTGACTGCATATCTACGATCAGGCCCCATCCGAATCTGGATTTATAACGTTCCTCCAGTTGTGTCATATCCCTTGGAGGTTTATCGGATGAAATGATGATCTGCTTTTTTTCTTCGTGTAACTGGTTAAAAGTATGGAAAAACTCTTCCTGTGTACTGTCTTTTCCTATTATAAACTGAATATCGTCTATTAAAAGGACATCAATATTCCTGTATTTTTCACGAAATTTGGTCATTGCGGTCGGCGAAGTATTACCGATCCTGATCGTTTCGATCACTTCATTGGTAAACTGTTCGCTTGTTACATAAATAACTTTTTTTGTAGGATCATTTTCAATGATCATATGGGCTATGGCGTGCATCAGATGTGTTTTACCAAGACCCACGCCGCTGTATAAGAACAGTGGATTGTATACTTCACCCGGTGATTCGGCAACAGCAAGTGCAGCTGCAGCAGCCAGTTTATTGTTGCTTGCAACGACAAATGTATCAAACGTATATTTTGAATTGAGATTTGCCCGTTCGATCGCACCTTTGTTTACATTGTTTTCCGCTTCATGATTGATCGATGAAGCATCTTTTTCCAATATAAACTCAATGTCATATTCCTTGCCAAAGGTTTCCGCGATGGCTACTTTAATAGGAAGTTCGAACTTTTCTTTTATATATTTCAGAAACTGGGCCTGATCTGACGGTATTAATATAACAACGAGGTTTTTCTTTACACTGAAGATCTGAAGAGGCTTTAACCATGTATTATATGACATCTCTGTCAGCTTATGTTCTTTATAAACGATCAGCTTGATTTCTTCCCATTTACTGAGGAGTTCTTCCATCTATCATTCTCCTGATTTCATAAATTCACTACTCTATATTACTCCAAAATTGTCCTTTTATCAAATATTTATTACTTCCCGTGCCGGCAGGGTTAACATAGATTTTTACACGTTTTCGCGGAATGTGAAAAAGTAGTTTTTGCTTATTAACAATCAAAATGTGATAAAATCGGGGCAGGTAATAATTCTGTAATATTTATTAACATCTTATAAATATGTTATCCACAACTTATCCACAAAATGTGAATTAACATAAATTGTATTTATTTTTTTCTTGACGTAAAATGCTCCATCTCATATAATAGGCATGATGTTTTCTAACAATGGCCTAATATGTTAGAGAGGAGGTGTTCCTTATGAAAATGACATTTCAACCTAAGAAAAGACAGAGAGCCAAGGTTCACGGCTTTAGAAGTAGAATGAGTACTCCGGGCGGAAGAAAGGTTTTGGCTTCCAGAAGATTAAAAGGAAGAAAGAAATTATCAGCATAGACCGCAGTTATGTGGTCTATTTTACTCTTTACGTTTTTTGGGAGTTTTGAATGCTCTTTACTGATCCTTTAAAGAACAATCAGGATTTTAAGACGGTTTATAAAAAAGGCAGATCCCATGCCAACGCACTTTTTGTAGTATATTTGTTAGAAAACAACACAGATCGAAACCGTCTTGGAATATCCGTCAGTAAAAAAGTTGGAAACAGCGTTGTCAGACATCGTCTGAAAAGGCTGGTAAAAGAAAGTTATCGACTACATGAAAATATGTTTAATAGCGGTTTAAACATAGTAGTGATTGCACGGGTGGGTGCCAATAAAGCTGATTTTCACACGGTTGAAAAGGCTTTATTAGATGTAATGAGACTTCATAATGTAATTGTTAAATAAGAAAATGAAATACATTCTAATAGATCTTATCAAATTTTATCAAAAGTATATTTCTTGTTTAAAAACTACAAAGTGTCCTTATTTTCCCACATGTTCCCAATATGGATTAGAAGCGATCGAAAAGTACGGCGCACTGAAAGGCAGTTTGCTTGCTGCCTGGAGAATTATCAGGTGTAATCCGTTTTCCAAGGGAGGATATGATCCTGTTCCCTGACTTTTCTCTAATATCGGGAGGATATGATTTTGGCTAATTTTATACTCTTTACACAGAACAGCGGCAAAATTCTGGGCCCGATCGCAAAGATTCTCGGATATCTGATGAATTATATATTCGAAGGACTGGATGCGATCGGCATACCGAATATCGGTCTTGCCATTATTTTGTTTACGCTGATCATCTATTTGTGTCTGATGCCTTTAACGATCAAGCAGCAGAAGTTTTCCAAACTTTCTGCCAAGATGAATCCTGAGATCCAGGCAATCCAGGCAAAATACAAAGGCAAAAAAGACAACGAATCCGCAATGAAAATGAATGAGGAAACAAAAGCCGTCTATGAAAAATACGGTGTTTCCCCTTCCGGAAGCTGTGTTCAGCTGGTCATTCAGATGCCGATCCTGTTTGCATTATACAGGGTCATCTATAATATTCCGGCTTATGTTACAAAAGTAAAGGATGCATTTACTCCGTTCGTATCTGAATTTACGGGTGCTGTATCCGCAAGCGGCGTGAAAGCGGTCGACTTTATCCAGAATAAAGACAATTTCGCGAGCGCCAGCCAGTTTTCCAAGCAGTTTGGCAATGAACTGTTTACAAATGCTGCAGCAGAAGGACATGCGGAATATGTTTCCAATACATTCATTGATGTATTGAACAAAGCGACAACTTCCGAATGGCATAATATCTATGCTACCGGCAATTTTGAAAACTTAAAGGATCTGGTCACAAATGCCTCCCATACGGGTGTTTTTGACAGACTCAGCAAATATAACAATTTTCTGGGACTGAGTATTTCAAACTCTCCTTCCTATATCATTAAGGATGCATTTGCAGATGGCAGATATTTAATGATCCTCGGTGCGGTCATGATCCCGCTTCTTGCAGCACTTACGCAGTGGATCAACACCAAACTCATGCCGCAGGCTGATAACAGTAACAAAGATGATTCCCAGCAAAACTCCATGCAGGCTTCCATGAAGACCATGAATGTCATGATGCCTGTTATGTCCGCAGTTTTCTGCTTTACACTTCCCTGTGGTATGGGTATCTACTGGATCGCCGGTGCCGTGATCAGAAGTATTCAGCAGATCGTGATCAATAAACATCTGGATAAACAGGATCTGGATAAGATCATCGAAGAAAACATGGAAAAAGCGAAGAAAAAACACGAAAAGAAAGGTGTTAATTCTTCCACACTGATGAGTTCTGCAGGCAGAAGTACAAGAACGATCACGGAAAAAGCAAGTTCCAAAACAGCTGAAGAAAAAGAAGCTGCGATCAAGAGAGTGAATGACTATTATGCCAAAAACGGTATCAAACCTGGCGGGATCGCTGCAAAAGCGCATATGGTCAAACAGTATAACGAAGATAATCAGGAACAGAAAAAAGACAATTAATCGGGAGGTTTATCATGGAATATATTGAAGTCACAGGAAAAACAGTAGATGATGCCATTACAGAGGCATGTCAGAAATTAACGGTTACCAGTGATCGCCTGTACTATGAAGTGATCGAAAAAGGTACCAGCGGATTTTTGGGATTTGCTTCCAAGCCCGCACTCATCAGAGCCCGCGTAAAAGATGAAAATGAAATGGCAGAGCCTGTTAAGGAAGCGGAGACCACAGAGAAAAAGGAAGTTAAAGAAACAAAGAAAAAGACTGCAGATGCAGGATCCGTACAGAGTGCAAATGATCCGAAGGAATTCTTAAGCAAGGTTTTTGAAGCTATGGGAATGGAAGTTCAGATCGATGTGGAAAGAACGGATGAAGAGATCAGCATTGAACTGTCCGGTGATGATATGGGTGTTCTGATCGGAAAAAGAGGACAGACACTTGATTCCCTGCAGTATCTGACAAGTCTTGTAGTCAACAAAGGATCCTCTTCCTACACACGTGTCAAAGTGGACACTGAGAATTACAGGGTAAGAAGAAAAGAAACACTGGAAAATCTTGCAAAGAACCTGGCTTACAAAGTTAAGAGAACAAAAAGGCCGGTTACGCTGGAGCCCATGAATCCTTATGAAAGACGTGTGATCCATTCGGCACTCCAGAATGATAAATATGTCAGCACACACAGTGAGGGAGAAGAACCCTATAGGAAAGTAGTCATTACTCTGAATAAGTGATCACGGATCAACAGGGAGACGGTATATGATTCATACTGATACAATTGCTGCCATAGCAACAGGTATGAATACAGCAGGAATAGGAATCATCAGGATCAGCGGCGATGATTCTTTTTCTGTTATCAGAAAGATCTTCAGAACGCCTTCCGGAGCAGTGCTTAACGAAATAGAAAGCCATCGCGTCATCTACGGATATATCTATGATGAGGAGCAGATGATCGATGAAGTACTGCTCATTCCCATGAGGGCGCCAAGAAGTTTTACAAGAGAAGATACGGTAGAGATAGACTGTCACGGCGGTCTTTTGCTGATGCAAAAGATCCTGGCGACCGTGTTAAAAAACGGGGCAAGAGCTGCGGAACCCGGTGAATTCACAAAAAGAGCATTTTTAAACGGCAGGATCGATCTGTCCAAAGCCGAAGCGGTGATAGACCTGATCAATGCACAGAATGACTATGCAATGCAGAATTCCCTGAAACATCTGACGGGAAAACTGTATGAGATCTTAAAGGACTGTAAGGACAAGATCCTTTACGAAACCGCATATATCGAATCGGCACTGGATGATCCGGAGCACTATGATCTTACGGGATATCCGCAGGAATTGAGGAAAAAGATCGGTGATATCACGGATACACTATTAAAGCTGACCGAAACCTTCCATGACGGACAGATCATTTCGGAAGGGATAAAGACAGTGATCCTCGGCAAACCGAATGTCGGAAAGTCTTCTTTCTTAAACACACTTTTGGGCCAGGACATTGCGATCGTTACGGAAATTGCCGGAACGACCAGAGATTCACTCAAAGAACATGTTATGATCGACGGGATCTCTTTGGATGTGATCGATACGGCCGGCATTCATGAAACAGATGATCCGGTGGAAAGCATCGGTGTGGACCGTGCGAGAAAACTTGCTGAAAGTGCAGATCTGATCCTTATGATCATCGATGCTTCCGCTCCGCTTACAGAAGCAGACCTGTCGGTTTTTCAGATCATATCCGAAAAGAAGGCGTTGATCCTTTTAAACAAGAGCGATCTTCCGGCAGCTGTTACAACAGAAGAGATCCGGAAACATTCCCATCATCCTATCCTGCAGATTTCCGCAAAAGAAGAAACAGGATTTGATGACTTTAAATCCTTTATCCGGGAAGAATTTATAAAAGGATTCCTGACATATAACAATGAGATCTTTATCTCGGATCAAAGGCAGTATCAGCTTTTGACCGATTCAGTCAAAAGTCTGCAGGAAGTATGTAACAGTATCGATCAGGGTCTTCCCGAAGACTTCTATACGATCGATCTGACCAATGCATATGAAGATCTTTGTCTCATCACTGGGGAACATGTCAATGATGATCTGATCTCCGAGATCTTTGCGAAATTCTGTACAGGTAAATGATATGGATCATTTCACGGAAAATTATGATATCGTTGTAGTCGGTGCCGGACATGCCGGTTGTGAAGCTGCGCTTGCCTGTGCCAGACTCGGCCTTGAGACGATCGTTTTTACCGTCAGCATCAACAGCATCGCACTGATGCCGTGTAATCCGAACATCGGCGGAAGTTCCAAAGGACATCTTGTCCGGGAACTGGATGCACTTGGCGGAGAAATGGGAAAAGTGATCGACAGGACATTTATCCAGTCCAAGATGCTGAATGCATCCAAAGGTCCGGCGGTTCATTCCTTAAGGGCACAGGCTGACAAGATCGATTATTCAATGGCCATGCGTCAGGTTTTGGAAAACCAGGAGCACCTGACTGTTAAGCAGGCGGAAGTGACCGAACTTCTGACGGAAGAGAATAAAGTAACAGGTGTGAAGATCGCCACCGGCGGAACTTATTATGCAAAAGCAGTGGTACTTTGTACGGGTACTTATTTGAAAGCAAGATGTCTTTGCGGAGAAACGATCACTTATACCGGACCAAACGGATTGCAGGCAGCCAATACATTATCGGATTCCCTGATCAAAGCCGGGATCAGATTGCAGAGGTTTAAAACAGGAACGCCTGCAAGAATGGATGGCAGAACCCTGGACTATTCCAAAATGGATGAGCAGTTTGGCGATGAAAGGATCGTTCCGTTTTCTTTCTCTACAGATCCGGACAGCATCCAAAAGGAACAGGTCTCCTGCTATCTGACTTATACAAATGAAAAAACACATGAGATCATCAGGCAGAACCTTGACAGATCTCCGATCTATGCAGGCGTGATCGAAGGGACCGGACCAAGGTATTGCCCCTCGATCGAAGACAAGGTTGTCCGGTTTGCCGATAAAGACAGACATCAGGTTTTTATTGAACCGGAAGGAACACATACAAATGAAATGTATGTTGGCGGGATGTCTTCTTCCCTGCCGGAAGATGTACAGCTCGCAATGTATCGGACAGTGCCCGGACTCGAAAACTGTAAGATCGTCAGACATGCTTATGCGATCGAATATGATTGTATCGATCCGAGACAGCTGAACGCCACCCTGGAATTTAAACAGATCAAAGGTCTATTCAGCGGCGGCCAGTTCAACGGAAGTTCCGGATATGAAGAGGCGGCTGCGCAGGGTCTGATCGCAGGGATCAATGCTGCTATGTCTGTATTGAACAGAGAATATTTAACGATCGACAGATCGGAAGGATATATCGGAGTTTTGATCGATGACCTGGTCACCAAAGAAAACATCGAACCATACCGCATGATGACATCGAGATCCGAATACCGTTTATTGCTCAGACAGGATAATGCGGATCTTCGCTTGCGTAAAAAAGGATATGAAGTGGGACTGATCTCTGAAGAACAGTATCAGGCACTGCTTCGAAAAGAAGAACAGATCGAAAAAGAAATCGACCGGCTGAAACATACGTATGTCGGTAACCACGAAAATGTACAGGCCTTGTTAAAGCGGTATGATTCCACGCCGTTAAAATCAGGAGCCAGTCTTTATGAACTGATCGGAAGACCGGAACTGTCTTACGAGGCAGTGGCTGAGATCGATGTTGCACGTGAAACACTTCCGGCGGATGTGATCGAACAGGTTGATATCAATATCAAATATGAAGGTTATATCAAAAGGCAGGAGAAACAGGTCCTGGCTTTTCAGAAACTGGAAAAGAAAAAGATCCCTTCCGATATAGATTATCTTGAGATCAAAGGACTCAGAAAAGAAGCCATGCAGAAACTGAAAGACTATGCACCTGCATCGATCGGACAGGCATCACGGATCTCCGGTGTTTCCCCGGCGGATATTTCCGTGCTGTTAGTATACATGGAACAAAGAGAAAGAAACAGATGATGGATCGGTTAAATACCTGTCTGGAGCAATGGAATATCAGATTGTCAGATGATATGGTTTTAAAGTTCCGGGACTATTATGCTCTGCTTCGGGAATGGAATTCCTTCATGAACCTGACTGCGATCATTGAAGAAGATGAAGTGATCGATAAGCACTTTGTGGACAGTCTGGCACTTGGGCATTATATGGAACTGAAAGATCAGTCTTTGCTCGACCTCGGGACGGGAGCCGGATTCCCGGGGATCCCGTTGAAGATCGTATATCCCGGACTCAGGATAACCCTGGCAGATTCACAGCAAAAGAGATTGCGTTTTCTGGATACCGTGATCCGGGAGCTGGCACTGGATCAGATCACCACCGTTCATGGTCGTGCAGAGGATCTGGCGAATGATCCAAATTACAGGGAGCAGTTTGATCTTTGTGCATCCAGGGCGGTTGCCAACCTGACGACTCTGTCCGAATACTGTCTGCCGTTTGTGAAAACAGGTGGAACTTTTGTTCCGTATAAAGCAGAGAAAACAGAAGAAGAACTGACACAGGCCGGATATGCCATTTCGGTTCTTGGCGGCAGCCTTGACCGGGTCGAGAGTTATATGCTTCCCGGATCTGATCTGAACCGTACACTCCTGTTCATCCGGAAGATCAAAAAGACACCCGGTAAATATCCGAGAAAAGCCGGATCGCCGTCCAAAGAACCTCTTGTAAAAAGGGGATGAATCGATCTGTTTGGAGGTATATATATGGATAATCATTATTACAGAAATGAAGCCATGACGATCATTTCGGAATTATGTGATGAGTTCACAAAAGAAGAAATGAAGCTGAAAGTGAAATATGATAATAATTGCGCAAAGCTTGAGGAAATGGATCAGCAGATCAGGATGATGGCCAAATCCGAAGATCTTGAAATGCGTGTTTTTTCTCCCAGGAGAAATATCACTTCCGAGAATGAGAAACTGACTGGGATGAAAAAGGAACGGGAGGAACTCGACCGGGCGAACCGGGAAGTGGAGCGCGATTATCGTTACTATTCCAAACGTGCTGAAAAGTTAAGATATCTGTCAGATCTGATGGAACGCAACGAAGGAGTTTTCATCGAGAATACCACTTCCGAGGATGTTCACACATCGAGCACCGTCCAATCTTCCGCGCCGGATCAGAACACACAGGGCGAGACCCTCTCCAAGATCCAAAAGCGTCTGGACAACTGTTATCATTTTATTGATACGGATCTTCAGCGTGCAAAAATGGAGCTGAAAAATCTCATGATTTTTATCGCAGAATCCATGGAATCGAACTAATGTGCTTGTTTCACGAACGGCCACACTAGATATAGTTCTGTAATGTTTCACGTGAAACATTATCTTGTACTTTGTCCTGCGTTTAAAAAAATGTTTCACGTGAAACCGAAATATTGAAATCAGTAAGGGCATAGGATATACTGTTATAGGTAGAAATTCAGAAACAGAAAAGGAATCAAAATGGGAAGAATCATAGCAATTGCAAACCAAAAAGGCGGCGTGGGAAAAACGACAACGGCGATCAATCTTTCCGCTGCTTTGGCTGAAAAAGGAAAAAAGATACTGGTGATCGACAGTGATCCGCAGGGAAATGCGACCAGCGGATTCGGTATTGAAAAGAACGAATTGGAAAATACCGTATATGAATTGCTGCTTGGCGAATGCTCTGTGCAGGACGTGATCATCAAAGACGTGATCCCGAACCTGTCGATCATACCCGCCAATGTGAATCTCGCCGGTGCGGAAATAGAAATGATCGGCGTGGATAAAAAAGAATTCAAACTGAAACGGGAAGTGGACTGGATCCGTTCCGAGTATGATTTTATCATTATAGACTGTCCGCCTTCACTGAACATGCTGACCGTCAATGCTATGACAACAGCTGACTCGGTGATCGTTCCGATCCAATGCGAATACTATGCACTGGAAGGACTCAGCCAGCTGATCCATACGATCAATCTGGTTAAGGAAAGACTGAACGCAGACCTGACAATGGACGGCGTAGTCTTTACCATGTATGACTCAAGAACAAATCTTTCTTCTCAGGTTGTAGAAAATGTAAAAGCAAACCTGAAGCAGAAAGTGTATGATACCCTGATCCCGAGAAATGTCAGACTTGCGGAAGCACCCAGTTACGGACAGCCGATCTGTATGTATGATCCGAAATCGGTCGGTGCGGAAAAGTATGCGGAACTTGCACAGGAGATCATAGAACAGAACAAATAAGGAGATAACCCATGGCAGCACGAGGATTAGGAAAAGGATTGGATGCACTGATTCCGCAGGAAACAGTGCCGATCAAAAAAGAAGAAAAACAAAAAGAAAAAGAAAAGACAGCCGGTGTAGAGTACGTCAAGATCTCCCTGGTGGAACCCAATCCGGAACAGCCGAGACAGACATTTAACGAGGATGATCTGCAGGAACTGGCTGATTCGATCAAACAGAAAGGTGTGATCGAACCGATCCTGGTCGTTCCCGCCAAAAAGTCCAAAGGGCATTACATGATCGTTGCGGGTGAAAGAAGATGGAGAGCATCCAGAGTAGCCGGTCTCAAAGAAGTACCGGTGATCGTTCGCAACTATACGGATAAAGAGATCCTTGAAATATCCCTGATCGAAAACATTCAGAGAAAAGACATCAATGCGATTGAAGAAGCGATCGCATATAAAAAACTGATGATAAAGTACAATATGACGCAGGATCAGATCGCGGAAACTGTTTCCAAGAGCAGGACTGCAGTCACGAACACCATCCGTTTACTGAAATTGAGTGATCAGGTGCAGGAAATGGTGGTCAATGAGTATATTTCACCGGGTCATGCAAGAGCACTGCTTGCGATCGAAGATCCCAAAGAACAGTACGAAATTGCCATGCAGGTCTTCGATGAAAAACTCAATGTTAGAGAAATTGAGGATCTGGTGAAAAAAAGAAAAGATCCGAAGAAACAGAAAGAAGATAAGAAACCGCAGGAACTGGATTACATTTACAGAGATCTGGAAGAAAAACTGAAGATCCGTCTCGGAACAAAGGTTGCGATCCATCCGAAAGATACCGAAAAAGGGAAGATCGAGATCGAATATTTCTCCAAAGAAGATCTGGAAAGACTGACAGATCTGTTCATGGGTGTAAGCGAAGAATAAAACGGGAGTTGGGAACAATCTATGGATAGTAAGATATTAAGTGCGATCGGCCTGAACATGGATCCCGGGATCCTGTTCATCATCCTCTTTTTAGCCGTAGTGATCATGGCGGTATGTCTGTTTGTGCTTCTGGTAAGATACGGACGGATCAAAGCCAGTTATGATATTTTCATGCAGGGCAAAAAAGGAAAGAATCTGGAAGAACAGATCGCCGGCCTGTTTGAAGATATGGAAGAGCTGAAAGTCACTTCCGACAAAAACAAGAAGGACATCAAAAGGATCCTGGTCAACCTGAAAGAAACCTATCAGAGAGTCGGGATCGTAAAATACGATGCCTTTAAGGAAATGGGCGGGAAGCTCAGTTTCAGTATCGCGCTTCTGAACAATAACGCCACGGGGTTTATCTTAAATTCCGTACACAGCAGCGACGGCTGTTATGTTTATACCAAAGAGATCATCAACGGGGAATGTGCGATCTCTTTAGGTGATGAAGAAAAGAAAGCTTTAACACTTGCATTACAGGAAGACAACATACGCGAGAGGTAAATAGATGAAGTCCGTTAAAGTGGATGAATTAACCGGCGGAGAGTATCTGGCCAAGCCCGTGATCACGGAAAACGGGCAGAAACTGTTCTATGAGGGAACATGTGTTCACCCCATGCAGATCGACCGCCTGAAGGAAAACGGGATCCTGGAAGTAAGCATTTTTGAAGAAGATCTGATCAAACAGGAACCCAAAGAGATCATTCAGGAAGCAGTTCAGGCCGACTGTCAGAAAAAGATCAAGACCATATTGGACAATTATGTCTGCAAAGATAATGAATCGCTGCGCGAGATCGAAAAAACAGCCGAAGTGATCATTGAGGATATCTTTCAAAACAGCGTGATCGCTGAAAAAGTTTATGATATCAAGGAACGAAGCGCAGATCTTTACGATCATGCGATCACCGTGTCCGGTCTGTCCGTGATCACGGCGATCAAAATGAACATAGACAAAAACATCGTGCATTCGATCGGCGTGGGCGCACTGTTGCACGATCTGGGCCTGAAATATATATCCGTTGAATATAGGGACAGGGAACCCAACGATTTTACGCCGGATAATCTGTTTGAGTTCCGGAAACACACGGTATACGGGTTTTCATCGGTGGAGAAAGAAAGCTGGATGAGTTCCGCGGCCAAGAAGATCATACTCTTCCACCATGAGCGCCTGAACGGAACGGGCTATCCGCTGAAACAGACCATGATCCCGCCGGAAGTCAGGATCGTTTCCGTCTGTGATGCGTTTGACGACATGATCTGCGGTATCGGACATAAACAGGTACATGTTCCGGATGCGATCGAACATCTGAAGAAGTATAAGGACGTTTATTACGACGGACGCATTGTGGACATCTTTTTGCAGTTTGTGGCCACTTATCCCGTGGGAACGGTTGTACAGCTCACGACCGGTGAGCAAGCGATCGTGGTCGAACAGAATGAACACTTCGCAGACAGTCCCATTGTCCGTTTACTGAAGGATGTAAACGGGAATGATTATAAGAAAGAAAAGACAGTCAATCTTGCGGAAAGCCGCGAGATCGGCATTGAAAAAGTATTAAAGGCAGAGGAATAAAATTGCACCAGTATTTAAGAGCTGTCGGTTTCAGTGAGATCCGGAAGAAAAAAGAGATCAAAGAGTTGTTGAACACGATCGTTCACAATTCCGATCAGAAGGAATACATTGAAACGGAACAGGGAACGGTTTTAATTGAATATCACGCTTTATTTTCAGACTCAACAGGAATGACGATCCGGGGAGAACTGGATGATGAAAATCAGCTCATGCTTGATTTTTACTATCCGATCTGTATCGGTAAAAATATCAGCACAAACGAGGAAGCCGGGATCGAGCGGCATGCCGACAAGGAATCTTTCGGCGGTATCTGTGACGATAACCGGATCGGTGTTTCGCTGATCTTTTTTGTGCAAAACGGCATGGAATATATGAAAAACAGCGTTAAAAAGAAACCTGCCAAGGGTTCTCTTCCGCTGTATTTTTCGGGGCTTTCCCTGCAGGGAAAGATCATGCTTCCGATCAGGAAGAACGAAACCGAACGCAAAAAGATCAAGGAAACTGCTCTCGCAAGGACACAGCTGATCGAAGCAGCCAGACACGGAGACGAGAGCGCCTTGGAAAATCTGACGCTGGATGAGATCGACACCTATACCATGATCTCCAAGAAGATCCTGAAAGAAGACGTATTTTCACTGGTTGATACCTTCTTTATGCCGTACGGGATTGAATGCGACCAGTATTCGATCATGGGTGAGATCGAGGAATTCTCTCTGGAGACCAATAAGCTTACAAAGGAAGAGATCTATGTCCTTGTTTTAAACTGCAACGGTATGTCGGTGACAGTCTGCATCAATGCCAAGGACCTTTTGGGCGAGCCGCAGATCGGCCGGCGTTTCAAAGGAAACATCTGGCTGCAGGGAAAACTGGAGTATGCATATACCAATTTATAGCCAAAATGTGGTATAATGTGCGCATACATGTTTGTCCACGTAGCTCAGCAGGATAGAGCGTTCGCCTCCTAAGCGGAAGCTAATGGCTTGAAAGCCGCATAAATAGGGGAAATTTTAGAAGCTCGATTGAGTGAGTGTGAGTGAGTAAAACTTAATACCGTTAACAAAGAATATATGATATTCTATGTTTATAGCATGTCTACGTAGCTCAGCTGGATAGAGCACCGCCCTCCTAAGGCGGGTGTCGGAGGTTCGAATCCTCTCGTGGACGCTTTGAGGAGCCGGTCAGGGCTCCTCTTTGCATATCAGGCGATCCTTGATCACATCCAGTCGCCTTTTATCCGTAAGAGAATAGTGCGTTTCGTTAGTCTGAACCTCATGCCCCAGGATCAATGCTCTGTCTGATGCAGAAAATCCCAATTCAATCAGCCTTGAATTGAAAGCCATTCTGAAAGCATGATTATTGGTCGGTACACATCCGAGCCTCCTGCAGCGCTTACGTAGATTTTGAGCGTAACCGTCCGTTGGTATCATTTTCGAACAGTTTTTTTCATGAAACAGATACGGAGAGTCTCCGGGAATAGCTTTAGCTGCTTCGATTACGGTTCTTGCCTCTTCCGTTATCGGGATAAACCTTCCATTATGCGGATGCATACGTTCATCTTTGGTATACCCAACCTCTACCAGGTTGTTGTGTTTTCCCTCAGATACTTTAATCTGCTGTCTGTGTACATGAATGAAATCATCCTGTAAATCTTCGGCATGCAGTGCTGCCAGTTCACCGGCTCTCATACCGGTTTCCTTTGCAAGAAGGGACATTAACACACGGGGATTATCCAGATGTTTTTGTGCATCTTCAGTTATCCTGGCAAGCTCCTCAGTTGAAAATGCTTTTTCTTCATCCGTTTTGACCTCCTGATTGCAGTGTTTATAGTAATCCTGTGCTTCTATATAACGGGTAGGGTTATCAAAACAGATTTTCTTCCTGATACCGTAATCAAAAACGGCTCCGAGGGACTGAATCATTCTCTTAATAAAATCAGGCTTATGATCCAGAAGATGCGGAACCGTCTTGAATTATTACCGGCACGGGAGCGAAGACTTCGGTTTCTGAAAAGTAATTATCAGGAGAGAGGCATTGGCATTCGTTACCTATATACGATTGCCAGGAACCTTTGTATTGAAGAGGCTAGAAAGCAAAAGTCAGATTCTTTATCAGAAGACCTTTCAGATGGAGGAAAAGAGGCAGAGGATATAGTTGAGATAATTCGTGTCCGACAGGCACTTGAGAAGTTGCCGGATGAGGACAGGGATCTTATTATCATGCGGTTTGTGAATGAGGAATCTGTCAAAGATATCTGTATGTTTACAGGATTGTCAAGATTCGCATTGTATCGCAAATTAAAGAGTTTACAGAGAAAATTGATAGAACTGTTGGAAGGAGGGATAGCTGATTATGAAAAATAAGTGGAAGAGTCATTTGAAAGATTCGTCAAAGCCGAATTCTGATCGTAAGGACGATTTTATCAGAAAGTACCGAAAGTATAATATCTATGAGACCCCCAAAACCTATCGCCTTATTTGCAGGCAAATTGCATATATCAGAAAACCGGTATGGCTTATATCATTTCTGACATTGATGATTTCTGTGTGTGGGGTTTATGGCAATACGGAAATAGTATATGCGATAGCTGCGATTATGCCGTTTGTTTCCGGAATAGCAGTAATCGAGACATTTCGCTCAAGAATGCATGGTATGACAGAATTGGAAAGTGTGACACTAATATCCATGAGGGGAATTATATTCGCGAGGGTATTTTGTATAGGAATATCACACATCTTACTTTTGTTTACTTTGACGATGATAGTAAGCCGCTACAGTGAACTTGGTTTTTTCATGACAGGAGCATTCCTGACAATACCCTATCTTATATCTTCCATAGTTTGCTTTGAGTTGGAAAGGTCATTATGGGGTAGAAAAAATGTGTTTATCAGTCTAGTGGTTTCTATAATCGTATCTTCAGCAATGCTTGTTTTACAGAATCAAAGATACCTACTAACGGAACAGTATAAATGGATATGGTATCTTACGGAAGTTGTATTAATATTTTTGGAGTGCAGGTCATTGAAAAAATGTTTTTATTCGGAGGATTTCGCATGGAACTGAAAGTGGACCGTTTGACAAAGCAGTATAAGAATAAGATTGCTGTCGACAGGATTTCTTTTTCATTGGAAAAAGGTGTCACAGGCCTTCTTGGAGCCAATGGGGCAGGGAAAACAACATTGATGAGGATGATCTGCGGAATTTTAGAGCCGACAAGCGGAGATGTTGCTTATGATGGACTTCCGGTGTCGGAGGAAAGATTTAGGAGCATTCTCGGATATCTTCCACAGGATTTTGGCTATTATCCTGAATTTTCAGGAAGAGATTTTCTGCTGTATTTTTCCGCGTTAAAAGGCCTCAGTAAGAAGGAGGCAAAAGTTCGAACGGAGGAACTCCTTGAAATTGTTGGATTGTCTGATATGGCGAAGAAGAAAATTAAAACATTTTCCGGTGGTATGAAACAGCGGTTGGGAATTGCGCAGGCTTTGATCAACAGGCCGGATGTGCTTATACTTGATGAGCCTACTGCTGGACTTGATCCAAAGGAAAGGGTGCGTTTCAGAAATCTCATTGAAGAGATCGGTAAAAAAAGCATAGTGCTGCTGTCAACGCATATCGTATCAGATATAGAACATATTGCTGATTATGTAATCATGATGAAAGAGGGGCAGATTATCTGGAAAGGGGCGTGGAGTGAGGCTGATGGAAGTCTGGAGGATTTTTATTTGAAAGAGTTTGAGGAGGAAGAATTGTCATGAATAATCTTGGCGTGTTGTTGAAATATGAATTGAAAAAATTAATTGTAAATAAAGTGACAATTCTTTCGCTGATTGTAGGTGCAGGGTTCTTATTCGGGATCACGATGGCACAGTATTTGCTGATCAGTCCGAATGATAAATATATTGCAAAGAGAGATAGCGTACTTGATGGACGTCCTTTTGATGAAATGCTGATCAAAGAGGTGACGGAGACAGCAGTAGAATTTGACAGACTTGACCAAATACCGGCAGATAATCCATGCTATCAGATCGCAAGTTATATGATAAGGCTTTTGGGGACTTATATGAGTGTTGATGGGATTACGGGTGCTTATTCACTTCAGGAACTTACGGAGGGGAAAGTATATCAGACAAGAATTGATATGATTGAATACTTTCTGGAATATTTTTGCCTGTCGGATGCTGAGAAAGATTATTGGTACCAAGAGGAAAACAAAGTTGAAAAGCCTTTTATCTGGTGTGCTAATCATGGCCCATGGGCTATGCGGTCAAGTTTTGCACTTACAACGGTAATGTCTATTATGATGATCGGAATCTGTACGGCCGGTATATTTGCATCAGAATATGGTTATCGTACACAGGATTTAATCTTGTGTTCAAAAGAAGGAAAGGGGACAGTGATCATAGCAAAGCTTCTTGGCGGAGAGATTTTTTCAATCCTTGTTGGTACGATCCTGCTTTTATCAGCTCAACTGCCGCATCTCATTTTTAACGGTGTTCATGGATTGGGTGCACCTTGTCAAATAGTAGTACCGTTTACATCATATCCATTTACAGCATTACAGTTATTGGGGGCGTGTACACTTCTATATTTATTATCTGCTTTATTAACTGGGGCTATTTCTATGATTTTGTCATGCACCTTGAAAAATGGAGCTGTTGCTTCAGGTGTTATATGTATTGTGGTAATGATGGATATGTTCTTATCAATTCCGGCTGAGTTTAGAGTAGCAGCACAGATACGATATCTCACGCCGGTGCAGGTTTTAAACAGTTCCTCAATAACAGATCCGAGGCTTTTGCGAATAGGGAACTTATTTTTGACATCTTATCAAACGGCAGGAGTTGTCTATTTTTCATTGGCGGCTCTTTTGTGTTTGGGTAATGTTTATATATGTAAAAGAAAGTTTAGTTGTTCGGGAAAGGAGATAAAAGAATGAAAACGGTTGGCATAATTATGCTTGTTTTAGCGGTGATAATACTATTAGTAGGCATTATTTCACCAATAAACATTTTTGTGTGTGCTTTGATTGCCGCTTTATTTTTCCTAATTGGTGCGATAATCATAAAAAAACACAAATAATAACGGAGTAAACATTGCTCATCAGCCTTATAATTGTGCTTATGCTTTTAAATGCATAAGTGTATAGTGATATAATTATAGTCGATTTTTGTCATCTCATAGTCGTTTTATGTATAGGGCTTTATAGAAGAAGTCGGATTGTCGATAAAATGAATATAACAGACAAACGCTAAGGAGAGCATCTGTAATCAAGGGATTGGTAGATACCTGTTACGGATGCTTTTTATATAGTAACGGAGGTGAAATATGGATATAAGCAGTTTAGGTGGTGTGGCAAGTGCATACGGTTATGCAAATCAGATCAGGAATAAGTCGGTTTCATCATCCGATTTTGCAAGTTCGCTGAATAAAGCAACATCGTCAGATAACGTAGTAGAAGCCTATAAGAACAGCCTGCAAAGTAAGTTCGGATGCCCTATTACAGTGGCAAGCGTAGGAAAAGATCAGAATAGCATGGATAGATTTGCCGGGGGAACTGTTGGTTCCGGGAATGTAGCTATTGCGCCAAATATTCTGGAGCAGATGGCTAATGATCCGGAGAAGGCGACTTATTACGAGAAGAAAATACAGGAACATTTTGATTCTTTGCCATCAACAGAGGCTTTTTTAGGAGCCCATAATCTTAGAATGACCACAAGTGGAGTTACGATTCATGAAGATGGCACCGTGACTTATTATTGTAGTTGTGAAGAAACGCCAGAATATAAGGCAAAGGTGGCGGCTGATCATAAGGCCAAGAGGGAGAAAGAAGCTAAAGAAAGACAGGAAAGTATTGAGCGGAGCCAAGAGGCTGCAGATGAACGTAGACGTATTCAGGAAGAAATTTATCATATGAGAAGTATAGAAGCTGTTCTTAACGAGCAGATGCTTGGCTCAGGGACATATGCTTTTGGAGATACTCCTGAAAGTGTATTAGCAGCATATGGTTCGAGAACAGAATAGTTTTTGTGCAGAAAATATTTGTTTAGTAAGGATTCAACTCAATCCAGGTTCATGATACAATAACAATCGCCTAAGGCAATCGCTAATTTTTGCGAAGGTGGAACTGCCGCCTCGGGTGAGTGAGTAAGTGAGTGAGTTTTCAATAGTGTGGTATGGGAACCCGCTCCCTTTCTACATTTTTTGAGTGAGCTTTTTTCTCCTAAGCGAAAGGCCGGAGGTTCGAATCCTCTCGTGGACGCTGGAGAAGCCCTATTTATAGGGCTTCTCTACTTTGCGTAGGTAGATAAACGTTAACAGCCGTTCTACAATCTGTGCATGGAGGTAAATGAATATGAACCAATATGTTACAGGTGCAGTGATCAAAAGATTACGCGAAAAGAATCAAATGACACAGATGCAGTTTGCAGACAGGCTGGGCGTGAGTGATAAGACCGTTTCCAAATGGGAGACCGGCAAAGGGTATCCGGATATTACGCTGCTTGAACCCATTGCTGCCATCTTCCGGGTATCGGTAACGGAACTGATCTCCGGGAACGACATCCGAAATGAAAATGTTTCCGCCAATATGATGCGGTCCAAATTCTATGTATGTCCCATCTGCGGGAACGTGATCCATACGATGGGGGAAGCAGTTGTTCAGTGCCACGGGGTTTCCCTGCTTCCGGAATGCGCTGAACAAACAGATGAGCAGCATATGATCTTTATCGAACGGATCGAAGACGAGTATTATGTCCGGATCGATCATGAAATGACAAAAGAGCACTACATTTCGTTTGTTGCTGCCTTGTCAAAAGATGAAGTACAGATGGTGAAGTTATATCCGGAAGGAAACGCCGAAGCCAGATTTAAGATCAGGGGCGTAAAGAAGATCTGCTTTTTCTGCAACCGTGACGGGATGTTTGGGATCGAACCCGTAAAGGGTATTGATGATAAGGAAAGCGGCTATGACAACGCAGAAGACAGAAGGGAACTGGAAAAGACAGCCGCCGTCATATTCAAATAACCGGAAAAGGAGACAGCCATGAAATACGGACCGGTAAGTTTTACGGACAAAACAGGACAGGAGATCCTTCTTCGAAACGCAGAATTGAAAGATGCGGAAGATCTGCGCAGATACTTAAAGATCACGACCGGCGAAACTCCGTTTCTGATCCGCGAGCCGGAAGAAGTGACGCTGACCCTGGAACAGGAAGAAGCATTTATCCGGAATAATATGGAAGCAGAGAGGGAACTGCTACTCCTTGCATTTGAAAACGGACGCCATATCGGAAACTGCTCCCTTATGAGTATCGGAAATTATAACAGATACAGGCACAGATGCGGGGTCGCGATCGCTTTATATAAGGAATATTGGGGCCGTGGCATAGGCCGGAAAATGCTGGAAACCGTTCTGGATGTCGCAAAAGAATGCGGATATGAGCAGGCGGAACTGGAGGTCATAGCAGATAATCAAAGCGCAGTCACCCTGTATAAGTCCATGGGCTTTCAGATCCATGGAACATTTCCCGACAACATGAAATATAAAGACGGAAGTTTCGTCGATGCATACTGGATGATGAAAAAGCTGTGATCAGATCACAGCTTTTTTAAATCATTCATTGGTATAAGTGGCATCCAGGTGACCGATGGCTAAGATGTTTCCTTCTGAACCATCCGGTGCCTGATCCAGAGATCTGACGTTTTGTGCAAATTTCGGGTTGACACTGTTCAGACCGCCTTTGGCACGATCCACGTCCGTTTGCAGGGCGATCACGTATATCTCATAATGATGGGTACCGCCTTTTGGCGGATAAGGGCCGATATAGGCGGAATCATCCGCCCAGCCTTCCGGCAACGAGGTTTCCGTTACATGTTCGGATTTCCAATGGATCCAGTCCTGCATATTCGTATCGGACATATAGATCACATAGCAGGAGGCATTCTCTACAGGGTCCCAGCTAAGTTGCGGGGAATGATTTTCACCGTTATCCGTGTTGGAAATGATCTGATCCCAAACACCGTCATGCTCATTTTCGGAACTCACCCGGAATACGGGAACACCGGTAAGTCCAAGCACTTCTGTTTCGACAGGCAGATCAGAAGCAGCTTCCCCGCATCCAAAAAGAAGCAGGGTGAGCGTTATGGGTAAGAGCAGGCAGATTAATCTCTTTTTCATGTATTCCCCCGTTTCAGCCGGTTTTCGATCCTTTTGTCCATTGTAACACAGCCGGGTGACGGAAGGGAATGATAAATAGCCTTGATGAAAGAGGCCGGTATAAGTTATAATCAGTTAAAAGTGTGTTTTGAAGGGGGATATTATGAAGAAAATCATGTATGCCGGACTGGCTTTGGCAGCATTTTTGTTAGCCTGCGGCATCTGTCAGAGGACCGTACCGGCAGTTGAACCGCCGATCGTTCTGATCCCGTCTGATCCGGCAACACCTGTGGTCCAGACACCCATTGTCCCGGCCGTACCAGTTGTTCCCATTTTACCGGCGCAGACAGTCATACCGACGATCCCGGTGGAACAGACTGTACCGGCACTGCCGGCAGTTACGCCGGAGATAGAAGCACCGGTTGTTCCGTCCGCTGAATCCGGTATGACCTATGTGGATGTGAACATCGCAAACCAGATCCTGACTTATTTTGTGAACGGTTCACCGGTCCTGATCACGCCCTGTGTGACAGGAAGTCCGGGAAGAAGTACACCCAAAGGCATTTTCCAGATCAACAACTGTACGCCCGGCAAATATCTGACGGGACCTACATGGCATGTCTGGGTGGACAGATGGATGCGTTTTAGCGGAAACTGCGGAATACATGACGCCACCTGGCGCAAGCAGTTTGGCGGAGACATCTATTTGAGAAACGGTTCCCACGGGTGCGTGAACATCCCGCATGACCAGGCCATCTTACTGTACAACATGGTCGGTATCGGAACAGTCGTCTATGTCCATTAAGAACTTGTCTATCCGGTCTGCGATATAACCGGCCCGGTAATAAACAGCATAAGGATCGCCGCTTATGATCTCTACCTTCTGGAGCTCATGACCGGCGATCATTTTATTGTATTCATCTTCCCATTTTATACCGTAAGGCTCACTTTCTTTTGTGGCATAGTCAAGCATAAAGAGAGCAGGCAGGTAGTCCGGCAGTTTAAAATCCTTAACGGCCATACAGTTATCATAGAAATTTCTCTGTTCATCCAGATGTGCAGCCTGCTGATAATGCCTGAAAAACATCTCTTCCATGACAGGGTAATACTCTTTCAGCCCACTTCCGTAAAAGAGATATTCGAGCGCAGGCATCTGGAACAGTGCGGTATATCCCGTGAAATTCAGACATTTCTGTATGAAACCGTCAAGCCTCGTAATCCGTTTCAGATACCACCGGTATTCGTCTACCGAACTGAAATTACCATCCAGAAAACGGGTTGCAAGCTCCGGAACAAGTGCGCTGATCCCGATCAGGCCGGTTACTTCCTCCGGGTATTTTTCAATATATCTGTAGGCATAGAACGCAGAGATCTGGTGGGGAATAAGAATGATATTTTGCCCGGCATCTGCAGCCTGCAGGGTGTCGTGGATCAGATCTGCGAAGTAGTCGGCGGACCGTTCCCTGTCTGTATCCGGACTGAAGCCTTTCCCGGGATAGTCAATGATCATGCACCGGTATCTGTCTGAAAGTTTATCCGTCAGCACTCTGAGTGACAGTGTCGGGCAGGTGTCAAATTCAGCCCCGAGGAAAACCAGTGTATAAGGGCCTTCTCCGGTAAGATATACGGCGATCTCCTCCCCCGCGACAGTTTCATAAGTGATATATTCATCCCGGTATTCTGTCAGTTTCCGGGATGCATCGGCCGAGAGCCTGTGCCTGTGAACGGAGTAAGCAATGGTGATGCCGGTCAGGATCAGAAGAAAAATAAAAGCAAATTTCTTAGCGTCCTTACAGAATTTCTGAAAGATCTCGGAAGCCTGATAGCCTGCAGATATCAGATCACAGATCTTGCGCAGCAGAAAAGCCGCGGCAGTGGAAAGCAGAAAGACCGTCAGGACGTAAAGAGGTACATTTCTGATATAACAGACGGGCGGATTGGAATCATAAATAAAGTGATGACTGAAAAGCATCACGAACAGGCCGTGGATCAGATAAAACTCCAGGGTCATTCCGCCGTAAAAAGATAAGACCTTCTCCAGGATGTACATTACCTTGTTATCGGATTCTTCCTTTAAGGAGGAAGCGATCCAAAAGACAAGAAGACTGAATGCACTGCCAGCGATGGTCTGCAGCAGGATCTGAAAGAGATAAATGATCCCGTAAGCAGAGATATTCAAAAGATGCCCGATGGCATTTGCATTTTCAGACAGAAAAAAGCAGCTTAGGAAAATGGCAGCAAGAAGCACAAAACGCAGGATCCTGTTGCCGGATCTGCGAAAGAGAGTATTCTCCTCATGGTCTGCCATATAGATCCCGACCGCAAAAACAGGTGCGGTATTGATCCACCAGTTCCCTTTGACCAGGATATGACAGATCACGCAATACCCGAAGATCCACAGGATCATGAGCAGAAGGCTGATATGACTGTTTTTACGGTAGGAAAAATAAAAGCCGATGTAAAGAAAAAAGATGGTATAGACAAACCAAGAATACGGATTTAAAGGAAGATCCGTTGATTCAAACGCAAACCGGACCAGGAGAAAGATGATCTCTGTCAGAACAAAAACCATCAGAAGCCGGTTCAGTCTCCGGATGAGAAACCCGTGCATGTAATCATCGTCTGTCCTAAGACGTTTGATCAGTCCGTAGCCGGAGCAGAAAAAGAAGAAGGAGACGAGCAGGTATCCGATCGGTACAAATACACCAAGCCCCGGCTGCCTGAAGGCGGCCGGGACCCATGATGCAGAAGTTCTCTGCGCGAGATGATGCATCATGATCAATATGGAAAAAAGTCCGCATATTCTTTTGGAAGTTTTCCTGCTCATGACGCCTCCCTGAATAATGATATTTTAATCATATCATGTTTCAGAGTGATTGTATGTGCTTATTTTGCCTGTGAGAGATACTTATCCATCAGTTCTTTGTATTTTGCGGGATTAGCTCCCAGAACAGCATCGCCCAGGATCTTTCCCTGACTGTCTACGAAATATGTGGTGGGAGTTCCGACTGCCTCAAGCATATCATCGAATCCGTCCCATGCACACAGGTTTGTATATGTCACGCCGGTATCGCTGACGATAGCCTTTGCTTCATCCAGATACTTGGTGTTATTTACCCACACATCATCAACAAGTCCTACGATCGCTCCGCCTTTGGCCTGAAATTCTTTATTCATCTCTTCAAGTTCAGGCATCTCTTCGATACAAGGACCGCAGGTAGTGGCCCAGATGTTGATCATCGTCACCTTGTTATTGGCAAAAAGGGATTCGGATTTTACCGGATTACCTTCAAGATCGATGGTTTCAAAAGAAAGGGCTGTTCCTTCTTCCGTGCCGGTCCATACATTAGGCGTGTAATACTTCAGATTATTGAGTATCTCTTCAGAGGCATCATAGAAAGCATTGTATTCTTCAGTGCTCTCATCACGAAGGCCCGTTGCCCTGTCGTCCATTTTCCAAAGCCAGACATAGCCGTTTTCCTGATGAAGCATTTTGTAATCAACAACGGATTGTCTGTCATCGTCAGAAACTTTTCCATACATTTTTTCTAACGTGGCCAGCATTTTGTTTTTTGCTTCCTCTTCCGAATTAACACCTTCTACGCACATTACGTTGAAAGAAGTACCGGCATGAAGTAGAGAACCTAATGTTTCACTATTTGATCCGTAATACTCTTCTTCTGTCATATCATAGTATGTCGGCCAGCCCATCATAACACCGCTGTCATAATCTATGTCGCCGATATCTTTTATCTCTATAAATCCTTTTGAAAGCTTCATGTTCTCCGGCAGATCAAAGCCGAATCCTGCACCGGGGCAGAAATAGTCACAATCGCTCTCAACCTTGACAGGCTTGCTGTTTTTCGCATTTTCTGCGTCTTCTTTGCCACAGCCTGCAAGAGCCGAACACATGCA
>JAFZQU010000028.1 GCA_017620255.1 Lachnospiraceae bacterium
AACCAAAGAAATGCTGAAGTTTGAAGAATACTCCATCAAGATGGCGTAAATGGCGTAAAAAGCCGCAGACTTTGGCAGATGAAATGTCCAAAAGAAAAAACAGTTCGGACAATGGCGTAAATGGCGTAAGACTGTATAGGATCTTCATATAAGTCATTATAAGCCGATATAACTTGATAGCAGATGGCGTAAAAAATGGCGTAAAATGCCAGCCCAAAGTCCGGAAATACTTGAAAATAAAGGAGATATGAAAAAATATGAAACTGGGAATCGTCGGCCTGCCGAACGTGGGCAAATCTACATTGTTTAATTCTCTGACGAAAGCAGGAGCGGAATCCGCCAATTATCCGTTCTGCACGATCGACCCGAATGTGGGTGTCGTTGCCGTGCCGGACGAGCGGATCAAACTGCTCGGGGAATTATACCATACAAAAAAAGTCACACCGGCAGTGATCGAATTTGTGGATATCGCAGGCCTTGTAAAAGGAGCGAGTAAAGGGGAAGGCCTCGGGAATCAGTTTCTGGCTAACATCCGTGAAGTGGATGCGATCGTTCATGCCGTCAGGTGTTTTGAGGATGCGAACGTGGTGCATGTGGACGGTTCGATCGATCCCCTGCGGGATATCGAGACCATCAACCTGGAACTGATCTTTGCTGATATCGAAGTGCTGGAACGCCGCAAAGCAAAACAGGGCAGGGCTGCCAACAACGATAAGAAGATCGCAAGGGAAGTGGAGATGTTAAACCGCCTGATCGCCCACCTGGAAAACGGACAGATCGCGCGGACATTCGAAACGGCTGACGACGATGAAGCGGAATGGTTTGCTTCCTATAATCTGCTGACGGCAAAGCCGGTCATCTATGCGGCCAACGTGGCGGAAGACGACCTTGCCGATGACGGTGCGGGCAATCCGCATGTGCAGAAGGTGCGTGATTTTGCCAAAAACGAGGGAAGTGAAGTTTTCGTGATCTGCGCACAGATCGAGCAGGAGATCGCGGAACTGGACGATGATGAAAAAGCAATGTTCCTGGAAGATCTCGGATTGAAAGAGTCGGGTCTTGATAAACTGATCGCGGCCAGCTACAGACTGCTGAACCTGATGAGTTTCTTAACGGCAGGCGAAGATGAGTGCAGAGCCTGGACCATTAAGATCGGGACAAAGGCCCCGCAGGCAGCCGGTAAGATCCACACGGATTTTGAGCGCGGCTTTATCAAAGCCGAAGTCGTCAATTATAAAGACCTGCTGGATTGCGGATCGCTTGCCGCAGCCAGGGAGAAAGGCCTGGTCGGCATGGAGGGAAAAGACTATGTGGTCAAGGACGGAGATGTGATCCTGTTCCGCTTCAATGTCTGATCCTGTGGACAAGGTTTTCAAATAGCCCCCACAATCCACCACTATATCTTGTGCCATTTATAAAAATAACCACAAACGCCCATGTATTGGGCGTTTTTTTGTTACGATTTTTTTAAATTTTTTCCAAAAAAGGGTTGCATTTTGTCACTTTTGCGGTTAAAATGATGTCAAAGTGGTAGAAAGTGGAGCAAAGTGGTAGAGAGGTGAGCGCCTGTTATGTTCATGGGTGAATACAACCACACAATCGATGCGAAGGGGCGTCTGATCATCCCGGCGAAGTATCGCGAAGAGCTTGGGGAAGTCTTTGTGATCACGAACGGAAACGATGGTTGTCTCAATATCTATACCAAAGAGGCATGGGAAACCTTTTTGGAGAAACTGCTCCGTCTGCCCGGAAATGAAGACAAGAGAAAAATGGTCCGCGCACTCGTTTCGCAGGCCGATTCGGTAGAACTCGACAAGCAGGGACGTATCCTTATCTCACCTGCATTGAGGGGAAAGGCAGGACTGGATAAGGATGTCGTGCTTGCCGGGGCTATCGATAAGATCGAAGTCTGGGACAAGAGTAAGTGGGAGACCGCGACGGGGAACACTGACATTGATGACATCGCGGAAAGGCTGGCAGATCTGGGCTTGAGCATCTAGTTGGAATCCTTGGGAGGAATCGGATGAACTTTTCGCATCAGTCTGTTTTGCTTACGGAAACCGTGGACGCGTTATGTGTGAAGCCGGAAGGGACCTACGTGGATGGCACGTTGGGCGGCGGAGGACATGCGGAAGCGGTACTTTCCAAATTAAACGATCAGGGGAGATTGATCGGTATAGATCAGGACGAAGCAGCGATCGCTGCCGCAGGGGAACGGTTGAAGGCGTTCCCGAATGCGATCCTGATAAGAAGCAATTACTGCTACATCAGGGATGAACTGGAACGCCTGGGGATAGAAAGCGTTGACGGTATCGTCCTTGACCTGGGAGTATCCTCCTATCAGCTGGATACGCCCGAGAGGGGATTTTCATATCAGTCAGACGCGCCGCTTGACATGAGAATGGACACGCGCAGCAGCGTCACCGCCAAAGAGATCGTCAACGGATACAGCAGACAGGAACTGTTTCGCATGATCCGTGACTATGGGGAAGATCCTTTTGCGGAGAACATAGCCAAACATATTGTGAACGCAAGGGAACAAAAGCCGATCGAGACGACAGGGGAACTGGTCGAGATCATCAAAGCAGCGGTTCCCATGAAGGTTCGCAAAAAGGGAGGCCATCCGGCGAAGCAGACGTTCCAGGCGATCAGGATCGAATGCAACAGAGAACTGGAGGTGTTAAAGGAATCGCTGGATGGGATGATCGATCTTTTGAAACCGGGAGGACGGATCTGTGTGATCACGTTTCACTCACTGGAGGATCGGATCGTCAAAACCATTTTTAAAAACAGTGAACAACCGTGTACCTGTCCGCCGGATTTTCCGGTCTGTGTATGCGGAAAAAGATCAAAGGGGAAAGTGATCACAAGGAAGCCGGTCATACCGGCCGAGGCCGAAATGGCAGCGAATCCGAGATCCAAAAGCGCAAAATTACGCGTTTTTGAAAAAGGGAGATAAGGAGTAATCTATGGCTACGACTCAGGGACGAGGAAGAAGCGGATATCGCGGAAATGAAGAATATGTATACGGGAATACTGCAAGAGCGTTGCGCCCTGTGCAGGTGGATGAACCGCGGGAGAAAAAGCTCAGTCACAGAGCCCGCAGGAACAGAGACCGTGCGGCACACATGAGTTTCGGCTACGTTCTGTTTCTGACGCTCGCCATTGTGGCGACCGGGATCGGATGCCTGCAGTATCTGAAACTTCAATCCGAGATAACCAATTCGATCAAACGAATATCCGTACTGGAAAGCCAGCTGAATGAGATCAAGGCTGAAAACGACGATACGGAAAGCAGGATCAAAGGCACGGTAAGTTTCGAAGAGATCAAGAAACGTGCGATGAATGAACTCGGCATGCAGTATGCGACACAGGATCAGATCGTAAAGTATGCCAGTGATGATACGGACTACGTAAGACAATATATAGATATTGATTGAGCAATTCCACTATATGTGGTATACTATGGTCTGGATGCCAAATTGGCGGTATCCGGACCGTTTCATTTAAACAGGAAAAGGCGGGATCTCTGATTGGCTAAGCAGGATGAACAGCGTTTTACAATGAAGATGCAGAGAAAGCTGGCTGTATTATTCGTTATAATACTGATAGCTTTTTTTGCGTTAAGCGTGCGCCTGTTTGCGATCAACAGGGATAACGGTGAGAAATACAAGAAACAGGTATTGTCCCAGCAGGAATATGACAGCGTAACGCTGGTGGCGAAAAGAGGAGATATCCTGGATGTGAACGGCTCCAAACTGGCCGTCAGCCAGAAAGTCTATAACGTGATCGTCGACTCCAAGACGCTGAATGGTAATGACGGAGAATATCTCGAACCAACCCTGACTGCCCTTTATTCCACGGGCATTTCTTTTCTTTATACACAGAATGAACTGCGTGATTTTATCAGGCAGAATCCTTCCAGCCAATACAGGGTCGTGGCAAAGAAACAGAGTTTTGAAGTGACCAGTCCGCTGATGGACATACTCAACAACCCGGCGGATCATCCGAACATCAAGGGCATCTGGCTGGAGGACAGTTATCAGAGACAGTACCCTTATAATTCCCTTGCCTGTGACGTGGTCGGATTCGTCCAGGGTGACAACGAAGGGATCTACGGGCTCGAAGAATTCTACAACGATTCCCTGAACGGGACAAACGGACGCGAATACGGATACCTGAACGACGATGAGAATCTCGAGCGTACCATCAAGCCCGCACAGGACGGATATACGATCGTCACCTCACTGGATGTGAACATACAGAGTATCGTCGAGAAACATATCCTTGCGTTCAATGAGGAATACAGGGATGCGCACAGGGAAGGCCCCGGCAGTACGAATACCGGCGTGATCGTAATGCGTCCGGACACCGGTGAAGTGCTGGCTATGGCAAGTTATCCGGTATTTGACTTAAACAACCCGCGCGATATCACCGGCTTAAAGATCGAAATGCCGGAGATCACGCTTTCCCCCGCAGGAGAGATTTCCGGAGAGGAAGGCACAGAGGATACGGAATCGGAAGAAGCGGCTGCAGAAGAGAATGCAGGCGGAGAGAATGAGAATACCGAAGAGGAGATGCAGGCCAGAATGGTCCTGACGCCGCAGGCGGGTGATGATATCGCATCCTACGGCGATGCCTATGAGGAAGCCTATGAAAAGGCCAAGATGGAAGCGCTGAATGCGCTCTGGAAGAATTTCTGCATCAACTCAACCTATGAACCCGGTTCCACCATGAAACCGTTCACGATGGCGTGCGGATTGGAGGAAGGGATCTTAACGGGAAATGAAAACTATACCTGTGAGGGCGTGCTGAGTATCGGCGGACATGAGATCCACTGTTCCAACCGTCTCGGACACGGCGACCTGACTTTTTCAGGCGCATTGGAAAAATCATGCAACGTTGCATTCATGAAGATCGGTGCCTCGATCGGCAAAAAGACCTTCATGAAATATAACAGGATCTTTAATTTCGGCTTAAAGACCAATATCGACCTGGCAGGCGAAAGCCGGACGGACACACTGGTCTTTGATGAGTCCATCATGAATCCGACCGACCTTGCGATCGGATCTTTCGGACAGGGTTTCAATACGACCATGATACAGATGGCAACGGGATTCTGTTCCCTGATCAACGGCGGATATTATTATCAGCCGCATCTTGCCACAAAGATCCTGAATGCGGAAGGTGCGACCGTCCGTGCCATAGAGCCGAGGGTGCTGAAGCAGACGATCTCTACGGAAACATCCGAAAAGATCAGACAGCTCTGCGTCAATGTCGTTACGGAAGGTACCGGTAAAAGCGCCAGACCGGCAGGCTATATGATCGGCGGGAAAACGGGAACGGCCGAGAAACTGCCGCGTGGAACCGAGAATTATCTGGTGTCCTTTATCGGATTTGCGCCGGCGGATGATCCGCAGATCGTGATCTATACGGTCATCGATGAGCCAAATGCCAAGGAACAGGCCTCCGCCAAGTTCGCGACAGTCTTGACAAGGGATATCCTGACGGAAGTGCTGCCTTATCTGAATGTATTCCAGACAGAAGAACTGACGGAAGAAGAAGCGGCTGAACTTGCCGAAAAACAGCTTCTGTTCTCGAACGGTTCGACGCAGGAAGAAGAACCGGAAGAGGAGATCACGGAAGAAGAGACCGAAGAAACGACGGAAGGCGAAGAGACGGAAGAAGCGGAAGAAGAGAAGACGGAACGCAAGATAGAGTTTGATCCGGAAACCGGTTATGCGATCGATCCGACAACAGGGGATCTGCTGGATCCGGAGACCGGAAGGCCGATCGATTCCACGGTATCGGATCTGCCGCCCGATAACTCGTCGCCGATTACGTTTGTAGATGAATGAGTCATGTTTGACCGGAGGAAATCAAATGGATAAATGGGTTTTTGTGGCACTGATCGTGTCCTTTGCACTGAGCGCTCTGCTCGGCCCCCTCATGATCCCTTTTTTGCACAAATTAAAATTCGGACAGACGATCCGCGAAGACGGACCGCAGAGCCATCTGCAGAAGAACGGCACCCCTACGATGGGCGGCGTGATCTTTTTGATCCCTCTGATCATCACAACACTTTTCTACATGAAGCAGTATCCGCTTGTGCTTCCCGTATTGCTGATGACGGTCGCTTTTGCGCTCATCGGGTTTGTGGATGATTTTGTCAAAGTCGTCCTGAAACGTTCCATGGGCCTGACGGCGTTGCAGAAAATGGCAATGGAGATCGTTGTGACAGCGGTCTTTGTATATTACATGATGAAGAATGATTCGGTGGATCTCGGATTTTATCTGCCCTTTGGCGGGAGAGAGATGATCGGCGCCGGCGTGATCGCCGTCCTGATCCTGATCCCTGCCGTACTCGGGACCGTAAACGGCGCCAATTTCACGGACGGGCTGGACGGCCTGGCGAGCTCCGTCACGGCAGTTATTGCGGTTTTCTATGCGCTGGTATCCATGGAACTGAACAGCGGGATCGCGCCGGTATGTCTGGCAATGCTTGGCGGACTGCTCGGTTTCCTGCTCTACAATGTTTATCCCGCAAAAGTCTTTATGGGAGATACGGGTTCTCTGGCGCTTGGCGGTTTTGTAGTCGCCTGTGCGTATATGACACATACGCCGATCTTTCTGATCCTGGTCGCCTGCATCTATCTGGTGGAGGTGCTGTCTGTGATCCTGCAGGTCGGATACTTCAAGATCACAAAGGGAAAACGGATCTTTAAGATGGCACCGATCCATCATCATTTTGAATTGTGCGGCTGGTCGGAGACCAGAGTGGTTGCGGTCTTTACGATCGTTACGATCCTGCTCTGTACGATCGCCTTTATCGGACTGTAACGGAAGAATCGATCTATGGCAAGGCATGAAGGACGAAAAAAAGAGAAGAAAACAGGTATGTTTGACTATACACTTTTGTTTATAGTTTTGTTCCTGCTGTGTTTCGGTCTGGTCATGCTTTACAGCGTCAGTTCCTACGAAGCAAACCTCAAGTTTCAGGATTCGGCCTATTATCTGAAAAAACAGTTATTTGCGACCGTGTTCGGCATCGTTGTCATGCTGATCACCACGTTCATCAACTACCATATCTGGGATAAGGTGACGATCATCGCGTATTTCGTTTCATTGGGGCTGATCCTGCTTGTTTTGACGCCGCTCGGATACGAAGCGAACGGGGCCAGGAGATGGCTGGATGTCGGTATCTCGCTGCAGCCGGCAGAGGTTGCCAAGGTAGGTATGATCATATTTTTTGCCAGTGTTGTATCCAGATTCGGGAAACGGATCCAGTCCTTAAAAAGTACGCTGTTTACGATCGCTCTGGCGGTTCCCGTGGCGTTATCCGTTTTGTTCATAACCGAAAACTTAAGTTCCGCGATCATCATTTTCTGTATCGTTCTCATGATGATCTTTGTTGCTACGCCGAACTATAAAGAATATTTCCTGATCGGAGCGGGCATCATCGCCGCTGCCGCGGTCATCGTCCTGCTCGTCAGCAAGGGCATCCTTCCGGAAACGCTTTCCTACCGTTTCAGCCGGATCAACGCCTGGCTGAATCCGGAAAAATATGCTTCGACCACCGGCTTCCAGACCCTGCAGTCACTCTATGCCATCGGCTCCGGTGACATCTTCGGCAAGGGCCTCGGACAGAGTATGCAGAAACTCGGATTCATTCCCGAGGCGCAGAACGATATGATCTTTTCCATCATCTGCGAGGAACTCGGACTGTTCGGAGCGACGGCGATCATCGTGATGTTCCTTCTGATGATCTGGCGTTTCCTTGTCATCGCCAATAATGCGGCCGACCAGTTCGGTGCGCTTTTGGTTGTCGGTGTTATGGCGCATATTTCGATCCAGGTGATCTTAAACATAGCGGTTGTGACCAATACGATCCCGAACACCGGGATCACGCTGCCGTTCATCAGTTACGGCGGCTCATCCATTGTCTTTCTGCTTTCGGAGATCGGCCTGGTGTTGAGTGTATCAAGAGGTATCCGTCTTGAAAACAAGTAAAAGAACCATCGTATTGTTCATCGTATTGCTTGTTTTGATCCTCCTGACCACATCGGCGCTCTTTGTGATCAAAAACAGGTTTTCCGTCGATACGGTCAATGTGATCGGGAATGAGCATTATACGGATCAGGAGATCATCGATCTGGTCATGACCGGAAAATATGGTCACAATTCGGTGTACCTGTACCTGAAATATCATAATAAAGAAGTGGGGTCCATCCCGTTTATCGAACAGACGGATATCGAACTGGTATCGCCGCGGGAAGTGAAAATTCAGGTCTATGAAAAAGCGGTGGCAGGCTATGTCGAATACCTCGGACATTATCTGTACTTTGACAAAGACGGTATCGTTGTGGAATCCTCCAACAGACAGATGGAGGGGATCCCGTTCGTGACCGGGCTCCATTTTGATCATGTGGTCCTGCATGAGAAACTCCCCGTGGACGATGAGGGTATCTTCAAACTGGTCTTAAACATCACACAGCTTCTGACGAAATATGAGATCTCAACGGACCGGATCTATTTTGACAGTGTCGACCATATCACGCTGTATTTCGGAAACGTACGGATCTACCTCGGGACCAGTGAACATCTGGACGAAAAGATCAATAAACTGCAGTATCTTTTGCCCAAACTGGAAGGGATGTCCGGGGTGCTTCACATGGAAAACTATACGGGTGAGACGGGTACATTCACCTTTGAAAAGGATGAATAGTAACTTTTGCGAAAAAAAGTGTTGATAAATGGAAAAAAAAATTATATGATTAACATAATAGGGCGTGGAGTATAATTAAAAGGAGGAGAAAATCTTGCTGGAAATTAAAAATAATGATGTTGACAGTGCAGCCAAGATATTAGTCGTAGGGGTCGGTGGAGCTGGTAATAACGCAGTTAACAGAATGATCGAGGAGAAGATCACAGGTGTTGAATTTTTAGGGATCAATACCGATAAGCAGGCTTTACAGTTATGTAAGTCTCCCAGACTTCTCCAGATTGGAGATAAACTGACCCAGGGACTTGGGGCAGGCGCTAAGCCCGAAGTGGGCGAAAAGGCCGCGGAAGAGAGCATGGAAGACATCGCCAATGCGATCCGCGGCGCACATATGGTTTTTGTAACATGCGGAATGGGCGGCGGTACCGGAACCGGTGCGGCACCTGTGATCGCCAAGATCGCGAAGGAACAGGGAGCCCTGACCGTCGGCGTTGTTACAAAGCCGTTCCGTTTTGAAGCGAGAGCGCGTATGACAAATGCGGAGGGCGGTATCGAGAAACTCCGTCCCAATGTGGATACGCTGATCGTTATTCCGAATGACAAGCTGCTTGAGATCGTTGACCGCAGAACGACCATGCCGGATGCTCTGAAAAAGGCCGACGAAGTTCTGCAGCAGGCAGTCAGGGGTATCACGGATCTGATCAATGTTCCGTCCCTGATCAATCTGGACTTTGCCGATGTACGTACCGTTATGGAAAACAAAGGTATCGCGCATATCGGTATCGGCCAGGCCAAAGGAGATGACAAAGCGATCGAAGCTGTACGTCAGGCTGTTAATTCTCCGTTGCTTGAAACATCCATCGCGGGCGCTAGCCACGTGATCGTCAATATTTCCGGTGAGATCACACTGCTTGATGCAGATGATGCCGTATCCTTCGTAAAGGATATCACTGGTGATGACGTGAACCTGATCATGGGCGCGATGTGTGATGACAAAGAACCCGATACATGTACGGTAACCGTGATCGCGACCGGTATCGACGAGAACGCACCCAAGGTTATGCCGCAGGGTGTCGGTCGTGTCAGGGAACGCGGAAACTTCGGACCGGGACGTAATCATGCACCCGGTATGTCCGGACCGGTTCCGCCGATGGGACCGAACATGCAGATGGGCCCCGGACCTATGAATCAGGGAATGACAGGTCCGATGCCGAATATCCCGAACCAGCAGAGGCAGATGCCGCCGCAAGGTAATCCCGGTATGTATCCGCAGCAGCCGATGAACGGCGGATACGGACCTGCGAACCCGAACATGCCGATGGGACCGATGCAGGCACCGCAGCAGGGAATGCCAGCTCCCAATATGAACGGCGTAAGGCCGGTACAGGGAGCCGTCAGACAGCAGGCACCCGTGGAGAGCAAGGTAGAGGTAAAATCATTAAAGATACCTGATTTTCTCAAAAAATAAAACAGACAGAGAGCCATCCGTTAGCGGGTGGCTCTCTTTCAAAAGAAGGAGCGTCTATGATCGACAGTCATACGATCTTATCATTATCGTTTTATAAATATGACAAACCGTTCACCGGAAGCTTAAACGGCAAGCGCTACAGGATCTTAAGGATCAGGAAGCCCGAAGAAGATGGCGGATCGGAAATTCTGAAGGTCTGGATCTATCCGGAGCCTTATGCCTTTGAACATACCGATGAGGCAGAGATGCTGAGCGCGGAATTCCCTTATACGGAAGAAGGATATGCGCAGGTTCTTGGCTTTTTGAACGAACATATTGTGGAGGAAGGACAGAATTGATACCAGAGGTTGACATTTTAGATTATGTCAACTATAATGGTAACAGTACTTATCAAACATAAAGGGGGAGCATTATGAAGTGTCCGTTTTGTGGCCATGAAAACACGCGCGTGATCGATTCCAGACCCGCTGAAGACAACAATTCCATCAGAAGAAGAAGGGTCTGTGATGAATGCGATAAGCGTTTTACCACCTATGAAAAGGTAGAAACGATCCCGATCATTATTATCAAAAAGGATAATAACCGGGAGGCGTACGATCGTAAAAAGATCGAAGGCGGCGTTCTCAGAGCCTGCCATAAGAGGCCTGTTGCGGCGGCAACGATCACACAGCTTGTGGATGAAGTGGAGACTGAGATCTTCAATTACGAAGATAAGGAAGTATCCAGTGACGTGATCGGCGAGCTGGTCATGAATAAACTGAAATCCGTCGATCCGGTAGCTTATGTCAGATTTGCATCCGTTTACCGTGAATTCAAAGATGTGAACACATTTATGGATGAACTGAAGAAATTCCTGAACTAAACCGTAATTTGTGCTTGCTAAGAACGCCTGCATTGCGATACAATGTAGGCGTTCTTTATATCATAAACATAAGATCAAATATGAGAAGAAAGGTGACACACATGAAAAGAGTGGTCTTACTTATCGCTTGCGTGTGTGCATTGACACTGCCTGTTGCACTCTGCGGTTGCGGAGGTGATAAGGCAGAAAAATCTTCACAGATCGTAGTCGGAATCGCACAGGATCTCGAAGACAGTCTTGACCCACACAAAGCAGTTGCGGCAGGAACCAAAGAGGTATTGTTCAACGTCTATGAAGGCTTGTTAAAGCCTGATTCCCGTGGCAATCTCATCCCCGCCGTAGCAGAGAGTTATGAAGTATCCGATGACGGAATGGCCTATACCTTCCATCTTCGGAACGGTGTAACCTTCCATAACGGAAATAAGGTTACGGCAGAGGATGTAAAATACAGTCTCTTAAAGATCGCAGGTAAAACGGGTGATACGCCCATGATACCGGCTTATGCGCTGATCGATGAAGTTACGGTCGAAGATGCGCAGACGGTCTGCATAAGCCTGTCGGAAGCGGATGTCGATTTTCCCGCTTATTTAGCCATGGTCAATGCCGCGATCATTCCCGCCGATAACACGACACCGGATACCGTTCCCATCGGGACGGGGCCTTTCTGCCTGACATCCAGAACGGTGCAGGATAATATCCTTTTGACCCGTTATGAGGATTACTGGGGGACAAAGGCTTATCTTTCACAGGTGAAATTCCGGATCGTTCCGGAGATCGATACGGTCGTCATGAACTTAAGGGGCGGATCGCTGGATATGTACGCCCATCTGACGACCGATCAGGTTGCGCAGCTGGGTAATGATTTTCAGATCCTGGAAGGAACCATGAATCTGGTACAGGCACTCTATCTGAACAATGCCGTAAAGCCGCTTGACGATGTACGTGTCAGACAGGCACTCTGTTATGCGGTCGACAGGAAGAATATTCTGGAACTGACCAGCGAAGGAAAAGGAACGATCATCGGATCGAGCATGTTCCCCGCATTTTCCAAATATTATATGCCGGAATTATCCAGATACTATACGCGGGATATCCCGAAGGCAAAAGAATTGCTCAAGCAGGCAGGATACCCTGACGGTTTTTCTTTAACGATCACGGTTCCGTCCAATTACCAGCCGCATATCAACACGGCACAGGTGATCGTGGAACAGTTGAAAGACATCGGCGTGAACGCCGACATCAAACTGGTTGAATGGAATACGTGGCTGAGTGATACATACATGGGCAGGAATTATGAATCGACCGTGATCGGTGTGGATGCCTCCTATCTGACGGGCAGAGCCCTGCTGGAACGTTTCTATTCCAAGGCGGACGATAATTTCACTAATTTCTCCGATCCCGCATATGATGCGCTGTATGAAAAAGTCATCACGCTGACGGATGAGGATGAAAAGACCGATTGCTACAAGGCAATGGAAGAGATCCTCACCAAAGACGCTGCGAATGTATACATACAGGATATGGCCGAATTCGTTGCGCTCAGGAATAACTATGAAGGTTATGAATTCTATCCGCTCTATGTACTGGATATGAGCAAGATCAAGCCTGTGCAGGCTGAATAAATCATGAAATACCTGGTCAGAAAACTGATAACCATGATCGTTACCGTCCTCATGGTCTCCCTGTTTGTGTTCATCGCATTTTCCGTTATTCCGGGAGACCCTGCCGTGGGAATGCTCGGGACAACGGCGACGGAAGAAAAAGTGGAGATCTTAAGGGAACAGATGGGGCTCAACAGGCCCCTTCCCGTACGCTTTGCATTCTGGATGCGAGATTTTTTCTTCGGGGACATGGGACTGTCATATTCCTATCATATACCGGTCAAACAGATGCTTGCCGATAAACTGCCGATCACGCTGACGCTGACCGGCTTATCGTTTTTGCTGATCGTGCTGTTGTCGATCCCGCTCGGGATCCTGACATCCAAGTATTACGACCGTTTTTTTGCTAAAGCGTTCGACGTGGTAAATCAGCTGTTCATGGCGATTCCGCCTTTTTTCATCGGGATCTTACTGACCTATCTCTTTGGAATGCTGCTGCATGCGTTCACACCGGGGAATTACGTTTCGTATGAGACGGATCCCGCGGCTTTTTTTGCATATATGTTTGTACCGGCCTTGTCCGTTGCCCTTCCGAAAGCAGCCATGAATATGCGGCTTTTGAAATCGGAGATCTTATCCGAGGCAAAGCTTGACTATGTCAGGACCGCGTACAGCAGGGGAAATGCGACGGATCAGGTGCTTTACAGACATGTGCTGAGAAATGCCCTGTTGCCCGTTGTTACGTTTCTGGGGATGACTCTGACCGATATCGTGGCCGGCAGTATCGTGATCGAACAGGTTTTTTCGATACCGGGATTCGGACGGTTGCTGATCACGTCCATCTCCAACAGGGATTATCCGGTCGCACAGGCGATCATCGCGATCATTGCCATGCTCGTGGTGCTCATTAATTTTCTGGTGGATGTCATTTATCCCATCATCGATCCGAGGGTGAGAAAACATGCGCAATAAGAAAAGGGGACTTCAATTTCATATTGCGATATCCTTTGTGGCCGTGATCATCGCACTGGTTCTTTGGGGACTCATCCGGACGCCTTATGATCCCAAAGTGATGGATGTTTCGCTGAAACTTGCAAAGAGCAGCGCGGATCATCTGCTCGGCTGTGATCAGTTCGGCAGGGATATCTTAAGCAGGATCCTGGTCGGGATCCGTACCACACTGATGATCGCGCTCGGGACCAATCTGATCGGTGCATTCATCGGTCTTTTAGTCGGAGCCGTGACCGGGTATTTCGGCGGACTCGCGGATGAGGTGCTGATGCGGTTTAACGATGCGGTCCTTTCTTTCCCGAGTATCCTGCTCTCACTGGTGATCATCGCATTGCTTGGCAGCGGTACCTATCAGATCACGATCGCGATGGGGATCGTTTTTGTTCCGAGTTATGCCAGGATCATCCGTTCCGAATTCATGAAATGCAGGAATATGGACTATGTCCAGTCGGTCAGACTGATGGGGGCAGGCGCCCTTCGGATCATGTTTATCCATATCCTTCCCAATATCCGTGTCACCTTACTGACATCCCTTGTCATCGGCTTCAACAATGCCGTGCTCTGTGAAGCGGCATTAAGTTTTCTCGGCATCGGTGTGCAGCCGCCGCAGGCGAGTCTCGGACTGATGCTTTCGGATGCACAGGCTTATCTGTTCGCAAGACCGGGATATGCACTCACTGTCGGCTTCTTTATGGTATTTCTGATCTTAAGTTTCGCGCTTCTGTCGGATGCGCTCAGGGAGGATGCCCATGCTTGATGTGATCGATCTGAACATAGAATTTCATGACCATCTGATCCCGGAAACGGTTGTATATGATTTTGACCTGCATATGGATCCCGGGGAGATCGTCGGTATCGTCGGGGAATCCGGGTCCGGCAAATCGATGAGCGCACTGGCCGTTGCGGGCCTGCTCAGCCGCAAGGACATGCAAAAGAGAGGGAAGATCCTCTATCAGGGACAGGACCTGCTTTCCTGCAGCCGCAGGGAACTGAGAAAACTGCAGGGCAGCGAGATCGGTATGGTGTTCCAGGAGCCCATGCATTCCCTGAACCCGCTGATGCGCGTTGGTGCGCAGGTGGAGGAAGCCCTGCTGATCCATACGGACCTTTCAAAGGAAGAGCGGCGGAAACGTGCCATGGATATGCTTGCGCGCGTGGAATTAAAGGATACGGAACGGATCTACCGCAGTTATCCGCATGAATTGTCAGGCGGACAGAGACAGCGCGTCATGCTGGCTTCTGCCCTGATCTGTGATCCGAAACTGCTGATCGCGGACGAGATCACGACCGCGCTGGATGTAACGGTGCAGGCGGCGATCCTGGATCTTTTGAAGCAGTTGCATGAGGAAAGAGGGATCTCGATCCTTTTTATCTCCCATGATCTTTATGTCGTGAAACGGATCTGCAGCCGCGTTCTGGTCATGCAGAAGGGCAGGGTCGTGGAAGAAGGCAGGGTAGAGGAAGTGTTTGAAGATCCGAAAACGGATTATACGAAAGAACTGTTGGCTTCGATCCCGAAGATCAGAAAGTTACGGCAATGAATGAATTGTTAGAGATCAGACAACTGAACGGGTTTTACAAGAAAAAACAGGTCCTTACCGGTATCGATCTGTCCATTGCGCCCGGAGAGATCGTCGGACTGGTCGGCGAGAGCGGCAGCGGAAAATCATCCCTTGCCAAAGCCATTCTGCATGCCGGCATCAGGACTGAGGGTGAAATACGCCTTACGGGGAAAGCCCAGATGATCTTTCAGGACACCTATCATTCCCTGAATCCGGCCATGACGGTCGGACGGATCATGGAGGAGCCGCTTCTGATCGAAGGCAGGCTTACAAAAGAGGAGCGAAAACAGCGTGTCAGGGACATGATGGGACATGTGGAACTGGATCTGACGCTGAAAGACCGGTATCCGTCGGAACTTTCCGGCGGACAGCGGCAAAGGGTCTGTATCGGGACCGCACTGCTCAATGATCCGAAGCTCCTCATCGCGGACGAACCGGTTTCCGCCCTGGACGTGACGGTCCAGGCCAAAGTCCTGCAATTACTCGACAGACTGAACGCACAGGACGGGATCACGCTTCTGTTCATCTCGCATGATCTGCGTGTCGTCTATGAGCTCTGCAACCGGATCCTGATCATGAAGGACGGGCGGATCATAGAGCAGGGAAGTGATGAAGAGGTGTTTATGCATCCGAAGGAACCTTACACGAAGAAGTTACTTTCCGCCATTATGTGACAGATTTGCTGTGCAAAAATCACCAAAGGCCGAATTTTCACTTTTTTTATAAATAACTATCAAGTTCTGCCGAAAAATGACGATATATGTATTGCAAAGCAGATGAATCAGTTATATAATATGGCACATAAGGGTGTTATGTAAATCGATTCATTTGGGGAGATGAAGAGATGGCAATGAACGGAATCGGTCAGTTTGATCTCTATGACCAGTACAAATTTAACCGGATCGGCGAACAGGAGATCCCTCGCGTCGCCGAAACAACGGAAGCTCCCGCAAAGCAGGAAGAATCTGTCGTTGCAGGTGAGAAAGAAGAAGTATCTCTTTCCTTAAATCTTGACGATATCCGTGCAAGACACAATATGGAACTGAGTGATATTTCTCTTTCCATGAGCCAGCCCAGCGGCTCTTCCTTTGAAATGAAGGCGTTAAGCTACACACCGGAGAAGGATGAGATCGACAAAGCTGTATCGGATATGCAAAAAGATGCGGCACTGATGAAATACTCCGTCTTTGTAGGTGAATCCAACGTGATCATGGACAACGAAGATGGTGTTGTTCTTCGCAAGATGAGTCAGGAATAAATCAATACAGGATCAGGAGCCGTGCACTGCACGGCTTTTTTTATTGTGCTTATATGCTATAATGGATTCCAGAATACGCAAGAGGAAGGGAAGTATGCTGCAGATTTTTTACCCCGGTTCCTATGTGGACAGTGCTTATGAGATCGATTATGCAACACTGTATGAAAAAGGGTACAGAGGGATCATTTACGACGTAGACAATACGCTGGTGGAACATGGCGCTCCGGCGAACGCGCGCGCTGTTGCCTTATTTGAAAAACTCCGTTCCATCGGCTTTGATACGGTCGTTCTTTCGAACAACAGGGAAGAGAGGGTAAAGCCTTTCTGTGATGCGGTCGGCACAAAATACCTATACAAAGCATGGAAACCCAAAAAGGAAGGATACATGCTCGCCATGGAAAGGATGGGGACAGACCCGGAAAGCACCCTGTTTATCGGGGACCAGCTGTTCACGGATGTATGGGGCGCCAACCGCTGCAGGATCCGGACGATCCTTGTGAAACCGATCCATCCGAAAGAAGAGATACAGATCATTTTAAAGCGGATCCCGGAGAAGTGGATCCTGTTCTTCTACAAAAGAAGGATGAAGAAACAGCACGGATTGTAAAAAGTTGTTGAAATCTTGTATTGTTTCGTATAAACTAGTAAAGAATTATTTAGGACCAATAAGGAGGAATATCCATGATATCAGCAGGCGATTTTAGAAATGGCTTAACTGTTGAGATTGACAATGCTGTTTTTCAGATCATTGAATTCCAGCACGTAAAACCCGGTAAGGGCGCAGCTTTTGTAAGAACAAAACTCAAAAATATCATAAATGGCGGTGTCGTTGAAAAAACGTTCAGACCCACCGAGAAATTCCCGCAGGCGCGTATTGACAGAAATGATATGCAGTATCTCTATGCAGACGGTGACCTGTTTAATTTCATGAATGTGGAAACATATGACCAGGTAGCACTGAATGCGGAAACGATCGGTGATGCCCTGAAGTTCGTGAAAGAGAACGAAATGGTCAAGGTCTGCTCCTTCAACGGAAACGTATTTGCAGTAGAACCTCCCCTGTTTGTGGAACTTGAGATCACGGAAACAGAACCGGGATTCAAAGGGGATACCGCCACAGGTGCCACGAAACCGGCCACGGTTGAAACAGGTGCCGTTGTCTATGTTCCTCTGTTTGTGGAACAGGGCGACAAGATCAAGATCGACACAAGGACAGGCGAATACTTATCCCGTGTCTGATCGGCATTGAATTTTGTACTTACAGAGGCTTCCGGACGGAAGCCTCTTTTATTTGTCATTTTCAACAGTTGCCGCTAAGGAAAGGAGACTTATGGAGTATAACGAATTTGCGGAAAGGTTACGGCAATGTGTTGAAGAGGCACTTCCCGGATACGGGATCGAATTGCGGGAGGTTTTAAAGAACAACGGCGTAAAACTGATGGGGCTTGTCATGAACGAACCGGGGCACAAAGCTTCGCCGACGATCTATCTGGAGCGGTTTTACGATCTGTATCTGGACGGTACGGGTCTTGATGAGATCACGGACCGGATCGTGGAGATCGGCCGGGAGAGCACGCTGACAGATGATTTTGACATGGAATTCTTTTCGGACTACAAGCACGTAAAGAAGAATCTGTTTCTGAAAGCAGTCAACAGGGAGCAGAATTCGGAACTGCTGTCGGATGTGCCTTACCTTCCGTTCCTCGATCTGGCACTGATCCCCTATGTTTTGATCAGGCAGCGGGAGATCGGGAACGCGTCCACTATCGTGCATGAAAATATGCTTTCCTACTGGAAAGTCGATGACAAGCGTCTTTTGTCGGATGCGATGCGGAATATGGAAAGGTCATACGGATACGAACTGACACCGATGCGGGAACTTCTCTGCGACCTGATGCAGGGCGAAGAGGAGGAGATCCCGGAAGAGGAACCGAACATGTATGTCCTTTTGTCACCGGGCATGCATTACTGTGCGGCGCTGATGGCTGTCGAGTCGATCATGAAAGCGGTCAGTGACAGGATCGGCTCCGATCTGGTGGTCCTTCCGAGCAGCATCCATGAAGTGATCATCGTTCCGACGAACGAACAGGGGAACGAGGAAAGGCTGAACGAACTGGTCCGGAGTGTGAACGAAACCTGTGTGAGTTCCGAGGAGATATTGTCGGATCATGCTTATTTTTACAAGCGCGGACTCGGGTATGTTACAGCGTAATAAGATTTGAATTTTTGTCTTTCCTATGATAATATATGTAGGTGTGAAAATGTTGGCTAAGCCAACAGGGAACATACTGCACTCGTAGCTCAGTGGATAGAGCAGCGGTTTCCGGTGCCGCGTGCCGGGGGTTCGAATCCTCTCGGGTGCAGTTCCTTTTTCACAATACGAGGGACAGCCTATCATGAAAGATTTTTTGCACAAGAATTTACGCTATATCATTATCGGTGTTCTGTTTGTCATTCTGGTCGTGGTGATCATTGTATTCGTAAAGCGCAAAACCACTGACAAACGGACCGATGCGGCAACGGAAGAACTGTATCAGGTGGATGCGGGGATCGAAGTGCCGAAAGATAAATACGAGGTCAATGCGTATTCCAGTGTGAACACACTGCTGGAATCCTATTTCAATGCCATCGCAACGGGCGATGCGGATACGGTCGCTTCCCTGAGCGATGTGCTCACGGATGAGGAACGCGTACGTATTCAGATCCAGTCCAAATACTTTGAGAGTTTTTCGAATTACACGGTTTATACGAAGGTGGGGCCTGCCCCGAATTCTTATCTTGCACTGGTGACATACGATATCAAGTATGCCGGAGCACAGACGCCCACACCGGCGATGTCCTCTGTATATGTATGTACGAACGAAGCCGGTGCTCTTTACGTGAACAAATCCAATCCGACAGAGGATGAAAAAGCTTATTTCCGTGCACTTTCCGTACAGGATGATGTGGAGAAACTTTCGGAAGAAGTGGAAGTGGCCTACAATGCGGCGCTGGAATCCGACGACGCGCTTGCAGCCCTGATGCCGACCCTGAAATCGCAGATCAACCAGGAAGTGAAGGAAACGCTTGCGGCGCAACAGCAGGCGGATGCGGAAGCACAGGCGGCAGCTGAGGCGGAAGCACAGGCAGCGGCCGAGGCGGCTAACGCGAAGACCGTTCGTGTAACGGAGCTTGTCAATATCCGTTCTTCTGCAAGCACGGAAGCCGAGTCTCTCGGCAAGGCTACAGCCGGTATGGAATTCACCCGTTACGAGGTGATGGACAACGGATGGAGCAGGATCGATTATAACGGGACCAACGCCTTTATCAAATCGGACTATCTCGAAGAAGTGGAAGAAGAAGTTCCCGAGGAAGGCTCCCAGATCGGTGCGAGCGGTAAGGTTACCGTGAAAGAAAATGTGAATATCCGCGAGACTCCCAGTGAATCCGGCAATAAGATGGGTGTGGCTTACCGCGGCGAACAGTTTGAGTTTGTGGAACTGACGGAAGGCTGGGCCAAGATCAAATATGACGGAAAAGATGCCTATGTAAAGGCTGATTTCGTAGAATGACCGGAGACATGATGTACGGTACGATCTTGTTTGACCTGGACGGCACGCTGCTTCCGATGGTGATGGAAGAGTTCACAAACGGATATTTCAAGTTCCTGACAGCGAAGATGGCTGCGCACGGATACGATCCGAAACAGCTGATCGATGCGATCTGGAAGGGCACCTACGCCATGGTGAAAAATGACAGGGAGCGGACCAACGAAGAGGTCTTTTGGGAATGTTTCCGCGGCATTTACGGAGAGAAGGCTTTATCGGACAGCCGGTATTTTAATGATTTTTACGATCATGAATTCAATGATGCGGCCGTATTCTGCGGATATAATGAACTTGCGGGTGAATGTGTCAGGAAACTGAAAGAAACGGGGCACAAGGTCATCCTTGCGACCAATCCCTTCTTCCCGATCTTTGCACAGAAACACCGCTGCAGGTGGGCCGGGGTCGACCCGGATGATTTTGCATATATATCCTCTTATGAGAATTCCCACTACTGCAAGCCGAATCCGAAGTACTATCTGGAACTGATCGAAAAACTGTCACTGGATCCCAGGGATTGTCTGATGGTCGGAAACGACGCGGAAGAGGACCTTGCGGCAGAAGAAGCGGGATTAAAGGTATTCCTGTTAACGGACTGCCTGATCAATACAAAACAGAAAGACATAGCGGGATATCCTAAGGGAGGCTTCCCGGAACTCATGCAATACCTTCAGCTGACAGAATAAACTGTCAGCTTTTTTTATTGCCGATCGAAGAAATGTTCTTTTTCATTTCATTTAAGTCATCCTGCAGATCCTGCCGTACTTTCCGGGAATTTGCAAGCAGTTTTTCCCGGTAGGATTCAAGCTGCGTCAGCAGAGGCTGTTCGGATTTAAATGCCAGGATAAAGTGCGCTTTTTCCTTGGCTTCCTCGGAAGCTGTGCGGATGGATGCTTTGAGTTCCTCATATCTGACGATGATGTCATGATCCGCGGCAAATTTCCGGACAATGTTCACGATATGGATCGAATAGCCGAGATCCACGAAAAACACACCAAAGAACACGCCGACCACGAAGGAAAAAGCGATATTGTTGAAGTACCAGAGCACGAGTTTCAGGATATGGGGCTGGACGAAAAAATAATACAGCGCGGCAAGCACCGTCCAGATAAAGGAAAACAGAGGGCAGATGACGCCTTTGATGTTTCCTTTCCGGTCGGAATAATCCCATAATTTGACATGCATTTTCCGGATGAAGATCATACCTGCTATGAACTCGATCAGGGTCATCATAACGCCCATGGACAGGATGCAGATGATCGTTTTAAGCCAGGTGAGGTCCGACAGGGAAGAAATGCCGACATAGGGAAAGAGCGACATCAGGAAAAGGGCGGTCAGCCCGAACCCGTAGAGCGGCAGATAGGGACCTGTTAAAAAGCCCGGATTGATCCATTTGCGCTCCGGGTTGTTGGTGGATAAGAAACGCCGGAACAGCACTTCTATTGTCCATCCCAAAATACTTCCTACGAAAAACAGAAAACTGATCGTTAAAAAATATAAGGCGATCACGTTTATCGGTCCCTGTGTCATCTGTTTGTCCTCCCATATCAAAGTGAGGCTATTATATCATAAAACCAAGGATTGCTTAAAGAAGCAGTTTTGCTATAATAGTGGATATGGATAAACAGGAAGGTGTGCGGATCAATAAATATATCGCGGATGCGGGCATATGCTCCAGAAGGAATGCGGACGATCTGACCGATAGGGGACTTGTCAAGATCAACGGTGAGATCGCAACGCGCGGAATGCGTGTCATGGCGGGAGACGTTGTGACCGTTGACGGAAAAACAGTCAGGCCGGTGGAAGATAAGGTCTATCTGGCATACAACAAACCCAAAGGGATCACCTGTACCGCGGACAGATCGGATGAACGGAATGTGATCGATCACATCCATTACCCTGTCAGACTGACATACTGCGGACGGCTCGATAAGGATTCGGAAGGGCTGCTGCTTTTGACCAATGACGGCTCGATCATCAATAAGATGATGAAGGCCTCCAATTACCATGAAAAAGAGTATATCGTGACCGTAGATAAAAAAGTCACGAAAGGGTTCATACGGCAGATGTCGGAAGGCGTATATCTTGCAGAACTGGACGAGACAACAAGAGAATGCACCGTGGAAGCATTGGATGAACATGTTTTCCGGATCATCCTCACGCAGGGCCTGAACCGGCAGATCAGACGGATGTGCGAAGCACTTGGCTTTCGCGTAACGGACCTGAAACGGGTACGTATCATGAATATCCGCCTTGACGGGCTTAAATCCGGGAAATACCGGGAACTTAAAGGGGATGAACTGCGGCAGTTACTGGCTTTGTTACAGCGCGCACATGACTAGAGGTGTTTTATGGATAAGATCGAACGAATGAAAGAACTGACGGAATTGCTTAAGAGAGCCTCCAAAGCCTATTATCAGGACGCGGAAGAGATCATGAGCAATTTTGAATACGACAGGCTCTATGATGAACTGGTGGAGCTGGAGCGCGAGACCGGTACGGTTCTGGCGGGTTCCGTGACACAGTCGGTCGGTTATGAGGTCTTAAGCGAACTGCCGAAGGAAGAGCACGCCTCACCGATGCTGTCTTTGGATAAGACTAAGAGCAGGGAAGAATTAAGAGACTGGCTGAACCATCATAAGGGGATCCTGTCCTGGAAACTGGACGGTCTGACGATCGTGCTGACCTACCGGAACGGGGAGCTCATCAAGGCGGTCACCAGAGGAAACGGGGAAGTCGGTGAAGTCATCACGAACAATGCCAGGGTCTTTGCCAATGTACCGCTTACGATCCCCTATAAGGACGAACTGATCCTGCGCGGGGAAGCGGTGATCAGTTATGCGGATTTTGAAAGGATCAACGCCTCGATCCCGGATGTGACGAGCCGGTACAAGAATCCGAGAAACTTATGCTCGGGATCTGTCAGGCAGCTGAACAACGAGATCACGGCGAAACGGAATGTCCATTTCTATGCGTTTGCGCTTGTGAGTGCAGACACGCATGATTTTCATAATTCCAGACTGGAACAGTTTGCGTTCCTCTCGTCCCTGGGCTTTGATGTCGTGGAACATTATGCCGTGGAAGAAGACAATATTCTTGACAGGATCCGGTATTTTTCCGAAGCCATAGCGGATAATCCGGTGCCGTCCGACGGCCTGGTACTGATCTATGATGATATCGCATACGGCAATTCGCTCGGCCGGACCGCGAAATTCCCGCGGGATGCCATTGCGTTCAAGTGGGCGGATGAGATCATGGAAACCACGCTGAAAGAGATCGAATGGAGTCCGAGCAGGACAGGACTGATCAACCCCGTGGCCGTGTTCGAACCGGTCGAACTGGAAGGAACGACCGTATCCCGCGCCAGCGTGCACAACGTGAGTATCGTAAGATCGCTGCAGCTTGGGATCGGAGATACCATTACCGTCTTTAAGGCAAATATGATCATTCCGCAGATCGCGGATAACCTGACAAGAAGCGGGAACGCACCCATCGCGGACGTTTGTCCCGCCTGCGGGGAAAAGACAACGATCGAGTCTGAAAACGGCGTGGAGACACTGCACTGTACGAATCCGGACTGTTCCGCCAAAAAGATCAAATCCTTTACGCTGTTTGTCAGCCGGGATGCGTTCAATATCGACGGGATCTCGGAATCAACGCTTGAAAAGCTTATAGCCCGCGGCCTGATCCATGAATTTGCGGATCTCTTTCACTTGAGCGCGCATAAGGATGTGATCTGTTCCATGGAAGGATTCGGGGAAAGATCATATGAGAACCTGATCGAAAGTGTGGAGCGCGCGCGGAATGTGTCGCTGCCGAAACTGATCTTTGCGCTCGGGATCCCGAACATCGGGCTTTCCAATGCAAAGATGATCTGCAGGGCGTTTGATTTTGACACGGACAGACTGCTGCAGGCAAAGAGGGAAGAACTTGCACAGATCGACGGGGTCGGTGACGTGATCGCAGACAGCTTTGTGACCTACTTTGCAACGGAAAAGAAACGGGAAGTGTTTGACAGACTGCTTCGGGAAGTGCATCTTGAACAGGTGGAGATCGACGCGTCCAATACCGCTGTGGCCGGAAAGACGTTTGTGATCACGGGATCGCTTGTTCATTTTGAAAACCGGAGCGATCTCAAGGAACTGATCGAGAGCCGCGGCGGAAAAGTGGCCGGCAGCGTCAGCAAAAATACGGATTATCTGATCAACAATGACGCAGGAAGCACTTCTTCCAAAAACAAGAAGGCGGCGGAACTGAACATTCCGATCATAACCGAAGATGAAGCAATGCGTATGCTGGAAGGATAGGAGAGTAATATGCCGATCAAAGTACAGGGCGAACTGCCCGCAAAGGAAATTCTGGAAAATGAAAATATATTCGTGATGGATGAGACCAGGGCGCTGCATCAGGACATCCGTCCGCTGAAGGTGCTGATCTTAAACAACATGCCGGTCAAACAGGATACGGAGTTGCAGATCTTAAGAGCGATGTCCAATACACCGCTGCAGATCGACGTGACTTTTATGCATGCTAAAAGTCATGTATCGCTGAATACCAGTGTCAATCACCTGAACAAGTTTTATGTGACGCTGGATGACATCCGCCATGAGAAGTTCGACGGAATGATCATCACGGGGGCGCCTGTGGAAAGCCTGCCGTTTGAAGAGGTGGATTACTGGGACGAGATCTGTGAGATCATGGACTGGGCAGAACGCCATGTGACTTCCGTTATGCATATCTGCTGGGCCGCACAGGCCGGGTTTTATCATTATTACGGGATAGACAAGATCTCTCTGCCAAAGAAACTGTTCGGGATCTACGAGCACAGGGTTTCCAACAGGAAGATCCCGCTTGTGCGCGGCTTTGACGATCTGTTTCTGGCGCCGCATTCCAGACACACGGCAACGCCTTCGGATGCGATCCATGCCTGCAAGGATCTGACGGTCCTGGCGGAATCCGAGGAAGCAGGAGTCTTTCTTGCGATCGCGGAAGAAGGGAAGAAGATCTTTGTGACCGGGCATCCGGAGTATGACAGATATACGCTTCGGAACGAATACGAAAGAGATCTGGGGAAGGGGCTTGAGATCCTACCGCCGTTTAACTATTTCCCCGGTGACGATGTGCGTGAGCGGCCGCTTCTGCAGTGGAGGAGCCACAGTGACAATCTCTACTGTAACTGGCTGAATTATTACGTATATCAGATCACGCCTTATGACGTGGATGATATCGGTGAAAAGGAATAAACGAGATGAAATATATCCTGCAGATCCATGCCGGCGCCTGGCATGAGAGTCAATACAGGGCAGGACAGATCATCGACAGGCTGCGTGAGATCTTAACGTTCCTGCCGGTTGAGAAGGTCCTGACCGGCTGGACACTGGATCCGATGCTCTATGATGAGATCGGATCTTTTCTTCATGCGCAGGGGATCGAACTGTTCCTCTGGCTGCCTGTCTTTTCGGAAACAGATCTGCTTTTACCTGTGGAACCCGCGAAAGATATCTTCGGGAAGGAGATCGGAACGCCAAAGATCAATGACGGTGCCGCATTTACCTTCTGCTGTCCCTCTTCCGTTAAAAATCTCGACCAGACAAAACAGATCTATGAGACCTACTTTGCAGCCTGCCCGTTTGACGGTGTCTTCCTTGACAGGATCCGGACACAGTCGTTTGTGTCAGGCATACGCGGTGTGCTCAGTTGCGGCTGTAAGACCTGCAGTGACCTGTATGAGAGAAGAGGCGTTTCACTAAAGGAAACCGCTAAGCATTATACCGGGGCGGGTGATCGTTTCTTTGATGTATCCGCTGATTTTCCGAACGACGGATACGCATTCACCGATCCTTATGCAGCTGCTTTTTTTCAAGCGAAGGCATCAGTGATCTCGGAATCTGTCCGCTCCCTGTGCACTTACTTTCACGAAAAAGGACTCGGCGTAGGGCTTGACCTGTTTGCCCCGTTCCTTGCATCCTTTGTCGGACAGGATTACCGGGAACTCGGGCATCAGGCCGATTTCATAAAGCCGATGCTATACAGAAGGACTGATGCACCGGCAGGTCTCGGATACGAATACCGGCAGTTACGAAAGAGCATAAAAACAGCAGAAGGTTACAGGGAGATCGACATGGATGACACATTTTTGTGCTCCCAGCTGACGGCGATCGCCGACCTTCCATGTAAAAAGTACCCGGGCATTGAAGTTAACAGGGATGAATATACGGTAAAAACAGACAGTTCCTATATCCGGGATTCGCTGGCGCTTTTCCGGGACCATGGGATGGACGGTGCGGTTCTTTCCTGGGATGTTATGCGTGCGCCTGACGAACATTTAAAATTCACCAATATTTAGAGAAAATTCACAAAAAAAGGAATGCACCTGCATCCTTTTTCTGATAGAATGTACTATACAAGGCTTAAATATTTTACTTAAAGGAGGATATGGTATGGAATTGAAGTTTTATCGCTGTAAGCATTGCGGACAGATCGTTGCCGTTGTGAAAGCAACCGGCGTGCCTATCATCTGTTGCGGCGCACCGATGGAAGAGATCGTGCCCGGAACAACAGATGCGGCTGTTGAAAAACATGTTCCCGTTTACAGTGTTGATGGAAACAAGGTAACGGTCACTGTAGGAGAAGTGGAGCATCCGATGCTGGAAGAGCATTTCATTGAATGGATCGCTCTGAAGACAAGTTCCGGCAACCAGAGAAAAGCTCTGAAACCGGGAGATGCGCCCAAGGCAGTCTTTGCCATCTGTGAAGGAGATACTGTGGAAGCAGTCTATGCATACTGCAATCTGCACAGCCTCTGGAAAGCATAATTCAAAAGAAAAGGAGAGAAAAGAATGAAGACTTATAAGTGTCTGGTTTGCGGAGAAGTATTTACGGTTGAGGACGGTGTGGAGCCGGTTTGTCCTCTTTGCGGTGTGAGCGGCGACAAATTGGAACTGGTGGAAAGTACAGGTTCCGGATCCAATCCGTATGCGGGAACGCAGACGGAGAAGAATCTGCAGGCAGCCTTTGCCGGTGAATCCCAGGCCAGAAACAAGTATACATACTTTGCTTCCAAGGCAAAGAAGGAAGGTTTTGAGCAGATCGCAGCCCTGTTCCTGCAGACGGCTGACAATGAAAAGGAACATGCAAAACTGTGGTTCAAGGAACTGAACGGCATCGGAACAACAGCAGAAAATCTCGGCGCTGCAGCTGACGGTGAGAATTACGAATGGACAGATATGTATGAAGGCTTTGCCAAGACAGCAGAGGCAGAAGGCTTCAAGGAGCTTGCCGAGAAGTTCAGGGGCGTTGCAGCCATCGAGAAGAAGCATGAGGAACGTTACCGTGCCCTGCTTAAGAATGTAGAGGCACAGGAAGTCTTCAAGAAGAGCGAAGTGAAGGTATGGGAATGCCGCAACTGCGGTCATATCGTGGTTGGCACGAATGCTCCGGAAGTATGCCCTGTCTGTGCACATCCGCAGAGTTATTTTGAGGTTCACGCCGAGAATTACTAGGATTTATTGCAAGCGCTTTTAGAATGTGTTATTCTTATTCAGCACTTTTATGGATTGTTTGGGTTGAGTAGTGAATATGCGGAAGAAAGCGATATTCAAAAATGTAGTGATCACTTTGGAAGTGCTGCTTTGTATGGCAGCACTTCTTTTGCTACCGTTTAAACAGTCCGTATCGGGTATGAGTGTGCCGCCTGAGGCCGAGATCTCAGATATCCGGGAAGAGGAAGGTGTAAAGGAGGCCTTATCCTCTGATCAGGCATTAACAGAAACAGAAGAGATAAAAACGGAGACGGACATATCGGAAACGGAAGAGAACGCACCGGCGTTCTGGGAGGAGCAGGAAGTTAAATGGCTTGAAAATGACTGGAGGCTGCTCTTAGTCGATCAGGAGCATCCGATAGCGGAAGACTATTCCCCCACGTTCAAAAGCGTCAGGGGAAAGCAGGTAGATGAGCGGATCGCAGACGATCTCTCCGCGATGATCAAAGATGCAAAAGAGGACGGAATGAACTTAATGATCGTCAGTGCTTACCGGAGTTATGACAGGCAGTCATCCCTGTTTTCAAGAAAATGCAGAAAATACAGACGGGAAGGACTTGACGAGGAAGAAGCATATGAAAAAGCTTCCCATACAGTGGCCGCACCCGGTTGCAGTGAGCATCAGCTGGGGCTTGCCGTGGATATCGTATCTTCTTCGCACACAGCCCTGACGGAGACGTTCGCACTGACGGAAGAAGGAGAATGGCTGGAACAAAACTGCGCGCGCTACGGGTTTATCCTGCGTTATCCCAAAGGAAAGGAAGATGTGACCGGCATTATCTTTGAACCCTGGCATTTCCGTTATGTCGGCAGGGACTATGCAGAGCAGATCATGCAGCAGGAGATCACGCTGGAAGAATATCTCGCACAAAAAGGGGTTTACTGATGTATCAGATCAAGGCTACCGAAGGAATGGCAAAAAGAGCCTGTTTCGAAACGCCGCACGGCGTGATCGAAACACCCGTGTTCATGAATGTCGGCACCGTTGCAGCGATCAAAGGGGCGGTTTCCACACTGGACCTTAAGGAGATCGGCTGTCAGGTGGAATTATCCAATACCTATCATCTGCACGTCAGACCGGGAGATACCGTTATAAAGTCACTTGGCGGCCTGCACCGTTTCATGGTGTGGGACAGACCGATCTTAACGGATTCCGGTGGGTTTCAGGTTTTTTCCTTAAGTTCCCTTCGAAAGATAAAGGAAGAAGGCGTTCATTTCCAGTCACATGTGGATGGCAGAAAGATCTTCATGGGACCGGAAGAAAGCATGCAGATCCAGTCAAATCTGGCTTCCACGATCGCGATGGCTTTCGATGAATGTCCGAGTTCGAAAGCAGACCGTTCCTATGTGCAAAACAGCGTGGACAGGACCACCAGATGGCTGAAACGCTGTAAGGCGGAAATGGACAGACTGAACGCACTGCCGGATACGATCAACAAAGAACAGATGCTCTTTGGGATCAATCAGGGTGCCGTGTACGATGATATCCGGATCGAGCACGCCAAAGCGATCACGGAACTGGATCTTGACGGATATGCGATCGGCGGACTGGCCGTCGGAGAAACACATGCGGAGATGTACCGTGTTTTGGAATCGGTCGTTCCGTATCTGCCGAAGGAGAAACCGACCTATCTGATGGGCGTGGGAACGCCTGCCAATATTCTGGAAGGCGTGGAGCGCGGTGTCGATTTCTTTGACTGCGTCTATCCGACCAGAAACGGGAGACATGCGCATCTGTATACCGCGCACGGGAAGATCAATCTTTTCAATGCGAAATATGAGCAGGATATGCGTCCGATCGAGGAGGGGTGCAACTGTCCGACCTGCAGGACCTATTCGAGAGCGTATATCAGGCATCTTCTGAAAGCGAAGGAAATGCTCGGTATGCGGCTATGCGTACTGCACAACCTGTATTTTTACAACAGGATGATGGAAGAGATCAGAGGCGCGATCGAAGAACACAGATTCGCCGCCTATAAGGCAGAAAAACTGTATCAAATGGAACAGGGAGCGGATTGATCCCGCATTCAAAAACACTTGATGATCGTCCGTTTTTTGTGTATGATGTTTGATATGAGTTTTATTAGGAATGTCAGGAGCAGGAGGTAGATTATGAAATTATTAATGGCTGCCGGTACGGAAGGAAGTATGTCCAGTTACATCATGCTGATCGCGTGGGTAGTGATCATCGGCGTATTTTTATATTTTACGATGATCAAACCGCAGAAGAAAGAGCAGAACAGGATCAAGACCATGCTGGCTGAACTGGAAGCAGGTGACAGCGTACTCACATCGAGCGGATTTTACGGTGTCGTGATCGATGTGGATGAAGATACGGTCATTGTGGAATTCGGTAACAACAAGAACTGCAGGATCCCGATGCAGAAAACGGCGATCACGCAGATCGAGAAGCCGGGTGCAGAATCATAAAGAACGAGCGACTGAAAAAAGATGCTCCGCATGGGAGCATCTTTTTAGCGTGAAACAGACAGCCCCATCAGTTTGAGAAAAGGAGAGTGTAAGATGAACTATCAGATCGCATGTATTCCCGGTGACGGGATCGGCCCTGAGATCGTCAGGGAAGCAAGGAAAACACTGGATGCCGTAGCTGCCAGATTCGGCCATACGTTTACCTATACGGAACTGCTGCTTGGCGGCGCTGCCATTGACCGGGTAGGCGTACCCCTGCCGGATGAAACAGTCAGTGGAGCAAAAAGCGCGGATGCGGTTCTGATGGGCTCGATCGGCGGTAATACATCGACATCTCCCTGGTATCAGCTGCCGCCGCAGCTTCGGCCGGAGGCCGGACTGCTCGGTATCAGAAAAGCACTGGGACTTTTTGCAAACTTAAGGCCGGCATTTTTATACAAAGAACTTGCCGGAGCCTGCCCGCTGAAAGACAATCTGATCGAAGGCGGCTTTGATATCCTGATCATGCGCGAACTGACGGGCGGTCTCTATTTCGGAGAACGGAACACCGTAACGGAAAACGGGATCCGTAAGGCTACCGATACGCTGGTATATGATGAGAACGAGATCAGACGCATCGCCATCAAGGGCTTCGAGATCGCGCGCAAGCGCCGTAAAAAAGTCACAAGTGTGGACAAGGCGAATGTCCTTGATTCTTCCAGACTCTGGAGAGCGGTTGTCAATGAAGTGGCAAAAGACTATCTGGACATCGAGCTGGATCACATGCTCGTGGATAATGCTGCCATGCAGCTCGTACGGGATCCGAAACAGTTTGACGTGGTCCTGACGGAGAATATGTTCGGCGACATCCTTTCCGATGAGGCAAGTATGATCACGGGCTCCATCGGCATGTTGCCGAGTGCATCCCTAAATGAAACCGCTTTCGGGCTGTACGAACCCAGTCACGGTTCCGCACCCGATATTGCGGGGATGAACAAGGCAAATCCCATTGCGACGATCCTGTCAGCTTCCATGCTGCTCAGATATTCGCTGAACCTGCAGACGGAAGCGGATGCACTGGATCAGGCAGTGGAAAAAGTTTTGCAGGACGGATACCGCACGGGAGACATCTTCTCGGAAGGATGCCAAAAAGTCGGAACAGATGAAATGGGTACGCTGATCGCGGAAAGGATTTAAAATATGAAGAGTGATGCAGTTAAATGCGGAGCGCAACAGGCACCGCACAGATCGTTATTTCATGCACTGGGATTTACAAAGGAAGAACTGGAGAGACCGCTTGTCGGTATAGTCAGTTCCTATAACGAGATCGTTCCGGGTCATATGAACCTCGACAAGATCGTGGATGCCGTCAAACAGGGTGTGGCCATGGCCGGCGGGACACCGGTCGTATTCCCTGCGATCGCCGTCTGCGACGGGATCGCCATGGGACATATCGGAATGAAATATTCCCTGGTCACAAGAGACCTGATCGCGGATTCGACGGAATGTATGGCGATCGCGCATCAGTTTGACGCCCTTGTCATGGTCCCGAACTGTGACAAAAACGTACCCGGACTTTTGATGGCTGCGGCACGTGTCAACGTCCCGACCGTATTTGTTTCGGGCGGACCCATGCTTGCCGGACATGTGAACGGACAGAAGCGTTCGCTTTCTTCGATGTTTGAAGCGGTAGGCACACATGCCGCCGGTAAGATGACGGACGAAGAACTTGCCGAGTTTGAGACGAAAGTTTGCCCGACCTGCGGAAGCTGCTCGGGTATGTATACGGCTAACTCGATGAACTGTCTGACGGAAGCGCTTGGAATGGGACTGCAGGGTAACGGAACCATCCCCGCGGTTTATTCGGACCGTCTGCGGCTTGCAAAGCATGCGGGCATGGCAGTCATGGAACTGCTGAAAAAGAACATCCGTCCGAGAGACATCATCACGAAAGAATCGATCCTCAACGCGCTGACGATCGATATGGCACTTGGCTGTTCCACAAACTCCATGCTGCATATCCCCGCGATCGCGCATGAGATCGGATTTGATTTTGATATATCCCTTGCCAATGAGATCAGTGAAAAGACACCGAATCTCTGCCATCTGGCACCGGCAGGACCGACTTATATGGAAGATCTGAATGAAGCAGGCGGCGTGTATGCCGTTATGAAAGAGATCGCGGATCTGGGGCTTTTAAATCTCGACTGCATGACCGTGACAGGAAAGACGATCGGTGAAAACATTGCGCATGCTGTCAATCTGAATCCCGAAGTCATCAGACCCACAGCGAACCCTTATTCCAAGACAGGCGGACTGGCTGTCCTCAAAGGCAATCTGGCCCCGAACGGTTCAGTCGTAAAACGTTCCGCGGTCGTACCTGAAATGATGGTACATGAAGGCAGGGCGCGCGTATTTGACTGTGAGGAAGATGCGATCGATGCGATCAAAGGCGGTAAGATCGTAGAAGGTGATGTTGTGGTGATCCGCTATGAAGGACCCAAAGGCGGTCCCGGCATGCGTGAAATGCTCAATCCGACATCGGCGATCGCCGGTATGGGCCTTGGCTCGTCCGTTGCGCTGATCACGGACGGAAGATTTTCCGGTGCAAGCCGCGGCGCATCCATCGGACATGTTTCGCCGGAAGCTGCCATGGGTGGACCGATCGCTTTTGTGGAAGAAGGCGATATCATCAGCATCAATATTCCGGAATACAGACTGGAATTAAAAGTGGATGATGCGGAACTTGCAAGAAGACGCGAAAAATGGCAGCCCAGGGAACCGAAGGTGCAGGGCGGCTATATCAGCAGATATGAAAAACTGGTCACAACGGCCGATCGCGGCGCGGTACTCAGCGTCCCTAAATGATCCGTCGTTTTGAGGAGGAGAAAAAGATGCAATTAACCGGTTCACAGATCGTGATGGAATGTCTTTTGGAACAGGGCGTGGATACCGTATTCGGCTATCCCGGCGGTTCTATTCTGAATATCTATGACGAATTATACCGTTATCAGGACCGTATCCGTCATATCCTGACGAGCCATGAGCAGGGTGCTGCCCATGCTGCGGACGGATATGCCAGAGCGACGGGAAAAGTCGGCGTGTGTATGGCCACCTCAGGCCCCGGAGCGACAAATCTGGTCACGGGGATCGCGACGGCTTACATGGATTCCGTTCCGATGGTCGCGATCACTGCCAACGTGATCCTGCCTCTTCTCGGGAAAGACACCTTCCAGGAAGTGGATATCGCCGGCGTGACCATGCCGATCACCAAGCACGGCTATATCGTGAAAGATGTGAAAGAACTGGCGGGCACACTCAGAAAAGCGTTTGCGATCGCGAGATCCGGCCGTCCGGGACCGGTCCTTGTCGATATCACCAAAGATGTGACCGCGGACAGGACCGAATATACCTATGAAGCCCCTTACGATCTGGAGATCCCGAAGCGTTTCACACAGGAGGATATCGAAACCGCTGTAGAAATGATCAAAAAGTCCAAGCGTCCGTTTATCTGTACGGGCGGCGGCACGGTCATTTCGGGTGCGAGTGCGGAACTGTCTGCGTTTGCACATAAGATCGGCGCACCGGTCTGTGATACGCTCATGGGAAAAGGCGGATTTGACGGTTGCGATCCGCTCTATACCGGCATGATCGGTATGCACGGTACCAAAACGACCAACTTCGGCGTGACCAAATCCGATCTTTTGATCGTGATCGGCGCGCGTTTTTCGGACCGCGTAGTCGGTGATTCAAAGAAATTTGCCAGAAAGGCGAAGATCCTTCATATCGATATCGATCCTGCGGAGATCAATAAAAATATTAAAACCGATGCGTCTATCATCGGGGATGTGAAAGAAGTCCTGCAGATCTTAAATGAACGGCTGGATCCCATCGATCATACGGAATGGCTGAAAGAGATCGCTGATTATCAGGCGGAATATCCGTTGAAATATCCGCGCAAGAAACTCACCTGTCCTTACCTGATCGAGGAACTCTACCGGATCACAAAAGGAGAGGCCATCATCACGACCGATGTCGGACAGCATCAGATGTGGGCAGCTCAGTTCTACAAGTACACGAAGCCGAGGACTTTCATCACATCCGGCGGACTCGGTACCATGGGATACGGGCTCGGTGCCTGTATCGGCGCCAAGGTCGGCAGACCGGATAAGATCGTCTGCAATATCGGCGGAGACGGCTGTTTCCGTATGAATATGAATGAACTGGCAACTGCCAGCAGATACAATATACCGATCATTCAGATCGTGATCAACAACGAAGTACTCGGTATGGTCAGACAGTGGCAGACACTCTTTTACGAAGGCCGCTACTCCAATACCGTGCTGACGGATAAGGTTGATTACATCAAAGTTGCGGAAGCACTCGGCTGTACGGGGATCCGTGTTACAACGAAAGAAGAAGTGGCACCTGCGATCGAAAAAGCCATTTCCATGCAGTCTCCGGTCGTGATCGAATGCGTGATCGACAAGGATGATAAGGTATTTCCGATGGTATCTGCGGGAGCTGCGATCGAAGAAGCGTTTGATGCTGACGATCTGAAAGCGCAGACGGGAGAAACAAACTAGTGTCCAAAAAGAAGAAACAGGAAGAAAAAACGACAATCGAAGAAGTAAAGGAGACAGCGCCGGAAGAGGCAAAGGAGCCTGAGAAGGCCGGCAAGTCCGGAGATGCGAAGGCATCTGATAAGAGCGCTGAATCCGAAACGGAAGAGAGATCCGCGGAGAACGTTAAACCTGAAGATCCCGGAGAGCCTGAGGAAGCAGTAAAAAAATCAGCCGGGAAATCCGGGAAGAAGGCGAAACCCAAAAAGGAAGAAGAATCCAAAGAGGAAGAAGCCCCCAAAGAGGATGAAGAACCCGATGAGTTCGATGATCCCGATGCGGACGAGGAGCCGGAAGAAGCCGTCGTTTTGAAAGATACGGAAGAGCCGGAACAGCCGGAGCAACCGGAACAGGGAAAGAAACGGAGCGGATGGCTTGTCCTGCTCTGTGTGATCCTTGCACTCTGCCTGCTCTATGGTGCGGTCACGGCCTTTTATCAGACCAGATATATGCCGGGCACTGTCATTTCCGGTTATGCCGCCGGCAATCACAGCGTGGCTGAACTTAACAGTGCGCTTACAAGGAATGTAGCGGATTATACGCTGACGCTATCTCTGGAAGACGGGGCATCGGAAGTGCTGCAGGGCGGTGATTTTGCCTACGGGGTCAGTTATGAACGGTCGCTCGCAAAGATCCTTGCATCCCAGAAATCCTATGAATGGCCGTGGTATCTGTTTTATCCTGCCACCTATCAGGCAGAACCCGAAACAGTCTATGACGAGGGGCAGCTGCTTGCGGTCCTGTCGGAACTGGACTGCTACAGGATGAAGGAAGAGAACGCTTCGGCCCTTGTTGCGATCGAAAACCGTATGAATCATTTCACCCTGCGGGATGACAGAAAGGACGCCATCGAGCCGGCAAAAGCTACGGAAATGGTCCTTGCAGCCCTGAAAACGGGTGAAAGTTCCTGCGATCTGACAGGCGCCTATGTGAAACCGGAGGCAACAGCCATGCAGGAACAGGTTTTGAAGCGCTGGGAAGCTGTTGAAAAGATCCAGAATGCGGTGGTCACCTATGAGGACGGGGATGTTTCACTTGTAGTCGACAGGCATGATTTCGCCCCCTGGATCACAGTGGATTCCGATAAACAGCCCATTCTGGATGCAGACGGGAACGTGATCCTGGATGAGGAGAAGGTCAGGGAATTCTTATCGAAAGTATCGGATACGTTCAATACGGACCAGAAAGACAGGATCTGGAACAAATACAAGGGTGGGACCGTATCCCTCCCCAGCAGGAACAAAGGCTATATCGTGGATGAGGATGCGGAACTGACGGCCCTGATGAACACCGTTTCAAAGGGATACAGGGAGATCCGGAAACCGTATTACTCCCAGGAAGGTACAGGGCATGGTAACGGCGAGGTCGGCGATACCTATGTAGAGGTCGATCTCGGACACCAGAAACTCTATTATTTCGAAAAAGGAGCCCTGAAACTGCAGAGCGATATCGTGACGGGATGCAAACGCTATCATTACGATACGCCGTCCATGATCACAAGTATCTATTACATGCAGAAGAACAGGACGCTCCACGGGGAGAATTACGCAACCTTTGTATATTACTGGATGGCGTTCTATAACCATTACGGTCTGCATGATGCGACCTGGCGGTCCAAATTCGGCGGGGATATCTATCAGACGGACGGCTCGCACGGCTGTGTGAACATGCCGAAGGAAAATGCGGCAAAGCTTTACGACATGGTGCATGTGGGTACGCCGGTCGTCCTGTATGAATGATGAATGTTTTTTGGAAGTATTGAAAATTATTTAGTTTGTGATTTGTTTTTTCTTGCGTTATATTAGTTTATTGGAAAAACAATCGCTAAAGGAGGAAATGTGATGAAAAGGGTCTATAACTTTTCGGCCGGTCCGGCTGTCCTGCCGGAAGAAGTCCTGAAGGAAGCTGCAGAGGAGATGCTGGATTACAGAGGATGCGGCATGTCCGTTATGGAGATGAGCCATCGCAGCAAGGTCTTCGAGACGATCATTCAGGAAGCGGAGGCGGACCTTCGTGAACTGATGAACATTCCCGACAATTATAAAGTGCTGTTCTTACAGGGCGGTGCGCACCAGCAGTTTGCCATGGTACCCATGAACCTGATGAAGAATAAGAAAGCAGCATATATCGTAACGGGACAATGGGCTAAGAAGGCTTTCAACGAAGCCAAGATCTATGGTGAGGCGATCAAGGTCGCTTCCAGTGAGGACAAGACCTTTTCCTATATTCCGGACTGCTCCGATCTGGACATTCCGGAGGATGCTGACTACGTATACATCTGTGAAAACAATACGATCTACGGGACCAAGTTCAAAACCCTGCCGAACACGAAGGGGCATACACTGGTTGCCGATGTTTCATCCTGTTTCCTTTCAGAGCCTGTGGACGTAACAAAATACGGGATCATCTACGGCGGTGTACAGAAGAATGTAGGACCCGCCGGCGTGGTCATCGTGATCATCCGCGAAGACCTGATCACGGAAGATACACTTCCCTATACGCCTACGATGCTGAAATATAAGACGCATGCGGATGCAAATTCGCTTTACAATACACCGCCCGCATACGGTATCTATATCTGCGGTAAAGTCTTCAAATGGCTGAAGAAGCGCGGCGGCCTTGCGGCAATGAAAGAGTACAACGAGAAAAAAGCGAAGATCCTTTATGATTTTCTCGATCAGAGCAAACTGTTCCGCGGCACGGTCGTCAAAGAGGACAGATCGTTAATGAACGTGCCTTTTGTAACGGGGAACGAGGAACTGGATGCCAAATTCATCAAAGAGGCAAAAGAAGCAGGTTTCGAAAACCTCAAAGGACACAGATCCGTTGGTGGCATGCGCGCATCCATCTACAATGCGATGCCGATCGAAGGTGTGGAGAAGCTTGTTGAATTCATGAAGGATTTTGAGAGTAAAAATCTGAATGCATAGAATCATAACGGAGGAAGGATCATGAAATTTAAATATGCATGCCTGAATCCGATCGCACAGATCGGGTTGGAACGGTTCACGGAGGATTATGAGAAGACGGAAGATCTGAATGCGGCTGACGGCATTCTCGTCAGAAGCGCATCCATGCATGATATGAAGCTTTCGGACAACCTCCTTGCCGTAGCCAGAGCAGGCGCTGGTGTCAACAATATTCCGCTGGAGGAGTGCGCGAAGCAGGGGATCGTGGTCTTTAACACACCCGGTGCAAACGCAAACGGTGTAAAGGAACTGGTCATCGCCGGAATGCTGCTTGCCAACCGTGATATCGTCGGCGGCATCAACTGGGTAAGATCGGAAGCCGGAAATCCCGATATTGCCAAGATGGCCGAGAAAGAAAAGAAGAAATTCGCAGGTCATGAGATTCAGGATAAGAAACTGGGTATCATCGGTCTCGGCGCGATCGGCGTGCGGGTTGCCAATGTGGCCAAGCATCTCGGTATGGAAGTATACGGATACGACCCTTATATTTCCGTGGATGCGGCATGGAACTTAAGCCGTGATATCAAACACGTGAAGAACATTGATGATATCTATGAGAACTGTGATATCATCACGATCCATGTACCGCTCATGGATTCCACGAAGAATACCATCGATAAAGATGCCATTGCAAAAATGAAAGACGGCGTGATCCTGCTGAATTTTGCAAGAGATCTTCTGGCAAACGAAGATGACGTGATCGAAGCCTTAAAATCCGGTAAAGTCGCGAAATACGTGACTGATTTCCCGAATCCGAAGACGGCAGGAGCCGAAGGCTGTATCGTGATCCCGCATCTGGGCGCTTCCACGGAAGAGTCTGAAGACAACTGCGCTAAGATGGCGGTCAAGGAACTGATGAATTTCTTAGAGAACGGAAACATCGTTCATTCCGTAAATTATCCGGACTGCGACATGGGTATCTGCACCGATTCGGGCAGACTTGCGATCATGCATAAAAACGTTGCAAACATGATCACCAAGTTTACGGCGACATTCGGTGATCTCGGTATCAACATCAGCAACATGATGAACAAGTCCAAGGGTGATTTTGCCTACACGATGCTGGATGTGGAAAATACCATCACGGATGATATGGTCAAAAAGATCGAGTCGATCGACGGCGTGATCCGTGTCAGAGTGATCAAATAAGATAGTATAACCCTGTTTTTTCATCCACTCCTTTCTGCTATAATGAGAGGAGTGGATTTTTATATCTTTAAAGCCCGGAAGGAGGAAACATATGCCGGTGATCAAACCGTTTTGTGCCGTCAGGCCGGCGAAAGAATATGCCGGAAGGATCGCGGCGCTTCCCTATGATGTCTATGACCGTAAGGAGGCTAAAGTGGAGGTATCAAAGGAACCCTTGTCGTTTCTTGAGATAGACCGTGCGGAAACACAGTTTGACGATTCCGTGGATATTTATGCGGATGTCGTATATGAGAGGGCACGGGATACTTATCTGTCGATGAAACGGGACGGCTATTTTATTACGGATGAACGTCCCTGCTATTATCTGTATGAGCTGACCATGAACGGCAGAACGCAGACAGGCATCGTCGGCTGTGCCTCTATTGACGACTATATAAACGGGACCGTTAAAAAGCACGAAAATACGCGTGCGGACAAGGAAGTGGACCGTATCCGGCACGTGGATACCATGAGCGCGCAGACGGGGCCGATCTTTCTTGCCTATCATGCAGACATGACCGTTGCAGGTGTGGTGGCAAAAGTTAAAGAAACAGATCCCTTATATGATTTTACGGCACCGGATCAGATCAGACACAGGGTATGGATGATCTCTGACGATGCGGATGTGAAAACGGTCGCAGATGCATTTTCTTCGATGGACAGCGTGTATATCGCGGACGGACATCACAGATGTGCCTCGGCCGTAAAGGTAGGTCTTAAGAGAAGGGAAGAGAACCCGGGCTATACGGGCGAAGAGGAATTCAATTTCTTTTTATCCGTTCTGTTTCCGGATGACGAACTGCTGATCATGGACTACAACCGCGTGGTAAAAGACTTAGGCGGTCATGGAAGCGACGAGATCCTGAAAATGCTGGAAGGCTTCGGGAGCCTTACGGAAAAGGGGAAAGAGCCGTGGCACCCTGTAAGAAAAGGGGAGATCGGAGTCTATATCGCACATACCTGGTATGCATTTTCCTTTGACCCGCAATACTTTTCGGATGACCCGGTACTCGGACTGGATGTATCGCTTCTGCAGGAGCATATCCTGAGACCTTACTTTGGGATCGAAGATCCGAGGAGTGACAAGAGGATTGAATTTGTCGGCGGGATCAGGGGACTTGCGGAACTTGAAAAAAGAGCGGACGAGACGGGCGGCATCGCATTTGCCATGTATCCCACGCGGATATCGGAACTCTTTGCCGTGGCGGATGCCGGAAAACTGATGCCTCCGAAGTCCACCTGGTTTGAGCCGAAACTGCGCAGCGGGCTGTTTATTCATGAGATATAGAGGAGATACATGCTACAGATGGAAAATTTGCAGATTGATGAAGCAAAACTGAACGAATTGGGTCTGAATGACCTGGCGGAAAAGAAGGGCATGTTTGATGAATTTATGGGGGCTCTGCCGGAAAAACTCTTGGGACTCGGGATCCGCGCACTGATCGTTGCGATTCTGTTTTTCATCGGGTTCTGGCTGATCCGTCTCTTCCGAAAGATCCTTAAGAGATCTTTGAAAAGATCAAAAGTGGCTGAATCCAGCATCGTGTTCATCGATCACTGTGTCAAGATCGTTCTTTTTGCGTTCCTGATCCTGGCGCTTGCAGGGTATTTCGGCGTGGATGCGGCATCCGTTGTCGCACTGATCGGCAGCGGTGCCCTGACGATCGGGTTGGCGTTTCAGGGAAGCTTATCCAATTTTGCGGGCGGTGTCCTGATCCTGATCTGTAAACCGTTTGTGACCGGCGATTATATCTTTGAGAAGAACACGCAGACCGAAGGGAATGTCGTGCAGATCAACCTTTTCTACACAAGGATCAAAACGCCGGATAACCGTTTGATCTCCATCCCGAATGCAGCCCTGTCCAACGCGACGATCATCGATGCATCGGCGCTGCCGGAGCGCAGAGTCGACCTGTTTGTGCCGGTTTCCTATGAGACAAAGGTAGAAGAGGCGAGAGAAGTGATCCTTGAGAAGGTTTTATCGGATGAGCGGGTCCTTGACCATGACAGGAACGTTTTTGTCGAAGCGCTCGAAAACAACAATGTTTTGCTGGGCGTTCAGTTCTACGTAAAAACAGAAGACTATCTGTCCATGAAACGTTTCATCCTCGAACAGATCAAGAAGGAATTTGACAACGCGGGAATCATAATTCCATTTGAACAGATAGACGTGCATATGATATAATATATTCCGTATGGAAACCTGACGCTGTCAGACGTCACCTTTCATGCTTATTTACAATAAAGGCGGAGGCTTTCTATGTCTATTTTTCAGGCGATCATCATGGGGATCGTGCAGGGCTTAACGGAGTTTCTTCCGGTCAGTTCTTCCGGTCACCTCGCCATTATGAAAAATCTGCTTGGTGTGAATACAGATACCGGTATCCTGTTTGATGTTCTGTTGCATTTCGCAACGCTGCTCGCTGTATTCTTCGTGATGTACAGGGATATCATCAAACTGGTGGTTGATTTTTTCCAGATCTTAAGGGATCTGTTCATCAATATCGGACGCTTTTTTTCAAACCTTACGGCAATCCATAAAAAACCGTATATCGTGCTTGCATCCACATCTTATCGTAAATTTGTGATCATGCTGGTCATTTCCACGATCCCGACGGGGATCCTGGGCGTTCTTTTATCGGATGTGGTCACTGCGGCACAGTCGGCACTGCTGATACCGGGCATCTGCCTGATCGTTACGGGACTGATCCTGTTCCTGTCCGATCTTCTGAAGGAAGGCAGAAAGAAGCCCAAGAACGCGAATTACGGAGACGCGTTTGCCATCGGCGTTACGCAGGGCATCTCTGTCCTGCCCGGCTTATCCAGATCCGGAACGACGATCACGGCGTGTCTGCTTTGCGGATTCGACAGGAAATTCGCCGTGAAATACTCATTTATCATGTCCATGCCTGCCATATTGGGCGCGATGGTCTTGGAACTTACGGACATCGGGGGAACGCACCTTGCAGGCAGCGAGATCGCAGCTTACATCATCGGCATGATCTTTGCCGCGGCTGTCGGGTTTTTTGCGATCCGTATCATGCTGAATGTAGTCATGAACCGGTATTTTAAGTATTTTGCTTTTTACTGTCTCGCGATCGGGGCAGTATCGATCATCGCTTATCTTGTCATGCTTTGATCTGGCATATTCGGGGGAGTAAGGAGGATTAATATGGCAACGGGGTCGAACAATAAAAATGCACGTTCTGCAAAGAAGGGGCAGAATCAGAGCACGGCAAATCCGATCTGGGATGACGTGGTTCTGCTGATCGTTCTTGCATTTTGCATATTACTATTCTTAAGTTATTTTCATCTTGCCGGACGCGTCGGAAACGGGATCAGTTCTTTTATGTTCGGGACTTTCGGGATGATATCCTATCTGGTTCCGGTCGCGTTGTTCTTTGCAGTTGCATTTTATCTTTCCAATCGCGGTAAAAGAGTTGCATGGGTCAAAGTCGGCGCTGCGGTCGTTTTGGTCGCAGTATTGTGTTGTTTTGCAACCCTTCTGTTCACAGCCGACATCCTGAAGGGCGAAGTCCATACGTTTTATGCCGCCTGTCAGAGCAGACATTCATCCGGCGGACTGATCGGCTGCATTTTTGCCCTGCTGCTTTTAAAATGTATCGGGAAAGTGGGCACCTGGGTGTTCCTCATCGTGCTGATGATCATTGCCATCGTGCTCATCACGGAGCGTTCTTTCTTCAAGGGCGTACGTAAGGGATCCGAGACGATCTATCACTCTGCGGTGGACGAATCGAACAGGATCCGCGAGAGAAGACAGGAAAGAAAACGCATATACGAAGAAGAACAGGCGATGGAGCGGGTTCTTCGGTCCGATAAAAAAGTCTCGGGCGTCATGACGGAACTTACGCTGAAGGATGAGAAAAAACCGGAAGCAGACACGTATGAGGCAGTACAGGATCAGGATGCGGAAGATATAAACACGGATCCGTCCGCACTTAAGAACGAACACAGCATCAAACTGAATGACGGCTCGGAGTTCCTTGATAATTATATAGAGGACGTGATCCCGGAAAAACGCAAAAAGAAAAAAGGCAATGCGATCACGGAGATCACAAGCCCCGGGGATACAGATAAACCGGCTGTAAAACCGCAGCCTGAGAAAACGAAAAAGAAAAAAACGGATTCAGGTTACAGTTATCCGCCCATGGATCTGTTGGAAGTCGGAAAGAAAACGACGGCCGATTCTGCCGCACATCTGAAGGAAACGGCGGAGAAATTAAGAGAGACACTGCAGACCTTCGGCGTAATGGCACAGATCACGGATATCAGCCAGGGTCCGACCGTTACGCGGTACGAACTGGAACCCGAAGCGGGCGTGAAAGTCAGCAAGATCGTAGGACTTTCGGATGATATCAAACTGCGTATGGCAGCCACGGATATCCGTATCGAAGCACCGATCCCGGGGAAAGCCGCTGTCGGGATCGAGATCCCGAACGCAAAGAACGCGACCGTCATGCTGCGTGATCTGCTGGAGACGGATACATTCAGGGATGCACGTTCCAATATCAGTTTTGCTGTCGGAAAAGATCTCGGCGGGCAGGTTGTGGTCGCCGATATCGCGAAAATGCCGCACATGCTCATAGCAGGTGCCACAGGCTCCGGTAAATCCGTATGCATCAATACGCTGATCATCAGTATCCTGTATAAAGCGACACCGGACGAAGTGAAACTGATCATGATCGATCCGAAGATCGTGGAACTCAGTGTTTATAACGGGATCCCGCATCTGATGATCCCGGTCGTAACCGATGCGAAAAAAGCAGCTGCCGCACTGAACTGGGGCGTGAACGAGATGAATGAACGTTACCAGAGATTTGCGGAATGCAATGTCCGTGACCTGAACGGATATAACAAAAAGGTTGAGACGATACTGGCGGGCGACGTATCGGAAGAAGATAAGGAAAAATACAAGAAGATGCCGCAGATCGTCATCATCGTGGACGAGCTTGCCGACCTGATGATGGTCGCACCGGGAGAGGTGGAGGATTCCATCTGCCGGCTGGCACAGCTTGCCAGGGCTGCGGGGATCCATCTGATCCTTGCGACACAGCGTCCCTCGGTAGACGTGATCACGGGCCTTATCAAAGCCAACATGCCGAGCCGTGTGGCATTCAGCGTGTCTTCAGGCGTTGATTCCAGGACCATTCTGGATACGACCGGCGCGGAAAAACTGCTCGGAAAAGGCGATATGCTGTTCTATCCGCAGGGGTATCCGAAACCCGCAAGGATACAGGGCGCCTTTGTTTCCGATGCGGAAGTCGGCCGCGTTGTCGATTTCCTGAAAGAACACACGACCGGGGAAGGCTACGATGCGGATGTGGAAGAGAAACTGGTATCGAACATGAACGCACCGAAGCTGTCTGAGGCAGATACATCCGACCAGAGGGATGAACTGTACGCAGAAGCCGGAAGATATATCATTGAAAACGATAAAGCATCCATCGGAAATCTGCAGAGAAGATTCAAGATCGGCTTCAACAGGGCCGCAAGGATCATGGACCAGCTCTCGGATGACGGTGTTGTCAGTATGAGCGAAGGGACCAAGGCAAGACAGGTCCTGATGAGTATGGAGCAGTTCGAAGAGTTTGTCGAAGAAAGCGTATGATCCTGCTTTCTGACCTTCATGGAGAGGTTATATGATCTGTCCGAAATGCGGAAATGAGATTTCAGAAGGACATTTATATTGTGAAGTGTGCGGGGAAGAGATCCAGATCGTCCCTGATTTTGACCTGCAGGTAGAGGAGAGCATTCATGTTACGCTGTCCTCTGTTGCCGGTGAAGTAAAGAGCGATGCGGATATGACCGGTGCCACGAAGGAACTTCCGACGGAAGCGATCAGACAGGCTGTCGGGGATGAGACGGAAGAAGGGATAGATCTTCCGAAAAAACCGCTTCCCAAACAGAATAAAACGCCTTCTAAAAGAGAAAAAACAAAAGAAAAGAGCAAAAATCCGCTCATGCCTGCGCTGATCGGAACCGGTATCGTAGCCGTGATCGTTCTGATCATCTTTCTGATCAGGTTTGTCGGTGAGGAGACAAGGGATCCTTATGCGGAAGCCCTGCAGCTCTATCAGACCGGGAACTATGCGGAAGCGGTTGCCGTTTTAACCGAACTGAACGCCGGGGAAGAGGCAAGCGCAGAGAGTGAACTGTTACTGGCGGACTGCTATTTTTCGCAGTTGAAATATGATGAATGCCTTGCGATCCTGGAAAAGGAGAACAAAAACAAACCAAACGACCGTACGATCCTGAAGCGCATGATGGAATGCTACATCGCGCAGGATAACAAGACAGCGATCCATGACCTGTTGTCACAGACGGAGGATCAGGAACTGTTGTCAAAGTATGCGGATTATATACCGCCCACGGTCCTCTTCAGTCTGGAATCCGGCACTTATACGGACGATGAACAGCTATCGCTCGTTTGCGAGAAAGAAGGAAAGATCCATTATACGCTGGACGGGTCCACACCCACGAAGGATTCACCCGTCTATGCATCGCCGTTTATCTTTGATGTGGGTGAACATACCGTGACGGCCGTATTTGAAAATGAAAAAGGTATGATCAGTGATCCGGTGAGCAATACCTATGTGATCGAGAAGAAGATGCTCGATGACCCGGTCCTTTTAACCCAGGGTGGAAATTATACGGATCCGGAGCTGATCAGACTCGAAAAATATGAAGGAGCCGTGCTCTATTATACGGATGACGGCGAAGAACCCACAGACAGCTCGAATGTATACATCCAGCCGATCCCGATGCCGATCCGTGAAAAGACATATAAGTTTATTGCGATCGACAGCGCGGGCGTAACTTCGCAGGTCATTGAGGCGACCTATTCCCTTACGATGGCCACACTCGTTGATGTGACCATGGCGGAAAACGCCGTCCAGCTGTTTTTGAAGATCGGCGGAAAAGGGGTCAAGCAGTCCGAATACAAGTGTTCTTCCGCGTTCCGGATCAATGGCAAGAACTATTATCTGGTAGAGGAGTATTCCCTGCAGACCGCGGAAAAAGTCAAAACGGGAAGAGTATATGCCGTGGATGTGCTCACGGGCGAAACCTATAAGGTGGATATGTCATCCCCGGAAGGCGATTATAAACTGACACCGTTTCAATAATCATACGGAGGAAAAATCATGTTTCAGATCCTGAAGGCAATAGAACTTGCCGAAAACATCTACGAGATGGTCGTGAAGGCGGAAAGAGTAGCCGCTTCCTGTCAGCCCGGCCAGTTCGTGATCGTGAAGACAGATGAAAAAGCGGAACGTATCCCGCTTACGATCTGTGATTATGACAGAGAGGCAGGTACGGTCACGATCGTGTTCCAGACCGTCGGCGCTTCCACGAAAAAGATGGCAGCACTGAAGGCCGGAGATGCTTTTCGCGATTTTACCGGTCCGCTTGGACAGCCGTCTGAATTTACGGCTGAAGATCCGGCAGAGCTTAAAAAGAAAAAATATCTGTTTGTTGCAGGCGGCGTCGGCACGGCTCCTGTTTATCCGCAGGTAAAATGGCTGCACGAGAGAGGGATCGATGCGGATGTGATCGTCGGTTCCAAAACAAAAGATCTCCTGATCCTCGAAGAGGAGATGCGTTCCGTTGCCGGCAACCTGTATATCACAACGGATGACGGATCCTATGTGAGAAAAGGCATGGTCACGGATGTGATCAAAGATCTCGTTGAAAACGAGAAAAAGCAATATGATGTCTGTGTTGCGATCGGTCCCATGATCATGATGAAATTTGTATGTCTTCTGACAAAGCAACTGCAGTTACCGACCATTGTATCCCTGAATCCGATCATGGTGGACGGTACCGGCATGTGCGGTGCCTGCAGGGTGATCGTGGGCGGCGAAGTGAAGTTTGCCTGTGTGGACGGGCCGGAATTCGACGGACATGCGGTTGACTTTGACCTGGCGATGAAAAGACAGCAGCTCTATAAGACACAGGAAGGACAGGCAATGCTGAAACTTGCCGAAGGAGATACGCACCACGGCGGGTGCGGAAATTGCGGAGGTGACCGGTAATGGATATGATGAAAAAGATCCCTGTGAGAGAACAGGAACCATCCGTTCGGGCGCATAATTTTGATGAGGTCTGTCTGGGATATAACGAGGAAGAAGCGCTTGCGGAAGCATCCAGATGCTTAAACTGCAAGAACCCGCAATGCGTGCAGGGCTGCCCCGTATCGATCGATATTCCCGCATTCATCGGTGAAGTGAAGGCGGGTGATTTCAAAAAGGCATCTGAGATCATCGGCGAATCAAGTGCACTTCCGGCGGTTTGCGGACGTGTCTGCCCGCAGGAGAGCCAGTGTGAAGGCAAATGCATCAGAGGCGTCAAGGGGGAGAGCGTATCCATCGGCAAACTGGAACGGTTTGTCGCTGACTGGGCAAGAGAAAACGGCATCAAACCGGCAGCCCCTAAAGAAAAGAAGGCGCATAAAGTTGCGATCATCGGAAGCGGTCCTTCCGGCCTGACCTGTGTGGGTGACCTTGCAAAACGCGGATATGATGTCACGATCTTTGAAGCATTGCATGAACCCGGCGGCGTGCTCGTATACGGTATTCCTGAATTCAGACTGCCGAAGAGCAGCGTTGTGGCGGCAGAGATCGGCAATCTGAAAGCGCTTGGCGTAAAGATCGAGACCAATGTGGTGATCGGCAAATCCGTCACGATCGATGAACTGATGGAGAAGGAAGGTTTTGAAGCTGTATTTATCGGTTCCGGTGCAGGCCTTCCGAAATTCATGGGCATTCCGGGAGAAACGGCAAACGGTGTTTATTCCGCCAATGAATATCTGACCAGAAGCAATCTGATGAAGGCGTTTGATGAGGCATATGATACACCGATCAATCCGGGTAAAAAAGTCGCTGTCGTCGGCGGCGGAAATGTTGCCATGGATGCGGCAAGGACCGCATTGAGACTCGGTGCCGATGTGCATATCGTATACAGAAGAAGCGAAGCGGAACTGCCGGCAAGAGTGGAAGAAGTACACCATGCAAAAGAGGAGGGGATCATTTTCGATCTTCTGACCAACCCCAAAGAGATCCTGGTGGATGAACAGGGATGGGTCTGCGGCATGAAATGTGTGCGAATGGAACTCGGACAACCCGATGCTTCCGGCAGGCGCAGGCCTGTAGAGATCCCGGGTTCCGAATTCACGATGGAACTGGATACGGTGATCATGTCTCTCGGGACTTCACCGAATCCCCTGATCTCCTCAACGACAAGTGCGCTTGAGATCAACAACCGGTCCGGGATCATCGTTGATGAAAGCGGCGCAACGTCAAAACCCGGTGTCTATGCCGGCGGTGATGCAGTGACAGGCGCGGCCACGGTCATTCTGGCCATGGGTGCCGGCAAGGCTGCCGCTAAAGGGATCGATGCATATTTAAGCGGCAAAACGGGAGGATGAGAATATGCCATGGTGTCCGAACTGTAAGTACGAATATAAAGAAGGGATCACAGTCTGTGCCGACTGCGGCGCTGAGCTTGTGGATTCCCTGGATGAGATCGAAACCGAGGAACCTGTACAGGATAGCGAAGATGTCAGCGATCTGTCTGCTCTTGACGGCTTAACCCACGAAGAACTGGAAGAATATACGAAGGAAGTCCTGTTAAAACAGGATGAGGTCAAAGAGATCGCGGGTTACCGGAAAGCCAAAGACAGAGCCGGTGACTTGAGGTCAAGCGGATATGCGCTTGCAGGCGTTGGTGCGCTTGGTCTGATCGTTATGGCTCTCTATGTAAGCGGTGTGATCCATATCCCGCTTTCGGATAATATCCGGCTGATCAGTATCATCACGCTTTCCGCAATGTTCCTGTTTTTCCTCATCATGGGCATCCGTTCCTTTGCAGATGCAAAGAAATGTGATGCGGATTCTGTTGAAGAAGAAGCACTGGATGAGCAGGTGATAAACTTTGCCACATCAAATCTGACGGCCGCGTCGGTTGATGAGGCCTGTGGACTTGCAGAGACCGAAGCAGAAGAGGAAATGAAGTACTTTGCAAGAACCGCGTATATGAAAAAGATCCTGTCAGAAGAGTTTCAGGATCTTACACCGGCACATCTTGAGAACCTGATGGAACGCATATATACCGAGATATATGAACATTGAGATCTTATGTGTCGGAAGAATCAAGGAACCGTATCTTAAGGATGCGATCGGTGAGTATTCCAAACGGCTTTCCAAATACTGCCGTTTAAAGATCACGGAAGTAGCCGATGAAAAAACGATCGACAAACAGAGTGAAGCACTGGATGTACAGGTCAGGGATAAAGAATGCGAGCGGCTGATGAAGGCTGTCCGCGACAACGCCTATGTCATTGCATTGGCGATCGAAGGGGAATCCATGGATTCCGTTGCATTTTCAGAACTGATAAATGACCTTGCCATCCGTTCCGTATCGGATATCCAGTTTGTGATCGGCGGATCGTTAGGTCTTGGTGACGCGATCTTAAAGCGTGCAGATATGAAACTCAGTTTTTCCAGGATGACGTTCCCGCATCAACTGATGCGGGTCATTCTGTTAGAACAGATCTATCGCGGGTACCGGATCATCAACCACGAACCGTATCATAAATAGAAAGGCGGGATAACTATGTTAATGGTCGATCTGATCAAAAAGAAACGTGACGGGCACAGGCTTTCTAAGCAAGAGATCGAATACATGGTAGAGGGATACACAAAAGGTGAGATCCCTGATTACCAGATGTCGGCCATGCTGATGGCGATCCTTTTCAGACATATGGATGCCGATGAAACCGTACAATTGACTCTTGCCATGATGAACAGCGGAGATGTGCTGGACTTATCTTCGATCAAAGGGATCAAAGTGGATAAGCATTCCACAGGCGGTGTGGGAGATAAAACGAGCCTGGTCCTGACACCGATGGTCGCGTCCCTTGGCGTACCCGTTGCCAAGATGAGCGGCAGGGGGCTGGGACATACGGGCGGTACCATCGATAAACTGGAAAGTTTCACGGGGTTTCACACGGATATCACGAATGAACAGTTCCTGCAAAATGTTTCAAAGATCGGTATATCGATCATGGGACAGACGGCGGATCTTGCACCTGCGGATAAAAAACTTTACGCCTTAAGGGATGTGACGGGAACGGTTGATGAAATGTCCCTGATCACGAGCTCGATCATGAGTAAGAAACTGGCGGCGGGAGCGGATGCGATCGTTCTGGACGTCAAATGCGGTAACGGCGCATTCATGAAAACTGAAGAGGATGCGGTAAAACTTGCGGAGAGCATGGTCGATATCGGAAAACGTTCCGGCCGTAACATGGTCGCAGTGATCTCGGATATGGACCAGCCGCTCGGTTATGCCGTCGGTAATGCGCTGGAAGTACAGGAAGCGATCAACACCCTGATGGGGAAAGGACCGGAAGATCTTAGAGAACTCTGCCTGACGCTCGGCTCCCATATGACCGTTCTGGCAGGAAAAGCGGATAACGAAGCTTCCGCAAGAGCAGCACTTGAAAAAGTACTGCAAGACGGCACGGCACTTGATAAATTTGCAGACTTCATCGAGGCACAGGGCGGTGACCGGGAACAGGTATACCATCCGGAAACGCTTCCCGCTTCTTCGATGACGATCGAGGTCAAAGCCGGATATGACGGCTATGTGGAAAAGATCGTGTGTGAAGAGGTCGGCAACACATCCCTGCTGCTTGGCGGCGGAAGAAGGAACAAGGCGGATGTGATCGACTTATCCGTCGGGATCGTTCTGCAGAAAAAGACCGGCGATGCGGTCAAAGCGGACGACACGATCGCCGTGATCCATGCCAACGATGCACAGAAAGGAAAGGAAGCGGCGGAAAAGCTTTATAAAGCCTATACTTTCTGCAGGGAGAAACCGGAAGCAGAGAAACTTATCAAGAAAATCATTCAGTAGCAGGTAAAACGGATAAATATGGATAATGCCCTGATCACAAGAGAAATCGAGATCGAAGGCGAACACGCGAGAAACGTGTTCGGGTCCTTTGACACATTTATAAAGGATATAGAGAAACGTCTGCATGTGACTGTCGTCAACCGTGACGGAAAGATCAAACTCATGGGAACGCAGGCATGCGTGAAGAATGCCGAAGATGTGCTGAAGCAGCTCTATGCGCTTTCCAAGAGGGGAAACCAGGTGACCAGACAGCAGGTGAATTATCTCCTGGATGAAACACAGGAACAGGAGGACGTGAATCTGGTACAGATCGACCAGGACCTGATCTGTCATACGATGAACGGGAAACCGGTCAAACCCAAAACGGCCGGACAGAAAAAGTATGTGGATGCGATCCGCAACCACATGATCACATTCGGACTGGGACCGGCCGGAACGGGAAAGACCTATCTTGCGATGGCAATGGCGATCACGGCTTTCAAGAATAACGATGTCGGCAGGATCATCCTGACAAGACCCGCGATCGAAGCGGGTGAGAAGCTGGGCTTTCTGCCGGGAGACCTGCAGAGCAAGGTGGATCCGTATCTGAGGCCGCTGTATGATGCTCTGTATCAGATCATGGGCGCGGACAGTTTCCAGAAGAATATGGAAAAGGGCCTGATCGAGGTCGCACCCCTTGCCTATATGCGAGGCCGGACGCTGGATAACGCCTACATCATCCTGGATGAGGCACAGAATACGACCAGTGCGCAGATGAAGATGTTTTTAACCAGGATCGGGTTTGGTTCCAAAGTTGTGATCACCGGTGACCGTACGCAGAAAGACCTTGCGGAAAATACGGTATCAGGGCTTGATATCGCACTGCGGGTACTCGCACATGTCGACGAGATCGCCTTCTGCAATCTGACAGCCAAAGACGTTGTGAGACATCCTTTGGTACAGAAGATCGTCAAGGCTTATGAGGATTATGAAACACCGAAAACACCCGTGCAAAAGAAGAAGGGAAGACTGCGCAAATGACCTATTCTCTGGATGCGGAATATACAACGGGTCTTGATTTTGACTATGAAGCATTATACCGGAAGACCGTGGATGCAACGCTTGCATGCCTTCAGTGTCCCTATGATGCAAGTGTCAGCCTGCTGATCACGGATGACGAGGGGATCCGCGAGATCAACCGTGATACAAGGGAACTTGACAGTGCAACGGATGTGCTTTCTTTTCCGATGAATACTTTTGAGGTGCCCGGAGATTTTTCACATCTGGAAGAAACAGAGGATGCATTTGATCCGGATACGGGCGAACTCCTGCTTGGGGACATCGTTCTTTCGGCAGAACATGTTGTAAAGCAGGCGGCGGAATACGGGCATTCTCTGCAGAGAGAATATGCTTTTCTAATCACACATAGTATGCTACACTTAACGGGGTTTGACCATATGGAAGAATCCGACAGGAACCGCATGGAAGAGGAACAGAGATCGATCATGCAGACCCTTCGGATCTTAAGATAGGAACATGAATGTCTGCACAGGAACGTAAAGGATCCAATTTTATCATTCAGGGCGGTATTCTCGCGATTACCGGCATAATATCGAGGCTCATTGGCCTGCTTTACCGTATGCCCCTGCAGAGGACGATCGGTGACGCGGGAATGGGCTATTATTCTGCTGCTTTTCAGATCTATTCGATCATGCTGATCATTTCATCCTACAGTCTGCCCACGGCAGTATCCAAACTGGTCGCATCGAGGATCGCCAGGGGACATTACAGGAACGCGCGCAAACTTTACCGCGGATCGCTGATGTTCGCGCTGCTCTCCGGCGGTGCAACAGGCCTGATCGTGTTATTCGGCGCGGATTCTCTGGCAGGGACAGTTATGCGCCTGGATAAAAGTGCGATCGCCCTGCGCGTACTGGCACCGACGCTTCTGATCGTTGCCCTCATGGGCGTGATCCGGGGATATTTTCAGGGGCTTGGTTCCATGATGCCGACAGCCATATCCCAGCTCGTGGAGCAGATCATCAATGCGGTCGTCAGCGTGGTCGCTGCGATCATGCTGTTTTCCTACGGGGAAAAGGTGGGTGCGCTTTTGCATGATACGGAATATGCATCCGCATACGGCGCCGCGGGCGGTACGCTCGGTACCGGGGCAGGAGCGCTGGCAGGACTGCTGATCCTCATCGTCATGCTTATTTCGCATAACAGGTCCATGCACAGGAATGTTGTGCAGGATCCCGTCAGACATACAGAGGAATACGGAAAGATCTTCCGTGTCCTGATCTTAACCATTTTACCGATCATACTGAGCACCACGATCTATAACATCAGCGATACGCTGGATCAGGGTGTCTTTAACTATATCATGGACCATAAGAACATGAGTGCGCAAAAAGCGGAACTTTGGGGGATCTTCTCCACCAAGTACCGGGTTCTGACCAATGTTCCGATCGCTTTGTCCAATGCGCTTTCCGCTTCCATGATGCCGACACTCACGGCTTCCGTTGAACGCGGCGAGCACAGGATCGCAAGGCATAAAGTTGCGCTTGCCATCCGTTTTGCGATGATCCTTTCCATTCCCTGTGCCGTTGGTCTGGCAGTACTCGGACGGCCGATCATCGCAACGCTCTTTAAGGGGGAAGTGGATCTGCCGGCCAGACTTCTCATGTTCGGTTCCGTATCCGTTGTATTTTTCTCACTGTCCACGTTGTCAAACGGCGTTCTGCAGGGTATTGACAAGATGCGGATCCCTGTACGCAACGCATTTATCGCACTGATCGTCCATCTCGGTATCCTGTATCTGACGCTCGAGGTGTTCAACTGGAAACTGTACGGCGTGGTCGTCTCCACGATCATGTTCGGACTGCTCATGTGTATCTTTAACTGGCTGAGCATCCGCAAGCATCTTGAATACAAACAGGAGATCATCCGTACGTTTGTGATCCCGCTCATCGCCGCCCTGATCATGGGTGTCGTTGTATTTGGAATGTACCATCTGATGACAAAATTCATGTCGATGCGGATCGCGCTTCTGGTCGGGATCGTTGTCGGTGCTCTGGTTTATTTCGTCTTACTGATCAAACTGAAAGGTGTGCGTGAAAATGAGATCCGCAGTTTCCCGGGCGGTGATTTCCTGGCCCGGCTTGCGATCAACATGCATCTTCTGTGAGGGATTCCATGAAAGTCATTGTGATAGGCGGGGGCGCTTCCGGTATGGCGGCGGCCCTTTGTGCAGGCAGGGACGGACATGACGTAACTGTTCTGGAACAAAACGACAGAGTCGGCAGAAAACTGCTTGCTACCGGTAACGGCCGTTGTAACTTAAGCAACGCCGATCTTTCCCTGTCCCATTATCACGGATTGAAGGACTCTGATAAGTCGCGCGCGTTTGCCGGTTCCGTGTTTGAACGTTTTGACGGAGCGGAGGTCCTGTCTTTTTTCCATGATCTCGGCCTTAACACCAAAAACAGGGACGGATATATCTATCCTGCCAGTGAACAGGCATCGGCCGTTCTCGATGTCCTCCGGTTTGCGATGGAAAACGAAGGGATCAGGGTATGCTGCAACCATGCGGTGACAGGCCTCACTAAGACCGCTGACGGTTTCAGTGTGCATACGTCCGAAGGCGACAGAAAAGCCGACGCCGTGATCTTATCCTGCGGCTCAAAGGCATGGATCAAAAAGGGGGATAAGGACGGTTATGATCTGGCTGCATCTATGGGACACAGTATCATCGGACCCGTCCCTGCACTGACGGCACTTGTCAGTGATGAAAAGATCTTTAAACCGCTTGCCGGTATCCGGATCCGCGGAAAGATCACGCTATATACAAAGAAGCAGGATACGGTTTCCGCATCCGACACAGGAGAACTGCAGTTTACATCCTACGGGATCTCCGGGATCCCGACAATGCAGGTCAGTCACGTCGCTGCAAAAGCGTTTCTTGCAAAGGAAAGCGTATATGCCGTCCTCGACCTTCTCCCGGATGTTTCCCGTGAAGAATGCCTGCAGGAACTGGAAGAAAGATGCGGTAAGACCGGTTACAAGAGCGCGGATCAGTTTCTGATCGGCTGGTTTCATAAAAATCTCGGCCTGCATTTTATGAAGCAGGCAGGGATCCCGCTACAGAAACAGGCGTCTGATCTTGACAGGGAAGAACTGAAACGCCTGATAGAAGCGATCAAATGTATGCGCATACCCGTTCACCAGACAAGATCCTTTGCGGATGCGCAGGTCTGTGCCGGCGGGGTGCCGGTTGACGAAGTCCTGCCAACCCTGGAATCCGGTAAATGCAGGAACCTCTTTCTGACAGGCGAGATCCTGGATGTACATGGGGACTGCGGCGGTTATAATCTGCAATGGGCCTTCAGTTCGGGCCTGCTTGCGGGAATGCTTGGCAAATGAGTGAAATGATCAGGATAGAACAGTTAAAATTGCCGCTAAATCATGATAAGACGGCTCTGGAAACAAAGATCAGGAAGACGATCGGGTGGAAAGCGGACAGGGAACTTCCGGCATACAGCATCAGAAGACGTTCCCTGGATGCCAGAAACAAGCCGGATCTGTACTATGTCTATACCATAGACCTCTTCTGTGAGACGGATGCCCTGCCTCACATGCGCAAACCCAAAGGCGCGGCAAAGATCACGGCAGTTAAAGAGAAGACCTATGAACTGCCTATGAAACCAGTCACGAAGCGACCCTACAGGCCCATCGTGACCGGAAGCGGGCCTGCAGGCCTCTTTTGTGCGTATCTTCTTGCACAGGCGGGGCTGGCGCCCGTGATCGTGGAACGCGGCGAGGATGTGACGCATAGAAGTGAACGCGTAGAAGCATTCTTCCTGGGCGACCGAAAACTGCACACGGAATCCAACGTGTCATTCGGGGAAGGCGGAGCAGGTACTTTCTCCGACGGGAAACTGAATACGCTGGTCAATGACAAGTACGGCAGGAACCGGTATGTACTGGAATCATTTGTCAGATTCGGCGCACCGGAGGAGATCGCTTATGATGCCAAACCGCATCTGGGTACGGATGTGCTTAGAACCATTCTTACCAATATGCGGGAGGAGATCGTTTCACTTGGCGGTACCTATGTCTTTGGCATGAAACTCGAAGACATCGTACAAAGCAAAGACAGACTGTATTCCCTGACTTTCCGGGAGACATTTCCGGAACATGAACTTCCGGAAACATTTGAAAAACAGGCGGATGGAACATATACCTGCATGACGGATACGCTTGTTCTTGCGATCGGACACTCCGCAAGAGACACTTTTCAAATGCTCTATGAGCACGGATTGTCCATGGAACAGAAGAATTTCGCCGTGGGACTCAGGATCGAACATGCGCAGAAAACGATCAATGAAAATCAGCTTGGCAAAGCAGAGACAGACCCTCCCATCGCAGCGGATTATAAACTGGTCAGACACTGTGCAAACGGAAGGAGTGTCTATTCGTTCTGTATGTGTCCCGGCGGCTTCGTGGTCAATGCTTCGTCTGAAGAGGGCCGTATTGCCGTTAACGGAATGAGTTACAGTAAACGGGACGGTGAAAACGCAAATTCTGCCCTGATCGTTTCCGTCGGAAGCGAAGATTTCGGTTCGGATCATGTACTGGCGGGACTCCGTTTTCAGCAGAAACTGGAAGAAAAAGCTTTTTCGATCGGCGAAGGTGAGGTTCCCATACAACGCTACGGTGATTTTGCCGAGGGAAAGATCTCGCAGCAGACCGGAAAGATCAGGCCGTGCTTAAAAGGCAGATACAGATTTGCAAACCTTAAGGAACTGTTTACGGACGAGATCAACGAGGCACTCGTGGAAGCGATCGGTGCATTTGGAATAAAGATCAAAGGATTTGACGATCCGGATGCGGTCTTGTCGGGCGTTGAGAGCCGCACGTCATCTCCGGTCAGGATCTTAAGGAATGAACAGTTCCAGTGTAATTTCAAGGGCATCTATCCCTGCGGGGAGGGAGCCGGATACGCCGGAGGTATCATGAGTGCAGCCATGGACGGAATGAAGGTCGCCGAGGCGATCATAAACAATGAAGGGTGATATCATGCAGAAAACAGATGAACAGCTGTTACGTCAAAAACTGAAAGAGCACAAACGGATCGTGGTCAAGATCGGTTCTTCAAGCCTGCATCACATGTCGACAGGGGAACTGAACCTGACCAAGATGGAGCGTCTCGTGCGGGAACTCTGCGAACTGCGCAACCAGGGCAAGGAAGTGATCCTTGTTTCTTCCGGTGCGATCGCAGTCGGAAAGAAGACGATCAACCTTTCCCCGGCGGATAACGAGATACCGCTCAAACAGGCCTGTGCCGCGATCGGACAGGCAAAACTCATGATGATCTATGAAAGACTGTTTGCCGAATATAACCATCTGACCGCACAGATCTTAATGACCAAGCATACGATCGTGGATCAGATCAACAGAACAAACGCACAGAACACATTTACGCAGTTACTGAAGCTCGGCGTGATCCCGGTCGTAAATGAAAACGATACGGTAGCGGTCCATGAAGTGGAAGATACGATCGGTGACAATGATTTTCTTTCCGCTGTTGTATGCGCGCTCGTGAAAGCGGATCTTCTGATCCTGCTTTCGGATATTGACGGCCTCTATACGGACGATCCCAGAGCAAACAAGAATGCGAGATTCATAGAGGTAGTGGAGCATCTGGATGAGGAACTGATGCAGATGGGAAAAGAAACCACCGGCAGCAGCGTCGGAACGGGCGGTATGAGCGCCAAACTGCACGCTGCCACGATCGCCGTGAATTCCGGCGCGGATATGGTGATCGCGAACGGAAAGGACGTATCCGTCATTCATAAGATCATGGAAGGCAGAAAGTACGGAACGCTCTTTGTTGGCAAGCGGGACGAGGAATTCAAGATCGCGGATTACATTATCGGCAACAGCTGAACGGGCGGAGATCGGGATGGATAAAGCGCAGATCAGAAAGCAGATACTTGCAGTAAGAAACGCAATGGATGAAACGGCATGCATGGAAAAGAGCGCAAAGATATTAAAGACGCTGTATATCCAGGATGCCTTTTTGCGTGCCTGGAAAGTCGGCCTTTATGCATCAACCGCGCATGAAGTCATCACATATCCGCTGATCGGCAGGGCACAGATCCTCGACAAAGGTGTTTCCTTTCCGTATATCACATCCGCAAAAGATAAGGAAATGGTCTTTAAGTATGCTTTGAAAACCAGTGACTTAAAGAGCGGTCCGTTAGGGATCCTGCAGCCGGATGAAAAAGCCACCGTCATGGAAAAGCCGGATGTGATCATCCTGCCGCTCGTGGCTTTTGATGAGAAGAACAACCGGATCGGACACGGCGGCGGTTTTTATGATAAGTATCTTGCAGCGCATAAGGACTGCTTTTCGATCGCCCTTGCGTTTGAGTGCCAGAAAACGGAATGCATTGAACCCGATCCCTGGGATATCAGACCGGATATGATCATTACGGAAGAAAAGATATATGAACGGAATTGAAGAACAGATCCCGGTCACGGAACCGGAACGGCAAAATCATTATATGCAAAAAACCGCAGCGCTGGTGGCTGAACTGTCTGCAAAACGCGGGAGAAAACTGACGTGTTACATTGCCACCTTCGGCTGTCAGATGAACGCGAGGGATTCGGAAAAACTGCTCGGGATCCTGAAAGCGGCCGGCTATGTGGAGACAGACGATGAAAGAAACGCGGACCTTGTGCTGATGAATACCTGCACGGTCAGGGACAACGCCAACCAGCGTGTGTACGGAAGGCTTGGTGTCCTGAAGGGATACAAAAAAGAAAATCCCGATATGCGCATCATTCTTTGCGGCTGTATGATGCAGGAGCCGGAAGTGATCGAAAAGATCAAGAAGAGCTACCCGCATGTGGATCTGATCTTTGGTACGCACAATATCTATATGCTTGCGGAACTGCTCTATACGCAGCTAAAAGAAGGAAAACAGGTCATATCGGTAAAGAGCGAAGCCGAGCGTATCGTGGAAGACATTCCGGCCGAGCGCAAATATGCATTCAAATCAGGCGTGAACATCATGTTCGGCTGCGATAATTTCTGCAGCTACTGTATCGTACCGTATGTGCGCGGCAGGGAACGCTCGCGCGAAATGAATGAGATCCTCGACGAAGTCAAAAGACTTGCGGATTCGGGAGTAAAAGAAGTGATGCTGCTTGGGCAGAATGTAAATTCCTACGGGAAGAACTGCCTTCAGAAAACATCTTTTGCAAGACTGTTATCCGAAGTCGAAAAGATAGACGGTATCCGCAGGATCCGCTTTATGACACCGCATCCGAAGGATCTGAACGAGGATGTGATCGATATCATGCGCGCTTCAAAAAAGATCTGTCATCATCTGCATCTGCCGCTGCAGTCGGGCAGTACGCGGATCTTAAAACTGATGAACCGGCATTATACCAAAGAGCAGTATATCGATCTGGCGCTGCATGTCAGGGAAAGGATCCCGGACATTGCGATCACGACAGACATCATCGTCGGGTTCCCGACGGAAACCGTGCAGGATATTGACGATACGCTGGATGTGATAAAAAGAGTCGAATTTGACAATGCGTTTACGTTTGAATATTCCAAGAGAACGGGTACACCTGCGGCTTCCATGGAGGGGCAGGTAACGGAAGCATTTGTAAAAGAACAGTTTGCAAGGGTTCTGGATCTGGTACAGACCTGCTCCAAGAAACGTGCCGTACTGGTTCAGGGACAGACGATGGAGGCGCTGACAGAAGAGGTCAATGAACATGATCCGTCCCTTTTGACCGGCCGCCTGTCCAACAATCTTCTGGTGCATTTCCCGGCAGATCCGTCCCTGATCGGAGAGATCGTAAAGGTGGAACTGACGGAGTGCAGGGGATTTTATTATCTGGGCCGTCTTGTTCAGTCCTGACCAAAGAGGCTGTTTTCTTTGATATATTCCACAAATGTCCTGCCTGCAACAGAAGGCATCGTCCCCTGCGGATAGATAAAGCCGATCGAACGTTTCGGGATCGGGTTTTTCAGCGGGATCCTGATCAGCTGTTTGCTGGCAAGTTCTTTTTTCACGAATTCCCGGATCACGCAGCCGACACCCAGACCGATCTTGGCAAACTCGATCAGAAGGTCTAAGGAAGTGGCTTCGATCACATGATCGACTTTGACGTGATTCTGCCGGAAGTACTGATCGATATACTGACGCGTGATATTCTCCTTGTTCAGGAGAAGCAGCGTGGAGTTGGAGATGATATCATGTGTGCCCATTGCCTTGATATAGTCTTTGGTAGCCACAAAGATATCCTCGATCTCCGTTACCTGCAGATAGGAAAGATTCGCGTTTTCGATCTCGTTTTCACTGACCATGCCGATCAGGCCGATATCGATCTTTTTATCGTTGATCAGTTTCAGGGTATCATAGGTGTTCTGGCATTCGATAGAGATCTGCACATTCGGATGCGTCATCATGAAACCCTGCAGATAGGGCAGGAGTACATATTTGCAAAGCGTGGTGGATGCGCCGAAACGGATCACGCCGCCGCCCGATAAGAGCAGGTTTTTCAAGTGTTCCTCGCCCTCGTCGATGCTTTCGAATGCGATCTTCACATGCGAATATAAGAGTTCCCCTTCCTGCGTCAGCGTGACACCTTTGGAACTTCTGATGAAGAGCGGTGCACCGATGCCCGCTTCCAGACGGGAAATGGCCTTGGAAACGGCGGGCTGGGAAATGAACAGTTTTTTGGCGGCCGCGGAGATGTTTTTTTCTTCTGCCGCCACATAAAAGATCCTGTAAAGAGATAAATGATTTTCCATAACTTATAGTTATCCTCAATATAATTTTTATATATTTCAATTATATTCGAAACGGTGCTATAATGCCATAAGAAAATGAGTATAAAGGAGATATATTATGGGAAAAGGGATGACGATGACTCAGAAGATCCTCGCAGATCATGCGGGCCTTCCCTATGTGGAAGCGGGCCAGCTGATCGAAGCGGACCTGGATCTTGTACTGGGTAACGATATCACGACGCCTGTGGCGATCCGTGAAATGGAAAAAATGCAGAAAAAAGATGTTTTTGACCGGGAGAAGATCGCGCTTGTCATGGATCATTTTATCCCGAACAAGGACATTAAATCGGCGCAGAACTGTAAATGTGTCCGTGAATTTGCGATCCGGCACGATATTTCCCATTATTATGACGTGGGACAGATGGGGATCGAGCATGCGCTCCTGCCCGAACAGGGACTGACCGTTGCGGGTGATGTGATCATCGGTGCGGATTCGCATACCTGCACATATGGTGCACTCGGTGCCTTCTCAACCGGCGTCGGCTCCACGGATATGGCGGCCGGTATGGCAACGGGACGTGCCTGGTTTAAGGTTCCTGATGCCATCCGTTTCAACCTAACGGGGATCCCCGGCAAATGGGTATCCGGTAAGGACGTGATCCTGCATATCATCGGGCTCATCGGGGTGGACGGTGCCCTCTATCAGTCCATGGAATTTACGGGAGACGGGATCCGGTATCTGAGCATGGATGACAGATTCACCATCGCCAATATGGCGATCGAAGCCGGCGGCAAGAACGGGATCTTCCCCGTGGATGAGATCACGGAGACGTATCTGAAAGAACACGGCAACAGGCCTTACAAAGTCTACACGGCTGATGAGGATGCCCATTATGCGGCTGAGTATACGATCGATCTTTCCACACTGAAACCGACGGTGGCCTTTCCGCATCTGCCGGAGAATACGAAAACGGTCGATGAGATCGGGGAGAAGATCATGGTCGACCAGGCTGTGATCGGATCCTGCACAAACGGCAGAATGGATGATCTCCGGATCGCTGCCATGATCATGAACGGGAAAAAAGTGGCAAAGAATGTTCGTGCCATCGTGATCCCCGCAACACAGAGCATCTATCTGCAGGCCATGAACGAAGGACTGCTCAAGACTTTCATCGAAGCGGGTGCGATCGTATCCACGCCGACCTGCGGCCCCTGCCTTGGCGGTTACATGGGTGTTCTGGCAGAAGGTGAGAGATGTATCTCAACGACAAACCGTAATTTTGTAGGACGTATGGGACATGTGGAGTCGGAAGTATACCTTGCAAGTCCCGCCGTTGCGGCAGCCAGCGCTGTTGCCGGATATATCACGAAACCGGAGGATTGACAAATGAACGCAGTTGGAACAGCATATAAATACGGGGATAATGTGGATACGGATGTGATCATACCTGCAAGATATCTTGCCATCCAGGATCAGGTGGAACTGGCCGGGCATGCGATGGAAGATATCGATGCCGATTTCGTGCACAAGATCAAAAAAGGAGACCTTGTCGTGGCGGGCAAAAACTTCGGCTGCGGATCTTCGAGGGAACATGCGCCGCTGGTACTCAAAGTATCCGGCGTCAGCTGTGTGATCGCAGAGACGTTTGCCAGGATCTTTTACAGAAATGCGATCAATATCGGCTTACCGATCATTGAGTGCAAGGAAGCCGCACAGGCGATCGCTGACGGCGATCAGGTCGAGGTTGATTTTGATTCGGGTAAGATCATCGATAAAACCAGCGGTCAGACGTTCACGGGCCAGCCGTTCCCCGAATTCATGCAGAAGATCATCCTGAATGGCGGACTGATCAATTATATCAATCAACGATGAAGAAAACCGATCTGATCATCTTTTTTTCCGCACTTGCGCTGTTCGGTACACTCTGGCTGATCCTGTCACTCAGGCATACAGCCGGCAGTGAAGTCGTTGTATCGGTGGATGGTGTGGAAACAGCCGTTTATCCTTTGGATACGGATCTGACAGTTGAGATAAACGGATATGACGGTGGCAGCAATACGCTTGTGATAAGCGATCATCAGGCAAAGATCACGTGGGCGGACTGCCCGGACCACTCCTGTGTGCATCAGAAAGCGGTCAGTGCGGATACGGAAACGATCGTCTGTCTGCCGCATCGTGTGGTAGTTACCGTCAGGTCGGGTGAGGAAAATGGAATCGATGCACTCACAAGGTAGAAGAGGCGTCAGACATCTGGCACTGCTTGCGATGTTTAGCGCACTTGCGATGATCCTAAGTTATGTTGAGATCCTGTTGCCGTTTTCTTTCGGTATTCCGGGCGTCAAACTGGGGATCCCGAATCTGATCACGCTGCTGATCCTCTATCTTGAAAAGGGAACAGGGAAAAACGCGGCACTTGTCAGACTCACGGATGCAGGGATCGTGCTTCTCATCCGGATCGTAGTGACCGGACTTCTGTTTACAAATGTGTATGCGATCCTGTACAGTCTTGCAGGCGGTCTGCTCAGTCTGGTCTGCATGTTTCTGATCTCGTTAAGTGACCGCATCGGCATACCCGGATGCAGTGTGCTTGGAGGGATCACGCACAATCTGGGACAGCTTACAGTTGCAATGTTTGTAGTCAGTCAGCTGAAGATCTGGTACTATTTTCCGATCCTGCTGTTTTTCGGGACACTGACCGGGTTTGCACTCGGTATTCTTGCATATATGATCATAAGCAGAAGGGGAGTGAGGGATTACTATGATCGCTTTTTTGAAGGGTGAAGTCGCGGCGATCCAGGAAGGATCGATCGTTCTTGCGGTCGGCGGCGTCGGCTATAACATCAATATGCCGCAGACTTCGATCGACATGATCCGCGGCCTGTCACAGGAATGTAAAGTTTACACATATCTGAGCGTCCGGGAAGACGCCATGCAGCTCTACGGATTTCTGACAAAGGATGATCTGGATCTGTTCAAGCAGCTGATCCAGGTAAACGGAGTCGGGCCGAAAGTAGCCCTTTCCGTTTTATCCGCCATCAAAGCGGACGATCTGAGGTTCGCGATATTGTCAGGAGACGCCAAAACGATCTCAAAATGTCCGGGTGTCGGTACCAAGACAGCCCAACGTATCATTCTGGATCTGAAAGACAAGATCAATCTGCAGGAAGCATTCGAGCAGAAACTTTCACATGCAGCCGGAAACGATGACTATATCACAGGTGTCAGGCAGGAAGCCATGGAAGCACTCTGTGCCCTTGGCTATTCCGCAACGGATGCCATGCGCGCCTGCCGCAGTGTTGACGTTTCGGACACGGATGATGTGGAAACGGTATTGAAGGAAGCATTGAAGCATTTGATCTGATCAGTTAAAATCATAATATACAGTGTATTTTGGAGGCTAAATGGCATCACGTACGATCGAGACAAGTTTTACGGAAGAAGACGTTCAGATTGAGGGAAGCCTGCGCCCGCAGTATCTGAAAGATTATATCGGACAGAAGAAAGTCAAAGAGACTTTATCTGTTTATATCGAAGCGGCAAAGCAGCGGCATGATCCGCTTGACCATGTGCTCTTTTACGGCCCGCCCGGACTCGGCAAGACAACGCTTGCCGGGATCATCGCCAATGAAATGGGGGTTCACATCAAGACGACCTCCGGACCTGCGATCGAAAAGCCCGGAGATATGGCTGCGATCCTGAACAATCTGGCGGAAGGCGATATCCTCTTTGTGGATGAGATCCACAGGCTGAACAGGCAGGTGGAAGAAGTACTGTATCCCGCGATGGAAGATTATGCGATCGATATCATGATCGGCAAAGGGGCAAGTGCCAGATCGATCCGTCTGGATCTGCCGAAATTCACGCTTGTCGGTGCTACGACCAGGGCAGGTCTTTTAACGGCACCGCTCAGGGACCGTTTCGGCGTGATCAACCGGCTGGAATTCTATACCACGGAAGAACTGACGACGATCATTTTACATTCCGCTAAGATCCTGCAGGTGAAGATCGACAGTAAGGGTGCGGCTGAACTTGCAAAGAGGAGCCGCGGTACACCGAGACTTGCCAACAGACTGCTGAAGCGTGTGCGTGATTTTGCCCAGATCGCTTATGACGGGGATATCACCTATGAGGTTGCCAGATCGGCCCTTGACAAGATGGATGTCGACCGGATGGGCCTGGATCATGTGGACAGAAATCTGTTACTTACGATGATCCATAAATTTGACGGCGGTCCGGTGGGACTGGATACCATCGCGGCGGCGATCGGGGAAGATGCCGGTACGATCGAGGATGTCTATGAACCGTATCTGATCCAGAACGGGTTTTTAAACCGTACACCGCGCGGCAGAGTGGCAACAAAGAGTGCATATGCACATTTCGGGATCCCTTTTCCCGAGAGCGGTACATGACCATGATGTGGCTTGTTTTTCTGTTAGATTCTGCTATAATTTATAGATGTAAGTTTTATGGCACTTTGGGGGAAGGATTATGGCAACGAAAAATGATGCCGAAGTGATCATCGGCGGGAAAGTGATCACACTCAGCGGATATGAGAGTGAAGAATATCTGCAAAAAGTTGCTTCCTACATCAATAACAAGATCTTTGAATACAATAAAGTCGAATCATTTCGCAGACAGCCGCTGGATATGCAGGGCATCCTGCTTCAGCTGAATGTGGCAGATGATTATTTCAAAGCCAAAAAGCAGATCGAAACGCTGCAGGAGGAACTGGAGGCGAAGGACAGGGAATTGTATGATCTCAAACATGAACTGATCGCCTCACAGATCAAACTGGAGAGCAAAGAGAAAATGATTCGGGAATATCAGAACGACATGACCGAAAGAAAAAGATAGAACGGATCGAGTAGGAACCCTACTCGATCTTCTTATTATACGGGGTTTTTATGAATGGTACGGAACTTCTGGCACCTGCCGGCGATTATGAATGTTTTCTGGCAGCGGTGAACGCAGGCGCCGATGCAGTGTATCTTGGCGGAAACTATTCCGCGAGAGCCTATGCGAAAAACTTCACAGACGAAGAGATCTTAAGAGCCATCGACCATGCGCATCTGTACGGGCGTAAGGTCTATATGACGTTAAATATCCTGCTGAAGGATAAGGAGATCGGCGGGATCACATCTTATCTGCGCCCGTTCTATCTGGCAGGCCTTGACGGCGTGATCGTGCAGGACATCGGACTTTTCGGACTGCTTAGAAAAGCCATGCCGGACCTGCCCTTGCATGCAAGCACACAGATGGCCGTCACCGATATCGCAGGTGTTGAACTTCTTTCCAAACTCGGTGCCAAACGCGTGGTGCTTGCGAGGGAACTGTCGCTTGATGAGATACAGAATATCCGTGAGAGATCGGATATGCCGCTTGAATGTTTCATACACGGGGCGCTCTGTTATTCCTATTCCGGAAAGTGCCTGATGTCCAGTATGCTGGGGGATCGGAGCGGCAACCGGGGCAGATGTGCGCAGCCCTGCCGTCTTCCTTATGACGGGGAATATCTGCTCAGCTGCAGGGATATCTGCACGCTCGAACTGCTGCCATCCCTCATAGAGGCGGGGATCGCTTCGTTTAAGATCGAGGGCAGAATGAAGAGCCCCGATTACGTAACGCTGGTGACTTCCGTCTACAGAAAACATATGGATCTGTACAAAGCAGATCCGGCCGGTTATACAGTAGACGGGGAAGACTTAAAACGCCTGCAGGAACTCTATGGCAGATGCGGACACAGCAGCGGTTATTATATTCAGCATAACGGCCGGAACATGATCACGGTCAAAAAGCCCGGGTATGAGAAGGGGGACGCTAAAGACAGACAAATGATGAACGGCCTGTTAAGGAACGATCCCACGCCACTTCCGGTCGATCTGTCGGCTACGTTTAGGCAGGGAGAAGCGGTCAGGGTCACTGCCGAATCGCATGATGTGAGCGTAACAGTCACGGGTCCTGTTGCAGAACCTGCCAAGACCAGGGGACTCGGGATTGATGAGATCAAAAAGCAGTTCGGGAAAATGGGAGGTACACCGTTTTATTTAAGGGACTTAAAGATCGAGGGAAAAGATCCCGTCTTTTTGCCGGTCTCTTCGTTAAATGCCATGCGCCGGGAACTGACAGGTGTCTTATCGGAAAAGATCCTGCAGGGTTTTCGAAGAGAGGAAGCAGGGATCTTCGCAGTGCCAAAGGATGATCGTGAGCCGGATCCGGAAGTGCCGTATACACATCCTGACCTTCATGTGCAGGTCACGAACCTTGCGCAGGCAAAGGCCGCATTTGCGTCCGATGAAGTGGGGATCCTGTCCGTACCGTATGACCTGTTTTTGCAAAATGAAAAAGAGATCCGGGAGATTCATCTGAAACGGAAAGGATCGGGTCATCCGCTGCTTCTGTATCTGCAGTTATCCTGTATCTGCAGGAACAACTATTTTGAAACCGGCGAGCGGATCGCGGGTCTGATCGCTGATCCTGTATTTGACGGGATCCTGATCGATAATTATGAAAGCCTGCAGTATCTCAGGGAAAACGGGTATGACAGGGAGATCCTTGCGGACCTGCATCTGTATGCCCTGAACGCTTATGCACATTCCGTCCTTTCGGAATACGGGGTCACCCGCTTTACGGTTCCTGTGGAACTGAACAGGGCGGAACTGTCTGCGAGAGGAATGACGGGAGAGGATCTGATCGTTTACGGCAGGCTGCCGCTCATGGTCAGCGCGCAGTGTATAAAGAAAACAAAAGATAAATGCACCAAACGGTATGAAACAGTAAGTATAGGCGACAGGTATCATGTGGATTTCCCGGTGCTCTGTAAATGCAGCGACTGCTATAATGTGATCTGTAACAGCGTTCCGGTTTCGCTGCATGATGAGACGGCACTGATGAGGAAGATCAAACCCGCCTCGCTCCGCCTGCTCTTTACAACGGAAACAGGAGAGGACACAGCGGAGCGCATCCGATACTATGCAGCCCTCATAAAGGGTTTGGATCTTGATAAACCCGACTATCCGTATACGAAAGGACATCTGTCGCGCGGTGTGCAATAGCGCTTCAAAGGACGAACATGGAAACGATCATCATCGCTTTATCCAAATATCTGATCATCCTGTTCATGCTGGCCTATACTTTTGAATGTTTCAGCGTATTCCGCCACAAACATGAGGAAGGCCGCAAACGGATCTATATCCGTCAGAACATCTGGATGTTTTTTATGCAGAGCGTTGCGTATCTTGCCCTGCTTCTGACAGAACGCGATCTGTCGATCCTTCTGTTTTATTTCCTGCAGCTTTTGATCATGGTCGCGGTGATCGTGCTGTATCATATCCTGTATCCGCGTGCGAACCGCCTGATCTTAAATAACATGTGCATGCTGCTCTCGGTCGGCTTCATCATACTGACGCGTCTTTCAAGAGAGAGGGCGCTCAGGCAGTTTTCCATCTGTGCGTTCACACTGGCACTCTGCATGTTTGTTCCTTATTTCTTTCGCAGATTCCGCTATTTTGACAAAATGGCATGGGTATTTGCGGGCTTTGGGATCGCATCACTGTCACTTGTACTCGTCTTTTCCCGTGTGATCAACGGATCCAAACTGAACATCTCACTTTTCGGGATCACCTTTCAGCCTTCTGAATTCATCAAGATCACATTTGCGTTTGCCATCGCGGGACTTTTGTATTCTGCCGTTAGCTTAAAGCAGGTCCTGATCTCAGGCTGTGTGGCGGGACTGCATGTTTTGATCCTCGTCCTTTCCAAGGACCTGGGCTCGGCGGTCCTTTACTTTGTGGCTTATTTTGCCATCCTGTATGTGGCAACGAGAAAACTGTATTATTATCTGCTTGGTTTCGCAGGAGGATTCGTAGCTTCCGTTGCCGGTTATTTCCTGTTTTCGCATGTCAGGACCCGCGTGACCGCATGGAGAGATCCGATCGCCACGATCGAAACGGCAGGATATCAGGTTTCGCAGTCCCTGTTTGCGATCGGTACGGGAAGCTGGTTTGGAACGGGGCTTTCACAGGGACTGCCGCGTTCGATCCCGGTTGTGGAAGCGGACTTTATCTTTGCGGCGATCTGCGAGGAACTGGGTGTGATCTTCGGTCTTTGCCTGATCCTGATCTGTGCCAGCTGCTTTGTCATGTTCATGAACGTTGCCATGCGCTTTCACGATCCGTTTTATAAACTGCTGGCCGTCGGCCTGAGTACGATGTATGCCTTTCAGGTGTTTTTAACGATCGGGGGTGTCACGAAACTCATTCCCTTAACGGGCGTGACACTGCCGCTCATCAGTTACGGCGGCAGTTCCGTCATGGTGTCCCTGATCCTGTTTTCCCTGATCCAGGGGATGTATATATCCTACCGTGATGAAAATCACACGCATCCTGCCTGATCGAGGTGCTTATGCTGAAACTGTTTCATAGAGAAAAAAACAAAAGAGAGCGCATGCCGCAGGGAAACCGTGAGATCTTAGTGATCACCTATGTATTTATCGCGGCCTTTCTGTCCCTGATCTTTTACCTGCTCTATTTTACGCAGTTTGTAGGGCACGATCTGATCAACAATCCCTATAACAAGCGGCAGGATCTGTACGCAAAACGTGTGACCCGCGGGGATATCTTAAGCCGTGACGGTGAGATCCTTGCGACAACGCTTACCGATGAGAACGGTATGGAAGTGAGAACCTATCCGTACGGAAATCTGTTCGCGCATGCGGTCGGCTTTTCCACACATGGCAGGACCGGCGTGGAATCTTTCGAGAATTTCAATCTGTTGACGAGTGACGTTTATATCGGGGAACGGATCGCAAATGATTTTGCCGGAGAGAAGAGTCCGGGCAACAAGGTGGTCACGACCTTTGACCTGTATATGCAGCAGGTCGCGGATGTATCGCTGGGAGACAGGCGCGGTGCCGTTATCGCGACGGATGTGAAAACAGGAGAGATCCTCGTACTGTTATCAAAGCCTGATTTTGACCCGAATACCATTCGGCTCCGTTGGGATGAGATCAATGCGGATAGCGACAGATCCGCCCTGTTAAACCGTGTGAGCATGGGCCTGTATCCGCCGGGCTCCACTTTCAAGGTCGTAACGGCGCTTGCCTATATGAAAGAGCATGCGGATACGGATGATTATTCGTTTGACTGCAACGGATCTTTCACCTATCAGGGAAACCGGATCAACTGTTTCCACGGCCAGCATCACGGAACGGTTGATTTTCATACATCTTTTGCAAAATCATGCAATTCAAGCTTTGCCAATATAGCGACGACACTGAATAAACGGTCGTTTACAACGGTCTGCAACGATCTTTTGTTCAACAACAGGCTGCCCTGTCCCTATTCCTATAAACAAAGCGTTGTGACGATGAATGCGGGTTCCAATATTGCGGATGTGATGCAAACCGCGATCGGACAGGGTAAAACGCAGATCACACCTTTCCACATGAACCTGATCACGCAGGCGATCGCAAACAACGGCGTGATGATGAGGCCCTACGCCGTATCGGGGATCTATACGGCCTATGACGATCCGGTAGAGGAAACGGGGCAGGAAGAATTCACCAGGCTCCTGCAGGTTAAATATGCGAAAAAAATGCAGGAAATGATGGAAGAAGTGGTCACGGAGGGGACCGGCAGCAAAGTCAGGGACACCTACGGTTACAAAGCAGCCGGAAAAACGGGCTCTGCCGAGTACTCGGCCGACAAGGGACGCAGCCATGCCTGGTTTACGGGGTTCGCGGGAGTGGATGAGCCTGAGATCGCGGTAACGGTCTTAGTGGAAGACGGCGGGTCCGGCGGGGAAGTAGCCGTACCGATCGCCAAGAATGTTTTTGACGCATATTTCGGGAGCAGGCAATAACGGGAAGTTTGACGCTTCTTGGAAATAATGCTATACTGATTGACAGTTATAGTCTACTATAACACACCATACAGGAGGCATTGCAATGATTGAGGCAACGAGCTGTGGCGGTGTGGTTATATTTCGGGGCAAGATCCTGCTGCTTTACAAGAATTTTCGTAATAAATACGAAGGCTGGGTATTGCCGAAGGGAACTGTAGAAGAAGGAGAGGAATTCGAAGACACCGCATTACGTGAGGTCTTGGAAGAGACCGGGGCCAGGGCATCCATCGTAAAATATGTCGGGAAAAGTCACTATTCCTTCAACGTTCCGGATGATATCGTGGAAAAAGAAGTTCACTGGTATCTGATGCGGGGCGAGAATTATTACAGTAAGCCACAACGTGAAGAATTTTTTGTGGATTCCGGATATTATAAGTATCATGAAGCCTTTCATTTGCTGAAGTTTTCAAATGAACGGCAGATCCTGGAACGTGCATATTCGAAATATCAGGATATGAAGCGCGCCGGACAATGGGAATACCACAATGAAGATCAGATGGGAAATGGGGCTGTCGGAAATTTGCGATAGCCTTTTTCTTGGAAAAATCATATGATCCGGTATTTAGAACCTTTGTTTACAACGGAAAAGACGGACGGCAAGGTTGAAAAGGTCAAGCGGAGTTTTCAAAACGGAGCGGGCCTCATCAACCTGTATCTGATCACCATCGCGTCCAATGAAGCGGATGTTTTTGACATCATTCCGGTACCGCTTCTGAAACAGCGGGCCTTCAGACACCGTGATTATGATGTGATCGGACTGGCGGAAGATCAGACGGCAGCTTTCGGGCTGGTACAAAGGATCCATGAAGAGTACTATAAGGCGTTTCATTCCTATACCGGTATCCGTGCATGGCTGCTTGAGAAACTTGCAGAACAGGAGCAGAAGGCGTGAGTATTTTTTTACTGGTCTTAAAGATCCTGGGGATCACATTACTGTCCCTTATCGGACTGGTTCTTTTGATCGCCTGTCTCATCCTTTTCGTTCCCGTGCGTTACAGGGCTGAAAGTGCTTATGTCTCTGACGTCGATCTGAATGTCAGGCTTTCCTGGCTTTTGCATCTGGTCACATTCCGTTACACCCTATCGAAGGATAAAACGGAAAAGCAGCTCCGGATCCTCGGCATTCCCGTATCGAAACGGAAGAAGAAGGAAAAGAGTACCAAAAGACGTAAAAAAGAAGAGAAACCCTTAGACCGGGTCCCGAAAGAAGATGAGATCACGCTGGAAGGATTCGAGGATAAACAGCCATCCGTACCGGAACCTGCTGCCGAGTCGCAGCAGGATGGTGTGGAAGAGGAAAAAAAGGGTTTCTATGGCAAACTGAAAGAATATATTGCAGTCGTCCGTGACTTTATACTTCATTTCAGGGAAAAGATACTTCATTATGAGAATAAGATCAAAACGATCATTTCCCTGTTCACGGATGAAGCCAAAAAGGAAACGCTTACCGATGCGCTGACACAGGTCGTGATCATCTTAAAAGCGATCAGGCCGAGAAAATGCACGGGCCATTTCCGGTTTGGGTTTGCAGAGCCGGATACAACAGGTAAAATACTTGCAATAGCGTCTATCCTGTATCCTTTTATCGGAAAGAGTTTTTCGATCGAACCGTATTTTGACAGGGAGATCCTGGAAGGGGACCTGTTTGTACGGGGACGTGTTTTTGTGATCACGCTTTTGATCGCCGGATGGAAATTGTACTTTAATAAAGATCTCAGAAAGATCCTGGATGATCTTAGATCAGAATCCTGAAAGGAGAACTGAACAATGGGAGAAAGAAGATTTAATGAGGTTGTGGAATCGCTGCTGAAAGGAATGGACGGGTTCTTAAGTTCCAAAACGGTTGTCGGTGAAGCGGTTAAGATCGGTGACACGATCATTATTCCTTTTGTCGATGTTTCTTTCGGGGTTGGTGCCGGAGAATTCCGGGGAGAGAAGAAAGACAACGGCGCAGGCGGCCTGACCGGCAAGATGGCCCCGTCTGCCGTACTGGTGATCGCTAACGGAACGACAAGACTCGTGAACATCAAGAATCAGGATTCCGTTACTAAGATCCTCGATATGGTACCTGACCTTGTCAATCATTTTGCGGCAAAGAAGGAATCCAAAGACGGCCCGAGTGATGAAGAGATCATGGATGTGGCCTTTCCGGACGGAGAATAGGATAATAAAAAAGCATCTGTCAACTGACAGATGCTTTTTTGATCGAAATAGGGATTAAGCGCGTTCTACGGCATTGCTCTTTAAGCACTGCGTACAAACGTGAAGCCTTCTCGGAACCCCGTTCACTTTACATTTTACACGCTTTACATTTGCGTGGAACATTCTGTTGGATCTTCTATGAGAATGGCTGACATTATTACCGAAATGAACGCCTTTTCCGCAAATATCACATTTTGCCATGGTTCTACCCTCCTTCTGATTAGACAACACGAGTATTTTAACAGATGTGAAAAGCGTTTGCAAGCATAAAAAGCGAAAAAAGCAAAAAAATATCCCTTGAGGTTGCCTTTTTGTGAACAATCATGTAAATTATAGGATAGCATTGAATAAGAACGGGAGGTAAATAAATGAAAGGAAGAGTGAATTCTCAGATCGGTTCCATATCGGTCGATGCGGAAGCGATCGCGCAATATGCAGGCAGCGTTGCTGTTGAATGTTTCGGGATCGTCGGTATGGCCAGTGTAAACGTGAAGGACGGCATCGTGAAGCTTCTGAAAAAAGAAAGCATCACACGCGGGATCAATGTTCTGATCAGAAATAACCGTCTGACGCTTGATTTTCATGTGATCGTTTCTTATGGTGTCAGTATCCAGGCCGTTGCGGATAACCTGATCAGCAACGTGAAATACAAAGTGGAGGAACTGACCGGATTAGAGATCGATAAGATAAATATATTTGTGGAAGGCGTCCGTGTGATCGACTGATCATGCGAAAGGCTGCTGTTTGGAGGTTAGAACATTGGCGATTGAAAAGATCAATGCCGAAAAGATGGCAAATATGTTTTTGGCCGGTGCAAAGGCATTGGAAGCTCAGAAAGAATACATTAACGAATTAAACGTATTTCCCGTTCCGGACGGGGATACGGGTACCAATATGACCATGACGATCATGTCGGCTGCCAAAGAGGTAACGGCGCTTGAAGACATGACGATGGCAACACTGGCAAAAGCCATTTCTTCCGGGTCCTTAAGGGGAGCCAGAGGGAATTCCGGCGTTATCCTGTCGCAGCTCCTGCGCGGTTTTACAAAAGTGATCCGCGAATACGAGGAACTGGACAGCGCGATCCTTACAAATGCAATGCAGAAAGCGGTGGAGACTGCCTACAAGGCGGTCATGAAACCGAAAGAAGGTACGATCCTGACGGTGGCGAAAGCTGCTGCCGACAAAGGCCTTCAGATCGTTTCGACCACTTCCGATCTGGATGAATATCTGAAACAGGTGATCGAAGCAGCGGAAGATATGCTGCAGAAGACACCCGATATGCTTCCCGTCCTCAAACAGGCCGGCGTTGTCGATTCAGGCGGCCAGGGACTCGTGGAAGTGTTAAAAGGCGGGTATCAGGCTTTTCTCGGCAAAGAACTGGATCTTACGATCACGGATACGGATACGAAAAAGCCCGTTTCCGATTCTTACTCCGCGCAGGCTTCCATGGATATCAAATACGGATATTGCACGGAATTCATCATTATGCTTGATAAGGTCTTCAATGCCAAAAACGAACAGGATTTCAAGATGTATCTGGAATCCATCGGTGATTCCATCGTCTGTGTGGCAGACGGGGAGATCGTCAAGGTGCATGTGCATACAAACGATCCGGGGCTTGCGATCCAGAAAGCCTTAACGTTTGGCGCGCTGACCAATATGAAGATCGATAACATGCGCGAGGAGCATCAGGAAAAACTCTTCAAGATGGCTGAGAAAGAAGAGAAGCAGGAAGAGAGAACGGAAACCGCAAAGGAAGAAACAGACAGTGCGGAAGAACCCGCTGCTGCAGATACAGTTGCAGAGACAGAAGAAGAGACCATTACGTTTGACGAGCCTCCCAAAGAGATCGGCTTTATCGCCGTTTCAGTCGGAGAAGGCATGGATGCGATCTTTCAGGGGCTTGGCGTTGACTATCTGATCGAAGGCGGACAGACCATGAATCCGAGTACCGAGGATATGGTGCAGGCGATCAAACATGTCAATGCGAAGAATGTCTTTATCCTTCCGAACAATAAGAATATCATTCTTGCAGCCAATCAGGCCCAGTTCCTGGTGGAGGACAAGAAGGTTGTCGTGATCCCGACCAAAACGGTTCCGCAGGGGATCACAGCCCTGATCAATTTCATGGGCGATAAGAGTGTGGAAGAGAATGAAGAAGTGATCTGTGAAGAGATCAAGAAAGTCAAGACCGGACAGGTGACTTATGCGGTACGTGATACCGTGATCAATGATCTGGAGATCAAACAGGGTAATATCATGGGGATCGGTGATCATGATATTCTTGCCGTCGGTACGGAAGTCGAAGCGACAGCGCTTGAAATGCTCAACAACATGGTGGATGATGAATCCGAACTGATCTGCATCTACTATGGTGAGGAAGTTGATGAGGAGATCGCATCCGATTTCATGAGCGAAGTGGAAGAAGCGTTCCCCGACTGTGATGTGGAAATGCACGCGGGCGGCCAGCCGATCTATTATTATGTGATCAGCGTAGAATAAGAGCCCGAATATGAGGAAGATACATGGACTTGAACACCGCGACGATCGAACTGAAGGGGATCGGTCCGAAAACCGTAAAATCGTATGAAAAACTCGGCCTGCATAAGGCCGAGGATTTTTTATATTATTATCCGCGGGATTATATGAAATACGATCCGCTGACAACCCTTTCGGAAGAGTGTGTCGATGAGATCGTTTTCTTTCAGGCGACCGTGGTAAAACGGCCGCTTCTAAAGAGAGCCGGCCGGATGCAGATCGTTACGGCTGCGCTTGCAAATGAAGGGACGGAAGTATCGGCGGTCTGGTTTCATATGCCTTATCTTACCAAGAGCCTGAAAGTGGGAGAGACCTATGTTTTCCGTGCGCGCATCGGGAAACGGGGCATGTTCTTTCATGTGGAACAGCCACTGATCTTTAAAATGGAGGATTACCGTAAGATCGAAGGTACGCTGCAGCCCATATATGCCCTGACGAAAGGCCTTTCCAATCATGCGCTGACCAAAGTGATCAAAGGGATCTTTGAGGGAGTATCCTTTGATCCGGCAGAAGATGCGGAACTGTTTTCTCCTAAAAAAGAAACGCTCTATGCTATGCATTTTCCGGCAGATCTGAAACAGCTTCTGGAAGCCAGGGAGAAGCTCGTATATGAGGAATTCTTCTATTTTATCCTTCAGCTCCGTCTGCTGAAAGAAAAGAAGACTCTGGAGAAGTGCGACTTTCAGATCTATCCGAGCGCTTATACCGTAAGGCTCATAGAGCATCTTCCGTATACACTGACAGGTGCGCAGAAGAAAGTATGGGATGAAGTACAGCAGGATCTGGAAAGAGATGTACCCATGAACCGCCTGGTGGAAGGGGATGTGGGGAGCGGCAAAACGATCATCGCGCTTCTCTCGGCAGTCATGGTCGCCGCAAACGGTCATCAGACTGCCATCATGGCTCCGACAGAGATCCTTGCAACACAACATTTTGAAACGATCGCAAAGATCCTTAAGAAAGAAGACATACCCGCAAAAGCCGTCCTGCTGACAGGCTCCATGAGTGCTGCAACGAAGCGTGACATATATGAACAGATCGCATCGGGAGAGGCGCAGATCGTGATCGGAACGCATGCTCTGATCCAGGAAAAAGTAAACTTTCAGAGTCTGGCGCTTGTCATTACCGATGAACAGCACCGTTTCGGTGTCAGACAGCGTGAACTGTTATCCGCAAAGAATGAGAAAAAACCGCATGTGCTTGTGATGTCCGCAACGCCGATCCCACGCACGCTTGCGATCATTCTGTACGGAGATCTCGATCTTTCCGTTATAGATGAACTTCCGAAAAGACGTCTGAAAGTAAAGAACTGCGTTGTGAATACGGACTACAGGACAAAAGCCTATCAGTTCATGGAAAAAGAGATCCTTAATGGACGTCAGGCCTATGTCATCTGTCCGTTAGTGGAGGAATCCGAAGGAATGGATGCCGAGAACGTGGCTGATTATGCGGAAAAACTGAAAGAAGTGTTTGCGCATGATGAACAGATCCGTATCGGTATCCTGCACGGAAAAATGAAAACGGCAGACAAAAATGCCGTCATGGACGCGTTCTACCGGAACGATATTCAGATCCTGGTATCCACGACAGTCGTGGAAGTGGGTGTCAACGTACCGAATGCCACGGTCATGCTGATCGAGAATGCGGAACGCTTCGGCCTTTCACAGCTGCACCAGCTGCGCGGAAGGATCGGGCGGGGTGAACACCAGTCCTATTGTATCTTTATGAGTGCAAACAGGTCGAAACACTGTATGGAACGTCTGGAAGTCTTAAATCACAGCAACGACGGGTTTCAGATAGCAAGCGAAGACCTGAAACAGCGGGGGCCGGGGGATCTGTTCGGTGTCAGACAGAGCGGGGATCTGCACTTTGTTCTCGGGGATGTATTTCAGGATGCACATATCCTTAAGCGTGCATCCGCGGATGTGGACCGGCTGCTGACTGAAGATCCGGACCTTACGGATCCTGCGCATGCAAGGCTTCTTGATAAGCTCAACCAAATGGATGGCGGCCTTGGTCATACGGTTTTGTGACCTTACGCAAAATATACGTGAACAGGCAGGAAAAAACACTATATGTGGTGTTTTTTCTTGCTTTTTTTTGATTTTATGATATAATACTATGCGAACAGATGTTTGAAAGGGAGTATCAGGGGAAACATGTCTAAGAATCAAAACTATGATGCGAGCAGCATCACGGTCCTGGAAGGACTGGAAGCTGTGCGCAAGCGCCCCGGCATGTATATCGGGAGCGTGACGACGAAGGGATTGAATCATCTTGTCTACGAGATCGTGGACAATTCCGTGGACGAACATTTAGCCGGATATTGCGACAAGATATGGGTCACTCTTGAACAGGACGGTTCTGCGACCGTTAAGGATAACGGAAGAGGGATCCCTGTCGGTATGCATGCAAAAGGCGTCAGTGCCGAGCGTCTGGTATTTACGACGCTGCATGCCGGCGGCAAATTTGACGACAGCGTCTACAAGACCAGCGGCGGTCTGCACGGTGTGGGCTCCTCGGTCGTCAATGCCCTGTCTGCCTATCTGAATGTTGAGATCAGACTGGACGGGAAGGTCTACCGCGACAGTTATGAACGCGGGATCCCGACAACCGAACTGGAAGGCGGGCTTCTGCCTGTTGTCGGCAATACCAGAGACCACGGCACCAAGGTCAATTTCCTGCCGGATGACACCATCTTTGAGAAGACGCGTTTCCGTGAGGAAGAGATCAAATCCAGACTCCATGAGACCGCATATCTGAATCCGCAACTGACCATTTATTTCAGCGACAGGCGGCCTGAGAGCGCCGAAGAGATCGTATTTCACGAGGAAGACGGGATCGTCGGTTTTGTAAAGGATATCAACGGTAATAAGGAAGTATTGCACGATCCGGTCTATTTCAAGGGAGAATCCGACGGGATCACCGTGGAAGTCGCTTTCCAGTATGTGAATGAGTTCCATGAAAATGTACTCGGATTCTGTAACAATATTTACAATGCGGAAGGCGGCACACATCTGACCGGCTTCAAAACGATGTTTACGAACGTGCTGAACAACTATGCGCGTGAACTGAACATCCTGAAAGAAAGGGACGCCAATTTTACCGGTGCGGATATCAGGAACGGCATGACGGCCGTTGTCTCCATCAAGCATCCGGCACCCCGTTTTGAAGGCCAGACCAAGACGAAACTGGATAACCAGGATGCCACGAAATCCGTCAGCAAAGTCACGGGTGATGAAGTGGTGCGGTATTTTGACCGTAATCTGGAAGTTTTAAAAACGGTCTTATCCTGTGCGGAGAAAGCAGCGAAGATCCGCAAAACGGAAGAAAAAGCGAAGACCAACATGCTCACAAAGCAGAAATATTCTTTCGATTCCAACGGCAAACTGGCCAACTGCGAATCCAGGGATATGACGAAATGTGAGATCTTTATCGTAGAGGGTGACTCGGCAGGCGGGTCTGCCAAGACGGCAAGAGACCGTATGTATCAGGCGATCCTTCCGATCCGCGGAAAGATCCTGAACGTGGAGAAAGCCAGCATCGACAAAGTTCTTGCCAATGCGGAGATCAAAACCATGATCAATGCGTTCGGCTGCGGTTTTTCGGAAGGGTACGGTAATGATTTTGACATCACGAAACTGAGATATAACAAGATCATCATCATGGCCGATGCGGACGTGGACGGAGCGCATATCTGCACCCTGCTCCTGACCCTGTTCTACCGGTTTATGCCGGAACTGATCTATGAAGGGCATGTTTACATCGCGATGCCGCCGCTCTATAAGGCGATGCCAAAAAAGGGAGAAGAGGAATACCTCTATGATGACAAGGCGCTGAATGAGTACCGTAAGACACATACGGACTTCACGCTGCAGAGATACAAAGGTCTCGGGGAAATGGATGCGCAGCAGCTGTGGGAGACAACTCTGGATCCCGTAAACAGACGGCTGAAACTTGTGGAGATCGAAGATGCACGTCTTGCTTCGATGACGACGGAAATGCTGATGGGAACAGAAGTGCCGCCGAGAAGGGAATTTATCTACCGTCATGCGAATGAAGCGGCACTGGACGTATAAAGGATCAGGAAAATAGGAGATAGTAACATGGCTACAAAGGGGAAAGCCAAACCGATCGAGGAAATGGTCATCAAAACGGAATTTTCCGATATCATGCAGAAATCCTACATTGATTATGCGATGTCGGTGATCATTTCACGTGCCCTGCCGGATGTCAGGGACGGTTTGAAACCTGTTCAGAGAAGAACCTTATATGATATGTATGAACTGGGGATCCGCTATGACAAACCTTACAGAAAGTCTGCGCGTATCGTCGGGGATACGATGGGTAAATACCACCCGCACGGGGACAGTTCTATCTATGAGGCGCTTGTCGTGATGTCGCAGGACTTCAAAAAGGGCATGGCGCTTGTTGACGGGCACGGCAACTTCGGATCGATCGAAGGAGACGGCGCCGCCGCTATGCGTTACACGGAAGCGAGACTGCAGAAGATCGCGCAGGAAGGCATGCTTTCCGACCTCGATAAGGATGTGGTCGATTTCATGCCGAATTTTGACGAGACCGAGAAGGAACCGACGGTCTTACCCTGCAGGTTCCCGAATCTTCTGGTAAACGGATCGGACGGGATTGCAGTCGGCATGGTAACGTCGATGCCGCCGCATAATCTCGGAGAAGTGGTCAATGCGGTCAAGGCGTATATGCAGAATCCGGCGATCACAACGGAAGAACTCATGAAATATATTCCGGGTCCCGATTTCCCGACAGGCGGCATCGTGACCAATAAGAGCGAACTACTGAACATATACGAGACGGGCGTCGGCAAGATCAAGATCCGCGGAAAGATGAACGTGGAAGAGGAAAGAGGGGGCAAAAAACGGCTTGTGATCACCGAGATCCCCTATACCATGATCGGTGCGAACATTTCCAAGTTTTTACTGGACATCGTGGCCCTGATCGATGCCAAGAAGACCACGGATATTGTGGATATCTCCAATCAGTCCAGTAAAGAAGGTATCAGGATCGTACTGGAACTGAAGAAGGATGCGGATGTTGACAACTTAAAGAACCTGCTGCTCAAAAAGACCAAACTGGAAGATACGTTCGGTGTCAATATGCTGGCAGTGGCGGACGGCCGGCCGGAAACGCTCGGTTTGAAGAGCATCATCCTCTATCATGTGAACTTCCAGCGTGAGATCAATACCAGAAAATACCGGACCCTTCTCAACAAAGAAATGGAAAAGAAGGAGATTCAGGAAGGCCTGATCAAGGCCTGTGACGTGATCGATCTGATCATTGAGATCTTAAGAGGATCCACGGACCAGAAGATGGCCAAAGCCTGCCTGACGCAGGGGATCACGGAAGGGATCCGCTTCAAATCGAGGATCTCGAAGAAAATGGCGGAACAGTTGCGGTTTACCGAAAAACAGGCGACGGCGATCCTCGAAATGCGTCTGTATAAACTGATCGGCCTGGAGATCGAAGCGCTGTTAAAGGATCATGAGCAGACACTTTCCAATATCGCCCGGTACAAAGATATCCTGATGAATCCGAAATCCATGGATAAGGTCATCATTAAGGAACTCGATAATTTCCAGAAGGAATACGGCAGAGAGCGCAGGACGGCGATCATCGATGCGGAAGAGATCGTATTTGAGGAAAAGAAGATCGAGGAGATGGATGTCATCGTCATGGTCGACCGGTTCGGATATATCCGTTCCGTCGATCAGGTGACCTACGAACGGAATAAGGAAGCCGCGGACGCGGAGAACAAATTTGTGTTCAAGGCGGTCAATACCGGCAGGATCTGTGTGTTTACCAATACAGGACAGATGCATGCGATCAAGGTATTGGATATCCCGTTCGGTAAATTCAGAGATAAAGCGGTACCGATCGACAATATCAGTAACTTCAACAGCCAGGATGAGAGCGTGATCTATATGGCGCCCATGAATGAAGTTGTGATGCAGAAGTTGATGTTTGTATCCAGATATGCGATGATGAAACAGGTCTACGGTACGGAGTTTGACGTGACCAAGCGTACGGTCGCATCAACGCTGATGTCCGACGGAGATGAACTGATCTGTATCTGCCCGATGACGGACCAGAAGCAGGTGGTACTGCAGACCGCAAACGGATTTTTCCTGCGCTTTTCGGCGGATGAGGTTCCGCAGAAAAAGAAAGCAGCCATCGGTGTGCGCGGCATGAAACTCGCTCCCGGTGATCATTTGGAAAATGTATATTTCATTACGGACGGAGAGGACCGGTCTATAGAATATAACAGCAGAACGGTCGATCTCGGACGGCTGAAGATCGCAAGGCGCGATACAAAGGGGACTAAACTCAGATGAGAGTGATCGCAGGAAGTGCGAGAAGGCTGATCTTAAAGACACCGGCAGGTGTGGAGACCAGACCGACCGCCGATAAATACAAAGAAACACTGTTTAACGTGTTACAGCCGTACCTGTACGCGGATACGGAATTTCTCGATCTTTTCAGCGGGAGCGGTGCCATCGGGATCGAGGCTTTAAGCCGCGGCGTACATCACGCCGTTTTTGTGGAACGTTCCAAACCGGCCCTGCAGTGTATCGAGGAGAACCTGCAGAAAACACATCTGTATGACAGGGCGCAGGTGATCTCGCGCGATGTATTTACAGCGCTTGCCCAGTTAAACGGAAGGAATGCTTTTGATATCATTTTTATGGATCCGCCATACGGACAGGAACTGGAACGGCAGGTGCTTGAGGTTTTGCGGTCATCCGGTCTTCTGAAAGAGGACGGCCTTGTGATCATGGAAGTTTCGAATGATACGGATCTTTCCTATCTGCAGGATAATGCATCCGCATTTGAGATCATCAAAACGAAAACATATAAAACCAATGCACATGTTTTTCTTCGCAGAAAGAAAAAAGAGGATGAGGTGGAAGCATGAAGAGAGCGATCTATCCCGGGAGCTTTGATCCGGTCACACTCGGACACATTGATATCATAAAAAGAGCCGCTGCGATCTTTGATGAAGTGGTGGTCTCCGTCCTTTGTAACCACGGGAAAAGTCCGTTGTTTTCTGTAGAGGAACGTGTTAATATATTAAAGGAAGTCACGAAAGACATCACAAATGTCACGATCGACAGTTTTGACGGACTTCTGGTGGACCATGCATTGGAACGGAATGCGGACGCGGTAATAAGGGGACTGCGTGCCGTGACGGATTTTGAATATGAACTGCAGCTCGCGCAGACGAACAGGAAACTCTGTGACCGGGTAGACACGATCTTTCTGACGACCGGTCTGGATTACGCTTATATCAGTTCCTCGATCGTCAAGGAAGTCGCGAGTTTCGGCGGTGATATTTCGAAATTTGTTCCGCCTTATGTTGCGCAGTTGGTTTATGCGAAGTATCAGAATCAGTAAAAAGGGGAGTCAATATGTACAGCAGAATCGAACAGATCATTTCAGAGATCGAAGAATTTATCGAAAATTGTAAATTCCAGCCTTTCTCAAATTCCAAAATCCTTGTTGACAAAGAGCATATGGAAGAGCTGCTAAGAGAGCTTCGTCTGAAGACACCTGACGAGATCAAACGGTATCAGAAGGTGATCAGCCAGAAGGAAGAGATCTTAAACGATGCGCGGGAAAAAGCGGATGCCCTGATCGCCGAGGCACAGGTGCATACAGACCAAATGATCGAAGAGCATGAGATCATGCAGCAGGCTTATGCGCAGGCAAATGAGATCGTCGACCAGGCGACACAGCAGGCACAGCAGATATTGGATGCAGCGAGTGAGGAAGCCAATGAGATGCGTCAGTCCGTTATGAACTATACGGATGATATGCTCATTGAATTACTGAATATCGTTAATCACGGGATCGATACGGCGGAAGCCAAATATAACGATCTTCTGCAGCAGCTCAAAGAGAGCCGCAGCGTGATCGAAAAGAACAGAGAGGAACTGAAACCGAAGGCAGGATCGCAGAATGAGGATGTGCCTCCTTCGCCGGATGTTCTGATCTGATTGACAGGATGGTTGAAACATGCGTGTATTAAGCAATCTGGAACCCAAAAACGTCTTTCAATACTTTGAAGACATCTGCGCGATCCCGCACGGGTCGGGCAATACGGATGCGATCAGCGCTTATATCGTTGATTTTGCCAAAAAGAATGATCTGACCTATGTGACGGACCGGCTCGGAAATGTGATCATCTACAAATGCGGTTCCAAAGGGTACGAGAATGCGCCGGCAGTCGTGCTGCAGGGGCATATGGACATGGTCTGCGAGAAGAATTACGAGCTTGCATCCAAATTCAACTTTAAAAAAGACGGACTGAAACTGGAAGTATCGGACGAATATGTCTATGCCAAAGGTACCACGCTCGGCGGAGACGACGGGATCGCGGTAGCTTATATGCTCGCGCTGCTTGCGGGGGATTATGAACATCCGCCCATCGAATGCGTTTTTACCGTCGATGAGGAAGTGGGCATGGATGGCGCCCTGGCGCTGGATCCTTCGTATCTGAAAGGACGCATTCTGTTAAATCTGGATAACGAGGAACAGGGTGAGATCCTGACCAGTTGTGCAGGCGGAAGTCGTGTGATCTGCCGCGTGCCTGTCCGTTACTGTGAGATGCAGGGCGTACGCTGTAATCTGGTCATCTGCGGGCTTGCAGGCGGGCACTCCGGAACGGAGATCGATAAATATCACGGAAATGCAAACCTGTTAATGGGACGTATGCTGCATTTCATCGGAAAACAGATCCATTATGATATCTGTGCGCTCTCCGGCGGCCTGCAGGATAATGCGATCCCCAGGGAATCCAATGCACAGATCCTTGTGAATGAACAGGATGTCGAGAAACTCGAAGGCATCGTTGCCGAGTATGAAAAGATCATCCAGAATGAATACCGTGCAACGGAGCATAATATCACGATCTATTGCGAGACGTTCGAAACCGTACAGAAAGCAGTTCTGACACCGAAGACAAGAGAACGTGCGGTTTTCCTTCTGATGACGATCCCGGACGGGATCCAGAAGATGAGCATGGACACGGAGCATCTGGTACAGACTTCCAGCAATGCCGGGATCATGCGGCTGCAGGATGATTATTTCGAACTCATCGTTTCGGTACGCAGTTCGATCACTTCCGAAAAGATCGCGCTTCGGGATAAGATCCAGTATCTTACCGAGACGATCGGCGGTAAATATACCGTGGAATCCGATTATCCCGCCTGGGAATACAAGGAGGATTCTCCGCTCAGGAGACTGGTTTTTGAAGTGTATCAGCAGCAGTTCGGTAAGAATCCGCATATGACCGGTATTCATGCGGGTCTGGAATGCGGTATCTTTTGCGAAAAGATACCGGATATGGATATGGTTTCCTTTGGGCCGACCATTGAAGCGATCCATACGCCGAAAGAGAAACTGGATATCCGTTCCACCCAGGAAACATGGGAATTCCTTTTAAATATCCTGAAAGCGTTAAAGAAGAAATAGAGACAGTTTAGAGGTGGCGGCATGAATGTTCCGGAACAGTATATGCAGAACATGCAGAAATTGCTTGGGAACGATTTTGATGCATATGCCGCCTCTTTTGATAAGCCGCCCTGTCATGGACTGCGCGTGAACCTTTTAAGAAAGGATGCGCGCCTTCGTGTTTCCAAACTCCCGTTTATTCTGGGAAAGATCCCGTTTGATCAAAATGCCTTCTATACCGATGGTTCCATGAACCCTGCAAAGCACCCCTATTATGCTGCAGGTCTTTATTATCTGCAGGAGCCGTCCGCAATGCTTCCGGCTGCCTGTCTGCCGGTAGAAGAGGGCGATGTGGTTCTGGATCTTTGTGCGGCTCCCGGCGGAAAAGCGACGGCGCTCCTTTCCAAACTGAACGGTACCGGACTGTTACTGGCGAATGATATCAGTGCCAGCAGGGCAAAAGCGCTTTTAAAAAATCTCGAACTAACAGGGGCCGCGAATTTCTTTGTCAGCGCGGAAAAACCCGCAAAACTGGCCATGTCATACGGTCCTGTGTTTGACAAGATCCTGGTGGATGCACCCTGTTCCGGAGAAGGCATGTTTCGTAGGGATCCATCCCTGATACGGGACTGGGAGAAAAAAGGTCCCTCTTATTATGCGCCCATACAGGCAGATATCCTGCAGGAAGCCGTTTCCATGCTAAAGCCAGGCGGATATCTTTTGTATTCAACCTGTACGTTTGCGCCGCTTGAAGATGAAGAGCAGATCCTGAAACTGCTTCGTGATAATCCGCAATTACATCCCGTTCCCCTTGAGAAGACAGACGGCCTCTCGGATGGGATCCGGGGTCTTCCGGAAGCGGTTCGCGCATATCCGCACCGCTTTCACGGAGAAGGACATTTCCTCTGCCTGCTTCAGAAAGAAACCGGTGATACACGGGAAGCTCGAAGCGAAACCTTTTTATCAGACCATAAGGGACAAATGCCAAATAGCCTTTTGACTTTCCTTGACCAGCTGACTGAGCCGTTGGATGCTGACAGGATCGTGATCAAAAACGGCTGCGTATACCTGTTGCCGGAAAAGTATGAGAAACTGTACCGTTCGAATATCCGTTTCTTAAGAACCGGTCTGCTGCTTGGTGAAACAGATGCAAAGGGCAACTTTAAACCGTCACAGGCACTGGCCCTGCACCTGCATGCAGACGGGTTTACACAGGTACTGGACATGCCCTTGGAGGATGAGCGCATATTCCGCTATCTGAAAGGAGAAACGGTTTATGCGGATGAGGGATGCAAAAACGGGACGGTGCTCTTTTGTGCGGACGGATACGCGCTGGGATTTGCATCGGCAAACAACGGTCAGATCAAGAACCGTTTGGCCAAAGGGTTTATTTGGCAGTAGGAAGTGAATCTATGAAAAAGATCGAAAAAGGCACATACGGATATATACGCAGGATGAAACTGTATACAACGATACGTACCATCGTGCTGTTTGCGATGGCGCTCGGACTCTATGCAACAGGTTATGTGTGGACCGGAACAAATAAGAATCTGTTAACGATCGTTGCCATATTGGGCCTTTTGCCATCGGCCAAAAGCATGGTCAACATGATCATGTTCCTCCGTTTCAGGTCGCTTGATCCTTCCGTATTCGAGAAATACGAGAAGATCCGCGGCGGACTGCATATCCTGTATGAAAACATCATGACGACAACAAAACAGGCATATTTACTGGATGTTTTGGCTTATAAAAATCATACGGTCTGCGCATTCTGTGAAAAGGCGGGAGATCTTGCGGCGCTGGAAGAACTGATCCTTGAAACGCTCAAGGCAAAGAACACCGGCGTTACCGTGAAGATCTTTCCGGATGAAAGAGCGTTTATGAAGAGAATGGAAACGATGGAACAGATGCATGCGGAAGAGGACGATGACAAGACGGCAGACATCGTTCTTTCCACCATAAAGGCACTTTCCCTATGAAAGAATACACGATCGGGATCAACGAAGCAGGACAAAGAATGGACAAGTATTGCGCAAGGATCCTAAAGGACGCGCCGGTCTCTTTTTTGTATAAGATGTTTCGTAAAAAGAATATCACGCTAAACGGGAAAAAGGCGAAAGGAAACGAGATCCTGCAGGAAGAGGATCAGATCCGTTTCTTTTTGTCGGATGAAACATTTGCTTCTTTTGCTAAAAACACAGGACAGGGATCCGTTCATAAAGAAAAAGCAGGGGCAGATGGTAAAGCTGGCGTGAGAGCCGTGATGCCGCCGGTCGTTTATGAGGATGAGAACCTGTTGCTTGTCAATAAACCGGTAGGGATCCTCTCCCAGAAGTCAGATGGCGGGAGCATTTCCCTGAACGAGATCTGTCTGCAGTATCTGAAAGATACACTCGCTTATAAACCGGACGATCCCGCCGCGTTCAAACCTTCCGTTGTGAACCGACTCGACAGGAATACGAGCGGGCTTCTCATGGTTGCAAAAACGCATGCTGCAGCCATGCAGTTATCGGAGGGCTTACGTAACAAGACCATAAGGAAACAGTATGTCTGTATCGTAAAGGGTGTGCTTTCAGGTCCCTTTTCCTTAAAGGGATATCTGATCAAGGATCCAAAGTCCAATACGGTAAGTATACTGCAGGATAAAGAACCGGGGAGCACTGCGGTCGAGACGGACTTTATGCCGGTAAGAAACAACGGGGAACTGACGCTGCTGCAAGTGGAACTGAAAACCGGGAAACCGCATCAGATCCGTGCGCACTTACATTCCATCGGACATCCCATCCTTGGCGATCCGAAATACGGGGATCTTTCGCTAAACCGCAGATACGGATGCAAAACGCAGCTGTTACACGCATACAGGCTTGAGATGCCTGCGTTTGAAAGACCGCTTACGGCTTTGTCGCATAAAGTGTTTGAAATACCGTATCCTAAACAGTTTGAAAAATACATGTGAGGAATGACATGGCAACCTGGAACAGCCGCGGTCTGCGCGGATCCACACTGGAAGATCTGATCAACCGGACAAATGAAAAATACAGGGAAACGCACCTTGCCCTGATCCAGAAGATCCCGACGCCGATCACGCCGATCAATATCGATAAGAAGAACCATCAGATCACGCTGGCTTATTTTGATCAGAAGAGTACGGTCGATTATATCGGAGCCGTACAGGGTATCCCCATCTGTTTTGATGCGAAGGAATGCGCGAAGGACACATTTGCGCTTGCGAACATTCATCCGCATCAGGTGGAATTCATGCGGGAATTCGAACGGCAGGGCGGGATCGCGTTCTTTCTGCTGTTTTATTCCGCCAAAGACCTGTTCTATTATCTGCGCCTTGAAAAACTCCTCACATTCTGGGAAAGGATGGAGGCAGGCGGAAAAAAGAGCTTCCGTTTTGAGGAGATCGAAGACGAATTTATCCTGACAGGCAGACAGGGCCTCTTTGTACCGTATCTGGACGGGATCAAAAAAGATCTGGCAAGGAGAGAAGAATCCGATTGACAAACAGGAACGGGCTATGTATAATCACTAAATATCAGCGTGGTAGCATGGTAGCATGGTAGCACGTTAAAACACTAAAGCGAGGGATTATGAAAGAAAAACTGTTACACACACCGGAAGGTGTACGGGATATCTACGGAGAGGAATACGCAGGGAAAGTACGTTTACAGGAAAAACTGCTGCATAAATTCCATCTGTACGGATATGAAGACATTCAGACGCCTACGTTTGAATTCTTTGATATATTTTCAAGTAATATCGGAACGATCCCCAGCAAGGAACTGTTTAAGTTCTTTGACAAAGAGGGGAATACACTTGTGCTGAGGCCTGATTTTACGCCGTCCATAGCGAGATGTGTCGCGAAATACTATATGGATGAGAAGATGCCTGTCAGATTCTGTTATCTCGGCAACACATTTATCAATGTTTCCGATCTGCAGGGAAGACTCAAGGAATCCACACAGGTAGGCGTGGAACTGATCAACGATAACAGCGCCTATGCGGATGCCGAGATGATCGCGCTGATGATCGAAAGCCTGCAATGCGCCAATCTGCGTGATTTTCAGATCACGGTAGGTAATGTGGAATTCTTTAAGGGGCTGTGTGAGGAGTACGGGATCGATCCGGATACGGAAATGGATCTTAGGGAATATATCTCCAACAAGAACTATTTCGGTGCGGAATCCATCCTCGATGCTGCACGGACGCCTTCGGAAGTGAAGGAAAAGATCTTAAAAGTCACCGAACTGTTCGGATCCATTGATACGGTGCTCAAGGCGCGTGATTTTGTCCACAATCAGAGATCGCTGGATGCGCTCCTTAGGCTGGAACAGATCCATGAAATCTTAAGATCGCAGAATATGGAACAGTATCTGACCTATGATGTAGGCATGCTTTCCAAATACCATTATTATACCGGCGTGATCTTCCGGGCCTACACCTACGGGAGCGGGGATGCCATCATGAAGGGTGGCCGGTATGATAACCTGCTTTCTTCTTTCGGGAAAGATGCTTCCGCGATCGGATTTGCCGTGGTTCTGGATGACCTGTATCTTTCCTTACGAAGGCAGGGACTTGCCGTTGAAACGAAAGAACCGGCTGTCTTACTGCTTTACGGACAAAGCAGCAGACAGGAAGCATACACGACGGCAAAAGAACTGAGAGATCAGGGTGTCCATACGGTGCTCCTGCAAAAGGATGACACTGTTGCCATGCAGGTGTATCAGGACTATGCAAGTTCATTCAGTTACGAATTAAGAGAGGTTTAAATATGGAACGTTCCGTTAATTATCTGACGTTTGCGCTCGGAAAAGGACGACTCGCAAACAAAACCATGGAATTGCTCGAAGAGATCGGGATCTCATGCGAAGAGATGCGGGATAAGGAATCCCGGAAACTGATCTTTGTCAATGAAGATCTGAAACTCCGGTTTTTCCTGGCCAAAGGACCGGATGTGCCCACCTATGTGGAATACGGCGCGGCCGATATCGGTGTGGTCGGAAAGGATACGATCCTGGAAGAGGACCGCAGGAACTATGAAGTTTTAGATCTTAAATTCGGTAAATGCAAGATGTGTGTGTGCGGCCCGAAAGAAGCAGGCGATCTGCTCCTGCATCATGAGATGATCCGGGTAGCCACGAAATATCCGCATATCGCGAAAGATTATTTTTATAACCGGAAACAGCAGACTGTTGATATCATCAAACTGAACGGTTCGATCGAACTGGCACCCATTGTGGGGCTTTCCGACGTGATCGTGGATATCGTGGAAACGGGTTCCACGCTGCGGGAAAACGGACTGGTCGTACTCGAAGAGATCTGCGACTTATCCGCAAGGATGATCGTCAACCAGGTAAGTATGCGTATGGAGTCTGAAAGGATCAATCAGCTGATCAAAGATCTGAAGGAGAGATTATGAGAATCGTAAAACTGACAAACGAAAGCAGGCAGGATATCCTGACCAATCTGTTAAAAAGGAATCCGGGCCAGTATACGGAATATGAAAACGTTGTTAATGAGATCCTGCAAAATGTCCGTGAAAACGGGGATGAGGCATTGTTTTCCTATACAGAGAAATTCGATCACTGCAAACTTGACAGTAAAAGCGTGCGTGTGACGGAAGAAGAGATCGAAGAGGCATATGCATCTTATGATAAGGACCTCGTCAGGATCATGCAGGATGCATCCGCCAATATCATTCGTTATCATGAAAAACAGCTGACCAACAGCTGGATCGAAACAAAGCCTGACGGAACGATCCTCGGACAGAAAGTCACAGCGATCGATACGGTAGGCGTGTATGTTCCGGGCGGAAAGGCAGCCTATCCGTCTTCGACACTGATGTGTATCCTGCCGGCAAAAGTGGCAGGTGTGAACCGGATCATCATGACGACTCCCTGCGATGCACAGGGGCGCGTGAATCCTTCCACGCTTGTTTCCGCAAAGATCGCAGGTGTGACGGAGATCTATAAAGTCGGCGGCGCACAGGCGATCGCAGCCATGGCCTTTGGAACCGAAACGGTCCCGAAAGTCGATAAGATCGTGGGCCCCGGAAACATCTTTGTCGCGCTTGCCAAGAAAGCTGTATTCGGCTTTGTTTCCATCGATTCCGTGGCAGGACCGAGCGAGATCCTGATCATTGCGGACGAGACCGCAGATCCGCGTTACACGGCGGCTGACCTGCTTTCCCAGGCGGAACATGATCAGCTCGCATCCTCCATTCTGATCACGACTTCGGAAGAATTCGCAAAGAAGGTATCTGCTGAAGTGGACAGGATGACGGAAAAACTGCCGCGTCGTGAGATCATCGAAGCGTCCCTGGAAAATTACGGCTATATCCTTGTGGCCGATAATATGGAAGATGCGATCGAAGCAGCAAATGCGATCGCTTCCGAACACATGGAGATCCTGACGGAAAATCCGTTTGACATCATGACAAGGATCAAAAATGCCGGCGCGATCTTCTTAGGACCTTACTCCTCGGAACCGCTTGGCGATTATTACGCGGGACCGAACCATGTTCTGCCGACAAACGGGACGGCTAAGTTTTTCTCACCGCTTGGCGTGGATGCATTTATAAAGAGAACCAGTATCATATCCTACTCGAAAGAAGCGCTTCTGCCGGTCGCTGAAGATATCGCACGTTTTGCGGATGCAGAAGGACTGAGCGCGCATGCAGCATCGATCAGGATCAGGAAAGAATAGGGGAGAACCATATGGGAAGAATTGCGACACTGGAAAGAAAAACAAATGAAACACAGATCAAGTGCAGTTTTGAACTGGACGGGAAGGGCGTATCAAAGATCGATACAGGCATCGGGTTCTTTGATCACATGCTGGACGGTTTTACCAGACACGGACTGTTTGATCTCGAGCTGTCCGTAACGGGAGACCTTCTGGTGGACGGACATCACACGGTGGAGGATACGGGGATCGTACTCGGGAATGCCATTGCCAAAGCAGCCGGCGACAAGAAGGGCATCTGCAGATACGGACACATGATCCTGCCCATGGATGATGCACTTTGTCTCTGTGCGATCGATCTTTGCGGGAGACCTTATTTTGCCTATGATGTTTCGTTTGATGCCGAGAGGATCGGCTATCTGGATACGGAACTGATCCGGGAATTCTTTTATTCCATCAGTTACAGCGCAGGCATGAACCTGCACATAAAAATGCTGTCCGGACAGAATGCGCACCACATGGCAGAATCCATGTTCAAAGCGTTTGCGAAAGCACTGGATCAGGCAACGCGATTGGATGAGCGTATCATCGACGTCATGAGCACGAAAGGAACACTGGAATGAATTATAAATCCATCATACCCTGTATCTATTTAAAAAACGGTAAACTTGTAAAGGGATTTAAGGATGAAACGGTCATATCCGACGATCCCGCCGGCTTTTCTTCACAGCTTGCGGGATACGGTGCAGACCGCCTGCTCCTGTTTGATCTTTCGGAAAATGACAGTGAACATGAAGAGAACATCCTTCTGATCAGGCAGATCAACAAAACGATCGATATCCCGTCCATGGCGGCCGGAAATATCAACCGCCTTGAGGATGTCAAGAAACTGCTGTATGCAGGCTGTAAGTCTGTTGTGCTCAATATGGCCAAGCAGTCCAACATCGACCTGATCACGCAGGCCGCCAAACGTTTTGGAAAAGAAAAGATGATGGCCTGTGCCGATGCGGATGAACAGATCTTAGACCATGCGGATATCCTGAAAGAATATGTCAGTGAGATCATCCTGCTCGATCATGAGATCAAATGTGATTATGCCGCATTCAATATCATTCCGTTTGTGAACGATACAGATATTTCCGTTGCGGCAAAACTGCTCAGGCAGGACTGTGTATGCGGACTGACGGGAGAACTGATCAATGCAAATGCCGAAACGCTGATGGAACTGAAGAGCAGCTGCAGGGAACAGGGCATCAGTGTAAATCTTTCCGAATGCAGTTTAAGCTTTGATGATCTTACATGCGGTGAAAACGGGCTGATCCCGGTTGTCGTGCAGGACTATAAGACGGATGAAGTCCTGATGGTCGCCTATATGAACCGGGAATCCTTTGACATGACCGTTAAGACCGGAAAAATGACCTATTATTCCAGGAGCCGTCAGAAACTCTGGATCAAAGGCGAAACAAGCGGTCATTTCCAGTATGTCAGATCCCTTTATGCGGACTGCGATAAAGACACGATCCTTGCCAGGGTGCGTCAGATCGGTGCGGCCTGCCATACAGGTAACCGTTCCTGCTTCTTTGAAGAGATCTTAAGCGGGGATTATCCGGAGTCAAATCCGCTCAAAGTATTTGAAAACGTGTTTGATGTGATCCTGGACCGGAAAAAGAATCCCAAAGAAGGCTCCTATACCAATTATCTGTTTGATAAGGGAATCGATAAGATCCTGAAAAAAGTCGGAGAGGAAGCTACCGAGATCGTGATCGCTGCTAAAAATCCCGATCAGGAAGAAGTAAAATACGAGATAGCCGATTTTCTGTATCATGTGATGGTACTGATGGCGGAATGTGATCTTACCTGGGATGATATCGTAACCGAACTGGCTAACCGGTGATACATATTATTGAAAAATAATAGTGGATTTTTTACCGGGATGATAGTATAATAGATTTACATAAAGTTTTTTGAACGGGGTATAAAGAAACAGGAGGTAGATAATGATGAAGGGGCTTTGGAAAAAAATGATCATTGGCGGTATTGCACTTGCCGGTCTTGTAGCGGTACTGTTTACGGTACCTGCCGAAGCAAAAGCAAAGCATACCGTAACGTTCCTGTACGGAACAAAAATGAACACACAGATCGTGCCGGACGGCGGAAATGCGATCGTCCCGATCGATACGGGTGTGGAAGGCTTTACATTCCTCGGCTGGACCGATTCCTGCATGAATGTCAAGACCGACAAGTTGATCCTGGGCATGTATGTGAACAACACACCGTACGCGCCTGCCACAAATTCCACGACAACGATCAAGAAGGTAAATGACAATACGTCGGCACCGTTCCTTCCCTGGTGGGACGGAACAAAGGGTGTTCCGGGCGTGACCTGCGTTGTCAGATGGTATAACGGCCATAACAATGAACTTTGGAAAACGGAAGTTGTTCCTTACGGTTCTTCCCTTCCGGATCCCGCAGATCCCTGCATCGCCGGTTACGACTTTGTAGGCTGGGAAGGTTCCTGGAAGAACATTACGGAAGACAGGGCGATCAAAGCATGGTATTACAGAACTCATGAAGTCCGTTTCTACAGTGAAGTTACAGGAGAACTCATAGACGTACAGCATATCCGTGACGGTGAGCCTGCAAGAGACTGCCATCCGTATATCGAAGGATGGAAGTTCAAGAGCTATGATGTGGATATTTCCTGCATCAAAGGCGACACGGTCGTTCATGTACATTATGTACCGTTCTAAGCGACAAACAATATGAATAACTAAGGCAGGGTGGCAGTGGCCGCCCTGCTTTTTTGTTTGATTTTATCAGGGTGATAAAGTATACTATATTTGGTGTTTTATGCGCCAAAATCGTATATATGGAGTATGTTTTATGAAACCCGTACTTCCCGATGAGATCCTTTTGAAGGTTGAGAAGCCGGCCAGATATATCGGCGGGGAGATCAATGCAGTATATAAGGATCCGCGTGATATCGATATAAGATTTGCCATGTGTTTTCCCGATCTTTATGAGATCGGCATGTCCCATCTGGGGATCCAGATCATCTACAGCATGCTGAACGAACGCCCGGATGTATGGTGCGAACGTGTATACTCCCCATGGATCGATCTGCATGCCATCATGAAAGAGAAGAAGATCCCGCTGTTTGCACTGGAATCACAGGAGCCCGTGAGCGGTTTTGATTTTCTGGGGATCACCCTGCAGTATGAGATGTGTTATACAAATATCCTGCAGATCCTGGATCTGTCAGGTATTCCAATGCATGCAAAAGACAGGACAAAAGATCATCCCATCGTGATCGGCGGCGGTCCCTGCACCTATAATCCGGAACCGGTTGCTGTTTTTTTTGACCTGTTTTATATAGGGGAGGCGGAAACAGGATACGATGCCCTGCTTGATCTCTATAAGGAGTATAAAAACAAAGGCTTTGACCGTCGTAAATTCCTGTTGGAAGCGGGCAAACTGCCGGGGATCTATGCTCCCCTGTTCTATGAGACCACCTATCATGCAGACGGAACGATCGCGGCTTTTACACCGACAGAAGAAGGCCTTGGTGAAACGATACGCAAAGAGATCTGCATGGACTTAACACATGCACATTATCCGACAAAACAGATCGTCCCCTTTATCAGGGTCACACAGGACCGTGCGGTACTTGAGATCCAGCGCGGCTGTATCAGGGGATGCAGGTTCTGCCAGGCGGGCATGATCTACAGACCCCTGCGCGAGAAAGAGGAAAAGGAACTGGAGCGGATCGCGGAAGAGATCCTTGCTAACACCGGAAATGATGAGATCTCCTTAAGTTCCTTAAGTTCCAGCGATTATTCGAAACTGCCGGAACTGATCGAATTCCTGATCGCACACGCGAGGGAAAATCATGTAAACATATCCCTGCCCTCCCTTCGGATCGATGCCTTTTCCCTGGATGTAATGAGTAAAGTGCAGGATGTCAGGAAGAGTTCCTTAACGTTTGCGCCGGAAGCAGGCTCCCAGAGATTGAGAAATGTGATCAATAAAGGCCTTACAGAGGATGATATCCTAAAAGGCGCAGCAGAAGCGTTCAAGGGAGGCTGGACCAGGGTGAAACTGTATTTCATGCTGGGGCTTCCGACCGAAACAGAAGAAGACTTAAAAGCGATCCCGGAACTTTGTAATGAGATCGCGAAACTGTATTACGAACTGATCCCGAAAGAAGAGAGGAAGGGACGGATCCAAATCGTCGCTTCCAGCTCGTTTTTTGTACCGAAACCGTTCACGCCGTTCCAGTGGGCGGCCATGGATCGCGCCGAAGACTTCCTGAAGAAAGCAGATTTTGTCAATCATACGATGCATGCGCAGTTAAACCAGAGGAGTATCAAATATAACTGGCATGATGCAAAAGTCAGTATCCTGGAAGGGATCATGGCAAGAGGAGACAGAAGATTATCTGATGTGATCGAAGCTGCTTACAGACACGGGGCACTCTTTGATGCCTGGACGGAAACGTTTTCGCAGGAACCCTGGGATAAAGCATTTGCGGAAACCGGAATAGCGGGTGATTTTTACGTACACCGGGAAAGAGATCCGGAAGAGATCCTGCCATGGGATTTCATCGATACGGGTGTTACACGTGAGTTTCTGCTTAAAGAATGGGAAAATGCAAAGGCCGGTATCGTAACGAGAAACTGCAGGGATACCTGCAACGGCTGCGGAGCGGCGGAGTTTGGAGGTGGCATCTGCTATGCGCATTAGGATCAAATTCACCAAACTCGGCAATGTGAAATTCATCGGGCACCTGGATCTGATGCGTTATTTCCAGAAACTGATGCGCAGATCGGGGATCCCGATCGCATACTCGGCAGGAATGTCCCCGCACCAGATCATGTCCTTTGCCCTGCCGCTTGGGATCGGTGATGAAAGTATCGGAGAATATGCGGATATCGAACTGACCGGGTCAGTCAGTTCGACCGATGCGATCCGTTCCCTTTCGGAGCATTCTGCAGAGGGTATTGAGATCCTGTCCTTTAAAATGCTTCCGGATGATGCAAAGAATGCGATGGCGAGCGTTGAGGCCGCAGATTATGAGATTTCTTTCCGCCATATGCCGGAGAATGATTTTTACGAAGCGTTTGCAAAGTTCATGCAGCAGGACAGCATCATTGTCATGAAACGTACCAAAAAGAGCGAAAGAGAGATCGATCTGAGGCCGCTCATATTTGCATGGTCCATAGAGAATAAGCGTATCCGACTTCGCTTAAAATGCGGAAGTGTGGATAATACAAAACCCGAACTTGTCATGGAAGCCTTTTTTGCATCTTTAGGCCTTCCATTTGACCCGTTCCTGCTTTTGATCAAACGGATCGACCTGTTTACTGAAAAGGACGGAACTTTTATTTCACTTGATGAGATAGGAGCAGACATATGATCAAGTATCGTGTGATCCTGACACGCTATAAGGGCCAGATCATGCTGACCTATATGGAAGATGACAAACCGCTTGAAATTCGGTTTTTCCGGGATGATAACTATCCGATCGGCACGATCTTTTTAGCGAGAGTTTCACAGATCCAGAAGAATATCGATGCCACTTTTTTGGAATTGCCGGACGGATCGACCGGCTTTTTACCGGGGACATCGCATACCTGCGGGAGTTTTATTCCCGTACAGCTTTTGAAAGACGGCACCAAAACAAAAGCGCCGCGTTTTACGGATGAATTATCCGTTGCCGGCAGATATGCGGTGGTTTTCAACAAAAAAGGAAGCATCCGGGGCTCTTCCAAATGGGATGTTGCGGAACGCAAAAGGTTACTGAAAGAACTGAAACAGGAAGAGGACCTTCCCGATAAGCTGGTTGTTTTGCGTACAAATGCCCTGTCTGCCGGTTTATATGACATTGTAAATGAGATAAGGGAACTGGCGGCAAAGCTTGACCGGATCGAACAGATCGCAGATAAGCGGACAAAATCGGTGCTGTACCGGCCCGCAGGCGAATGGGTAACATCCCTGCTTTCGATCTACACGGATAAACTGGATGAGATCGTAACGGATGATCGGGATATCTACGCTGGATTATCGGAACTGTATCCGGATGAGATGCGTGAAAACATGCAGATCCTGCTCCGCATGTACGAAGACGATTATCCGCTGTATAAATTATATGCGCTTGAAAAGCATTTAAAAGAAGCGCTGGAAAAGCGGGTGTGGCTTAAATGCGGCGGCTTCCTGGTGATCGAACAGACGGAAGCGCTTGTTTCCATTGATGTCAATTCCGCTAAGATCCAGGGAAAAACCGATAAGGAGAACACTTTTTTAACGGTAAATCTGGAAGCGGCTAAAGAGATCGCAAGACAGGTCAGGCTGCGGAATCTCTCTGGGATCATCCTGATCGATTTTATCAATATGGAACAGGCGGGACATGGATCGGAAGTGCTTGAAACATTACGAAATGCACTCTTAACGGATCCTGTCAAATGTGAAGTGCACGGGTTCACTTCGCTCGGGCTTTTGGAAATGACAAGAATGAAGGGACGTAAAACGCTCTATGAACAAACAAGATATATCTCCGATGATGAAGCTGTATCTGGAGACAAAAGAAGCGTATAAAGACTGTATCCTGTTTTACCGGCTCGGTGATTTTTATGAGATGTTCTTTGACGATGCGATCCTTGTATCGAAAGAACTGGAGCTGACCCTGACAGGTAAGAATTGCGGTATGGAAGAGAGAGCGCCCATGTGCGGTGTTCCCTATCATGCGGCGGATACCTATATCAGCCGGTTGATCGAAAAAGGCCATAAAGTGGCCATCTGCGAACAGGTCGAGGATCCGAAACAGGCAAAAGGGCTTGTCAAAAGAGAAGTGATCCGTGTCGTGACACCGGGTACCGTCATCGATATGGAATCCCTGGACGATTCACGCAACAACTATATCATGTGCATTGTCTGCATGTCGGACAGATACGGACTCAGTTACGCAGATATAACCACGGGTGAATTTAAACTGACAGAGATCTCATCTCTCAGAAAAGTCACTGACGAGATCCATAAACTGATGCCCAAAGAGATCGTGTGCAATGAGGCCTTTTCACTGGGCGGGGTTGATACAAAGGAACTGCAGGAGAAACTGCAGATATCACTCTATGTGCTTGAATCCTGGTATTTTGACGATGACGGCTGCAAAACGGCACTGAAGGATCATTTCCATGTGAATTCGATGGACGGGTTCGGCCTCAAAGACTATGAACTCGGCACGATCGCCGCAGGTGCACTTCTGCAGTACCTGTTTGAAACACAGAAGAATTCCCTGGATCATATGCGCATGCTGAACCCCTATGATCTGGAAACATACATGCTCTTGGATGCTTCTTCCAGGCGGAATTTAGAGCTCACGGAAACGATCCGGGACAAACAGAAGCGCGGTTCCCTGTTGTGGGTGCTCGACAAGACCAAGACAGCCATGGGTTCCAGAATGCTGCGTAATTTTATCGAACAGCCGCTGCTTGATAAACGTATGATCACGGAGCGCCTGAATGCGGTGGAAGCGTTCGTGAAACATGCGGTCACAAGGGAAGAGATGAGAGAGTATCTGGATGCCGTCTATGACCTGGAAAGGCTGATGACACGGGTATCCTATCATTCCGTCACACCGAGGGATATGATCGCGCTCAAACAGTCCATGGGCATGTTGCCGCATATCCGTGAACTTCTGAAGGATCTCCCCAAGTCTGTCTTTTCGCAAATTTATGAAGAGCTGGACCCGCTGCAGGACCTCTACCTGCTGATCGATGAGGCCATTGATGACGATCCCCCTCTCACGGTCAGGGACGGCGGGCTCATCAAAGAAGGATATAACGAAACGGTCGATGAGTTGCGTAACGCCAAGACAGAAGGGAAAAACTGGCTGGCCGCACTTGAGGCGGAAACGAAGGAAAGCACGGGCATCAAGAACCTGCGCATCAAATACAACCGTGTTTTCGGGTATTATTTTGAGGTCACAAATTCCTTTAAAGACCTTGTTCCTGCGGATTTTATCAGAAAACAGACCCTGACGAATGCAGAGCGGTATACCACCGAGGCGCTAAAAGAACTTGAGGATAAGATCCTGAATGCGGAAGATAAGCTGTTTACGCTTGAATACGATCTGTTTTCGAAGATCCGTGAACAACTGTCGTCGCAGATCGACCGGATCCAGAAAAGCGCGCATCTGATCGCCCTGCTCGATTGCTATGCGAGTCTTGCCAAAGTCAGCGAACAGAACAGGTATGTCAGACCGAAACTGAATGAAAAAGGCGTGATCAACATCAAGGGCGGCAGGCATCCGGTCATTGAAAAGATCTCCACGCAGGATCTGTTCGTGCCAAACGATACGTACCTGGACAATTCGGAGCATCTCATGTCGATCATTACAGGCCCCAATATGGCCGGAAAATCAACTTATATGAGACAGACCGCCCTGATCGTACTGATGGCGCAGATCGGCTGTTTTGTGCCGGCAGACAGTGCGGATATAGGGATCGTGGACCGTATATTCACAAGAGTCGGCGCGTCGGATGATCTCTCAAGCGGCCAGTCCACGTTTATGGTGGAAATGTCCGAAGTGGCAAACATATTGCGCAATGCGACCAACCGGAGCCTTCTGATCCTGGATGAGATCGGACGCGGCACTTCCACGTTTGACGGATTGAGTATCGCCTGGGCCGTGATCGAATATATCAGCAATACAAAACTCGTCGGCGCAAAGACATTGTTTGCAACACATTATCATGAACTGACGGAACTGGAAGGGACGGTCAAGGGCCTGAACAATTACTGCATCGCCGTGAAGGAACAGGGAGACCAGATCGTATTTCTGCGTAAGATCATAAGAGGCGGTGCCGATAAGAGTTACGGTATTCAGGTGGCCAAACTGGCTGGCGTACCGGATCCTGTCATTGAACGTGCCAAAGAACTGGCCTCTCAGCTTGATCAGAATGATATCGCACGGTCCATACAGATCATCGCGGCTGAGGATAAAGGTATGAAAAAGGCGGATGAGGTGGATCTGAACCAGATCTCTCTCTTTGATACGGTAAAGGAAGATGACATCATTGAAGAGATCAAGAGACTTGATATCGATCATCTGACACCCATGGAAGCGTTAAATACACTGGCCATGCTGCAGAGCAGATTGAAGAACAGGTGGTAATATGCAAAAGATTCATGTTCTGGATAAACAGACGATCAATAAGATCGCAGCCGGAGAGGTCGTGGAGCGCCCCAGTTCGGTTGTGAAAGAACTGATGGAAAATGCGATCGATGCGGGTGCGACCATGATCACGGTCGAGATCAAAAACGGCGGTATCGATTATATCCGGGTAACGGACAACGGATCGGGCATTGACAAAGAAGATATCCGTACGGCTTTCCTGAGGCATGCGACCAGCAAGATCCTTTCGATCGAAGACCTTCTGGATGTTACAAGTCTCGGGTTTCGCGGCGAAGCCCTGTCCAGTATTGCAGGCGTAGCAAAAGTGGAGCTCATGACCAAAACGCCGGACAGTATCTGCGGAACGCGTTATGTGATCGAAGGTGACCGCGAACTGGTACTGGAAGATGCCGGCGTACCGGACGGAACGACGATCATTGTAAGAAACCTGTTTTACAATATCCCTGCAAGAAGGAAATTCTTAAAGACGGCTGTTACCGAGAACGCTTATATCACCGAGATCATGGAACACATCATGCTATCAAGGCCGAATATCGCGATCAAATACATCGTCAACGGGACCGTGAAACTGCAGACAAGCGGAGACGGTGATCTGAAGACGGTCATCTATCTTTTGTACGGACGGGATACGCTGAATAATCTGATACGGATCGAACACGAATCCGAAGATGTCAGCATCAGCGGATATATCGGAAAACCGGAGCTTGCAAGGAGCAATCACCAGTACGAGATCTTTTTTGTGAATCACAGAAACGTTAAGAGCACGCTCTTAAACAAAGCATTGACCGAAGCATATAAACCGTATCTGATGGTACATAAGTACCCGTTTGCGATCCTGCATTTTGAGATCAAAGGGGAGTTATTGGATGTCAATGTACACCCGACCAAACTGGAGATCCGTTTTCTGCATGCCAATGAAGTGTATGAAGCACTTATGACGGCAGCGGCAAAGGCCCTGAAACAGCCGGAACTGATCCCTGATATCGTAGAAGATAAGACAAAGCGGGAAACAACGCAGGTTCCACCCATGATCCTGCCGGAACCTTTTGAAACAAAGAGGATCTCGGAGCTTGTATTATCCGAAGACATACCGTATTCCCGTAAACAGGAGATTCCGGTGGTCGCGGAACCTGTCGGAACATTTACGCAGGCTACTTTCCTAAGTGAAGAAGCAATGCACCGGCACCGCCTGATCGGGCAGCTGTTTGATACATACTGGCTGGTGGAATATGATGAAAAACTCTATCTGATCGATCAGCATGCGGCACATGAAAAGATCCGTTATGAACGGCTCTTAAAAAGGTACAGGGAGCAAAAAAACGATTCACAGCTCTTAAATCCGCCCCTGATCGTCTCCATGAGCACGGCAGAAGAGGAAGTATTTGCACAATACAGGGAGCAGTTTGAAAACGCCGGCTTTGAACTCGAACATTTCGGCGGAAGTGAATATGCCATCCGTGCCGTCCCGACAGAATTGTACGGAATGCATGAAACGGACTATTTCAAAGAATTACTGGATGATCTGCGCGAGGACAGAAAAATGGCTGATATGGAGTCCATCCTTTCAAGGCTTGCCACAATATCCTGCAAGGGCGCGATCAAAGCAGGCAACAGGATCTCGGCGACGGAGGCGGATGCACTGATCAGGGAACTCTTATCTCTTGAAAATCCCTATCATTGCCCGCACGGACGTCCTGTGATCATTTCATACAGTAAAACGGAACTCGAAAAGAAATTCAAGAGGATCGTATGAGCAAAAAGCAGAAAGTGATCATTCTGACCGGACCGACAGCAGTAGGGAAGACGGAACTGTCCCTGAAACTCGCCAAACGGATCGGCGCGGAGATCATCTCCGCTGATTCCATGCAGGTGTACCGATACATGGATATCGGTACCGCGAAGCTGAAAAAAGAAGAAATGCAGTCCGTTCCGCATCATCTGATCGATATACTGGAACCGGATGAGCCCTGTAATGTTTACCGTTTTGTGCAAATGGCAAAGGAAAAAATGCAGGACATCTTTTCCCGCGATCATCATGTTCTCATCGTCGGCGGAACGGGGTTTTATATCCGGGCACTTCTCTATGATACGGATTTTTCGGAAACGGGCGGGGACGAAACATACAGAAAAGAACTGGAAGAAATGGCCCTGACCGAAGGGAAAACGGCTTTGCACGAAAGGCTGAAAGAGATCGATCCGGTTTCCTATGAGACCATACATGAAAATAACGTAAAACGGACGATCCGGGCGCTTGAGTATTATCATGATACGGGTGAACCGATCTCAAAACATAATGAGCGGGAAAGACAGAAGAGTTCCCCCTATGATTTCTGTTATTTTGTATTGACGGATGACAGGGGGAAGATCTATGCGCAGATAGACAGGCGTGTCGACCGGATGATGGAACAGGGACTGCTTGCGGAAGTGCAAAGTCTGAAAGATATGGGATATACTGCGGATCTGCTTTCCATGCAGGCCATCGGCTATAAAGAACTGCTTTCTTATCTGGATGGCGTATACACTCTCGAGGAAGCGGTCCGTATCATCAAACGCGACAGCAGGCACTATGCAAAGCGCCAGATGACCTGGTTCAAAGCCGAAAAAGACGCTGTATTCATCGATAAGGCTGCATTTGGATATGATGAGGAACGGATGCTCGAAAAGATGTCTGAATATATTGCGAATTCAACACAGAATGAATAATATATAATGTATACACAATTAGAAAAACAATAGGAATAGAAGGGTAAAAACATGGAAAACGACGCAAAATCAACAAATGAAATGTATGCACAATTTGGAATAGATGAGAAAGTCATTGCTTTTGCCGATACGGTACTCTCTGATCTGTCGGACCGGTTTCATGATTTCGATACTACCACCGATCATAATCAGCTGAAAGTGATCAAGGCTATGCAGGATTGCCGCGTACAGGAGTCTTCGTTTTCCGCCACCACGGGATACGGTTATAATGATTTTGGACGGGAAACACTGGAAAAAGTGTATGCGGCTGTTTTCCATACGGAAGATGCGCTTGTAAGACCGCAGATCACCTGCGGGACGCATGCCCTGCATCTTGCGCTGGCCTCCAACCTGCATCCGGGAGATGAACTCCTGTCTGTATCCGGAAAACCTTACGATACGCTGGAAGAAGTGATCGGCATCCGGAAATCGCGTGGATCCCTGCGTGAATACGGTGTCACCTATGCACAGACAGATCTTCTGCCGGACAGTTCTTTTGACTTTGAAGGGATCAGGAGAGCGGTCAATCCCAGGACCAAAGTCGTTGCGATCCAGAGATCCAAAGGGTATCAGACCAGAAGATCCTTCTCCGTCGAAGAGATCGGAGAAGTCATCTCTTTTGTCAAACAGATCGATCCGAACCTGATCGTCATGGTAGACAACTGTTACGGAGAGTTTGTGGAGACCATTGAACCGTCCGACGTCGGTGCAGACATGACGGTCGGCTCGCTGATCAAAAACCCGGGTGGCGGACTGGCTCCGATCGGCGGATATATTGCCGGTACAAGGGAATGCATAGAAAATGCCGCCTGCTATCTGACGTCCCCGGGGCTCGGGAGGGAAGTCGGTGCCACGCTCGGCGTTCTGCGAAGCTTTTATCAGGGACTGTTTCTTGCTCCGAATGTCGTGAATGCGGCTCTCAAAGGCGCGGTTTTTGCAGCGGAAGTTTTCGAAAGACTCGGGTTTGACGTGATCCCCAAGGCAGATGAGAAACGCTGCGATATCATACAGTCGGTTGTGCTTCGTTCTTCGGAAAATGTGATCGCCTTCTGCCGCGGGATACAGTCGGCTTCTCCGGTCGACAGTTTTGTAGTTCCGAATCCGTCCCCGATGCCGGGCTATGACAGCGATGTCATCATGGCTGCAGGCACCTTTATCTCCGGTGCCTCGATCGAACTGTCTGCGGATGCGCCGATCCGGGATCCCTATGCGGTTTATCTGCAGGGCGGTCTGACTTTTCCGCATGTGAAACTCGGCATCCTGAAAGCGTTACAGAACCTGAAGGATATCGGTGCCGTTTCCCTGTAAGATACCCTTGTGATGCTTGAGTCATATACGGAATCTATGGTATAATATCTGCATCTGATCTTTTTCTATCCGGAGAGAATGTGGTAGAAAGGATACGGATCATGCATATTTCAATCGAAGAATTGCCGGATGTTGAACGCCCCTATGAGAAATTCATAAAATACGGGGCAGGAGCGTTAACGGATACGGAACTTGTGGCGATTCTTCTGCAAAGCGGGACGAAGGATCATTCCTCCCTGGAACTGGCGCGCAGGGTGCTTTCGGTCGGGGAGGATATTAGTGTGCTTGCACTATATGAAAAGAGTCTTTCCGATCTGATGCGGTTAAAAGGGATCGGCGTCGTGAAGGCCATGCGCTTAAAATGCGTTGCCGAACTGAGTAAACGGATCCATGTAACGAAAAAACCGGAAAAGAGCGTGTTTTCTTCTCCGAAGGAGATCGCGGATTACTACATGGAGTCCTTGCGGCATCTTTACAGGGAGCAGCTGATCGCCGTGTTTTTTGACGGAGGCGGCCGTTTTCTTTGCGATGAAGTGATCTCGGTCGGCTGTGTGAACCATACGCTCATATCGGCAAGAGAAGTGTTCATAAGTGCCCTGAAAGCGCAGGCAGTATATCTGATGCTGCTCCATAATCATCCGAGCGGGAACGCCACACCTTCGCAGGATGACATCCTCATGACGGAGAACATACGCGCAGCCGGAGAGATGCTGCATATCCCGCTGCTTGATCATCTGATCATCGGTGACAGGGAATATGTCAGTTTTAAGGAGTCCGGGCTTCTATAATTTGATTTGGAGGATATGACCATTGCCATATAATGCATTCGGGATCGATCTGGGTACGAGCAATATAAAGATCTATAACGGTATCAATGATACGATCGCAAGCCGCAAGAACATGATCGCGGTGCAGAAATTGCAGAATCATAAGACCGTAATGGCTTACGGGGATGAAGCCTTTGACATGTATGAAAAGGCACCTGCGAACATTACGGTTTCCTATCCCGTTACAAACGGCGTGATCGCGGAGATCCAGCATATGCAGATGCTTCTGCACCATTTCATCATGGATGAGGTGGACGGTGTCTTAAGAAGCGCGGATTTCTTCCTTTCGGTTCCGACAGACATCACACAGGTAGAAAAAAGGGCATTCTTTGATCTGGTCAAAGACAGTAATGTACGTGCAAGGAACATCTATGTGGTGGAGAAAGCCATTGCGGACGGGATCGGACTGAATGTGGACCTTGAGAATTCGCAGGGCCTGCTCGTAGTCAATATCGGGTATGAAACAACGGAGATATCCATTTTATCCTTGGGCGGCATTGTATTATCCAGGCTGATCAAGACAGGCGGAAAGCGTTTTGATGAAAGCATCCGCAATATCATCCGTAAAGAGTACAATCTGCTGATCGGTACGAAAACAGCCGAAAAGGTCAAGATCGCACTCCCGGAACTGGAAGAAGCGGAAGAGGATGCGATCGTATACGGCAGGGATATCGTAACCGGCCTTCCGGTGGAAAGAGCGATCCCGACGATCCTGATCGAACGTGCCATGCATGAAAACTTTGAAACGATCATCGACAGTGTCCGCGTTATCCTGGAACGTACGCCGCCGGAACTGGGTGCGGATATTTATAAGCGCGGTATATTCTTAACCGGCGGAAGTGCAAGGATCAGTGATCTGAGCACGCTGATCAGCGACAATACGGGACTTAAGGTAAACGTTTCGCCACTGGGGGAGGACAGCGTAGCGTTTGGTCTTTCACAGATCATCAAGAATGACCGGTACAGAAATACTGTATATTCCATGGAGGACTTTAGCAGATAAGGGGTTTATCATGGCCAGAAACAGATCGAAAAGATCAAAGATCTCCATTCCAAGTAAATACATCTTATTAGGCTTCACGATCCTTTGCGTGGTCATGATGGTATTATCCTATACGACGGATGTTTTAAACGGTCCGTTCGAGGCGATCGCCGGATATACGATCGTACCGTTCCAAAAAGGCATATCCAGAGCCGGAAACTGGCTGACTTCCAGATCAGACAACATCAAACGGATGCAGGCGCTCACGGAAGAAAACGAGGAACTGAAGAATACCGTGGCAGAGCTTACCCTGCAGATCAATGACCTGCAGCAGGATAAATTCGAATTATCCGAGCTGCGGCAGCTTTATGCGCTCGATGAACGTTACAACAGTTATAAAAAGATCGGTGCCCGCGTGATCGGTAAGGATGCAGGTAACTGGTTCAGCTTCTTCCAGATCGATAAAGGCAGCAATGACGGGATCGAAGTGGACATGAACGTGATCGCCGGAGGCGGTCTTGTCGGCGTTGTTACGGATGTCGGCCCAAACTGGGCCAGTGTCCGTTCCATCATTGATGACAGTTCCAACGTGAGCGGCATGGTCTTATCCACATCCGATCTATGTATCGTCTCAGGCGATCTGGAACTCATGAATGACGGTTATATCCAGTTTTCCCAGCTGATCGACGAAAAGGATATCATCGGGCAGGGAGACCAGATCGTCACTTCCTACATCAGCGATAAATATCTGCCGGGAATCTCCATAGGCTATATATCCCATTTGAACAAAGATGCCAACAATATGACCAAATCCGGATATATCACGCCGGTAGTGGATTTCAAGCATATAGAAACTGTTTTGGTGATCCTGGAAAAGAAACAGTTGAAGGAATAGATATGTTACGTAAGATCGTAGTCCTTTTAATCGTAGTGATCGGCTTCCTGCTGCAGGGTTCCGTATTTTCGGGAATTTCCATGGGAGGCATCGTACCGAACATCATGATCATCATCACTTCCTCTTTCGGATTCATGAGAGGCAAGAATGAAGGCATGGTGATCGGCTTTTTCTGCGGCCTGATCATGGATGTCTTCTACGGGGATATCCTGGGCTTCTACGCGCTTTTGTATCTGGTGATCGGATATCTGAACGGGTTCTTTCGGAGTATCTTTTATCCGGAAGACATCAAGCTGCCGATGATCCTGATCGCCGCGTCGGAACTGGCTTACTGTTTCTTAAGTTTTGTCTTTCTGTTCATGCTGCGTGGTAAATTCCATCTCGGCTATTATTTCGTGCATATCTTTTTACCGGAGATCGCTTATACGATCTTAGTCACACTGATCATCTATAAACTGATCCTTTGGGTGAACGAGCGGCTGGAGCTGTGGGAAAAGAGGCGATCGTAATTGTTTGAAGATATCAGAGAGTGGATAAAAAACATCATCTTTTCCCGTTTGTTTGTCCTTTTGATCGTTTTTGCGGTGTTATTTACGGTCCTGGTACAGAAACTCTTTGTTCTGCAGATCGTAAACGGTGAGGATTATCAGAACAACTTCACGCTGACGATCAAAAAAGAGACCACGATCAACAGTACCAGAGGTAATATCTACGACCGGAACGGCAAACTGCTTGCTTACAATGAGCTTGCCTATTCGGTAACGATCGAAGATACATACGAAGCCGGATCGAAGAAAAACGAATCCTTGAATGAAACGATCCGTAAGACGATCGATCTGATCGAGTCGCACGGGGATCAGGTCGTACATAATTTCCAGATCATCCGGAACGATAAGGGCGAATATGAATATTCCATCACAGGGACCAGGTTGTTACGTTTCCTTGCTGATATTTACGGGCATACGAACACCTCGGATCTGGAAGATGAAGAGCGGAATGCAACACCCACGGATGTGATCAACTATCTGATCAGTGAGGATAAATATGCGATCGGTCATAAAGTGGACCGCAACGGAAAAGAAGTATTTGTCCCGAAAGAGGGATACACGGATGAAGAGATCCTGAAGATCATCACGATCCGTTATGCGCTTAGTACCAATGCGTATCAGAAATATCTTTCAACGGTGATCGCATCCGATGTCGGCGACGAGACCGTGGCCGTGATCATGGAGAACCAGGCAGACCTTCCCGGTGTGGGGATCGAGGAAAATACGCTCAGGCATTATAACGACAGTAAATTCTTTGCCCATATTCTCGGCTATACAGGCGCCGCTTCCGCGGAAGACCTGGCAGAACTGCGGGAATCCGAACATGAATATAACATGAACGATACGGTCGGCAAAGCCGGTGTCGAAAAGGCCATGGAATCGTATCTGCAGGGTACAAAAGGCAAGGATGTTATCTATGTGGACAATGTGGGTAAAGTGATCGAAACAGCCGAACACATTGAACCGCAGGCCGGCTGTGACGTTTATCTGTCTCTGGATTCTGATCTGCAGAAGGCCGTTTATAACATGCTGGAGCAGAAACTGGCAGGTATTCTGGTCGGTAAGATCGTCAACGTAAAAGAATATGATAATTCTGCGGTTAAATCATCCAGCATGAAGATCCCGATCGATGATGTATATTATGCATTGTTCAACAATAACGTCATCTCGGTAGACCATATGAGGGCCAATGATGCCGGAACCTTCGAGCGGCTCGTATATCAGAATTATCTGGCAAGGCAGGATCAGGTCTTAAACAACCTGAAACAGGAGCTCTTGTTTGCGTCCACGCCCTATAACCAGTTACCGGAAGAATACCAGGTATATGAGAGTTATATTGTAAACAGACTGTCTTCCAACAATACAGGCGTCCTGATCTCAGACAGGGTGGATAAGGAAGATGATACATATATCGACTGGACGATCAATGAAACGATCTCGCTGAGGGATTACCTGAATTACGCGATTTCAAAGAACTGGATCGATATATCCAAATTTGATCTGGGTCAGCAGTATTCCAGTTCCAATGAAGTTTATGAACAATTGGTGGATTTCATCCTGAACGATCTGAAGGAAAATAACGGATTTTCCAAGCGTATATTTAAATATATGATCTTTGATGATGTCCTCACGGGACAGCAGATCTGCATGATTTTGTATGAACAGAAGATCATTTACGGTTCACTGGAAGAAAAGACGGAAGTCGAAACGGGTGCAAAATCTGCTTATGATTTTATCATCAACAAGATCTCCAATATCGAGATCACACCGGCGCAGCTTGCACTCGATCCCTGCAGCGGCTCCTGTATCGTAACGGGGATCAACGGCGAACTCCTGGCTGTGGTGACTTATCCCGGCTATGACGTGAATAAACTCGCCAATTCGATCGATGCGGATTATTACGCCAAACTGATGAACGATCTGGCCTCACCGATGTATAACAACGCGACACAGCAGATGACGGCACCGGGTTCGACTTTTAAGATGTTAACAAGCGTCGCGGGACTTTCGGAAGGCGTCGTTTTATTGGATGAGCCGATCTATTGCCGGGGCGTCTGGGACACGCTGGAAGAAGAGAAACACTGCTGGTGCTACCCCGGACATCACGGCGACATGGATGTGATCAATGCGATCGGCAATTCCTGTAACTGTTATTTTTACGAAGTCGGTTACCGTCTTGCCACGAATCTGATGACGGAACTGTATTCCGAGAAACGCGGTCTGGAACGTCTGAAGTTCTATGCGGACCAGTTCGGCCTGACCGAAAAGACCGGTATTGAGATGGAAGAGAATGAACCGAAGTTTTCCGATACGCTGCCTGTCGACTCCGCGATCGGACAGGGATCGCACAACTATACGACGATCGGCCTATCCAGATATCTGACTGCGGTCGCAAGCAAAGGAAACTGCTATAATTTCTCGCTTGTCGACCATGTGGAGGATCATGAAGGGCGTACGGTAGCCACTTTCGGTCCCGTACTCCGTAACCGGATCGATCTGCCGCCGACCACCTGGGATGCCGTGCATCAGGGTATGCGTATCGTAGTACAGAAAGCAGCAGCGTTCCGGGGCTTCCATATTCAGGTGGCAGGTAAGACCGGTACGGCACAGACCTCCAGGTCGAGAACGAACCACGCGCTTTTCTTAGGATTTGCACCCTATGAAGATCCGGAGATCACGGTATCGGTTCGTATCGCCTACGGTTATACATCCGGTAATGCCGCAGCGCTGGCATCGGATATCTTTAAGTACTACTTCGAGCTGGAAGACAGAACATCGCTGATCAACGGTATCGCGAACACGGAAGAAGCGGAAGATATCAGCGACTGATAAGGGGAGTAAAGCATGAAAAATCTGGTAATGATCAAGAGTTTTCCAAACGGACTGACCGTACTCTTAGACCCGGATGCTTCCTTTCAGGAGATCTATGCGGAAACGGTACGGAAATTCCATGATTCCGCCAAATTCTTCGGGGAAGCGAAGATGGTGATCTCGTTCGAGGGCAGGGAGCTGTCCGTGGATGAAGAGAAAAGACTGGTTGACGCGATCTGCGCCAATTCGGATCTGACCGTGCTCTGCGTAGTCGGAAAAGATGCCGAAAAGGATCAGGAATACTTAAAAGCGGCTTCCAAGTTTGCACAGAGCGGGGATCATACGGACGGACAGTTTTACAAAGGTACGATCCGTGCGGGACAGGTACTGGAAACAGATTCTTCCGTGATCATCCTCGGCGATATCAATCCGGGTGCGGAAGTGATCTCTTCCGGCAATATCGTGATCCTTGGCACATTGTACGGACATGCATACGCCGGCTCCCAGGGAAACAGTTCCTGTTTTGTGGTCGCACTGGATATGAAACCGGCCGTGATAAAGATCGGCGAATATGAGGTGAAAGACCCGGTGCGTAACACGATCTGGAAGAATAAACAGGCACCGAAGATCGCGTTTGTGGAAGATGATATGATCCGCACGGAAGCGATCACAACGGCGCTTTTAAATCATTTACAGGTATAATCTATGTTACAGGATTTCAAAAACTATCAATGGAGAAAGATCGACATCTATCTGGTGCTGCTCGCGACAGGCCTGACTTACTACGGCGCGCAGTTCATCGAAAGTGCACAGAGCGGCCTGATGTCGAGACAGCTGCAGGGACTTTTGTTAGGGGTTGCCGCTATGCTTGTTACGGCCCTGATCCCTTATAACTTTGTCCTGAAGTTCTATTGGCTGATGTATGCATTCTGCATCGCGATCCTTCTCCTTGTGCGGTTTTTCGGCTATTCCGTTGGCACGGCGGCGCGCTGGTTCGAGTTCGGCGGTATCCGTTTACAGCCTTCCGAGCTGGTCAAAATATTATTGATTTTATTCTATGCGCAGTTTATCATGAAACATAAGGATAACCTGAATACGGTGCGTGTGATCCTGTCCTGTGTGGGGCTCATCATTCCGCCGTTTTACCTGATCTTTGATCAGCCGGATCTGTCCACTAGTATCATGATCCTCGTGATCTTTGCTGTGATCATGTTTGTCGGAGGCGTCAGTTACAAACTGGTCATCGCCGCATTTCTGGTTACGATCCCGTCCATTATCCTGTTCATCAATCTTGTATTGCAGGAAGGACAGACGATCCTGACCGACTACCAGAGAAACCGTATCCTGGCATGGTTGCAGCCTGAAAAATATGCGATGACGGAAGCATATCAGACGAGTAACGCGATCATGGCGATCGGTTCGGGACAGTTGACCGGAAAAGGACTGAACAATAACGTGATCGCATCCGTTAAGAACGGAAACTTTATCTCAGAAGCGCAGACAGACTTTATTTTTGCGGTAGTGGGAGAGGAAGCCGGATTTATCGGATGTTGCGTCATTTTGGGACTTCTGTTCCTGATCGTATTGGAATGTATAATGGTCGCCAGGAAAGCCAAGGATCTGGCCGGCTCCATCATAGCGGGCGGTATGGCCGGACTCATCGGATTTCAGACCTTTATCAATATAGGTGTCGTAACGGGACTTCTGCCCAATACCGGGCTGACGCTTCCGTTTGTCAGTTACGGTCTGACCTCACTTGTCAGTCTGTTTATCGGCATCGGTTTCGTGATCAACGTGAAACTGCAGACACCGCGTTTTTAGGGAGGTTACAATGAATATCGGACTGATCGCGCATGACTCGAAGAAGAAGCTCATGCAAAACTTTTGTATTGCTTATCGCGGCATACTGAGCAAAAACGAATTATTCGCCACGGGAACGACCGGACGACTGATCGAAGAAGTGACGAATCTTTCCGTACATAAATATCTTGCCGGTCATCTGGGCGGAGAGCAGCAGATCGGCGCGCAGATCGAACATAACGAGATCGACCTGATGATCTTTTTAAGAGATCCCCTGACGCCAAAATCACACGAACCGGATGTCGGCTACACCATCAGGCTCTGTGATATGCACAATATTCCGCTTGCGACCAATCTTGCGACAGCAGAATTACTGATCAAATCTTTGGACAGAGGAGATATGGAGTGGCGTGAGATGTATAAATAGATACAAACTCATATGCTTATCGGCTTTCTTTGTATTGCTGACCGGATGCGGTTCAAAGAGTTTCCGCATTCCGTATGATGCGGATACAACGATCGTCGCATATTCTTTTGATTCCTATTGCACGGAAGCGGTCGCGACTCCGTTTGCGGCTGATCTGTGCGTGGCACCGGGCGACATCGGGCTGCAGTCGGCCGATATGTCGCTTGCAAGTGCCGCAGGTCTTTTTGACATCACCCATCATGAAACCTTATATGCCAAGAGCGTGAACCGTTCCCTGCACCCGGCATCCCTTACCAAGACCATGACCGCCTATCTGGCACTGAAATACGGGAAGCCGGAAGACATACTTACTGCTTCCGAAAACGTGCAGATCAAGGAACAGGGTGCGCAGTTATGCGGATTCAAACCGGGCGACCAGCTGACCCTTGACCAGGTTTTGCACGGCCTTCTGATGTATTCCGGAAATGATGCGGGTATCATGGTGGCAGAGTATGTCTCGGGATCCGTTGAGGAATTCTCGAAACTGATGAATGACGAAGCAAAGTCGCTTGGCGCCACCAATACGAATTTTGTGAATCCGCACGGCCTGACGGACGAAAATCATTTTACGACCGTATACGATCTGTATCTGATCTTCCAGGCGGCCATGCAGTATGACAAGTTCAGGGAGATCATCCATACGACGGATTATACCTCCAGTTATACGGACAGTAACGGCGAAGCCAAGGAAATGCACTATATGACGACCAACAACTACTTATCGGGCGGTGTAAACGCGCCTTCCAATGTCAGTGTGATCGGCGGTAAGACTGGTACGACCAAGGCTGCGGGGAACTGCCTGATCCTGCTTTCAAACAATGCGGCGGGAGAATCATACATTTCCGTGGTGATGGATACGGAAGACCGTGATGCACTCTACGGACAGATGAATAATCTGCTGAAAATGATCCCATAATTTTTCCATAATTGTTGTTTTTTACCGTTGAATCTTTTATAATTTTATCAGAATCTATTTTTAGGAGGACAAGCCTATGATACAACTGATTGTCGGGGGAAAAGGAAAAGGAAAGACGAAGCATCTGCTGGATAAGGTGAATACCGCCGTGAAAACAGCCAACGGAAATATCGTCTATCTGGATAAGAATACGAAGCATATGTACGAACTGAAGAACAAGATCCGTTTGATCAATGTTTCGGAATATCCTCTGAATACCCCGGATGAATTTGTTGGATTTGTTTGTGGGATTGTTTCTCAGGACCATGACCTGGAACAGATGTATCTGGATTGCTTCCTTGTGATCGCTTCGATCCCGGAGCATAAGGATGTTGAACCGGTTCTGGAAAAACTCGAAAAGATCAGTGAACAGTTTGATGTGGATTTTGTGATCAGCATGTCTGTTGACGAATCGGAATTATCAGATGCAATGAAATCAAAAGTCATCGTATCGCTGTAATTAATAAGGGAACAGATCGTTGTCGAAGGGGAGAGAACAAACTGAAAAAGTTACCAAATATCGCAAGCCCATTAATGTCAATCTTGGGCTTGTGATTTTTAGTGTGCTTTTTATCTATATCCTTGTGATCGTAATATCTTATTTCCGTTCGGAACATATCACGCCCTATGAGGTGTCTCTCGGATCACTCGCTGTCAACAACACATATGAAGGGATCGTTCTTCGGGAAGAAGAAGTGGTCTTATCGCCATATTCCGGCTATGTGAACTATTATGCGAGAGAAAGTGAAAAAGTCAGTCATGGCGCCATGATCTTTACCGTGGATTCCACCGGTAAGCTTTCGGACCTGATCAAGGATTCGGAAGGAGAGGGAACGCTGACGGACGAGGATATGGCGGAGATCAGGGCTGATATTTCTGATTTTTCCACCGGTTTTAATCCCAGAGATTTTAAGAGTACTTATGAATTCAAATATACGATCGAGGGGACGGCCTTAAAACTTGCCAATTACAAAATGCTGTCCAACATCGAGAACCTCTTCAGTACAAGTTATTCGGATTCCATCGAATTCGGCTATGCGCCTGCATCCGGGATCCTTGTATATTCCACGGACGGATATGAAGGCCTTAAGAGCGAAGATATGACGGAAGAGCTGATGAAACATGAAGATTACGAAAAGAAACAGTTTCACAGCAATGATCTGATCGCGGAAGGCGATCCTGCTTACAAGCTGATCACCAGCGAAGAATGGTCCGTCATGATCGAAGTGGATGAGGAAAAAGCGCAGGAACTGTCGGAAACGGATTATATCAATGTCCGTTTCTTAAAGAACAACGATACTTCCTGGGCCAAGGTCTCCATCTTACGCCAGAACGGGACGATCTATGCGCTGCTTTCCTTCAATAATTCCATGGTCACGTTCGCGACAGACCGTATTCTCGAGATCGAGCTCTTATCCAATGAGAGCACCGGTTTAAAGATCCCGAATTCCGCTATCGTGGAGCGGGCTTTCTATCTGATCCCCGAGAGTTACATGACCGAAGGCGGTAACTCCGATATCGGAGGGTTTATGCGGGAAGCCTATATGGAAGACGGCACGATCACGACACAGTTTGTCGAGGCCACGATCTACAACATCGTCGACGGGCAGTGTTACGTGGATGAAGAGGTCTTTCACGCGGGAGACAATATCATCATGCCGGAAACGGGTGAACGTTATCCGGTCAGCAAACAGGCATCACTGATCGGCGTATATAACATCAACAAGGGCTATGCCGATTTCAAGCAGATCACGATCATTGCCCAGAATGAGGAATATTCCATCGTGAAATCCAATTCGGAATACGGACTGAGCGTTTACGATCACATTGTTCTGAAGGGCGATACCGTTACCGAGAATGATTTTATCTATCAGTAGATTTGGAGGTTTGGCATGATCAAAGACAACCTGACTGTCATAGAAAACAGGATGCGGGAAGCGATACGGAAAGGGAACCGGAATGCGGATGAGGTGCATCTGATTGCTGTCAGTAAGACGAAGCCGGTTTCGCTCATCATGGAAGCATATGAGCAGGGTATCCGTGATTTTGGCGAAAACAAAGTACAGGAACTGGTCTCTAAATACGAAGAAATGCCCAAAGATATCCGCTGGCATATGATCGGTCACCTGCAGACCAACAAAGTGAAATATATTGTTGATAAGGCTTATCTGATACACAGTGTGGATTCCGTAAAACTTGCAAAAGAGATCAGTAAAGAAGCCTTGAAGCATCAGAAAACCTGCAATATCCTTTTGGAAGTCAACGTGGCTTCGGAAGACTCCAAATTCGGGTTTTCCTGCGCAGACGTTTGTCCTGCTATAGAAGAGATCGCAAAACTACCCGGGATTTCCGTTAAGGGCCTTATGACCGTCGCTCCTTATGTGGATGATCCCGAAGAAAACAGAGCTGTTTTTTTGAAATTAAAACAATTATCTGTTGACATAACAAAGAAAAACATTGATAATGTATCTATGGATATATTGTCCATGGGTATGTCCGGCGATTTTGAAGTCGCCATAGAAGAAGGGGCTAATTACATACGCGTGGGTACATCCATATTCGGTGAGAGGAATTACAGTATAAATAAGGAGAGTTGATATGGCTTTTTTAGACAAGATCCTAAATTCCATGAAGTATAATGACGATGATGATTATGATGATGATTACTATGATGAAGAAGATGATTATGATCAGCGTCCGTCCAGAGGAAGTGTAAGATCGATCCGTACAGCCACGATGAACGATGAGGATGATCTTGACAGCGGAAGAAATGCAAGAGCAGCGGCTAAGCAGTCTGTTCCCACAACGCCGAGAACCGGTACGACCAGAAGGACCGCAAACGGCATGGAAGTATGTGTGATCAAGCCGACCACCGTAAATGATGCAAGGGAGATCACGGAAACGCTTCTTTCAAACCGCACCGTAGTGTTGAACATGGAAGGACTGGATGTGGATATCGCGCAGCGTATCATTGATTTTACTTCCGGATCCACATTTGCAATGGGCGGGAACCTGCAGAAGATCTCACATTACATTTTTATCATAACACCTAAAAGTGTTGATATTTCAGGTGATTTTCAGGAAATTCTATCCGGCGCATTCGATGTTCCGGCACTGAACAACCGTTTCTAGGATCATAACTCCCTGCCGCATGACAGGGAGTTTTTTCCGTCAATTCCCAGGATATAGGAGTTATGGATGAAGAAGTTTTCACGCCACCTGTTGGAAGTGGCTGTTATTGTTTTACTGATCTTATTTGACCGTTTCACAAAGATCCGTGCCCAGCAGTTCTTACGCGGCACGGACGGGATCGAACTCATCAAAGGAGTTCTGAAACTGTATTATCTGCCAAACGGCAACACCGGTGCTGCATTCGGCATGTTTAAGGGGCAGTTGTGGCTGTTTGTCTTTGTTACGGTTCTGGTATGTGCCGTTTTATTCTATATTCTGATAAAACTGCCTTATGTGAAACCTTACAGGATACTGCATATCATATTATGCTGTATCATAGCAGGCGGGATCGGCAATCTGATCGACCGTCTGATGAATGGCTCTGTGGTTGATTTTATCTACTTTTACCTGATCAATTTCCCGATCTTTAATGTGGCTGACTGCTATGTGACCGTATCTACCGTGATCCTGGCGATACTGATGCTGTTTGTATACAGGGAAGCTGATTTTAAGGCATTGGAAGAGTTACTGGTCCCTGAACGGTTCAAAAAAGGCAAAAAATAAAAAGAATGAAGTACACATTTTCCGTATCCGATGAACAAAACCAGGACAGGATCGATAAGTGCATCAGTGCATATTATGAGGATCTGTCCCGTTCTTATGTGCAGCGCCTGATCGAAGAGGGCGCTGTCTTATGTAATGACAGTCCGTGCAAATCCAACAAAAAAGTTTCGTCCGGTGACCGTATCACCATTGATGTGCCGGAATCCGTTATTCCCCCGATCGAACCCGAAGATATCCCGCTTGACATCCTCTATGAAGATGAGGATGTGATCGTTGTGAACAAGCCGAAAGGTATGGTCGTGCATCCCGCAGCCGGGCATTACAGCGGCACAATGGTCAATGCACTGTTATATCATTGCAAGGATCTGTCCGGCATTAACGGCGTCCTGCGCCCCGGGATCGTGCACCGGATCGACATGGATACGACCGGGTCCGTGATCGCCTGCAAGAATGACGCGGCACATAAAGAGATCGCAAAGCAGCTGAAAGAGCATTCGATCAACAGGAATTATCTGGCGCTTGTCCACGGGAATATAGAAGAGGAGAGTGGCACTGTCCATGCGCCGATCGGCAGGAGTGAGCGGGACCGTAAGAAAATGGCCGTCAATGTAAGGAACGGAAAGGACGCCATCACGCATTATCAGGTTGTGGAACGTTTTCAGGGATATACGCTGATAGATTGTAAGCTCGAAACCGGAAGAACACATCAGATCCGCGTCCATATGGCCTCCATTCATCATCCGGTCGTGGGAGATAAGGTCTATTGTACGCAGAAACCGCCCTGTAAACTGGAAGGGCAGGCACTGCATGCTTATCTTTTAGGATTTAAGCATCCGAAAACCGGGGAATACATTGAGATCAAAGCCCCGATGCCTTCGTATTTCACGGAATTTTTATCCACATTAAAATCTTTTTAATCATATATAAATGTTGTATAATAAATATATGATAAAGGAGGGCAAGGCATGAATACGATCATCACCATCGGAAGACAATTCGGAAGTGCCGGACATGAGATCGGCGCGATGCTTGCCGAGCGTCTGAACATTCCCTGTTATGATAAGGAACTGCTGAAGAGGGCAGCAAAAGAGAGCGGCCTTTGTACGGAACTGTTCGAGAACCATGATGAACGGCCGACATCCAGTTTTTTATATAATCTGGTCATGGATACTTATTCCTTCGGTTATTCGACATCCACCTATGTGGATATGCCGATCAGTCATAAGGTATTTCTGGCACAGTTCGATGCGATCAAAAAAGTGGCATCCGAAGGACCGTGTGTGATCATAGGAAGATGTGCGGATTATGCACTGAATGAATATAAAAACTGTATCCATATCTTTATTCATGCCGAACTCGAAGACCGTATACAGCGTGTCATGAAGAAATATGATCTGTCCTATGAGAAAGCAAAAGACATGATCGTGAAAAAAGACAAGCAGCGCAGTAATTATTATAATTATTTCTCCTCGAAAAAGTGGGGAAAAGCTGACAGTTATCATCTCTGCGTGGACAGCAGCGTCCTCGGGGAAGAAGGAACCGTGGAACTGATCATGCAGTTTATCCAGGATTTTGAAAAGAGAAACCATTCATGAAGAACTTTCAAAGAAGATATTTACATATCGGTCTGACCATCTTTCTGTCTTTGAGTGCAGTCATCCTGTTTTATTATCTGATCTTTTACGGCGAGAATTTTTCGCAGGTTAAAAGTAAAGCGGTCAGTATACTTTTGCCGATCATTGACGGTGTCGTGATCGCCTATATCCTGAGTCCGCTTCAGGATATCCTGGAGAAGAAGATCATTGCGCCGCTGATCGGTAAGATTCCGAACAAAAAGAACAAAAGCAGAAAAAAAGTGGTCCGTGCACTTGCAACCACGCTTACGATCCTTCTTTTCCTGATCGTGATCGCAGTCGTATTGCTGCTGATCATCCCGCAGGTTCTCGGAAGCCTGGAGATCATCATCAGCAGAGTGCCGCTCTATATGGACAAGATGGACAAATGGATCCGCGATTTTCTGGATGAATACCAGGATATCTCTGACATTGTCGACAATTACTGGCCGCAGGTCGAGTCGTGGCTGCAGACACAGTTCCTGCCAAATACAAGTTCCCTGATCTCCAAGATCTCTTCAGGCGTTGTGGGATCCGTTGTTTCCGTGATCTCGGTACTGTTTAAATTCATTGTCGGCATCATCCTTTCCATTTATCTGCTTTTCAGCAAGGAGACTTTCTGTGCGCAGGCCAAGAAGATCGCCTATGCACTGATGAAAGAGGAGAGTGCCAATAATCTGATCAATAATATGCGCTATGCGAATAAGATCTTTGGCGGATTTATCACCGGGAAGCTTTTGGATTCCCTGATCATCGGTATTTTATGCTTTATCGGCTTAAGCATCTTAAGAGTACCGTACAGTCTGTTTATCAGCGTGCTGGTAGGTGTTACGAATGTGATACCGTATTTCGGACCGTTCCTGGGCGCGATCCCGTCGGCTCTGATCCTTTTAATGATCAATCCGATGAAATGTCTGGTGTTCCTGATCTTTGTGCTGATCCTGCAGCAATTTGACGGAAACGTCATCGGACCGAAGATCCTGGGAGATTCCACAGGCTTATCCGGATTCTGGGTCATTTTTGCGATCACGATCTTTGGAGGTCTGTTCGGTGTATTCGGTATGTTTATCGGTGTACCGTTATTTGCGGTATTGTATGCCGCGATCAAGACCTTCGTTTCAAAGCGTCTGGTCAAAAAAGACATGCCGCCGGATACAAAGTACTATATCGATTATGATTTTCATACCGATACGGCTGATTCGAACACCGGCACGGAGATCAAATTCTCGAGGAAGCGCTTCGAGAAAGATGAGGATTGAACCTCCTGGAATCGATATGCATCTATTCGCAAAAGACAACTTTAACGAATAGATGGTATCCGAAAAACCGGATATCATCTATTCGTTCCATATCAGGCATTTACAAGGAAATAAAGGATTTCTCCCATGGAATTAAAGCGTTTGCTTTCTTATACGCGTAAAGCTGTTGATGACTATCATCTCATAGATCCCGGTGACAAAATTGCTGTCGGTATTTCCGGCGGCAAGGATTCCCTGACGTTGTTATACGCTCTGCACGGCCTGAATCGTTTTTATCCAAATCCTTTTGATCTGATCGCCGTCAGCGTCGATCTTGGATTTGAGGCGGCTGATTTTACTCCTGTACAGGATCTGTGTGCCAAACTGGATATTCCTTACCATATTATTCATACAAACATCGCCAGGATCGTTTTTGAGGACCGTAAGGAGGACAATCCCTGCAGTTTATGTGCGAAAATGCGAAAGGGAGCCCTGAACGAAGCTGTCAAGGAACTTGGCTGTAATAAGGTGGCCTATGCGCATCATAAGGATGATGTCGTGGAAACCCTGTTATTATCCATGATCTTTGAAGGCCGTTTTCATACGTTTAAGCCGTTAACTTATCTGGACCGCATGCAGTTACATGTGATCCGGCCGCTTATATATGTTGAGGAAGCCGATGTCATCGGTTTTAAGAATAAAATGGAACTTCCGGTCATGAAAAGTCCGTGTCCGGCAGACGGATATACGAAACGAGAATATGCCAAGGAACTGCTTCAAACAATGAACAGGGACCATCCGGGCACCAAAGAACGGCTTTTTACGGCGATCGAGAACCAGTTATACAGAACAAATGCGCTGGATAATGATAAATAAACGATAAATCAGGTATTAAGTGGGGAAAATAAGGGAAAATGGCGGTCAATCAGGAAAATCTGAACTATCATGATAAGGTAAATATAGACAACACATTAAGACTTCGGGAGATCACTGCTACTCTCCCCTCTTTTTGCCGTGAATTCTTTCTCGGGATCAAAGACACGACCAGTACGCGGACAAGGCTTGCTTATGCCTATGATCTGCGTATTTTCTTTGAATATCTGCATGAAAACAATCCTGTGTTGAAGAATAAAGAGATCACCGATTTTGAGATCGGGATCCTTGAAATGATCAAACCCATCGATATTATCGAATATCTTGATTATCTGACATATTACGAAAAAGAGAATGAGGCGATCACCAATGACGAACGCGGAAAACAACGCAAACTGGCTTCTCTCCGCAGTATGTACAACTTCTTTTTCCGCAATGAAATGATCGAAAAGAACCCGGCGGCGCTCGTACAGATGCCCAAACTTCACGAAAAAGAGATCATTCGTCTCGATGCGGATGAAGTCGCGATGCTGCTCGATCATATCGAACAGGGCGAAAATATGACCAAACAGCAGGCCGCCTTTCATAAGAAAACCAAAGTGAGGGATCTTGCGCTGATCACGCTGTTACTCGGTACCGGGATCCGTGTATCGGAATGTGTCGGTCTTGATATAAAAGACGTAGATTTTAAGAATAACGGTATCCTGATCCGCAGAAAAGGCGGTTATGAGGCTGTTGTATACTTCGGGGATGAAGTATGTAACGCGCTGGAACTGTATCTGGAGGAACGCGGAAAGATCATTCCGGAATCCGGACATGAGGATGCTTTGTTCTTATCCCTGCAAAATAAAAGGATTTCCGTCCGTGCCGTTGAAAAACTGGTAAAAAAATATGCACAGGCTGTTACATCCTTAAAAAAGATCACGCCGCACAAACTGCGCAGTACCTATGGTACGAGTCTGTATCGTGAAACAGGGGATATTTACCTTGTCGCGGATGTCCTTGGACATAAAGACGTTAATACAACGAAAAAGCATTATGCCGCCCAGGATGATGAAAGAAGGCGGCAGGCAGCAAATGTTGTGAAATTGAGGGAAGGATCCTGAACCTGATCATTCCGCTTCGGGGTAATAAGGGATGATCAGATGGTTGCCGGGGATCAGTTTTGCATCCGGATCCATGTGGTTCATAAAAGCAACTTCCTTCACATATGACGCGGTATCGGCATATTCGGGGGTCATATAGGTTGTGGAAATAGAATATAGGGAATCTCCTGCATAAATGGTAATACTCCGATACTGTTTCACACGTTCCGGTTCGTTGTTCTTGGCATATGCATAGGCATGAACGGAAAACAGACCGATGATCAGGGCAAGAAGGAAAAGTGCCAGTATCAGCAACAGCTTCGCCTGTCTTGCTTTCTTCTTCATCTCTCTTCTGCTTGTGTACTCTCTGTACCCTGCATCCATTTTTTGAACCCCTCCCTCTCATCTGACAACCGGTGCGAAGATCTGCACCGTATAGAGCAATAATGTGAACACTTGTTCTGTTATTTGTATTATATCGAACATACATTCGTATGTCAACACTTTTTTCGAACATATTTTCTGTTTTCCAAATGTTTGTTTGCTTTTTTCGAACATTTGTGTTAGGATGGATGCATAAGAGATAGTATTCTCAAAGTAAACGGTCGTGTTTCGGACACTTCTGTCCGATCTGACATGAAGGAGGTTTGGAATGGGTTTTGGTAAGATTTCTTCTAAACAGCAGGAAATTCTTGAATATATCAAGGAGGAGATCCTGAAAAAGGGATATCCTCCGACAGTACGTGATATTTGTGAAGCGGTACATTTAAGCTCCACTTCTTCCGTTCATTCGCATCTGGCCACGCTTGAGAAGAACGGTTATATCCGCCGTGATCCCACCAAGCCGCGTGCGATCGAGATCATTGATGACAGTTTTCAACTTGTTCGTCATGAAATGACCAGTATTCCGGTGGTCGGAACCGTTGCCGCAGGCACGCCGATCTTAGCACAGCAGAATATTGACAGTTATTTCCCGCTTCCCGTGGAATATACACCGAATGCGCCTTCGTTTATCCTGAAGGTAAAGGGCGACAGCATGATCAACGCCGGTATCTTTGACGGGGACATGATCTTTGTCGAACAGTGCAATACCGCAAGAAACGGCGATATCGTTGTGGCGCTTTTGGATGATTCCGCTACCGTGAAGACCTTTTATAAAGAAAACGGCCACATCCGCCTGCAGCCGGAGAATGATTCCATGGAACCGTTCATCCTGGATTCCGTCACGATCCTTGGTAAAGTATTCGGTGTGATGCGTATGTTCTGAGTTTCCGCATAGTGGATCATATAAAAAAAGAGATTTCGCATCTTGCGAAATCTCTTTTATTCTTTATTGGATCCATTAGTCTTCTTTCTGATCGGGATCTTTGATCTCAACGATCTCACCGTCCGTCCAGATCCTTTCCAGATCGTAGAACTCCCTGCTTTCCTGATCAAAGATATGGATGACGACATCCTGGTAATCCATTAAGATCCAGTTTCCGAGTCTGTATCCTTCCACGGCTCTCGGATGATACCCTTCCTTGGACAGCTTTTCTTCCACGAGATCCGTCATTGCATGGATCTGGTTGATGTTCGATCCGGTGGCGATCATAAAATAATCCGCCAGAATGCTGACCTTACTGATATCGATCACTTTGATATCATATGCTTTTTTTTCATCCAAAGCCTTAAAGGCTGTCTGTAACAGTTTTTCCGTATCGGTCATGTTATTTCCTCACGCCTGTAATTTGCTTACAAAAAAATCATGTGTTTTTTGCGTTGTTTCGTCTATTTCAGTCTCCATATGCCTTAAATAGGCAAGTGTTGCCTTTAAGATCATGACTAAGGCACGGTCGATATTCATAAACGCCTGTTTTCTGATCTCATCGATATCCGGGAGCGGTTCCCTGTTTGGTTCGATATAATCCGCCACAAATATGATCTTGTCAAGCAGCGTCATGTCCGGACTGCCTGTGGTATGGTGCAGGATCGCGTTAAAGATCTCTTTATCATGCACATGATATTTTTTGGCGGCGATCACAGCGCCCACCTTGGCGTGCAGCAGGGACGGATTTCGTTTCTCCGCTTCCGTGATCTCAATATTATAACGTTCGCAATTTTTAATGAGTTCGTCTCCGCTCATGTATTTGGCGCAGTCGTGCAGCAGGCCGGCGCACATGGTCTTGTTCAGTTCTGTCTCATAGCGCATTGCCAAAGCTGCAGCCGTATAGGTGACGCCGATCGTATGCTGAAATCTGTTTGCGGACAGTTTCCGTTTCAGCTGTTTTTCCATTTTAGCAAGATCATAAACTTTCTTTTTTCCCAAACCAAGCATGTTTTTTCCCATTCTATTCGTTATCCGTATTGTATAACTGATGTTCTCTTATATATGCGATCACTGCATCCGGTACATAATAACGGATGCTTTGTTTTTGCCGGATCCGTTCCCGGATCATACTGGATGAGATCGCAAGATCCGGTGTATCCAGTAAGATCACAGTTGCGCCATACTGTTCTTCTAACATAGCTTTCTGTGTCTGTAACGCCTGATATTCCGTAAAGTCGCGCGGAGCGATCACAAGGTCAGCCATTTGTAAGATCTGATCGGGTTCTCTCCAGGTATGGATACTCATCAGGATATCCGCACCGCCGATAAAGAACAGCTCCGCATCCGGCAGTTCATCCTTAAGGATACGCAGGGTATCAACGGTATAGGAGTTCCCATCCCTGTCTGTTTCAATCGTAGAGAGTACAAAATGCGGATTGTTTTCGATCGCAAGCTCCACCATGCGGATCCTGTCTTTTGCAGGCAGGATCTCACGCCGGTCTTTCAGATATGAAACGCCGCTTGGCATAAAAAGTACCTGATCCAGTTTCAATGCATCATAAGCATTCTCTGCAAGGATCAGATGCCCGGTATGAATAGGATTAAAAGTTCCGCCAAGAATTCCGCATTTCATTTGATTCACCATTTTATGTCAACCATTGCATAAAAGAACAAAGTAATTCACACAGGAAGCTTGATCTTCGGTTTTTTGGCATCCGGTTTATATAATATGATCTTTTTGCCGATCACCTGTACCACTTCCGAATGGGTCCGCTCGGAAAGGATCTGCGCGATCTCACGCGGATCATCCGCACAGTTTTTCAGTACGCCGATCTTGATCAGTTCCCTGGCATCAAGGGCTTCCCGTACAGATTCCACCACTTCCGGTGCGACAGATGCTTTTCCGACATGAATGATCGCATCCATGGTCGCAGCTAGACTCTTTAAATAGGCTCTCTGCCTGCTGGTCATATATCTAATCCTCTCTATTTGTAATAGTCAAATTCGTGTCCGTACATCCTGACAGTATCGCCTTCTTTGATCCCGAGCGCCTCAAGCTCATCGAGGATCCCGTTATCCTTCAGGAAACTCTGGAAGAACAGGAAACCTTTCTCGGAATCCAGATTGGTATAGCCGAGCATTTTTTCGATCCTCGGTCCTTCGATCACATACTGATCTTCTTCCGCATCATAAGATACCGTGTAAGGATCTTTTGCATCCAGTGAAGCCCGATCGAGCGTCATTTCCGGTTTGAATACGACGGTCTCCTGATCCAGGGTGGATAATACCGTTGAAATATGATACAGAAGCTCTTTGATACCGTCACCGGTCAGTGCACTGATCGGAAAGATCTCATAGCCCTTGGGCGCAAATACATCTGTGATCCGCTTGACCGGGTCTTCAGACTCTGTATCATCCGTATTCGTTCCGATCATATCCGTTTTATTTAAAACAAGGATCTGGGGCCTTTTTGCAAGATCAGCGTTATACTGTTCCAGTTCCCTGTTGATCGTCAAAATGTCCTCGATGGGATCCCTGCCTTCCGTGGATGCTGCATCCACGATATGTACAAGCAGTTTGGTCCGTTCGATATGCCTGAGGAAATCGTGTCCGAGGCCGGCGCCTTCACTTGCGCCCTCGATGAGTCCGGGAATATCAGCCATGACAAAACTTCTGGCATCGTTTAACTCTACAACGCCCAGATGCGGGCTCAGTGTCGTAAAATGATAATTGGCGATCTCGGGCCTTGCATTGCTGACTTTGGATAAAAGCGTGGATTTACCGACATTCGGAAATCCGATCAGGCCGACATCGGCGATCACCTTTAATTCCATGGCAATCTCAAGTTCCATGGCAGGCTGACCCGGTTGTGCATATTTAGGGGCCTGCATAGTCGAAGTCGCGTAATGCTGGTTACCGTTTCCGCCCTTGCCGCCTTTTAACAGGACAACACGCTTTGTATCTCCGGAAAGATCGCAGATCACCTTACCGCTGTTAAATTCTTTCAATACGGTACCGGCAGGAACCTTGATCACGATATCGTCCCCGCTTTTCCCGCGACGGTTCCGTTTGCCGCCCGGTTCGCCGTCTCCGGCACAGTATTTTCTTATATGGCGGAAATTCGTGAGCGTATTCATGCCTTCGTCCACTTCAAAGATCACATCTCCGCCGCAGCCTCCGTCTCCGCCGTCCGGGCCGCCGCTTACAACATATTTTTCCCTGCGGAAAGATACATGTCCGTCACCGCCCTTGCCGCTTCTGACGTAGATCTTGGCTCTGTCTGCAAACATGGATTTCCCTCAAATATAAATGTGCAAGACTCTGTATGGAGTCTTGCACGCCTTTTGCATCAATGTTAAAACTTACTGTTCAACCGGATATACGGAAGCCTGCTTCCTGTCTTTTCCTTTTCTTTCAAAGCGAACAACACCATCCACCAGAGCAAATAATGTATCATCGCCGCCGCGTCCAACGTTCACACCCGGGTGGATCTTGGTTCCGCGCTGTCTGTAAAGGATATTTCCGGCCTTGACAAACTGTCCGTCAGCTCTCTTGGCGCCAAGTCTCTTGGATTCTGAGTCTCTGCCGTTCTTGGTAGAGCCCACACCTTTTTTATGAGCAAATAACTGAAGGTCATATCTCAGCATTTCTACACCTCCTCGATCACTAATCTGAAATAATCTGCATGTTCCTGTTCAATCCCTTTGAGTCCCAAAAGAAAGGAATCCATCAAAATCACTGCTTTGTCGTCAGGCTGTTTCCGAAACTTACACGTAATGCCTTCATCCGTCTGTACGGAAAGATCACTGTCCGTCAGTTGTTCGATCGAATTGACCGTATTGATGGTCAGGATCGAAACAGCCGCACAGACGATGTCTTTTCCTTTTTCATCGAATAAAGCATGTCCCTGTACGGAAAAGCCCTGATAAATCCCATTAAGATCTTTCAGAACCGTTGCTGTAATCATAAATGACACCTAACAAACATATTTATGCATTGATCTTATCAATCTTAACCATTGTGTATGCTTGTCTATGACCATTCTTCTTATGATAGCCGCTCTTTCTCTTGTACTTATAAACGATGATCTTCTTCCCTTTGCCGTTCTCTACGACTGTCGCAGATACGGTGGATGAGGATACATCATCTCCCACTAAGAGCTTATCATCACTAACAGCAAGAACCTGATCAAAAGTCACAGTATCTCCGGCTTCTGCAGCGAGCTTTTCAACTTTGATCACATCGCCTTCGGAAACCTTATACTGCTTCCCGCCTGTTGCAATAATTGCGTACATAGGGCACCTCCTATTACTCTTTCTCGCTGGCTTCGGTGGACATTGTCGCTTATAACCTCACCACGCGGCATACGCAGATATTATACAGGAAGTGCCCTTTGCTGTCAAATACTTTATATATTTTGTCAAAATCAAATGCGGAGCCTACAACCACCACCAGAGGATCTTGCGGACCCCGATCCCGAAAGTTATCGTCTTGCTGCCGCAGTAGTTCTCTCCCGTGCCTCTTACCACAACAGTGGCTTTGCCCTTTTTGAGGTTATTTTTGTAACTGCTTTCATCGATCTCAATCTCTACGTCGTATACCTTTTTCCCCTTTGCCTTCCAGATCAGATCAGAAGGAGTTAAAATCACGGGCTTTCCGGTATAGTTCTTCGACGGGGCGTTCACGGTAAGCTTACTGATATCCTGTTTTGCGATCCGGTAAGTGCCGGTTGCGGTTCCTATGTAATTCCCCTTACCTTTTGCCTTCACGGTGATCGTTTTTCCGGCATTCAGTTTGTCCTCCGGATTCAGCAGTCTGTTTCCGTCATAGAAGACTAAATCCTCTATATAATCCGTTCCTGCTTTCAATACTTTACCGTCAGGATCAACAACTGATATCTTCTTTTGGATCCAGTTTCCTTCCTTGTCGCTGTATATAACATCACCGGCAATGACTCTGAATCCGGCGCCGGTTGCACTCATGTTAGCGGCTTTGATCGAAAATGTTGTCTTCAGGTTGTCATTCGTCCCCTTGAAGTTGCCTTTGCCTGTCACCTTGACTGTAGGGACTTTGCTGTCGGTCGAATCCGCGATCGCTTTGTTGTTGGTATAGGACAGGGTATAGTCTATGCCTTCCGTTAACGGGGTGCCATTAAATTTCACCGTTACTTTCGGCTTTGCTCCGGATTTTGCAAACGGTACAGGATCCGTGATCGGTGCAAGCGTGAGTGCGCCGTCTTTGTCCTTTGACGCATCAAACGGCGTGATCTTGTAAGTTTTCTTGATCGTTCCGGCGATCCCTTTGGTTCCGGTTACAAACATGGTCACGGTTCCGGCATTTATTATATCTTTTGTGTAACTAACCGTATAAGAGTCCGGATCTACCGGATTTCCATCCTTATCACTGAGCGTGATACTCTGTTTTCGATCTGCTCCGTTATAGGTAAGAGTCGGTTCGAAGTCTTCCACCTTATACTTACTGATCGGTGTACCGACGATCTTAAAGGATACAACTCTGGACCCTACATAACTGAAGCCCTCTCCATGCTTGCCTGTGATCCTCACATAGTAAGTACCGACTTCTCCGGGTCCTGATATGATCTTACTTTCCGGATTACATCCGGCATTCGCAAAGTATTCAACATAAAAATGTGTGTTCTGAACAAGCTTCTTTTTTCCGTCTTTAACAACCAGAAGATCATCATTAAGTGTTATGGGCTGGCCAATATCGTATGGAATGTCTTTGATCTTTGCAACCGTCAGTTTGCTGACGGGGATCGCATCATCTGCGGCGATCATAAAAGGCTTCACGACATAACTTTTGAAATTGTTCATGCCATCAATCCTTGCATAATAGATCCCGGCTCCTGTCGGGTTTACTGTGTTCAGGTTTTTATTTTTTGCGTCTGTTTCCCTTGAATAATATAATATTTTAAAGTCTTTTCCTTTGGCCAGTTTCTTTCCGTTGTAGGTGACCGTGGGGACGGGGTTATAGGGTCGTCCGTTCTCCTTCACCGCCGGGATCTCGGCAACGATCACATCCTCTGCTGCGATGTCTTTGGCAAGGATCCGGAAGGTATCCGATGTTGAACCAGAAAAATCTCCTTTTCCTGTGATCGTAAAGGTTGCCGTTCCGACATTCGTATTATCCGTATATTTGATCGTGTAATCTTTCTTTTCCTGCAGGCGGTTCTTTCTATGATATACTTCTATGACCGGCTTGACCGGAAAACCTGTATAGACCTGATCCTGTACCGGCGCATGTGTGAATTCATCAGCATCCAGTGCAGAAAATGCATCATTACGGTATACGGTATGATTTGCAATCACACTACCGACAACAGGTTCACCTGTCTCAAAATCAAACCATCCACTCTCTCCTAAAATTTTAATTACATCAAACGGCGTTTCAGATCTGTTTGTAACCATCCTGAAATGCGCGCCAAAGTAAAGGGGATTATAATATACCGCATAATCATCATGTTCCAGATTTCGGCCGATGATTAGGTGGCCTGTAAATCCGGTACAATAATCAAATGCTCCCAAATCGATAGATTTCACACCGTCTCCGATAATCAGATTTCCGGTGAAACCGCAATTATCGAAAACTGTGTTATTAATATGCTCAACGCCATTTCCGATCGTCAGGCTTCCGTGAAATCCGCTGCAACCCTCAAATGCAGAATTATCAATTTCTGTTACACTGTCCGGAATGATCAGATCCCCCGTAAATCCGCTGCAATTTTTGAATGTATGGCTTTCAATCTTTTCAACACTGTTTCCGATCGTAAGCGTACCGTCAAACCCGCTGCAGTTAAAAAATGCTTCTCCCCGAATTTCCGTTACACTGTCCGGAATGATCAGGTCACCCCTGAAACCGCTGCAGTTATAAAATGCAGAACTATCAATCAGCTCAACATTTTTTCCGATTGTAAGCTTACCTTTGAAACCGCTGCAGTTATAAAATGCATTATCACTTATTTCAGTTACATTGTTCGGTATGATCAGATCACCCGTAAACCCGCTGCAGGATGGAAATGCACTATTCCCGATCTTTGTCACCTTCCTGCGGCCGATCGTATTCGGAATGACGAGGCGCCCTTTCGCCTCTCCTTCGTAACCGTCGATCGAGATCGTCTTATCTTCAAGAATATGATATTTCAACTCATATGAGGCATTAGGATACGGCCGGTAAGTAAGATTTTCTCCATCCCCGAGCAACTCGGGATCAAATGCATCATCTTCCTGCATTTCAGGCATCTCTTCGTGATCGGTTTCATCTGTTTGTGCTTCCTCAGGAAGTTCCGCATCATCAGCGTTTGCTTCGGTAAACTCTTCGAAACAATCCTCTTCCGGAAGCAATACGTCCACCGCCTCATCAACAGCCTCTGCTACATTTTCTGCTTCCGCCCCGGTCAGGACACCATCTTCTTCCACAGAATATTCATCCTGCGGCAGTTCTTCCGCAAATACAGGGAATACCGCGAAATCGGACAAAAGAGCCAGACACAGTATGACAGACAAAACCTTCGTAAACTTTCTCATAAAATGATCTCCTTAAGCAAAAAAGAACACCCGGAACAACGGCACACGGGCTCGATGTTTCGGGCGTTCCCCTATACATCCATTATTATACAGTTTGATCAGGTATAAGTGCAAGCAAAAAGCGCTTATGTCCGGATCAGAAGAACGGATACGTCATTTACATTGGTACCCGTAGGGCCTGTAAAGATCAGCCCTTCCCCTTTCCGCGCAGATGAACAATCGTTTCCCCGCCAGCGATAAAGGCAAGCATTTTGCCGTCTTTGACATGACTTCTGGCGATGCCTTTGCTTTATGCCTTTTTGATCATTTTATACATCAGCGGGATCAAAAGTCCGCCGATGCAGTTACCAACAGTGTTGAGAAGCAGAAATACAAGCATCTCAATACTGAAGATACCCGCCATGGAAAAATAGAACATATTGGCGACGCAGTGTTCGAATCCACAGAGGATGAACACGCTGACGCCGAACAAAAGAGCCAGATATTTACCAATCTCATGGGGATTGTTTTTATATCCGTCCACAGCGATATAGATGCAGATGTTACAGAACAGACCGAGGATGATCGTACTGAGCGGGCTGCCGGAAAGCTTCTTTTCGCAGACCCCCTGAGCCGTTTCGATCAGCGAGGGTGCCACTCTCGTCGCTCTCATGGCAAGTCCCGTCAGAAAACATCCCGCAAAATTGCCTGCCCAGATCAGAATCAGATCAAGGACGTAGGATGCCTTATTCTCCAGGGCGTAGCAAACCTTGCCCGTAAAAAGATTGAGCCCGAACGTGCAGACCGTGAACAGTCCGATCGTAAAGAAGATCGCACCTGCAACCTTGGATTCACAGGATAAAAACACGATCCCGCCGATACTGATACTCATCCCGGCCAGCGCCGCAAGCACAAGAGTCTTCAGAAACTTCATGTAATCCTATCTCCCATCCCTCAGATTTCCTGAAAAATCTATATTGCCGAAACATGAATGATCACGTCATTCCTGTTTCTCTATTTCTCAAACAAATGTTAGAAAAGTCCTGAGATGACGCCGTTCTCGTCCACATCGATCTTCTCTGCCGCAGGAACCTTCGGAAGTCCCGGCATCGTCATGATATCTCCTGTCAGCGCAACGATGAAGCCGGCGCCTGCGGAAACCTTGAGGTTACGCACCTGAACGGTGTAATCATGCGGCGCACCGAGCTTGGTCGGATCATCCGAGAAACTGTACTGCGTTTTGGCCATACATACCGGACATTTGGAGAATCCGATATCTTCGAGTTCCTTGATCTGTTTCACGGCATTGCCAACGAGCTGGATCCCGTCCGCATGGTAGATCTTCTTTGCGATCGCATCCATCTTGTCGTAAATGCTCATGTCATCTGTATAGGAGAAGGTAAAATCATTCTTCTCTTCACAGAGACGGACAATTTCTTCAGCCAGTTTAATGCCGCCTTCTCCGCCTTTGGCCCAGACTTCGGAAAGTGCAACGTTAACGCCGAGTTCGCGGCATTTTGCTTCCACCAGATCAAGTTCGGCTTTCGTATCGGTCGGGAATGCGTTGATCGCAACAACACAGGGCAGTTTATAGACGTTCTTGATATTATCCACATGCTGCAGCAGGTTCGGAAGTCCCTTTGTCAGTGCATCCAGGTTCTCTTCATTCAGATCCGCTTTGGCTACGCCGCCGTGATGCTTCAGGGCTCTGACTGTTGCCACGATCACGACTGCGGAAGGTTTCAGACCTGCCATACGGCACTTGATATCCAGGAACTTCTCGGCACCCAGATCCGCGCCGAAGCCGGCTTCCGTGATCGTATAATCGGAAAGTTTCATGGCCATTCTCGTAGCCGTGACAGAGTTGCAGCCGTGTGCGATATTGGCAAACGGGCCGCCGTGGATAAAGGCAGGCGTTCCTTCCAGCGTCTGTACGAGATTGGGCTTTAATGCATCCTTTAAGAGTGCCGCCATAGCGCCCTGCGCCTTCAGGTCTCCGGCGGTTACAGGCTGTCCGTCCGTATTGTATCCGACGATGATACGTGCACATCTCTGCTTCAGATCCGTAATGTCGCTGGATAAGCAAAGAACCGCCATGATCTCGGATGCGACCGTGATATCATAGGAATCCTCACGGACGATACCGTCACCCTTGCCGCCGAGACCGATCACGATATTTCTAAGTTCACGGTCATTCATATCTACGGCTCTGTGCCAGGTGATCTTCTTCGGATCGATCTTTAAAGCATTCCCCTGATGAATGTGATTGTCAAGCATCGCGGCAAGCAGGTTATTGGCTGCGCCGATCGCATGAAAATCACCCGTAAAATGCAGATTGATATCTTCCATCGGTACCACCTGCGCATATCCGCCGCCGGCAGCGCCGCCTTTGACACCGAATACAGGACCAAGTGAAGGCTCGCGGAGTGCGACCAGTGTGTTTTTGCCGAGTTTTCGCATTCCATCCGCCAGGCCGACGGTCGTTGTCGTCTTACCCTCTCCAGCCGGTGTAGGATTGATCGCAGTGACCAGAACGAGTTTGCCGTCCGGCTTATCCGCATAGTCCTTGAGAAGCGAATAATCAACTTTCGCTTTGTAATTTCCGTATTGCTCCAGATACTGTTCATCAACGCCGGCGATCTTTGCGATCTCAGTGATCTTTTTCATTTTACATTCCTGCGCGATCTCGATATCTGACTTATATCCCATATCTTGTATCCTCCTCTGAAAAATATTACCACATATAGTTTATATGTTCCCATCGTCAAATGCAACCATGAAAAAAAGATTTAGTTATAACAAAAAGAAAATAGGACGATGTCGTCCTATTTTCCATCATTTCATATTATAAACTTTACACGGATCAGCGGATCATCAGTTGTTGATCAGCTTATCCTCTTCATTGTTCCAGCTGTAAAGCTTACGGATCTCCTCTCCGACTTTCTCCGAAGGATGTTCCGCTGCCAGTTTACGCATAGCCTTAAAGTGCACCTGACGGCCTGCGGGAGACATATCTAACAGGAACTGTTTTGCAAAAGAACCGTCCTGGATATCCGCCAGGATCTTCTTCATGGTCTTCTTGGTCTCTTCCGTGATCAGCTTGGGACCGGTGATATAATCGCCGTACTCAGCCGTGTTGGAGATGGAATAACGCATGCCGGCAAATCCGGACTGGTAGATCAGGTCCACGATCAGTTTCATCTCGTGGATACATTCGAAATATGCATTTCTCTCATCATAGCCGGCTTCCACAAGTGTTTCGAAACCTGCCTGCATCAGGGCACATACACCGCCGCAAAGGACTGCCTGCTCACCGAAGAGGTCTGTTTCGGTCTCAGTCCTGAACGTGGTCTCAAGAACGCCTGCTCTTGCACCGCCGATCGCCAGAGCATAGGCAAGTGCGATATCCAGAGCTTTTCCGGTTGCATCCTGTTCAACAGCTACCAGACAGGGAACACCTTTTCCTGCCTGATACTCGGAACGGACCGTGTGTCCCGGGCCTTTAGGCGCGATCATGGTAACATCCACATCCTTGGGCGGTACGATACATCCGAAATGGATATTGAAACCATGTGCAAACATCAGCATGTTGCCTGCCGAAAGGTTCGGTTCGATATCCTTTTTATACATATCAGCCTGTTTCTCATCGTTGATCAGGATCATGATGATATCGGCTTTCTTTGCAGCTTCCGCAGCCGTATACACTTCAAATCCCTGCTTTACAGCCTTGTCCCAGGAACGGGAACCTTCATAAAGGCCGATGATCACGTTGCATCCAGACTCCTTGGCATTGAGGGCATGTGCGTGTCCCTGGCTGCCGTAGCCGATGACTGCGATCGTTTTGCCGTCGAGCATTGCGAGATTACAATCTTCCTGATAAAAAATCCTTGCCATTTTTGTTGCCTCCTCTTGTTATCCTATTATCTTCAATCGAAGTATAATACATGGTCACTGCCTCTTGAGAGGCCCGCGATCCCGGTCCTTGCGATCTCTAAGATCTCATAACCGTCAAGCAGTTTCAAGAAAGCTTCGATCTTTGTCTGGTTACCGGTCAGTTCGATCATCAGCGAATCGGGCGCAACGTCAACGATCTTGGCACGGAATACATCGGAGATCGCGATGATACCCGGACGCTGTTCCGCAGTTGCCGCAACCTTGATCATGATGAGTTCACGGAATACGGAATCTTCCGGCATCAGCTCCCTGACAGATCTGACATCGATCAGTTTGCTGACCTGTTTCTCGATCTGATCCAGGATATCCAGATCGCCGCATGCAACGATCGTGATCCTCGTAAATCGCGGATCTGCTGTTGTACCTGCGGTGATGCTCTCGATATTATACCCTCTGCGGCTGAACAAACCCGATATGCGGCTCAATACGCCTGCCGTGTTGTCGACAATGATCTGAAATACTTTTTTCTGCATGATAGTACTATTATAAGGTTGTGATTTTTCCATGTCAATCTATGGGAGAAAAGCATAAAAACTATAACTGTAGGTTATATTACTGCTCCAAATTGCATTTCTGCAGGGCCAGGGTGCCGGTCCTTGCAACTTCCACGATGGGTATGCTTGCAAGCATCTGCATCAGGAGCGAGATCTTATCCGGTGTCGAACATAACTGGATCGTCATCATGGTCTTTGATATATCCACGATCTCCGCATGCAGGATATCACAGATATCCATCAGTTCCTTGCGGTTATTCTTGTTATATTTGACCTTGATCAGGATCAGCTCTCTGGAAATACTCTCGCTTTCCTTAAAGGTTTTGATCTTGATGACATCGATCTTCTTATTCAGCTGTTTTTCGATCTGCTCAAGTGTCGTGGCGTCTCCGGAAGAAACGATCGTGATGGAAGCCACCTTCGGATCGTCCGTTTCACCCACGGCAAGCGAATCGATATTAAAACATCTTCTGGAAAAGAGTCCGGCCACCTTCATCAATACGCCGGATCTGTTCTCGACCAGAACAGAATAGAGCCTTTTCATGTTAAGCCTCCCCTTAAGACTACTTTGCGAAACAGTACGGATCGATCATGCATTCCAGGATCGCCGTCTGGTCATCTTTTAGGAATTTACGGATCTTTTCACGGATACGGTCCGGTTTGTCTATTTTCATGTATGGGATCGAATACGCACTGGCCAGTTTTTCAAAATCAGGACCGCCGGAGAGATCCACCATGGAATAGTTACTCTTATAACTCTTATCCTGGTATTCTCTGACAAGCCCCAGATAGCCGTTATGGAACACGACGATCTTCACGGGGATATTGTGCTGTTTGATCGTTGCCAGTTCCATCATGCTCATCTGGAAGGAACCGTCCCCGCAGACAGCGACGACCTGTCTTCCGCTTGCGATGCGCGCACCTGCGGCTGCCGGGATCGAATATCCCATGGTCCCCATACCGCCGGAAGTTAAGAAACTGCCGTTTTTCACGATATGATAATTGCACGACCACATCTGGTTCTGTCCGACATCCGCAACATAGATCGCGTTGAAATCCATCTCTTCGGACAGCGTTGTGACGATCTTGGCGGGATCCGGATAGTCTGCATTGATGTTCCGGTTCACGACATAGGCATCCTTGTATTCGTTCAGCGTCTTATTCCATGCGCTGTAATCGACCATGATATCCTGATGTGCGAAATCCTCAAAGATTGCGGCAATATCACCCACAAGCGGAATATGCGGACCGACGTTCTTACCGATCTCACACGGATCCACATCGATATGGATCAGGACTTTGTTTTCAGTGATCAGATCCGGCTGGGAAATGGCACGGTCCGCGACCCTGGCGCCGATCATGATCAACAGATCGGATTCGTTCATGGCACGGTTCGCATAAGCTTTGCCGTTATTTCCCACCATCCCGAAATAGTAAGGGTCATTTGACGGTAATACACCGATCCCCATCATGGTAGTTACAACAGGGATCCCGTATTTATGGGAAAAATCCTTCAACTGCTCCTTGGCACCGCTTAAGATCACGCCGCCGCCGGCACAGATGATGGGTCTTTTTGCACGTGTCAGCTCTTTGAATACTTTTTTGATCTGGACTGCATGTCCCCTGACAGTCGGCTTATACGTACGCAGAAAAACTTCCTGCGGATATTTGAAACGTGAGATGGCGGCGTTCTGGATATCCATCGGCACGTCAATGAGCACCGGCCCTTTTCTGCCGGTGGAAGCAATGTAAAACGCTTCTTTAAAGATCCGCGGGATGTCGTTTACGTCCTTGATCAGATAGCTGTACTTGACAAAGGATTCAGCCGCCCCGGTAATATCGGCTTCCTGAAATACGTCTGAGCCAAGCAGCATGGAATCCACCTGTCCTGTGATACAGACAAGTGGAATAGAATCGGCATATGCGGTTGCTATGCCGGTGATCAGATTGGTAGCACCCGGACCGCTGGTCGCAACACACACACCAACGGCTCCGGATACACGCGCGTATCCGCTTGCCGCATGAGCAGCATTCTGCTCAGTGCGGACAAGCACGCGTCTTATATCTGTATGAGAAATACTTTCGAAAAACGGGCAGATGGCTACGCCGGGATAACCAAATACTGTTTTAACGCCTTCCGCTTCAAGGCATTTTACCATTGCATCTGCGCCTGTCATGGCTTATACTCACCCTCTTTACTTTAGATCATTTATTTCCCGAATAATTTGGCTAACGGATTCACGATCTTACTCAGATCAACGATCGCATCATTCAATGCTTTTACATCGATCGCATCGATCTTGGTCATAGCATCTGCAATGCCTTGTTCGCTTTCTACAACCAGGGCATTGACATTATCCAGCATAGTGGAAAGATCCGTCTTTGCAAGATTTTCGGTGATACCGTCGAGATTGACCATAACATCATTGATCTCACCCATCATGCCGTTCACGCTTGTAACGATCTCATCTGCATTGGCCATAATGCCTTCCGCGTCTTTCATGATGGACTGTGCATCAACCAGCACCTGGTCTACTTCGTTCACAACCTTGATGATCTTCGGAGCCGATACGATGCCGACGATCGCGATCACCAGAACAACGAACAACGCGAGCAGGGAACTGAATAATGCCCATCCGCTCTGGCGCTTCAGATACTTCATCTGCTTCTCGTTCGATTCACGGATCTCTTTGAGCAGTGCAACAACCTCTTTCAGATCTGCATCATTGATCGTTGCGTAAATCGGCGCATCATTCCCTTCACAAGCTGCGGCCACTGCTTCTTTCACTTCTTCTTTCAATGCTTCTTTGCCCTCTTCTTTATTTACAACCGCTTCCGTTGCCTTTGCAACTTCTTCCTTCACTTCTGCGGCTGCCTCTCCCACTGCATCTTTCGCACTTTCCTGTGCTTCTTCTTTCACATCTTCTTTGACCGCTTCCGTAACCTCTGCCGCAACCTTCTCAACTTCCTTTTCGGCAGCTGTTTCTTCCGCTTTCGCCTTTGTTGTCTTCTTAGCCATGATCGTCATTCCTCCTATTGAATTTAATGAATCAATCACTGCAGAACATGAAATCAGATATGCAGTTAGTGATGATATCTGTTATTGTAACAAATTTTCAACAAATAGAAAAGATAAGAACGCAATAATCTGAATATTTTTTTCAAGAAAAAAAGGGCGGTCAGCGACCGCCCTTACATTTTCTGTCCGTTTGATCAGAATTTTCCTGCTTTTGCAGCTTCTTCAATGGATACAGCCGTAGAAACTGTCATACCAACCATCGGGTTGTTACCTGCACCGATCAGGCCCATCATCTCAACATGAGCGGGAACGGAGGAGGATCCTGCAAACTGCGCATCGGAATGCATACGTCCCATTGTATCGGTCATACCGTAGGAAGCCGGACCTGCAGCCATGTTATCGGGATGCAGTGTACGTCCCGTACCGCCGCCGGATGCAACGGAGAAGTACTTCTTGCCTGCTTCTACGCGTTCCTTCTTGTAGGTACCTGCAACAGGATGCTGGAATCTGGTAGGGTTGGTGGAGTTACCTGTGATGGATACGTCCACGTTCTCCTTCCACATGATCGCTACGCCTTCCTGAACATCATTGGCGCCGTAGCAGTTAACCTTGGCTCTCGGAGATTCGGGATCCTTGGAATAGCATTTACGGAACACTTCCTCTACTTCACCCGTGAAGTAGTTGTATTTAGTCTCAACATAGGTAAAACCGTTGATACGGGAAATGATCTGAGCAGCATCTTTTCCGAGACCGTTTAAGATGACACGCAGCGGTTTCTGACGAACCTTGTTTGCTTTTGCGGCAATACCGATCGCACCTTCCGCTGCGGCAAAGGACTCATGTCCTGCCAGGAAAGCGAAGCATTCGGTATCTTCTTCCAGAAGCATCTTTCCGAGATTACCATGGCCGATACCTACCTTACGGCGGTCAGCAACGGAACCCGGGATACAGAAAGCCTGCAGGCCGATGCCGATGGCAGCAGCTGCCTCGGAAGCTTTTCTGCAGTTCTTTTTGATCGCGATGGCAGCGCCTACGATATAAGCCCACTTCGCATTTTCAAAACAGATCGGCTGAATACCTTCGATCAGCTTGTAGATATCCAGGCCTGCATCTTCGGTGATCTTCTTACACTCTTCAATCGAAGAGATGCCATACTCCTTTAAAACGGCAAGGATCTGAGGCTCTCTTCTTTCATATGATTCAAATAATGCCATGATTTTTACCTCCTGTTCTATACCGTTTATTCTTTTCTGGGATCGATGAGACGTGCAGCGTCATCCACTCTTCCGTACTGGCCGGAAGCTTTTTCCATTGCGGTGTTAGCATCATCGCCGGCTTTGATGAAGTCCATCATCTTACCGAAGTTTACGTACTTGTAACCGATGATCTCATCGTTTTCATCCAAAGCAACTTTGGTGATATAACCTTCTGTCAGATCCAGGTAACGGGGTCCTTTGTCAAGCGTACCGTAGGTTGTACCAACCATGGAACGTCCGCCTTTACCAAGGTCTTCGAGACCTGCACCGATCTGCAGTCCGTCCTCGGAGAAAGCACTCTGCGTTCTGCCGTATACGATCTGCAGGAACAGTTCGCGCATAGCGGTGTTGATCGCATCACAGACAAGGTCTGTATTTAATGCTTCGAGAATGGTTAAGCCGGGAAGGATCTCAGCTGCCATCGCTGCGGAATGAGTCATACCGGAGCAGCCGATGGTCTCTACCAATGCTTCCTGAATGATACCGTCTTTCACATTCAGGGAAAGCTTGCATCCGCCCTGCTGAGGTGCACACCAGCCGATACCGTGTGTATAGCCGGAAATATCCTCAACCTTTTTCGCCTGAACCCACTTTGCTTCTTCGGGGATCGGCGCAGCGCCATGATGCACTCCCTGTTTAACAGGGCACATGTTCTTTACTTCTGTTGAGTAAATCATATTATCCTCCTTGTAGCTATTGTAATATGTTCATAATCAAGGGTAATCTTATCATAAAGTAGGGTCAAAATCAATTGCCCATGTCACTCAAACAGGAACTTAAGTCCGGTGACTTTTCCGTCTTCATCACGTCCGAGCGTGACTTTTGCATCAAACAGTTTTCCCGTCTTTTTGGATTTAAATCCTTTGATCGTGTCTGTCACGCCCTCTTTCAGCAGTTTTTCAACCTCTTCCACGGAAAAACTGTGACCGAGCATGGTGCCGATACTGAACCGGCAGCTGTTTTCGGACGCCTCTTTGCTGTAATTGGAGCAGCCGAACCCGAACGGCGTTTTCACGATCTGTCCGCCGCAGATGGGGCATATGACGCCCTCTACGGGTTTGGGCGTGTTGTCAAAATCAAACGCCACGATCGTTTTGCCTTCCTCATTTTTCTGAAGTTTCAGGGAAGCATTGAACTTCTTTTTCGATTTCGAGCGGAATCCTTCGATCTCATCGGTCTTCCCGTCGCGGATCAGTTTCAGGAACTGCTCTTCATCCAATAGGACGCCTGCGATCTTGCCGACACTGAACCTGCATTTTTTATCCTCTTCTTCGTTCCAGTAATTACTGCAGCCGTAGCCAAACGAAGTCGTGGACAGTTCACCCCCGCAATCGGGACAGGAAATGCCGAGCATTTTCCGTGTTGCCATGCCTCTTGAGCCTTCTCCGGTAAACGGATGGATCTTCTTTGCAAGAACATCGCTCAAGTCGCTTCCGATCATCTGCTCCGTTTCCTTACGGATATAAGCTTCCAGCTTGGAACGGTACTCTTTGTCATCCACAGTCCCGTTTATGATACCTTCCAGGCCCTTTTCCCAGGAAGCTGTCATTTCCGGATTTAACAGCGTCGGCACCGTGAGATCTACGATCTCATAGATCATCTCGCCAAGGTTTTCCGGCGTGATGATCTGCGTCTTTTTGTTCTGGTTCAGATATCGGATCCGGATCAGTTTCTCCAGGATCTCGCCTCTGGTAGCGCTTGTGCCGATCCCGGTGCTCTTGATCTGTTCTCTCAGTTCCTCGTCTTCGATCAGATTTCCGGCATTTTCCATTGCAAGGATCAGGTTTCCGGATGTATAACGTTTGGGAGGTGAAGTCTTGCCTTCTTTCGTATTCAGTTCCGTAAGCGAAACCCTGTCGCCCTTTTTCACGTTTTTGGCAAACCGGATCAGGTCTTCCTTCGAACAGGTCTCTTCATCCTCCTCATCCTCGGATTCCTTCTTCTTCGGGAGACCGGAAACAGCCATGTAACCGGGATCGATCAGGACTTTTGCGGATGTAAAGAAAGCTTCGGTACCCACCAGGATCTTGCATTTCATGGTCTGATACTGTGCCGGCGGATAAAAGATCGCCAAAAATCTTCTCGCGATCAGGTCGTAAACCTTCTTTTGCAGATCGTTCAGCTGGTCAACGCCGCGGGTCATGCCAGTCGGGATGATCGCATAATGGTCCGTGACTTTTTTATCATCGGTATAAGATGATCTTTCTATCTTGGAATCGGCATTTGTTTCGATGATATGACCGACAAAGCCCGCATAAGCCTCATAGTTACCGAGGCCTTTTAAGTTCTTTCTGATCTCCTTAGCGATCGCGGTGGTAAGGACTCTGGCATCTGTTCTGGGATAAGTTGTAAATTTCCGCTCATAGAGTTCCTGCACCACATCGAGCGTCTGTGCCGGAGAGATCTTGAAGAGTCTTGAACACTCAGACTGCAGTTCGGCGAGGTTAAACAAAAGCGGTGCTTTTTTCTTGGATATGGAACACTCTGCGGATTCGATGACACCATCCTTTCCCTGCAGAGAGCCGATCAGCGCCATCGCGTCTTCTTTTTTTCGAAAACCGTTCTCTTTGTAAAGAAGCGGTGATTGATAGTAAGCGCTTCCCTCGACCGCTTTCCATTCCGCATGGAATCCCGCATCTGAAAAAGTGCCGATCACGCGGTAAAAAGGCGTTTCGACAAAATCACGGATCTCCCGTTCCCTCCTTACGACCATACCGAGCACGCAGGTCATCACACGGCCGATCGCAATGGCCGTATAGGATTTGGTCGCTGCCGCATCGTTGATCAGACGGCCGTATTTGACGGATAAGGCTCTGGAGAAATTGATCCCCAGGCTGTAATCCTCGATCGTGCGCATGATACCGGAACGGCCGAGCAGATCGTAATCCGACATGGGTTTAGCTTCCCTGATCCCGCGCAGGATCTCTTCATCGGTCTGTGAATCGATCCAGACACGCTTCTCCTCCATGCCTTCCCGCACGCCGCCATAGCGTCTGATATTCTCTTCGATGGTCTGTCCTTCTTTTCCAGAGTCGCCTGCCCAGTAAACCACATCAATGTCTGTACGGTGCAAGAGATCATGCACAATAGCATACTGGTCTTTCTGGTGCTTGTTTTCGATCACACCGTATTTGTAATCTTTGGGAAGAAAAGGAAGGTCTTCCACGCGCCACTTTTTATATTTTACGTCATAGCTTTCCGGATAAAGCATTTCGACAAGATGTCCGTAACACCAGGTGATCACATACTCATTATCTTCCATGTAACCCTTCTGCGAACCGTTCACATGTAAAACAGACGCAAAATCCCTCGCAACGGACGGTTTTTCCGTAATGATCAGTTTTTTCAAGAAATGAACCTCTTTCTATAGGAATGCTCCGTCGATCAGATGAAGAGACGGATCCGATATGGCTTCTTTTTTGATCTTTTCATCAAAAGACTGCTGTGAAAACAGATAGATCTCATCGCATTTGATCCCGGCCTGGCTTACACAGTATTTATCCCACTCCAGATCTGCATAAGGCATTTTGGCCTTTTCAAAGTTACAGAATGCGGCAACCGCATGTCCTCTTTCACTGCAGGCGACCAGATCGATCGTACCGACTTTGCCGTACCAGGCGCCGGTAACATCATATTTTTCTTTGGGGTTCTCCGCTTTCAGTTTATCCATGAGATGATCCGCACAGATCGCGGAATAAGCATATCCCGCGTAGGTACGTAGAAGCGGATCGATGTATTTACGGTAGAACTTTTCACTTTCCATAAGCGCAAGTGCGGAATAATGCGGGAAGATAAAATAAAACCAGAACCTGACAAACGGATCCTTGATCTGATAAATACCTTTCAGTGTATGATCAAGCCCTTTTGTCGGAACGGATTCCAGTTTGGATACGATGCCGTATTCGATCAGGTTTTTCATATATACGCTGATCTTTGCACGCTCAAAACCCGTGAGTTTATGCAGTTCATTCAGTTTCCGCGGTCCGTTTGCAAGCGCTTCCAGGATCGTATGGTATACGGCAGGTTCTCTCAGTTCATCCGGAAGGATGCTCTGTCCGCGTTCATAAAAAGGACTGCCTTTGGTAAGAACAGATCTGCAGACATTATCATGCAGGGAAAGGTCCGGATCGAGTTTTGCAAGATCTCCCGCTTTTGCGCCGAAGATACTGTATAATTCGATCGCATTGATCTGATCGTAGTCCGGAAAAGCTTTCCATACCTCCGCAAACGTAAGCTCGGAAAGCCTGATGATCGAACTAAACTCATAGGCCTGATCTGACATGCTTTTGACCATATCCCGTTCCACAAAGGTTTTTGCGGTTGTACACAGCAGAAACAGGACGTTCTGGTTGTTCCACTTGTTGTGGATCGTACGCAGCACATCTTCCATGAAGGACGGATCGGATTTAAGCAGATACTGAAAATCATCGATCACGATCACGCGTTTCTGACAGGTGACAGAAAGCATGGCAGACAGGATATCCGGATAGCGGGCATTGAAACCGGTTCCCTTTGGCAGTTCTTCCCTGATCTCATTGTAGAAAAGCTTCAGCTGCAGATCGGGAGAACAGTTTCTTGCCCGGTAATAATAATATGTTTTATGATGCAAAAACAGACGCAAAATATCGCTTAAGCCGCTTTGTTTATCGCCGTATAACAGCACGATCTCATTGCGCGTATTCTGATAATGACGTTCTAATTGTTTAAGTTCTTCCTGATGAAAATCCATATTATCACCTATGGAAGCTGTCTGATGATCAGTTTTTCGAAGTCTGTTTTGGACATCGGCTTGCCGGTCAGATATCCCTGGATATAGTCGCAGCCGATCGTGTTCATAAAGTTCTGCTGTGCCTGTGTCTCCACGCCCTCTGCAACGGTCTTAAGTCCTAACTGCCCTGCCATATCGACTACGGCACGTGTGATGATACCCGCAGAAGAATCAGTGATCGCGGAATCCACGAAAGTTCTGTCGATCTTCAAGATGTCGATCGGCATGTTTTTCAGATAAGACAATGAGGAAAATCCGGTACCGAAATCATCGAGGGCGATCTTGACACCCAGTTTGCGAAGTACATTGATCCTGTCGATCACCACATCATAGTCATTGATAAAGGCGGTCTCTGTGATCTCCAGTTCCAGTGAACCGGGGTCGAATTCATACATCTGCAGCAGGGACTGTACATAATCCACAAAATTGTCTTTTTCCAGCTGGATCGCGGATATATTGATCGCGACAACGAGCGGCAGCCTGAAACGCATGCGCCAGTTGTTCATGATCTTTAAGGTCTCTTTCATGACCCAGGCACCGATCGGAATGATGGTCCCGTTCCGTTCGGCGATCGGAATGAATTCACCGGGCGATGTGATAAACTGTCCGTGCTCGTCCGGCCAGCGAAGCAGTGCTTCCGCACCGCGGAGTTTTCCCGTTTCCGATTCGAACTGCGGCTGGAAATAGATGACAAAGCCTTCTTTTTCAATGGTATCCTTGAGTTTCTGCTCCATGGATACACTTTTGACAAAATCCTGCAGGATCTCATATTCGAAGAAACAGATCCTGTTCTTACCGGATTCTTTGGCTTTGGATAATACGATCTCTGCGTTTTTGATCAGATCAAGAGCGTTTTTGCCGGCTTCCGGGAATTCGGCGACACCGGCGGATACGGTATAGTGCACTTCTGTCTTGTTGGTAAGGACATAAGGCTCTCTTAATCTGTCCCGTACGGTCTTATAGATATGATCCGCACTTCTCTGTCCGTGCGGATTGTAAATGGCAATGATAAAAACATCGGAACCGAATCTTCCGACGATCATATTGTCGCTCTGGAACTCTTTTAAGATCAGGGAAAATCCCTGTACAAGCTCATCTCCGAACAGAAGGCCGATGGAATCGTTGATCTTCTTAAAATCATCGATATCAAGGAACAGCAGTTCCACGCCGACTTTTTCGACAGCCGCCTGTTCGCACATATCCTGCAGACGGCGCACGAAATAATTCCTGTTATATAAGCCGGTCAGGGAATCGTTATATGCAAGGTAAGCGATCTCATCGTTCTGGGATCTGCGCTTTGTAATATCCCGGATCGCAATGATCTTTTCAATGGGACTGCCGTCCTCATCATATACCATCTTTGCTTCGATCTCGATCCAGTTGAATTTTGTTTTGGTGCGCAGTTCCACCTTGGCTTCCGTTTCATGATGGTGTTCCATTTCATAAATGGACTCGGTGTATGCTTTCATGTCCTCATCATGAAGAAGGTTCAGAAGATAGCGCTCATCATAGGGGATAGTGGAGATCTTCTCGCCGACTGCTTCATCCCACGGCCCGATCAGTTCGGCAGTCTGCGTACGGTAATCCTTATAGATATAGAGATACCCGTTGAATTCCGAGATCGCCCGGTAAATATGCTCACTTGCCATCAGGCGTTCATTCATCGCCGTAAGCAGATCGATCTGATACTTGAGATCTTCCATGTTGTTACAATTCCCCTCTTATATAATTCAGATATATCCCTTTGCTTTCAGTAATTCCGCACATAATACGGCTCCCCCGGCCGCACCGCGGATCGTATTGTGGGAGAGACCCACAAACTTGAAATCATAGACCGTATCTTCTCTCAGACGGCCGATCGAGATCCCCATGCCGTTTTCGTAGTCCACATCCAAAGCCACCTGCGGACGGTTTTCTTCTTCCATATAGCGGATAAACTGCTTGGGCGCACTGGGAAGCGAGAGTGCCTGCGGTTCGCCGGAGAAAGATACCATTTTCTCGATCAGCTGCTCTTTGGTCGGTTTCTTGTTGAAACGCACAAAAACAGAAGCCGTATGTCCGTTCAGCACCGGTATGCGGATACACTGTGTGGAGATCACGGGCAGTTTAGCTTTTACGATCTTATCCCCTTCGATATGACCGAGGATCTTTAACGGTTCCTGCTCACTCTTCTCTTCTTCCCCGCCGATATAAGGGATCACGTTGCCTTCCATTTCAGGCCATTCCTTAAAGGTCTTGCCTGCTCCTGAGATCGCCTGATATGTCGACGCGATCACTTCCACGGGCTCGAACTCTTTCCATGCGGCAAGAAGCGGTGCATAACTCTGAATGGAGCAGTTCGGTTTTACAGCCACAAAGCCGCGTTTCGTACCAAGTCTCTTCCTCTGCGCCTCAATGATCGCCGCATGATCGGGGTTGATCTCCGGAATGATCATCGGTACATCGTCCGTCCATCTGTGTGCGGAATTATTGCTGACAACGGGCACTTCTGCCTTTGCATAATCTTCTTCGATCTTTCTGATCTCTTCTTTTGTCATGTCCACTGCAGAGAAGACAAAATCAACCAGGGCAGCAACTTTGTCGATCTCCTGCACATTCATAACAACCATCTTTTTAACCGCTTCCGGCATCGGAGTTGTCATTTTCCATCTGCCTGCTACGGCTTCCTCATATGTCTTGCCTGCGCTGCGTGCACTTGCTGCGATGCAGACCACCTCAAACCACGTATGATCTTCCAGCAGGCTGATAAATCTCTGTCCCACCATTCCGGTACCGCCAAGGATACCTACTTTCAGTTTCTCACTCATTCTTTCCACTCCTCTTTCTTTATAAATTCCAAAAAATCATGATTGATCTTAATTGTTTTCTCCATGGCTTCGGGCCCCGGTGCACCGGTCGTAAGACGCTTTTCCACACATGTTTCTAAACTGATGGCTTCGTAAATGTCTGCATCAAACGCTTCTGAGATCTGTTTGAACTCCTCCATTGTCAGATCTTCTGCAGCCTTGTCTTCATCAATACAGTATAATACAAGTTTCCCGACAAGAGCATGTGCATCCCGGAACGGGATCCCTTTCCCGACGAGATAATCAGCGATATCCGTTGCGTTCGTAAATCCCTTCATGGCAGATGCCGCCATTGTATCCTTCTTAAAATGCATCGTGGAGAGCATGCCGTTAAAGAGGAACAGGCAGTCCTTTACGGTATCAATGGCGTCAAAGGAAACTTCCTTATCTTCCTGCATGTCTTTGTTATAGGCAAGCGGCAGCCCTTTCATGGTAACGAGCAGGGAAGTCAGCGCACCGTAGACTCTGCCGCATTTTCCTCTCGTCAGTTCCGCGATATCCGGATTCTTTTTCTGCGGCATGATCGAGGAACCTGTCGCATAAGTGTCATCGATCTCCACAAAGCCGTATTCATTGCTGTTCCAGAGAATGATCTCTTCGCTGAACCTGGATAAGTGCATCATGATCAGCGACAGCGCGGCTAAAAACTCGATCAGATAATCACGGTCGGAAACAGAATCGATGCTGTTTGCCGTCGGGCCGTAGAATCCAAGTAATTCTGCTGTTGCTTCCCGGTCAAGCGGATAAGTGGTGCCGGCAAGCGCTCCCGCACCGAGAGGACAAAAGTTTAACCGCTCATAGACATCCACAAGACGGAGAAAATCACGTTTGAACATCTCAAAATAAGCGCCGAGGTGGTGTGCAAGCGTGATCGGCTGTGCTTTTTGCAAATGCGTGAAACCGGGCATATAGGTATATACATTTTCCTGCATCAGGCGGTCGATCGTGGTCAGAAGTTCTTTGAGCAGACCCTCAACGTTGTCAACTTCCTCGCGCACATACAGCTTCATGTCGAGTGCGACCTGATCGTTTCTGCTCCTGCCGGTATGCAGTTTTTTCCCGGCCTCTCCGATCCGCTCGATCAGATTTGCTTCCACAAAGCTGTGCACGTCTTCATACTGATCAGTGATCTCAAGATTACCGTGTTTCACATCCCGGTAGATCGACTGCAGACCGGATATGATGGCATCGCATTCATCCTCTGTCAGGATCTTTTGCTTACAGAGCATTTTCGTATGTGCGATGCTCCCGTCAATATCCTGCTTCAGGAATCTGCTGTCGAACGATATGGATGCATTAAACTGATAAACGCGTGCGTCTGTGTCTTTTGTGAAGCGGCCGCCCCATAACTGTGCCATGATAAAATCTCCCGTAAATATACAAAAAAAGCTCCCGGCCGGACTCGAACCGGCGACCTACGCATTACGAATGCGTTGCTCTACCAACTGAGCCACGGAAGCGTTTCATACTTTGCTATTATATAGAATAATCACAAAATTTGCAACACCCATGTTGTCACACATCGTAATCCTCATCGAAGTCCAGATCCTCGTCGGATGCGTCCAGATCGAAGTCCATAAAATCGTCATCCTCATCATCCGGACCCGTTCTGTCAAAATCAAGATCTTTATGCTCATGCTTCTTCGGAAGCGGTAGCGGATTGTCCAGATATTCGATCTCTTTTTCCGTCTTGGTATCGGTCTTTGATTCAGCCTTCTTATCTGCTTTGGCTTCCGTTTTGTCTGTGGGCTTTTCTGCAGGTTTTTCGGCCGGCTTTTCGGCCGGTTTATCATCCGCGGTATCTTTTGCTTTATCCTTCACAGTATCTTTCCGGCTGTCTTCGGCGTTCTTCTTAGCCGCTTCCGCCTTCATCTGGGCAGCCTGTCTTGCTTCGGAAAGTTTGATCTGTTTATAGAACTCTTCGTTCATACCGATAAAGACAAGTGCTTTTGCACGCTCCAGAAAAGCGATCCGCTCTTCTTCCGTTTCCTCGACAACAGGTTCGCTCTCCGTATCTTCTTCGGGGCCAAGCAGCATCTGCAGGTTTTCATCAGCTAGCGCATGGTGATTTTCATACATATACTGCAGGCTGATGCCGCCGATCATCAGGATCAGGATCAGGAAAAAGGCGGAATTGTATTCGTTTCCGGAACTCAAAAAGATCGTGAAGAATCCGGCGATCATGGCTGTCAGGGCAGGCATGATCCGGGGATGCTTGGATCTGATCATATAAAAGGCACAGGCGATCGATAAGATCAGCATGAACATGTAAAGGATCTGGCTTCCAAGCTGCATCCAGGCGATCTGTACCGAAGAATAGGAAGATCCGTCCTCTTTATACAGGAAATAGTAATTTTCCGAGATCGCATGCTGCGGTGCATCGATCTTATCATTGAAACTTGCCACGATATCCGTAAAGGAAAAGATGCTCTCACTGTCTGACATGAACGGATTGAATCTGGACGCAAATCCTGCGAGCAGTTCGGATACAGCCATTTCCGTGGCAAGACTCATGACAAAGAGCATGATGAAAAAGACGGCAACCGAAATCCCGGCAATGATCAGGCTCATCTGCACGGACAGATGTCCGATCCGTCCGATAAAGAGAACGCATAAGAGGATCAGGATGCTGACAGGTTCCATGAACAGCATGATCCCGAACAGAATGCCCGAAAATACAGCAGAGACGATCGTCCAGGCGTTTTTCTTTTTGGTCATCGGGATCACCGCCAGGAACAGGGCGAGCAATAAGACAGCCGCAAACAGTATCTGTGCGTCATAACTGTACACGGCAAAACCGTTTGAAGGCATGAACAGGATCAGTGCAAACACAAACAGGGAACAGATACGCGAACTGAGCCTTCTTACGATCCCGTAAGCCAGAAAGGCAGATATCAGGAGCAGGATCGTATTCGCTACGATCAGCACCCTGGACGGATCGAATGTAATGGGTATAAAGGGGGAAACGATCGCGCCCATGATGAAAAAGGCGGGCCGTCTCATCAGCTGCGGCATCATATCCATGCCGCCGATGCTTAAACTTCCGCTCGATAAAAGGTCTGCCACCCTGTAGCAGATACTCTCTTCCACAGGTACCGAGGATTCAAAAGAAACGCGTGAACGGACAAACAAAAAAGAAAGTAACAGCAAAAAAAGGATCTCCATGATCAGGAATCCGACACTGCCGTCACCTTCCGAGGAAAAAGCAAGCAGTTTTGTCATCAGGGATAACAAAATAAACGCCAAAACGAGGATTCCGCCAAATACAAGTACGTAGAAGAATCCTTCGTTTTGCGTGATCATCTGACGATATACAGTGAAAAACAGCAGGTAACCGAACATCGTAAGACTGATCAGCGCACATATATTCAGGAATGTGGTCTTTTTTTTGCTCATTTCCTTAATCAGCCAAAGCCTGCCTCAGATCTTCTATGATATCTTCGGCATTTTCAATACCGGTGGAAAAACGGATCAGGTCCGGTGAGATACCGGCTTCTTCAAGCTGCGCATCCGTCATCTGCCTGTGGGTATGCGAAGCGGGATGCAGTACGCAGGTCCTCGCATCCGCCACATGCGTAACGATCGCAGCCAGTTTCAGCTTATCCATCACTTTTTCAGATGCCGCTCTTCCGCCTTTGATCCCAAAGCAGAGAACGCCGCAGGTTCCGTTTGGCATATATTTCTCAGCCAATGCATGATAAGGATCATCCGGAAGTCCCGGATATCTGACCCAGGCAACCTTGGGGTGGTCCTTTAAGAAAGTCGCGACTTTTAACGCATTCTCACAGTGTCTCGGCATCCGCAGGTGCAGGGTCTCAAGCCCTACATTCAGCAGAAAGGCATTCTGCGGGGACTGGATGGAGCCCAGATCACGCATGAGCTGCGCCGTTGCTTTGGTAATATAGGCAAGTTTACCGAATTTCTCCGTATAGGTGATGCCGTGATAGGATTCATCCGGCGTCGTAAGTCCGGGGAATCTGTCGGCATGCGCATTCCAGTCAAAATTACCGGAATCCACAATGCAACCGCCAACAGTCAGTGCATGTCCGTCCATATATTTCGTTGTGGAATGCGTCACGATATCCGCTCCGAATTCAAACGGTCTGCAGTTGATGGGAGTTGCAAACGTATTGTCCACGATCAGAGGCACGCCGTGCGCATGCGCCGCGGTCGCAAATTTGTCAAAATCAAGCACCACCAGATTCGGATTGGAAATGGATTCCGCAAGCACGCATTTCGTATTCGGTAAAAATGCGGCATTCAGTTCCTCTGCGCTGCAATCCGGATCGATCACGGTACAATCGATCCCCATCTTTTTCATGGTGCAGGTCAAAAGATTAAAGGTTCCGCCGTAAATACAGGAAGACATGATCACATGATCTCCCGTTTCACAGATATTGAAAACAGCATAGTAATTAGCCGCCTGGCCAGAAGACGTCAGCATGCCGGCCACGCCGCCTTCCAATGCGGTGATCTTGGCTGCGACCGCATCATTGGTCGGATTGGCAAGCCTGGTATAAAAATATCCGCTGTCCTCGAGATCGAACAAACGGCCCATCTGCTCGGAAGTATCGTATTTAAAGGTAGTACTCTGATAGATCGGCAGGACTCTCGGTTCCCCTTTTGTCGGAGTCCAGCCGGCCTGTACACACAAAGTTTCTATTTTCTGATTCGGATCCATACTGTTATACCTTTCTGATCATGAAACATGTGAAACCATAAACTCCTGCTGAAGATTCCGCATCATGCTGACATACAGTTCCTTGCAGTCATGCATTCTGTTCTCTCCGATCAGGCTGATGCACGGTTCGATATAGTTCTGGTAGATCTGTTTGTAGATCTCATGCGCATTGTCTTTTTTGTTGATCCTGTTCACGATCGTGGGAGCGATATCATAATACTCGTCGATCAGCGTCTGCCCGTCGCTCTCGTCCAGAAGAAATCCGTCCCTGTAATCCTTGAGGATCTTTATCTCGCTGCAGTCCTCGCTCTTGCCGAGACTTAAGCAGACGGCTGTTGTCACATAACAGAGTTTACGTTTAAAACCGCCGTTGATATCATCAAATGTGCCTGCTTTGATCTTATACTGCGTGAACGTTGCATTATATTCATCCACAAGCTTAGGGACCATGGCCTCCTGAAAAGTTCCTTCAAATGCATTTAAGGCCGGCAGGATATAGACTACCATCATCGTGTTGTTATCGATCAGGTAGGAAGAACGTTTTGCTTTCTTCTGCGCTTCATAATCCTCTTTGGCAGACGCTGCGAATGTGTCTGCCAGTTCTTTGATCAGATTCTCTTTGTCATCTGCTTCCTGATATGCGCTTTCGATCTCTTGAAAAAGCGGGGAGTATTTCTCTAAAAAAGAATCAAACGCCTCCGCATATGTATCCCTTTTAAACTGATGCATGTAAGCATCATTTCCCTGCAGCATAGCTGCAAATTCCTTATAAATATCCAAAACAGACCCCTCTTATTCGTCCCAGTTATGATATACAGCCTGCACATCATCGTCCTCATCCAGAAGATCCAGCGTCTTCTGCAGTGAACGGATGGCATTCTCATCGGTCAGTTCCACATAGTTCTGCGGGATCATCGTAACCTCGGCAGAAACGTAGGTGATCTGATTCTCATCCAAAGCTTTTGTGACGTCCGTCAGTGTATCCGGATCCGTCAGGATCTCAAAGCTGTCGTCCTCTTCATTGAAATCCTCCGCACCCGCATCCAATGCGATCATCATAAGGTCATCCCCGTCAAGCGAACACTCTTCCTTATCGATGATGATCTGTCCGCGTTTATCGAACATAAAGGATACGCAACCCTGTGTACCGATATTGCCGTTCCCCTTTGTGAACGCGCTTCTGACATTGGCTGCGGTTCGGTTCTTGTTATCCGTCAGGGCATCCACGATGATCGCGATCCCGTTCGGTCCGTATCCTTCATAAGTCACATATTCATAATTGACATTGCCGGCTTCCCCGGCAGCCTTCTTGATGCCGCGGTCGATGGTATCGTTCGGCATATTGTTGGCTTTGGCTTTCTGGATCACCTGTGCGAGTTTGAAATTGTTGTTCGGGTCCGGTCCGCCTTCCTTTACGGCTACCGCAAGTTCTCTTCCGATGATCGTAAAGATCTTGCCTTTGGCCGCATCGTTTTTCTCTTTTTTATGTTTGATGTTGGCAAATTTTGAATGTCCTGACATACGTTTCCTTTCTCCGATCTGTTTATGATCATATTTTTCTATACAACACTATATCATGTATTTGTTCAATCATCAACCTACATATACTCGTGGCACACGCCCTGTAATGTCACAAACGAATTCGTAGTTGAAACGCCCGGAAAGTGCTCCGAGTTCCTCGGCTGTGATCCTCTCATCCCCCTGTTCCCCGAGTAGCACCACTTCATCCATGATCTTCACATCGGGAATATCCGATACATCGACCATCATCTGGTCCATGCAGACACGCCCTAAGATCTTAGCTCTTTTGCCCCGGATCAGTACATATCCTTTGGAGGAAAGCGTTCTCGGATATCCGTCCGCGTATCCGACAGGGATCGTTGCGACCCTTGTATGTTCACCGTTTGTTGTATAGGTTCCGCCATAACTGATCTGTGTTCCGCTCTTCAGGTCCTTGATATATACGACCCTGCTGTGCAGCGACATGGCCGGTTTTAAGGGGATATCCTTTCTGACTTCATCTGACGGCATCAGGCCGTATAAGGTGATCCCGCAACGGACAAGATCCATATTGAACATCGGAAGATCCAGAATGGATGCGGAATTGGAGCAGTGTCTGTAAGTAAAGATCACACCCTGCGCTTCACAGGCATTGATAAAGTTACTGAATCTCTCATACTGGTCGATGGCAAACTTTTTATCTTTTTCATCCGCTCTCGCAAAATGTGTCATGACACCTTCCATGCAAATATGCGGATAAGAAGCGATCTTTTTTGCAAGCAAAACGCCTGTATCATCAGCAGGTACGCCGATCCTGGACATACCGGTGTCCACTTTCAGATGCACATGCACATCCGTATTCAGTTTTGAGGCGCATTCGCTGAGTTCTGCAGCGGATTCTTCGGTGAAAACAACCATGGATATATGGTTTTGGATGAGTTCCGCATGATCTTCCGGGAACGTGTATCCCAAAATGAGAATCGGCTTTTCGATACCGTCCTGCCTGAGCGCAAGCGCTTCCTCACTTGTTGCAACGGCAAATCCGCGTATATAGGGAAGATCCGTGATCCTTTCCGCAATGGCTTTTGCCCCGTGTCCGTAGCCGTTAGCCTTGATCACGGCTATGATCCCCGTATCTTCTTTTGTGAGTTCATGCATCCTGTCCAGATTGTAAACAATATTGCCAAGGTTTATGTTGGCATAGATCCGTTCAACACTCATATTCTTCTCTTCTATGTACTTATTGCAGATATTCTTTAAACTGTCCGGTCAGATCGGATGCGGTCATACCCGATTGTCCGAAGATCTTTGCTGCAGCATCTCCCGCACGCCCGTGTATATATGCACCGTAGGCAGCAGCAGCAAGCGGTTTAAGGCCCTGCGCCCTCAATGCCGCAACAAGACCAAGCAGCACATCCCCTGATCCCGCGGTTGCCATTCCTGCGTTGCCGGAGAGGTTCAGGTATGTGGTCGTTCCGTCACTGATCACCGTCCTTGCATCTTTGAGTACACAAGTACAGTGATTTTTCCCTGCAAAATCCCTGCAGGCACTGACCGGGTCCGCTTTGATCTCAGATACGCCAAGGCCGGTCAGCCTTGAGAATTCTTTGAGATGCGGCGTAAGGATCAGTTCTCTTCCGTCTTCTGCCGGGAATCCGTATGATTTTCTGCCTTCTGCGATCAGATTAATGGCGTCCGCATCCAGGATGAGCGGTAATCGGCTCCCGGATAATACCGTCCTTAAGATCGATCCGGCAAGGTCTGAAGTAGAGATCCCGGGTCCGATCGCGATCACATCCGCCCATTGCATGGCTTCCGGAAGAGATGTCAGTTCGTCGTCATAGGTTGTGACCATCGCCTCCGGGACCGCCTGCAGCAGGATGTCCCTGTTGTTTTGATGCGTAAAGACGCGTACCATCCCGATGCCGGCATGAAAAGCTGCTTTGGCGGAAAGCACTGCAGCGCCGCCAACTTCGGCGCTCCCTGCGATCAGAAGCAGTTTCCCGAAGGTTCCTTTATGCGAATCCGGTTTCCGGTTCACGGGCGGCAGATCCGTATCTTCGAGTGCATAAAGATCTTCAGTTTCATATGCATAATCCTGTCTGATACCGATGGGATGCATCCGGATCTGTCCGCAATATGTATGTCCCGGATACAGGAACTGACCTGTCTTGTAGGCTCCGTATGTGACTGTCAGGTCACTCTTTACGGCTTCTCCTTCTATGGCGCCTGTCGTTGCATTGACGCCTGACGGTATATCCACGCTTACCCTGCCGCATTCCATGGCGTTCAGATAGCGGATCAGTTCACACAGTTTCTCATCGATTGCCCTGTTTAATCCGACGCCGAAGATCGCATCGACAAGAAGCGACGGTGCAGATGATCCGAGATAAACGATACAGTCTTCTTCAGACCCTTCCGTAACGCTGACGCCTGTCTTTTGTGCGATCCGTATCTGGTGTGCGCATTCGGAATCAGACGAAGGTGTTCCAAGCACAAATACTTCGGAACAGATCCCCTTTTCTTTCAGGATCCTTGCGATACAGACACCGTCCCCGCCGTTATTGCCGCATCCTGCGATCACAATGACCCGTGACAAGGAAAAACCGCCCGCTAGGATCTCTTCTACGGTGCAAAGTGCAGCGCGTTCCATCAGGACCGCCTGCGGCATCTCCAGATCGCGGATGGTTTCCATGTCAATTTGTTTCATGCGACGGCTATTCAGTAGTCTTTTCATTTTCTGATTTTTTCAGGGAAGGGAGCGTCGGCTCGTATTTCATGTCAAACAGTTCCATGACATCATGGCCGAAGATATCATGCATAAAGCCATAGAGCTCGGCGTTGTTCACTTCCTTGTTCTGTTTCTTTAAGATATTCTTTTTCAGACTGACCCTGACTTCCCGGATCCACGCGGCGATCTCCTCGATCTCGCTCGTGTTGGCCTGCAGTTTTTCGTAGCACAGATCCATCGTTTTGATCATCAGTTCCTTATTGATCTGATCGATCTCACGCGGAAGTTCCATCAGTTCATCTTCGTTTTTTTCAAGCTTCTCGTTCACTTCATTGATCAGGCGCTTGTTTTCGTCGAGTTTTTTTTCCGTCTGCGCGTTTGTATTGGTCTCAATCCCGTCCATATGGCCCACGATCTCATCCATCAGATTGTTCTTGATGCGCTTGAGTTCTTTATTTTCGTTGTTCAGTTTTCCCTGCCTCTTTAAAACAACCTGCAGTTTTCCCTCCAGTTCCTTGATCTCGTCGGTCGTGCCTGTTTTAGAAAACAGTTTATGCCACTTCGGATCCAGGATGAGGACAGGGATCTTCTTCCCAACCAATGCATTTTTGAACTGTTCTTCCCGGTCTGCCATATCGTTACCCTGTTATGCTGGTTCAGCTTCCAGTGTCTTTCTGATCTCTTTGATAAAATCAAGGCTGTTCAGTGCGATCGGATCGGGCAGGGTTGTGATCAGTATCAGGTCTTTAGTCATTCTGCCGGATTCGATCGTAGCGATCGTAGCCTTTTCCAGTGCATCCGCAAAACGCATCAGGGCAGGGATATCATCCAGCTCCCCTCTCTTCCTTAAGGCGCCTGACCATGCAAAGATCGTCGCAACGGAATTGGTGGAAGTCTCTTCCCCGTTCAGATGCTTGTAATAATGGCGCTGTACTGTTCCGTGCGCCGCTTCATATTCATAAACGCCCGAGGGCGAAACAAGCACGGATGTCATCATGGCAAGCGAGCCGAATGCCGATGAGATCATATCGCTCATCACATCCCCGTCATAGTTTTTGCAGGCCCAGATCATACCGCCTTCGGATTTCATGATCCTGGCCACGATATCGTCGATCAGGGAATAGAAGTATGTGATCCCTAAGGCTTCGAATTTCTCTTTATATTCGCTGTCGTAGATCTCCTGGAACACATCCTTGAAATGGTGGTCGTACTGCTTGCTGATCGTGTCTTTCGCACCAAACCAGAGATCCTGTTTCTGATCGAGCGCATAGTTAAAGCAGCTTCTGGCAAAGCTTTCGATGGAGGGCGTACAGTTATGCAGGCCCTGGATCACGCCGCCGTTTTCGTCAAAATCATGGATCAGCTGTCTCTTTTCACTCCCGTCAGCACCCGTGAATACAAGTTCCGCCTTGCCGGCTTTCTCGAGCAGCATCTCGGTATTGCTGTATACATCACCGTATGCGTGTCTTGCGATCGTGATCGGCTTTTTCCAGGATCTGACATTGGGCTCGATCCCTTTTACAATGATCGGCGTACGGAAGACCGTGCCGTTTAAGATCGAGCGGATCGTGCCGTTGGGGCTCTTCCACATCTTCTTCAAGTCATACTCTTTTACTCTGGCGGCATTGGGTGTGATCGTCGCACATTTAACGGCAACGCCGTATTTGGCCGTTGCATGGGCGGAGTCGATCGTTACCTGATCATCCGTTTCATTCCGGTATGCAAGTCCCAGATCGTAATATTCGCTTTTCAGATCCACAAACGGAAGGATGAGTTCGTCTTTGATCATCTTCCAGAGGATCCTGGTCATCTCATCGCCATCCATTTCCACCAGAGGTGTTTTCATTGCAATTCTGTCCATGATTTTACCTTATCTCCTGTTTTATTACATACTGATGCCAAGCAGTTCACACTGCTCTTTGATCATCTTATCCAGTTCTGCATTTGTCATGACGGTTACACGGCCGCTGTCATATTCAAGATCGACCAGTTCCTTGACCCGCTGTACAAGTGCGCTGTGTTTGTCGACCTGCTTCTCATCCGGCAGTTTGTAATAGGTATTGATCCAGTGTGCGATCCCGGCAAGTCCCGAAGTGTTGCTGACTGCACATAAAACCGGCCTGTTCAGGAATTTTTCCGTATCGAAGATGTTGTAGATCTCTTCATTCTTCAAAAGACCGTCCGCATGGATGCCTGCACGCGTAACATTGAAATTCTCCCCGACAAAAGGTGTTCTCGGCGGTATCTCATAACCGATCTCCCTGGTGTAATAGTCCGCAAGTTCGGTGATGACGGTCGTATCCATGCCGTTTAAGTCGCCTTTTAACTGTGCATATTCAAATACCATGGCTTCTAAGGGCGTGTTACCCGTGCGTTCTCCGATCCCAAACAGGGAAGCATTGATACCGGCGCAGCCGTACAGCCAGGCCGTTGTCGAATTGGCCACCGCTTTGTAAAAATCATTATGGCCGTGCCATTCGAGCAGATGCGGTGCCACGCCCGCATGCTTGTTAAGACCGTAAATGATACCCTGCACGCTTCTGGGGATCACGGCACCCGGATAATTCACGCCGTAACCCATGGTATCGCAGGCACGCACCTTGATTGGGATCTTGTATTCATCCATCAGTTTCATCAGCTCCACGCAGAACGGGATCACATAGCCGTATATATCGGCTCTTGTGATATCTTCCAGATGGCATCTCGGACTGATCCCGGTCTCCAGGCACTCCCTGACGACATTCAGGTAGTGGTTCATGGCCTGTCGCCTGTTCATTTTCAGTTTGTAGAATATATGATAATCGCTGCAGCTGACCAGGATACCCGTTTCTTTCATGCCGATATCCTTGACCAGCTGGAAATCTTCTTTGGACGCCCGGATCCAGCTTGTGATCTCCGGGAACTGATAGCCGCGCTCCATACATTTATAAACGGCGTCGCGGTCCTTTTTGGAATACAGGAAGAATTCACAGGCCCGGATCATTCCGTTTTGTCCGCCGAGTCTGTGCAGATAATCATAGATCGTAACGATCTGTTCCGTTGTATAGGGGGCTCTGGATTGCTGCCCGTCACGGAATGTCGTATCTGTGATCCAGATCTCCTTTGGCATATTATGGGGAACGATCCTGTCGTTGAATGCTATCTTGGGGACTTCATCATAGGGAAACAGATTCCGGAAGACATTCGGTGATTCCACATCCACCAGCGGATACATATGTTCTTCCAGTTCCAGCAGATTATTGACGGAATTCATACGTACCGCTCTGTATTCGCTTGTATGTTTCAAATCTCTCACCTCGCGTATATCCAAAAAATCGCAATCAGACAGGCCGGGACCTGTCCGATTGCCAGCAATTCATTATACAATGAACGTCACAATTTAACAACATTCAACTGTTTCTTTTTTTACGGAGATTGAAAAGATTCGGGATGAGTAGCGCCAAACCGGCAATGATCAGAACGATCGCAAAGATCCTGCCGATCGAAAACGGCTTCTTTGACTGTGTGAGCGTTCCGTTGGATGCACGGATATTGAAAAGATCCATTGCGGAATCCATCAGTTCCTCTTCCATATCTTCCACGTCTTCTTCCGCTTCAGGAGCGGGCTTTGCCGCGTAAAGCGAAGCGGCATGGCAGATCGCATAAGGCGAGAAATGACCGGCGACAAACTGTACGCACTGTTCGCCGTTCACATCCACCGTCTGCGTTGCGACCGTTTCAAGCGCGCCGTTATCATTTAAGCTTAAGATCGTAAGATCATCGGACCCCTGCAGATTGGACGGTACGCGCATGGTGATCTCCATTTTGGCCGTATTCAGCTTTTTGATCGGGATCGTCTCCGAGCCGTCCGTCATGGATATATCAAACATCTGTATGCCTGATGTGGGCATCTGACCGAGCGCATTGATAAAAGCAGCGGAAAACGCTTCACCCGCATTAGGATCGTCATTGACCGTTACGATAAAGTGATCGGTATTCCCGGGGATATGCGCCTTTGCAACGTCAGGACCGCCGGTTGAAGAAGCCCTGAGGTCGCGGATCGTGATCGCATTGTCCTCCGTATAAACGGTCGGCGCGTTATTCCCGATGGAATCAAGCAGAGATTCGACTTCCGGGGAAGTATTTCCGGCAATCTTTATATCTGTCAGCGGCTTTTCGCACCAGTCGCTAAAGTTTCTGTATGCATCAAACGCATCGTCTTTGACGCCGGACATAAGATAATCCGCCGTTCCGATCGGCACATGCGCATCAATGTCAACAATGCCGTTTTCGTCGGGTTCCATAGTAGATCTGAGCAGATGCAGTGTATTCTGTCCGTCAGAAGTCGAAGGACTCATGCAGTATACGGCCCCGCGGAAACCGAGGTATTTCGGGTCAAAGATATTTCCGGAATTCAGATCAGCCGTGTCCCTGATCACTGCGTTATGGATCCCGTCAAATGCAAGGGATCTTAAATCTTTGGCAGAAAGTCTGGATGCAGTCGGCTTCGCACCGACATCCGGAAGCTCCGTGCCGGTAAATACAACAGTCTGCAGATCGGCCATATCCGATACATCAAAGGCGCCCAGCCCGATGGATGTCACCGAAGGCGGGATCGTCAGCGTGGAAAGATCGGTGTTCTTGAAGGCGCGGTCCTCGATCGTTTCCAGTCCTGCGGATAAAGAAACGGTATTCAGCGAGGAGCAGCCGTTAAACGCATCTTCTCCGATCGTTGTAACACTTCCCGGAACGGAAACGCCCGTGATCTTGGTATTTCCAAGGAAACAGCCGGGAGCAATAGTCTTTACGCCTTCCGGGATCGTGATATTCCCGCCTTCTCCCTTATAGGAAAGCAGGATCTTGTCCCCGACGATCAGATAATTATCATTATCGTTGTTATTCTGCCATTCATAGAGCCAGGGTGTCCCGAAAAAGGCGCCAAGCTCAATGGTCTCTACGGAATCCGGGATAGATACATCCGTAAGGTCCCGGCATTGATAGAATCCCGCATACCCGATCGCTTCCACACCGTCCGGGATATTGACGCTTTTTAAGGTACTTCTTGCAAACGCAAAATCACCGATGGATGTCACTCCGTCCGGTATCGTTACGGATTCGATATTCTCGTTTTTATAAAAGCAGCGGTTTCCGATCCTGTTTACATCCGAAGGGATCTGGATGTTAGCGTCCGTTCCGTTATAGGTATCCAGTACGCCGCGGATCAGGGAAAACGTATCTTTCACGGAAGTGTTTTTAAGGTTTGTTTCGCCGATGCCGTCTTCCAGTTCCGCTTTGTTTAAGTTATAGCTGTCTTTGACGGTCATGGACGGTGACATGAGAAGAACGGCATTCGAACCGACAACTTTTGTCGAACCCATTTCTCCGGGCAGGATGTTCTCTTCATAATCGATCAGAACGGGTGCCGAGGTCTCGGTTGTGAAACCGTCCGGGTCGGTCAATGCTCCGGTGCCGTTTTTAATGCCGTCACTGTCATTCACCTGACCCGAATTGCTGTTATCCGCCCCCGGTTCCCAGTTCGCATCATCCGTTCCCGTCACAGAAACCGTGCCTTCACCGTTCGCATATACGGAACCGGATACAAGCGTGGAGGACGGATCCACGAACTGTACTTCTACGCCGTTACTCATATAGAAAGCAAGATCGTCGATATAACCGACGGATGTGGGGATCACCGCGGACCGCAGATTGACGCAGTCAGAAAATGCGTAGGCCTGGATCTTGCTGACGGATCTGGGAATGATGATCGTGGAAAGGCCCGGGCAGTTACTGAAAGCATACTCGGGGATCTCCGTTACGTTTCCGGATATAGACACGCCGGTCAGATTGGTCGCACCCCAGAAAGCATATTCGTTGATCTTGTTGACGCTGACGGGCATCGCATAGGTGGATGCGGGCCGTCCGGCCAGATACTGTACGACTTCTTTCCCGTCTCCTGAATAGATCACACCGTCATAACAGAGAAAATTCGGGTTGTTCACATCGACTGGCACTGAGGATAAGGATGGGCAGCCTGCAAAGGTACCGGAACCGATCTCTTTTACTTTTCTGGGTATATTGACACTGTATAAAGAACTGCAACCCGAAAAAGCGCTCGAACCTAAGGTTCTAACGCTTTCGGGAATACTGACTGTCTGTAAGTTTGTGCAGTTTTCAAATGCAGCAAAATCAATCGTGCGCACACTGCCCGGGATCACCACGTTCCGAAGCGATACATTCCCGGAAAAAGCATCCTTACCGATCGTCACGATATTGTCCGGCAAAGTGAGATCTGCCTCATGACCGGTGTATTCGACAAGTGTCGCCCCGTCCATGACAAAATCGCCGCGCTGACTCAGCGCATTTGTCGGCAATGCCGGCAGAATGAGCAGGACGGCACCTGTTGCGCACAGCAGTATTGCAATGACATTTCGAATGATCTTACGCATATTAAGCAGCCTCTGCCGTTTCGGTTTCCTTGCGGTCTCTCTTTAAGAACATGATACCGGAAACTGCCGCAAGTCCGATCACGAGGAACCACTTCGGGTGGATCGGATCGCCGGTCTTGGGAGTGGCATCCAGTGTGCCGTTTGCCGTCAGGTTATTGGTATCCACATAGACAACATACGGCGAAAGGTGTGTAACCGTATAATTCATGCAAGGTACACCGTTGATCACGGTGAACTTCGGCTGGATCTTATCCAGTGTGCCGCCTTCCGTACATGCGATCTTCGCATTACCGCCGTAGATCGCAAGATTGTCGGGGATCGGCATCGTGATATTGATCGTCACGCCTGCAGGGATCGGGCTGATCTTCTGCGTACCTGTACTGTCATAAAGGCTGATATCGATCGGCAGATAACGGATCGCATCGAGCGAACCGAACGCAGCCGTCAGAGCCTGTACGGCCATATCATTGGCTTCCTGCGTCTCCGTGATCTTGATTACATAGTTATCACTCGATCCGTTCACGGTCGCGCTCATCTTGCTCGTATCCGTGATGCCGCCGGTCGTGGAGATCAGTTTCGTCTTGCCGACATTGCCGACCGTCTGCCCGCCGGTTGCAGGGGATTTGGTATTGGCTGCCGTATTCACAACTGCAGGTGCACCTGCTGCACCGTACGGATTGCTGGTCCCGCTGACAATGACAGGCTGTACCGTGGTACTGGTGATACTGGTCGAGCGCGAAGACGAAGAACTCTGCCCTGAACTGCCGCCGCCACCGCCGCTTGAAGACTTCTTGGTGGAAGAAGTCGATGATGTCGAACCGGAAGACGAAGTGGTCGAACTCGTCGAAACCGGTGTGTATTTCGCATATACCGTTGCGTTCTGCTGTACATTGATCCATGCATTCGGCGGGGTGGAATAAAACTCCTCAAATACATAGTTCACATGTGTCGGCGGGGTCGGCGGTGCCACATTCCAGCCGGCAGGAACGGTTTCACGGTAGAATTCCGAATAATCGATACCGTCTATGAAGATGATCGTATACTGCGGATCTTCTGTCATTTTTTCATAGATCAGTTCATCCGCGGGTGTACGGCTCTCCTTCTTGTTGACCATCTTGACGTAAGACGGAATGGAGGAATCCTCATAAGCATGGAAAACGGTGCTCTCGGTATTCTTAAACGCATCTTCGTCCACGTTGATGGACTTACTGTAGATGTAGATATCCTTCAGATTATCGTTCTCCTGGAAAGAAGGCTCCACACGCTTGATGTTCTCGGGCAGCGTCACATATTTAAGCTGGTTACAGTTGTTAAAGCATCTGTCCGGGATCTCGGTCAGATCCTTCGAAGCGGAAAAATCAACCGAAACGATATAGTCGCAGTTCTTGAACGCAGCGTCTGCGATCTTTGTCACATCCGCGATGCACGGATCGTTCTCTTCGCTGATCTGCGCCTGGCCGACGCCGCCCGGTTTTCCTCTCGACTGCAGTACTTCCTCGATGGTCGTGACGCCGTTTCCGGATTCGTCTCTGTAGTAACTGTAGATGATCCCGTTGTCATACCAGTAATACGGATCATCGATCGTAGCACTTTCCTTGTCGTTTTCACCGTTGAAGTATACGCCTGTCAGCTCCGCAAGCGGTGCCGTGATCAGGTCTGCTGCCTTGTTGTAGAAAGGAAGCACGCCAAGGCTCTTCATATTGCCGTTAAAGGTGATCGTCTGCAGTCCGAGACACTCTGCAAACGGTTTTTCCGCCTCATCTTCCTTAGGCCCCATATCCGGCAGGCTCTCGAGCGATTCAAACGTAATGTTCGTCAGATGATAATTCTGATTGGTCTTATAATCGTTCGTACGAATGAAATAATCATTGTCAGACATATCGGGTGATACATTCGTACCCAGATCATTTTGTGCGTTGACGATACTCGTGATACCGTAAGGAACATATATGCTCTTCGTATACTGGTTGATGATCGCTTCCTGATTCGGCGAGAGGATCTTACCGCCCACATAATCATTGATCAGATCATAAATATGAACGTCTTCCTCCGTATAGATCCCGCTTCCCGGCGGATCCTCGACTGCTTTCTTACCGACGACGGTATTGACGGTCGGATAACTGAGCAGCGATACATAGCCCGGCTCCGAAGAATTCGGTCTGTCGTATCTGCAGGATAAGTTCTGCGGATTGCCGCTGCAGTAGGTGATATAGGATTTAGAATCTGTCGAGCAGGTGATATTGTTGGGATCCAGTGCATATTCATACGGCCAGTATCCCTGTTCCATCCGCCCGTACATCTTCAGTCCGTTCGGATTTTCGGTCAGGAATGCGTCCGTACCGACACTGGATGCATCGATATTGACATCGAAATACCCGTTGCCTTCAAAATTGTCATCTCTGAACTTAATGGTATCCAGATTCTTACAATCCCTGAAGCAGTTACTGCCGATCGAAGTCTTATCTGCGGATACCGTGAACGGGATATGGATAAAATCAACCTCTTTCACGCTCTCGCAGGAACGGAACGCATTTTCACCGATCGTTGCGATGGAATCCGCGATCTCGATCTTCGTGGGCAGAGTTAAGTTGGATACATATTTGGTACCCTGGACTTTTCCGCAGGCATCATCCGCGATGGCCTGGATCGGATGTCCGCCGATCGTAGCCGGGACACGGATCGTTTTAGCCGTTGCACCGGGCAGCTGTACAATGGATTCCACGATGAAATCATCCGTGAACGTAAACCGGTAGGAATCCTCCAGCGTCATGATATATTTGAACTTGTTGTCGTATTTGTCCCAATACATATACGGCAGAGAGTTGCTCTCCGCAAATTTCAGCATGTTGATGCTGCTGCTCTCATTGGGATTCGGGCCCCAGATGACAAAGCTGTCGGATACGTTTTTATCTTTCCCCGGGAAATAGGATTCATTCACGGAGTTGATAAACTCTTCGTCCGTAGCGCTTACCGTATAGTTGTTGCCGCGTACGCATTCAAGGTTCGGGCACTCCAGGAACATGGACGGAGTCGCCTTGAACCCTGTCGTATTATGCGGTAATTCGACATATCTTAATTTGTTACAGCCTGCATACATGCCGTACCGGCCGTATGTCCCTTCGATCGGTTTGGTCGTCTGGCACATCTTGGTCGTTTCCAGATTGGTGCAGTTACAAAAAGCATAGGAACCAACGGTGAAATCATTGTTGTTGATACCGGGCATTCCGCCAAAGATCACGGAGTTACTGTTATCATCGGCTTCCGAAACATAACTCGGATAGTTGGGTGCGGCATCGATCAGGGACCTGCAGTTCATAAACGCAGCCGTACCGATCTGCTGGAGCGTATCCGGCAGGGTAAGATTCGTTAGCATGGTACAGTCTGCAAAGCAACCGTCACCGATCGATTTGGTCACACCAAAATCAATGCTTGTCAGGCCCGTGCAGTTATGGAATACCTGCGTGCCGAGCCGTTCGATATTATCACCGAAACTGATGGACTGCAGTCTCGTGCAGTTTTCAAACGCATAGTCGCCGATCTGCGTGATACCGGCGCTACCGCCACCGCCGTTAGACGTACTTAACAGTTCCATCTGCGAGAAGTTTGCAACGTCCTTAAACGCACCGTTTGCAATGGACTGTACGATCTGATGGTTCTTGCATACCAGCATGACTTCCGAGTAGCTGGGTTGTTCACCCCCTACGATGGGATCTTCCGGCTCATCTCCCGTCCAGTAATCCGGATCGCCCGGCTGTTTGGCCGGATCATGGGGCCATTCACGTTCCCATACTTCAATGGTCAGTTTGAAATAGAAACAGTCCGGCGTACTTGCCTCATCCCCATATACATCGATCATTCTCTGGGTTTTCGGCACTTTAACCTTTTCTTCGGTATAACGTGTCCATTTCCAGGGAACATGTCCCGCCTCGGCACCCTTTTCAAGATCGATATAGGGTGCTTCCGCGACATCGGAATCCTTAGTATAGACAACAGACGGGGAAAGCTTCAGGATGCCGCCTTCAGGCGTATAACCGGATGCATCGCCGCCGACATAATTCCTGATACACTGGGGAACACTGGTCGCTGTAGGTGTTGACTGTGTGGAGATCTCAAATACGGGAACCGTCAGGTCTGCGAACATACCCTCGCGGTTGATCTTATAGTAAGTATGTCCTTTGAACTCAACCCCTTCTCCTTCCGGAAAAGCCCAGTGTTTTTCCGTATCGGAAGGAATGACGGATCCGTAATACGTATTGGATGCGAGGGAAACAAACGGATCAACGGCGATCGCGTCATCCACTGTGGCCGGGATCATGGTGTCCGGGTTGAACGGATCATCGGCCTGCACGCCTCTGGTCGGGATCACGGCCACAACCAGCGCGGTTACGGCACATGCGCCCGCGATCGTAAGTCTCGCGCTCTTTTTCAGTTTGAATTTCTTCTTTTCCGTCACTTTCTTCATGCTCTCTCCTGCTCCCCTTGTCAGATCAATGCATTATTTGATGCGTTTCGCGACAACAACCCATCTCTCGCCGCCTTTCACATAATCACAGGTGGACAGTGTGATCAGCTCGTCGCCAAGATGGGAAGTAATGCCCGTATCGTATAAAGACATATCAGCCATATCCTGCATATAGGAATCATATTCCTCTGCGGAATTCGCATTCACAAACTGATAATACTTGAATGCAACTTCCGTTTCTTCATGCACAACTTCCGAAAATACATACATGACCGCATAGGTGCCTTTTTCATACAGCGTATCAAACTGGATGTACGGATGTTTCTCAAAGTAGCTCTGACTCTTGTATTTGGTCAGCGATCCGAACATCTTTCCGGACTTCATGTTATGTCCGTAAATGATGATATTCTGGCTGCGCGGCCATATGCTGCATTCCTTATCTGCGAACAGACATCCGTTCCGGTCTTTTTCCTGCGAAAAATTATGGTCCAGATAGTATTCCATGTTCACAGACTGCATTACAGGGTAGTCTATTATTGTATCGTCAATTTTCAGCCATCCGATTAGACTTTTATTTTTATTATACAATGTGACATAGTCTTCCAGGATCTCCGGAGGGGCGTCCGGCTCATCCACTTTGACTGTCGCAGGCTTAAATAAGACAAAATCCGTATTCTTAAGTCCGGATAACTTTTTGAAATTGGAATCCGTTGATTCCGTTTCGCTGCTGTAAAAAGCAAAATAGCCGAGGCTGCCGACTGCGGTAACGATCAATACCGCCATAAAGATCCTGCGGATCAGTTCTTTCCTGGAAAGTTTCTTCTTATTCTTCCCGGTGCTCATGTGTCAGCCTTCTTATAAAACATCTTATATTGAAGCACTCTCTCCTTGCTTCCGGCGGCAAACCGGTCCGCGTTCTGTTTTACCAGCGCCTCGTTCACAGGCAGCAGGTCTATGGCCGCCTGCGCCGTTTCCGGATAGGGAATGCTTTCATATACAATATTCAAAATGATACCGTCATCATTCTGTTCCGTTTCGATCCGTCCGCGGTATCTGTCGTAAAATCCCGAAAAGTAAGCGCTTAAGAAACGGATGACAAAAAGCGCCTGTTTCTGCTGTTCTGCCGTCAGATCCTTCAGATGGTCACATGCGATCATCAGATGTCTGTGTTCATCGCCCCTGTTACTCCTGGCAAGAGTTTCCAAAAGCAGGTTCTGCGGATCCTGATCTTCCAGCAGATGGATCGTCATATAGTCCTGCAGGATGATACCGAAGTATTCACAGATCCTGTCACGTACTTTTTCCGGCAGTTTATCATACGAACCAATTAAGGTCAGCAGCATATTCCGGACGGACCCGTAACACTCCATACGGTCATTTAAAAGTCCTGACATTTCCCGCAGGGCATTCTTGTATTTATCTTCTTTCAGACGGTAATCGCGTTCGAATTCCCTGAGGTCGTCGTCTTTGTTATATCTGTCAAACGCAGCGCTGATCTTTTCCGGAAGCAGTTCCAGCTTCATATTGTTCGTACAGATCAGCCTGCAGATATGAAACGCATTATGCGCATGTACCACATTCAGAAGATCTTCTTCTTCAAAGAGCAGGATGATCTGCGCCCGGTCGTTATGATCGAGAATGATCTGCAGCATCTCATCACCGCTTAACACATCCAGCCCGTAAGGCATAAATACAACCGCGATCTCATTCTCATCCATGATCTTTACGGCATCGTCGATCGTTTCGGAATAATAGAACTGTGCCGCTTCATCATGGACCATGATCTGTATACGGTTCATAAGGCCTGGATCATTCGTTATAAACAAAGCGGTGCGCATAAAACAGACTCCATATCCTGCAAAAATGCATAGTTGTACATTCTTATCAACATTGTACTATATATGCCAAAAAATGAAAAGACTTTTTCAATATGTTGTATGCGCGATCTGTTCCCGTAAACGGAAAAAGAGCTCCATCTGATGATGAAGCTCTTTTCGTATGTGATCTTACTGCTTAAGCCTCTGCGTTTTCGTCTGCCAGCTGGCTTGCTCTTGCAGCAACTTCCTTCTCCTGTACATCGGAAGGTGCCTGCTCGTAGCGTACGAATTCATATTCGTATACACCTCTGCCGCCTGTCATGGAACGAAGGATCGTGCAATATCCGTACAGGCCTGTCATCGGAAGTTCCGCTTCCACAACGGTCTTGCCGTTGCCTGCAGGGTTCATGCCGAGCACTCTGCCGCGGCGTTTGTTCAGATCACCCATGACATCACCCGTAAAGGAATCGGGTACCGTAACCTTCAGGGATGCAATGGGCTCCAAGAGGATCGGGCCTGCTTCCATAAAGCCTTTCTTGAAAGCCTGGATCGTTGCCATCTTGAAGGCCTGCTCGGAAGAGTCAACCGGATGATAGGATCCATCATAGAGGATGGCTTTCACGCCGACTACCGGATAAGCGGCAAGCGGGCCTTTCACAACGGATTCAACCAGACCTTTTTCTACTGCCGGGAAGTAGTTCTTCGGAACCGCACCACCGACAACGATCTGTTCGAACTCGTAAGCCTTATCCATGGTTCCGAGCGGCTCGAATTTCATCTTAACGTGACCGTACTGTCCGTGGCCGCCCGACTGTTTCTTATACTTATATTCCACATCGGAATTCTTCTTGATCGTCTCACGGAATGCAACCTTGGGCTCAACCAGTTCGATCTCAACCTTGTATGCATTCTGCAGCTTGCTCGCTACGATCTCAAGATGCTGGTCACCCATGCCGTACAGCAGGGTCTGTCTGTTTTCGGCGTCGTTCACGTTCACGAGCGTCATATCTTCATCCATCATCTTGGCAAGTGCGCCGGATACCTTATCGATATCACCTTTGTTTTTGGCTTTATAGCGCATGCATGTATACGGCTTGCTGATCTCCGTCTTCGGGAACATAACGGGATTGGCCTTGGTGGATAAGGTATCACCCGTCTTCGTGCTGGTCAGTTTCGGGATCGCACCGATATCGCCCGCATGCAATTCCTGCACTTCGATCGGCTTGTTGCCGCGGAGGATATAAAGCTTGGAGATCTTCTCTTCTGTGTCCTTATCATAGTTAAAGAGGACATCATCGGATTTCAGAACGCCGGAGCATACTTTGATCAGGGAATACTTACCGATGAACGGATCCACGATCGTCTTCCATACAAACGCCGTCTTCGGTTTGCTGAAATCGTAATCCGCTTCAAAGATCTCGCTGGTCTTCTGGTTCACGCCTGCGATCTTGCGGTCTTCAGGGCTCTGGAAGTACTTGATGATATCGTCGAGCAGTGTGTAAACGCCCTGGCAGAGAACGCTCGAACCCATGGTAACGGGAACGATCGAACCATCATTGATATTGGTACGAAGCGCCGAACGGATCTCAGCCTCTGAGAATGTCTCGCCGCCGAAATACCTTTCCATGAAGTCTTCACTGGTCTCGGCAACCGCTTCCATTAAGGATTCGCGATACTGTGTCAGGTATTCCTGAGAATAATCCGGGATCGGGCACTCTTCCACTTTGCCGTCCTTTGTCCAGCGGTTACCTGTTTCACTGACAACATTTACGTAGCCGACGAATTTCTCGTCTTCACGGATCGGCAGATGGAACGGAGCGATCTTTTTGCCGTAGCGGCCTTCCAGATCTTCCACGACCTGTCTGTAACTTGCATTGTCAACGTCCATATCGGTTACAAAGAACATACGGGGCAGTTTGTACTTCTCGCAGATGTCCCAGGCTTTCTCAGTGCCGACTTCCACGCCTGCCTTACCGGATACAACGATCACGGCGCCGGCAGCCGCTGCAACTGCTTCTTCTACCTCACCGATAAAATCAAAATATCCGGGTGTATCCAAAATGTTGATCTTACATCCTTCCCACTCGATCGGAACGACAGATGTGCTGATGGAGAACTGTCTCTTCTGTTCCTCCTTGTCGTAATCACTGATGGTATTACCGTCAGAAGTCTTGCCCATACGCGTGGTAATACCCGAAAGATACGCCATAGCCTCAGTCAGGGTCGTCTTACCGCAGCCACCATGCCCTAAGAGGACTACATTGCGGATCTTATCACTTGTGTAAACATTCATTTTGAAAACCTCCGGTTTCGTAATTTTTCTGTTAACATTGTAATAAAAATATGATTTCATTGCAATACAATTATGCAATTATCACAAAAAACGCCTCATTGACTTTCAGATATCTATCCGATATAATTTTGTGGGTTATGCACTAAGGAAGGTATTGAAAATGTCTGCGATCTTTGAACGGCGAAACGCCTTAACCGGTGATATAAATATACCGGGTGATAAATCAGTTTCACATCGCGCACTGATCCTCGGTGCTTTGTCTGACGGGGATACAGTGATCCGTCATTGTCTGAAAGCACAGGATTGTCTCGATACGATGAATTGTCTTAATCATCTCGGCGTCTCTTTTGAAGATAAAGAAGATGCGATCATCGTACACGGGCAGGGTATGCACGGTCTCAAAGAGCCGCCGCATGTACTTGATGTCGGCAACAGCGGGACCACGATCCGTCTTTTGTCAGGCATCCTTGCTGCACAGAACTTTGTCTCCGAAATTTCAGGCGATAATTCCATTTTAAGACGTCCGGTGGATCAGGTGATCGCACCGCTTCTTTCGATGGGCGCCAATATATCCTATAAATTCAAGAACAACTGTCCGCCGCTTGTGATCTTGCCATCTGAGATCAAAGGGATCACCTATAAGGGCTCTTTTGCATCATCGCAGGTAAAATCATCCATTTTATTCTGCGGTCTGTATGCCGATTCGGAAACAACGATCATCGAGCCGTACCAGTCCCGTGATCATACGGAACTGCTGCTGAAAGCCTTTGGTGCCACGCTTTTGGAATCGGACGAAAAGATCATCATGAAGCCTGCCGATAAGCTGAATGCGATCGACCTTTCGATCCCGGGCGATATCTCTTCTGCCGCTTATTTCATCACGGCTGCACTCATCACGGAAGATTCGAAGATCACGCTGCGCGGCGTCGGCATGAATCCGACCAGGAACGGCTTTATTGACGTGATCCTGGCTATGGGTGCGGATGTGGAGATCGTGAACGCCCATTACGGGCTTGAACCTGTTGCCGATGTGATCGTCTCCTCTTCAAAACTGCACGGGATCACGCTTGAGGGCGAGATCATCCCGCGTGCGCTCGATGAGATCCCGATCCTGATGGTTCTTGCCTGCTATGCGGAAGGCGTTACCGTCATCAAGGATGCGGGCGAACTCAAGATAAAAGAAAACGACCGTCTGGATGTGACGATCGATAATCTTACAAAAATGGGGGCGAACATTGCGAAAGTCAATGACAGCATCGTGATCGAAGGCGGTCATCCCCTGCACGGGGCGATCATCGGTACCAAATATGATCATCGGATCGCCATGTCCTTTGCGATCGCCTCTCTTGCGGCCTCCGGTAAAACCGAGATCATCGGTTCGGAATGTGTCAACACATCCTATCCCGGATTCTACGAGACGCTCCGCAGTCTCTTCCCGAAAAATTAATCTGTTCCGGAACCTTTATTGCTGCGCGGCATGAGCAGGGATTTACCTGTCATTTCGCGCGGCTTTTCTATTTCCATCGATTCGATCACGGTAGGTACGATGTCTGCCAGACAACCGCCTTCCCTAAGCGAATACGCAGGATCGTAATTCACCATGACAAAAGGAACCGGATTAGTCGTATGACACTTATAGGGCAAGCCTGTCAGTTCGTCTTTGATCTTTTCGGCGTTTCCGTGATCGGAACAGATGAACAGAACGCCGTCTTTTTCCATGACTTTTGCAACGACCCGTTTTAAACACTGATCGACCGTTTCTGCCGCAAGGATCAGCGCTTCTTCGTTGGCAGTATGTCCGAGCATATCGAGATTTGCATATTCGATCAGGATCACATCATAGCGGTCCGTATTGACTGCCTTGATGAGCCCTGTCGTCAGTTCTTCCGCACACATCTGCGGTCTGAGATCATAAGTAGGTACCTTGGAGGATTTGATCACGGTCTTTTCCTCGGCCGAATTGATCTCTTCCGTTCCGCCGTTAAAACAGTAGGTCATCTGGACGCGTTTCTCGGATTCCGCGAGCCTAAGGAACCGCAGGCCGCTTGACAGTAAAAATTCCCCAAAGGTATTGGTCAACGGTATTTTTTCAAATACGACCTGTTTGTTTTCGATCCTGGGATCATAGTCCGAAAAGCAGGTAAATAACACTTCCGGCTTTTTGGACCGTTTGAAGGAACGAAAATCATCGTCGCAAAACGCATGCGTCAGTTCGCGCGCCCTGTCGGCACGGAAATTGTAAAAGATCACCGAGTCGTCATCATCGATCGTACACACAGGCACACCGCCGTTCACAATCACGGTCGGTTTGATGAACTCATCGGATTCTTTGCGTTCATAAGCCATGCGGACCGCATCTTCCGCGTTGGCTGCTTTCATGCCTTCCCCTTCCGTAAGCGCCGCGTAGGACAGTTTCAGACGGTCATAGTTGCCGTCCCTGTCCATGGCATAATATCTGCCGTGTACGGATGCGATCTCACCGATCGAGAGTTCACGCATCCTGGCCTGCAGCATATGGATATAGTCAAGTCCGGTATTGTTTGCACAGTCTCTGCCATCAAGGAAACAGTGAATGAATACCCTGTTGATATCCCGCTTTTTGGCAAGTTCCAAAATAGCAAACAGATGAGAGATATGCGAATGCACTCCGCCGTCAGACAGCAGCCCGAATATGTGCAGGTTTGAATCCTTATGCACACAGTAGTCAAGCGCATCCAAAAGCACTTTGTTTGTAAAGAACGTGCCGTCCTGGATCTCCTTATTGATCCTTGTGAGTTCCTGATAGACGATCCTTCCTGCTCCGATGTTCATATAACCGGCTTCGGAATTTCCCATCTGACCGTTGGGAAGTCCGACAGCCATACCGCTCGATAAGCACCGCGTGTAAGGATATTCTTTTTTCAGCTGCGTAAGCGTAGGCATATGGTCCGCCAAAAGCTTATTGGCGTCTTTGTCGTTTCCGGCCCCGAGCCCGTCTATGATCATCAGAATGGTTGGTTTCTTCCGCATTTTCTTCCCTCAAGAAAAGACCGGCTTATAACAAGCCGGCTTTTTTTGCTTCGTCAAACATGTCGTAAATGGAGATCTTACTCGAATCCTGCTCTGTCATGCCGACAAAAGTCGCTCCATAGATATTTTCATCTCCGCTGTTATCAAAGCGGATCACGTTCAGGAACGTGTGGATCACCTCTTTTGTCCAGATCGTCAGCTCCGCCTCGTATACGGAATTGATCTCCAGAAGCTGATCGCATTTAAAACCGACCCCGTTAGTGGAAAGATCCAGGATGTCCACAGGAATCAGATCGTGCTTTCCGCTGTCAATGCGGTTCATGATCAGATGTGCATCCAGTAAAAGTCTCTTGGCTTTTCTTTTTTCATCCATTGTCGTAACCCTCCCTGTAATCAGTATTATAAAACGCTGTCTGTGATAAAACAAGCATCCCCGAAAGAGAAAAACCTGTATCTCTCTTCGATCGCATGTTTATAGGCATTTAAAATGTTTTCTCTTCCGCAGAGCGCGGATACGAGCATTAAGAGCGTGGATTCGGGCAGATGGAAATTCGTGAGCAGGCAGTCGGTGATCAAAAAGCGGTAGCCCGGATAAATGAAAATATCCGTATCTCCCTCCGATGCATGCAACATTCCATTCTCATCGGCGGCACTCTCAATGGTGCGAAGGCTTGTCGTCCCCACGCAGATGATGCGTCCGCCTTCCGCTTTTGCCGAATTGATGAGGTCTGCCGCTTCCTGCGTGATCCTGTAGGATTCGGAATGCATATGATGTTTCGTGACATCATCCTCTTTTACGGGCCTAAACGTCCCAAGTCCTACATGCAGTGTGACAAACGCCTGCTTTATGCCCTGTTCCTTCAGTTTTTGCAGGTATTCTTTCGTAAAATGCAGACCGGCTGTCGGTGCTGCGGCACTTCCGTCGTACTTCGCATATACGGTCTGGTATCTGTTCTTATCGGCAAGTGCATGCGTGATATAGGGCGGAAGGGGCATTTCGCCGAGTCTGTCTAAGATCTCTTCAAATATACCGTCATACAGGAACCGTACCAGCCTGTTCCCGTCATCCACAGTCTCAAGGATCTCAGCATGCAGCAGTCCGTCTCCGAAGGATACTTTCGCCCCCGGTTTCAGTTTCTTCCCGGGCCTGACCAGCGTCTCCCAGACATCATCCGCTCTTCTCTTCAAAAGAAAGATCTCGACATGTGCGCCTGTATCTTCTTTTACCCCGAGCAGTCTTGCGGGAATGACTTTTGTATTGTTAAACACCAGGCAGTCACCGGGACGCAGATACTCCGACAGATCCGTAAAATGACGGTCAGCCAGTTTCCCGCTGTCCTTACCGATCACAAGAAGCCTGGAAGCACTCCTGTCGGTAAGCGGATCCTGCGCGATCAGTTCCTTAGGAAGATCAAAGAAATAATCTTTTCTGTTAAGACCGGCTTTGTTACTGTCTGAGTTCAATACCAAGCTGCTCCAATCCGTTCAAGATCTTCTTCATGGCACCGTTCACATCGTTTTCATCAAGCGTCCTGTCTTTTGCACGGAAACTGATGGAATAAGCGACCGATTTGAAACCTTCCTTGATCTGCTCGCCTTCATAGAGATCAAACAGACGGTAATCCTCCAGGATCTTTCCGCCGCGCTGTTCGATCATGGCTTCGATCTGTCCTACCAGGATCTCTTTGGGAACGACCATACTGATGTCGCGGTTGACCGACGGATACTTCGCGATGCCTTCAAACTTTCTCTCGAAAGTCGCAAACGGCTCAACGGACGGCATATCCAGAACTGCCACATATACGCGGCCCTTCATATCGTAATTTCCGACAACTTCCGGATGTACTTCCCCTAAGAAGCCGACATTGACGTTTTTGTAGATGATATTGGCCTGTCTGCCCGGATGCAGGAACGGATAAGCGTCTCTTAAGACCACACTGTTCCTGACAACGCCATCTCCTGCCTGTCCCGGCTCATAAGTGATCTTTTCTCTCATACCGATATAGGAGAAGAATTCCTCCACGGTACCTTTCATGGAGTAAAAATCACCCTCGCCGTAGAATCCGAGCGTAAACTGCATGCGTTCATCCGGAAGCTGCGTCACCGGTACATCCTTAGGCAGATAGATGTTCCCGAGTTCATATAATTTCACATCCTTGTTGCGGCGGTTATAGTTCGTCGCAAGGCTAGTGAGCATTCCGTTTAAGGAGATCGTCCGCATGATGGAGAAATCTTCTCCCAAAGGATTCGCGATCGTAACGGTCCTGCGGAGCGGATCGTTGTCTGCAAGCAGAAGTTTATCAAACGTCTTCGGACTTTCGAACGAATAGCACATGCCCTGTGAGAAACCACAGTATTCGGCGATATCCCTTGCCATCTGCTCGATCCTCAATTTGAATGTGAGTTTTCCAGTCGTGGCTTCACCTGTCGGGAGCGTCTCCCCGATCTTGTCATATCCGTAGAACCTTGCCACTTCTTCGGCAAGATCCGCAATGTTCTCAAGGTCCTGTCTGAACGTGGGGATCCTGACGGTTTCGCTTGCCGCATCATAGGTCAGATGCAGTTTTGCAAAGATCGAGAGCATCTCTTCTTTGGAAAGGGAAAGTCCCAGCAGTCCGTTGATACGGTCTGCATCCATTTTGATCGTCTTCTCTTCCGGAAGGCTGTCATGGATATCGATGATCCCGTCTACGACTTCGCCGCAACCGAGTTCTTCCACAAGCTGGCAGGCTCTGTTCATGGCAAGGATCGCATTGTGCGGATCCAGGCCTTTTTCAAAGATACCGGACGCATCCGTACGAAGCCCGAGTCTCTTGGCACTCTTTCTGACATTCGCACCGTTGAAGGTCGCGGACTCAAATACCATTGTCTGTACCTGATCCGTGATCTTGGAATTCTCACCGCCCATGATGCCTGCGATACCGATCGCTTTCTTAGCGTCATTGATCATGAGCATATTGCTGTCAAGCTCTCTCTCCTGCCCGTCTAACGTCATGAACTTTTCGCCGTCTTTGGCACGCTTTACGATGATCTCTTTACCATCGATCGTATCCAGATCAAACGCATGCATCGGCTGGCCGTATTCTGCCATGACATAGTTGGTGATATCGACCAGGTTGTTGATCGGACGGATCCCGCAGGAAGCAAGACGTCTCTGCATCCATTCGGGTGAAGGTGCGATCCTGATATTCTTTACCACACGTGCCACATAGCGCGTGCAGAGATCTTTGTCTTCAACTTTGACTTTGACATAGTCATTGACGTCTCCGCCGCTGCCGTTCACCTTTACTGCAGGCGGCAGAAACGGCTTGTCAAAAGTAACGGCAGCTTCCAGAGCGATGCCGAGGACCGAATAGCAGTCCACACGGTTGGAAGTGATCTCATATTCGAATACGGAATCGTGCAGGCCAAGTACCTCTATGGCGTCTGCACCGACTTTCGTATCTTCCGGGAAGATATAGATACCGTTTTCAGGTGCGAGCGGATACATCTCGCGCGAAGAACCGAGTTCCTCGATCGAGCACATCATACCGAAGGAATCCATGCCGCGCAGTTTGCCGTTCTTGATCTCGATCCCGTCTTCAGGCATCGGACCGCCGTCATGTCCGCCGGCCACTTTACCGCCGTCTATGACGACCGGCACCTTATCGCCGACCTTCACATTCGGGGCACCTGTCACGATCTGCAGCTTCTTATCCCCAAAATCCACCTGGCAGACGATCAGTTTGTCCGCATCCGGATGTTTTTCGATCGAAAGGATCTGCCCGACATAAATGTCCTTCAGATTCTTATCAAGCCGTTCAAATGTCTCCACTTTTGTTCCGGTCATTGTCAGTCTGTCCAGATATTCCTGGTCCGTGCAGGACAGTTCCGGAACATACGCTTTGATCCATGACATCGAAGTATTCATATTTATCTCCTTGCATTGTGATAATCAATTATATGTAAGTTGCAGTCTGCAGCATTCTTCCTTTAGAATTGATTGAGGAATCTCACATCATTCTCGTAGAGCAGCCGCATATCGTCAATCTCATACTTGAGCAGCGCGATACGCTCAAGTCCCAGTCCGAAAGCGAACCCGGAATACTCATCCGGATCGATCTTGCTCATGCGAAGCACGTTCGGATGCACCATACCGCAGCCGAGGATCTCGATCCAGCCTGTGCCTTTGCAAAACCTGCAACCGCTGCCACCGCATTTGAAGCAGGAAACATCTGCTTCCGCGGAGGGTTCCGTGAAATTAAAGTGATGCGGTCTGAAGCGTACTTTTGTATCTTCGCCAAACATCTCCCTGGCAAATTCCGCAAGTGTTCCTTTCAGATCTGCAAATGTGATATGTTTATCGATCACAAGACCTTCGATCTGGTGGAAGGACGGGGAATGCGTCGCATCCACTTCATCGGAACGGAATACTCTTCCCGGAGCGATCATTCTGATCGGCAGTTTCCCCTTTTCCATATCATGCACCTGTGTACCGCTGGTCTGGGTACGCAGCAGAATGTCGCCGTTCACATAGAACGTATCCTGCTCATCCTTGGCCGGATGATCCGCCGGGATGTTCAGGGCTTCGAAATTATAGTAATCGGTCTCCACTTCCGGGCCTTCAACCACTTCATAGCCCATGCCGACAAAGATGCGCTCCACTTCTTCCATCACGATCGTATTCGGATGTCTGTGTCCCATCTGCATCTTCTTGGCGGGAAGCGTTACGTCGATGACTTCCTTCTTCATGGATACTTCGCGTAATTTGCGCTCCAGCTCGATCCTTGCGTTTTCAAGCGCTGTCTCGATCGCTTCCCTGGTGTCGTTGACCATCTGTCCGACCTTGGGACGCTCTTCCGGGGATACATCTTTCATTCCCTTTAAGACGGAAGTCAGTTCTCCCTTCTTCCCGAGATAATTGATGCGGACTTCGTTCAGTTTGTCGGGCGCATCGGATTCCGCGATCTTTGCGAGCGCTTCTTCTTTGATCCTTGCCAGTAATTCTTTCATAAAGATCTCCTTCTTACCGTTTTATCTAAGGCTGATGCGGTGGTTGAGCCAGGCCCCGAAGAAAAAGAAGTAAAGGCCCGCATAGATCCATACCAGGAGCATAACAACCATCGCCAGCGATCCGTACATGGAATAAGCGTTAAAATGCAGTATATAGTATGAAAACAGTTCCGTAAATCCCCACCATACCACGGTTGCGATGATCGCTCCGGGCAGCTGGTCCTTTAAGATCATGTGCCTTGCCGGCAGGAACTTATACATAAACAGAAACAGCAGGAACAGTACCGCGATCACGATCAGATCGGAATAATGATAGATGTAGCCGGCTACGCCCTGCAGGTTGCCGAAATTCTGATCGATCAGCCGGAAGATACGCTTCCCGAAAAGCCCGACAAGGAACAGCAACATCACGCCGATGATCATGAGAAGCGTATACAGGATCGAGATCCCGCGTACGATAAAGTAATTCCGGTTCTCCTCCACATAGTGGATCCGGTTCAGTCCCTTCGTGATCGCCATGATCCCGCGCGAAGCCGACCACAAAAGCGTGATGATCGAAAGCGGAAGGATCGCCTTACTGCGTCCGTACAGGCCGCCAAGCAGAACCCTCACTGCCGCCTGAAAGTCTTCGGGAATAAACCGTACGATCAGATTGATAAATTCCGTCTGTGAAAATGGAAAATACGGAATGATAAACAATATGATCAGGATGAACGGGATCATCGAGATAAAAATAAAGAACGCCGCTCCGCTGGAATATACATCCAATTGAAACGACGACAGATTACCTAAGATCTCCCGATATTTCTGCAACAGCCGTTTAGATGATTCTTTCATGACCTATACCGAAAAAAAGCCCTGGCGACCAGGACTTGTCCCAAAATGCAGTTCTTGTTTTTTGACTCCTAGCAATGTCTGCCAGGTGGGTAACCGCAACCATCTTTCTGCCTTCCCCCGGAAGCTGATGGGGCCTGACATACGCATGGCAATGTAGGAATCCCGTTTAAAGTGATGTAGGTTCAAAAATACAAGAAGCTCTGCACTTCGGGTACCTTTATTATACAGGATTTCCGTAAAAATCACAATAGTTTTATTTTCGCTTCAGGATAAAATGCAGTTCGCTCGAGAATTCACTTTCATCCGCTACAAGCTGCAGTTTATCAAGCAACGGCACAAACCGTTCGGAGAAATATGTAGCCAGTTCCTGATCGCCGTTCTTGGCAAGCATGACCGTTAAGAACCGGTAGAGATCATTGAAGTCCGAACCGAACCGCCACTCATAAGCGATCTCAAAGCCGATCCGGTCTGCCATATACGCGATGCTCTCGTTAGAGAACAGATGCGTATGCGTGCCGCCCGTATGGCGGTTGTAACACTGCTGGTTGGCCGCTTCGAATACAGTCGAGAAGGAAAACATCGGAACAGACGCATAGAGGTAGCGGATGTTTGAATTATCGCGTACCGCGGCAAGATTCTCATCGAGATGGATCAGGTGCTCCAGCACGCCGATCGCAGAGATCACATTTGCGTCTGTTTTACGGATATAGTCGATGGAATCCGTCAGGCCGACATGGGTTAAGATCTGCTCTCCTGCCATCTCATTGCCGTAATTGACCTGGTTTTCCGATAATTCCACTCCGTTTGCATCCATGCCGAGCCTTCTTAAGGCAGCGACGAAATACCCGCATCCGGCACCGATGTCTAAGATCTTTACCTCATTGACGCCTTCTTTTTGCAGGGATTCCCGTAAGAATTCAGCCTTTGGCGTGTAGATCGTATGCAGACGCTTTTCGTACCCTTCCCTGTCAGCCGCACTGTAATTGCGTGAATAGTCATCTTCCACATAGACCCTGCTCGCAAATTCATCCGTATCCTCAAATTCGGAATTCAGATGCCCGCAGGTCGGACACAGGATATAGCCCAGTTTGTGGCTTGTAAACAGAGGCTCTGCCAGTTTCGTCTTACAGATCTTGCACTGCGTACGGCGGGGCTGCCTGGACAGTACGGACGCCATTTCATCCGCCATCTGAAGCATCCCGTCGTTATTCTCAAAAAAGTTCTTCTTCATGGAATTCAGATCGCCAAACGGCTTTCCGAATCTCTTCTCAACAGCCATGTCTTATCTCCTCAGCAGACGATCTTTTTGAAATTCTTCTTCCCCTTTTTCAAAACAACACCGTCCCCGATCTCTTCCCTCGTGATCGAGAATTTCGCATCCGTGACTTTTTCACCGTCGATCGAAACGCCGCCCTGTTCCACGTTACGTCTCGCATCGGATCTGGTCGGACAGAAACCGGCTGCAACGAGCATCTGCAGGATATCACAGCGTCCGTCGCGGAAGTCATCATCAGACAGTTTTGTCTCCGGCATATCGGCATCCCCACCTGCCGTAAAGATGGATTTTGCTGCATTCTGCGCTTTTTCGGCTTCTTCCTCGCCGTGCACCATCTTTGTGAGTTCGTAAGCTAATATTTCCTTGGCCGTGTTCAGCTGCGCACCTTCCCAGGTGTCCATCCTGTCAACCTCTTCAAGCGGTAGGAATGTCAGCATGCGGATGCATTTGAGCACGTCATCATCCGCCACGTTTCTCCAGTACTGGTAAAAATCATACGGAGAAGTTTTCTTCGGATCCAGCCATACGGCACCGCCGACTGTTTTCCCCATCTTCTTGCCCTCTGAATTTAAGAGCAGGGTGATCGTCATGGCGTATGCGTCTTTTCCGAGTTTTCTGCGGATCAGTTCCGTACCGCCGAGCATGTTGCTCCACTGGTCATCGCCGCCGAATTGCATATTACAGCCGAATTTCTGATACAGTGCGTAAAAATCATAGCTCTGCATGATCATGTAATTGAACTCAAGGAACGAGAGTCCCTTTTCCATACGCTGCTTGTAGCATTCGGCACGCAGCATGTTATTCACGGAAAAGCAGGCCCCGACTTCCCTAAGCAGTTCCACATAGTTCAGATCGAGCAGCCAGTCCGCATTGTTGACCATTAAGGCTTTTCCGTCCGAAAAATCGATAAACCGGCTCATCTGTTCCTTGAAACAGTCGCAGTTGTGCTGGATGTCCTCTTTTGTCAGCATCTTACGCATATCCGTTCTGCCCGACGGATCACCGATCATACCGGTTCCGCCGCCGATCAGGGCGATCGGTTTATTGCCGGCCATCTGCAGACGCTTCATTAGGCACAGAGCCATGAAATGTCCGACATGTAAGCTGTCCGCGGTCGGATCGAACCCGATATAAAATACGGCCTTGCCGTTATCGATCAGTTCACGGATCTCTTTTTCATCGGTCACCTGCGCGATCAGGCCGCGCGCGACCAGTTCGTCATATATTTTCATCATCTTCCTCCTGAAACAATCTGTCAGTAAGTATATCATAACAATAAAAGGCGGGCAATGCCCGCCTTTTGATCAATCCTCATAAACAGAAGCATAAGATCAAAGCTTCGGTCCTGCAGCAACAAGTGCCTTGCCTGCTGCATTTCCTTCGTACTTTGCAAAGTTCTTGATGAATCTGCCTGCAAGATCCTTAGCCTTCTCATCCCATTCGGATGCGTTGGTATAAGTATCTCTCGGGTCAAGGATCGCGGGATCCACGCCCGGCAGTTCCGTCGGAACTTCAAAATCAAAGATCGGGATCTTCTTGGTGGGAGCCTTAAGCACGTCGCCGTTTAAGATCGCATCGATGATACCTCTGGTATCCTTGATGGAGATTCTTTTGCCTGTGCCGTTCCAGCCCGTGTTGACCAGATAAGCCTTTGCACCGCTCTTCTGCATTCTCTTAACGAGTTCCTCACCATACTTGGTAGGATGCAGCTCTAAGAATGCCTGGCCGAAGCATGCGGAGAATGTAGGTGTCGGTTCTGTGATACCACGCTCCGTACCTGCCAGTTTTGCTGTGAAACCGGACAGGAAATAATACTGTGTCTGTTCCGGTGTCAGAATGGATACCGGAGGAAGTACGCCGAATGCGTCTGCAGATAAGAAGATCACGTTGTCGGCAGCAGGGCCCGAAGATGTCGGGTTTACATTGAGCACGATGTTTTTGATGTGCTCGATCGGATAAGATACACGGGTATTCTCCGTTACGGACTTGTCGGCAAAATCGATCTTGCCTGCGCCGTCAACCGTAACGTTCTCTAGCAGAGCGTTTCTCTTGATCGCATTATAGATGTCGGGCTCGGATTCCTTATCCAGATTGATGACCTTTGCATAGCAGCCGCCTTCAAAGTTGAAGACACCGTTGTCATCCCAGCCGTGCTCGTCATCACCGATCAGCAGTCTCTTCGGATCAGTGGAAAGCGTGGTCTTACCTGTTCCGGAAAGGCCGAAGAAGATGGCTGTGTTCTTGCCGTTCATATCAGTATTTGCGGAGCAGTGCATTGCAGCGATACCCTGCAGAGGCAGGTAGTAGTTCATCATGGAGAACATACCCTTCTTCATTTCACCGCCGTACCATGTGTTCAGGATCACCTGCTCACGGCTGCTTACGTTGAAGGCAACACAGGTCTCGGAATTAAGGCCTAATTCCTTATAGTTATCAACTTTAGCCTTGGAAGCCGTATATACAACGAAGTTCGGCTCAAAGGTCTTCTCTTCCTCAGCAGTGGGCTTGATGAACATGTTTCTTACGAAATGAGCCTGCCATGCCACTTCCATGATGAAGCGGACAGCCATTCTCGTATCCTTGTTCGCACCGCAGAAAGCATCCACTACGAACAGTCTCTTTCCGGAAAGCTGTTTTCTGGCAAGATCACGTACATATTCCCAGGTCTTCTCATCCATCGGATGGTTATCATTCTTATATTCATCGGTTGTCCACCACACCGTATCCTTGGACTTGTCATCCATAACGATATATTTGTCTTTGGGGGAACGGCCTGTATAGATACCTGTCATAACATTGACTGTATCCAGTTCCGTCAGTGTACCCTTGTCAAAACCTGTCAGATCACTCTTCATCTCTTCCTCAAACAGGAATTCATAGGAAGGATTATAGACGATCTCGGTGGCACCCGTGATGCCATACTTGCTTAAATCGATGTTTGCCATTTACCTTACCTCACTTTGTATAAAATTCAGTACATAAAAAAGTTCCATTGACTATTATACATATTATATGAGATTTGTCACGCATTTTTTCGCACGGCCGGACAATGAAAAAGGATCCGGTTTTCAGACCGGATCCGTGGCCTCTTTCAGCCATTCTTTTTCTTCGTCCGTAAGATAGGGAGATATTTTCTCATATACCGTGCGGTAATAGGTATTGATCCACTCTGTTTCTCTTTGTGTCAGCATTTCCCTGATGATCGCATCTTTTTCGTATGGCACGAGCGTCAGGGTCTCAAATCCGTAATATTCGCCCCATTCATTCTGCAGTTTTTCCACACAGAGCAATTCATTCTCGATCCGAATGCCGTGACTGCCCTCGATATAGATCCCCGGCTCGTCACTGGTGATCATACCCGGAACGATCATAGGCGGTATCTGATCCTTTAAGATCTTGATCCTGAAACTCTGCGGACCCTCATGTACATTTAAGAAAGCGCCGATCCCGTGTCCCGTTCCGTGTCTGTAATCAAGTCCGATCCGCCAGATGGGCTCTCTTGCAAGAATATCGAGATTGACGCCGGTGCAGCCTTTCATAAATACGGCATCGGCAAGCGCGATCATGGACTTTAAAACAGCCGTATAATGGATCTTCTCCTCTTCTTTCAACGGACCAAGTGCGATCGTACGCGTGATGTCTGTCGTTGCGCCCCTGTATTGCGCACCTGAATCAAGAAGCAGAAAGCCTTCCGGTTTCAGGACGGCGCAGGTATCTTCTTTGGGCGCATAATGTATGATCGCGCCGTTACTTCCGTAGGCACAGATCGTTTCAAAAGAAAGATCCACATAGCCTTCGTTTTCACTGCGCAGTCTGTCAATATATGCGGCAGCCTCACATTCCGTGATCTCTTCCTTTGCAACTGTATCTTTGATATAGCGGATGAAACGGATCATCGCAACCGCATCATATTCGTGATATTTCTTTGCAAGCCTTATCTCTGCCTCATTTTTGATCTGTTTCGGGATCAGATCATGATCCGATACGGAAAGCAGACTGTTTCCGTCCTGTAAGATCGAACAGATCACACTGTTGCAGGCATTGGGATCCAGAGCGATCGTCAGCGACTTTAACGAGGATAAGTAATTCTCAAATTCACCATACGGCAGGCATGTGATCCCGTCGCTGCGAAGGCTTAAGCGCAGTACATCCGAAAGCGCCTGATCCTGCACAAAAAGAACAGCATCCATCATGCTGATATAGGCGTAGGAAAAAGCGACCGGATTATAGGTGACATCCGATCCGCGCAGATTGAACAGCCACATGACGGCACTTAAGTCTGTCAGAACATAGGCATCCGCACCGGTCTCTTTCAGTTTTGACCGGATGTTCCGGATCTTTTCGCTTCTCTCCATGCCGCAGATGAGAAGCGGCAGTTCATGGACGGGATTCGCATTCATTTTGGGTCTTTGTGTCCAGACCTTCTCAAACAGATCGATATCGGTCCGGAATTTTCCGGGACTGATCGCATTTAGCAGTTCGTTGCAATAGGTCGCGCTGATCGTCCTTCCGTCGCAGGCAACCGTCATCCCCGCTGTGATCTCCTCTTTCAGAAATTCTTCAATCGTTGGTGTCTCCGGCAGTCCGTCCTTAAACAGTTCGATCGTGGTACCGGCCAGCTGTTCCGCAGCCTGTACATGGTATCTGCCATCCGCCCACAGGATCGCACGGGATCCTGTCACCGCCATCCAGCCGGCGCTTCCCGTAAATCCGGAAAGGAATTCTCTCGTCTTGAATGCATTGTCCACGTATTCGCTTTGATGGTAATCAGATGTGAAGATGAGATAACAGTCGATCTTCTCCCTGCGCATGTTCTCTCTCAGGGCTTCCAGTCTTTTCTCAATCGTGTTCATATGGTTCTCTTTCATTTACGAAATGATATATTCATCAGATGGAATCCTTCAGCAGGGAAACAGCTGCGGATGTGCCGATCCTGTCACAGCCTGCCGCAAGAAACGCATTCAGATCTTCGATCGTGCGGATCCCGCCGGCTGCTTTGATCTTAACGCCGGGTCCGATATGCTGTTTGAAGAGTTCAATGTCCGAAAGAACCGCTCCTGCAGTCCCGAATCCCGTAGATGTCTTGATATAATCCGCGCCGCCGTCTGTCACGCATTTGCACATGGCGATCTTTTCATCATCTGTCAGATAGCAGGTCTCGATGATGACTTTCAGGATCTTTTCTCCGCAAAGTTCTTTCAGGGTACGGATCTCCCGGGTAACGGCATCATAGTCATGATTTTTCACATCCGTCAGATTGATCACCATATCCACTTCCGATGCGCCGTCAAGAAGTGCCTGCCCGGTTTCTGCCGCTTTTCCCTCCGTTGTCTCATAACCGAGCGGGAATCCGACTACCGTGCAGATATTCAGATCCGGATACGCGTCATGGATCCTTTTGATATAGCACGGCGGTACACAGACAGATGCTGTGTGATACTTTACCGCATCTTCGCAAAGATTCTGTATATCCTCCCAGGATGCAACAGCCTTTAACAGTGTATGATCACAATGTGTGAGAATTTCCGAATTTGTCATGAGTTACCTCCTACTTGTGTTTTCAAACATTATAGCATAAAGTGTGTAAACATTTTATGAATTTTCCCACATTTTACTTGTTACAATGTGAAAATCAATGGTAAAATCAAAGCACTACACACCAAAAGGAGATATCATGACGCATAACATCTATTCCGAGATCACACCGGAACTGAAGCGCCTAGCGGAAATATCCGAAAAGTCCTGTCTGATCGACCAGCAGCTCTATGTCGATATGGATGTTAAACGCGGACTCAGGGACTTAAGCGGCCGTGGCGTGCTTGCCGGACTCACAAACATTTCCGATGTACGCGCCAACATCATCAAAGATGATAAGCTGATACCAATCCATGGCGAACTCTTTTACCGCGGCTATAATGTGCGCGACCTGATCAAAGGCTTTACTTCGGAAGACAGATTCGGTTACGAAGAAGTAACCTATCTTCTGCTGTTCGGAAAGCTTCCGAGCGAACAGGAACTGAAGGAATTCTGTGACCTTTTGTCCTTTTACCGTACACTGCCGACCTATTTTGTCAGGGATGTCATCATGAAAGCACCCAGCAAAGACATGATGAATACCCTTGCAAGATCCGTACTGATGCTGTATTCCTACGACAGCAATGCAGACAGTATCGAACTGCCAAATGTATTGCGCCAGTGCCTGCAGCTGATCAGTCTGTTCCCCCTGCTCTCCGTTTACGGATATCAGGCCTACAGACATTATCATGACGGAAAAAGTCTTTATATCCATCCGCCAAAACCTGAACTTTCCACGGCCGAGAATATCTTACGGCTGTTACGACCGAATAAAAAATATACGCCTCTGGAAGCAAAGATCCTGGATATCGCCCTTGTCCTGCATATGGAACACGGCGGCGGCAACAACTCCGCTTTTACCACGCATGTGGTCAGTTCCTCCGGTACGGACACCTATTCCGCGATCGCGGCAGCGCTCGGTTCCCTCAAGGGCCCGCGGCACGGCGGTGCCAACATCAAGGTGATCGAAATGATGAAGGATCTGAAGGAACATGTCAGGGATATCCGGGATGAAGATGAAGTTTCCGCCTATCTGAAGGCACTTTTAAACAAAGAAGCCTTTGACAGGCAGGGGCTGATCTACGGTATGGGACATGCCGTCTATTCACTCTCCGACCCGAGAGAACGGATCTTCAAGGGTTTTGTCGAAAAATATGCGGAAGAAAAAGGACTGCAGGAAGATTTCGAACTCTATTCCCTCGTGGAACGCTTAGGTCCGAAGATCATTGCCGAGGAGCGCAAGATCTATAAAGGCGTCTGCTGCAACGTGGATTTCTATTCCGGCTTTGTCTATCAGAGCCTGAATCTTCCCAAGGAGCTGTTTACGCCGATCTTTGCCATCGCCAGGATCGCGGGCTGGAGCGCGCACCGTATGGAAGAACTCTCAAACAATGGAAAGATCATCCGTCCGGCCTACAAACCGGTCTGCAGCGACGGTGTCTACCATCCGCTCAAGGAACGTGTATAACTTGAGACAGCCCCTGTAATATGCTATACTGAACAGGAAGGTTTTATCATAAACGGAGGTTATTGAAATGGAAGTCAAAGATGCGAAATTCCTGATCTGTGACGATTCGATCCTTGCAAGAAAGAGTCTGACGGCACTGCTGAAATCATTTGGTTATACAAACATCCTGGAAGTATCCAACGGACAGGATGCAGTCAATACCTATATGCATGAACATCCGACCGTTGTGCTTCTTGACATCGTCATGCCCATCAAAGACGGCATCACTGCGACCAAGGAGATCCTCGAATATGATCCGAAAGCCAAGATCATCATGGTTTCCTCCGTCGGCACACAGACAAACCTTCGGGAAGCGATCAAAGCCGGTGCCAGAGATTTTATCCAGAAACCCGTGGAAGAAAGCCTGCTCGAGGAAGTACTTGAGCATGTATTGAACTGAGTTGCGGGAGGGATAAAAAATGGATATGACAGAACAGACAAATGAGATCTTAAGCCATTCCAATTTCGAAAAGATCGCGCCAAAGCTTTCTGATTTCGTACAGGAATACATCAAAAAACTGATCCTCGATCTTGTTACTTACGTGAACGCCGATATCTCTGTCGGTGAGATCGAGACCGTTTCCGAATATTATGCCAAAAAAGAACTCTCTCAGGAGATCACAGGTGTTCCATCCGCTTATTCCGCGATGGATGCTGCCGAAGATGCCCTGATCTCTTTTGCGGCCGACTACTCCAAGATGGAAGTCAATGAATACGATATCCTCGTCAGAGAAGCGCTCCTTGATTTTCTGAACCTGCATAACGGCCTGTTTGTGGTACAGCTCTCCAAGCTGAACATCTGCGAGTTAAGCCTAGCGGTTCCAAAACAAAACGGGGCGTTTCTGATGACCTCTCCCGCTACCGGTGAGATCACCGTCATCCCCGTTACATTCCCTTACGGAACCATTCGTTTTCTCTTATGCGAATTGGAGCATACCGCCTGATCAGAACAGGAACGTTGCAACGCTCTTTTGCATATCAGAGATATCACATTCCTCTTTATGAAGGATAGGAGCATTCCGGATGTCCGACACGGCTTTCGGAATGCTTCTTTTTGAAAGCATTTCGAGTCTTTTTGCCATTTCAAAATCATCCGTGCATCTGAAATCGGGATCGATCGCATGCAGTACGGTCCCGCCGAATTTGTAAGGGCTGGCCGTTGAGATGATCACGCTCTTATTTCCCGTTCTCTCCTGCTCTTTAAACTGTCTGTCGGCATATGCTGCCACAGCCGTATGCGGATCGATCACATATCCGTATTTCTCATACAGGTCCGCGATCGTCTTAAGGACCTGGTCCTGTGTCGCATAAGCTCCGTAAAAATCACGGATATTCTCTCTCATGCTGTCGTTTATCTCATATCTTCCCGTTTCGGCAAGCTGCTTCATGAGCTTTGCATTGGTATCCGCATCAGATCCTGCCGACAGATAGATCAGACGCTCCAGATTAGAGGAAATAAGGATATCCATGGACGGGGATGTTGTCAGTACGAAATCCCTGTTCCTGTCGTATACGCCGGTCTTGAAAAAGTCAAACAACACCTTGTTATCGTTACTTGCACAGATCAGGCGGCCGATCGGAAGTCCCATGGATTTGGCAAAATATGCCGCAAGGATATTCCCGAAGTTACCGGTCGGTACGGTAAAATCAAGCCGGTCTCCTGCCGTAATGGCGCCGTTTCGTACCATCTGCCCGTATGCATAGACATAATAGGCAACCTGCGGGATCAGTCTTCCGACATTGATCGAATTGGCTGATGAGAAACAGAAGCCCTTCTCATCCAGCTCGGCTTTAAACGTATCGTTATTAAAGATCTTCTTGACGCCGGTCTGGCAGTCATCGAAGTTACCGTGGACGGCTACGACTTTCGTATTTGCGCCCTTTGTGGTCACCATCTGGCGCTCCTGGATGGAACTTACGCCGCCCTTCGGATAAAAGACGAGGATCCTTGTACCTTCCACATCGGAAAAGCCTGCAAGCGCTGCTTTCCCTGTATCGCCGGATGTGGCTGTCAGGATCACGATCTCCTTATTCACATGATTTTTCTTCATGGCTGTGGTCAGGAGATGCGGCAGCAGGGAGAGTGCCATATCCTTAAAAGCGATCGTCGGCCCGTGGAACAGTTCCAGGAAATACTGGTCTCCCGCTTCCGTCAGGGGAGCGATCTCTTTAGTATCAAACTTTTCATCATACGCTTTTGCGATGCAGTTTTTCAGTTCTTCTTCTGTATAGTCATCCAGATAATCCTTCATCACAAGATAGGCGGTCTCCTGATAGGAAAACTCCGGTAATCTTGACAAAGGTATGGAAAGCGCCGGGATCTTATTGGGCATAAAAAGACCGCCGTCATCGGAAAGCCCCTTTAAGATGGCTTGGGATGCGGTGATCGCGTCAGATCCGCGCGTGCTTGTATAGATCATTTTTCTTCCTCCGCTTTAGAAGCATCTTTTGCGTCTTTCATATCACGCAGTTTCTTGCCGAGAAATACTGCAACGATAATGATCACGATGCTGATGATCGCCAGTAAAAAATAGGTTGTAACCATATTCATCCCTCTTTCTGTCTGACATTTTTCAATTTAAAATCATACCATTCCTGCCATCTCATCGTCAAGCAGGTCGTCTGCGTCTGCCGCGGACGTGGCCATCTTGTCACATCTCTCATTCTGCGGATGTCCGTCATGCCCCTTTACCCAGGTAAAGGTGACATTGTGCGGTTCCATGGCAAGCAACAGCCGCTTCCACAGATCCACGTTCAGAACATCTTTTTTCTGACTGGTCTTCCAGTTGTTCTTTTTCCAATTATCGATCCAGTGGCTGTTGAAAGCATCGGTCACATATTTGGAATCCGATATGATCTCGACATCGCAGGGTTTGATCAGCGCTTCCAGACCGATGATCACGGCCATCAGTTCCATGCGGTTGTTGGTCGTCTTCTTATAGCCGGCACTGAAAGTGCGCTCATGTAACTGTCCCCTGGGATCAACATATTCTATGATCGTACCGTATCCGCCGGGTCCTTCCGGATTGCTTCTGGCGGATCCGTCCGTATAGATCGTGACTTTCATTCAATCATCTCCCACTTATTTGTCTGCCGGAAATGTTCGGCTGCCTTCGTAGCCTCTTCGATCACGTTTTCATCAAACCCGATCACGGAGAGGAGCCGGATCGCGTTATGCGTATTGGATCTGCCCTCTTTTAACACATAGGAGAAATTCACATCCCCATCTGCGATCTCCTCTTCAAAATGATAATCCGTATAACTCTTTTTCAGGATCTTGGTCAGTTCGATATCATGTGTTGCAACAAAGCAAAGCGCGTTCTTTTGTTCGAGTCCGTAAAGGATCCTCGCGGAAGCTGCGATCCGCTCGATCGTGTTTGTACCGCGAAGCACTTCATCCACCACGCAGAGAACGGGAGCGCCGTTTGTATCTGCCAGATCCACGATCCGTTTCAGGGATTTGATCTCTACGATAAAATAACTCTCCCCGCTTAAGATCTGATCGTTCAGCGCCATCGATGTCATCAGGCGGAACCTGCATGCTCTGTAGGATCTTGCCGGTACCACATACAGTGTCTGTGACAAGAGCGCGCACAGGGCGACTGATTTGATGAAGGTTGATTTTCCCGAAGCATTCGAACCGGTGATCAGGACACCCGATGAGGCTGTGATTGAGTTCGCGACAGGCTCCTTTATCAGCGGATGGAACACATCCTCTATCATGACCGTCTTTTCCTCAATAAATTCCGGACGGTTGAGCCCTTTCATCGCATGCATGGAAAGTGCCACTGCGATCGCAGCGTCATATTTTCCGAGCATCTCAAACAGCGTCAGGATCTTATCCAGGTCCTTTTGCAGGAAATGAAGCATGCTGTTGAACTTGATGATATCCAGATGAAAGATGATCCGGATGTATTCAAGCAGGATGTCCATAATGCTCTCGGAGAGCATGACTCCGTTTCCCAGGATAAATATATTCCGTTTGTACGATCTGCAATCGGATAAGACCGACCGCAGTCTTTCCTGATCCTGTTTCGGGATCTTTCCGTTTTTATGTATCTCATCTGCCGCATGCAGCATACGGATCACGTAAAACAGCGTCGTATAATACGGAGAGATCTCGCCTTTACGTCTGTAATAAGTAAATACGTTATAGGAAAGACATACGATCAGTAACAATACGCCGATCCCCGGCCGGACAAAGATCAGACCAATGCTTGCCAACAGGCACAGATCCGCGATGATATGACGCAGATTCTTTTCGCTTTCAACATCTCTGATACGGAAGAGAACTTCCGCGACGGAAAAATGCCGGATCTTGGAAAGTTCCCCGAGGATCATCTGCATCTGCAGCCTGAAGTCATCCTCCCGGTAGAACGCATCCGTCAGATCCGTAAACCCCGGATCCTCCGCAAGGTCCATCGTATGCATCTTATGATAGAGATACTCTTCCCCTGCCGAACTTAACGTCGCATCAAAAAGCAAAAAGACATCGTTCATGTTGAGATCGTTCCATGTGATCTCGTCCACACGGAAACGGTCCTGATCCGGTGCCTCTTCCGATTTCAGGTCGTGGAATTTACGGATCCTGTCAAAATCTGCCTGCGTATAGTTTAATTCCGGCAATTTCCCGAGATCGTCTATCAGTTTCTGCCTGAATGCTTTCTTTTTTTGTTTCTCCCGGATCTTGCCGGCAACATACAGGAAAACAACGAACGCGGCGATCAGGATCAGGATGAAAACAGTGTTCATGTCAGCCTCTTTAGGATCGCGTTCGCTTCTTTGTAGATCACTTCCGGATCGGTCCCGATGTTGAATTTTCCGTCCTCATACAGGATCTTTCCGCCTATCATCGTCATCTTGACATTCTGTTTCGAGCCGGAATAAACGATATTCCTGATCACATCGTTTTCAGGCTGCATATTGGGCATATGCATATCGATCATGATCAGATCCGCATATTTGCCTGCAGATAACGTGTCACAGTCATGTAAGAACATGGCTTTGGCACCGTTCACGGTCGCCATCTTCAGGATATCCACGGCATCTATGGCCAGTGCGTCCTTTTCCCGGATGTTGGCAAGGCTGAATACAAGCATCATTTCCTTGAACATATCCAGGCAGTTGTTGCTGGACGGGCCGTCTGTGCCGATCGCCACATTGATGCCTTCCTGTAAGAAACGTTTGAGCGGTGCGATGCCGCTTGCCAGTTTCGTATTGGAGCCGGGATTTGTAACAACGGACAGGCCGCGCTTCTTAAACACTTCGATATCGCCATCTTCAAAATGTACGCAGTGATAACCGCCGCCGCCAAAATCAAACATGCCAAGCGAATCAAGGAACACACCCGGTGTCATGCCGTATCTGTCCACGCATTCCTTCACTTCACACTCGGTTTCGGACATGTGCGTGTATACGGGAGCTTTGTATTTATGTGCAAGTTCTGCGATCTTTTCCAGCAGTTTTCGGTCACACGTGTATTCCGCATGGAAGCCCAGCATAAAAGAAGTCAGATCGTTGACACCGTTTAATTTGTTATAACGCTCCTCAAGTACTTCCAGAGTCGGTCCGAACTTATTGATGCCGCTGACCTGAACCACGCGCATACCGGCCTCATAAAAGGCATCCGCAATGGTCTCGGGTGTTAAATACATATCAAAGACAGCCGTCACGCCGCTTGTCAGGTATTCAAGGATCGCGAGCTTGGAAAGCAGTGCGACCTCCTCTCCGCTCATCTTTGCTTCCAGCGGAAAGATCTTCGTGGTCAGCCATTCCTGCAGGGGAAGGCCGTCCGCATAGGTACGCATCAGCGTCATCCCGGAATGGGTATGAGCGTTTTTAAAACCTGGCATCAGGATATTACCCATACAGTCGATCTCGCGGTCAAATGCAATACCTTCAGGTGCATCCTTTCCGACATAAGAGATCCTGTTATCCTTTACATGCAGTTCGCCCCAAAGAAGCTTATCATCCTGCATGGTCAGGATCCTAGCATTATAAAATCGTATATTCATATCTTCCTCCTTTATGGTCTCACTCTTTCAGATGCATGTCAGGTTTATGAAAGATGATCCGGTCCGAAACTTTCCGGCAAAAGATCAGACAGGGTATAGACCTGATAGTCCTCCACCGATCTTGCCACAATGACCCGGAAGGTGTCCGGATCGCAGAATTCGCGCATGACCTGCCTGCAGATCCCACAGGGAAATGCGAAACCGCTCAGATGGTCTTTTGGCTCATTTTCCGGTCCGCCTGCAATGGCGATCATGGAGAATGAATGTATGCCTTCACTGACCGCCTTAAAGAAAGCCGTCCGTTCTGCGCAGTTTGTCGCTCCGTAGGATGCGTTTTCAATATTGCTGCCGGTCACGATGATATCCTCTCCGGTAAGCAGTGCCGCACCTACCAGGTAATGTGAATAAGGTGCGTAGGAATATTCCCTTGCCAAAAGGGCTTCCCTGATCAGTTTTTCTTCCATCCGGTACATCTCCTTCGTTTTTCTGTTTATTCCAATGCCTCATAGAGGACCGTTGTGTTCACCAGCATCAGGTCCGCGGTCGTGCCGTCGTTTGTGGCCGCATACGGTTCGACGGAGGCATTCATCAGTTTTGTATAGATGGCATCATAGTCTTCTTTTGTAAAATTACGGAAGTCGGAATTTTCCATCTCAAGCCCGATGCCGTTGTTGGACGCGTTCATTTTGGTCGTGATGCCGCCCTTGAACCGGTCGTTGTAATAATCCGAAACGCCGTTATAGACGCTGTGCGAGAGGTTCTTCAGAGCAGAAGTGATCACGGTATCCGATTCTTCGGACTGATCCACGTCGACACCGATCACTTTTCCGCCGTTCTGCTCTGCCGCCATCATGACGGATCTGCCCATGGCACCGCCGCAGGCAAAGATCACTTCCGTACCCATCGTGTACCATTCGGATGACATTTCAACCACATGCGCGTCTTCAAAATACGTGCCTGCATAGGTGTACTTGATCTCCACCTGTCTGCCCATTTCGATCGCGGCATAGTCAGCGCCCTGCACGTAACCGTATCCGAAACGGATCACCGCATCTTCGGGTTCGCCGCCGATAAAGCCGAGTCTCGTATAACCGTCACGGACAGCGGCATAGCCTGCAAGGAACCCTGCCTGCTCTTCCGCAAACACGATCTGCATGACATTCTTTTTGACAGTCATGTCCGTATAATCCGCGTTGTGCACTTCCCCGTCCAGCAGGATGAAATTCACTTTCGAATACTCTTTCTGCGCGGTAAAAACAGCTTCCTCGGGAAGATACCCGGGGCATACGATCAGTTTCGCACCGGCTTTGACTGCCTCATCGATCGAGTCAAGATAGGATTCCTTCAGTGCTTCTTTGGGCTGATAGAAAGTATGCGGGATCTCTGCTTCCTCGCAGTATTCCACGATCCCTTCCCATGCGCCCTGGTTGTAGGATCCGTCTTCTACCGTTCCCACATCGGTGATCAGCGCGACACTTCCTTTTTTATCGCTACAGCCTGCTGAGAGCATCGCAAAAACAAGGCAGGCTGCGATCATGATCTTTCTTTTCATAAATTCCCCGTTTCAGCTCCAAATCTGATGATGGACTGTGTAACAAGATTTTTGAATTTCGGTGCAGCCGCATTGGCCGCTTCCTGTACTTCCTCATGCGTTAACGGATTTTCGGAAAGCCCTGCGGCAAGGTTGCAGACACAGGAGATCGCACAGATCTTCATACCGCAGTGATTCGCCGTGATCGCTTCCACAACGGTGCTCATGCCGACCGCATCAATACCGAGTTTGGAAAGCATTCTGATCTCTGCGGGAGATTCAAAGGAAGGGCCCGTCAGCTGTGCATATACGCCTTCTTTGAGGTCGATCCCGTTTTCTTTTGCAACAGTCCTGATGATCTGCTGCAGATCCTTATCATACACGGAACTCATATCCGGGAAACGGACGCCGAGTTCTTCGATATTCTCTCCGATCAGGGGATTGGGTGCGAAGCAGGAAATATGATCGTTTAACATCATAAAATCACCGGCACCGAAATTTGTATTGATCCCGCCTGACGCATTGGTAAGGAATAAGATCTTCGCGCCCATCATCTTCATGAGACGGATCGGGAGCACGACATCCGTGATCGGATATCCCTCATAGTAATGGACTCTGCCCTGCATGCAGACAGTCGGTACTTCTCCGACATAGCCGAATACAAACTGTCCTTTATGTCCCGGAACGGTAGAGACCGGAAACCCGTCGATCTCCTGATAAGGAAGGGTCGATACGACACGGATATCATTTGCGTAATCGCCAAGCCCGGATCCTAAGATCAAAGCGACCTTCGGTTCGATCGGGATCCTGTCGCGGATACTTTCATAGCATTTGGTGAGTTTCTCATAAACCTTGTTCATGTCTTGTCCTCCTGATTGATCATATTTTCCGTTTCTTCAAGCAATGCACGTACGGCGTGATAATCAAACTGTTCGTATTTGGAACGTATCTTCCTGATCTGCGTATTGTATTTCTCACCGAAATTGATCTGTGAGAGTTCTCCGATCTTTTCTTCGCAATATTTCAGGTTCACACTGGCAAGCGCCTGTTTCAGATCGGATATCGTCTGAAGCTCAAGCGGCTTTTCTTCGCCACCGGGGGTTCCTGCTCCGGCACCGTCATCATCAAACCGGTCATTTGCGATCAGATACTCCCGGATCTTATCTAACAGCGACTCGAACCGTAAGAAGGTTTCCGCATGATAGGTGTCAATGTAGGAACGGTTGTTTTCTTTGCCTGCCATTTCCAGTGCTTTGAAACGTTCCGATATATTTTTGGCACCGACACTGGCACTGCTGCTCTTTAGGGCATGTACATCTGTCGTATATGCCGACAGATCCTGTGCAAGCAGCGAATCGATCTGTTCGAGTTTCCTGCGTCCTTCACGGTAATAGGTGTTCAGGATGGATAAATAGACTCCCTTTTCACCGCCGACCATCTCGATCCCGCTGTCCGGATCAAACTGCAAAAGATCGGTATTATCTTTGTCTTTTTCCTGATCCGCTACTGCAGGTTCATCGGCAGCAGTCTCTTCCGTCTCCGCGTCTGCGGTTACGAGCAGTTCCTTTGGCAGGTATGTACTTAAGATCCTGTCCAGATAGAATTCCTTGATCGGTTTTGCGATATAATCCTGGAAGCCTTCCGCGATCATCCGTTCCCGGACATCCGCCCCGAACTCGGCTGTGATGCAGATCGCAGGGATATTGCTGTTTAAGCCGCCTCTTTTGCGGAGTTTGTGGATCGTTTCCGACCCGCTCATGCCGGGCATCAGCTGATCGAGCAGTAACAGATCGTATTTTTCTTCGGACAGGATATTGAGACATCCGTCTCCGCTGGTCGCCATATCCGCTTTGATCCCGTAGTCTGCAAGAACACTCAATGTCACTTTCAGGTTGACGATATTGTCATCCACAACGAGAACACGCGCTCCCGGGTAGGATACACGTTCCTTGTCTACGGATTTGATATAGGCTTCCTTGTCCCAGGTGTTGTTCAGGACCTCCACCGTATTCAGACAGAATACGGGCCTGCGGATGATCCGGCAGTCATCAAAATCTTCAAAGACATGCTGGTGATCGGTCACCACATAGGTATATCTCGCACAGCCTGCATTCTCGATCGTCGGACGCAGGGCTTCATAGGCATCATCGGGGATGAAGATATGCGTATATTTTCTCTCTTCCATCGCAAGGCGGAAGTTGTTTGGCGATGTCGCGTAGTACGGACTGATCTTCAGATTGTCCATCAGCTGCATCCAGTAATTGTCACCGCCTTTTTGTTCCAGATAGATCAGCACGCATTTTTCATTGGGCTTTTCGACGGTGGCGATCACTTCCTCACTGAGGATATAGTTCGTAAATTCAAATATGAGCGCCATCCCGACACCGGAAATACTCTCGATCTTCAAAGAGCCGTCCATCAGGTTCAGGAGTTCGCGGCAGATAAAGAGTTCCAGCCCCATGCCCTTGAAGTCGGAGCGCTGGCGGCTGTCATATTCGTTATAAGCACCGAACACGGCATTCAATTCGGTTTCCGTCAGTCCTCTTCCGGTTTCTGCTATCCTGCACTGCAGCGTGATCGTATGCTCACTGTCATGTCTGGTCGCATTGATCTCAAGTGAGATCCTTCCGTACGGAAGCTGGTGCAGGGACGAAAACAGCAGATAACGGAACACCTGCTTGATGCGGATATCATCCCCGTAAAGGAAATGCGGGATCGAGGCATCCACATATGCCTGGAAATCCGTTTCATTGAGTCCGTATTCCATGACAACGGACTGAATGACATCATCGATCAGTTTCCGGAAATCATAGCGTGTCTGCAAGAGTTCCATCTTGTTCGAATTCAGTTTGGAATAGACCAGGATATTGTTGATGATCGACAACAGTTCCGTGGAAGCGGTCTTGATCGTTTCTGCCTGTTCTCTTGCTTCATTTGACAGATCCTCTTTCAGGATCACCTCCGTCATACCGATGATCGCGTTCATCGGTGTGCGGATCTCATGCGTTAAATTGGCCAGGAATCTGCTCTTTCCCCTTCCGGCGGAATTTAAGGATCTGTTTGCAAGCAGCAGTTTTTCATGCAGTTTTTTGAATATGATCGTCTGGTAGTAAATGATAAATACGGGCATAACGGAAGCAAGCACAAAGCAGGCTGCGATCCCCTCTCCTGCATTTAAGAAACTACGGTACGGTGCAAGATCCGCACGGTAAGTATAGGTATAGAACAAAAGATAGCCGTACCAGGCAAGCTCCGTGATCACCATGAACAGAAGTGTTTTCCCTTTCGTCAGGAAGAAGGTCAGGATCACGCCCATGGCAAAATACAGCGGTGCCCCGTTGTATATATCTCCTGTCAGGAAATAAAACAGCGGATAACAGATGAAGTTGAACACAAGCAGATACAGGATCGTATACAGTTTGTATTCCTGTCTCAGATTCACCATATATCCCGCGCAGATCAGCAAAATCGTCAGACAGAAAGCAAGCGTGGGGATCATCGGGTTCAGGCCGGCGATCAGGAATACAAACCCCATGATCGCAGTTGCAAGAACGGCATAGATATGCGTAAGCAAAAAGTTCTTCACCTCGATGGGGATGTTCTCATCGTTGAAATATTCAATTTTCCGTTGCAGAGTCTTTTTGAGATTCATATCTTCAGTTTCCCTGTTTTACAACGATCAGTTCCCTTGGTAAATGCGTTCTGAGTGCACGCTCGATCCTGTCCACTTCGATCGGTTTCGCGATATAATCATCAAACCCGGCATCTAAGAACATTTCCTTTGCACCGTTTACAACGTTTGCGGTCAGTGCGATCACGGGAAGGGATTTCATATGCGGGTCTTCCATCTCCCGGATCTTGATCAGCGTATCGATCCCGTTCATCTCGGGCATCATATAATCCATAAATACAAGATCCACATGGTTATTCTCAAGGATATTTAAGCATTCCATCCCGGATAAGGCCGTCAGGATGGTCGCGTCATACTTCTTCAGCAGTCCGCCGGCAACCGTCAGGTTTGTCAGGTTGTCATCCACGACAAGCAGGGTTGCTCCGGGACACGAAAATCCGCCTTTACGGATGATCTCATGCACGTAGTTGTTGCTCCTGTTTCCAAGTGCAGCCATGACGTTCAGAGCATGCGCAGGTCTTGTGATGATGCTTCCGTACTTGTTCAGCGACACGATCCTGGAAATGTCGGTGATCAGGATCAGTTTCTCGGATAAGATCATCGTATCGAGGAAACGGATATTTTCCATGTAGCGCTCGTAAGCAATGAGCAGGTGTGAGAATTTCCTTGACAGTATCATTTCCTCGAATTCTTTCGTATCCTCCGGGATCTGACAGGATACGCCAAGTGTATTTAGTACACCAAGAAGGAACGACTGGGCCTCTTCGTTTTTTTCGTAAATGAGCACGTTCAGTCTGTCCGTTTTAAGTCCTGATAACAGAAGCGGCTCTGCCTGTACACCGAGTGCCAGTTCAAAATCAAAAACGGATCCGACGCCGTACTGGCTCTTCACGTGTATCTCTCCGTTCAGTTTGTTTAAGATCTCCTTACAGATCGGAAGACCGAGTCCCGTTCCTTCCACGCCCCGCTGTTTCTCATCATCTTCGTGAATACGCTCATAGACTCTGAACAGTTTCGGTAAGTCCTCACTGCGGATACCGATCCCCGTATCTTCCACTTCCACGCGCAGACTGATCGTTTCATCCATCATCTCATCACAGATGACCCTTAAGATGATCTTGCCTTTCTGCGTATATTTCACGGCATTGTTCAGGATATTGATAAACAGCTGACGCAGTCTGGAAGTATCACCGTAGAGGTATTGCGGTATCTTTTTATCGATCTCCACATACAGGTCCACCCCCGTATCCATGAGACGCACGGAGATCATATTGATGATCTCATACAGGAACTCACCAAAGTCAAATTTAACGGTATTTACGGTGATCTGGCGGCTGTCCGCCTTGGAGACATCCATCAGCTCATTGGTGATGGAAAGAAGTGCATTACAGGAGTTTAAGATATTGTATACACTGTCCCTGACACGGTCGTTCACGTTCTGATCCAGCATCAGATTGACGGTGCCGACAATGGCGTTCATCGGTGTACGGATCTCATGCGACATGTTGAGCAGGAAAATATCTTTGGAGATATAGTCTTCCATGATCTTTGCATGGATCGCATCGGCTTTTTTACGTTCTTCCTGCTGGATCCGGATCCTGTACCATACGGCAAGCCCGCCGAACACGCCGGCGACAGCGATCGCAATAAAGATACCGCTGTAATCCCGAAACGACTCGTCCACCTGCAGAAGCGGGGAGATCTGTCCGCGGCTCGCATAAATGATCAGCCCCAGATAGAAGATCGTCTGTATGATCGTGATGATCAGCCCCCATTTATCGTTCAGCAAAAGGACCGTGTAGAGAAGGCCGAAAATGAAATAGATCGGGATCATACAGACCAGACGGCCGTAACTTAAATAGACCATCGCAAGAAAGATATTGTTGAACGCAAATGACATGATGACAACCGGGATCTTGGTATTATTGATCCGGTTGGCTTCAATGGCAGTGAGCATGAAAAAAATGACGGTACCGATACAGGTATAAAACGGGACCTTACCGGGAATATAGAGATATGTCAGAATCGTGGAACAAAGCAGACCGATCACGGCGATCAGATGGATACTGTTGAACACTCTGCGGTTGTCGCTCACCTGCTCACCGAAATACCGGTCATAGATCTGATGAAACATAGATATCCTCTCAAAACGGATCAGTACGCGATCCGCTCGATCTCTCTCTCAATACTTAAAAATACATCCACAAGATCCGGGTCGAAATGCGTTCCGCCCCAGAGACGGATCCGGTTCACGGCCTCTGTATGCGTAAGCGGCTTCGCGCCGTCATTCTGATGACGGAAATCATCATAACTGTTGACGATCGCAAGGATCCTTGCCTCGATCGGTATATCCGTTGTCATCAGATTGTCGGGATATCCTTTTCCGTCCCATCTCTCATGATGATAACGGCACATATTGTATGCATAAAGCAGGAAGTTATTATGCGAAACGACATTCATGACTTTTTTAACGGCTTCCGCGCCAAGGACCGTGTGCGCGTGATTGAATTCTTTCTCCGCCAAGGACAGATCTCCCATATCCGCAAGGCACCTGTCAGTCATACAGATCTTCCCGATATCATGCATCTTCGATGCAAACAGCAGGATCTCCGCATCTTCTTTCTTGAGATCGAACTGTCCGACACGGATCAGCGCATCCAGATAGATATGCATGTATTTTTCAACGCGCATGGAATGCTCGGCGATCAGATGCGAACGGTTGCCCATCAGGGAAACGAACATCTCCACGATCGCATATTCCAGCTCGACGATATTATGGATCTTGTTGGACAGCGCTTTCTGCAGTGTTTCGTTGACTCTTGTCAGCCGGCGTTCGGATTCAAGGAGCCTGATATGTACATCCAGACGTTTCCGAAGGAGAACGGTTGAATACGGTTTTTTAATATAATCGACCGCACCAAGAAAATACCCTTCTACTTCCGTGGTGGGATCATCCTGTGCGGTCAGGAAAATGACCGGAATACCGGACAGCGACGGATCGTTCTTGATCTCGGATATGACATGGAATCCGTTCACTTCCGGCATTTCAACGTCAAGCAGGATCAGATCGGGCGGTTCAGGCATATCATGCAGGAATTCAAGCGCCGTCTGTCCGGATGAAACCGGAAGGATCTCATACTCATCTTCCAGGGCCTTTTTGGCCATGATCAGATTCGTCATGTTGTCGTCTACGATCATCACTTTGTACATAATGTTATTTTATTATAGATTGTGCGGAAAATCAACAATCTATGTGCTTATTCCCATGGTATGGAAGTATTTTCCAGCTTCTTGTCGCGAAGCATCAGATCGGAGACGGTCAAAGCCGCATCTTTCCCGTGGAAAAGCACTTCGTTCACCTCAGAGATGATGGGCACTTCAACGCCGTATTTCTGCGCCAGGGCATACGCTGCTTTGGCGGAATAGACGCCTTCCACGACCATCTTTACTTCTGCCATCGCCTCTTCCGCCGTCTTACCCTGTCCGATCAGGATCCCTGCTCTCCTGTTTCTCGAATGCATACTCGCACAGGTCACGATCAGGTCCCCGATGCCGGTAAGGCCGCAGAACGTTTCGAGTTTACCGCCCATGGCCATGCCGAGTCTTGCGATCTCTCCGATGCCTCTTGTAATGAGTGCCGCTTTGGTGTTATCACCATACCCCAGTCCGTCGGCTATCCCCGCTGCAAGAGCCACCACGTTTTTTAGTGCACCCCCGAGTTCGATCCCCAGAACATCAGGACTTGTATAGATCCGGAACACTTCATTCATAAACAGGTTCTGGATCGTCTCCGCGGTTTTTTTATCCTTTGCTCCCACAACACAGGTTGTCGGGATACCGCGTCCGACTTCTTCGGCATGTGACGGACCGGAAAGCACAGCCAAAGATGCATTCGGAATTTCTTCATGTATGATCTGCGTCAGTGTATAGAGTGTACTCTCTTCGATGCCCTTGGCAACATTCACGATGATCTGTGAATCCTTCACCATCGGGGCGATCAGATGTGCCGTGGAGCGCACATAAGGTGAGGGAACGGCTATGATCAGCACATCCCTGCCCTGAACCGTTTCCTTTAGATCCGATGTAAATACGATCTCTTCGGGTATGTGTACGCCCGGCAGTTTTTCCTTATGCTCCCTGTTCTCACGGAGCATCTTTACTTCTTCTTCCAGGATCGACCAGACACATACCTGATGTCCGTTTTTGTGGAGGACCATCGATAATGCTGTCCCCCAGCTTCCGGCGCCGAGAATCCCGACACTAGCCATTTTGTTTTTCCTCCGGTGTTTCAGTTTCGGTTTCTATATCTTTTTCTTTTTCGGCTGCATCCACATCGATCTCGGGTTTGCCGAAAATATAGGTCTTGCGCTCATTATGATGGATGAGACGTTTGATGTTTTCCCGATGCCTCAACATGGCAAGCACAAACAGGAACGCAAAGACCAGGTAAAACTCATTCAGATAGGCTCTCGCATGTTCCGCGGGAAATCCGAAATATCCCATTTCCCCGAACACAACGATCTCGATCGCAAGCGTCACATAGACAAGAATAGAACCAAGCGATACAAAATTGGTCAAAAAGAACGTCGTAAAGAACGTGATGACACCGAATAGAACAAACACAGGTCCGAGTGAGATCACAAAGCCCGCCGTGGATGCGATCCCTTTTCCGCCCCGGAACTTCATATAGACAGGATAATTATGTCCGAGGATCGTTCCGGCTGCCGCATACAGCTGCAGGAGACGGATATGATCTGCATAAGTGGTATGAAACAGCAGATATATGATCTCTACGGCAAGAATGCACTTCAGCGCATCCCCTAAGAAAACGAGGATACCGTATTTTGCACCCATCGTTCTTAAGACGTTGGTCGTGCCGGCATTTTTACTTCCGTACTGCCGGATATCGATCCCTTTGATCTTTCCGATGATGAAACCGGTCTGGATCAGGCCGCAGGCATATCCGATCAGAAGACAGATGATACGTTCCACTATTTTTCACCTCTTTCACGGATAATGAAACGCAGGGGCGTCCCCTTAAACCCGAACGCTTCCCGGATCTTGTTCTCGATGTATCTTGTATAACTGAAATGCATCAGGTTCTTATCATTCACAAAGATCACAAACGTGGGCGGTTTCACGCTGACCTGTGTCATATAGAACAGTTTCAGCCTCTTGCCCTTGTCGCTTGGCGGCTGCTGCATCGAAACGGCTTCCGCCATGATCTCGTTGAGCACGCCCGTCTGGATGCGCAGTGCATGATTTTCAATAACGGTATCGATCAGGTCATAAAGCTTGTTGATCCTCTGGCCGCTCTTCGCGGAGATAAAGATCAGTTCCGCATAGGGCATGAAGGAAAGCGTATTGCGGATCTTCTCCTCATACCGGTAGATCGTCTTGTCGTTTTTCTCAACGGCATCCCATTTATTGACGGCAATGATCACGCCTTTTCCGCTTTCATGCGCGATCCCCGCGATCTTTGCTTCCTGCTCGGTCACGCCTTCCACGGCGTCGATCATCAGGATCACGACATTGGAACGTTCAATGGCGCCGACCGTCCGGACGACCATATACTTTTCGAGTTCCTCTTTGACATTCTTTTTACGGCGAAGGCCTGCTGTATCAATGAAGATGTATTCGCGTCCGTTGTGCTTGACGGGCGTATCGATCGCATCTCTGGTCGTACCTGCAATATCCGATACGATCACGCGGTCTTCTCCGATCAGTTTGTTGAGCAGGGAAGATTTGCCGACATTCGGTTTGCCGACAATGGCGATCTTCGGTGTATCGTCCTCTTCCTCCTCTTTGGATGACTTCGGAAAATGAGAGATCACACGGTCGAGCATATCCCCGAGACCGAGTTTGCCGGATGCCGAGATCGGAACCGGTACCCCGATCCCCAGATTGTAGAATTCATATGTGTCGTTCCCGAATTTCTCGAAATTATCGACTTTATTGACAACAAGTACCACACTTTTATGCGAGCGCCTGAGCATGTCCGCCACCTTGGAATCCGCATCCTGCAGTCCCTGTCTGACATCCACCATGAAAATGATCACATCCGCCGTATCAATGGCGATCTGTGCCTGTTCCCGCATCTTGGACAAGATGATATCCTTGCTGTCAGGCTCGATCCCGCCCGTATCGATCAGGGTAAACGTCGTATCAAGCCAGTTGACCTGTGCATAGATCCTGTCCCTGGTAATGCCCGGAGTATCTTTAACAATGCTGATCCGTTCCCCGGCCAGCGCATTAAACAATGTGGATTTTCCAACGTTGGGCCGTCCGACGATGGCCACGATCGGTTTACTCATAGTTCCTCACCGCGATAACAGATTTCCGCTGATTTTCTCTACAAAATCCCATCCGCTTGATTTTACAATATCTGTTTTTACTTGTAAAGTTCTTTCAAGGTCGCAAAGGCGCATATCATCTAGCAAAATCTCCTCATCGGCCTTCAGGATATTACCCGGTAAAAAGAGAGTCTGCCCGAGTTCTTTTCCCTGTAGCTGCGCCACGATATCCTGCCCGGTAAGGAGCCCTGAAACAGTGATGCGTTCTCCGAAAAAATCATTGCGGATCGCATAGACATGCACCGTCAGTTTCGGGAACCTCTCCATCAGGCGGTCACATAGTTTCTTTACCGTCGGATACACGAGCATACCCGTTGCGATACTGACTGTCCTCTTCTTTGCAAAAAACCTCTTTTGACGCGCATTTTCCATGGCTTCTTCAAACTCATCCAGCAGAAGCCTCAACATCCCCACACCGTTTTCCAGCTGCAGATAGCCGTCATAGGTGTCGGCAGCAGGCAGTTCCCTGCCTGTGAGCAGATAGAATTCATCAGAAGCATGGATAAAATGTGTGCCGTATTTGGAATACAGGTCAGCCTGACAGGTGTGTATTATTTCAAGCACCTCTTCCGCATCCGCACGTTCAAACGGGTCCAGCGGATACAGCCCGTCCCTGTATTTCGTGATCCCGACCGGCACAACGGATACGCTTTCCATATGCGGCAGATATGCGGATAAGTCCCCGATGCTCTTCTTCAGCTGTTCCCCGTCGTTTATGCCCTTACAGAGCACGATCTGGCCGTTCATTTTGATCTCGGCATCATATAAACGCTGTATCTTTTTCAATGCTTCTCCGGCAAACCGGTTGTGGAGCATTTTACAGCGGAGTTCCGGATCTGTGGTATGAACGGATATGTTGATGGGTGATAAATGATAATGGATGATCCTGTCGATGTCATGATCACTCATATTGGTCAGCGTCACGTAATTTCCCTGCAGAAAGGAAAGCCGTGAATCGTCGTCTTTGAAATAAAGAGTCTCCCGCATGCCGGGCGGATTCTGGTCGATAAAACAGAAAATGCAGCGGTTCGCACAGGACCTGTAGCGGTCCATGAAACCGTTTTCGAAGACAAGTCCCAAGTCCTCGTCTTCGTTTTTTTCAACATGAAAAGATACCTCCGCGCCGTCTTCCGCTTTCCGGATCAGAACATCCACGGACGTATCTTCCACAAGGAATTGATAATCAAAAATATCTTCTACCGGTTTCCCGTTCAGTTGTATGAGTCGGTCGCCTGATGCAACAGGATACGAAGCGATCGGTGATCCCGTGACAACAGCCGTGATCAGATGCTCTTTTTCCATAAACTAACTGGTTGAACCAAACCCTCCGTTGCGCACCGCATATACATCATCATCCACCGTGATCCCGTATTCCACAAAGATCCCCTGCATAAAACCGGAGCCTGCCTGCAGGTGGATGGTGCGTCCTTCGTTCGTGTCGTTGGTGATCTTGGAGAAAATATGCCCTTCGTTGTCGGAAGCATAATAATCGCTGTCAATGATCCCGACGGTGTTGTTGAGCTGCAGCCTGTATTTAAAGCCAAGGCCTGAGCGCGGATAGAGTTTTAACACCCAGCCTTCTTCCATCCGCACACGGATCCCTGTCGGGATCTTGACGGTTTCGCCGGGATTCAGTGTCAGATCGATCGGGCAGAAAAAATCATACCCCGCACTGCCTGCCGTTGCACGCCTCGGAAGCATGATCCCGTCATAGATCGCTGCGATCTCACTGTCCGTGGATCCGAAGCAGTCCTTCCATCCGTTATAAAACTGACCGTATGATACTTTTTCAAACTGAGCTATGCGGCGCATATCCTGACCTCACCTTATCTGTGATCTATGCATGACAGGAATTGATGTTATCATCCTGTTTTTCCAAAGTACATGTCTGTACACCGGCTGTGTACTGTCCGTCGTAGTAATCGGCGCAGTGCAGGACGGGAGTCAGCGGATCAGACGATGCAAGGGTAGCCTTTACATCGATCACCCTCTGGTTGGCACTTCCCTTCCAGAGCAGTTTCACATCCTTCGTTTCTTCTTCAAACTCGCCGTCGACCAAAACATCGACATAGCGAATAAAGGGCAGTTTCCAAATCTCTTCCCAGCTGCTTCCGGTATAGAGCCAGATCGTTTTGTCCGGGTACTTCTCCCTGATCTCATCGATCAGTTCGCGAACGCCTGTTAAATTGGCCGTATGCAAAGGGTCTCCGCCGCTGAATGTGATGCCGGATATATAGGGAAGATCCAGCTGTTCGAAGATCTCCTTCTTGGCATCTTCATCAAAAGGCAGTCCGCCTTCCGGATCCCAGGTGATCGGATTCTGACAGCCTTTGCAGTTGTGGGAACAGCCCGACAGCCACAGTACCACACGCAGGCCGTCACCGTTGAGCATGTCGGCCTTGGTAATATTATGGTATCTCATGGCTACATGCTCTTCCTTTCCGCGATCTCGACCATCTTCGCTTCATTCAGTCTGGTATCGCCGTGTACGCGTGAATAGGAAAGATATCCGTTCATGCGGTCGATCTTGGTCAGGTTCCTGCTTCCGCATTTCGGGCAGACATCCATCTCCAGTTCCTGATGTCCGCAGTCATCGCAATAGGCAAGCGACATATTGACGCCTTCATAGAAGCCCATTTCCATTGCCCTGCGGATCAGCGTCTTGATCGCTTCGAGGTTATAATCGATCGGATATTTCACATACTGTATCTTGCCGCCGTTACACAGCTCCCAGAACCTGCCTTCCAGATCCTGCTTTTCGATCGGCGTGATGTCTTCCGTTACGTGACAGTGGAAACTGTTGGATACATATTCACGGTCGGATACGCCTTCAATGATGCCGTATTTGGCGCGGAACTGTTTGACCTGCAGGCCGCACAGGCTCTCGGCAGGTGTTCCGTAGATCGCATACAGATTACCGTCTTCTTCTTTAAACTGTGCGATCTTCTGATTGATATGTTCAAGGACTTCGAGCGCAAACGCGCCGTCCTCCACGAGTGATTTCCCGTTATAGAGTTCCTGCAGTTCATTGAATGCGGTGATCCCGAACGAGGCGGTCGCATATTTGAGCAGCGGTTTGATCTTATCCGTCAGTTTCAGATGTCCCTGGTAGAAGCCGCCTTCGCAGTATGCAAGAGGGTTCGTGGATGCACGCATTTCCCCAAGGTATGCGTAGGTCCTGATATGTAAGCCCCTGATCAGCTCGAGGTAATAATCGAGCACCTCGTAGAAATCCCTGCTCTCATGACGCGCCTTGGCTAAGATCATGGGGAGGTGCAGGGAGATCGCGCCGATATTGAACCGGCCGACAAATACAGGCACATCGTCATCATCCGCGGGATGCATGCCGCCTCTTTCATACCAGGGTGACAAAAACGCCCTGCAGCCCATCGGCGAGATGATCTTGCCGTACCGTTTATACATGCTGGCGATATAGCCTTTTCCGGTCAGGCTCAGCCAGTCGGGATACATGGATTTGGAAGAACAGCGTACACCGGCTTCGAAAACATCCTCGAGTTCCTTCCCGGGTCCGTGCAGGTTCTCGTCATACAGGAATACGATCTTCGGGAAGAGAACGGGTTTCTTGCATTCCTCCTTGCCCTGTCCCTTGCGTCTGACGTTTAAGAGCTGGATCGTTGCCATCTTCTCGAAACGGCTCGTTCCGGTTCCGGCCGTGACCGTGATAAACGGATAATCGCCGCGCGAACTTGCAACGGTATTGAACTTGTATTCCCAGCCCTGGAAACCCTGTTCAAAATCACGCTCGATGTCTTTGATCGTCTCCTCCTCGGCACGCTCTTCATCGATGCCGAGTGCGCGGTATTTTTCAAGATACTTCTTGTATGATTTTTCCGCATAGGGTTTCAGGATCGTCTCGACGCTTGGGATCGTAAACCCGCCGTACTGCTGGGATGCTGCGGATAAAACGATATCTCCGATCACGTCGAAGGCAACGTCTAAGGTCTTTGGTTCGTTGTACCAGATGTTGCCCATCTCAAAACCGCCGGAGAGAACGTTTGCCACATCGAACAGGCAGCAGTTCATCGTATCGCGCCTTGCGGACATATCATGCACATAGATATAACCGTCGCGGCAGGCCTGGATCTCTTCCGTCGTCATAAAGAACTTCTGGTAAAGTTCTTTGTTCAGCTGGTTAAAGATCAGAGAACGCTTTGTGGAGACAAGCGCGGAATCCGTGTTGGAATTCTCCTTGTCGCCGATGTACATGATCGACTGGGATTTCTTATAAACATCATCCAGCATCCGGACGAAATCCTGCTTGTAGTTGCGGTAATCGCGGTAACTCTTGGCCACGATCGGCTTGATATCCTCAAGGACCGTTTCCACGATATTGTGCATGACCGGGATCGGGATCTCTTCCGCATCCAGCTCGTTCACCTTATCCACAACGCCCTGACAGATCAATTCTTTCTCATGCGGCGTGAATTTGGTCAGGGCACGGTAAGCGCTTTTCCCGACCGCATCGATCACCTTCTGCACGTTGAAAGGTTCTCTGGTCCCGTCTTTTTTGATCATTTTGACCGGCCGGTTCGGCTGAAACCTGACCGAGTAATCTTCGTTGTTGACTTTCTCCTGTGTTTCCATCTTTATTCTCCTGCTTTTGTTCCGTTGATCTTATTGATCAAAGACAACAGATGCTCTTTGTATTCTTCTGCAACCTCCGCCGGGGATACGATCTCGAATTCGCCGCCCAGTCCGCACAGCCATCCGAAGAAATGATTGCTGACTGCGATCTGCGTTCTGACAAGGCAGTGATCCAGGCCGTCCGCGCGGATATTGATCTCTTTCCCGAAACGGTCGATCAGGATACCGATCCGGTTCATCGGACAGCGGATCGTCACATCCTGCAGCTTCCCGCCGAACATCCCGAACATACGCTTTGAATACAGGGCGGGATCGATCTCGATCTCGGGATTCTTGGCATCCTCGTCAAGCACCGTGATGTTCTTCATCTTATCGACGCGGAAATGCTTGCAGATGCCGGCTTCCGGATCCCAGGCGACCAGATAGTAGTTCTCGTCATCCCAGAGAAGCGTCTTGGGACTGATCTTATACAGAGCGCCGTCTCTCCTGACCATCAGGCGTTTGCTCGCGTTCCATTCCATATACTGGAAGGAGATCATCTTTTTATTCTGCAGCGCCATGTGGATCGCATCGATCTGATACAGCACCTGCTCGTTAACGGTCTTGACCCGGTTGGCCACGCAGACCTGACGGTCCAGTTTCGCGGCATCATAGGAAGATGTCAGCTGTGACAGTTTCCTGATCAGTTCTCTCGTCTTCTTCTCGGATATGAACTTGGACGCACTGATCGCATCAACCAGCAGTTTCAGTTCCGCCAGTTCAAACGTACGGGCGCCGACATAATAGCCCTGGTTCTTCTTTCCGCCGCACTTGATGATGTCCAGGCCGTAAAACGTCAGTTCCTCGAGGTCCGAATAGATACTCTTCCGCTCCGCATCAATGCCGTACTGAGCAAGCGCATCGATCAGCTGCTGCGTCGACAGGGGATGCTGTTCATCGGTCCTGTTCAGCAGAATATCCATCAACCGTAACAGTTTCAGTTTTTGGTTGCCCGTTCTTGCCATACATTAAATATAGCATATTTTTATAGAAAAACCACAACATATTGATATTTTTTTCCTGTTTTTGTAAACTGTTGTATGTAAAGAAATACCCGAAAAGGATCGGAAATGTCCAAAGCAGGCGTATATAAAACAAGTAAAAAAAACGGCGAGATCTATTACCGCTCTTCTTTTACCTTCCGGAACAAACACATCAGTCTCGGAAGCTTTCCGAAAGAGGCGCAGGCAAACAGGGCTTACCGCGAGGCAAAGAAGCTTGCGGATTCATCCCTGACGATCCTGGATTATCAGGAAGAGAAATATAAGCTTCCGTTTGAAAAATACGTTTCCATCGTCAATTTCCGTGATAACGGCGTCTATTTTGCCAATCCGATCTACTTGCGGAAACGCTATTTTGAATATTATTTTTCCAAGACCCTCTGCTATAAGTTCGATATCGACGATCTGTTCTATTTTGCAGGGCATAAGATCTCAAGGCGCGGCAACCATCTCTTCGTTGCCGATTACGGGATGCAGGTGAATTTCCTGCACCGTTACGGGATCAAGAGCCATGCCGTAGCTGACAGGGATTACCGGTTTATCAACGGGGATCCTACAGATTTCAGATATGAAAATATCGAGATCATCAATCCGTATTACGGGGTACAGATGATCCGTAAAGACGGGGATGTCAGATATAAGTCTACCATCCTCATCAACGGCACATATGTGATCGGCTATTATGACACGCCGGAACTGGCAGCCATTGCTTACAACAAAGCGGTCGACAGGCTTTCCAAACGGCCCGGGCACAGGGAATACCGCCAGAATTACATCGAATCCCTTACCCCCAGAGAATATGCCGATCTCTACGGTCAGATCAGGATATCAAACAGACTTCCGAAATAAAAAAACCTCTGCAGATGACCTGCAGAGGTTTTGATCTTATTCGTATTATTTATAGAAAGAATGATTTCCGTAACGGAACAGGAATTCATAATCGCCCCAGATGGTTGCAGCACTCTTTTGGAAATACAGAGCTCCCTGCGATGCATCTTCGCCGCTCAGTGCTCTGATCACGGCTTCTTTGGCTTCATCTGTGGGTTCTGCGCTGTAAAAGGCACCTGTCATGACCGGATCAAACTGTCCGGGTGAAAGGATCACTTCCTCAACTGTATCGGGGAAAATATCGGATTTCACACGGTTCATGACCACATTCGCGATCAGCATCTGTCCTTCCACATCTTCGGAACCTGCTTCCGTAGTAACGATCCTGCAAAGCATGTCATATTCTTCCATGGAAACCGGAAGATCATGATTTTCATTCACACTCACTACTTCAAGGGTCCGGTCGATGTTGATCCCGGGTGTTTCCACACCCTCGCTCAGCTTGGTGCTGATGTTATAAACTTCAGGATCTTCTGCTTCTTTTTCTGCAGCATTCACACGGTTGCCGCGTGAAAAGAAATCGCTGTTAAAGGGTTCGAGGTAGAAGCTGACGCTTAAGATCACCGATCCGACAAGCACGCCGATCACCCATAAATGGGTGTCTTTAGACACGACTGAAAGGAAATCCCGTGCCCGGCTAAACTTCGATTTCATAAACTCTCCTTCCCCTCTTCCACTGCTTCCCCCAAAACAATGGCGAGGTTTCGCATTAGAGATTATAGCACATAGAAATAATTTTTCAATGTTTTTTTACAAATTTGATAAAAAAATATTACCAAAATATTACATCAAGGTTGTTCATTATTCACAAAAGAAAGACTGAGTCCGACATCGCTGTTTAAACCGGTAACGGAACTGCCGTCTCCGTAGCTCCAGATGGCGTAAGAATAAGGATAATCCGTGAAGTACGGATGCCCGTCGCTGTCAGCTCCGTCATCCTTTACCCATACTTCATAGGCCGTCAGATCTTCCATATTCAGGCGGGCGATCAGGTCTGCTTTTCTCGCACAGATCATCGGTGTCATCCCGTAACTTCTGACCTGGTTACAGAAGGCCGTCACGATCTTTGTCCTGACATCATTTGTCAGGCCGCTCATCCGGTTGTCGCTGTCACTTAAGTCCGGCAGACAGATCGCGACCGGGTATTTCGCTCCGATCGTGGTCGCGGATGCGATCGCATAATTTGCTTCCTCTACGGCTTCATTCTCATTGGAGGCGTTGGAATCCACGTAAACGCCAACGGTCATTTCTTCCTTTTTGGCAGATTCCGCCAAAGTATTAAAGGAAGCATCCGGCAGCACCAGACCGCTTTCCCGGTCCCTGTTGACCGCTCTCAGCATGACATAATCGATCCCGAGTTCCTTCAGGGGATGCAGATCCGTAAAGGAACTTGCGCTGCTGAGGCTTGCCCCCTCTGTTGCTTTCTTTCCGTTCTCATCATAGGTTAAGAGCCCGTTATCCGATCTTTTTACAAAAGTCGCGGAATAGGGTGATTTTGCGATATCCAGGATCTCATACCAGGTCTTTTTCCCGTCTTTATCCGTGATCGCGATATGCGTGCCCTCATTTGGCTCCCCGTTTTCCCATTTTGTATCACCGGAATCGTTCACGCCTTCCTTGATCTTATCAGGCCTCGGTCCCTGTTCCGTAAAGACCGCGGGTTTGCCTTCGGAATGATCCGCCGTCTCCGCATCATGATCTTGCTCATCATCTGAAAACATGTCCCAGAAATCAAAATCCTTGGATGTTTTGTTGCTCTTGCCGATGACGATATCGTCTTCTTCCGTCTCTGCGGATGCTTCTTCCTGCGCCTGATCCTTTGCTGACGGGTCCGTATGCTTTTTGGTCGTCTGGTAAAGGAGTAACAAAAACGCAAAGAAAACAAGACTGGCCGCAAGGATCGCTCCTACCACCGTCTTTTTGATCGTTTTGTCTTCTCCTGTTTCGTCATAGAATCCGGACATGACCTGCCTCCGATTTTGACACTAAAACATGAAATATGTTAGCATACTCACATGAAAAAATATCTGCTGATTCTAATATGCCTGCTTCTTTCCCTGTGTTTCACGGGCTGTGAAAGACAGGCTCCCTATACAAGATCCGGTTTTGCACTGGATACCTTTATCACGATCACGGTCTATGATACGGACAAGGCCCATGCTCAGGCCGTGCTTGACGAAGCCTTTGACAAATGCCTGTATTATGACCGTCTCTTTAACATTTCCGATCCGTCCGGAGACATTTACCGGCTGAACCATGCAAACGGGGCAAAGACCGCAGTTTCCGAGGAAACCTACGAACTGCTGCAACTGGCCGTTTCCTATGCCGGGATTTCAGGCGGTCTGCTCGATGTGACCATCCAGCCCGTTTATGCCCTCTGGGATTTTACGAACACAGAGACCCCTTCCCTGCCTGAGCCCTCTTCGATCGAAGATGCGCTCAAGTCTGTCGATTATCACAATATCCGTTTTGAAGGCAATGGGGAGATCTCCCTGACAGATCAGGCCGGGGTCAATCCCGGTGCGATCGCAAAAGGATATATCGCAGACCGGCTGAAGGAGCTTCTGATCAGTAAAAACATCACATCAGCCATGATCAATCTGGGCGGGAACGTACAGACGATCGGAACAAAACCCGGTGACCGGCCGTTTGTGATCGGTCTGCAGAAACCCTTTGATGAAAACGGCGCCATCCTGACAGAAGTATCCGTATCAGACAGATCCGTTGTAACAAGTGGCATCTATCAGCGTTGTTTCACCATAGACGGTAAGATCTATCATCACATCCTCGATCCGAATACCGGATATCCTGCGGATAACGGCCTGAATGCTGCCGTGATCATTGCGGATTCATCCGTGGAAGCAGATGCATTAAGCACGATCTGCATGCTTATGTCTAAAGAAGATGCCATGGCATTTCTTAAAACAAGAGAAAACGTGCAGGCCATCTTCATCGATCATGCCAATCACTTTACTGCCTGGCCGTGATCGCACCTTTCGGGCATTTCTCCACACAGGACATACAACCGGTACAGAGATTCTGATCGATATGCGCAAGCGCATCCGTAACCGTGATCGCACTGCTCTCACAAACCTTTGCGCAAAGACCGCAGCCGATACAGCCTGCGCTGCAGACTTTCATGACAGCGGGCCCCTTGTCGTGTGAAGAGCAGGCAACTGCCGTATGCGCACTGTAAGGGATCAGCTCGATCAGATTTCTGGGACAGGTTTCCACACATTTTCCGCAGGCCTTACATAGTTCGGCATCGACGGATGCAACGCCGTCCAGGATCCGGATCGCATCAAACTGGCACACCTGCACACAACTTCCGAAACCGAGGCAACCGTATGCACATGCTTTGGCACCGCCATCCGGTACAAAAGACATCATCCGGCAATCCTGTGTTCCGTAGTATTCATATTTGCTCTGTGTCTTGTCGCAGGTCCCGGCACATTTGACAAAAGCAGTCATCCTGACGGACTCTCCCGCTTCCACACCCATGATCTCACCGATCGTGGCTGCTACCTGCGCACCGCCGACAGGACATCCGTTTACCGGTGCTTCTCCTTTCGCGATGGCTGCAGCCAGGCCTGAACAGCCCGGATAGCCGCATCCGCCGCAGTTATTTCCGGGGAGCGCATCCAGAACCGCTTCTTCTCTCGGATCGGTCTCGACTTTAAAGTATCTGCCGAATACCCCCAAAAAGATCCCTATAAACAGTCCGACACCGCCAACGGTGGCGATTGCTATGACAATTCCGTTCATATCCAAAAAATCCTCCTACCAAACAACGGCTTATTTCAGTCCGGAAAATCCGAAAAACGCGATCGCCATCAGACCGGCTGTGAGCAGTACATGCGGCATGCCGCGCAGTGCTTTCGGAATATTGTTATATTCCATGCTCTCGCGGAGTCCGGCCATGATCGTGATAGAGATCAGGAATCCGAAGGCAACGGCAAATCCGTTGACAACACTCTTTAAGATCGCATCGGAAAATGCGGGTTCCATTGCATAACCCTTCTGCACATTGGTCAGGGCAACGCCCAGTACCGCGCAGTTTGTTGTGATCAGCGGCAGATATACGCCGAGTGCCTGATAAAGTCCCTTCATTGATTTTTTCAGGAACATTTCCACAAACTGTACGAGTGCCGCAATGACCAGGATGAACACGATGGTCTGCAGATAGGTGATCTGCAGCGGTGCAAGCACAAACCTGTATATGATGGTTGCGACCGCGGATGCGAGTGTGATGACAAATACGACCGCAGAACCCATGCCGAGGGCCGTCTTGACTTTCTTGGAAACGCCAAGGAACGGACAGATCCCGAGGAACTGGCTCAATACGACATTACTGATAAACGCGGATCCGATCGCGATGGTTAAAAGATTACCCATTTATTTGTCCTCCTTTGTCACAAGAAGATTTCTTCCCGCACAGGAACGGTTCGAGCATTCCGCGCAGAGCTGGTCGCAGTTGCCGCCTTTACCGGTCGGCTTGCCGCGTTTGATGTTGATGGCATTCATGATCGCGATCAGGAAAGCCAGTACAAAGAAGGCACCGGGTGCCAGGATAAAGATCGTTAACGGTTCGTAGGCTGCAGGCAGTACCCTGTATCCGAATACGGCGCCTGTCCCGAGCAGTTCCCTGATGGAACCGATCAGCGTAAGTGCGATCGTAAAGCCAAGACCCATGCCGAGTCCGTCAAACAGGGAAAGGATCACGTTGTTCTTGGAGGCATAAGCTTCCGCCCTGCCGAGGATGATGCAGTTTACAACGATCAGCGGGATATAGAGGCCAAGCGACTTATAAAGCGACGGCAGATAGCCTTCCAGCAACAGTTCCACTACCGTTACAAAGCTTGCGATGACCACGATGAAGGCGGGAATACGTACACCGTCCGGAATGATCTTACGAAGCATCGAGATCAGCATGTTGGATAAGATCAGGACCACCATCGTTGTCAGCCCCATGCCGAGTCCGTTGATGGCAGATGTGGTGACCGCCAGTGTCGGACACATGCCGAGGATCAGCACAAATGTCGGATTTTCCTTTAAGATGCCATTATACAGGCGTTCAAATATCTTTCCCATTATTCAGCACCTCCCTGCACGGTATTCGCATAGTAAAGTCCGGCGTTAACGGCTTTCACAACGGCTTTCGTAGTGATCGTTGCACCGGATATGGCGTCGATCTCATACTCGTTCACCGCGCCTGTTTTGGTATAGGTAAACTGTGCGACTTTCTTATCCGAAAACTGACCTTTGAATTCAGGTGTGGTGGCTTTCATACCCAGACCCGCCGTTTCGGAGATATCTAAGATCTCTATCCCGTTCAGCGTTCCGTCATTCTTTACACCCATGGCAATGGTGATATCTCCGCCGTAACCTTCCGATTCGGTGACTGTCATGACAAGACCGATGGGATTCCCGGATGCATCTTTTGCAACCAGCGCTTCATCGATGGCAACGCCTACGGCACCGACCTCGTCAAGCAAGGCGTCCGCATTGGCAACATGCGAAGCATCTCCCTCTTCAAAGGACTGTGCATCCGCAAAGACTGCACGGTAGGCATCCTGTTTGGCCTGCTCCCGGGAATGCTCGATGGGCTCTTTGGTGATATCGTATACGTAGCCTAAGCACAATCCCGCGATCACGGTGATGATGGTTAAGATCAGTGTATCCTTAATGATCTTCTTCATCTGTTCTCACCTCCTTTGCCAAAGCACTTGGGAATGGTGAATCTCTCGATCAGGGGAACGAGCAGGTTACTGATCACGATCGCGTAACTGACGCCCTCTGCGGATGAGGAAAAGACTCGGAAGATACCGGTTAAGAGTCCCAGAATGATACCGAATATGATCTTGCCGAGCGGTGTGATCGGGCTTGTTGCATAGTCTGTTGCCATAAAGAAGGCACCCAGCATCAGACCGCCGCCGGCAAGCTGAGCCGTCAGATAATAAGGATCCCATCCGTTTGGTCCGAACAGACCGATGAAGATCACAAAAGTCAAAAGATAAGTGAACGGAATGCGCATATCGATCACATCGAAAAGGATCAGGAAGATCGCGCCCACCATGATGGCGATCGCACTTGTCTCGCCGATGGTTCCGGGGATCTTACCGATCACCATATCCCATGTATTGACGTCTTCGCCTGCTTTCAGCATTGCAAGCGGGGTCGCGGTCGTGACGCCGTCAAGCGTAAAGGTCGTCATGCGCGCCGTAAAGCAGATCACCAGGAAGCATCTGCCGCCGAGAGCCGGATTCATGAAGTTCTGGCCGATCCCGCCGAAGAACATCTTCACAACAAGGATCGCAAATACACCGCCGATCACAGCCATCCACCAGGGAACGCTGACGGGCAGGTTCAAAGCAAGCAGCAGTCCCGTTACGATTGCGCTCAGATCTCCTACCGTAACCGGCATTTTCATGATCTTTTCATACAGGAATTCCGTCAGGACGGTTGTCGCTATACTGACAGCGATCAGAATGGCTGCCTGATAGCCGAATTGATAGATTCCAAACCCCGTTGCGGGAAGTAATGCTATGATCACCAGAAGCATGATGCGTCCGGTGGATTCCTTACTGCGTATATGGGGTGTGACTGACACGTTCATCATATCGCTCACAATAGTCACCCGTATCCTTTCTATTTGTTTTTCTTACGATTTGCAAGAATCGTTCTTCTCTGATATTTGATGCTCTGTACAAGCTGCCGTTTGGCCGGGCAGGTGTAGGAGCAGCTGCCGCATTCCACACATTCCATGCCGTTGTACTTGACGAACTGTTCTTCGTCTCCGTTTTCGGCAAAATCAGCAAGTTTGGAAGGCATCAGCCTTGCCGGGCATACCTCCAGGCATTTCCCGCATTTGATGCACTGGCTCGGTTTCCACTTAGCCACTTCGTCCTTGCTCATGCATAGCAGCGCGGAACTGGTCTTTGTGACCGGCACGTTTATGTCGAACAGGGCAAATCCCATCATGGGACCGCCTGAAACGATCTTCTCGGGTTTGACTTTGAAGCCGCCTGCCGCATCGATGAGCTGTGCGTAATTGGTACCGATCGGCACGATGAAGTTTCTCGGATCGTTCACCGCATCTCCCGTTACGGTCACAACCCTGTACATCAGCGGATGGCCTTCGATCACGGCCGAAAAGACGGCACAGATCGTATCCACGTTGTTTACGATACAGCCTGCATCGGCAGGAAGCATGGAGGAGTTGATGGCACGCTTTGTGGTCGCATAGATCAACTGGCGCTCGGAACCCTGCGGATACTTGGTCTTTAAGACCTTCACGCTGATACGGGGCTCATCGATCACAAGTTCCTTCAGTTTGCGGATACAGTCGGGTTTATTGTCTTCCACTGCCAGAATGCCCTTTGCATGGTCAAACAGCAGCAGGATGATCTTAAGACCCAGGACCAGACGCTCGGGAACTTCCATCATGCGTCTGTAGTCACTGGTCAGATACGGTTCACACTCGGAACAGTTTGCAATGACGTAGTTGATCTTGTCAGGCTCTTTCGGTGAAAGCTTTACATGCGTCGGGAATCCCGCACCGCCCATGCCGACGATACCGGCTTCTCTGATCAGTGTCAGGATATCTTCCTTTGTCATATCTTCCACGGGTTTGACAGGCATCGGCGGCGCTTCCTCATACAGGCCGTCGTTGTCTATGATAATGCAGTCCACACGGTCTCCCGTGACGGTCAGACGTTTCTCGATCGTACGTACCGTGCCGGATACGGAAGCATAGACAGGCGAGGACACAAAGCCGGCCGCTTCTGCGATCTTCTGCCCTTTCAGTACCCTCTCTCCCGCTTCCACGATCGGTGTGGCAGGCGCGCCGATATGCATGGACAGGGGATATACCATCTCTCCCTGCGGAACGATCTCCTGGATCGGTTTGTCTTTGGAAAGATCTTTGCCGTCATACGGATGAATACCGCCTTTAAAAGTTAATGTCGCCATCTTTTACCCTTCCTGATTCAAATATTGTCGAATTATTATAACACATATCAAACATTCCTTGTCATTTTTTTCAAACAATCGTATCATGGAAATGCACCGTTTCAAAGAGGAGAAAAAATGCGCTACGAATGCCTGATGGATCTGAAAATTCAATATCTGTCGCATACAGAGCATCCCTATACGGACCTTTTGGGGAATGATCAGAAAGAACTGCTGATCACCTATGAAACAACAGAGGCTCCCGAAAAGATCATCCTGTTCCGCGATCCCTTTTGCATGGTCTATCACGGGACTGTCCTCAAGTTGCGTCTTCCGATCCTGAACGCCGAGTTGAAACGGTTCTTCGAAAACTACAAGGACTACTGCTACCTGCCGGATGAAGATACCTGCATTTTAAAAGAACTGGCCGGCGGCGTGGATCCCGCACACATCCAAAATGCAAAAAAAGAAACCTGCTATATCAGATACAGAGGTCTCTTTATTCCGCAACTTCATACCAATGTGGCCGCATTCCGGCAGGATTATAAAAGCAGGATCACTTATCAGATCTATGATCCGGGAGAGATCACAAAAGAATTCAGCGAAGAGATCGCTCCTGCCGTGATCGGTTATCTCAACCGTTGATCATTTCGTCTTCTTCTGATAATAGAACGAATTCCGTCTCTCGTAGCCATGACTCTTATGATTCATGATCTGTTCCGTGCTTCCGATGAACAGGATCCCGTCCTCCACAAGCGCATCGTTGAATTTATCATAAACCTCTGCTTTGGATTCCTCGGTAAAATAGATCAGTACGTTTCTGCATACGATCATATTGCATTTATCCGGATACGGATCCTTTAACAGATTGTGCTGTTTGAATTCCACACGGGATTTGATCTCATCCGCGATCTGATAGGAATTCCCGATCTTCTTGAAATACTTTTCTTTCAGATCCTTGGGCACAGCCGCGATACTCTTTTCGGCATACAGTCCGGTCTTGGCCTGCGCGATCACCTGTTTGTCAAGGTCCGTTGCAAGGATCCTGATCTGGTTTAAAGGCATATGCCTCGACAGAGCCATAACAAGTGAATACGGTTCGTCACCTGTGGAACAGGCGGCACTCCAGATCTTTAAGTTTTTGCCAAACGCCTTGATCAGTTCCGGTATAAATGTCTTGTCCATCAGTTCCCACTGATCCGGATTCCTGTAGAACTCGGAAACGTTGATCGTGAGATAATTGACAAACTCTTCGAACAGATCCTTGTCAGACTTGATCGCACTTACAAAAGCATCATATCCCTCAATATGATGCTTTCTGATCAGTGTATCGATCCTGCGCTTCATCTGCGCTTCTTTATAAGCTGAAAGATCAATACCTGTAAGACGTAAGATCGCGCCTTTGAATCCTTCGTAGTCGTAAGCCATGAATCTTATTCCTCTTTTGCTGTCTCTTCTTCAGGATCTTCTGCCGTCTCAGCAGGCTCTTCGGTTGCTTCCGCAACAGCTTCTTCAGCTTTTTCTACAGGCTCTTCTGCTGCAGCTTCTTCTGCAGCTTCCTCAGCCGGTGCATCTGCTGTATCTTCAGCCGCCTCTTCCGCAGACTTCTCTTCCGGCAACGGCTCAAGCAGGGCCTTCACACTCAGGCTGATCTTCTTGTCATCCAGGTTAAAATCAACGATCTTGGCGGTCACTTCATCGCCCACATGCAGCGCATCACTCGGTTTCTCGATATGTTCCCTGCTGATCTGTGAAACATGAAGCAGTGCGTCGATCCCGGTCTCCAGTTCTACAAATGCGCCAAAATCAGTCATGCGTGCAACTTTACCGGTCACTACATTCCCGATCGCGAATTTGTTCTCTGCGCCGATCCAGGGATTCTCATCTTCAAACTTCATGGAAAGGGCGATCTTGCTGCCGCTGATATCTTTGATAAATACTCTTACGTTCTGGCCGGGCTTGAAGACTTTCTTCGGGTTCTCCACGCGTCCCCAGGACATTTCGGAGATATGGAGCAGGCCGTCCGCACCTCCGATATCGATGAATACACCGAAATCCGTAACGTTCTTGACAACGCCTTCCACTACATCGCCCACAGCGATCTTCTCGAACAGTTCCTTCTGGATCTTTTCCTTCTCGGCCATCAGAAGCTGTTTTCTGTCGCCGATGATCCTGCGCTTGCGGGGATTGAACTCCGTTAATACAAATTCGATCTCCTGTCCCATGTATTTGGTCAGGTCTTTTTCATAGGTGTCACTGACAAGACTTGCAGGAATGAATACTCTGGATTCATCCACGGTCACATTCAGTCCGCCGTCCACAACAAGCGTTACGGGCGCTTTCAGGATCTCATGGTTGTTAAACGCATCCTCAAGACGCTTATTGCCCTTGTCTGCTGCGAGACGCTTATAGGATAAGAGCACCTGTCCTTCCCCGTCATTCACCTTTAAGACCTTTGTTTCCATCGTATCACCGACTTTGACACAGGTTGTCAGGTCAACGGGTGTGTTGGAATACTCGCTCCTTGTTACGATACCATCGGATTTGTAGCCGATGTTCAGGATGATCTCATCGGGCTTAACATCGATGACAGTGCCTTCAACTACCTCTCCGTTGTGTATTGTTTTGAAAGATTCTTCAAGCATTTGTTCAAAAGTCAGTTCTGACATATTTTTGAACCTCCTCAATAATAGTTTTTGGGGTGGAAGCCCCGGCGGTAATACCTACACAAGAGATAGAATCGGGTGACCTCTTCAAGTCATCAAGTGTTTCTATATGCTGCGTGTTTTCACATTCACGCTTACATATTTCGTACAGTTTCTGCGTGTTGGAGCTGTTATACCCTCCGATCACGATCATCGCATCCACACGCGAAGCAATTTTTTGAGCTTCATTTTGGCGCTCAAAAGTAGCATTGCAAATAGTATTCACAACAATAACATGATAACCTTTTTTCTCGAAAATAGCAACAAATTCTTGAAATTTCTTTTGGTTGAAAGTTGTCTGTGAAACGATACAAATGTCACGTTTTTCGGGGTTTGTAAACCGGTTGGCATCTTCTATCGTTTCCACCACGACTGCGGGCAGTGATTCGTCACACCACCCCTTGATCCCTTCCACTTCCGGATGGGAATCCGTTCCGATGATCACGACCTGCTGTCCCTTGGCCGTTGCGTCCATGACCACATGATGTATCTTCTTTACGAACGGACAGGTCGCATCCACGATATTAAGGCCCTGTGCGGCTATCAGATCCTGGATCCTTTTGGATACGCCGTGTGACCGGATGACCACGGTCCCTTCGGTAAGACTGCGCAGCTGTTCCTCGTTCTCGATCACCGTGACGCCCTTTTGCTGCAGGTCTTTTACCACCTGGTCATTGTGGATGATCGGTCCGTAAGTATAGATCTTCTGCGTCTTGAGCGTCTGCTCGTAGACCATGTTGACGGCCCGTTCCACACCGAAGCAGAAACCCGCGGTTTTGGCAAGGATCACTTCAGCCATTGGAGATCTCCAGGATCTTTTCGATCACTTCTTCGATCGTAAGATCCGATGTATCGACTAAAACCGCATCCTCAGCCTGTCTTAAGGGAGAGGCTGCACGGTTCATATCTCTGTGATCACGTTCTTTAATGTCTTCTTCGATCTTTGCAAGGTCGCATGCGACCCCTTTTTCCGTGAGCTCATCGAAGCGTCTTTTTGCACGCACTTTTGTGCTGGCGGTCAGATAGATCTTTGTATGTGCATCCGGCAGGACGACCGTCCCGATATCCCTGCCGTCCATTACGACGTCTTTCTCTTTCGCAAGCTGCTGCTGTCTTGCGACCATGATCTCGCGGACCCTTGCAATGGCAGAGCAGGCGGAAGCCATGTTACCGACCGCTTCCGTACGGATCAGACCGTTCACGTTTTCTCCGTCAAGGAGCACGACCTGTTCGCCGTTTTCAAAGGCGATGGATACATCCGCACTCTCACAGGCCTTGATCACGGCATCCTCATCGTTTACATCGATCTCATTTCTCAGTAAAAACAGACCGAACGCACGGTACATAGCGCCCGTGTCCACATAGATCAGCCCTTTTCTCTTCGCAAGTGCTTTGGCGATCGTACTTTTTCCGGCGCCCGCAGGCCCGTCAATGGCAATATGACGATTCAATGCGCATCCTCCTCAATCAATTCCTACGGAACTTCCGCTCAGATGTCCCGTGCTCCATGCGATCTGCAGGTTATAGCCGCCTGTCTGTGCATCCACATCTATCATTTCCCCGGCGACATATAAGCCTTTGTATTTTTTAACGGCCATCGTTGCAGGATCGATCTCTTTGACCGATACGCCGCCCCTTGTGATGATCGCTTCAGGTAGTCCGCGGTTTCCGTTTACCGTGCAGGTAAAATGCTTTAACAGATATAGCAGGCGTTTTCTCTCTTCCCGTGTTATCTCGTGTACGGGCTTATCCGCCGGTATCTCAGACCGTTTAATGATAACGGGTATCATTTTCGATGGCAGGAGCCCTGACAGGGCGTTTTTAAACTGTTTATTCTGCACCGAGGCAAAATCACGCAGGATCCGTTCATCCAGTGTCTTTTCATCAAGCGCGGGCTTTAAATCGATGCTAACAAGCGGTTTCTTCTGATAATCCGCCTTCGAAAGATAACAGCTGGCGCTTAAGATGAGCGGGCCGCTGAGTCCGAAATGCGTAAAAAGCAGTTCCCCGAACTCTTCAAAGACAGTTTTCCCATCCACCGTGACAGAAAGCCTGACATTTTTCATGGACAGGCCCTGCAGATCCGGAATGTCTGTTTCCGCGACCTCAAACGGCACCAGAGACGGGAACGGGTCTGTAACGTTTATCTGCAGTTCCCGCATGATCTTCCAGCCGTCATCCACGGCACCGCATCCGGGGTAGGAAGGACCGCCGAGCGCAAGGATCACAGCATCACAACTGTATTCTCCCTGATCGGTCGTAACGCCGGTGACACGGTCTCCCGATACGTTCACATGTAACACGCGGCAGTTCAGCCTGATCTTGACGCCAAGTCTCTTCAGATGTTCAGACAGCGTTTTGATCACATCGGATGAATGGTCGGATCTCGGGAATACACGGTTTCCGCGTTCCACCTTATATGGCAGACCGTGTGATGCAAAATAATCCATCACACAGTTGTTATCAAATCCGTAGATCGCACTGTATAAAAACTTCGGGTTCGAGATCACATGCTCAAACAGTTCGGATGTTTCACAGGCATTCGTGAAATTACATCTGCCCTTGCCGGTGATAAAGAGTTTTTTCCCGAGTTTTTCGTTCTTTTCAAGAAGCAGGACTTCCTGTCCCGCTTCTGCGGCCGTAACAGCCGCCATCATTCCCGCGGCGCCGCCGCCGGCAACAATGATCTTCATATCATTCCCTGCTGAATTTCGTAACGGCTTCTTCCAGCATCGGGATCACTTCTTCCCTGGAAAGGTCAAATTCCCCGTTCGTGGCCATACATGCCATTCCATGCATAAAGATAAAGATCTTCATGAAGATATCTCCCGCATGGTTCATGTTCAGGTTCGGGATCCGCTTGATCTCCTGAATCACGAAGCTGTGTTCTTTGCCGTTGATGAGATCGTACATGGTGTTCTCATCATCATGTTTTGTAAGGAATAACATACGGAACAGATTCAGTTCTTCTTTTGCGAACTGGATATAGCAGAGGCCGAGATCAACAAACGGGATCACATTATTTTTTTCAAAGCGCAGGCAGTAATCCTCATAATATGCCTTTGCCTTGTCAAACAGATCTGTATAGAGTTCGTCCATGTTTTTATATACACGAAAGATCGGCTGCGTGGAACACCCGATATAGGCGGCCAGTTTTCTCGCCGTTACCATGTTGATGCCCTGTTCCCGGAGCAGTCCGAACGCTCCGTCTAATATGATCTGTTTTGTGATCTGTTCTTTTCTTGCCATGATCTCCCTCCCGTATGTGTAGAATTGAAAACGGGCAGTCTGCTGACTGCCCGTTTATTGTAACACATGTTATGCAATTATGCACTTATTTTTTTCACTTTATACCGGGTATGTCTTGTCATCCTGATTTGCTTTCGTTAAGTCCACCTTGGACTGCTGGGCTTCACGATACTTGAAGAAGTCCGTTGCAACCTGCGGGAATAACGCATAAGACAAAACATCCTCGTCCTGCTGTTTCCATTCAGCCATCTCCGATTCAAGCTTATCCAGCTCGTTCGTAAGACCTGCCGCATCGGCAGAACGTTCCGTGAAACGCTGCTCGCCCGGGATGACCTTGTCGATGACTTCCTGGCTCATCGGCTTGATCGTCTGGCCGTATTTACCGCGGAGCATATCCTTTGTCTCCTTGGTAGCCATCTTATATCTCTCACCGTAAAGAACGTTGAATACTGCCTGTGTACCGACGATCTGTGAAGAAGGTGTAACAAGAGGCGGCTCACCCAGATCCTTACGCACTCTCGGGATCTCCTTCAGCACTTCTTCGTACTTATCTTCCGCGTTCTGCTCTTTCAGCTGGCTGATCATGTTGGAAAGCATGCCGCCCGGTACCTGGTAAAGCAGTGTCTTGATGTTCACGCCGAGCGACTTCGTGCTCATCAGGCCGCTGGATAAGCATTCTTCCCTGTAAGGTCTGAAGTAATCAGCGATCTCTGCAAGCAGGTTCTGATCATATCCGGTATCATAAGGGGTTCCCTTGAATGTTTCGACCATAACTTCCGTAGCGGGCTGGGATGTACCAAGCGCAAACGGGGAGATCGCACAGTCGATCACATCCACACCGGCCTCAACAGCCTTTAAGTATGTCATGCTTGCAACACCGGATGTATAGTGCGTATGTAGCTGGATCGGCAGTTTGGTCTGTGACTTCATGGCCGTGATCAGCTCTGTAGCACGGTAAGGAACAAGCAGGCCTGCCATATCCTTGATGCAGATGGAATCAGCACCCATCTCCTCGATCTTCTTGGCTGTATCTGCCCAGTAATCCAGTGTATAAGCATCACCAAGCGTATAGGACAGTGCGATCTGCGCATGCCCTTTTCCGCTTCTCTCTTTTTCCTTGTTGGTCGCATCGACTGCAGCCTTTAAGTTACGCAGGTCGTTTAAGCAGTCAAAGATACGGATGATATCGATACCGTTTGCGATGGACTTCTGTACGAAGTATTCTACAACGTCATCTGCATACGGACGGTATCCGAGGATATTCTGTCCTCTGAAAAGCATCTGCAGCTTCGTCTTCTTAACGCCGTCCCTGATCTTTCTTAAACGGTCCCAGGGATCTTCTTTTAAGAAACGTAAGGATGCGTCAAACGTTGCGCCGCCCCAGCACTCCAGTGAATGATAGCCAACCTGATCCAGTTTACTGAGAATGGGAAGCATGATCTCGGTAGGCATTCTGGTTGCGATCAGAGACTGGTGTGCATCACGCAGGATGGTTTCAGTGATCTTGATTGGTTTCTTCTCTATTTCTGACATGATTTTCTCCTTTTGTTATTTTATATCATCGTAGGTATAAGTCGTGCGAATTCGAAATTGCTGCGCGATTTCTCATCGCGGGCTGCGCCCTATGTGTCTGCAACGATCCGTCTTCCATCGTGCAAGCACGGGAAGCCGATCGTTACATCCACGCACGACTTAGAATACTCCGAATATGGCCATGAATGTACCTGCGGCTACCGCAGTACCGATGACGCCTGCTACGTTCGGGCCCATGGCATGCATGAGCAGGAAGTTGGAAGGATCCGCTTCCGCACCTACCTTCTGAGATACACGTGCTGCCATCGGTACGGCCGAAACGCCGGCGGAACCGATCAGCGGATTGACTTTTCCTTTGGTAGCAAGGCACATCAGTTTTCCGAATAACACACCTGCCGCTGTACCGAATGCAAATGCAACAAGACCGAGTACGACGATCTTTAACGTATCCAGGTTCAGGAATGCTTCCGCACTTGTCGTAGCACCTACGGAAGTACCAAGCAGGATAACAACGATATACATCAGCGCATTGCTGGCTGTCTCTGTCAGCTGTCTTACCACACCGGATTCCTTGAACAGGTTACCGAGCATCAGCATACCTACCAGGGGAGCTGTTGTCGGAAGGATCAGGCAGACAACGATGGTGATGATGATCGGGAATAAGATCTTCTCCAGTTTGGAAACCGGACGAAGCTGTTCCATCTTGATCTTGCGTTCCTTTTCGGTCGTCAGCAGCTTCATGATCGGCGGCTGGATGATCGGAACCAGTGACATATAGGAATATGCCGCTACGGCGATGGGACCGAGCAGTGTCGTCTGTCCCAGTTTGCCGGCAAGGAAGATCGATGTCGGGCCGTCTGCACCGCCGATGATCGAGATGGCGGCAGCTGCCTTATCATTGAATCCCATGGCGATGGCGCCGAAGTATGCGGCATAAATACCGAACTGTGCGGCAGCGCCAAGCAGAAAGCTCTTCGGATTGGCGATCAGCGGACCGAAGTCGGTCATCGCACCTACGCCCATAAAGATCAGGGACGGCAGGATCGCCCATTCATCCAGAACATAGAAATAGTATAACAGTCCGCCCGCACCGGTTGCTGATTCCTCGATCGACATGATGATGTCAGGATAGATATTTACAAGCAGCATACCGAATGCGATCGGCGTTAAGAGCAAGGGCTCAAACCCTTTGCGAATCGCTAAGTATAGGAAAACACACGCAACGGCAATCATGACAAAGTTACCACCGGTAAGTCCGAAGAATGCCGTCTGATGTAACAAATTTCCTACTGTATTTGCTACATATGACATTTTATGACCTCCGTAATCAGTTTAATGTTGCCAGTACCGTTCCTGCATCCACACTGTCGCCGACAGCAACGTCCACGCTTGCGATCGTGCCGTCCTGCGGAGCAACCATGGGGATCTCCATCTTCATGGCTTCCAGAATGATGACTGTATCACCCTTCTTAACTGCTGCGCCTACATTGGTTTCAATCTTGAACACTTTACCTGCAGCGCCGGCTTCGATCTTAACGGAGCCTGCTCCTGCGCTAGTGCTCTTCTTTGCAGGTGCCTCAGCCTTCGGAGCTGCTGCCTTGGGTGCACTGACTACAGGTACATCCGCACCTGCGCCTTCTTCAACTGTTACATCATACACGTTACCGTTTACGGAAATGGTATAGTTTTTCATCTTTATCGTCCTCCTGTCTTCTCTATCTTCTTCTCTTGATACTTCTTACAACAAAATCATCTGTGCTGACCGGCACACCCTTTGCGGATTCATACGCATGGATCGCCGCCGTGATGACAGCCACAAGTTCGAGATCATCTGTTTCAGACATTTCTTCTTTCTCAATGATATGCGCGATGGGCTGATCGATCGCAACTTCTTTACTCTTCCTGCTCTTCCTGTTCCGCATGGCTGCTTCCACTTTCGGGAAGATACCGAAACAGCTGATGATCAGACACAGCAGGATCAAGATTGAAAATACCGTTCCCATACCGATCAATGTGTTGAGTCCGGCGTTTTCCATCTTCTCGCCAAACGTCAGGATCACATTGGTCGCACAGGACGTAAGTGTCTTATAATAATTGTCTTTAAATACAAATTCAACTTCTGCCTCTCTCGGTGCATTCAGGCTGTTCAGTTTGTCACCGAGTACCGAAACGGTTACGATGATGGAAGTCCCCTTGGAATCATATTCCGAACGTGTTCCGGTGATCTCTTTCAGATTGCCGAGCTGCTCTGAACCTCTGATATAAGACTGCACACCTGAAAGCATTGCGTCACCTTCCACGTAAACGCCCATGCTTTCAAACTGAAGCTCATATTCTTCCGGGGACAGGTTCAGCAGATATTCGGAAAACTGCTCATCGTTTGTCTGGGAAAGGATCTGCGATACAAGCGAGTAGGCAACTCCCTCCAGGGTCTGTGCCGTCTCCGGATCCACCGGCTTGCTCTCGGCAAGGATACTGCAACCGTTCAACGCTATCAAAGCTAAAAGGCAGGCTGTAATACATAATAAGTTTTTGATCTTCTTCATATTACCTTATCCTATCCTTTCTAAACGGTTCCGTGTTTTTTGGCCGGAATTTCCTCTCTTTTCGTGAAAAGCATCTCAAATGCGCCGATCACATATTTTCTGGTGTCGACCGGAGCAATGATGGTGTCCACATATCCTCTGCGTGCAGCGGAAAGAACCGAATTCTGCAGTTCGTCGTATTCGCCTGCTTTCTCATTCAGCACGTCCGTACCGGAACCCGCGTACATCACTTTTGCGGCAAGTTTGCCGTCCATCATACCGATCGACGCATCTTCCCATGCGAAGGTCATATCACAGCCAAGGGATTTGGAGTTCATGACATTGACAGCGTTTCCGAAAGCCTTTCCGGTAACCACATTCACTTTGGGAACGGTGGCGTTGGCGAAAGCAAAAGCAAGTTTTGCGGCAGCTTTGGCCATCTTCTTTTCCGCTTCAACCGTTGCCTCAAACCCGGTCACGTTCGTAAGTGTCAGGACGGGGATCTCGAAAGCATCGCAGAAGTTAACGAAATCAGCAGCCTTTACACAGCCGTAAGGGCTCAGTTTCTCTTCGCAGTTTGCAACCGCACCGACGGTCACGCCGTTCAGTTTCATCAGGCCGCAGGTGATATCTTTTGCGTATGCGCTCTGTACTTCCACATATGCATTGTCATCCGCGATCTGCTTCAGGACTTCCACTGCACTGTCATTCTGTGCAATGCCGCGGTTCAGATCGTCCGTGCATTCTGTAAATGTATCGTTTGCCTCATTGTTATCGGGAAGCATGGAAACAAGTTCTCTGATGCGGTCGAAAAGTTCCGTTCCCTTTCCGACAAAATCTACCGTGCCGCATTCGCCGCTCTGGAATGTAGCGGAAGCTGTGTCGTTCTTCGCTTCATAATTCTCATCCAGTGCATTCGGAGCGTTCACGAATAACTTTGCATCTTCTTCCATGAACGTGAAATCCGTCAATGTCGGGATCAGTGCCAGACCGCCACCGCAATTGCCGAATAATGCAGAGATCTGCGGGATCACACCGCTTGCCAGGGACTGTTTCCTGTAGATCTCACCAAATGCATACAGAGCATCTGTGCCTTCCTGCAAACGCAGTCCCGCGCAGTCGATCAGACCGATCACCGGTGCACCGACCTTGAGCGCAAGATCATAAAGACCGCAGATCTTCTTCGCATGCATCTCACCGACAGATCCGCCAAGGACCGCCGCATCCTGACTGTATACGTACACAAGCCTGTCATTGATCAGGCCGTATCCGGTCACAACGCCGTCCGCAGGAGTATCTTTCGGTTCCAGATTAAAATCGGTCGCACGGGCTGTCACCTTGCCGCCGATCTCAACAAAACTGTTTTCATCAAGCAAAGATTGGATTCTCTCACTTGCTTTAGAATTCGTACTCATTTTGCCATACGCCTCCCTTTCTTTTTTCGCAATTATTGAGATTATAACACAACCGCTATTTAATTGGTAGCATTTTTGAAAAAAAACATAAAGAAAACCCGCTCCGTTTTCGGAGCAGGCTTCGTGATTTTTAGCCTTAAATATCCAGGTCCACTTTGACTTCTTTGGCGGCTTCCTCCTTGAACTCTTCCAGCCGTTCCGGAGAGACGTCCGGCAGCTCGTCTAAGGATTTGACACCGAAAGATCTTAAGAACTGTTCCGTCGTACCGAACAGGATCGGTTTACCGGGTGCATCCAGCCTTCCGAGTTCCTGTATCAGGTTCAGTTCCAGCAGCTTATTTACCGCATGATCGCAGGATACGCCCCTGATCTTCTCGATCTCCAGCCTCGTCACCGGCTGCTTGTATGCGATGATCGAAAGTGTCTCAAGCGTTACATCCGTCAGGGAATAGTTCTTCGGCGCCTTGGCGACTTTGACGATGTGCTCGAACATTTCGCTCTTGGAACACAGCTGTACGTGGTCTTCCAGGAAAGTCAGCGTGATGCCGCCGTCGCGGTTCTTATCGTATTTCTCCTGCATGGACTTTAAGATCTCAAGCGTTTCTTCTGTATCCCGTCCGATCACGGCCGCAAGCTGCCTGATCGATACGGAATCTCCCATGGAAAACAGGATGGCTTCGATCGCAGCCTTCGGATGCTCGATGGGTTCCAGGACCTGTTCTGTCTCCTGCACCTGCTCTTCCGGCTGTTCCTCCACGCGGTTTTGTTCGATCTTATCTGTGATATTGACTACATTGCTCATGTTTATGCTACCTTGGATGTGATCCTGATGTCATCGAAGAGTTCTTCCTGCGCGATCACGATCTTGCCAACCTTGATCATCTCGAGAATGATCAGAAACGTGACGACCACATCCATCTTGGATTTCTGATTCTGTAAAAGTTCCCTGAAGCTGAAGGATTTATGGAAACGGATATAGTTCTCAATATATTCCGTCTTCTCTTCCAGGTTGACCTCGTCCTTTTCGATCTTACCGAACTGCGAACGCACGGGATCCACCTTGTCCACCTGCCGCTTCATAACGGACTTGAAAATATGGTTCAGTTTCGAAAGATCCAGATCCCCGATCAGTTTCTCATAATCGATGGGCTCTTTATAGTCCGCGATCTCTTTCGGAAGCGTTGCACCCTTAAACCAGGTCCTGTTCGCATCGATCTGCATATCCTTGAGTTCGAAAGACATATATTTGTACATCTTGTACTCGATCAGTTTCTCGACCAGTTCCGCTCTCGGATCTTCTTCCTCGCCTTCCTCGTTCACTTCGGCAGGCAGCAGCATCTTGCTCTTGATGGATAAAAGCGTTGCAGCCATGACAAGGAATTCACTGGCTACGTTCAGATCCTCTTTCTTCATCATGCGGATGTAATCCAGATACTGGTCCGTGATCAGTGCGATCGGAATATCGTAGATATCCACTTTATTCTTTTCGATCAGATGTAACAGCAGGTCCAGCGGACCTTCGAATACCTGAAGTTTGACATTCAGACTCATCTTTACCCCTTTTTGTCGATCGTAATGCAAACGATCTCCGCTTTATTGTTGATCCTGATGGGAATGGTATGTGACCCGATCCCCCTGCTGAGGAGCATGGTCGAACTTCCCTCGTGGAACAGGCCTGCATCATATTTCGGAAACAGCTTGAATCCGGGAGAGATCACGCCGCCGATCAAAGGCAGATTGACGATCCCGCCATGATGATGTCCTGCAAGGACCAGATCCGCGCCCCAGACCGCATATTCCGGAAAATACTCGGGATTATGCGCCAACAGGATCGAATAGTGTTCCTTGTCCACCGCTCCCAGATCTTCTTCCATCTGGCCCTCTGCCATCGGACGCAGTTTAAACCTGCGGTAGTACGGCATTTCCAGATTCAGTCCGTATACCGTGATGCCAAGATCATCCATGACCGTATGCGCATTGTCGAGCAGTTTCACGCCCATTGCATTCAGCGCACTCTGCAGTTCCCCAAAGGATCTGGCATAGTTTTCTTCATGATCACGGTAATAGCGTTCATGATTGCCGAACCCGTAGAAAACGGGATATTTCTTCGCAAGCTTCTCAATGAACCGCAGGGTTTTGCCGTAATCCATGTGAAAATCATACCCGGAGGTGATCATGTCTCCGGACATGCAGACAAGATCCGGCGAAAACGAATCGATCGCCTGTACCAGCGGCTCATTCTCATCGCCGTAATCTTTATTGTGCAGGTCAGAGAGCATAACGATCTTAAGGCTCTCCCGGTTTATTCTGTCTGTCTGCAGATTATAATACACACAGCGAAAGCCACTGCTCTCAACGATCACATAGATGATAAACAGTAAAACGATCACCGCGATGATCACATACACCATACAAGATATTGTATTATGAGGGGGTATTTTTGTCAAGAAAAGAACTAAATGTTGTAAAAAAGAGAGCCGCATCATGCGGCTCTCTTTTTCACCGGTAAACGGGACCGGTTATTTCTTGATCGTAACGGAATCCAGATATGCCTGAGCTGCTGCAAGACCTGCGGCTGCCTTTGCATCTCTGTCAGCTGCTGCTGTCTGAAGTGTCTTGAGTGCTGCGTCCAGGTTAGCCTGTGCAGATGCAAGACCTGCGGCTGCCTTTGCGTCTCTGTCAGCTGCTGCTGCCTTCAGTGCTGCAAGTACTGCTGCTGCCTGCGGATCCTTTGTCAGATCAGCCTGCTCCAGTGTAGCGATCGCTGCATCCAGGTATGCCTGTGCAGATGCAAGACCTGCGGCTGCCTTTGCGTCTCTGTCAGCTGCTGCTGCTTTCAGTGTAGCCTGTGCTGCATCCAGATTAGCCTGTGCCTTTGCAAGGCCTTCTGCTGCCTGACGGTCTCTGTCAGCTGCTGCTCTCTGCAGTGTTGCCTGTGCGTCTGCCATAGCGTCAGCCTTAACGGGTGCTACAAATACAGAACCTGCTAATGCGATGGCTGTGATCCCTGCAAGTAACTTACCTAATTTCTTCATTATACTATCCTCCTGATAAACTTTAAAAATAAAATCATCCGAATGCAATTATATCATCCGGATGAAAAAAGGCAAGTGTAAAAAACAACAAAACGGAGAAGCGTGATCTTACGCTTCTCCGTCATTTTGTTGAATGTGTTCGGATGGTTCCGATCAGAATGCTGCAAGAACAGCTTCTGCTTTTGCTACAGCCGCTTCTGCTTCAGCGATCCACGATGTATATGCAGGATTTACTTTTGCAAGATCCTTGCATGCTGCAACGTTACCCTTTGCAATGCGGATGTACTCTTTCAGCAGGCTGATCATGCCGGCTCTTGCCTGGGAAAGGTTCCAAGCCTGTGCTGTGATCAGTGTAGCCTGAGCTGCATCCAGGTTTGCCTGCGCTGCTGCAAGACCGGCTGCTGCTTTTGCATCTCTGTCAGCTGCTGCGGTCAGAAGTGTTGCATATGCTGCATCCAGATTTGCCTGAGCTGCTGCAAGACCGGCTGCTGCTTTCGCATCTCTGTCGGCTGCTGCTGTCTTCATGGTAGCAAGTGCTGCATCCAGATTAGCCTGTGCCTTTGCAAGGCCTTCTGCTGCCTGACGGTCTCTGTCAGCTGCTGCAACTTTCATGGTAGCAAGTGCTGCATCCAGATTTGCCTGTGCTTTTGCAAGGCCTTCTGCTGCCTGACGGTCTCTGTCAGCTGCTGCAACTTTCATGGTAGCAAGTGCTGCGTCCAGGTTAGCCTGAGCCTTTGCAAGGCCTTCTGCTGCCTGACGGTCTCTGTCAGCTGCTGCTGTAACCATGGTAGCAAGTGCTGCATCCAGGTTTGCCTGCGCTTTTGCAAGACCTTCTGCTGCCTGACGATCTCTGTCAGCTGCTGCAACGAGCATCGTAGCCTTCGCTGCATCCAGATTAGCCTGTGCCTTTGCAAGGCCTTCTGCTGCCTGACGGTCTCTGTCGGCTGCTGCAACAAGCATTGTCTGATAAGCTGCATCCAGGTTAGCCTGAGCCTTTGCAAGACCTGCGGCTGCCTGTGCATCTCTGTCAGCTGCTGCGGTTACCATGGTTGCATAAGCTGCATCCAGGTTAGCCTGTGCTGCTGCAAGACCTGCTGCTGCCTGACGGTCTCTGTCAGCTGCTGCTGTCTGCAGAGTTGCAAGTGCTGCGTCCAGATTTGCCTGTGCTGCTGCAAGACCTGCTGCTGCCTGCGCATCTCTGTCTGCTGCTGCGGTTACCATCGTAGCCTGAGCTGCTTTCAGATAAGCCATTCCGCTTTCATAACCGGCCTGGGCTTCTGCGATCGCATCGGCTTTTGCAGGAACTACGAAAACGAGGCCCGCCAGAGTCAGAGTAGCAACTCCGGCTAAAACTTTGCCTAACTTCGTCATTTCTATTCTCCTCCTTCAAAAAGAATGAATATGAAAATATTTAATTAAATATTTGCTAATCATTATAAACAAGAATAGGCGTTATGTAAAGGTTTTATGAGATTTTTTTTCATTTTTTGCTATTCTTTTTGCCTGTAAACAAAATCCCGGAGAACATCTCTCCGGGATCGTTTGTCTGAAATTATTCAATATTAATTATATTTGCGCTTTCTGGCAGCTTCGGATTTTTTCTTCCGCTTTACGCTCGGCTTCTCGTAATGCTCTCTCTTGCGGATCTCCTGCTGGATACCGGCCTTCGCGCAATTTCTCTTAAAACGGCGCAGTGCGCTGTCTAAGGATTCGCCTTCTTTAACCGTTACACTTGACATCTCTTACCTGACCTCCCCTCGATCCTACAATTCAGCCGGATGTAGGGTATTTATGTCTTGCGACACAAACAGTATTATAGCATAAAATCAATATACGTCAACAATAAAATCGTTTTGTGACGATCCCGTCTTTACTGTATCTGTGTGCCGAGCACTTTTTGCGCTTCTTTGAGACAGGCTTCCACACCGGAAGGATCTTTTCCGCCGGCCTGAGCCATGTTCGGTCTTCCGCCGCCGCCACCGCCGATGAGACCGGCGATCCCCTTGATCAGGTTGCCGGCATGCGCGCCTTTCTTTTGCGCGGAATCTGTCGCGGTCGCGATCAGGTTGACTTTGTCGCCCTGTACGGACGCGATCACGACCACACCGTCCGTGAGCTTCTCTCTGAGCTGATCACCCAGATCACGCAGTCCGTTCATATCCACGTTATCCACGCTGATCGCAAGCAGCTTGACGCCGTTTACGTCCACTGCCTGTTCCAGCACATCGCCTACCGCTTCCTTGGCTGCTTTCGACTTCAACGATTCCAGTTCGCCGTTTAAGGACTTGATCTCTGCCTGCAGATGCGCGATCTTCTCCACCAGTGTTGCCGGTGTTGCTTTTGCGGCTTTTGCGGCATCGTTCACGGTCTGCTCGATCTGGCGGTAATACGCAAACACGCCGTTGCCCGTCAGGGCTTCTATTCTTCTGACGCCGGAAGCCACACCGTTTTCAGATAAGATCTTAAAAGCCGTGATGGAACCGGTATTGGATACATGCGTTCCACCGCAAAGTTCCACGGAAAACGCATCGGCATAAGCTTTTTCGATATCCGCTGCGTCCGATCTTCCCATGGAAACAACGCGTACGCTTTCCCCGTATTTTTCACCAAACAGCGCCATTGCGCCGGTTTTCTTTGCATTCTCGATGGGCATTTCTTCCGTATTGACAGGAAGATCTGCACTGATCTCTTCGTTTACGATCCGCTCAACCTCTGCAAGCTGCTCAGCCGTCATGGCTTCAAAATGGGAGAAGTCGAAACGCAGACGGTCCGCATTCACAAGGGAGCCCTTCTGCTCAACATGATTGCCGAGTACCGTCTTCAGTGCCTTCTGTAAAAGATGCGTTGCCGAGTGATTTTTACATGTATTCGCTCTTTTTGCAGCGTCAACGGATGCTTTGGCAGCGTCTCCTGTTTTGATCATACCCTTTGTCACGCATCCCACATGGCCGATCTTTGTACCTGTCAGATGGATCGTCTCATCCACGCGGAATTCGCCCTCGGCTGTCGTGATCAGGCCGCTGTCGCCTTCCTGTCCGCCCATGGTCCCGTAAAACGGCGTCTCATCCAAAACGATCGTACCCTTCTGTCCGTCTGTCAGGCAGTCGGTAACTTCCGTTTCGGTCGTCAGGGCGATCACCTTTGCATCGCTTGTCAGCTTATCATATCCGACAAAACGTGAATTTAAGGAAAGATCCAGATCATCGTAGACATTCCGCTCTCTGCCCGCCATGTGCTCGGCGCCCTTATAGGTTCCGCTGCTCTGCTCTTTGGCGGCTGCCTTTGCGGCTTCAAAACCTTCCTGATCATAGGTAAGGCCTTTTTCTTCAAGGATCTCAACCGTTAAGTCGATCGGGAATCCGTAAGTATCGTATAAACGGAATGCATCCTGGCCGGACAGGACCTTTTCGCCCTTTGTTGCCATGTCCGCTTCCAGTTTTGCCAGAATGGACAGCCCCTGGTCGATGGTCTTGTTGAACTGCGCCTCTTCTTTGGCAATGACATTAAAGATGAAGTCTTTCTTCTCTTCCAGTTCCGGATAACCGTCCTTCGAACCCTCGATCACGGTCGCGGCAAGATCCGTTAAGAACGTGCCTTCAATGCCAAGGATTCTTCCGTGCCTGCAGGCTCTGCGGAGCAGACGCCTTAAGACATAGCCTCTGCCACCGTTTTCCGGCATGATGCCGTCGCTGACCATAAAGGTGACGGAACGGATATGATCCGTAACAACGCGCAGGGAAATATCTGTCTGCGTATCCTCGCCGTATTCCTTGCCCGCCAGGCGGCAGACATGATCGCGCAGGGCTTTCATGGTGTCGATATCAAACATCGAATCCACATCCTGCACGGCGCAGGCCAGACGCTCCAGCCCCATGCCCGTATCGATGTTCTTCTGGGACAGTTCGGAGTAATTGCCTTTGCCGTCGTTGTAGAACTGGGAGAATACATCGTTCCAGATCTCCATGTAACGGTCACAGTCACAGCCTACCGTACATCCGGGTTTACCGCAGCCGTATCTTTCGCCGCGGTCGTAATAGACTTCCGAACAGGGACCGCAGGCACCTTCGCCATGCTCCCAGAAATTGTCTTCCTTGCCGAAACGGAAGATCCTCTCCGCAGGGATGCCGATCTTCTTATTCCAGATCTCGAACGCCTCATCGTCTTCCTCGTAAACGGACGGATACAGCCTGTCTTTATCAAGGCCTACCACTTCCGTTAAGAAATCCCATGTGAACGAGATCGCTTCTTCCTTAAAGTAATCACCGAAGGAAAAGTTTCCGAGCATCTCAAAAAAAGTTCCGTGCCTTGCGGTTTTACCGACATTGTCGATATCGCCCGTACGGATACATTTCTGACAGGTCGTCACCCTTCTTCTCGGCGGGATCTCTGCTCCCGTGAAATATGGTTTGAGCGGAGCCATACCCGAATTGATCAGCAGCAGGGACGCATCATTGTGCGGCACCAGCGAGAAACTGTTCATCCGAAGATGCCCGTTCTTTTCAAAATAGTCGAGAAACATCTTTCTCAGTTCATTTACACCATACTTTTGCAAAATCATTTCCTCCGTTTCTATGTAAGACGTATCGCTCTGCATACGGCTGCTTTCTTTATAACAGGTTTACGCCGTGTGCGGCTGCGTATTCCAGGACTTCATCCGTCCAGATGGAACTCTGCACCTCTCCGATATGCGCCCTGCGCAGGAAGAACATACAGATCCTCGACTGTCCGATGCCGCCGCCGATGGTATAAGGAAGTTCCTTATTCAGAACGGCCTTTTGGAACGGAAGTTCGGCACGTTCCATGCAGCCTGCTTTCTTCAGCTGTTTCTTCAGGGAATTCTCATCCACACGGATCCCCATACTGGATAATTCAAGTCCGATGTCCAGAACCGGATAGTATACGATGATATCGCCGTTCAACTCCCAGTCGTCATAGTCGGGAGCTCTGCCGTCATGCCGTTCTCCGGAATTCAGCGTTTTACCGATCTGCGTAAGGAATACCGCCTTGTATTCCTTTGCGATCTCGCGCTCACGCTCTCTCGGTGTCAAGTCAGGATACCTGTCTTCGAGTTCCTGTGTGGAAACAAAGGTGATCTCATCCGGCAGGATCTTTTTGATCTGCGGATAACGGGCGTTGATGAACACTTCCGTATTCTTTAAGGCTTCATAGACTTTCCGCACGGTTTCACGAAGCGTCTTTTCATTGCGTTCCTTTTTGTCTATGATCTTCTCCCAGTCCCACTGGTCCACATAGAGCGAATGCAGATTGTCCGTATCTTCATCACGCCGGATCGCGCTCATATCCGTATAGAGGCCTTCGCCGTGCGCAAATCCGTATTTGGCAAGCGCCATGCGTTTCCACTTTGCCAGGGAATGCACGATCTCAACCTGTGCATCGTTCTGCTCCCTGATCCCGAAGGATACCGGTCTTTCCACACCGTTTAAGTTATCGTTCAGACCGGATTCCGGCCTTACGAACAGCGGTGCCGAAACACGGGTCAGGTTCAGTTCTTTGGCGAGTGCTCTCTCAAAATAGTCCTTTACGTCTTTGATCGCTATTTCCGTTTCCTTAATGGACATGGGGCTTTTATAGCCCTTCGGAACGGTAATGCTCTTTACCTTTTTCATAATCTCCTCCAAAGATCACTGCACATCCGTATCCAGATACTGTCTCATATGCAGCGGTACGTATTTATACATGATCTTTTTTAATTCTTCCAGTTTGACGGGCTTGGCCAGATAATCGTTCATGCCGCAGGAAAGAAGCGTTTCTTTCGTGCCGCTTAAGACATCCGCCGTCAGTGCCACGATCGGGAGTTCCTGCGGACTGCATCCGTTCAGTTTTCTGATCTCCATCGTAGCTTCCCTGCCATCGATCTCAGGCATCATATAGTCCATAAAGATCAGATTGTATTTCGGATTGTTCTGTACCATTTCAATCGACTGTTTTCCGCCGGAAGCGGTATCGGCTTCGATGCCGTACTGCTTCAGCAGTTCCGTGATGACTTTCAGGTTGACGCGGTTATCGTCAACGGCAAGCACACGGAAGGCCGGTGCACGGAATTTGCCGAGTTCTTCGACTTCCGTTTTCTTCTCTTCCGTCTTCCCGGATGGCGACCGGTCAATCTCCTGAGTCACGAATGCGGCAAACGTCGAACCTTTTCCGTATTCACTGCTGACGGTGATACGGCCGTCCATCAGTTCCGCAAGCTGCCTTGCAATGGCAAGGCCAAGGCCCGTTCCTTCCTTGCTGCGGTTTTTGCGCACATCCACCTGCGTGAACTCATCAAAGAGTTTCCGAAGATCCTCTTCCTTGATCCCGACGCCGGAATCGGCGACGATGAAGATCAGTTCTGCGTGCTGGTCATCAAGCGGCCTGAATCCGACCTTCAGGTCCACAAAACCTTCATCCGTATATTTCACTGCATTATTTAACAGATTCAGTACGATCTGTCGGACACGTCCCTCATCCCCGATCATCCTCTTCGGGATCCTGCTGTCCGTGGAAACCGTGAGCGTCAGGCCCTTTTCCCTGGCCTTCACAACAAGCATCTTCTCTATATCGGAGATCATCTTGAGCGGTTCGTAGGATTCTTTGACCAGATCGTATTTTCCTGCCGAGAACTTGGAATAGTCAAGGATATCGTTGATGATCTCAAGCAGGTTCCTGGATGCGGAATAGATCGTATTGACATAGTCCCATTCCGTGTCATTGAGCGTCTCCGATTCCGAAAGGAGTTCGGACATACTCATGATCGCGTTCATGGGCGTACGGATCTCATGGGACATATTCGCAAGGAATATGCTCTTATCCCAGCTTTCCTTGACCGCTTCTTCCTTTTCGCGCTGCAGTATCAGCAGTCCCCTGACACTGTCATACACCTGAACAAACAGGAAAAGAGCGATCGCAATGGCAAACAGCGTGCCCGTACTCTTGTAATCTTTCCGCCAGTACCGCTTTAAGATCTCCGCGAGCGTAAACGGCACAAGGATCAGAAGACCGAAGAACATCGCCTTCAGATCCTTATCCCTGTATCTCAGGAAACTCCATACGGTGGTAAACAGCACGGTGAGGACCGTCAGGACCAGTCCGATGTGCACGAGGATAAGGGTCTCCTGAAGATCCAGGATATGAAAGATCTGCAGGATCATATACAGGAAGCCCATGATACAGGTGAACATCTCCAGTATGAAAAAGAGCTTCGTGTACCGTTTCTTCTGCACCTGATCCACATATGCCAGGAATGCGCCCGGGATCAGTGAGAGCGAAATAAAAGTCAAGGCATAGATCGCGTACGGGTTTCCGATCCTGAACTGTGTCAGTTTCCCTTCCGTCAGAAGCCAGGTACAGCTGAATATGATGAAAAGACCGAGCGTGAGCAGTTTATTGTCTCTTTCCTTATTGCCGATCCAAAACGCCAGATAAAGCGTGAGCATGATAAAGCCGACGAAAACAAGCGCTCTTGCAAGCACATAGCGGACGCTGTATGTTTCCTCGAGCATCTTATAGATCTCCCAGCGTGTCCCGATGTAAAAATCAGGGATCCTCCCTCTTTCGTGGTCATACACGCAGTCTACGGAGACTTCGATCTTTTTTCCCGCGTCCGTCTTGGCGAGCGGCACAAATACATAGTAACGCCCGTCCGTTTTCCATAACGGATTGCTGTCATCATATCCGAAGGAAGCTGCTGTCCTGCCGTCGATCACGACGCGTACGTTCCTGTCAGAGATCCGGAACGCCAGTTCATCGCCGTCCGTGGTATCTTGCGGCACAATGCTCTCAAGTACATAGGAACGCTGCCCCTCTTCCAGATAGGGCTTCAGGTCCGTGTCGGAGTTACACGGGATCACGACCTGGCCGTTATGCAGAAACCAGGTGTCCATGGTGCGGACATTCGTATCTTTATAGGTAACGTCCAGATGCTTCGTAAACGCCGCCACGAAAAGCATCCCGACACCCATCGCGATGATGATCGCATAAAAGATCTTAAAGATCCATATTCTCTTGTTAAATGCAACTCCCGACTTTTGCATGTTCGTTTTGCCTTTTGTCTGACTTTTAAATACCATTATTCAACTTATCACAAATCATGCCGACCTGTAAAGTTGTGCATAAAATCCGTTCTGTTCCATCAGGGTTTCATGTGTGCCCTGTTCAATGATACTGCCATCCCGCATGACAAGGATCAGATCCGCATCCCGGATCGTAGAGAGGCGGTGCGCCACGATAAAGGTCGTCTTTCCTTCCATCAGCGCATGAAAAGCACTCTGGATACGCATCTCCGTTCTTGTATCTATGGAAGAAGTCGCTTCATCGAGTATCAGCATGGGCGGCTTGTTCAGCATGAGCCTTGTGATACAGAGCAGCTGCTTCTGTCCCTGGGATAACATCTCCCCGTCTTCCCCGATGTAGGTATCATATCCGTTCGGCAGTCTTCTGATAAAGGAATGTGCATGCGATTCCATGGCGGCGGCTCTGATCTCCTCATCCGTTGCATCCGGTTTTCCAAAGAGGATGTTTTCCCGTATCGTCCCTGCAAACAGCCAGGTATCCTGCAGGACCATACCGTAAGCGCTTCTAACATCATTCAGCCTGAACCTGTCTGTCTCCTGCCCGTCAAGCAGGATCTTTCCGGCGTCTGTTTCATAGAAGCGCATCAGGAGATTTATAAGCGTTGTTTTGCCGCAACCCGTCGGACCGACGATGGCAACTTTCATACCGGGTCTGACGGATACATTCAGATGGCGGATCAGTTCCTTTGTCTTATCATAGGAAAAATCAACATCCTTAAGTTCCACGGCTCCCTCTATGGCAGGAAGCTTGGCAGGTTCATCCGTTTCCGTCTCAAACGTCTGATCATCGATGACTTCAAACACCCTTGCTGCACAGACGATCGCGTTCTGCAGTTCCGTGACAACGGAGGTGATCTCGTTGAAAGGCTTCATATACTGATTGGCATAACTGAGGAATGCACTCAGCACACCGATCGAAAGCGCTCCGAATATCGCGGAGTTTCCGGAAAATACGGCGATCGCACCCACACAGGCAACGAGCGCATATACGATGTTATTGACAAAACGAGTCGAAGGATTCGTCAGGGAAGAAAAGAACAGTGCACGCAGCGAAGAACTCTGCAAACGCGTATTGATCTCGTCGAACCGCCTGATCACGTCCTCTTCCTTTCCGTAGGCCTTGACCGTTTTCTCGTTGGTCATCATCTCGTCCACAAGGGCGACCTGCTCTCCTCTTTCCATACTTTGCAGCCGGAACATATCATAGGTGTGGCCTGCAATATATCTGGCAACAAACAGGGAAAGGGGCGTCAGTAAGACCACGATCAGCGCGATCGATACGTTCATGGAAAACATGAACAGCAGGGTGCCGATGATCGTAACGATCCCTGTAAAGAGCTGCGTAAAGCCCATCAGGAGTCCGTCCGCAAACTGTTCCGTATCCGCGGTCAGTCTGCTTACAAGATCTCCCTGCGGATGGGAATCAATATAAGAAAGCGGAAAACGCTGTAATCTCGAAAAAGCCGTGTTTCTGATCTCCCGTACGGTATGATAGACCACATGATTATTGATCAGGTTCATGCCATATTGGGAAAGTGCCGCAAGCAAGGCAAACAGGGCGGCAAATACCAGCCTGTTTACAAGTGCCCTGTCAAATACGCCTTCCGTGATCAGATCGATCGCATTTCCGATCCGGATGGGCACAAGCAGTGTGAAAACGACAGACGATACGGCTAGCAGCAGGGACAGGATAATGAGCGGCAGATAGCGTTTCTCCTGTCTGAGCACGCGTCTGATCACCGTTGTTTTTGCGATCTTTTTATCCTCATGGATGTTGCCGTGCGGCATATAGCCGAAAAGATTTCCGCTCATGATGCAACACCGCCTTCCGTTTCGCTCATGCTGCCCTGCGATCTGTATATCTCCGCATAAACATCACATGTCTGAAGCAGTTCTTCGTGTGTTCCGTGCCCCACCATCCTGCCGTCATCAAGCACGATGATATGGTCGCAGTCCTGTATGGAGACGGTACGCTGCGAGATCATGATGATCGTCGGTCTCTCTGAAAGGGTGCTTAAGTTGCTCCGAAGCTTCCTGTCCGTCATATAATCCAGTGCCGAAAACGAATCATCCAGGATCAGCACTTTTGGTTTCTTCACAAGTGCTCTGGCGATACAGAGCCTCTGTCTCTGACCGCCGGAATAGTTTCTGCCGCCCTGATTGACAACGGCTTGCAGCCCGCCGTGTTCTTCCAATACGTTTTCACAGCAGGCCATCCTGACTGCTTCCATCAGTTCCGGGTCTTTTGCTTCTTCCCTTCCCCACTTCAGGTTATCGGCGATCGTTCCCTGAAACAGCACGGGTTTTTGCATGGCAATACCGATCATATCCGTGAGCTGTTCCGGTTTATACTCTTTGGTCTCCCTGCCGAGGATCCGTACCTGGCCGGCCGTCGGTCTGTAAAAACCGGCAATGAGATGTGCCAGGCTTGTCTTTCCGGCGCCTGTGCCGCCGATGATACCGACCGTTTCGCCTTCTTTGATCACCAGATCGATGTCTGAGAGGACTTCATCGGCGTCTTCATGATATTTGAGGGATACATGATCAAATACGATCAGATCTGCAGCAGGATCCGGCACGGCTTCTTCCGTGACCGTTCCGGTTTCTTTCATATGCAGTATGTCTGTGATACGTTTCCAGCCGGAAAACGCCTTATTCACCGTGATCAGCAGGTTTGCGAATTTGACCAGTTCCAGCAGGATCTGTGACATGTAGTTATACAAAGCCACAACAGAGCCGGCAGTCAATGTGCCGTTTCCAACCTGTATCGCGCCGATACGGATCAGCTGCACAATGAACAGATTGATGACTATATAAGTGATGGGATTTAAGAGCGCGGTACGGACGCCCGCCTTCTTTTGTGCCAGAAACAGCGCGTGATTTTTATCCTGAAACGATCCTGTCTGTTCCTCCTGCCTGCAAAAAGCACGGATGACACGTGTGCCGGATAGATTCTCCCGGATCGCTTCCGTGATCTTATCGAGTTTCTGCTGCGCGATAAGCAGCAGTGAAATGTTGGAATAGGCAAGAACAGCCACGATGAGGGCCAGGACAAAGATCAGCAGGACAAACAGCAGGGCGGATCTTGTATCGATCAGAAAAGCCATGATCGTGGCACCGATCACGATATAGGGAGACCTTAGGAACAGGCGCAGGATCATATTGACACCCGCCTGGACGCTGTTCACATCGGAGGTCAGTCTGGTGATCATGGTGGAACTGCCGACTTCATCGATCTTGGAAAAAGACAGATGCATGAGTTTCGAGAACAGGTCATGCCGTAAATTGGTACTGAGACCTACAGCCGCTTTGGCCGCAAAATACTGCGCCAGAATGGCGCAGGCAAAGCCTACGAAAGCAAGGATCGCCAGAAAGAAGCCGCATCTGATGATAAACGACCCGTCCTGATCGGGGATCCCTTTATCTATCATGCGTGCGATCACGAGCGGCACAAGCAGTTCAAACCCTGCTTCCAGTGCTTTGAACGCAGGGGATAAGATGCACTCTTTTTTGTAATCTTTCAGATACTTAAACAATTCCCGCATAACATTACTATTATACAGGGTTTACACTTCATTCTCAATAGGAACGCTACATTCCATGATGAGCATGATCCCCCGCCCCATGGTGATCCTGATCTCTTCCGTTTCCCAGGCATTGCTCAAACCCAGCGGAAACGTATTTTTCAGGGTTATATCCTCCGCATCGTATTTTGCACCGCTTATGGACACATGTTCACAGGAATCGGAAAGTGAAAACAGGGACAGGACACAGCCTTCTTTTTTCGGAAGAAGGATCTCTCCACCCGTAAAAGTCAGGAGATGCGCCTCATCATCAAAGATCTCACAGGCACAGCCATAGGATGCGGCATAGGCCATGGACTGGATATTTGCAAACAGATGATCTATCCTTCCGCCAAGCGCACAGAGGATCCCGATGTGATCGTATCCGTTTTCGATCGCATATTTAACGGCAAGCATCGTATCACTGTCGTCCTTGCGTACGGGATGCTTTAAGAGGGGGATATATACAGAATCAGCATGGATCGAGTCAAGATCGCCGATCAGGATATCCGGATTGATCCCGAGTGCGATCGCATGATCATATCCGTGGTCACAGGCGATCACAAACGAATAGGTAAAATCCGGTTTTTTCATGCAGCGTGCGCCGCCTGTGATGATGAGACAGTTTTTCATGATCTTGCCTCTTTCCTCCCTTTATGAGCAGATACATAGAACAGGATCAGCGCTGCTGCAACAGACAGCAGGGTCACTGTCAGGACGATGGGCCAGTTCACGGTCGAAAGGCCCAAAATATCGAACTCGCCCGTCTCCGCATTCTGCAGATTCGCAAAGATCGTTCGCACATCAAAAAACAGCGCGGCAAGGAGCAGCAGGGATGCGGCCCAGCCAAGCACAGGCGATCCGCTCTTCTCTTTTTTTTCAAGCTGTCTGATGGTAAGTCCCCTGAAATCCAGCATGGAGCCGATCATATAAGCTGCGCACGCCGTCACGATCGTTTCGGGGATCATATAGGTTGCGTTGTAGATAAAGGAATAGATGAGTGCTGCGTTTGTCGGTATGGACAGGCCCGCCCACACTGTCGCACCTGAGATCACATGGCAGGCATACCGCAGGGCACAGACAAAAAGCGTTCCATAAAGCAGTGCCAGCGGCTGTGAACGCATCTTCCTAAACAGGCCGCCAAGGCCTATCACCATAAACGCCACGATATAGTCGAGCACGATCACGGCAACGACCGATTGCCAGGTCGTAACATAGGAAAGCGTGTTCAGGGAAAGCAGCTGCTGAATGATCCCGAACACAAAACCCGTCAGCAGGCCGAAACGCAGGCCGTGTCTGTAGGAAATGATAATGACCGGCAGCATGCTTGCGATCGTGACCGTGCCGCCATATGGCAGATCCAGCAGTTTGATCAGGGACAGGACGGTGGCGACAGCCACCATGACAGCGGACTCAACGAGCCGCCTTGCATTGGTTGATACTTCGTTTTGTGACATAAAAAAACCTCCTTGCACGCAGGAGGGGCTATACATGCTTCCCTACGCCGGCATTAACCGGATCAGGTAATGAGGGTTCGCCAAACGGCGATCTCAGCGTACGCTCCCCTAGCTTTGTAAAATATATATATTCAGTTACGCTGCCATTTGCAGCGTCCATATCATAGCATAACCTTGCGGACTATACAAGTACGCGGTTCAGCATGTTCAGGACATCCGTGTACTTTTCGATCATAAGCTCGTGCAGGTCGAGTGCCGGACCGAAATCCATATCCTTCAGCGGCTCTTCGATCGCTTTGGCGATCTGGTACAGATCGGTGGCGCCGATCGTCTGCGAGGATGATTTGACGGCATGCGCACTGATGCGGTAGCGTTCCCAGTTGCGCTCCCTGAAGAAACCGTTCAGTTCGTCTCTTCTGTCGTCTTTTCGGAACTCATCCAGAATATCCATATACACTTCTTCGCTGTCTGCGCAGAATTCCAGTCCGCTTTTCGTATCCAGTTCCAGTCCCTGCGGTAATAATGACATCCGTCATTCCTCCTTTTTCGGAAACGGTACTAATATTACATTCAGTATATGAAAAACAGAGTGCCAATGCAAGATTTATATAAAAATCAATGCGGATGGATCAGGTGTGCCGCCGTAAGAATGTCATGAAGCAGGGATGTTTCAAAGTGCGGGGCGACCACCGGCGAACCAAAGATATGGCGCAGGACAAAACAGATCAGAAGCAGCGCGCCGACCGTATAGACCGCGGCATTAACGAGCCGTTTGGAAGGATGGATCAGATGAAGCTGTTTCAGGATACAGAGGATCGCCGCAAGGATCACAAGCGGCCATAACGGGTGGTAATAAAACGCCGCTGCAAGATCAAGGCGCAAAACACTCTTCAGCGCCCGCGTCATCCCGCAAAGCATGCAGGGGATCCCAAAGATCCGTTCAAATGGACAGCTGTATAAACGAAGCGTTGATAAAAGGGCAAAAAACAGCAGCAGTCCCGCTATGAGCAGATTGTATTTCCATTGTTTATCCATGCAATAACCGATCCGTGATCTTTCCGTAAAATGAAAATGCAGCCTGCTAAATGACAGGCTGCATGATCATGTATGTGTTCAATCTTTATTTAGCATACTGTCCGTCGATGAACACGATCTCCTGCTCATTACCGAAAGCAGCAGCACCGTATGCCTTGGTCAGAGCGATGATCCAGTCGATCATAGCCCAGATGCCGCAACCGCCACATGTAAGAAGCTTAACGACGCCTAAACCAACCTGACCTCTGATAAATCTGTCAACGCCGAATGCGCCAAGAAGCCATGCATATAACCATACATACAGATTCTTATCAACTCTTTTTTCCATTTTGAGTCCTCCCTCAAATTTTTTTGGTATTTAAGCCAAATATAATATTATTACACCCACCGCTCTTTGTCAACGGTTTTATCACGTTTAAGCCACATTGTATCTTCCGTCCCATTCTGTTATCCTAATAGGGTACGCGCGCAGGCAAAAGCGTGACAATATTTGCGGAGGCAAGAACATGAATAAAAAAGAAATAGCCGAGATCAAAAAACAGTTCAGCGAGCGCCACTGCTCCATTTCAAAGATCTGCGGATGCTATGTCGACGGGGAGAAAAACATCAAGACAACCTTTAAGCAGGCCTTTCTGTCTCTTGATACGGAGGAAATGTTCAAATACTTTGAACTCTTCAGGAAATCTCTCTCCGGGAGCATCGGAAAGAATCTGAATACGCTTGATTTTCCCACAGATACGGAAAGTGAAGGCGGCACGCAGCATTTCCTGCTGAAGCTGCGCGATTCCGGGCTGAATGATGACAGTCTGCTGCAGGAATATTACGACAGGATCATTGCCAACTATGATTATGTCGGCAACTATCTGATCCTCGTCATACATGATACCTATGATATCCCCGGGCACACGAGCGACGGCCTTGTACTGGATGACGCAAGCGAGAATGTATATGAATACATCCTGACTTCCATCTGTCCGGTCAATCTGTCAAAACCGGGCTTAAGTTATGATGCCGGCGAGAACATCTTTGTGAACCGGATCCGCGACTGGGTAGTGGAAATGCCTGAAAACGCGATACTCTTCCCTGCTTTTCACGACCGGATGGCGGATATCCACTCTGTTCTTTACTATGCAAAGGATGAAAACGAACCGCGTCAGGCCTTCATGGATGAGATCCTCCACTGTGAGATCCCGTTAAGCTCTGCAACGCAGAAAGATACCTTTGTATCTGTCATCGAAGATACGATCGGTGAATCCTGCGATCTGGAACTGATGAAGAACATTCACGAACACATCACGCAGATGAATGAGGAAAGCAAAGAAGCAGGCGAGATCCTGACCTTTGAAAAAGAAGAGATCAAGCAGCTTCTGATGGACGCCGGTGCCGAGGATGCGTTGTTTGCATCCTATGATGAAACCTTTGAAGCGATCGCCGATCCGCACGCGAAGGTTTATGCATCCAATATCATGAATACACGCTCCTTCCAGGTAAAGACGCCGAGCGTTGTCATCAAGGTCGATCCGGGCCGCACTGACCTGATCGAGAAAAAGACGATCGACGGACGTGAATGCCTTGTGATCGCCCTGGACGGCGAGGTGGAAGTCAACGGCGTCCGCATATCATAACTCCCGGTTATGGAGCGGATAACATCCATACATATATTTGACATAACCCTGTTTTTGTAATATAAATATGAAAGTATTATCGGGTATGACAATCAAAAAGGAGGAATTATTATGAAAAAGAAAGTTATGAGTCTCATGCTTGTTCTGGCAATGGCTGTTTCCATGCTGGCAGGCTGCGGCGGCGCATCCGCTTCCGGTTCTGATACATTCAAGATCGGTGGTATCGGACCCACAACAGGCGGCGCTGCTGTTTACGGTATCGCTGTCCGCAACGCTGCGGAACTTGCGATCAAAGAAGTAAATGCTGCAGGCGGTATCAACGGATACCAGGTTGAGTACAAATTCGAAGACGATGAGTTAGATAACGAAAAGAGTCTGAATGCGTACAACACCTTAAAGGACTGGGGTATGAACCTCATGATCGGCTGCGTTACCAGCGGTTGCTGCACTGCTGTTGCTGCTGAGTCTTCCAAGGACAACATGTTCCAGCTGACACCTTCGGGTTCTTCAACAGACTGTACTGCAAACAACGACAACGTTTTCCAGGTTTGCTTCTCGGATCCTAACCAGGGTATCGGTGCTGCAGACTACATCGGAACAAACGGTCTTGCAACAAAGGTTGCCATCATCTATGACAGCTCTGATGTATACTCTTCCGGTATCTACGAGAAATTCGTAGCAGAAGCTGCAAACCAGCCTTTCGAGATCGTTTCTGCAGAAGCATTTACGGCTGATTCCAAGACGGACTTCTCCGTACAGCTGCAGAAAGCAAGCGATGCAGGTGCTGATCTGGTATTCCTTCCGATCTACTACACGGAAGCTTCCCTGATCTTAACACAGGCTAACACAATGGGATATGCTCCCAAGTTCTTCGGTTGTGACGGTCTTGACGGTATCCTCGGCGTTGAGAACTTTGACGCTTCTCTTGCAGAAGGCGTTATGCTCTTAACTCCTTTCGCAGCTGATGCGGAAGATGCTGCAACACAGAAATTCGTTGCTGATTACAAGGCTGCTTACGGCGATATCCCGAACCAGTTCGCTGCTGATGCTTATGATGCGATCTACATCATCAAGGCTGCTGCTGAAAAGGCAAACGCAACACCGGCTGATTCCGTTGCAGATCTCGGCACAAAGATGCAGAACGCCATGAGAGAGATCACGGTAGACGGTCTGACAGGTGCAGCAATGTCCTGGGATGCTGAAGGTGCTGTTAACAAGGCTCCGAAGGCTATGCAGATCATCAACGGTAACTACTCTCTTATCCAGTAAGATTTACAGCTTAAGTGATCAACGGGGATTGCGGATTTCGCAGTCCCCGTTTTCTTTCGCTAAAAAGTGCCATAAACATGCGTCATACCTTGCAGATGATACATCATGTGTGATATATTAATATAGTTGTATAAATATAAGGAAACGAGGGAGGAATATGAGTTTACTTTCTTATCTGATCAACGGGATCAGCCTGGGCAGTGTCTATGCCATCATTGCACTCGGTTATACCATGGTTTACGGTATCGCCAAGATGCTTAACTTTGCCCACGGCGACGTCATCATGGTCGGCGGTTATCTGATCTTCACGTTTGTGAGCACGCTGAACCTGCCTGTTGGTCTCGGAATTCTTTTGGCGATCGTTCTCTGTACGATGCTCGGGATCACGATCGAGGCCATTGCCTACAGACCGCTTCGGAATGCGGCCAGTTCTTTAGCCGTTCTGATCACTGCGATCGGCGTCAGCTATTTCCTGCAGAATGTGGCCCTGATCATTTTCGGTGCCAACACAAAGGCATTCACATCGGTTGTAAGCGCAGAACCGCTGAAACTGTTTGACGGTCAGATCACGATCTCCGGTGAAACGATCGTGACGATCATCTCCTGCATCATCATCATGACAGCCCTGACGCTGTTCGTGAACAAAACCAAAGCCGGACAGGCCATGCTCGCCGTCAGTGAAGACAAAGGCGCTGCACAGCTTATGGGGATCAACGTGAACGGAACGATCTCCTTAACGTTTGCGATCGGCTCCGGTCTTGCTGCGATCGCAGGTCTGCTCTTATGCTCCGCATATCCTTCCCTTACACCATATACGGGTTCCATGCCCGGTATCAAAGCATTCGTTGCCGCAGTCTTCGGCGGGATCGGTTCGATTCCCGGCGCCCTGATCGGCGGTATCGTTCTCGGGATCATAGAGATCCTCAGCAAAGCATATATTTCATCCCAACTGGCAGATGCCATCGTATTCCTCGTTTTGATCCTTGTTCTTTTGATCAAACCGACCGGTATCCTTGGCAGAAAGATCCAGGAAAAAGTATAGGAGGTCTGTCATGAAAAATCGCAATATTCCCAAAAAACTTCAGGACAACCTCATTACCATCGGGATCGTGGTTGTCTGCTATATCCTCGTTATGATCCTTTCCGCGACCGGACTGTTAAGCAACCTTCTGCAGGGTCTTCTGGTCCCGCTCTGTGCTTATATCATCCTTGCGGTTTCCTTGAACCTGACTGTAGGTATCCTTGGTGAATTAAGCCTCGGTCATGCCGGATTTATGTGTGTCGGTGCTTTCACATCCGCATTCTTTTCAAAGTGCATGGAAAACACGATCACATTTGCACCCGTCCGGTTCTTCCTGGCACTGCTGATCGGCGGTCTGTGTGCCGCGCTCATCGGTTTCCTGATCGGTATGCCGGTTCTCCGTCTGAAAGGCGACTATCTTGCCATCGTTACACTGGCGTTTGGCGAGATCATCAAAAACATCATGAATGTGCTCTTCATTGGGCGGGATTCCCACGGTTTCCATTTCTCCATGAAAGATTCCCTCTCTCTCGGGCTTGAGGAAGGCGGCGACGTGATCATCAACGGCGCACAGGGGATCACGGGTACCCCGAAGGATTCCAATTTCACCATCGGTGTGATCCTGATCGTTCTGACACTGCTCATCGTGCTGAACCTGATCAATTCAAGGGACGGACGTGCGATCATGTCGATCCGTGACAATCTGATCGCTTCCGAATCCATTGGTATCCATATCACGAAGTACAAACTGATGGCATTTACGATCTCTGCAGCACTTGCCGGGATCGCCGGTGTCCTCTACTCACATAACCTGAATTCGCTGATGGCGACCCCGAAGAACTTCGGATACAACATGTCCATCATGATCCTTGTATTCGTTGTGCTCGGCGGGATCGGGAATATCCGCGGCTCCGTCATCGCTGCCGTGATCCTGACGCTTCTGCCCGAATTACTGCGCGGTCTGAACGATTACCGTATGCTGATCTACTCCATCGTTCTGATCGTCATGATGCTTTATAACTGGGCACCGAACATGATCGCGCTGCGCAAAAAGGCAGCCAACCGTTTCGGCAGGAAAAAGGAGGTGGCTTGATATGGCATTGCTGGAAGTCAAGAACTTAAGCATCTCCTTTGGCGGTCTCCGTGCCGTGGATGATTTTAACGTATCGATCGAAAAGGGACAGCTCTACGGTCTCATCGGCCCCAACGGTGCCGGCAAGACCACTGTCTTCAATCTTCTGACCGGCGTCTATCAGCCGGATGAAGGCTTTATCCACCTGGACGGTGAAGATATCACAAGACTGAAGACCATCGAGATCAACCAGGCCGGGATCGCACGGACGTTCCAGAACATCCGTCTGTTCAAGGAACTGAGCGTTCTCGATAACGTAAAAGTCGGCCTGCACAATAAGTACCACTATTCCACCGTGGAAGGTCTTCTGCGCCTGCCGCGCTATTTCCAGATGGAGAAAAAGATGGATGAGCGCGCGATGGAATTACTGAAAGTCTTCGATCTGGACGGCGAGGCCGATTATCTCGCTTCCAACCTGCCTTACGGAAAACAGCGTAAGCTTGAGATCGCAAGGGCGCTCGCCACGGACCCCAAACTGCTGTTGCTCGACGAGCCCGCAGCGGGCATGAATCCAAATGAGACCAAGGAACTGATGGAAACGATCCGGTTCGTGCGCGATCATTTTGACATGACGATCCTTTTGATCGAACATGATATGAAACTGGTAGCCGGTATCTGTGAAGAACTGACTGTTTTAAACTTCGGTAAGATCTTAACGCAGGGAAAAACAAGTGATGTTCTGCACGATCCCGAGGTCATCACCGCATACCTCGGAGAATAAGGGACCTGCAGAATATAGGAGGCATACATGTCGTTATTGGAAATACATGATTTGGAAGTATATTACGGAGTGATCCAGGCGATCAAAGGCGTTGATTTTCACGTCGATGAAGGCGAAGTCATTGCGCTCATCGGTGCAAACGGTGCCGGCAAGACAACGATCCTGCACACCATTACCGGTCTTCTGCAGGCTGCAAACGGTTCCGTCCTGTTTGATAATGTCAACATCTCCAAGATCCCTGCCCACAAGATCGTTGCCATGGGTATGGCGCATGTGCCGGAAGGACGCCGCGTTTTCGCGAACCTGACCGTGCTGCAGAACCTGAAGATGGGGGCCTATACGAGAAAAGACAAGGCAGAGATCGAAGCTTCGCTTGAAAATGTTTATAACAGATTCCCGAGACTGAAGGAAAGACAGAATCAGATGGCGGGAACGCTTTCGGGCGGCGAACAACAGATGCTTGCCATGGGACGCGCCCTGATGAGCAATCCCAAGATCCTTCTGATGGATGAACCTTCCATGGGCTTATCCCCGATCTACGTCAATGAGATCTTTGATATCATCCAGGAAGTCAGCAATGCCGGTACGACTGTCCTGCTCGTCGAGCAGAACGCCAAAAAGGCATTGTCCATAGCAGACCGCGCTTACGTCCTCGAGACAGGCAGGATCGTGCTTGAGGGTAAAGCCTCCGATCTGCTCAACAACGAAGACATTAAGAAAGCATATCTTGGAGAGTAAGGAAGGAGCATGCGTATGAATAATGTGGTGGTTACGATCAACAGACAGTACGGTTCAGGCGGCAAAACGATCGGCATGATGCTGGCGGACCAGATGGGCGTCAAATACTATAACCGCGAGATCGTGAAACTGGCATCCGAAGAAAGCGGGATCGATGAGGCCATGTTTGCCAAGGTCGATGAGAAAATGGTGAACTACAGTTTCTTCAAGCCCAAAAAAGTCTATACCGGCGAACTGAAAACACCGGACTCGGACGGTTTCACATCCGATGACAATCTGTTCAATTTCCAGGCCAAGGTATTAAAGCAGCTGGCTGAAAAGGAATCCTGTGTGATCATCGGCAGATGTGCAAACTTCATTCTGAAAGATTATCCGAATGTCGTCTCCGTCTTTGTGCATGCGGATCATGATTTTTGCAGGGAACAGGCCCTGGCAAGAGTATCGATCCCCGAAAAGGAGATCGATAAGTTCATAGAAAAAACAGATAAGTTCCGCGCCGACTACTATAAATACCACACCGGTGCACAGTGGTATGACCTGCGCGGTTATGATCTTTGTCTGGATTCCGGGAAACTCGGATTCGACAAATGTGTGGAAGAGATCTTAGCCTACATCCGTGTCAGGTTTGATGACTAAAAGGATCAGGGCTTTTCCTCTTCAAAGATAATGGTATCAAAATCATGTGCCGCTTCTGCGATCTCCTCTTCGCCTTTTGGCGTGTAGCAGACGCAGAACGGTTGAAAGATCCGCCGGAGCAGCAAAAGCCCCGGCGATCTTTTTGCATCTTTAAAATCATATGCGATAAAATCAGGCCTGGACACGCAGTTAAACAGCAGATTTGTCAGGGCGAAATTCACGACGGGTCCGTGATCGTTGTTCTTCATGATACAGGACAACTGCCCTCTTATGATCTCCGGATGATTCTTGCGAAACCATCCCGTTAAATACGGGCTGAAGGATTCCACGCAGAATTTGCCGGGATATGTCATTAAATGAGCGTATGTTTTCTGACAGATCTCTTCATTTTTAAATCCGTTGTCACTCTTGATCTCACAGATCAGGTTAACGTTTCCAAGCACTTTCAGCACTTCCGAAAACAGCGGGATCTTCTCATCCGTCTCTTTCAGTCTGTATGCGCACAGTTCTTCGTAAGTCAGATCACGCAGATTGACATCCACGTTACACATTCTCTTAAGGTTTCCGTCATGGAAAACGACGAGTTGTTTGTCTTTTGTCATCTGCACGTCAAGTTCCACGCCAAGACCGCGTTCTTTAGCCCTTTGAAAGGCAGCAAGGGAATTCTCCGGGATCACATGGTTATGCAGCCCCCTGTGCGCATAGCGTTTCCCCTGAAAATCAGAAACATCGCGGTGCGCGTTTGGTGCCATCAGATATAAGAACAAAGCCGGCAGGCCTGTTGCGGTCAAAAGACCTGCGATCGTCGATTTACGCATTGTATTCCTCCAAAAACTTCACTAGTCTTCCACGTCAAACATTTCCAGTTTATCGGTTGGAACGGACGGTTTGTTGTCTCCGTGCTTTACCTGCAGCATGGTCAGGAATGAAAAGGCCACAAACAGGGCGCCGTACGGGAACAGCGTCCAATAGCCGACATATTGCAGGAGCGCACCGGAAAGGATCGGTGTGATGATCTGCGCCGCCATCGAAAACGTATAATAATAGCCCGTGAACTTACCGATATCCGATTCCTTACACATCTCCACGACCATCGGCAGCGAATTGACATTGATCGCAGCCCAGGCAAACCCGATCAGACAGAAGATCACATAGAGGACAGGTGAAAATCCGTGCATGGTAAAGGTCAAGACCATTCCCATCAGGAAATTGACGGCAAGGACCGCCACCCCGATCAGGATCGTCTTCTTTCTGCCGATCCTGGATGCCAGTTCACCGATCGGAATATAGGAAATGATCGCGGCACCCGTTGCGATCGTTAAGCAGAGCGAGGATTCGCCAAGCGTCATATTCCATTCCTGTTGCGCATACTTCGTAAAGGAGGTCGTGATCGCGTTATAGCCGGTAAACCAGAGTGCGATCGAAAACAGGATAAAATACAGGCTGCGCTTTACATCCTTCGGAATGAACGACTCTCCTGTCTCTGTGTCCGTTTCTTCCAGATTGTCTTCCGGATGCGCCTCTTCATAGGCTTCACACTCTGCTGCAAGCTTGGGCTCCTTGATCGTGAAGAACAGAATGATGACGGATACCGCCATGACCGTTGCAACGATCACAAACAGAGGCTGATAATCAACATGCGGCAGGCCTTCCGTTCTCGCCTTGGAATACAGGAAGGTCGTGATCACCAGATAAATGATCCCGCCGATGGCGCCCATCAGATTGATGATCGCGTTGGCTTTGGAACGGAGCGGTTTGGGTGTGACATCCGGCATCAGGGCGACCGCGGGTGAACGATAGGTCCCCATCGCGATCAAAAGAAGTCCCAGTAACAGAATGAACAGGGTCAGATATCCCTTCTTCGGATCTGCATAATACAGATTGTCCATGATGGGAATAAAAGTCATGATCAGTACGGATGCTGCCGTACCACCGAGTATGAACGGCATCCTGCGTCCGATCTTTGTCGAGCATTTGTCGGAAAGCGCCCCCAGCAACGGCAGCAGAAAGAGCGCAATGACATTGTCAAGCGCCATGATCGCACCGGCTATGGTGTCGCCGATCCGGAACGTGTTCTTTAGGATCAACGGGATCACGCTGTCATACATCTGCCAGAACATACAGATGGACATGAAGGCAAGACCCACCAGGAAAGTTCTCGATTTGTTCAGTTTCACAGTTTCCCTCCTTCAGAAAATAAGTCCAGCGGAAGATCCGTTGGACTTATCTTTTAACCGGTAAATGTTATGCGTTTGCCATTGAGCAAAGTTCCGAAAGCATCTTCGGAAGCTCCGTATCCATCGTCTCGTTCGTGAACTGGCAGGTGCCGACTTTCTTGTGTCCGCCGCCGTTGTACTTCAGCATCAGGCTTCCGACATCCACTTTGCAGGTCTTGTTGATGATGCTGTAGCCGACTGCTGCAGAGCAGCCCTGTCCGCCTCTGCCGGATACGATCCAGGCCGAGATATTCTGCTCGGGGTACATGCTGTAGATCATGAAACGGTTCCCCGTATAAATGGGATCCACGCCTCTCAGATCGCTGATGATCACATTGCCTTCCGTTCTGGTATGCGCCTTGACCATCTCTTTGAACTTTTCGGTCTGCTCATTGTAAACTTCGATCCTCTCCTGCACGTCAGGCATCGCCAGAATCTCTTCGGTTGATTTGTCCCTGCAGGCGATCATCAGCTTTTCCATCAGCTGATAGTTGGAAACCGTAAACTGTCTCCAGCGCCCGAGACCTGTTCTCGGGTCCATCAGGAAACCCACCAGGATCCAGCCCTGCGGGTTCATGATCTCATCGATCGTCAGGTCTCCGGAATCCACCTTGTCTACAGCGACCATCATGTCGTCAAAATTCGGGAATTTCTCTTTCCCGCCGTAATACTCGTAAATGATCCTTGCACAGGACGGTGTGATGCGGCTCTCGCCTTTGTATTTACCTGCAAGCTGCAGTCTTTCATGTTCACTGGAGTGATGGTCGAACCACAGTCCGCATCCTTCCACATAGGGAACGTTTGCCAGACAGTCATTCTCATCGATCTCTACCAGTCCGTCCTGCAGATCCTTCGGATGTGCAAATGTCCAATGATCCACGATGCCGGCTGCGAGCAACAGGGCTCCGCATGCCAGCCCGTCAAAATCAGATCTTGTAACCAGTCTCATAGCCATTCTGACTCTACCTCCAACAATCTTACTTCGCGCTCTTCTGGCTGATCGCTGCCTGCGCTGCGGCAAGTCTTGCGATCGGTACACGGAACGGTGAGCAGCTTACATAGTCAAGTCCGATCTCGTTACAGAATTCAACGGAAGAAGGATCTCCGCCGTGTTCGCCGCAGATACCGACATGCAGCTGCGGATTGACGGGTTTGCCGAGTTCCATGGACATCTTCATGAGCTTGCCGACACCGTTGCGGTCCAATTTAGCGAACGGATCGTTCTCAAAGATCTTCGCGTCATAATATGCATCCAGGAACTTCCCTGCGTCATCACGGGAGAAGCCGTAGGTCATCTGTGTTAAGTCATTGGTACCGAAGCAGAAGAAGTCAGCGTTTGCAGCGATCTCATCCGCTGTCAGGGCGGCACGCGGGATCTCGATCATGGTACCGATCTCATATTCCAACTTGTAATTTGCTGCCTTGATCTCCTCATCAGCCGTTTCCTGCACGATCTGTTTTACATACTGGAATTCCTTCACATCGCCAATGAGCGGGATCATGATCTCCGGTTTTACTTTCCAGTTGGAATGCTTCTTGGAAACATTGATCGCTGCGCGGATCACGGCACGTGTCTGCATCTTTGCGATCTCGGGGTAAGTAACAGCCAGACGGCATCCGCGATGACCCATCATCGGGTTGAACTCATGCAGGGAATTGATGATCGCTTTGATCTCATCCACAGACTTGTTCTGCGTCTTAGCCAGTTTCTCGATGTCCGCATCTTCTGTCGGAACGAATTCATGCAGAGGCGGATCTAAGAAACGGATCGTTACCGGATAACCTTCCAGTGCCTCATATAACTTCTCAAAGTCACCCTGCTGATAAGGCAGGATCTTGTCCAGTGCTTTTTCTCTTTCTTCCACGGTATCGGAGCAGATCATCTCACGGAATGCATCGATCCTGTCGCCTTCAAAGAACATATGCTCTGTTCTGCAAAGGCCGATACCTTCTGCACCGAGTTCTCTGGCTTTTCTGGCATCTGCGGGTGTGTCGGCATTCGTACGTACCTTCATCGTACGGTACTTGTCAGCCCATCCCATGATACGGCCGAACTCGCCGGCGATCGTTGCATCTACTGTATCGATCATGCCGTCATAGATGTTACCGGTGGAACCGTCGATCGAAATGTAATCGCCTTCATGATATTCCTTGCCGGCCAGTGTGAACTTCTTGTTTGCTTCATCCATCAAGATATCGCCGCAACCGGATACGCAGCACTTACCCATACCTCTGGCAACGACGGCAGCGTGGCTCGTCATACCGCCTCTGACGGTCAGAATACCCTGTGCAGCCTTCATACCTGTGATATCCTCAGGGGATGTCTCCAAACGTACGAGAACGACTTTCTCACCGCGGTTATGCCATTCTTCCGCATCCTCTGCAGAGAATACGACCTTACCGCAGGCAGCACCCGGGGATGCGCCAAGACCTCTGCCGGCCGGTTTTGTCTTCTTTAATACATTCACATCAAACTGCGGATGCAGAAGCGTATCCAGATTTCTCGGATCGATCATGGCTACTGCTTCCTCTTCCGTCTTCATGCCTTCATCCACCAGATCGCAGGCGATCTTCAGGGCAGCCTGTGCGGTACGCTTACCGTTACGGCACTGCAGCATGTATAATTTTCCGTTCTCAACGGTAAATTCCATATCCTGCATATCATGGTAATGTTTCTCCAGGATCTTGCAGACCTTCGTGAACTGGGAATATGCCTCAGGGAACTGCTTCTCCATCTCGGAGATATGCATCGGTGTACGTATACCTGCTACCACGTCCTCACCCTGTGCATTGACAAGGAATTCACCCATCAGTTTCTTTTCGCCGGTTGCCGGGTCTCTTGTAAAGGCAACGCCTGTACCGGAATTGTTGTTCAGGTTACCGAATACCATGGGCATAACCGATACGGCCGTTCCCCAGCTGTAAGGGATATCGTTGTCACGGCGGTATACGTTCGCTCTCGGGTTATCCCAGGAACGGAATACGGCTTTGATCGCCTCTTTCAGCTGTACAACGGGATCTGTGGGGAAATCCTCATCCAGTTCCTGCTTGTACTCCGCCTTAAACAGTTCAGCGAGCTCTTTCAGGTCATCTGCCGTCAGATCTACGTCGAACTTAACGCCCTTTTTCTCTTTCATCTGGTCGATCAGTTCTTCAAAATGCTTCTTGCCGACGCCCATAACGACATCCGAGAACATCTGGATGAAACGTCTGTAGGAATCATATACGAAACGCTCGAATTTCGGATCCGGATTGCCCTTGATCATGGCTGCTACGACTTCATCATTCAGACCCAGGTTTAAGATCGTATCCATCATACCGGGCATCGATGCACGCGCACCGGAACGGACGGAAACCAGAAGCGGTTTCTCGGGATCCCCGAAGTATTTATCATTGATCATTTCCATTCTGCCGACGAATTCCATAATGGAACCCATGATCTCATCGTTGATCTGTCTGCCATCCTCATAATACTGGTTGCAGGCCTCCGTCGTTACGGTAAAGCCCTGCGGCACCGGCAGACCGATATTGGTCATTTCAGCAAGGTTTGCGCCCTTACCGCCCAGGAGATTACGCATTGTCGCGTTACCCTCCGTAAAAAGATACACCCATTTCTTTCTCATTTTCTTTCCTCCTGTTTGTTTGTTATGACAAAGAAAAGAGCCAAAATACACCCCTGGTAATTTGGCTCGTTTTGTTATAATCTGCTTTTCATTTTCTGATCACATGCCAGTAACGCAATCATGAAATCGTGTTCCTCAACTTCTTTTTTGTCTCAACAAGAAAATTTTACCATATCGGAACCTTTTTGTCTATTGTAAAATCGCACTTAATGATCACGTGAGCAGTCTTTATCGCTATCTTTTATCAGAAGCGGAACTTGTCCTCAAAATATGCTTCGAGCTGATCGATCGCAACCCTTTCCTGCTCCATGGAATCCCTGAAACGTACGGTCACGCACTTGTCTTCTTCGGAGTCAAAATCATAGGTCACGCAGAACGGAGTCCCGATCTCATCCTGTCTGCGGTAACGTTTACCGATATTGCCGCGGTCGTCGAATTCGCAGTTGTATTTCTTCGACAGTGTCTGATAGATCGCTTCCGCACCCTCGTTCAGTTTCTTGGAAAGCGGCAGTACGCCGATCTTGACCGGTGCGAGTGCCGGATGGAAATGCAGGACGGTACGCACATCACCTTCCGCGATCTCCTCTTCATCGTAAGCCCCGCAAAGGAAGGCAAGGAACAGTCTCTCCACGCCAACGGACGGTTCAATGACAAACGGCAGATACTTTGTATTCTTTACGTCATCAAAATAGGTCATGTCCTCACCGGATACGTTCTGGTGCTGTGTTAAGTCATAATCGGTACGGTCCGCGATGCCCCAGAGTTCGCCCCAGCCAAACGGGAAGGCGAATTCCACGTCCGTTGTTGCCTTGGAATAGAAGGACAGTTCCTCGGGGTCGTGGTCACGTACACGCATCTCCTCTTCCTTCATGCCGAGGCTCTTCAGCCAGTCAATACAGTACTTCTTCCAGTATGCGAACCACTCAAGGTCGGTGTCGGGCTCACAGAAGAATTCCATCTCCATCTGCTCGAACTCGCGCACGCGGAAAATGAAGTTACCGGGCGTGATCTCGTTACGGAATGATTTGCCGATCTGGCAGATCCCGAACGGGATCTTTTTGCGGGATGTACGCTGCACGTTCTTGAAGTTCACGAAGATACCCTGTGCTGTCTCCGGACGCAGATATACGGTATTCTTGGCATCCTCCGTTACGCCCTGGAACGTCTTGAACATCAGATTGAACTGTCTGATATCGGTAAAGTTGTGCTTACCGCAGGTCGGGCAGGGAATATTGTGCTCTTCGATATAGTTCTTCATCTGCTCCTGTGACCAGCCGTCCACACCGGAATCCAGTGTGATGTTGTTCTCTGCGGCGTAATCTTCAATGATCTTGTCCGCACGGAAACGCTCATGACATTCCCTGCAGTCCATCAGCGGATCGGAAAAGCCGCCAAGATGACCGGAAGCCACCCAGGTCTGCGGATTCATTAAGATCGCACAGTCCACGCCCACATTGGTCGGGGATTCCATCACGAACTTCTGCCACCAGGCTTTTTTAATGTTGTTCTTCAGCTCCACGCCGAGGATACCGAAATCCCAGGTATTTGCCAGCCCGCCGTAAATTTCGGAGCCCGGATGCACAAAGCCCCTTGATTTTGCAAGCGCAACGATCTTTTCCATAGTCTTTTCCATGATTTTGTCTCCTTTATGATTTATTCGGCGATCCGCTTATTTTAAGATCAGGATCGCGTCACTGTCGGTTTCCGAAGAAACACGTGCTGTTTTTTCATCGATCAGTTCGAGGTTCGGCGAGAGGTAAAGGATCGCCTCATAGGTTCTGACCTGTACAGGTTCCCGCACCACGACCATATGGTAAGAGGACATGTCGGCGATCGCAGCCCCCGATACGATATTGGAACCGTATGCGTTCTTTAAGGTGGTCTTTTTGGTATATCCCTTTTCGATCCCCTCCGCGACCGTTCCGTAAAAGAAATCCGTACGGTTGAATGCCGCATAGTCCTCGGCGGATTCATAGGTGAGCTTTACAAAAGCCTGCCCGTCCGTTACCCGGGAAGAGATCAGTTTGACAGTGCCGGTATGCTCGTCGTTGTAAGTCTCCGTCATCTCCCGGATCATATCCGGAAGTTCGGACGCATCATAGACGTCTTCCGGAAAAGGCTCAACGATAAGACTCTCTATACTGCCGTCTTCCCTGATATAAATTGTCGATTCTGTATCTTCAAGGTCAGCTGCGGCTCCGCACCCTGAAAGGAACAGCAGAGCCAGTAAAATGACCGGTAGCAATTTGTTTTTCATTCTGTCAATTATACCCAAGTGCCTTCAGTTCGTCAAACAGTTTCAGGCTTTTAAATTCCCTGTCATAAAACCTTTTTCTGTATATGTCGCAAAGCTGCGTCAGCTCTTTTTGAACCTCCTCGGTGACCGCGAACGTATACAGATGTTCCACGCCCGTTCTTACGATAAAATCAACCGCATACTGTGTGGCGTTAAGATACTGCTTATCTGCCGGCAGTCCCGGAAACAGTCCGTTCACGACAAGCGCCTTGATCTCATAGATCGCACGGACAAGCGCATTGTCAAGATTCGGCTTGATGATCGCACGGACAGACTGGAACAGGAGTTTCAATAGTTCCACTTCATCGTTATTCTCCCGCGCATAATAGGAAGCCAGTTCGAGAAAGTACATACCGAGATATGCGCCCTCGTAATCCGTGCGGAGTTCCTCAAAATAGTGCGTGATCTCGACGTCCGCCAGATTGTAGGCCGTTTTCCCTTCGTACAGTTTAAAAGTTCCGAAACAGAAGGGATTGGTCGCCGCCATATATTTATTGCCGGGCCTTCTGCAGCCTCTGGCAAAGACCGTGATCTTGCCGCGCTCTTTTGTCAGAACAACGAGACGCCTGTCATAATCACTGACAGGCCCCGTCTCCAAGATCATTCCGTTTACGAGAACAAACTCTCTCATCTTTCTCTATTCTTTCTTATCATATCCGAAATTCTTAAGCAGGAAGTCCGAATCTCTCCAATCCTTCTTCACTTTCACAAAGAGTTTCAGATTGACCTGCGTTTCCAGCAGGCGCTCGATCTCATAGCGGGCAGCCGAACCGATCTTTTTGAGCATGGCGCCGCCTTTGCCGATGATGATCCCTTTGTGTGATTCCCTTTCGCAGATGATCGTGGCATCGATCTGTATGACTTTTCCGCCCTCGTCCATTCTCTCGATCGTAACGGCGATGCCGTGCGGGATCTCATCATCGAGACATTTTAACGCCTTTTCCCGGATCAGTTCCGCAACAATTGCCCGCACGGGCTGGTCTGTCAGCGTATCCTCTTCAAAGAAAGGGACACCGTATGGCAGGTATTTCAGGATCAGCGGGATCAGCGCATCCACGTTTTCGCCCTTTAAGGCGGATAAGGGGATCACTTCGGCAAAATCACAAAGATCCTTGAACGCGTCGATGATCGCAAACATCTCTTCGCGCTTTACCGTGTCCGATTTGTTGATGACTAAGATCACGGGTATATTGGCCGACTGAAGCTGCGTGGCGATCTTTTTGTCGCCGGGTCCTATGTAGGTGGATGCTTCCACGAGCCAGAGCACCACGTCCACGTCGTTGATCGAGGAGACCGCGGCGTTCACCATATAGTCGCCAAGCTTGTTCTTGGCCTTATGGATGCCCGGTGTATCCACAAAAACGATCTGTCCCTCTTTGGACGTATAGACCGTCCGGATGCGGTTTCTCGTTGTCTGCGGTTTATGGGACGTAATGGCGACCTTCTGGCCGATCAGCCGGTTCATGAGCGTGGATTTTCCAACGTTCGGGCGGCCGATCAGGGCAACAAAGCCGGATCTGAAATTTGCAGCGCTTGTTGTTTCACTCATCTTCTATTTCTGTTCCGGTTTTTCCTCTCCGCTCTTTTCCGTAACTGCCGGTTTGTTTACCTGTTGCTGTTTTGCGGCGTTCTGCTGCATCTGCTGTTGCTGCATATAGATCTGCCGTCTTTTTTCCGCGTTTTTAGCCGCTTTTTTCGATGCACTCTTTACGATCAGTACGATCACAAGCGCGATGACACCTACGATCAGCAGCATCAGGATGATGAAAGGCAGTGCGATCACAAAGTTGATCCCGAACTCGGAGAAACCGTGGCCGATGCGGTACAGATTCTCTTTCAGTCCCTGTGAGATACGCTCACCTGCGGAAAGCGGTGCCTTCTCTACCGGCGTATAATGCGTGACTTCTTCGACATACAGATATACCGTGGAATAATCCACCTGGTTATCCATGGAACGGATCTGACGCTCATAGGATTCGATCTGGTAGCTGACTTCCGTAAGCCTTGCTTCCAGTGTCAGGATCGTATCGAGGTCTTCAGCCTTCTCGATCAGGTCGTTTAAGCGTTTCTGCTCGGTCTTCAGGGATTCGATATGTGCCTGTGTATCTGCGTACTGCAGCGTAACATCTTCCGTTGATACCGTTTTGTTCGTGATATTGGACTGTTCCGTGATCTGGTTCACAAAAGAATCCAGTTTATCGTTCGGAACCCTGGCGGTAATGGATGCCGTACGGTTGGAAGAATCCGCATACAGGCTTTTACCGCTGATCTCGCTTCTCTCGACATAACCGCCAAGCGATGCGACCTTGTGGTCGATATTGATCAGGAACTTGTCGAATTCCTCGGTTTCCACGTTCATGTTTACGTTCTTGATCAGTTTCCGGTCAGACTGCGGGGAACCTTCTTCGAGGATCTCTGCATTTGCACTCTCAGGCTCTACAGCTTCCTCGGCTTCCATATCGTAGGCATAGACATCGTCCGTACTGTAATCATATGCCTCTGCGCCGGCAGCTTCCGCCAGTGCATAATCATCGTCATAATACTCTCTGGCCGGTGAATAACCCGATTCCTTGCTCATGGAACTTCCGCAGGCACTGAGCATGAAACTGACAATGAGCAAACCTGCAAGTATTTTCATGGATCTTTTCATAATTTTCTTCCTCCCTGTTTTGTATTGTGGCTATACGATAAGGTTTTCCACCCTGTCAAATATGTCTTTTGCTTCGTCGATCTGTTCTTCCCCGCCAAGGACACAGATATTGGCATCCTTCAGGATCGCATCGATGTAATCGGCCAGATGGCGGATATCAGATCCCGTAACATTGAGTACCTGGTCACGTTCGCGCTGCACATCCTCCTGTGTCTTTCCGGTAAGGTAAGCGCCCAAGGATCTGATGCCCTTTAACAGCGGGGTCAGCGGCGTATCCAGATCGGAGACCGTTCCGATGACACACTTTAAAAGATCCCTGTCTGTGGGTTCATAGGCGCGGATATAGTCTGCCGCTTTCCTGTAAACGTCCAGTGTCTTCTTCAGGTTCGGATCCCTGTAGCTTGTAAAGAAGGATACGCCGGTCTCGCGGAACGCCGACATGCAGCCGTAAGCACCACCGAGCACCCTGACGTTGTTCCATAAGTAATCGTATCCCAGCAATACTTTCAGGATACGAAGGGCACCGGTAAATTCAAGGCCTGCGTCACGGTAGTTGCCGGCAAGACATACATACTGGACTTTGGATGCGGTCTTAAAGCCTTCGTTCACGGGATCCGCGGTAAGCGTAAACGGTTTGTTCGCAAATCCTTCTTCCGGAAGCATTGCGATGAACGCTTTGGTCTGTTCCCTGATCGTCTCCGTCTCACCGTCTGCCGTATAATCGACCAGGAGATGGTTAAGAGTCAGTGTCTGTTTCAGCGCTTCCTTCACTTTGGCGATCAGATCGTCATAGCGCGCATCAAATTCTGCTTCCAGATCCGACAGGAAGCGGTAATATGTGATCCCGCTGATACGTTCCTTGATCCGGTCCTCCATACATCTGTAGGAAGAAGCCCGGCGTGCCGCCGTCACATGGCCGCTCGACGGCATGGACTCTTCCATCCTGCTCTTATGCATGGAGACGAGTTCCCGGATCCTCTTTTTGTCGGAGAAATCGGAAGCAAACAGGATCTCCTTGATCATCTCAAAGGCAAACGGCAGTTTATCGTAGAGCACTTTCGCATGTACTTCAAAGCTGAGTGCCGCTTCTTTCGTCACAAAATGCGTATGACAGGGCGTACTGAACGTGATCCCGCCCGTATTGATATTGATCTCGTTATAGAGATCCGCATATTTGTAATGTTCCGTATCGATCACGCCAAGGAGGCCGGAGACAAGCGACAGGTACGGCAGATATTCTTCATCGAGCCCTGTCACGTCAAAGAGCAGCGTCAGATAGCCGATCCCGTTCGTAAACACTTCATGCCTGAGAAGCGTGGTATCGCCGACTTTATCGACGGTATTATAGAAACACGGCGCCTCTTTTTTGATATCCGTGATCTTCAGGAGCGGAATGGTCTCCAGTTCTTCCTGGGTGCTCGGTTCTTCCTGATAACGGTGCAGCGCTTTGGTGTCCCCGATCAGGGCGTCGATCTCTTCTTTGGAAAGCGTTGCTTTATAATCTGCCAGTTTCTTGGCGAGTTCCGCATCCATTTTGGCGGTCAGGCCGCGCTCCGGTTCCACAACGATCGTGGCATTGTGCGGGTTCTCCAGCAGGTATTTACGCACCAGGTCCTCAAAATACCCCGTATCCACCTGTGTACGCAGATAAGCGAAGGTATCGTTCTGCGCGATATGCATGAAAGGTTCGTTTTCGTCATAGAGCCAGGAATCAAACGCCACAAACCCGTACATGAGTCCCTTCGGGTAGAAGCCGAAATCCGCCTCCCTGTAACGGAACTCATAATAGTTGATCGCGGCAAGAAGGGCCTGTTTGTTGAACCCGTTCTCCGCCACATCGCGGTATACCTGCCTGATCGTATCCAAAAACGTCTGCAGGCTTTCTTTGTTCGAATTCTTGGCGATCACAGTGAAATACGGCTGGTAGGTGCAGCATTCATAGGAGCCCTGCACGTCTTTTGCGATCCCCGTATCAAGCAGGGCCTGATGCAGTACGGCACCCGGCGTCAAAAGCAGCGCATACTCGATGATCTGGAATGCGATATAGAGATTCTTGTCAAGCGTTGTATCGATCACGGACGAATAAGCCAGATGCGTCTTATCGATAAGCGGTTCGTCTTCAGTGATCGAATACGGGAAGCTTGCAAAGACTGGTTTGTCAAACGGCTTCTGCAAAGCGATCGAGGAATCGATCGAGATCTTATCGTACTGTCCGAGATACGCTTCATCGAGGAATGTCAGGCGTTCAGCCATATCCGCATTCCCGTACAGGTAGATGTAACTGTTGGACGGATGATAGTAACGTCTGTGAAAATCAAGAAATCCCTCATAAGTGAGTTCCGGAATCACCTGCGGATCGCCGCCGGATTCATAATAATAGGTGGTATCCGGAAACAGCACTTCCATGATCTTTCTCTCCATCAGATCATCTGCGGAGGAAAAGACGCCGCGCATCTCATTGTAGACGACGCCGTTGATCGTGATCGGATCATCCGGGTCGTCGATCTCATAATGCCAGCCTTCCTGCTTAAAGATCTGTTCCCTGGTATAAATGTTCGGATGAAAGACAGCATCCAGATAAACATGCATCAGATTCTTGAAATCCGTATCGTTGCAGCTTGCAACTGGATAAAGCGTCTTATCCGGATAGGTGATCGCATTTAAGAACGTGTTGAGAGACCCTTTGGCCAGTTCCACAAAGGGATCCTTTGCCGGAAAGGATTTAGAACCGCAGAGCACCGAGTGTTCCATGATATGCGGTACCCCTGTGGAATCACTGACAGGCGTGCGGAATCCGATGCAGAATACTTTATTCTCATCATCGTTTTCAAGGATCATCACCTTGGCGCCTGTTTTGATATGTGTCAAAAGATATCCTTCCGAATTCAGATCGGGGATCTTCTCCTGTTTTTCTATACGGTAGGCTTTAACGTCTTTGATCTGCATGAAATCTCCTTTTGGTTTACATAATTATTCTGTCTGTTCTGTATCGATATAGTCGATCCGGTTGCCGGATAAGCGGATGGCTTCTTCGATCTCGGAGACCGGGACCTCCATTTCCTGCGCCAGTTCCTCTACGCTTACTTTTTTCAGAAGCGTTTCCGACAGTTCTTTTGCGGCCGCATAGACTTCGGAAACTCTCTGTGCGATCTTTTCATCGACATCCGATGCATTCGCATCTTCCGCGATCAGGCTTTCCATGGCGTCCATGATGGTCCTCGTTAAGAACTCTTCCACTTCTTCCGCCGTCTCGCACAGATCCAGGTTCGCACAGCCGGATAAGAGGGCCAGGTTGCCTTCCCCGATCAGGTCATCAATCAGCACGCCCTGTCCTTCATACAGCTTTGCTATATCCGTGACATCCCGTAAATAGAGCAGCGGGATCTTCTCCGTCGCTGCCGCTTTGTCACGAAAGATCGCCTCCACACGTTCCAGGCGTTCCTTCGCATCCTGCTCCTGCAGGGTGTTTAATTCGTTCAGATATTGATTTTGCTCTTCCGGTTGTTTTGACCGTTCACTCATGGCATTCCACTGATCCTACAGAATATGTTTATGTGTAAACAGATGCTCCTGACAATACTCATAGTTTCCGTTGCACTTGGAGCAGAAACGGAATTCCAGTTCATCCCCGTCCTCTTCCGTTCTGCCGCAGATCGCGCATTTATGTTTGGAGATCGCCTTCATCCGTACCGGCTCCGTTTCCCGCTTATATTCCGCTTTTCGGTGCATCTCGGAGGGTTTGATGCGTGAAAAGTTCCTCGATGAGATGAAGAATACAAGGAAATTCAGAAGCGAAGCGACGATCGCAACCTTGATCGGCATATTCCCCTGGAAAAAGCTGAGTGCAAGGATCGCCACATCCAGGTAGGCGAGCCATTTGATCTTGACCGGAATGATGAAGTACAACAGCACGCGCATGTCCGGATAATTGGCCGCAAACGCCAGAAAGATCGAAAGATTGATGTAATATGTCGAAAAGGCCTGGCTGATGAAAGAGCCGGTCGGCAGTGCCGGATAGCCCATGTACATGTAAACGCCGTAAAGGGAAAACGCACCGATCAGGGTAAACAGCATGCCCGAAAACAGATAGACATTATACCGGAAGGCCCCCCATGTGCGTTCGAGACTCGTACCGATGGAATAATAAAAGAAAAGCATGATGATCGTGAAGATGTTCAGCGAGGAAGGCGGCATTAAGATCCATGTGAATACTCTCCACACCTGACCGTGTAAGATCTGATACGGGTTTAAGTTCAGAAACTCAAGCGATCCCGTCAGACCCAGGATATAACCGATGCCATAGCCTGCGATCAAGTATAACGACAGATTTCTGATCGCAAACCTGCCGAATTTTCTTTCCATCTTATCTAAAAAACGATTCATGTTTCATTCATCTCCATCTGATAACTGCAAGTAGCATTTTACCATATTTTCAATGCGTTTGGTATTATTTTAGAAACCTTTTATTTGTAAACGAAAAAAAAATACTATATAATCACATACTGTGGACAAAAACGAACCCTAATGGAAAAACAGTCTAAAGATGGATCAGAAAGCAAACTCCGTGTATCGTCTGGGCATCGATATCGGTTCCACGACCGTTAAGATCGCCCTCCTGGATCAGAACAACCAAATACTCTTTGATGATTACGAAAGGCACTTTGCCAATATCCAGGAGACCCTGCACGCGCTCTTAAAACGTGCGGAGGACGCTGTGGGCAGTGTTTCTGTCCTTCCGATGATCACCGGTTCCGGCGGGCTGACGCTTGCCAACCACTTAAACGTTCCGTTTGTACAGGAAGTGATCGCCGTATCCGCCACACTCAAGCACTATCACGAACAGGTGGATGTCGCGATCGAGCTCGGCGGCGAAGACGCCAAGATCATCTACTTTGAAAACGGCAACGTGGAACAGAGAATGAACGGGATCTGTGCGGGCGGCACCGGTTCCTTCATCGACCAGATGGCATCTCTTCTGCAGACGGATGCCGCCGGGTTAAACGAATACGCAAAACATTACCATTCACTATATACGATCGCCGCAAGATGCGGTGTATTTGCCAAATCGGATATCCAGCCCCTGATCAACGAAGGAGCTACCAAAGAAGACCTCTCGGCTTCGATCTTTCAGGCCGTCGTCAATCAGACGATCTCCGGCCTTGCCTGCGGCAAACCGATCAGAGGGCATGTTGCTTTCCTCGGCGGTCCGCTCCATTTCCTGACAGAACTTAAAGCAGCCTTTATCCGTACGCTGAAACTGGATGATGCGCATATCATCGATCCTGCGCAGTCACACCTGTTTGCAGCGATCGGATCTGCCATGCATGCAAAAGACACGGATGCGATCCCGCTGCACGATATGATCCGCAAGCTTTCGCACGGGATCCGCATGGACTTTGAAGTAGCCAGGATGGAACCTCTGTTTTCATCTGAAGAGGAATACCGTGATTTCTGCGACAGGCACGGAAAAATGCATGTAAAGACCGCGCCTCTCTCCGAATATACCGGCAACTGTTATCTCGGCATCGATGCAGGATCCACGACCACCAAGATCGCGCTGATCGGTGAAGACGGTGACCTGCTCTATTCCTATTATTCCAACAATAACGGCTCGCCCTTAAACTGTGCGATCAAAGCCATTCAGGATATCTATGCGAAAAAACCGGAAGGCGCAAAGATCGTACACGCGTGTTCCACAGGTTACGGCGAAGCACTTTTACAGTCCGCACTGCAGCTTGAGGAAGGCGAAGTGGAGACCATCGCACACTATTACGCGGCCGCGTTCTTTGATCCCGCCGTTGACTGCATTCTGGACATCGGCGGACAGGACATGAAATGCATCAAGATCAAGGACGGTACCGTGGATTCGGTTCTTTTGAACGAAGCCTGCAGCAGCGGCTGCGGTTCCTTTATAGAGACCTTTGCAAGATCGCTGGGCTACTCGGTACAGGACTTTGCAAAAGAAGCCCTGTTCTCCCCGCATCCGATCGATCTCGGGACCCGCTGTACGGTCTTCATGAATTCCAAAGTGAAACAGGCACAGAAGGAAGGCGCCTCCGTATCCGATATTTCGGCAGGACTCGCCTATTCTGTCATCAAGAACGCCCTGTTCAAGGTCATCAAGGTCTCCGATGCCTCTTCCATGGGCTCGCACATCGTCGTACAGGGCGGTACTTTCTATAACGATGCCGTCTTAAGGAGTTTTGAAAAGATCGCGGGAAGCCATGTGATCAGGCCCGATATCGCAGGCATCATGGGCGCCTTCGGTGCAGCCCTGATCGCCAGGGAACGTTATGCGGACAACCCTGCGACCACGATGCTTTCCATTGACAGCATCAATGCCTTCACCTATTCCACGAGCATGACAAAATGTCAGGGCTGCGTGAACCATTGCAGGCTTACGGTGAACACGTTCTCGGACGGCCGCAAATTCATCTCCGGCAACCGCTGTGAACGCGGGATCGGAAAAGTCAAGAACGAACAGAATATCCCGAACCTTTACGAATACAAGGAGCAGCGTCTCTTTGACTATAAACCGCTGCCCGAAGAAGAGGCATACCGCGGAAAAGTTGGTATCCCGCGTGTACTGAACATGTACGAGAACTATCCGTTCTGGCATGTCTTTTTCTCAAAACTCGGATACGAAGTGGTCCTCTCTCCTGCGAGCACACACAGGATCTATGAACTCGGGATCGAATCCATTCCCAGTGAATCCGAATGCTATCCGGCCAAGCTCGCGCACGGACATGTGCAGTGGCTTATAAGCCGCGGTGTCGGTTTCATCTTCTATCCCGCCATCTTCTACGAGCGTGTGGAAAACGAAGCGGCAGACAATCATTACAACTGCCCGATCGTTACATCCTACAGTGAGAATATCAAAAACAACATGGAAGATATCAGCAGCGGAAACGTCTATCTGTTGAACCCGTTCCTTTCTTTCACGGATGCGGATGTTTTAACGGAAGGCTTAAAAGCCGCATTCCCTGATATCTCATCCGGTGAGATCACACAGGCTGTAAAAGAAGGCTGGGCGGAACTGGAACGGGCCCGCACGGATATAAAAGAAAAAGGTGAGGAAGTCATCGCCTATCTGCAGGAAACAGGCAGACACGGGATCGTCCTGGCCGGCAGGCCCTACCATATCGATCCGGAGATCCACCACGGTATTCCGGAGATGATCAACAGTTACGGTCTGGCCGTGCTGACCGAAGATTCCATATCCCATCTGTATCCTGCCGAGCATCCGCTCATGGTAACGGATCAGTGGATGTATCATTCCAGACTCTATAATGCCGCCAACTATGTCAAGACGGTTGATTTTCTCGATCTGGTACAGTTGAATTCCTTCGGCTGCGGTCTGGACGCGGTCACAACGGACCAGGTGGCAGACATTCTGTGTAATGCCGGGAAGATCTACACGTGTCTGAAGATCGACGAAGTCAATAATCTGGGTGCCGCAAGGATCAGGATCCGTTCCCTGCTCTGTGCGATCGCCCTGAAGAAAAAACGGGCCGAACAAAGATCTATCCCGTCCGCTTCCTATAAGCGCGTTCTCTTCACCGAAGAGATGCGCGGGAAATACACGATCCTCTGCCCGCAGATGTCCCCGATCCACTTTAACATCATCGAATCGGCTTTCAGGGCTGCCGGCTATCAGGTCGTGCTGCTCAACCATTCGACAAAAGAAGCGATCGATATGGGATTAAAATACGTGAACAACGATGCCTGCTATCCTTCCCTGATCGTCGTCGGACAGATCATGGAAGCGATCGCAACGGGAAAATACGACACGGATTCCCTGGCCGTTCTTATGTCACAGACTGGCGGCGGATGCAGGGCGACCAATTACATCGCCTTTATCAGACGTGCACTTGCAAAGGCAGGTCTCTCCCACGTGCCCGTTATTTCGCTGAACCTTTCGGATATGGAAAAGAATCCGGGCTTCAGGATCGACATTCCGCTCATGTACCGCGGTGTCACGGCGGCGATCTTCGGGGATATCCTGATGCGCTGCGTCTACCGTATGCGTCCGTATGAACTGCAGGAAGGCTCTGTCAATGCACTGCATGAAAAATGGACAAGGATCTGTTCTGATTTTGCCGCGTCCTCCTATCCTTCGCTGTTTCGGTTCGGGCATCTTTGCCGAAAGATGATACGCGAATTTGACAATATCCCCATAAAGGAAGAGCGCAAGCCCTGCGTCGGGATCGTCGGGGAGATCCTGGTAAAATACTCGCCGCTTGCGAACAATCATCTGGTGGAACTGATCGAATCGGAAGGTGCGGAGGCCGTTGTGCCGGATCTTATGGATTTCCTGCAGTACTGCTTCTTCAACCAGCTGTATAAATACAAACATCTCGGTATCAAAAAAAGCACCGCGGTCAAGAGCCGGATCGGGATCCGTTTCATCAACAGACTGCGCAGTGCGTCTGTACGTGCGTTTAAAAAAAGCAGGCATTTCGATCCTCCCGTGAAGATCCAAACGCTTGCCGAATATGCGGAAAGTATTGTATCGATCGGTAACCAGACAGGGGAAGGCTGGTTCCTTACCGGTGAAATGCTCGAACTCATCCATTGCGGTGTGAGCAACATCGTCTGTACACAGCCCTTTGGCTGCCTGCCAAACCACGTGGTCGGCAAAGGCGTGATCAAGGCGATCCGTTCCCATTATCCCGAAGCCAACATCGTTGCGATCGATTACGATCCCGGTGCCAGCGAAGTCAATCAGTTAAACCGGTTGAAACTGATGCTGCATGCGGCTTTCCAGAAACTCTGAAGACCTATTCAGGATACCGGCGCGGCCGCTCCGTCTTGTTGCTCGATATAGGTGCGGAAGGAAGTGGAAAAACTTCTGTACCGCTTATCAAATACCGCGTTTTCATCGATCAGGAAGGCGCGGTACAATTCTCTTGCATCACTCTCATACTCCGGCAGATGCCAAAGGACACACTGCTGTCTGAGCGCTCTTAGGCAACTTGCAAACAGAAGTTTATTCTTCTTCTCATAATAGGTATCACAATCCGCAAGCAAGAGCTCCAGTTCCTTCATATCGGAGCCGGCATGATCCGATTCCTCCGCCTTTGCAAACCGTTTCCAGAGCCATCTTGTCAGCACGTGGTTCAGCTGCTTTGCGGAGACGGGTTTTTGCAGGTAATCACTGAAGCCAGCGCCGAGGAACTCCTTGTACTGCTCATCCATGGGAATGTCCGTCGTATAGACGAGCGGAACCTCCCTGTAGTATTCACCCGGCATCGAACGGATCTTCTCCGCCAGTTCAAAGGCCGTGATCTCACTGAGATTCTGGTCTATGAAGATCATGTCATAGGTATGGCTTTGCGCATCTTCCAAGGCTGCATGCGCACTCAATGCACGGTTTACGGTCGCGGAATAGGGCTGCAGCATCTTTTCAAACACGTTCATACGGATCGAATTCTCATTGACCATCAGGAGACGCGCGCCTCTTGCGATCTTGAATTCCGACTCGGGCTCATCGGGAACCGTCGTGGAAACGGGAACTTCCTCGATCGGCGCGGTGCTTGCTTCCTGATCCTCCATCCCGTATACGGTGATCACCTCGGTAAAAAGTTCATGGAACTTATCATAGATCGGGCGGACCTCCATGGTGATCTTGCGGTTTAGCGGTGCATAGATCGCGGGGATCGAATAGGCACCCAGCACGGAATTGTTATAGAGCCTCTCTTCCGTTTCCGGACTCATCAGATAGATGTCCGGTATGCTCTGTCCCGCAAAATCCTGTTTGATGACCTGCCCCACGATCTGCGCACGTTTGTTCATAAAGACAACGCGGAAATTGTCATCACAGACAAAAACAAGATCCGTGCCGTTCTCTTTGAGCACTTCCTCGTAGTCCTCCTCTCGGATCAGGATCCTTCTGTGATAGATCAGGAGTTTCGGCATCAGAAGGATCGTCCCGATACATACAAACAGCATGTAGGGGAAATGCTGCATGAAGAACAAAAGGTCCAGAAGTTCGAGGAAGATACCGACTGCGGAAAACGCGAAAGTCAAAAGCCATAACCGCATCAGATGACGTTCGCGTTTGATCAACTGTTCGTGATTGAAATAAACATAGATATAACAGAGACCCACAAGGTAGATCACGTCAAACACGGCATGCAGAATGATCGATAACGGCGCATATGGCGGATAACAGATGCCCTGTGCATTTTCGATCATATCGCCTTTACTTAAGAACGTATCGGCAAAGTATATGACCATACCAAGATAATAGATCACGGAAATGATATGACGCACGAACCTGCCGTTATAGTTGAGCGAATAGGCCGCCATATTGGTCAGGTTCGCGACAAGACAGACACCCGCATACCAGCAGATCGCATAGAGCAGGTATCTGAAAAAATCAGACTGTACGAGCATCATCGCGATATAGGTGACGCACTGTAACGAAAAAGCCCCGCTGATGATGATCTGTCTGTTGATCGCATGCACGTCTTTCACGCGCACCTGAAACATGATCGCCTGGGAAATGGCGACCAGCATCTCAATGCATAACAGACTGTAGATCACGGTTCGTAACATAGAAGCTCCTGTATGGCTGTCTTATTTCACGATGAGATTCAGGATCCGTCCGGGCACATAGATGACTTTGACAATGTTCCCCGTTAATTTATCACCAAGCATTTCCTTGGCCGCCGCAACTGCTTCCTCTTCGGATGCAGCCTTGGGGATCAGGATCGTGCCTCTGGTCTTACCGAGTACCTGTACGCCGATCTCAACGGTATCTTCCACCGTCTTCGATTCGTCAAACTGCGGCCAGGGTTCATAGGCGATCGTATCATCATGTCCGAGAACTGACCAGAGTTCCTCACCCGCATGCGGGCAGACGCAGGAGAACATCTTCACAAAACCTTCCGCATATTCCCTGCTGCACTTGCCTTCCTTATAGCAGGCGTTCATAAAGATCATCATCTGGCTGATCGCCGTATTGAATGCAAGTTTCTCGAAATCCTGTGTGATCTTCTTGACACTCTGGTGATAGAGTTTCTCAAGAGCCGGCGTGTCTTCATTGACAATGTTGCCCTCTCCCGTCAGGAAGGTGAATACACGGTTGATAAACTTGAACGCGCCGTTCACGCCGTCGTTACTCCACGGTTTGCTGACTTCCAAAGGTCCCATGAACATCTCATAGAGCCTTAACGTATCCGCACCGTACTCCCTGACGACATCACTCGGATTCACAACATATTCCGGATAACGCTTACCCATCTTGATGCCGTTCTCACCAAGGATCATGCCCTGGTGCACAAGCTTCTGGAACGGCTCTTTGGTCGGTGCAAGACCGTTGTCATAGAGGAATCTGTTCCAGATCCTTGCATACATCAGATGACCGACCGCATGCTCCGGGCCGCCGATGTAAAGATCCACCGGCATCCAGTGTTTGATCAGTTCCTGATCGGCAAACACATCATCGTTATCGGGATCGATGTAGCGCAGGAAATACCAGGAGGATCCTGCGGAACCCGGCATCGTGGATGTTTCGCGAACGCCCTTTATCCCGTTATGATCGTATTTCTTCCATTCGGTCGCATTCTCAAGCGGCGCCTTGCCGTTTTTGCCCTTGTAATCTTCCAGCTCCGGCAGAACTAACGGCAGTTCGTCATCGGCAAGCACATGGATCTTACCGTCATCGCCGTGTACGATCGGCACCGGTTCACCCCAGTAACGCTGTCTTGCAAAGATCCACTCTCTGAAGTGATAATTGACGGTACGTTTTGCGATCCCCATCTTCTCCAGTTTGCAGGTGATCGCTTCCTTGGCCTCTTCTACCGTCAGTCCGTCAAACTCGGCGGAATTCATGAGCTTGCATCCCTTTCCGAGATAATCCTGTTTTTCAAACGCGCATTCACTGATATCCCGTCCGTCAATGACCTGGATCATAGGGATATCATGCACCTTGGCATATTCAAAGTCTCTCTGGTCGTGTCCGGGCACCGCCATAACGGCACCTGTTCCGTAATTTGCCAGGACAAAATCACCGATGAAGAGTTCCACTTCCTTGCCGTTTACCGGGTTGATACAGGAAACGCCTTTTAATCTGCAACCGGATTTCCCTTTGTTGAGTTCCGTCCGGTCCATATCGTTCTTCTTCTTGGTCTCCTCGATATAGGCCTTCACCTCATCCTTGTTCTCAATCCGGTCCATCAGCTCCTGTACGAGGTCTCCGTCCGGTGCGAGCACCATGAAAGTGATACCGTAGATCGTTTCGATACAGGTCGTGAAGATAGAGAACTTCCCGCCGCCCACGATCTCAAATTCCACTTCGACACCTTCCGAACGTCCGATCCAGTGTCTCTGCATGTCTTTCGTAGATTCCGGCCAGTCCACCGTCTCAAGACCTTCGAGCAGTTTCTCCGCAAAAGCAGGCTGGTCGATGACCCACTGCTTCATGTTCTTGCGTACAACCGGATAGCCGCCGCGCTCCGACTTGCCGTCAATGACTTCATCGTTCGAGAGGACCGTTCCGAGTTCCTCACACCAGTTGACCGGCATGTCTATGTATTTCGCAAATCCTTTTTCATAGAGTTTCTTAAAGATCCACTGCGTCCATTTATAATACTTGGGATCGGATGTCGCGATCATCTTCGACCAGTCGTAATCAAAGCCGAGTTCTTTCAGCTGTTTGGAAAAGGTCTTGATATTCTCCTGTGTGAATCCGTCCGGATGATTACCCGTATTCACAGCATACTGCTCCGCAGGCAGACCGAAGGAATCATACCCCATGGGATGCAGCACGTTAAAGCCCTGCATGCGCTTCATGCGGGAAACGATGTCCGTAGCCGTATATCCTTCCGGATGGCCGGCATGCAGTCCTACGCCCGAAGGATAAGGAAACATATCCAGGACATAGAATTTCGGTTTGGAAAAATCATGCACGTCCGTGTAAAACGTGTTGTTTTCTTCCCAGTATTTCTGCCATTTCTTTTCAACTTCGCTGTGATTGTAAGTACTCATTGCAAACTCTTCTTTCTGTAAGGTTTCATCCTACCTATTTTATCCAATTTTATACGTAATTACAACACCATTCCCTGCTTAGAGGTCCTTAAAATGAAACTGTTTCGATCCGTTCGCATATTCCTCCACCGTCTGTCCGCTGCCGTACAGTTTGTACTTATAAGTCGTAAGGCCTTCCAGGCCGACAGGGCCTCTTGCGTGCAGTTTGGAGGTACTGATCCCGACTTCGGCTCCGAATCCGTATCTGAATCCGTCGGAAAACCGGGTTGAGCAGTTTACATAACATCCGGCCGAATCCACCTGCTGCAGAAACAGTTCCGCGCTCTCCTTGTCATTCGTGATGATCGCATCCGTATGATGCGAACCGTAGGTGTTGATATGGCGGATCGCTTCTTCCACGCCGTCCACCAGTTTCACGGATAAGATCAGGTCCAGATATTCCGTGGCAAAATCATCCTCTTCACGGATCAGGCTGTCCTCATCCATACCTTCCGCCCCGATCTGTTTCAGTAGATCGGAAACTTCCATCGTGCCGCGTAATACCACATGGTTTTCTTTCATGACGGGCAGGAACACTTTCAGCGCTTCTTTTGCGACCGCCCTGTCGATGAGCAGAGTCTCTGTTGCATTGCAGGCAGCCGTGTACTGTGTCTTGGCATCCACCAGGATCCTGCAGGCCATGTCAAGATCCGCCTCTTTATGAATATAGGTATGGCAGATCCCGTCCGCATGTCCCATGACGGGGATCCTTGTATGGTTCATGATATACTGCACAAACGCATTGGAACCGCGCGGGATGATCAGATCCACACTGCCGTAGCAGTCAAGCAGTTCATCGATCTCGCTGTGCGCCTGCGCCTGATACATACAGTTTTCCGGTGCACCGTTTTCGACCGCTGCCTTGTAGATCGTCTCAAACAGGATACGGTTTGTGTTCACGGTCTCGCTACCGCCTTTTAACACCGCGCAGTTGCCGCTCTTGATGCACAACGAAGAGATCTGGATCAGCGCGTCGGGTCTTGATTCAAAGATGATCCCGATCACACCGATGGGACAGGTCACTCTTTTTAAGAGCAGTCCCGCATCCATTTCTCTCTCAAGGACAACCCGGTTGATGGGATCTTCCAGTCCTATCAGCTGGTCGATCCCGTCTGCTACGGTCTTAAGTTTATGTTCATCAAACAGAAGACGCTTCATCACGGGTGACGGGATATTGTTTGCTTTTGCATTCTCCATATCCTGCCGGTTTGCGGCAAAGATCGCCTCCCGGTTTTCAAGCAATGCTTCTTTGACGGCAAGCAGGATCTTGTTTCTTGTATCCTCACTTAAAGCCGCCATCCGGAAGCTGTCTGCCTTCATGCGTTTTGTGATCTGTTTCATGATTTTCTCCTCTATTCCTTCTCTAAAAGGATCCTGTCGTTATCAAGCGCATGTCCCGCTCCCTGTTTAAATGCAGTGAGCAGATCATCGACGCTCATCTTCGATCTCTGTTCTCCCGAAATATCAAATACGATCCTTGCACTGTCCATCATGATCGTACGGTTTCCAAAAGAAAGAGCGCTTTCCAGATTGTGCGTGATCATGAGGCATGTGATCTTTTCTTTGTCGACGACTTCCCTGGTGATCGCAAGAACCTTTTCCGCCGTGGCAGGATCCAGTGCAGCGGTATGCTCATCGAGCAGCAGCAGACGCGGCGGATTGATCGTTGCCATCAGAAGCGTCAGTGCCTGTCTCTGTCCGCCGGATAAGAGCCCGACCGGCTGTTTCATGCGGTCTTCGAGTCCCATGTTTAAAAGGGCCAGTTTCTCACGGAAAGCCTGCTTCTCCTTTCTGCTGATGCAGGATAACCAGGAGCCGGAACCGGCTGCAAGTGCCAGGTTCTCTTCGATCGTCATACCGGGTGCGCTTCCAAGCATCGGATCCTGGAACAGTCTTCCGATCTTTCTGGAACGCTTGTGTTCCGGCATCATCGTGATATCTTCCTCATCCAGTTCAATCCTGCCCGCATCCGTGTAGAATACGCCGCTGATCGCATTGAACAGGGTTGATTTGCCTGCGCCGTTGGAACCGATGATCGTGATAAAATCCCCGTCCGCAACCTGCAGGTTTAAGTCGATGAGTGCCGCGCGTTCGTTGATCGTACCGGGGTTGAAGGTTTTGTATACATGTGTCAGATTCAGCATGATCTATCCTCCCCGGCATCAGTATTACCGTCTTCTTCCTTTGGCATGGAATGCAGGGAAAGATTCCGCTTCAGAAGCTTCGCACGGTTTCTAAGGTAAGGTCCCGAGATCGCCAGTACAACGATCACGGCCGATACGAGTTTCAGCATATAAGCCGGCATGTTAAACCGCAGTGCGATCGCATAAACAAACCGGAAAATGAAGGAACCTGCCACCGCACCGATGGCGCGGAGCAGGATGGAAAATCTTCCGAAGAACGTATTGCCGATCAGAAGCGAAGCAAGGGCGATCGTGACCATGCCGGTCCCGATATCGATGTTCACGGATTTCTGCGACTGTGCGAGCAGACAGCCGGAAAGCCCCGTAAACGCATTCGCGATCACAAGTCCGATGATGGTCATCATGACCGTGTTGATGGATGATGATTTGACCATGGCGGGATTGTTTCCGGTCGCCCGGATCGCAAGCCCAAGTCTTGTATGCAGAAACAGTGTCAGGAAAACGATCACGAGGACCACTGCCGCAACGATCACGACCAGTTTATACTGCGATTCCAGAAAGGTCCCTTTGAGGGCTTTCTGCATCAGCGTAAACACTGTCTCCGTCTTGTTCATATTGAGCAGGGAAGAATTCCCCATGACGGCGATATTGATCGAATACAACCCGGTGTTCACGACGATTCCCGCAAGCAGGCTGTCAACGCCCATCTTGGTCTGCAAAAACGCCGTAAGGAACCCGGATAACATCCCGGCTCCCATCGCCGCAAGGATCGCAAGGAACGGATGTCCCGAGATCGCCACAACCGCCCCGACGGCTGCTCCGAGAGTGAAGCAGCCGTCTGTGGACAGATCGCAAACATTTAACATGGAATAACTTAAGAACAGTGCCAGCACAGTCAGCGAACTGATCAGTCCCAGTTCCAGTGCTGTCTGTATCAATGGTAAGATGGTATTCATATTTTTTCCTTACAGATCATTCAAAACTTTCAGCCGTTGTCAGTGTCTCGATCTTGGTGCAGAAAGGCTCAAATGCTTTGGAAACCGTATCAAAATCAAAACCGATCGCTGCGCAGGTCTCTGTGTTGATCGTTGCCGTACCGTTGTCAAATGTCTTGACAGGCGTTGTTGCAACATCTTTGCCGTTTACAAGTATATCACATACCATGTTCGCTGTCTCCCTGCCGAGGTTCGCATAGTCAACACCGTATCCGAGGAACGCGCCGTTTAAAGCGAAGGAATCGGCTCCCGTGTAGTGCGGGATCTGTGCCTGTGCAAATGTTTCATAGATCGACAGTTCCGCTTCCATGATCGTATTGTCGGTCGGTGTGAATACGGCGTCTACCTGATCGGCAACCAGTTCGGAAGCTGCCAGCTGTACTTCGGATACATTGGTACCTGTACGTTCCACATATTCGATCCCTTTGCCTTCCAGATAGGCTTTTGCGTCTGCAATGGCTGTTGTGGATGCATCCTGTCCCGCATCATAGAGCAGACCGATCTTTTTCGCATCCGGATTAGCCGCAAAGATCAGATTCATGACGGAGTTCGTATCCAGATAATCGGATGTTCCCGTTACGTTGGCACCCGGCGCGTCCAGGCTTGCAACAACACCGCAGGCAACCGGATCGGAAACGGCTGCAAATACAACCGGGATCTGATTCTCTTCCGTAGCGGACTGCATAGCCATGGCTACCGGTGTTGCAACGCCTACCATCAGGTCTGCCTCGTCAGCGATAAAGTTCGCGATGATCTGAGACATTACATTTGCATCCGCATTGCAGTTATCATACATGATCTCAAAGTTAACACCCAGTTCATCTCCGAGGGTCTTTAACTGATCTTCAATGTTATCAACGATCTGGTTTAAGGATGCGTCATCCACGTAATTGCAGATGCCGACCTTAAATGTCTGTCCTGCAGGTTCTTCCGTTACAGCTTCTGTTGTTTCTTCTACAGCTTCTTCTACCGCTTCTGCCGCTGCTTCTGCAGTTTTAGACCCTGTAGTTGCCGTAGCGCTGCACCCGATCAGGGCCAGTACCATTGTTGCTGCCGTCAGTGTTGCGATGATTCTTGTTGCTTTCTTCATAATTCTCCTCCTTTTCCGGGAACATCAGCCGATGCAAGTCGACTTCGTCGAGCGGCTGACGCTACATGCCGTTTTCTTCAAAAACGGCACAAATCGTGGGTTGGCGTGAAACCGGGACTGCAGAAACACGTTATGCTTTGCATAAAAAAAGTCCCAGCAAACAAGTTTGCTGGGACAGGAAATTCCTGCGGTGCCACCCGGCTTGGTACATTGCGTACCCACTCACGCATACTATCATATGCTGATCTTTTGTAACGGGGGATCCTACCCCGGCTCGGATACTTCAGATCTCTCTGTTTCCCCTTGCCCTCAGGAGTCCATTCAATTCTGCATCACCCGCCGCATTCTCAGCATCTGCGGCTCTCTGTGGGGATCAGGTTCAGAACCTACTCACTCTCCATCAACGGTTTACAACTTTATAGCATGGTTTTAAAAAGACTGTCAAGACATTTTTTGAAAAAAAATTTTGTATGAGTCACAAAATTAGTTCCATGGCCGTATACATCGGCTTCATACCCATTTTTTCGTAAAAGGCTTCCGCCGGTCCGTTTCCGTTCCAGACATGAAGCACCACTTCATAGGCTCCCAGTGATTTTGCTTCCTGCTTCACATGTGAAAAAAGCAATGCCCCTACACGCTGTCCTCTGCGATCCTCATCCACGCACAGATCGTCCAGAAAGAAATATCGAAAACCTCTGCGTGATGTATTATCTTCCACATCTTTGATCATGCAGATGGCATAGCCTGCGACATGTCCTTCCTCGGATGCCACATAGACACGCTCATCAGGCTTGTTTAGGATCTCGAGGATCTCCTCTTTTGTATATTTATTGCCGCCGCCTTTAAACAGGTCAGGTCTAAGGTCGGCATGCACCTGATTGACCTGCGTGAGCAGTTTTAAAATATCGTCTGCATCCGCAGCAACCGCGTTTCTGATCTCCATAGATACCTCAAATATATTCTGCCATATCCAGGATGAGACGTTCCGTCTTTTCCCATCCGAGGCAGGGGTCCGTGATCGATTTGCCGTAGACACCGCCACCAACTCTCTGGCAGCCGTCCTCGATGTAACTTTCCACCATGAAGCCCTTGATCATCTTTCCGACGCTCTCGCTGTGCTTCATGGAATTGATCACTTCTTTGATGATACGCGGCTGTTCAAACGGATCTTTCCCGGAGTTTGCATGGTTGGTATCGATGATCGCACCCGGATTGACCAGTTCTTTTGCCTGATACATATGATACAGTCTGATCAGGTCCTCGAAATGGTAGTTTGGCTGCGATTCGCCGTGCTTGTTCGTATAGCCCCGTAAGATCGCATGCGCGTAAGGATTTCCGGTGGACTTCACTTCCCAGCCGCGGTAGATAAATGTATGTGCATGCTGGGCTGCCTGGATGGCATTCAGCATAACGGCGTAGTCACCGCTGGTCGGGTTCTTCATGCCGACCGGTGCGGAAATACCGCTTGCCGTCAGTCTGTGCTGCTGGTCTTCCACGGACCTCGCGCCCACGGCAACATAGGCAAGCAGGTCATCCAGATACTGGTAGTTTTCCGGATACAGCATCTCATCCGCGCAGGCAAAGCCGGTTTCCTTGATCGCACGGATGTGCAGATGCCTGGTGGCTATGATACCCTTGAACAGATCCGGCTTTTCATCGGGCTTCGGCTGGTGCAGCATGCCCTTGTAACCTTCTCCGGTCGTACGCGGTTTGTTCGTGTAGATACGCGGAACGATCAGGATCTTATCAGCCACTTTATCCTGCAGGGGACGCAGTCTGCTGATATAATCGATCACGCTGTCTTCATTGTCTGCGGAACAGGGCCCTATGATCAGAATGATCTTCTTGCTCTGTCCCGAAAAGATCGCTTCCATCTGCACTTTGGTCGTCTCCACGACCTGATGCAGCTTGCCGGTCAGGGGACACATCTCCTTGACTTCCGCCGGCAAAGCCAGTTTCCGGATAAACTCCACTCCCATCTCTTCACTCCTCCTGAAGTACGAACCTATTTGTCAAACAGCATCCTTCTCTTTGTGGAAAGACGCATCTTTTCTTTCAAACCTTCTTCATCTTTCTGATCGATCATGGCGCGTATGTTTTCCATTTCGGCGATAAACCCATCGATCCTCTCAAGCAGCGGTTCCCTGTTCATGAAAAACAGTTCCGTCCACATGTCCTCGTTGATCCTGGCGATCCTGGTAAGATCGCGGAACGAGTCGCCCGTGTAATCCCTTAAATGCTCATTGTCATCACAGGTCATCAGCGCAACGGCGATACAGTGTGTCAGCTGGGAAACATAGGCGATCATGCTGTCATGCTCCTGCGGTGTCAGGACCGAGATCCTCGAAAAACCAAGGACCCTGCCGAGATTCTTACACCACTTTATCGCCTCATCCGTGTTTTTCTCTGTTGGCACGACAATATAGTTGGCCTCACGGAAGATCTTATCATCGCTGTTTTTTACGCCGTATACTTCCCTTCCCGCCATCGGATGTGCTGCAATGAATTCAGCATCCTCTCTCAGGATGTCCTGTACCTTTGATACGACTCCGGATTTTACACCGGTCACATCCGTAAGGATCACGCCGCTTTTAAAATGCTCCTGATGATCGCTCACCCATTGGGCCACGATCGAAGGATAGAGGGCTAAGATGATACAGTCCGCTTTCGGTAGCAAAGAATCATCTGTCTTTCCCTCATCGATGATCTTATTTTCAAGCGCATAACGGATCGTCTCTTCATCCTTATCCATCGCCATCACGCGAAAGCCGAGCCGTTTCAGGGCTTTCGCATAACTTCCGCCGATCAGTCCGAGACCGGCGATCAGTACATTTGCTTCATTGATCCATTCCATCATGCAATCCTTTTAGTACTTCACTGTTCGTTTCCATTTTCAGACCGATGCCGAGTCTGCCAAGATCCGTAAAGAAATCCGGGTAACTCTTGCTGACTGCCTGCGCTTCCCTGATCGTGCCGCCGGTCTTTGTCAACAGCACGGCAAGTGACATGGCGATCCGATGATCGTTGTGCGATAAGAGCGGCTCATCGGGCTTTTTTACTTCGGATGGCAGGATCCTGATCCTGTTCTCTTCCATGACCGTTTTCACGCCGCACTTTGCCAGTTCTTCGCACATCACACGGCCCCTGTCGCTCTCCTTCATCTGAAGCCTTTTTGTTCCAATAAAGTCACCGCCATGCAGCAGTGCTGCCATGGTAAACAATATGGGACCCAGATCCGGGCAGTCGGAAAGATCGATCGTGGTGCATCCCTTTTGCAGGCTTTCAAAATGTTTCCGGTAGACGCGGTCTCCCTGTCTGCTGTCATCATCCAGCCCGCTGATACTGACCTTGCCGCCAAGCAGGTTGAACGCATCTAAAAAGGCGGCGTTACTGTAATCCCCTTCAACGGTAAGATCCATATGCCGGTAGGTCTGTTTTCCGGGTATCATAAGGTCATTACCGTCTGGGTCTGCTTTCACATCAAATGCAGATAGTGCCTGCAGTGTCAGGTCGATATAGGATCTGCTCTCAACCGGCGGTTTCAGCCTGATACAGCTGTCTGCCGTAAGAAGAGGCAGTCCGAATAAGAAGCCCGAAACAAACTGGCTGCTGATATTCCCGGGGATCTCAAAACAGGCAGGTTGCAGCCTGCCGTCAACAAGGATGTGATCTGCCTTCCGTTCAAAACGGATCTGCTGCTTCCTGCAGATCTCCTCGTAGATCCCAAACGGTCTGCCAAGTAGCGTTTCACTGCCGTAAAATCTTGCACGTATGCCAAGTGCCATCGCGATCCCCATGAAGAACCGCATCGTGCTGCCGCTTTCCCTGCAGGGAAAGTCTGCTTCTGTATGGGCACATCTGCCGGAAATGCCGGTGATGATGAGACTCTCCGGTAACACTTCAACCTTCGCGCCAAGCGCTCCTGCGCAGTCAATGGTCGCAAGGATATCTTCCGAGAGCGCGATATTATCGATCCTGCAGACACCGTCTGAAAGCAGTGCACAGATGATGCTCCTGTGTGCCATGCTCTTTGACGGCTGTGCCTTGATAGCGCCCTTTGCTGTTGACGCATGTATCGTCACATTCACTTTCCGTAATTCTCCACCAGATAATCGATCGCTTCCAGATAGCCGTCGGTCCCGTGTCCCATGATCGTATGGACGCAGGCGAGCCGGATATAACTGATCTGTCTGAAATCTTCCCTTTTGGACACATCGGATATATGCACTTCCACAACAGGCAGTCCCACGGCTTTCGCGGCATCCAGGATCGCGATACTGGTATGGGTATAGGCCCCGGGATTGATCACGATCGCATCCGCGCTGCCGTATGCGTTCTGGATCATATCCACCAGATCGCCTTCGTGGTTACTCTGCAGGATCTCCGTCTCCACTCCGCGCATTTTGGCGTGGGCCATGATTTTGGCGCAAAGATCCGCATACCCGGAATTTCCGTAAATCTCAGGTTCGCGGATGCCCAGCATATTGATATTCGGTCCGTTGATCACAATGATCCGCATGGTCATTCCTCCGGAATTTGATCGGTTTCCTCAGGGCCGGCTTCTTCTTTACCGGTCTGATCCGCATGCAGATCCAGCTTCTCTTCCACCTTATCGAACTCTTTTACAAAGAACGCGCTGTTGTAATAGAGCATTACGGTATGTACAAAAAGGCAGATCAGCCATGCCCATTTAAAATACCATATTCCGATGAAAAAAGGCAATGCAAAAAAGACGATCGCGAAAAAAACACGTACAAAGTGCCAGGCTTCCATGCCAAGTGCCATTTTGACCGCATCTTTTGTTTTGATCTCGTAACGGGAAATGATGGGAAACAGACAGAATACCATCATTAGAAAGACCATGGATACAACAAACAGACCCCATTTATAGACAACTTCGGTGGAGTTTTTGAAAAGATAGATCCAGTCTGCCGTAAGCAGCGCAAGGATCAGGGAAATGACAATACTGGGAAGGATGGTCTGTTTCAGATTTTTGGTAAATGAGGAAAAAAAAGAACGAATCACCGCAGGCTCTTCGCCGCGGTAGATCTTCATGCCGACATAGTATTTCGCGCACATGGCAGCCCCTGCCGTAAATACCGGCAGGGAGCAGACGGCCCAAAGCAGATTGACGAGTACATAATCGCTCGCCCTGCTGATCGCCTGCATCACGGGGCTGTCAAATGCCATAAATTTCATAGATTCACTCTTTCACACCGCCAATGGTCATACCGGTTACAAAATATCTCTGTAAGAACGGATAAAGCATGACGATCGGTGCCATTGTCAGGATCGTTGCCGCTGCGCGGATCGAAACAGGTGTGATATTGACTGTCTGTCCCGTCGTGGCGGCTCCCGTATTTCCTTTCAGGGCCGTTACCGCAGAGAGCATCTTCATCAGTTCGTACTGTAAAGTAGTATACTGGTCAGCCATGCGGTTGTAAAGCATGGTATCGAACCAGGAGTTCCACTGGAACACGGCTACAAACAGTGCGACTGTGGCGTAGATCGGTTTGCAGAGCGGCGTGATGACTTTCAGGAAAATAGTCATATACCCTGCACCGTCGATCTGGGCGGCTTCCTGCAGGGATTCCGGCAGTCCGTCCATGTAGGTCCTCATGACCAGCACGTTGAATCCGCTTACCATGCCGGGGATCACATATACCCAGAACGAATTGGTCAGATGCAGATTTTTATACAGGATCATGATGGGAACCATACCGCCGTTCACATACATGGTGATCACCCAGAACAGTGACAATTGGGATCGGAACACGAATTTCTTCTGGCTGATGATAAAGGCAAGCAGTGCGTTTGCCGCCAACGCAAAAGCGGTTCCGAGCACGGTACGCAGCACCGAGATGATGGCGCCCTGTGTGATATTCTTCAATGCCAGAACCGTTGTATAGTTCTGTGTTGTAAAGATACGCGGGATCAGATGTACGCCGCCGCGCATCGCGTCCACACCGTCATTAAACGAAATGGCCAGTGTGTTCAATACCGGATAAAGGGTTACCACGCAAAAGAGCAACATGAACAGGCCATTGCAGATATGGAAGATCACGTCGCCGGCTTTCGGCATTTTGTGGCTTTTTTTATAAACGATTTTTTCCATGATCCGCCTCCTAGAACAGTCTGTCTTCGCCGTGTCTCTTGGCGATCGAATTTGCAATGAGAATGATCGCTATGGAAACGACGCTCTTGAAGATACCGGCCGCCGTACCAAGGGAATAGTCGTTCTGGCTGATACCCCAGGTCAGCACGTAAATATCGATCGTATCCGATACGCTCTTTACTAGTCCGTTTCCGAGAAGGTACTGCACTTCAAATCCAGCGTTTAACAGGTTGCCGAGATTCATGATCAGCAAAACGATGATGGTCGGGCGCAGTCCCGGCAGCGTGATGTGTTTGATCTTCTGCCATCTTCCCGCACCGTCAATGGATCCGGCTTCGTAAAGCGTCGGATCGATGGCTGTGATCGCGGAAAGATAAATGATCGTATTCCAGCCCGTTTCCTTCCACAGATGTGCAAAAGTCACGATCGGCCAGAACAGAGCCGGGATCGAGAAAAACGGGACCGAACTGTCCGTGAGGCCGAATTTCACCAGCAGTTCGTTGACGATACCGTAGGATGAAAGCGCATCATTTAAGATACCGGTAACGATGATCCACGAAAGAAAGTGCGGCAGGTAGGAAACGGTCTGGATCGGTTTCTTGATCCAGTTGTGCTTGATCTCATTTAACAGAACGGCAAATGCGATCGCAACGACCGTTGTAAAGATCAGATTCAGGGTACCCATGCAGAACGTGTTCCGGATCACCCGAAGGAATGTAGCATCCGAAAACAGGAACTTGAACTTGGTCAAGCCGATCCACTTCGAATGCAGGAATCCGGTCTTGTTCTTGTAATTCTGGAAGGCCATGACCCAGCCGCCAAGCGGGAGATAATAAAACACAAAGCCATAGATCACAAAGATCGCAGACCATATGATCAGGACTTTCTGTTTTTTGATCTCTTTTTTGGAAACGGCCATGGTTTTTTTACTGGTCTCTTTACCACTCATTTTGTATCCTCTTATCTTTAGAAATGGCAGCCATACACTTATGTGTTCGTATATGACTGCCATCTCTGGAATTCATTCGCTAAGCAGCGCAGAAGTATTAGTTACCGCTCTTTGCAGCTACTCTTCTGTCAAGTTCTTCCTGCATCTCTGCAAGGAAATCTTCCGGTTTGCACTCTTCGTATGCCTTCATGTACTTCTCCCATTCGGATTCGAAGTTGGAGGACATTACGACCTTCGGAAGCCATTCGTGCTTTGTCTCACCCATCTTGGTCCATGCAACACCACCTTCTGTGGAAGTGTCGAGGTTGTTGGAGTAAGACCACATCGGGAACCAGGGATGTGTTGCATTGACATCTTCCTTCACGGAACCGATCAGATCCGGATATGTCTTTGCGCCGTAAGCTGTGAAGCATTTCTGCATCGGAGCTGCCAGACCGTTGAAGAACTCGGAAGGCTGTTCCTCAGGCATGTTTGCGTTAATGCCGTCATCGCTTGTTCCGCCGTACTGAGGCAGGTAGCTGTAGAAGCAAAGGTGATCAGCCCTGTACTTAGGATCGGAGATGTTCTTGCGGATCTCGTCGGTTCTGTAGAACAGGCCGTCATCATCAACGAGGTAGTCAACGCCTTCAACACCCCAGAAACGAAGGTTGTGGATCTCCTGGTCGAGCATTGCATTTAAGAAAGAGAATGCAAGGTCGGGATCGGAGCAGCTTGTTGTAACAGCGATACCGGAAGCTACGTTTAAGGTGTCGCCGTATGTATGCCAACGGTTCTCCATACCTTCTTCGATCGTAAGACCGAGCGGAACGAAGTTGCAGCCGAGGTCTTCCAGGCCGGAAGTACGCAGTGCATCGTTAACCTGCTGGAAATCCCAGTACTGGTCACACATGCCGAGTACGTTACCGTTGGAAAGCTTCTGGATATAGTCGTCGTATTTCTGTGTACCGAAATCTTTATCAACGATACCCTTAGCATATTCATCATTTAACTTCTGGAAATACTTCTTTGCTGTCGGAGTCGTGTTGTAGTCAACGATCGTCGGAGCCTTGTTATCGAAATCAACGATTACGGAACCGTCGTTCGGATAGCCGTCTAAGAACTGAGGTGCATTTTCAATACAGAAGTAACGCCAGTCATCGCAAAGGCAGGTGTAAGGGATAACATCCATTTCATTGCCGTTTGCATCCTGGGTCTTCGGATTTGCTGCTGCATATCTCTCAAGAAGGTCGAAGTACTGATCCAGTGTCTTGATCTCCGGATAGTTATCCCACTCAAGAACTCTTGCCTGAACCCAGAAAGCTTCGTCGTTATGAGCTGTGCCTGTAGGCTCGCCCTTTGTGTTCTGGAATACGTTACACCAGTAGATCTTGCCATCGTCCATACGGAACTGATCCCACTCTTCCGGTGTGTAGTAATTTGTCAGATTCGGGTATTTGCCGCTTGCAAGATAATCATCCCAAGCAACCAGCACGCCTTCATTGTAAAGGTCAACACAGCCGTCACCACCATCGATCAGGTCGGGATATGTGCCGGAAGCAATGATACTTCCGATCGCTTCTGCAACCGTCTGGCCTGTCAGCCATGTCTCTTTCAGACGTACGCCGGTCTTCTGTGCGATGATATCCTGAATCTCATTGTTACCGCTGTTGATCTCTGTTCCCGGCATACCTGCAAAGAATGTGAAATCAACGATGTCGCCGCTTGCTACTTCCGTATCGCCTGCGTCTGCCTCACCGGCATCAGCTGCTGCTGCGGGAGCCGCTGCATCATCGGCAGCAGCCGGAGCGGCTGTCTGTGCTGTGTTTCCGCAGCCTGCAAGCATTGCAACTGCAAGAACCATGCTGAGTCCGAGACTCAAAAGTCTTTGTACTGTTTTTCTTTTCATTAACTTTCTCCTTTCCTCCACTGGCGGGCAAGATATATCTCACCCTAAACCCATTATAAAAACAGGAAAGGAAAATTTCCCCCGACAAAATATAGGTGAAAAACCGAAAAATTTTAGAACTGTTTTTTCAGACCTGATCTTCCTTATCTCTTCTGTATTTGGAAGGCGTACATCCCATGCGCTCTATGAACTTCTGGACAAAGTAATCACTGTCACGGTAGCCCACATCTTCCGCGATGGATATGATCTTTTTATCCGTGGAAACAAGCATTTTGGCCGCTTCCCGGATCCTGTAATCCGTCAGGTAATCCTTAAAGGATACCCCGTACTTTTTCTTGAAGAGCTGTCCGAGATATGCATTGTTGATATAGTATTTCTGGCTCATTTCACGCAGGCTGATGTTTTCCGCATAGCGCTCGCGGATCTCCCGTTCCACGTCCTTAAGCACGTTGTGTCCGGAGCGTTTGCGAAGTTGTGAGATATATTCCGCATATTCGAGGCAGAACCTTACCATGTAATCGCTCTTTCCCTTTACAAGGCTCTCCTCAAAAGAACTCTCGGAGATAAAGTTCATGATCTCCTCATGGTTTACCTCATCGTCCTGTTCGGATGCGATGCGGATCAGCTGGAACAGCAGATAGGAAATATTGAAGTTCACGGATTCCTCGGGAATATCCTTTTCTTTGACTTCCTTGTAAAAATCATGCACAAGCTTCTCTATTTCTTCCGTATCGTTCACTTCGATCGCGGAAACGAGCCGGTCCAGTACCGCGTTGCAGATGATCGTTCTGCTGCTCTTCATATCATAGGTACCGATCAGGCGCGAGATCATGTTCCTGCCAAGATAAGCCTTTTCCAGCTTGTCCCTGCGGATCTTGTCCTCTTCCTTTTCGCGCTCGGTCGATCTGATCTTTTTCAGGATCTCGATCAGTTCCGCCCCGTCCACGGGTTTTAACAGATAATCGACGCAGCCCATCCTGAGCGCTTTCTGTGCATAGCCGAAATCGTCATAACCGCTCATGATGATAAAATAGGCGTCTGATATATGCTCTTCCTTCACCTGTTCCATCAGATCAAGGCCGCTGAGTTCGGGCATACGGATATCCGTCAGAATGAGATCGACCTCATTCTCCTTAAGAAACTGCAGGGCTTCCTTTCCGTTTTCCAAACAGCCTGCGATCTCAAATCCTTCCTCTTCCCAGTCGATCAGAAGGCGCAGTCCCTGTGTGATAAAGGGCTCATCATCCACGATCAGTACTTTCACTCTTGTCCTCCAGTGGGATCATCAGGCGGATCACGGTCCCGACACCGCGTTCGGATTCGATCCTGAAATCGGCCTTATCTCCCGTCACAAGTTTTAACCGCAAAAACGCATTCATGATGCCCACATGTGATCTGCCGCGCATGCTGTCAATGCTTGCGTTTTTCGCTTTCTCTAAAATGTCATTGATGACAACGACGTTCATGCCGACACCGGTATCCTCGATCTCGATGTTCAGCTTGTCTTCTTCCTTAAATACCCGCACAAAGATCCAGCCAGGCGCAGACTTCGTTTCCACGCCGTGCTCAATGGCGTTTTCCACAAAGGTAACGATGGTCAGTTTCGGGATCGGGCAGTTTTCACAGTCCTCATCCACGCTCAGTTTGTAGGACAGCCGGTCTCCGAATCTGTATTTTTGCAGTGCAAGGAAGGCTTCGACAAAATCCATCTCCTTGCTGATCGGGATCTCGTCGTCTCCCCAGTTCACGTATGTACGTTCCATGACCGCGAGTCTTCCCACCATTTCCGCGGTCTCTTTCTCATCCTTCAAAAGGCTGTGCATCCGGATGCTCTCCAGCGCATTGAAGAGGAAGTGCGGATTGATCTGGCTGTGGAGTGCGAGCAGTTCGGCATTCTGCTTGGCAAGATCCATCTCCTGCTCTTTCAGCCTGCCTTTATACACGGTGGTGACCAGTTCGTTCATACGGTCCGCCATGTTGTTGTAGCTTCTGATCAGGCCGCTGATCTCATCGTCTCCGCCGATGCTTTCGATCAGACGCATCTTGTCCTCATCCATGATCCCGAAAGAATCCTCCAGGTACTTGATCCGAGTGACCATGGTCTTATCCAGGATAAACATCATAACGATCAGGAAAATGATATTGATGGCCATCAGAAGAACAAAGATACCGCCGTTCCGCATCAGGAAAGCGCGTGCCTCATTTTCCCTTGAATAGATATTGATGGTCAGGTTCTTTCCGTAAAGCGTGATATCCTTTTTGTAGGAGACTTTCCGAAGACCCGTCATCTTTTCAAAAGGTTCCATCTCCCCGCTGCTGTCCTTATTGGTAAAGATCAGCGTATCTCCGTCACAGACGCAGACAGTATCGTCGATCTCCAGTGCTTTTAATTCGTCTTCAAAATCACTGAAGTCAAGGTCTAAGCGCAATGCTTTCTTGCAGCCGCTGAATGCACGCATGTCCATTTTTACGAGCAGAAGGATCCTTCTTTTCGGTTTGGCGTCACTCTCCATCCCCGTTCCGTACTCGAAGCGGAGCCGCCTGTTTTCCTCTCCGGCATACAGTTCCCGAAACCACTCCTGGTCCTCGTAACTCTCCATGCGGTAGAAGCCGGACCCGTTCAGGATCGTCGGATTATCGGCAAAGATACTGACCCTCGCTCCCTGGATACCTAAGGATGCATCAAACATCAGGCCGCTCTCCAACCGGTAATAGGCGTCAAAATAATCATAGGGCGTTTTGTACTGCTCGTTCAGGAAGTCCTCGATCACACGGCTCTTATACAGGTTATGCGCGATGTTGGCGGGATATTCCATATGATTTTGCAGGGTATATTCCACGCTGCGCGCCGTCTGCTCCATCTCGGTCTCCATGTCATAGGTCACGCTCTTATAAACGTTGGCGAGAATGACGATATCGGTGATGGCCATGGGGATCAGGACGCAGAAAAGAAACAGAAGCCTCAGTTTCTGGTTGAGTTTCAGACAGTTAAAATAATGTCTCAGTTTACCCTTGCTCATTGATCTCCCGTTTCATGTAACAGTTCTATGCTTAGAAGATGTCCAAGGCCGTCCCCTTCAAATGTCAGGTAAAGATCCTGCTCTCCGTCAGGGATGGCGGCTTTGCCTGTATGCTCTGTCCATACATTGTCATAGCAGACGCCGATGCGGCCGAGTTCCTCACCGTCAAAGCGCGTCCGTATCACAAGATCGCCTTTAAAATATCCTCTGGTCATGACTTTCACACCACTCACGTTTTTACATGCAAACGAGCGGAAGCCGGCAGTGGATCTGTTTGTGATGTTTGCGATATAAGGCATGGCAAATTCCCCGTCCAGGGCATCCTGTCTGACGCGCGGTGCGCCCGGGTCATCCGCATAATGATCATGCTTTTCATTGAAAAGATGGCAGGCGATCGCTGCGGGGTATGCGCCGGTATCGGAAAGCGGCCCGCCGTTCAGTCCGCAGGAACTTAAGCGGACCTGCGGGATCTTCCCGTCTTCCGTGAAGGTGATCTTCTCCGCGCAGCCCTGTCTGGAAAACCAGGTGCCGTTGGTCTGCCTGTGATAGAAAATGTACCAGTCATCGCCGATCTTCTCGAATCCGCCGTGATTGTTGCCGCCATAGGCCATGGAAAGATCCGCGTCTTTATAACTGTCGATACCGATATCGTTGTTGCTGATGATGACACCGCCGTAGGTGTAAGGACCTTCCGGATGATCGGAGGTGGCGTAGCAGAGCTCGTGCATCACTTCGGAGGAATAAACAAAATAGTATTTGCCGTCTTTTTTCCGGATCGACGATGCTTCAAAGAACGCATGTCCCTCAAAGCCCGTGCCGCTGCTGTACATGTCACCCGGTACGATAAATGCGGGGTCTTTGATCACGGTCAGCATGTCCGCATCCAGCACTGTGCACATGGCGCCATGCCTGCTTGCATCTCCGTGTCCCGCAAAACCGGTGTAGAGATAGGTCACATTGCCCTCTGTCAGCACGCCCGGATCAAACTGCGGCTCATCTCCTTCTCTCTTTCCAAGCAGCGTGCCGTCCGGATACCTGACATAGCCGTAGAATTCATAGGTACCTGCCGGTGTATCACACACGGCCACGGAAATGTATTCCAGTTTGTCATACACATAGTAAAGGTAATATCTGCCATCGGGCCCCTGTGTAACATCCGGTGCATACAGGCACATATGCCCGTCGCTGTTTACGGGATCATCCGTACGATGGAAGACCACGCCCTCGCTCTTCCAGGCCGTCAGATCGTTCACCGGCGCGGAGTAACACAGATAGTCGCCGGGACAGAAAGTCACGCCGCCGAAAAAGTCATGCGAACCGTACACATATACCCTGTCTCCGAACACATGCGGTTCCCCGTCCGGAATATATTCCCAAAGCGGCAGATAGGGATTGAACACCTGCCTTGGCCTGTTTATTTCAAGCCCCGGTACGCAGCCCCTGCTCTCAAAGTTCATTTCATGGCGTTCTTCCAAAGTATAGGGTTTCCAGACAGGCTGCATCTTCCCGTCATTGTCCCTGCAGTTTGGATCTGCGTTACTTACAAAAGCAGCCAGATAATTGCACATCTGCCTTGCCAGATCAAAATGGTGCCCCCTGTAGGGCCTGCGGCATTTCTGCAGGGTTTCGTAGAAGAACCAGAGATCGCAGGAATGGAAACAGCCGGGTGCATCTTTACCCGGAATATCCGGTTTGAAACGGTAGTAATACAGTTTTGCATCCGGTCTGTTCTGCAGTACCTTTCCAAATACTTCTTTGACGGAACGCTCCACGATATTGACGCCGTTTTCGACAAATTCATCTTCCGTATTGCCCGACATCACGGGAACCTTCGCACAGTCCCCGTTCATGAAACGTTCAAACGGATCCGCTTTCATGAATTTTCCGTCTATGATATTTGCAAAGAAAGGATGGGCTTCGCGGTATTCGGCATAGCGGTCCCTGATGAAGGTTGCAGGTAACGCTCTTGCCTCCTCAAGCGTCTGTACGTTCAGATAGGAGAAGAAATCCGTTCCTCTTCTTTCCGCTTCCGGGAGGTGTGGCGGACGGAAAAGGTCTTTGGCCTTTTCTTCTTCAGGAAAACGGATGATCCCGCTTAAGATGACAGCGCCCTTGATGATATCGTAGTTTTCCTCACAGGTCAGCTGGTTCATGACACTGCAGCCGCCGGCAGACTGTCCGGTGATAAAGATCCGCTCCGGATCTCCGCCAAATGCGGAAATGTTCCTGACAACCCACCTAAGTCCTGCCTGCTGGTCAAGCAGTCCGAAGTTCCCCGGTGCTTCCGGTGCTTCTTCCGTGATCTCTTTATGCGATAAAAATCCGAATACGCCGAGTCTGTAATTGACGGTCACCACAACGACGTCTCTTGCAGCGAGACGTTCCCCGTCGTATTCCATTTCGGACGTGTAGCCCCACTGGAAACCGCCCCCGAAGAATACAACGAGGACCGGCAGTTTTTCCTTTCCGGTGACAGCCGGTGTCCATATGTTCAGATACAGGCAATCCTCATCGATCGGAATGTCCGGATCCACATGCCATTCATGACAGTAGATATCATCTCCAAGCCCCGGAACGTCCTGCACGGATATGGGACCGTAAGTATACGCATCCCTGATGCCCTCCCAGTTTTCGGCAGGCTGCGGTGCACGCCATCTGTTCCGGCCGACAGGCGGCGCGGCAAACGGGATCCCCTTGTATACGGTGATCCTTGCATCCGTTCCCTGCATGCCTCTCACGGTTCCGTTTTCGGTTTCAGCGATCCTTTTCAATACGTACTTCCTCTCTTTATGCCTGCCCTATGGTCTGCAACAGCTTCTCGCATACATCTTCCGGCGTTCCCGTAACGGGGATCGTATGATCCGCGATCCGCCTGTATGCGGGAAGTCTTTGTCTGTACAGTTTCTCTATCTTCTCCCGCTCATCTGCAAGCGGTCTGTCATCCGTCGGTTTGATCCGGTCCGGTTCCCGGTCTAAGAATATCACGCGCCCGTAAGCTTTCATGGCCATCTCGCAGACCGGATTTAAGATAAAACCGCCGCCTGTTGAAATGACCGTGTGCTGACAGGTCTGAAGCGTGAGTGCAAGTTCTTCTTCCATCTTTCGAAAAGCGGCTTCCCCGTCCTTTGCAAAGATGTCCGTGATCGCACGGCCTGTCTTCTGTACGATCTCATCGTCCGTATCCGTAAAGTCCATCTGCAGTTTCTTTGAAAGCATCCTGCCAATAGTGCTCTTGCCGGATCCCGGCATCCCGATCAGTACGAGATTCTCTCTCTGCGTAAGGATGGATCTGCAGATCTCTTCTGCACGCTCATTCTCCACTTCCCTGCCGGTAAAATGGGAGGCTGCTGCGACCGCCTGATAGACAAGCATCGGCAGACCACCCGTGCAGGGGATCTTGAGGCTTTCCGCCTGCAACAGAAGTCTGGTGCGCAGCGGATTGTAGATCACATCGACCACACCGGATAAATGATCGAACATGGTGAGGTCGGCAGGACTTGCATCCGGATTCGGATACATGCCAAGCGGCGTGGTATTGATCAGATAGTCCGTATCCGTATGCGCGTTAAGATCCGTATAGAGGATGGTGTCCTCTTCCGCAGCACTTCTTGAAACACGAAGCACGGATGCCGCACCAAGATCCCGGCAGACAGTGCGCGCAGTTTTGCTTGTACCGCCGCTCCCAAGGATCAGCACTTTCCTGCCGTTTAGATCAAATCTCTGCGCGATCAGTTTTTTTAATCCCGTATAATCCGTATTGAATCCGTATAATTTTCCGTCTCTGTTTACGATCGTGTTGACAGTGCCGATCTGCCCGGCGCTTTCATCGATATGATCAAGATAGGGGATCACCTGCTGTTTGTAGGGGATCGTAACATTGATGCCGCAAAATGCATGCTCCTTCATGAACGCATCAAGGGATTCTCTTTGCACTTCGCGTAGAACATAGGTATAGCCGCCGATCTGCTCATGTATCTCTTTGGAAAAACTGTGTGTCAGCTTCTCGCCGATCAGTCCGTAATCCATGAACATATATCCTTTCAAGGCATAAAATAATCCGTCCCGAACCTGCCCGATAACAGGTCATAAAGAACCAGCGCCGTTACACTGTCAACGACCACCCTTGCCCGGTGTATGATCGCGGGATCGTGACGTCCCCTGATCTGTACCGAGGTGTTCTCCATCCGGTCAATATCGATACTGTCCTGTTTGACAAAAACGGACGGAGTCGGTTTCACGGCTGTCCTGAAGATGATCGGCATCCCGTTCGTGATCCCGCCGCCGATCCCGCCGTTGTGATTGGTTGTTGTATATACGCCTTCTCCGTCGCAACGGATCGGATCGTTATATTCACTGCCGTAATACTGTTCCCCGTCAAACCCGAGTCCGAACTGCACGCCTTTAACAGCAGGGATAGAGAACAGCGCATGGCTTAAGAGACTCTCCACGCTGTCAAACCAGGGTTCACCGACGCCCGCTTCCATGCCGTATACAGCCGATTCCAGTGTCCCGCCGACACTGTCTCCGCGCTGTGCGGCACTTAGGATCTCCTGTTCCATGGCTTCCGCGGCAGCCGGATGAAAGACCGGAAATGTCTGCTCGTTGATATAGGCGATATCCGCAGGGATATCTTCAAAAGAGCGGTCCCTGATCCCCTGCAGACTTAAGATATGTGTTCCGATGGTGATATTTTTATCCCTGAGCGCACCGGATGCGATCGCACCGGCCGCAACCAGCGCAGCCGTGATCCGTCCGCTGAAATGTCCGCCGCCGTGATAGTCTTCAAACCCGTGATACTTGCAATAGGCCGTATAGTCCGCATGTCCGGGCCTGATCACGCGTCCTTCCTTATCGTAGTCCGCACTGTTCTGTTTCGTGTTTTCGATCAGGATGCATAAAGGTGTCCCTGTCGTTTTGCCCTGATAGACACCGCTCACGATCTCATAGCGGTCCTCTTCCACTCTGGCCGTCCCGGTTTTCCCGGCAGGGCGTCTCAAGGTAAGCATGTGTCTGATCAGCACATGATCGATCGTGATCCCCGGTGCGAGTCCGTCCAGCACGGCACCGATATAGGGTCCGTGACTTTCCCCGAACAGGGTTATGCTTAAATGATTGCCGAATGTGTTTTTCATGATGCTCTTCCTTTAGGATCCCTGAATGGTAAGCAGTGCTTCCTTAAGCGAGTCGTAGTCTGATTCCCGCATTTCGTATGCGCCGATCTGTTCCACATAAACGGTCGTGACAGATCCGCTGTTTCCCTTTTTATCATGACGGATCGCGTCCATTGCAAGATCCGTGTCAAAATCATAAGCCGTATGCAGATCCCACTTACGAAGCAGGTCGCAAAGCCTTGTCCGCACAGAGGGCGCACACATCGGGAGCATCCCGAGCGCTACGCATTCCCCGTGTAATAATGCAGGCATGCAGGCAGCCTCCACGCCGTGGCCGAGTGTATGACCGAAATTCAGGACCTTGCGAAGGCCCGTTTCCTTCTCATCTTCTTCCACGACCTTGCGTTTCAGATCGATGGCACGTGCAATGACGGGATAAAGATCGCTCAGTTCTTTCGCGCGCTCGATCTCCTCAAACAAGGCTGCGTCAAAAGTCGCCGCCATCTTGATGGCTTCGACAAGTCCGTTCGCCACATGCCGTCTGGGGAGCGTCTTAAGCACATCGTGATCGATGATCACTGCCTTCGGCTGGTAAAACGCACCGACGATGTTTTTGACGCCGCAAAAATTGATCGCGCATTTTCCACCGATGGAGGAATCCACCTGCGAAAGGACCGTTGTCGGGATATTGACAAAATCGATCCCGCGCATGTAACAGGCCGCGGCAAACCCGGCCAGATCGCCGACCACGCCGCCGCCTACCGCGACCACCAGATCTTTTCTGGAAAAATCATGTGTAAGCAGGCTTTCTTCGAGCCTTGTAAATCCCTGCAGGCTCTTGCTGTCTTCTCCCACTGCAAGCGTTTCGATCACAGGCTCCAGACACCGGTCCGCGACCGTTTGCGCATACTGTGCGGGCACGCCCGCATCCGTCACGATCATGACCTTGCGATTCAGATCGATGTAGTCCGGAAGGTGTGTCAAAAGCCCGTTTCCGGTTTCGATATCATAACTGTTTTCCTGCAGAGAAACGTGTATCTTCATATTACTCTTTCAACTTCTACGCCAGTGTCTTGCCGGGAATGTAAATGCCGGGCACCTTTAATTCGCCGCACTCGTATTTCAGACCTGCGAGCATCTGTTTTCCCTTTTCCGAGAAGAGGTTTCCCTCCACCTCGATATAGAAATAATAGTCCCAGTTTTTATTCCGAAGCGGCCGGCTTCTGATCACGCGCATGTTGTATCCGAAATCGCCGAGCACGGAAAGGGCTCTTGCAAGTGTTCCCGATTCATGCCTTACCGTGAACATCAGAATGGAATTGACCGTCTCTCCGGTATTGTAACATACTTCATCCTGCGCACTCAAACCATTCGGATCCGCTTTCTTTAAAGCGGCAAATCTGGTCGTATTGTCCGCGCTGTCATTGATGCTCTCCATCAGGATCTTCAGGCCGTAGAGTTTGGCCGTTTCACGGCTTGCGATCGCAGCCTGCGTTTTATCGTTGTTTTTTGCGACTTCTTTGGCTGCCCTTGCCGTGTTTTCACTGGAGACCGTATGGTATCCCCATTTCGCGATAAAGGCGCCGCACTGTTCCAATGCCTGCGGATGACTGATCACGGTCTTTACGGTTTCCGTGTCTGCATCCTGCGTTCCGAGCAGACAGTGAACGACAGGCAGTTCATAAACGCCCGTTACGATCAGATCTCCGAAGAACAGAAGGTCTGTCACCTGACCGACCTCTCCCGCATAACTGTTTTCGATCGGCAGCAGTGCAAGGTCGTTTTCACCATCCTGCACAGACTGATATGCCTTGGCAAAGGTGCGGTAAGGGATGCGTTCCGCTTCCGGATCAAGGTAGGATACGGCAATGTCTGCAAACGACCCTTCAATTCCGCTGTATGCGATCTTCATGGTATCCTCCTATTCCACCGTGACACTCTTTGCCAGGTTTCTCGGCTTGTCCACATCCAGACCCTTGGCAACGCTGATATAATATGCGAGCAGCTGCAGGGGGATGATGGCGAGACTGCCGATGAAATGTTCATCGGTCCGCGGTACATAGACCGTAAAGTTCACGCTGTCTTCCACATCGTATTTCCCGTAGGACGTGATCCCCATCAGGTAAGCGCCCCTGCTCTTGCACTCGAGCATGTTGCTTAAGGTCTTTTCATACAGATCGCTCTGTGTGAGTGAACCGATCACGAGGGTTTTATCCTCGATCAGGGAGATCGTTCCGTGTTTCAGTTCTCCCGCGGCATAGGCCTCGGAATGGATATAACTGATCTCCTTCATCTTGAGCGAACCTTCCAGGCAGATCGCATAATCGATCCCGCGGCCGATAAAAAAGACATCGCGCGCGCCTGCGTACTTGGTCGCAAACCACTGGATCCGCTCCTGATTTTCAAGTACCTTCCCGATCTTATCGGGCAGTGCCAGAAGTTCCTCCAGATACTGTCCCGGATCAGATAAGGTCTCACGGGCAGCTCCCATAGCCGTCGCGATCAGGAACATGCATGCCAGTTGGCAGCTGTATGCCTTGGTCGTTGCAACGGATATCTCAGGCCCCGCCAGTGTATACATGACATGATCCGCTTCCCTTGCAATGGAACTGCCGACCACGTTGACGATCGCCAGTGTCGTGAGCCCGAGTTCCTTGGCTCTGCGAAGGGCCGCGAGAGAATCCGCTGTCTCGCCCGACTGCGAGATCAGAATGATCAGGGCGTCTTTATCCGGGTTGCTCTTGCTATAGCGGAATTCCGAAGCCAGTTCGACATGCACGCGGATCTGCGCAAATTCCTCCAGGACATATCTGGCTTCCATACCTGCATGCCAGGCGGATCCGCAGGCCACGATATAGATACAGGAAAACGAACGCAGTTCTTCATCGGTCAGGCCGGTCTCCGTCAGGCTGACCTCGCGTTCCCCGTCCGGTGTTTCTTTCGTATGGATATATTTGTGGAGCGTCTGTGCAACGGCACCGGGCTGTTCATGGATCTCTTTCATCATGAAGTGCTCAAAGCCGCCCTTCTGTGCCGCTTCCGCATCCCAGTCGATCGTTGTGATCTCTTTTTCGATCTGATCGCCGTCCAGATTGTAAAAGATCACGTTCCCGGCAGACAGTTCAGCCATCTCCATGTTGCCGATATAATAGACATTTCTGGTGTGATTTAAGATCGCCGGCACATCGGAGGATAAGAACGCTTCTTTCTCATTCACGCCGATGATCATCGGGGAATCTTTTCTGGCCACAAAGATCTTGTCCGGATACTCTTTGAACATGACCGCAAGCGCATAGGAACCGCGCACGCGGACGATGGTCTTTGCCAGCGCGTCGATGGGGCCGCCCTGGTATTTCTTGTAATAATAATCCACGAGTTTGATCAGGACTTCCGTATCCGTCTCCGAATAGAAACGGTAGCCGTGACGCTCCATTTTGGTTTTCAGCTCATGGAAATTCTCGATGATCCCGTTATGCACGCCGACGACATCCGATTCCACGACACCGCTTCCGGATCCCGTACAGTTGCCGGAAACATGCGGATGCGCATTGTTCGTGCTCGGGGCGCCGTGCGTTGCCCACCTGGTATGTCCGATCCCGCAGTTGCCGGTAAGATCGCTTCCGTCCCCCGTCTTGTCGATCAGGTTCTTGATCTTCCCGGTGGATTTGACGACGATCGCAGGCTGTGCGCCGTTACGGACTGCCACACCTGCCGAATCATATCCGCGGTACTCCAGTTTTTTTAATCCTTCCAGTAAAATGGGACACGCCTGTTGGTCCCCAATATAGCCGACTATGCCACACATATCGGTTCCTCCTTCATCCGGTAAACCGGATCATACATATGAAAAAAAGGCATGCCAAAACAGCGACAAGCGACAGTGCCTTTCCTGCACGATCATACCATAAAACGATCTTTTGCGCAATCAGACGGGTCAGCGGTGCTACTCCCTGATCGCAACGCCTAAGTGTCTGGCCCTGACAGCCAGTTCGAGCCTGCTGTGATATCCTGTCTTTTGCAGCATGTTCGTGACATGCATCTTGACGGTCTTCTCCGCGATGTTTAATTTGGCAGCGATCTCTTTGTTGGACGCGCCGCCGACCAGTTCCCGCAATATATCGATCTCACGGTCGGTAAAATCTGTGCTCGGCGCATTGCCAAGCATCACAAGGGGTGCGGATCCCGGATACACGGATTCCCCGTTCATGGTACGGTCCATGATCTCTAAGATCGGCTGCTCCTGTACTTCCTTATACCAGAAACTTTCCACACCGATCGATTTTGCCTGATCGATATAAGACAGCTCCGGCATGGATGTAACGATGATGATCTTTGTCTGCGGCCTTGTCTGTTTGATCTGTCTGGCAGCCTCTAACCCGCTCATGCCGCCCGGGATCAGAACATCCATCAGTACCAGGTCCGCGCCGTTTGCGCCGATATAGGCGACCGCTTCTTCCGCATTGGAAAAAGCATCCGCAAGCGTATACTGCTCCGACTGTTCCACGGCGTCCGTAAACACCTGGCGGATCATTTTATAGTCCTCAGCGATCACTACTCTGTATTTCATGATTGGTCCTCCTTACGGCCTTTCGGAAGCGTCAAGATCAGTCTGAATCCGGGTGCCGATAAGATCTCCATCCGGCCGCCGGCCGCTTCGATCTCCCTTCTAAGGTTTGAGAGACCGCCGTGTTCTTCCACGACATGCTCCGGTGCCTTTCCGTCATTGGTGAGCACCAGTTTGTATCCTGTCTCCTCTTCCGTCACCTTTACAAAAACACGCGTTCCTTCCGCATGCCGCAGTACATTTGTCATATGTGTGTATATCGCGGTATCGACAAGCGTGATCAGCGTATCTTCCTCGGGAAGTTTTCCGTCGATCACCAGGTCGATCCCCAGCTGCACGGCCTGCTTCTCTATGATGAAATAAGGGATCTGCCAGGATTCCGGTTCATCATTGATCAGGTAACGGATATTGCTGCGCCATACATCGAGCATTTCGTCTTTCTCAACGAGTGCCGGATCCACCAGCCAGCGTTTCGCAAGCAGCAGGCTTCTGCCGATATTGTCATGCAGTGTTTTTTTGAACTGCAACAGTTCCTTACTCATTGTCACATATTCGATGGTATCAAGCAATGATTTTAATCTTGTATTGACCTGGCGGGCTTTTTTCTGCTGGACCTCCAGTTCCCCGGAAAGCCTGTATTCTTCCGTGATATCCGTTGCGATCAGTTCATTGAACTTGGTACCGCCCTGTTCGATCTCATCTTTCTGGAAACTGAAGACGGTCCCGTCCGGAAGCGACACGATGGGACGTCCGTTCTCTAAGATCTCGCCTTCGATCTCGCCGGAGTAGAGCATGTCTGCAAATACCGCACCGTTCCGGAGCGGCGTATGGAGTGTCTCCTTACAGATCTTATCCATCTGCTGGTTGATGAGTTTCGGCATGCCTTCATCCAGATAATAGCAAAGTCCTGTCGGCAGTGTATCAAACGCTTCCTTGACAGAGATATCCGTCAGATTATCGCGGGTCCAGACTTCATGCAGGATCCTGAGCAAGACTGCAAGGATCGTGAGGATCCCCTCCGTGATGAGCAGCGGATAGAGTGGGATCCACGGTGTCATCAGCGTAAAGCCGGTATGGTGATGCATCCTGCGCAGCACATAGAGAAGAACGGACGAAAACAGGAGCAGGATCGTTGCGACCCCTTTTCCGGCTTCTTTGCCGCCATAACGGAAAAAAAGAAGCATATCATAGATCAGGAGCAGGATATTGATCATATTCCATAACAGGACCAGACCGCGGATGTTGATGGCAAGAGACATGAAATCAAGCATACGGCACCTCCTGCATCCCCTGTCCCGGAATGACAAGTTCCAGATAGGATTCCCCGTCTTCCTCCCACGTATTTATCCGGCCAAAACGCCTGATCCCGACGGCATCCGCATCAAAGGAAAAGTCCGTATCCACTACGATCCGCATCGCGAACGCGCTCTGTGGATCTGTGTTTTCGAATGTGACCATGCAGGCATGCATACCTGCATAGGCCTTTTCGATCACGCTCTCAAAAACGGCATAGGCATACAAAACCGCATCCGCACGCAGTTCCGATGCTTCTTCTCCGGAAAGCGTGCAGGCACAGCCCGAAAGGGACAGATATTCAAATGATTCACGGATGGAGATACCGAGTTCGCCCGTGCGGATCATGGGGTTTTCTTCCGCGATCAGAAGAAGGTTTCCAAGGCGCTTGATATAGGTGCCAAGCACCACCGCAAACAGAAGGTTTTCACGCATCCTGTCAAGATCCGGTTCTTCCGTGAGCAGGGACTGGATCTGCAGGGCCTGTGGCCTTACGACCGTTGCGATCCTGTCATAGATCCGGTTCCTTGTCTCATATCCGATGCGTTCCCTGCGCAGTTCGTTTTCCTGGCGGATCAGGTCGTTCTCCTCTTCCACCTGTTCGGTCGTCTGCAGCAGTTCTTCATTCAGACGGTTGATCGTTGACAGGTCCTCGATCCACAGGACGGTACCGCCGCGGACATTCTTCGTCCGCACACGGTTATCCATGCCGGTATGGGAACGGTAACCGAGAGAGGAATACATGACTTCATGCGAATGGTCATACAACAGCGCATTGATATGTGAATTATAGAAGACTTCCTGATAACCGGTATTCGAGGGGATCATGCCGATCCGGATCGCGCTCTCGAACCCGGCGACAAACAGAAAGGAAAACGCTTCCTGCATGTCGTAGATCTGGATGCCTGCGATCGAGGGCGAGCCGCCGCTTACAAAATAGATCAGCATTAAAAGGATCCCGGCAGTCACAAAGAATGCAGGGATATACCACTTACGTTTTGTAGTCAGAAACAGGCTGCGCCTGAAAAGAATGACAAGCGTCAGGATGCCGAGAACGATCTCGCATACCACAGTCACATAATAAAACCAGTGATAGGTATGATGTTCGCGCGGAAAAGGCGTGATACCGAACATCTGCTGATGATAGGTATTTGTCAGGATCACGGCGCACAGGGCAAACTGCGGGATCCAGAGGAATCTGGCGTACCTTAGCGGTCTGTCATCCTCACTTCTGCCAACGCATAACGCGACCATGAGTGCGATCATGGAAACAAGCATGAAGCAGACATGATAACCGTAACGCATATACTGTCTGATTGAGACGGAATACGGGAAGAATTCGAATCTGCACAGATGCATGACAAACATGGCGATCAGGATCGCTGCGCCGATCAGCAGGAGCCGCCGGATCTTCCTGTGGATGATGCGGTATCTGATCGTCAGCGACCAGCCGATGATCGCTGCACAGTACAGATAGGAAGAAAGACCGGGGAGCTTATCTGTTATAGGCAGTATATTCCAGATGAACGCCAGGAATGCGGCGATCATGTAAAACAGTGTCATCTTGTTCCTCCGGTCCTCTTAGAGCCGTTCATAGTATCATTTTCCGATCGGGAATGGATCAGTAGGCGATGATCACACCGCCCGGGTTTTCATAGGATGTGCTTAACCCCTGCGCATCCAGGATCTCAACGTCCGTGAAGCCGAAACGTTCTTTCAGCACACGGGAGATCTTGGTGCAGAGTTTTTTGCTGTCACACTGGGTGATACGGACACGCCTGGTCAGATCCAGACCGCTCTTTTCCATGTGATAGAGCATTCTGTTGACGGCACGGTTCATACCGATCGCCTGGTCGATCTGTTTGATCTCACCCTCGTCCCCCGTGAGGACCGGCTTGATGTTCATGGTCGTTGCGACCAGCGCCTTAATGCCTTTCAGACGTCCGTTTCGTTTAAATGTCTCGAGATCATCCAGTACAAACACTGTCGTCATGCTGTCACGGTAGTCTTCCGTTTCCGCGATGATCTCCTCAAAATTACGCCCTGCTTCTGCAAGTTCCACGATCTTTTCGTAGATCAGATGCTCACCTGCCGCAGCGCTTAAGGAATCAAAGATATGGATCTTTGCATCCTCATGTTCTTCTTCAAACATGGTCTTTGCGAGCATGGCGCTGTTATATACGCCGCTCAGCTTGGAAGAGATCGTAACGACAAAGTTCACGCAGTCTTCATCAAATGCTTTGTAGAAAGCATCGGGCGAAGGACAGGCCGACTGCGGGTAGCCTTCGTCGTTTTTGATGAGTGAGATCCAGTCCTGCTGACTCCGTGATCCGTCGTCCTGATATTCCACGCCGCCGATGATGATAGCCATGGGAATGCTGACTGCATGTCCCTTCTTACGTTCATCTGCCGTAAAATCACAGCAGCTGTCACCGATCACCTGATATTTCATAAAAACCTCCTGATAAACATTTATTCCATTACTTCATAAAAGAACCGCTTCAGTTCCCGTGCATCCATCAGTACCGGTACCGGATAGGACGGATTGGCTTCTTTTGCCGCCGTTTTCGCGAGCATCGGGATATCTTCCCTGCGTATTCCCGGTATTTTCTCAGGGATGCCGACCTTCCTGTTCAGATCGCGCAGTGCATGCAGGAACAGCTGTGCAGCCTGTGCCTCGTCCGTTTCCAGATCGCAAAGACCTGCCGCAACGGCGAGGGCTTTCAGTTGCGGATAGATCGCAGCGCCGTATGCCTCAAGGACATAAGGCAGTACCGTGGCACAGGTCTGTCCGTGCGGCAGATTATATTGCCCGCCGAGTGCATGCGCTACCGCATGCACATAGCCGACATAGGAAACCGTAAATGCGCTGCCTGCCAGATAGGAAGCGCGCAACATGTTTCTTCTTGCTTTCAGGTCATTTCCGTTCTGATAGACTTTTTCCAGGTTATGGAAGATCAGGCGCACCGCCCGCAGGGATTCTCTCCTGGTCTGCTTCGTTGTCGATCTTCCGATATAAGCTTCGATCGCATGCGTCAGGGCGTCGATCCCGGTTCCTGCCGTGATCCCTGCAGGAAGCGTACGCGTAACGACAGGATCGAGTACCGCATATTCGGGTATCAGCGGGAAGTCCATGATCGCATACTTGTGTCTCGTCTCATCATCCACGATCACCGCGGCCACTGTTGTCTCGGAGCCGGTTCCTGCCGTGGTCGGCACGGCAATGGTAAGCGGTGTCTTTGCATGTACCTTCAGAACACCTTTCAGCTGTGCCAGCGTCTTATCCGGCCTTGCGATCAGTACACCGACTGCTTTGGCAAGGTCCATGGAAGAACCGCCGCCAAATCCGATCAGTGCCTGGCAGTCGTGTTCGATATACAGGCCTCTGGCCTCTTCCACCTGCTGCACGGTCGGGTTGGCTGCAACGCCGTCATATACCGTCAGGAAAAATCCTTCCTCTGTAAGGATCTCCTCCAGATGTTTTGTCAGTCCGATGGTACGGATGCTCCGGTCCGTCACGAGTAGGACCCTGTTGACGGATCTTTCCTTCAAAAGATCCGGTATGTCATCCAGTGCGTGCAGGATCTCGGGGTTTCTGTACGGGAGAAACGGGATCGCGATCCTGAATCCTGTCTGATAGGCTCTGCAATAGATCTGATTGATAATATTCATTCCGTATACCAGCCTTTTCTCTTAAAGTACACTGTAGCCCTTCGCAGCCAGACAGCCTGCCACTTCCATGCTGTCCTGACAGTGGAATACCATGATCGGCTTGCCGGAATCACGGTTGAAGGAAAGGTACAGATAATCCACATCTATATTGCTCTCCAGAAGCGTTGCAAGGAGTTTGTGCAGATTACCGACTTCATCCTCGATCTCCACGCCGATCACGTCCGTCGTCCTGCAAAAATATCCTTCCGCCATCAGTGCTTCGCATGCTTTTTCCGCATCCGAAACGACCATCCGGATGATCCCGTATTCCGCACTGTCATTGGTTACGGAACCTAAGATATTGATCTCATTTTTCAGAAAGATATCCGTGATACGGCACATGGTGCCTTTTCTGTTTTCCGCATAGATTGAAACCTGCTTGAGCATCTTTCACCTCTTTTAGTTCTGTTTCTGGCTGTCCACAAGGGACTGCAGATCACGCTGCACATCTTCCACTGTCTGCTCGATGATCGCAGTGGAATGGGAGATCTCTGCCGTTGACGACGCGAGATTCTGCGCTTTGCTGTTAACATCGGATACGATATTCTGCAGTTTATCGGTTTCCGCAGAGATCGTATTCACTGCCGAGCGGATATTCTGGTTCGCTTCTCCGCTCTTGGTGGCTGTATCTTTGGAATTTGTCGCAAGTCCGTTGATCTCATTCGCGACAACCGCAAATCCGCGGCCTGCCTCCCCGGCTCTTGCTGCTTCGATCGAAGCATTGAGTGCCAGAAGGTTGGTCTGTTCCGCAATGTCCACAACACGTTCGTTGTTGTTTTCCAGTTCACTCAGATCGTTCTTGATCTGTGTAACAGCATCTGCAAGGCTTTCGCAGAAAGCTTCCACATCCGAGATCTCCGAAGATATCCCGTTGGATTCTGTCGCATTGCTGTTATTGCCAGCCACCATGTTTTCCATGGATTCGCGCAGTGTTACAAACCTGTCACTGATCTTTTCAACGGTCCGCATGATATCATCCCGCTGTCTGGTCAGGGCTGCACGCTCATGTTCCACCATATCCTGTGCTTCGATCTTTTCGATCTCTACCAGGTCTTTCAGATAGTGTACGCAGTTTTCCTTATGATTGAAACCGTTATAGATCGCCGTTGCCATTTCCCTGCAGGATTCGTAACCGCAGCAGCTGCAGTTGATCTTGCGTGAAGCTTCATCCGTTTTGTTCATGTCACGGAAGATCCTGTCGATCTCAGGCTCACTCGGTGTCTTAAACTTCGCCTGCGCCGATTTGTCCGTATATTTACGCAGATAATCGTTCAGGTTCAGATTTGCAAACTGTTTATTCAGCGCCGCCATACGTTTCTGCGGCGTGAGCGGTCTCGACCACGGGCTCTTCTTATCGTTCTTCTTCACGCGCTCCTGTACTTCCAGCAGGCTGTAGAGTGCATCATCGGTCTCAGCCTTCTCCGGATTGGTACCGGTTCCGCAGATACAGCCGTTCTCGCAGTTCAGGGCGTCGATAAAAAGGAACGGTGTTTTTTCCTTCCGGATCCTGTCTGCGTTTCTCTCCAGATAGTGGTACATCCGTTTTTCACCTTCCATCTGACGGATCAGGACATCCTCGCCAAGCAGCCAGAACACGTTCTCTTTCAGACCGCCGGGCATCGGATAAACAGAACCGAGGCCGTATTCGATCTCATCCGTGCAGGGCGTTCCCTCGACATGGTGTTCTTTCGCATAGCGCATCAGATGTTCAAAGGTCACATTATACTGGACAAGTCCTGCATTGTTTGGGTCATCGATCTCCATCTTCTTGGCGATACAGGGGCTGATAAATGCAAGTTTGTCAGTGATCTTCAGTTCTTTTCTCGCATAGACAGCCGCGCACATCATCGGGCTGTGTACCGGGAAAAGCTTGGGAAGGAGCTGCGGCAGATGACGCTCGATGTAGCCGACAACAGCCGGACAGGGCTGTGAGATCCCGCCCAGATAGTTATATTTCTGAATGTAGTTGATATATGCCCAGGTCGTGATATCCGCACCGAAAGATACGCTGATGAAACGGCGTACGCCTGCTTTCTTCAGACCGCCGAGGATCCGTTCGTATTCGTTCGGATAATTGGCTATGAAGGCCGGTGCGATCAATACGGAGATCTTCTCTCCCTTCTTAAGATCCGCAAAGAAACGCTCCGTATCATCACGGAATTCCCTTGCACCGTGTTCACAGGCATCCATGCAGGCCCCGCAGGCTATGCAGCGCTCACCGTTCACTTCGATACGTGAAACACCGTTTTCATCGGGTTCCGTTGAAACATTGGCTCCCATGCAGCTGCAATCATGGATACATTTGTTACAGCCGACACACAGTTCATTCGTGTAGATCAGACCATTGTTCATTTCTGACATATTTCCGCCTCCCTTGCTTGTCTGATTAACGTTTAAATAGTGTTTGTTGTATTCTCATCCTGCTTATTCTGCAGGCGGGTGACATATTCGTCTTTCGGCATCGGTTTAGCGAAATAATACCCCTGTATCATATCACATCCGAGTTCAGCGAGAAAGTCAACCTGTTCCTTGATCTCAACGCCCTCGGCCACCGTGCGCATATGCAGGTTCTTTGCCAGCTTGACCGCTTCCGCCACAACGATCTCGCCTCTGCCGTCCTGCGTATTGCCGCGGAAAAATTCCGCATCGAGCTTGAGCACGTCAAGCGGCATGTCCTTTAAGGAATTCAGCGAGGAATACCCTGATCCGAAATCATCCATGGATACCGCAAAACCGTATCCTTTCAGTCTGTTGATCGTGTCGATCATGGCCTTTTTGTCATCAAAGAAGGCACTTTCCGTTACTTCCAGTTCGATCAGTTCATGCGGCGTTCCAACACTGTCAACGATCCTTAGGATCTGTTCGGCCAGATCGCTCTCGATAAAATGTGCACGGGATATATTGACAGAAACCGGCACACAGGACAGCCCCTCATCGAGCCATCTTTTCTGGTCCGCTGCGACATGTTCAAGCATATAGTGGTCGATCTTCGGTATGAAGCCGTTCTTTTCAAAGATCGGGATAAACCGGCCGGGCGGAACGAATCCGAGATCTTTCGAATCCCATCTGACAAGCGCCTCCGCACCGCGCAGTTCGTGCGTCTTCGGATCATATTTCGGCTGGTAATATACGACAAATTCTTCGTTTTGCAGTGCGCTCTCCTGTCTTTCCCTGACGGAATCGATCCATCTCTGTTCTTCCACGAGTGTTTCGTCGAAGAACGCGATGCCGGACTCTTCGCCGTCGGGAAGAGAATCTCTTGCCGCACATGCATTGTTATATGCCTCTTCTATATTGATATGACGTCTGCGTACGATCTTCCCGTTTTCTCTCTCGGGCTCCAGCAGGCAGGCGCCGACTTTATATGCGAACCGGTGTGTCCGATCGATCTTTTCAAGCCTTCCGACGAGTTCTTCGATCCTCTGTTTCAGTTGCTCTTGTGTATTGTATTGCATCAATACAGCGAAACTTGCGGAGGAACAGTGGGCACTCATTTCGTTTCTGCGAAGATCATTTGCGATCGTCCGGTCCACCTTATAAAGCATCGCTTCTCCCTCTGCGATCGAATGGCAGACGCAGAAATTGCGGTATTCCATGAACAGGATATTCAGGATCGCATAGTTTTTGGAAGCATTGCTCCGTTTCTTTAACATCTGCTCTCCGCGGATCAGCATCCACATCCAGTTGTGGGCACCGGTCACTTCGTCCGTAAAGAATACGGAGATCAGTTTTCTCTGGTGGGAGAAATGATTGATGATCGAGATCAGCATGATGAGCAGGATCACAAAGATCATGAGAGCCATGGCGGCGGCAAAGATCAGGAGCACGATCACATCCTTTGTATATACGGTAAAGTTCGCCTTTCCGACATATGCTCTCCCCTGATCCATCGGTACACTGATCCATACCGGCATATCGATACTCTTGTTTTCATCCAGGAGTTGTAAAAGCACGCTTTCTTCCGGATCCTGTTTCAGGAACCGGTAGATCTCGGGAATGTCCACAAACGCGATCCCGCTATCCAGGATCGTGATAAATGCCTGTTCCCTGTCCGGATAGACCGTTACGGGATCTTCAACGCCCGACATGCTGATATACCCGCTGATGTCAGCACGCGTATCTTTTCCGTGTTCCTCCAGGATCTGTCCGTTCGCATCAAGAATGAGATAAGAGTCGGATCTACCCTGTACGCTGAGCAGTTTGCCGTCTTCATACAGGCGTGCCACATAGGCAACGCGATCATATTCGTTCTGCAACTTCTGATCGATCAGATGAAAGAAAAAATAGGAAACAAACAGGATCAGAAGGGCGTGCGCTATGACGGTGAACAGCGTCAGGAACAGGATGGATACCCATAAGCGGTTCTTCTTCAGTTTTCTAAATCGCAGCTCTTTATTATTTGCCATACTATCAATTAACCATGTAAAAGGCATCCCCCGTAAGGAATGCCTTTTCCGTCATGCAGTTTATGATCTGTTACAGCGTATACTGTGACAGGTCTGTCTGGATCGCATCCGAATAATCGTTCAGGTTTGCGGAGATATGCGCTATGTTATCCGTTTCCGTCACGAGCTTGTTGCTCTCCGTCACGATCATGTCACTTAAGTTCAGGATCTCGGTGATGGTAGCAGCCTGCTGTTGCGTGGTAGCTGCGTTGCCTGTTGCAACTTCATTGATCCGCTCGATCCCGCCCGTGATCGCAACAATGCCTTCGGTTGCTTTGGCGACGTCTTCATAGATCCGGTTGAAGGATTCGTTCGCACTCTCCACACCGCTCATGCAGGCATCCATATCCGTCATACAGATGTCCGCTTTATGATTGATATCTTCTATATTCTTTGTAATGCTGCCGATCAGCTGGCGGATCGTCTCCGTTGCTTCGGAAGACTGTTTTGCAAGCGTGCCGACTTCAGATGCGACAACCGCAAATCCTTTTCCCATCTCTCCGGCTCTTGCCGCTTCGATGGATGCGTTCAGACTCAGCAGGTTTGTCTGTTCCGAGATCGCATTGATCGCATCCGTGATGCCGGTGATCTCCTCGATGGACTTGGCTGTTTCACGGATCAGTGTGGTCAGTTCACGCATCGTATTGTTCAGCGTACCGACATTGTTTGTCATGCTTTCCATCTCGTGCTTTCCGCTCGTGGAGGAATCCATGGTCGTCTTGCAAAGATCCCGGACGCGTTCGGCGTTCTCGGTAAGCTTGCTGGATGTGGCTGCAAGATCCGTAGCCTCCCCTGCGATCTCATCGATCGACTGGTTCATGGCATTCAGTGTATCGTTCAGCTTCTCGATCGATTCACCCTGTGACTGGTTTGCACCGGACAGGGTCTGTGTGATGTCATAACATTCTCCCGCACTCTGGTTCATGTCGCCTGAAATGTTGGCGAGATTCATCAGCATCTTACGCATCTTATCAATATATTCGTTCAACCGCTCACTTAACGTTGTGATCTCATTGTTCCCCTGCGGTACCAGTGTGACGGTAAAATCACCCTGGCTGATATCCGTGATCCGCTGCGTAACTTCCGAAACGGGATTTAAGTTTTTGCTGATCACGAAATAAAGCACGCCGGCTAAGATCGCAAGCAGGATGATCGCCGTGATCAGGGAAACGGCAGCCGTACGTTTAATGTTATCGCTTACGAAACTATACGGTACGGCACTGACAACGATCCAGGAAGTATCCGTGATATCCGTTGCCGTGAACATCATCTTTCCTGCCGGGGTATTGACGGTCGCTACTTTATCGACATCGATGGCATTGACGGTGTTCAGGGAATCGATCACGCCTGCAAGGCCCTGCATAACAGGATCCGCGCTCTCTGCCACGGTCGTTCCCGTGATACCTGCAACGTTGCTCACGAGAATGTCCTTTGTTTCTTTATTGATGATATAGAATTTGGCGTCCGCGGAACTGGATTTGAATGCACCCATCCGCTCTGCCACTTTATCGAAATTGATATCACTGCTGAGTACAACCTGATCGCGCAGCATGATAGCGCAGGCTAAACAGGTCTTACCCGTGGAAGCATCCACATAAGGCTCCGATGTGTAGATCTCACCGCCTTTTCCGATCGCGCCGGTGTACCAGGCTCTGTCTGTAAACACAAAGGTGTCATCCGGGATCCAGCCGGATCCGTCGAGGAACACGCCGGTTTCGCCGTATGCCATATAGATATCCTGCGAATCCGGATCCAGTTCCGTTAACTTCAGCAGTGTGGCAAGTGTATCATCATAGGATAATTCGGGGATATTCCTGAATACATCCGCAGTCTGGCTCACTCTTTGTTCGATACTGCTCCACCAGTTGTAAACTTCACTGGCATAGGAAACGGATTCCTTGGAAAGAACAGACTCGGAAAGTTCCGTGATCCTGCTCATCTGCATCTTCAGATTGATCGCCGTTATGATGACAACGATGATGGCAGCATATGTGATAATATGTGTCAACAATATCTGCTTAAGTGATTTTCTCTTTGTGCTATTCATTTGAAACTCCTTTGATGTGATAATTCATACACCATATTACCCCTATCAGTCGAAAAAATCAAATCCGTTATTGCTCATCCTCCGAAGGGTCTTCCCGAAGTGCTTCCGCCTGTGCAGCCTGAATGTCAGGGAATGCCGAAAGCATGGGTTCCACATCATCCTTTCCGTGGACGATACGTCTGACGTAGTTGGATGTACACTTCATGACAAGCGGCGAAAGAACAAGCACACCGATCAGGTTGGGGAGCATCATCAGGCCGTTAAAGGTATCCGAAATATCCCACGCAAGCTTCGCTTCCATCACAGAACCGGCAAGCACCAGAAGCACAAACAGGATCCGGTACGGCCATACACCGCGTTTACCGAACAGATATCTGCAGGCCGTTGCACCGTAATGGCTCCATCCGAGTACGGTTGAATAAGCAAACAGCAGGATCGCAAGTGCGATAAAGCCCGAACCGACCGGACCGAACGCCTGGCCGAACGCGTAACTCATCAGGTTGGAGGATCCGCCGATCTGCTCGAGGATCGCTTCGTCCGCCACACCGGTCGTTAAGTCTACCGCACCGGAGCTCAGCAGAACGAGCGCTGTCAGTGTGCAGACGATGATCGTATCCGCGAACACTTCAAAGATGCCCCACATACCCTGTCTGACGGGCTCTTTGACGTTGGAACTGGAATGTACCATAACAGAGGAACCAAGACCTGCTTCATTCGAGAACACGCCGCGCTTGAAGCCCATCTTCATCGCCATGGCGATACCGGCACCAAAGCCGCCGCCTGCAACCGCCTGCATGGAGAACGCGCCCTTAAAGATCGCCGAAAAGATCTCGGGGATCCGGCCGATATGCATGCAGATGATCACGATCGCGCCGAGGAAATATACAATGACCATGAACGGAACCAGTTTCTCCGTAACAGCAGCCACTCTCTTTAATCCGCCGATCACGACAAGACCGACAGCGATCACCAGAAAGATGCCGATCGCGATCTTGGGAATGTTAAACGCACTGTTCACGTTTGAAACCATGGAATTGACCTGACTCATGTTTCCGATCCCGAAACTTGCAAGCAGACAGAAAACGGAAAACAGGATCGCAAGAACGGCGCCGATCGTCTTGCAGTTTTTCTTCCCGCCGAGGCCGTCGCGCAGATAGTACATGGCGCCGCCGTGCCATGCGCCTTCTTTATCTTTTCTCCGGTAAAGGATACCCAGCACATTTTCGGAATAGTTCGTCATCATGCCGAAGAAAGCGATGACCCACATCCAGAAGACTGCACCGGGACCGCCTGTCGCGATCGCACCGGCCACGCCGACGATATTACCTGTTCCGACCGTAGCGGCAAGCGCCGTGCAAAGGGATTGGAACTGGGAGATCTGCTTGTCCGAAGTGTGTGTGGTCACATGACGGTCTCTGAAGATCGCACCCAGTGTGTTGTGCCACCAGTGACGCCAGTGACTGATCTGGAAAAACCTGGTCAGTACGGTCATGGTAACACCGGTAAAACCAAGCAGGATCAGCGCGGGCCAGCCCCAGACGGCTCCGTTTATCGCATCGTTGATCTGTGTGATTAAGTCTAACATGTGCTTCTCCTTTTATGCATATTTATTCACATACCCTTATATTATACCGATACAACCGCATAAATACAATTAAAAATACAGTTCTTTTATCTCGGAAACGGCATATTTTCTTTTGAATTCTGCAAGATCCGCATCGGTCTTTATCAGCTTGACCTCCGTAAAGTGCCCTGTTTTCAGGTCTTTAAAGCCGGCGATCTTCTCTCTGTTGCAGACGGATGCGCGGATGACGGGAAGCTGCGTGGTGGGATCATACGGCGTGACCGTACGGTCTTTTTCCTGCGTTTCTGACACTTTTCCGATCAGCAGCAGGACCACAAGTCTGATGAGACGGTATAAGATATAAATGATAATGGCAATGAGAGGTGCATACCAGAGGGGTTTCTTCATGAAATACATGACAGGCAGCAGCGGAAGCGTCACGAGCACGAGGAACTTAAGCGTAAAAAACAGCCAGACCAGATTCATGGCGGCCAGTCCGAATTTTTCGTCATTTCCCTGATCGGGCATGAACAGTTCCCTCCCTGTTTATATTATTGCGGCTCGAATTCGAAAACTTCATCCCCGCTCGGATCGTCGGTCACAACCGCCTCCGTATGCGCATCGATAAACGCAAGCAGCTGTGCGTACCGTTCCATGATCCTGTCATGATTGTTCTCGATGGCTGCTATGTCTCCTTCTTTTGCCGCGGCTTCCACGGATGCGGCAAGCTCAGACAGTCTGGTCGCACCGATCGTCCTTGTGGCACTCTTTAAGGAATGGATGTAGATCCCGTAGTCTTCCCAGTTCTTCGCGTCATAGCAGTCCTGTATATTCTGTGATCTTTCCGGACCTTCTTTTGCAAATGCATTCAGCACTTCCTGATACATGCCAACATCCCCGCCGCAGAAAGCCATGCCTGCACCGGTGTCCATGCCGAATTCCTGCAGTGCATGCAAAAATCCCGCTTCAGCGCTCTCCGGTCCTTCCGTTTCCGTCAGCGCGATCTTCGTTAAGCGTACCTTGTCCGTCGGGAGATATTTAGCGAGCATCTTCTCCAGTTTTGTCCCTTCCACGGGTTTTGTGAGATAATCGTCAAAGCCCATTTCCAGATAACGGTCTTTCGCACCGCCTACCACATCCGCCGTCAGACAGATGATCGGTGTCAGCGCGTTCTTTGATTCCGCCTGCAGCCTGATCTGCTGCATGGCTTCCGTGCCGTCCATACCCGGCATTCTCTGGTCCATCAGGATCAGATCATATGCGTTTTCCTTTGCAAGTCTGACCGATTCCTGTCCGCTGATCGCGGTATCGATCCTGAGTTCCGTCTTCTTGAGCAGGTTTTCGACCACGAGGATATTCGTCTTCGTGTCATCGACCACAAGGATCCGTGCGCCCGGTGCGCGGAACGATACTCTGTACGACGAATTCTCCGCCTGTGTTGCGATCGCTTTTTGGTAATCGCCGAGCGGCTCCTCGTTTTCGATCTTCTGCCACAGTTCAAAGGAGAATGCGCTGCCTTCTCCGTATCTGCTCTCCACGTGCAGTTCGCTGCCCATCAGTTCCAGGAGTTCCTTGGTGATCGTCATGCCAAGCCCGGTGCCTTCGATGTTGCGGTTCCGCACCTCATCGAGTCTTTCAAACGACTCAAAGAGTCTTGCCATATCATCTTCGCGGATACCGATGCCGGTATCCTTCACTTCCACATAAAGCAGGATCTCATTCTTTTCCTCATTCCGCTCCCTGCCTTCGATCGTCAAAGTCACGGAACCCTTCTCCGTGTATTTCACCGCATTGTTCAAAAGGTTCATGATGATCTGGTTGATGCGGGTGTCATCCCCGTACAGTTCCGTCGGAAGCGCAGGATCGATATGAAAGATCAGTTCCAGATTCTTGGCGCTGGCCCTGCCTTCGATCGCATTGAGATAATACGCGATCTGGGAGCTGACGCTGTATCGCGACGGCAGGATCTCCATCTTACCGTCCTCGATCTTGGAAAAATCAAGGATCCCGTTAATGAGTTGCAGCAGGTTATGACCGGACTGCTTGATGTTCTGGGAATAGCCGAGGATCTCCCTGTTATCGGTTTCCCTTAAGATCATTTCATTCATGCCGATGATCGCATTGATCGGCGTCCGGATCTCATGTGACATATCCGCAAGGAAACGGCTCTTTGCCTCACTGGCCTGATCCGCTGCCTGCTTTTCAAGACGTAATACACGTTGTTTGTATTCCTGTTCCTGCCGGTTTAACTGGTCAAGCACATGCGCCAGTACGATCGCGATGAGCGCTCCGACGATGATGGATACGATCGTGGCGATCACAAATCCGATGATGAGGGATGACACGCCCTCCGTCATCAGCTGCCTGTCTGTCGCGATACAGACATACCAGCCGGTGTTGATCATCTGCGAGTACGTGATCCCCCTGGTGACACCGTCATAATCCTGCACGAAAACCATATCTTTGGTATCCGAAAGGATCGACTGGACGAGCGCGCGGTAGCGGTCTCCGGAAACGCCTGTCACGGAGAGCGGTTTATCGTCATATTCATAAGTCGGATCCGGATGTGCGATCATGCACATGTTCTGGTCGACCAAAAAGGCATAGCAGTTCTCTCCCACTTCCGCATCCCGGATGATATCCACGAGAACATCCACGAAGATATCGGCAGCGAGTACGCCAAGCAGTTCATTGTCCCGGTAGACCGCCTTGGAGATCGTGATCACGGGCTTACCGCTGTCGGAATCCAGGTAGGGCGTGGAATAGAATAATTCGCCGGTCAGTGCCGATGTCGTGTACCATTCCCTCTCATGCACGAAATCCACGGTTCCGTCCGAGACAAAATCAGAGGCGCAAGCCATGAAATTGTCCGGATAGGTGAAATAGACATCGTAGACGTATCCGTTCTTATTGAGCAGTTCGTAACTGTGTTTCAGATACTCATGAAAGGCGTCATATCCCTTTGTCGAGATATCATTTACGGCGATCTCGGCAGCCATCGTGTCTATGATCGTTGCGTTCGTGCTGACCCAGGAAGACAGTTCGAGAGCATACTTCTGCGCCGCAACCGCATAGTTATCCTCCAGTTGCGTGACCAGACTGCTCTTTGCTCTCTGATAGCCGATAAAAGACAGCAGCACCGAACTGCCGAACACTACCAGAACGATCGTGATTGTTAATTTACTTCTGAGACTTTTCATATCCGTTTATTACTTTTCTTTTTTGACCGAATAACCGAATTTACCGAGTTTTTCACCGAGTGCAAAGTATTCGCCGTGTGAGTAGGCGATCAGGTCCGTGGCCGAAAGATCAAACCGGCCGTCCTTGTCCATATAAGCTTCATCTACGGTCACCCCGACAACGTCTGCCAGGAACATATCATGGGAACCAAGCTCCGTCACGCTTTTTACCCTGCAGTATATATTGACGGGGCTTTCCAGGATCGCAGGCGTCTCCATGAATTCCGATGTATATTCATGCAATTTCCATTCCCTGAATTTGTCATGATCCCTGCCCGATCTCACGCCGCACCAGTCACAGGCCGCAAGCAGTTTCTCCGTCACCAGATTGATCACAAATTCACCGCTTTCGCTGATGATATCATGCGAATAGCGTTCCGGTCTGACAGAGATGGACACCATGGCAGGTTCCGAGCAGACCGTTCCTGCCCAGGCGAGCGTGATGATATTTGCCTTTTCCGCCTGCCGTTTGCAGCTTACCATGACTGCCGGCAGAGGATATAACATATTTCCGGGTTTCCATGTCTGTTTGCTCATGATCTTTCCTCTCCTTCGTTCAGCCAGCCGATCCCGATCGCATGATCTATATTCGCAGTTGCCCATTCATAGACCTCGGGCATAAATTCCCGTACCACGGCCATCCTTTTTTCTACCGCATCCCGGTTCGTTCCGCTCTCGACCCAGGTGTGCCCGTCCGTCAGGGTATTATGGAAAAACGGCTGCAGTCTGTCCATGCAGGCCGCATATTTCGCATCCGCGGTCTCCATGGCATCAAACTCCTCCCAGAGCGCCCTGATCATATCTCCCTGGTCTTTCGGGAGCAGGGCAAAGAGTTTGTCTGCCGCAGCATCTTCCCGTTCCTTCTTGCCGATGTTACCTGCTGTGTCGTATGCAAACGTGTCGCCCGCATAGATCTCTACCAGATCATGGACCACGCACATGCTTACAACATGTCCGATATCGACGGGTTCACTTGCATACTCGGAAAACAGCAGCGCCATGACTGCAATGTGCCAGGAATGCTCCGCGTCATTTTCGCGCCGCGACTTATCAAGCAGCATTGTTCTTCGCATGATCGAAGTCATCTTGTCGATCTCTGCCGTAAACTTCAGCTGCCGGTCAAGCCTTTCATTCCCGCTGCCAAGAAAATCCTCTATTCCCATTCTGTACCTCTTGAAAATTGTATTACTGCAATACACGAATATCCGTCAGTACGACCTGGTCGCCCGTGAGCGCGATATATACTTTATCCGGTTCTTCCTTTACTGTCGTGATATTCTCGATCGAAATGCCGATGTTTTCTGTCCTCATGACCAGGCGGTTGCCTTTTCTCTCTACGGAGACCTCACATTCCACGCCCTTCTTATTGGCATCTTTCCAGGCTTCCCATCCGGGGAACTCTTCTTCTCTCTTCAGAACGAAACTGTTCTTAGCATACTCATTCGATCCGTTGTGCTCCCCGTTCAGTTTGATCAGGGCATATTCATGATAATCCTCGCCTCCAACCATTCCATCAGCGGAATAGAAAAGCACAATGTAGGGACAGTGCCAGACCAGATTAGCACTCGGCAGGCTCATGGTGTGAAAGATAAGTTTCAGTCTGTTTTCGATCTCGATCCCCGCGGTGGCATCGGAACGCGTGCGGTCGATCTGGAGATTGGGAATATCGGATTCCAGATGATCCGTATAGTCGATCGCATCCGCGATCCTTTCGATATCGTTAACACCGTATCTTTCTCCGGTCGGTTCCACTTTGATGTCCGTGAGCATACAGTGTTCACCGGTCAGACCGATGTAGGTTGACTTGGTGCTGTCAGGCAGTGCGATGATGATCTCCTTGCTGCAAACAGGTCCAGTCATCTTCAGTTTCAGATGGTCCTCAAATCTGCCGGCAACGATCTCATATGCATCCGTATTTCCGCTCTCCGTCTTCGACAGACCGGTCACTTTCATCTCCCGTGCGGCAGTTGAGATCATATGCTCATCAAACCAGATCTCGCCGTATTCGAGATAGTGGTATTCCCGGATCGTCTTTTCTTCACTGTGCACGCGCCTGTCATACGCGTCAAACAGAATAAACGAAGGCGCACTGAAGCCCTCTTTCTTCGTCTCGCACCGGAAAGTGATGCGTTTCTCGGCTTCTTCGACCGGGATCCCGTTGGAGATCCGGTCCCTGTAGGCTTCACAGAACAGCTCCGTTTCTATCTCCTGTACCGTTTCCTGCAGGATGGACCCGCTTTCCGAATCGATGATCTTCACCATGATGTCCGCAAAAACGGGATCGAATTCCTCTCCCGCCCCTTTGACGAACCGTTCTCTTGCCACAAACTGCGGACGGGCATCGCGGTATCTTTTCCTTGTCGTCATCGTTACATAGGCATCTGCGACCGCAATGATCCTTGCGATCTCCGGGATGTCCTCACCCTGCAGGCCTTCCGGATACCCCGTTCCATTATACCGTTCATGGCTGTACTGTGCACCCTGGCTTAAGTAGGGATATTCCGTGATGCTCGATAAGATCTCGCTTCCGATGAGCGGTTTCTGCCGGATCGCATCATAATCCCAACTGCCGGGATCTTCCTCATTCTTGATCACGGAGTCGGGAATACCGATCATGCCGACATCATGCAGCAGTGCCGCATAGTATACTCTTTCGCACTCGTCATCGCTCTTACCGCTTTTTTGTGCGATCTTTTTTGCATATTCCGCGATTTTGACGGAATTCCCTTTTGTAAAATCATCCTTCTTCTCGACCGCGGAGACAAACGCCGTGGCCGTCTGGTCAAAGAGGCGCTGCAGACGGTTTTTCTCTCCCGTGACATCCTGCAGTTCCAGTGCATGCGCATGTTCCACCACCTGGTTGATATCGATGTACGTAAAGAAATACAGGGATACGGTAACGGCTACCATGGCCATATTGACAATGGAGATCCCGTAAGTGAAGATCTGCAGGATCCCGCAAAAGATCGGGACAAAAATATACAGGGTCAGTGAGATAAAGATCAGTTTCCTGAAGGCCTTCCTGTACTTTCTGATCACCAGATACTGCAGGATGGGGCAAAGCACCGGTATGATATAGGCGATCAGGAAACCACGGCCTCTGTGGTATTGATTATTCTGATCAAAGTAATAATACAGATCCGTAAAAGCTGCTATAATGGCCATCAGCATACCGATGGCGGTTATCAGTTCCACCGCTTTCAGTCTCTGCGGGATCACGCTCTGATGCCCTTCGTCCCTCAACAGGTCCATCAGGTACAGATTGAATCCGAACACGATGCCGGGCGTCAGGAAAAAGACAATGAAATTGCTGACCCTGACCATCACATAGGCGGTCGTTCCCGGAACGCCTGCATAAACATAGGCGAGTCTGTCAAAAAAGAGCAGCAGGAACGCCATCACTTCCATCAGGATGAGGATCCGCTTTCTTTTCGGCGTCGTATATTTCGTAAAGCAGAGCAACAGCGCCATGATCGCACAGGCACCGCAAAGCATGAGCATGATATTCAACTGATGAGCTCTGATAAAATCGAACATACAGATCGGACTCCTATTATGCCGGAATAACCGGGAAACTAGATATCCCCGTTATATTTATGCAGAATGACTTTTACTTCTCCGATGGATTCCATAAAGACTTCCACGCATTTCGGATCGAACTGCGTGCCTTTTCCTTCCTCTATGATCTCAATGGCTTTTTCCAGGGAAAACGCAGGCTTATATACGCGCGGCGAAGTCAACGCGTCAAACACATCCGCAACCGCCATGATACGCGCAGATAACGGGATCACTTCCCCGTGCAGGTTTTCGGGATAGCCGGTGCCGTCCCAGCGTTCATGATGATAAGCCGCCATGTTTCTGGCTTCCTTCAGATAGTTTTCACCCTCCACGGTACTGATGACATCTTCCATGATCTTCTTTCCGCAGGTCGTATGCGTTTTCATGATCTCATACTCTTCCGGTGTGAGTTTCCCGGGTTTGTTCAGCACTTCATCCGGGATATTGATCTTTCCGACATCATGCAGAGGCGCGGAACGTACCACATCGGAAATGAATTTCGGTGTGATCTTTGCCGTGTAATAGCCTTTTCTCTTCAGACCCTCCACGATGATCCGGACATAGGCGGCAGTCTTCTGAATATGCGCACCTGTATCCGAGTCGCGGTTTTCCACCATGTCCGCCATCGTGATGATCAGGCCTTCCTGCATTTTCGCGGTGGATTCGGACAGATGCCTGATATTCCGCATCTGTTCCGTCTGCCTGAGTGTCATCCTGCAGATGGACTGATACAGTTTCTCGATCTCATCCCCGGTATGCACATCCAGGGAACGGATCATTTTTACATCCGCATCCAGAACCTCCTGGCTGTCTCCTTCGTTGGAAAAATCATCCACGCAGGCGGTAATGGTATTGACGGGAAACGCAATATGATACTGGACAAGCCAGATCACAAATACACCAAGCAGAATGAAGAACCCGAGGAACACGGAGATCATCTCCATCAGGAAACTGCGTTCCATGGCTGTCAGCTGGCTCATATCCACATCAGCGCCCACATAACATACACATTTTCCCGCATAATCATACACAGGCTCATACGCTGTCAGCAGACGTCCGTATTTATCATTTGTGATCACGGGATCTACCCGTCTGCCGGCGAGAAGATCGTCGAGCTTATCTGCATATCCCGCATCAAGGGGCACAATAGATCCGACTTTTTCCGCTCTCGTATTCGAAGTGGAGATATCAAAAACGACATGGCAGCCGTCTTCCCTGATCTGATAAACATACAGATAAGCGATATCCGTGGAACCGTAAAGGATATCTTTCAACTGCTGTTCCGCTTCGGAATATCCTTTCGCATCGCTCCCGCTTCTTAAGTATTCCCGGATGCAGTTTCCGTCCAGCACACTGGCAGCGATCTCGGCAGTTCCCTGCACGATCCGCGTATGTTCCTTGATGACTGTTTTGTGATAGACGCGCAGACTGATCCCGATCACGACTACGGCCACACTGACCAGGGAAACACTGAGCACGATCAGGATCTTGGCTCTGAGGGAAAGAAAACGGACACGGGTCTTTGTCGCCGACAGTTCATTTTCCTCGGAAACCGGTGCCTGCATCCATCCTTTCAGGGAAAACAGGCGGTAATACTTTTGCGGGATAAGGCGCATCAGAACAAGTACAAGCAAAACGGTGATCACTTTGTCCGGAAGGTCCATGATCAGGCTCGACAAAAGATGTGACACCCCATAACTGGAAATGCCCGCTTCATAGAGCATGCCGCTTAACGATTCACTGTCAAATGTGAGTTCCTGCATGAACCAGGGGATCAATGCCCCCAGACCGCCGCCGATCGCCGTAAAGATCATGGTCAGGCCGAAAACACCCTGCACTTTTTTAAACCAGCCGTGAGAAGCAAGCCAGGTCGCAAAGAGTGCGATCATAACATTCAGGGCACCGTAATAGAGAGACGACGGATCCGAAATACTCTTGAAGATATTTGTAACAAAACCGACAATGACGCCCGGCAGATAACCGCCCATGGCAGCGACCGCTATGGTCCCAACTGTATCCAGATAGAGCGGAAGCCCCACTGCGGAAACCGCTCTACCAAGCAGAAGGTTCAGTGCGACAGCGGCAGCGCAGATCAAAAGAGCGATCAGATTCGGTTTCTTTTTCAGATTGTCAGAAAAACGCCTTGTGCTCATTCGGATTCTTCCTAAAAAAAACTAATTCCATTTTACATGGTTTCAGTTTCTGTTACAATACGCACGTTAAATTATATTTTTGAAACAGAAGCACCGAAAAATGACCGGATCACTTGACAATTGTTTCCGTATTGGGTATGTATCACTTATGAACCATATGAATACAGCCAACCTGAAAATATATACACGGAGAATACTGGCGATCGCGGTCCCCATCATGCTCTCCAATCTCATCTCGCAGCTGCAGATGATGATAGACCGCATTTTTATTGGAAGACTGTCGTTGGAAAGCATGAGTGCCGTCGGCAATGCAACAACACCGATGTGGACGACGATGAGCACCATTTTTGCACTCACGACCGGAGCTACGATCCTCGTGAGCCAGGCATACGGAGCCGATGATCTGAAAAGAGCCGGGGATCTCCTCTCATCTGTCTTCAAGTACAATAACGTCCTCGGGATCCTGCTGTTTCTCTTTTGGCTGCTTTTTCCACAGACCGCTTTTCACCTGATGGGTGTGGATGAGAGCATCATCAGCATGAGTATCGATTATGCGCGTTATTTCTCCCCGATCTTTATCCTGACCGGTATCGGCGCATCCATCAGCTGTATGCTGGAAGTGAGTCAGAAAACGCAGATCATGATCTGGTACGGAGTCTCCAGATCCGTTACAAACGTGATCCTTGACTATGTTATGATCTTCGGTCATTTCGGATTTCCCGCCATGGGCGTGAAGGGTGCGGCACTTGCCACGACGATCGCGGAACTGATCGGGGATCTGATCGTTCTGATCTATGTGCTCACGGCCAAAGACCTGGTCCTTCGTCCGTCGCGCACGGGGATCCTGCATGCAAAATTCGCATCCTTTATCGAAACCGTCAAATACGGAATTCCGGCTGCCTGCGAAGACTTCGCCTGGAATCTCGGAAGCCTGTATCTGATCGCAATGCTCAATCAGGTTTCCGTGGAAGCCGCCGGGATCCATTCCATTGTTTTCGGTGTGGAACTGATCGCCGTTGTCCTGGTCGGGTCCATCGGAACAGCCACGCTCACGCTTTCGGGATTTGAGACCGGGAAAAAGAATATAGAAGGTGTATGGGATGTGGTGAAATATTCAGGTCTGTTAAGTTTTGGGATCTGTACTTTCAACCTGCTCCTGTTCCTGCTCTTTCCGGGGCAGATCCTCGGTATGTTTACGACGGACAGATCGGTACTGGATATCGCTGCCATGTATCTTTTGATCGTCGGTATCGACCTGTTCCCGAAGAGCGGCAACATCATCTTCGGTTCCGGCATCAAGGGCTACGGAGAGCCTTCCTGGATGCTGAAGACACAGCTTATCGGCACAGCCTTTGTGATCGCCGGAAGTTCCGTTCTGGTACTTGTTTTCCACCGGGGGATCCTGGAGATCTTCATACTCGTTGTACTCGATGAAACCCTGCGCTTCATACTCAACAGCCGTAAACTTGCAAGGATCAGGAAGAAACACCGTTTCAGCGGATCATCTCATGAGTACCATGAAGATCAGGAGCGGTAGATCTATGAACATACTTACAAGATTTGCAATAAGTCCGTAAAGGATGTTGCGCGCCTTGGATATGCTTCCGTCTTTTTTCACAAGTCTTTCCCGGTACCAGAGCACCTCGAAAACGGTGATCACGGCCTCTGCAAAAAACCACAGCGGAATATAATGCGCGTAAACGGATAAGGACCACACGGAGATCAGGTTAAACGCAAACAGCAGCACCTGCGTGACCAGATTGACAAGCAGGAAATGCGGAAGATTCTTTATCCGGAAGAGTCCGAAGAACAACAGGATCAAACCTTCCACAAACAAAGTGATCAGGAGGCAGATCAGGGACTCGATGAAGAACGGGGCTGAAAGCGCAGCCGTGCCTTCCACAAGCGAATTGGCGGCCCCGTCATATATGCAGACGGCATTGAACGCCTTGACTGTAAGCGGATCGCTGACCGCGACCATGCCGCTCTTTGTCACGGTCATTACCTTGAAAGTCCTTGGGACCATGTAACTGTATCGGAGAAAACCGTACTCCCTGATCTGGGTTTCGGAATACCTGATGGAACTGGCACCGCCACCGTAAAGGAACAGTCTGTAACCGTCCTCGTCATATTCGTAGAAAAGGTCGCCGATCCACCGATCGTCCTCTTCCACGTTTTCATAGCGTTCATCCGTGAAACCGGATTTTGTTCCCGGCTCCAGGATCCCGAAATAGTAAGGCTCTGCAGGCATATTTTGCAGTTCGATCTCGATCGAGCGCTTGGGCCCCATATCCGCATGTACACAGACCGGAAGCAGGCAGAAGATCGCTACAGCCGCTACCGGAATCCAACCCGGTTTTCGCATATTCAGCGGCGCCTTTCCTTTCCGGTCTCTTTATAATATCTTTCCTTGTCATCATACATCATGTTTTCGGCAGTTTTGATCACTTCAAGGATCCGTTCTCCTTTACCGGTTCCATAACCGAAAGAGGCGATCCTGTCATTCTTCATCAAAGTATCTCTCAGGTGATCCATCTGCTTTTCAAACGATGCTTCATCCGGTTCTTTCACGATGCAGACAAATTCATCCCCGCTGATCCTGCAGGCACTGCCATCCGGAACGGAATCCGTCAAAAGGAGTGCAACCCGGTTGATCAGACGATCCCCTGCTTCATGCCCTTCATTGTCGTTCACAGCCTTCAGGGAATTCACGTCGGCAAAAACGATCCCCACCTTCTCATCCGCGCCGATCCCGTCAAGCAGTTCCTGGTAACCTCTTCTGTTCAAAAGACCGGTCAGTATATCCTTTTCCGACAGCTCTTTGTTCAGATGTGCTTTGGCGAGCACTTCCACCACGATACGCGACTGAATGATGACATACACCACATTCATCGAAACGGCGGTTCCGGTAAAATTGAAACGGACCTGCGGATCGAAAAGCAATACTATATTTGCTACAACGGGAAAAACAACGATCAGAACCACAAATAAACGGCTTTGTATCCTGAAGTCTCTAAATCTGACCACGTAGAGGAGCAGCATGATGAAGAAGCTTACGGAAGACATGAGCCCTGCATATCCGTTCAGGTTTCCCGCAACAAAACGACCGTTCTCGATCGTGAAAACCGTGCCCGTGACCGTTCCGGCAACAAGAAAAACGATCCCGATCAGACACAGTGTCATGATCAGATAAGGGAAATTTCTGGTAAGTTTCTTTCCGCCTTCCGTAACGAGCGAATGGAGATAGAAACCGTAAATGATCACGAGCACATCTATCAGGGCATATCCCAGGAAATTCAATACTGTCAGCAGAGCGCTCAGTTCTGCATGCCCGTCCAGAACATATGCCAGGATCTCTACGATCAGGCCGGCAAAGCAGATCCACATACAGTAACGGAATTTCCGTGTGGATGCGGAAGCTTCTTTCGGAACCTGATACAGGCCTATGATGATGATAATGATAAAAAGCGCTGCGATCAGATTTGCGGTAGTTAATACAGAAACCATAGGGGTACCTCACTACTCCAGTTCGATCGTGCCGGGCGGTTTGCTCGTCAAGTCAAACAGTACGCGGTTTACGCCCTTCACTTCGTTGATGATGCGGTTCATGCACTTCTGCAAAACGGCAAACGGGATCTCACTGCAGGCTGCAGTCATGAAATCACTGGTGTCCACGGAGCGAAGAACAACGGCGTAATCATAGGTACGGAAATCACCCATGACGCCGACGGAGCGCATATTTGTAAGCGCGGCAAAATACTGCCCTCTCTGTCCGCCAAGGCCGGCGCTTTCCAGTTCATCACGGAAGATCCTGTCAGCATCCTGTACGATCCTGACTTTCTCCGCCGTCACTTCCCCGACGATCCTGACTCCGAGTCCCGGTCCCGGAAACGGCTGTCTTTGTACAAGATAAGCAGGGATCCCAAGTTCCGTTCCTGCTTTTCTCACTTCATCCTTAAACAGCAGGCGCAGCGGCTCGATGATCTCTTTGAAATCCACACAGTCCGGCAGGCCGCCGACATTGTGATGGGACTTGATCACCGCTGATTTGCCCAGACCCGATTCGATCACATCCGGATAGATCGTTCCCTGTACGAGAAAATCAACCGCACCGATCTTCTTTGCTTCCTCTTCAAACACACGGATGAATTCTTCCCCGATGATCTTGCGCTTCTGTTCCGGTTCTTCCACTCCGGCCAGTTTTTCGTAGAATCTCTCCTGCGCGTTCACACGGACGAAGTTCAGTTCATAAGGACCTTCAGGCCCGAACACCGCTTCCACCTCATCGCCTTCGTTCTTACGTAACAGGCCGTGATCCACAAACACACATGTCAGATTCTTTCCGATCGCCTTGGACATCAGCACGGCCGCAACGGAAGAATCCACGCCGCCCGAAAGCGCACAGAGTGCTTTTTTATCACCGACTTTTTCACGGATCTCGCGGATCTTTGTTTCCACAAACGATTCCATGGTCCAGTCACCCCTGCAGCCGCAGACCGTATAGACGAAATTGGAGATCATCTTCTTCCCGTCCGTGGTATGCATGACCTCCGGATGAAACTGTGTGGCATACAGATTCCTGTCCGCGTTTTCCATGGCTGCCACCGGACAGACATTAGAAGATGCAGTCACACTGAATCCTTCCGGTGCCCTGGCGATATAGTCCGTATGGCTCATCCATACGGTCGCATCTTCGCCGGTACCGTGAAACAGTTTACTGGACGTGTTGATCTTAACCTGTGTGCTCCCGTATTCGCTGACAGGCGCCGTTTTCACTTCCCCGCCGAGTAGATAAGCCATCAGCTGGGAACCGTAGCAGATCCCCAGGATCGGGATACCCAGATCAAAGATCCCGGTATCGTAATGCGGAGAAGTCTCTTCGTATACACTGTTCGGGCCGCCGGTAAAGATGATGCCGCTTGGCGCCATTTCCCTGATCTCATCCAGCCCGACCGTATACGGATGCACTTCCGCATATACGTTGCATTCTCTGACCCTTCTGGCGATCAGCTGGTTATACTGTCCGCCAAAATCAAGCACAAGTATCATTTCGTTTTTCATATCCGATTTCCTCGTTTATGATGTTTTTTCCAAACACTATCCGCTCATCAGCAGGATCATCTGCGCACTTTCAAGCAGTGTCCGCCCGGAATCCATGCTCGCCTTCTGCAGGTACCGGTACGCATCCGGTTCCGTCATCTCATTGCGCTCCATCAAAAGCATCTTGGCTTCATCGATGATCTTCTGTTCGGCAGGTGCTCTCGCTTTTTTCTTCCTGCGTTCATAGAACGGCTGATACGGAAGAAGCGTCTGCACGGTCCCGACCAGGTCATCCACCTTGAAAGGCATCAGAAGCCGGATGACATTGCCTGCAAAAGGAACCAACGAAGCATCCTTTGTCAGCAGCAGGATGCTGACGGAAGTCGGCAGGTAAGAGACCAGTTCTTCATATCCCATGTCTGAAAAGCGTTTGGTACAGATGACCAGCGTCGCATCGTACTCTTCCGTTTTCCGAAGGACATCCGAGCCTGTGGTGCATGTCAGGCATTCTTCCGAGATCCCGCCGTTTCTGATCAGATCCGCTATGCGTGTGGCGTCTTCGTGTTTGGGCATTCCTATCAGAATTGTGCCCATGAAGTTTCTCCCTTACAGTTTGCCAAGATAACGGTTGATCTCCCAATCGGATACGACCATCATAAAGTCGCGCCATTCACGGCGTTTGATATCCGCGTAGATATCCACGAATTCCTTACCGAGTGCTTCCGTGAGCACGGGATCGCTCACGAGACAATTGACCGCTTCTTTCAGATCTTCGGGAAGCCTGTCAAGATCACGCGCGCCACATCCTTCGCAGAATGCTTCACCCGGATCGATCCTGTTTTTGATCCCGTCAAGGCCTGCACTGATGCAGGATGCAAAGAGAAGATACGGATTGCTGGCACCATCCGGAAAACGCAGCTCGATCTTGGTGTCATCCTTGCCGTGATGCAGTCTGACCATCGCCTTCTCTCCCTTATCGGCCCACGTGATCCTCTGGGGTGCCTTGCGTCCGAACAGCAGCCGCTTGTAAGAATTGACGGTCGGATTACTGATGGCTGCAAGTGCCTTGGCATGCTTTAAGATCCCGCCGATAAAATAGCGTGCATCCTCGCTCACGCTGCCGTCGGCATTACGGAAAGCATTCCTGCCATCCTTTAAGAGCGTCATGTTGACGTGCATACCGGAGCCTGCCACATCGGCTTTTGGCAGCGGCATAAAAGTCGCATACAGACCGAAACGCTTTGCAATGGAGCGCACCGCAAAACGGAAGGTCTGGATCGCATCTGCCGTCTGCAGTGCTTCCGCCTCCTGAAAATCGATCTCATGCTGTGCCGGTGCATGTTCATGATGTGAAGATTCCACTTCAAATCCCATCTCTTCAAGCATCAGCACCATATCTCTTCTGGCATTCTCACCAAAGTCCACGGGACTGACGTCCAGATAACCGGCCATTTCATGAGACTGTGTCGTCGGCAGTCCGTTCTCATCCGTATGGAACAGGAAGAATTCACATTCCGGATCCGCCATGATCATATAGCCGGCTTCGTCTGCCTGCTTCAGGACGTTTTTCAGGATCGTCCTGGTGCTCAGCGCAAACGGCTTGCCGTCCGCATCGCAGATGTCGCAGACCACTTTTGCGACTTTTCCCTGCTGCGGTCTCCACGGCAGGATCATAAATGTATCCGGCTGCGGATACAGATAGAGTTCATCCTCATAGTCATATCTGTCTCCGAATACGGATGATCCTTCAAACGAAAACTGATTGGCCAGGATCTTATCCAGCTGCCCCGGTGTGACGGCGATATTTTTCAGCAAGCCGAAAATATCCGTAAACTGCAGGCGGATAAACTCCACGCCCTCCTCTTCGATCATACGATTGATTTCTTCTCTGGTTTTCATGCCTTTTCTCCCTTTTTATCAGTGTCGACCGTTCCATATGTGCAGATAAAACAAATGGCGCCGGCGGATCAGCATTTCTCGGGATCCTGCCGGCACCCTTTGCATATGCATTCCTATGCAAATGATTTTAATATAATCTTATGAATTAAACAATGCCCTGTGCCTTCATGGCATCCGCTACTTTTAAGAAACCTGCGATGTTGGCACCTGCCACATAATCGCCTTCCTTACCGTATTTCTTTGCGGCATCATCCAGGTTGTGGAAGATGTTTACCATGATGTCTTTGAGCTTCTTGTCCACTTCTTCGAATGTCCAGGACAGTCTCTCGGAGTTCTGGCTCATCTCCAGTGCGCTTGTAGCCACGCCGCCGGCATTGGCTGCCTTGCCCGGTACGAAGTAAACTTTGTTCTCCTGGAAATACTGTGTAGCTTCCAGTGTGGTCGGCATATTTGCGCCTTCGCAGACTGCGATCACGCCGTTTGCGACCAGTTTCTTTGCGTCTTCCAGATCCAGCTCGTTCTGTGTTGCGCAGGGAAGTGCGATGTCAACCTTGATCTCCCACTGGTTGGTGCCTTCCGTCTTCTTGTCATGATACTGTGCACTCGGTCTTGCAGCTGCATACTCGGTAAGACGTGCTCTCTTCACCTCTTTGATTTCCTTTAAGAGTGCCACATCAATGCCTTCGGGATCATAGATCCAGCCTGTGGAATCGGAACATGTAACAGGCTTTGCACCAAGCTGCTGTGCTTTCTGGATCGCATAGATCGCAACGTTACCGGAACCGGATACCGCACAGGTCTTGCCCTTGATATCCACACCGTTGCTCTTTAACATCTCTTCCGTCATATACAGAAGGCCGTAACCCGTTGCTTCCGTACGTGCGAGCGAACCGCCGTAGGATAAGCCTTTACCTGTCAGTACGCCTTCGTATAAGCCGGTCAGTCTCTTGTACTGGCCGTACATAAAGCCGATCTCTCTTGCGCCTGTACCGATATCACCGGCCGGTACGTCTGTGTCGGCGCCGATATATTTGAACAATTCCGTCATAAAGCTCTGGCAGAAGGCCATTACTTCACGGTCTGATTTTCCCTTCGGGTCAAAATCGGAACCGCCCTTGCCGCCGCCGATCGGAAGACCTGTTAAGGAATTCTTGAAGATCTGCTCGAAACCTAAGAATTTGATGATACCCAGGTTTACCGACGGGTGCAGTCTCAGACCGCCTTTGTAAGGACCGATCGCGGAATTGAACTGGATACGCATTGCATTGTTAACCTGAACCTGACCCTTGTCATCCACCCAGGGAACACGGAACAGCACCTGGCGCTCCGGTGTGGTCAGTCTCTCGAGAAGTGCATCCTTTCTGTACTCCTCTTCGTTTTCTTCGATCACGACGCGCAGGGATTCAAGAACCTCTTTTACCGCCTGATGGAATTCCGGCTGCGCGGGATTCTGCGCTACGACGCGATCATACACTTCATCTACATACGACATTTTTCAATCCTCCTCTTCTATTGAAAGTGTCTGAAATAAAAACAACGCCGAAAAAGAGTACGCATGTACTCTTTCCGACGCCTTTGTCTTACACATCATAGCGTATCGCCAATCAGAATGCAAGAACAAAATCTGAAATTTAAAGATTGGAATATCCCATCAGAGATTCATCCACAGCCCTGGCAACCGCCCGTCCTTCCGCGATCGCCCAGACGACCAGTGACTGTCCCCTGTGCATATCTCCTGCCGTAAAGACACCGGGTACCGATGTTTCATATGCCCCTGCATCTGTCTTCACATTTGTCCGCGCATCCGCCTCTACCTGAAACGTATCGCGCAGATAATCTTCCGATCCGAGGAACCCTGCAGCGATCAGTACGAGGTCTGCCCTGATCTCTTTTTCGCTGCCTGCGACCGGCTCCATCCGCATGCGGCCGCTCTTTGCATCTTTGACAGCCTTTAACTGCACGGTCTTTACAGCTTTCAGCTTTCCCTGTTTGTTTGGGATAAAAGCCTGAATGGTCGTCTGGTAGACTCTCGGATCACTGCCCTGCAGCAGGATCGCTTCTTCCTGGCCGTAATCCGTTTTCAGGATCTTCGGCCATTCCGGCCACGGATTCCCGGGCGTTCTCTTTTCGGGCGGCTTTGGCATCATCTCAAGCTGTACAACGGATGCTGCATGCAGTCTGAGCGCGGTTCCCACACAGTCATTTCCCGTATCACCGCCGCCGACGACCACCACATGTTTGCCCGCGACTTTTCCGAAAGAAAACGGCTGTGATGCGATCATCGCATCCGAATCATAGTGCAGATCGATCAGCGTTTTCGTGACTTCTTTCAGAAAATCTACCGCAAAGTAAATCCCTTTTGCTTCCCTGCCCTCTGCCTGCAGGTCTCTCGGATGAGAGGCGCCGGCACATAAAATGACGCGGTCATATTCGTTCATCAGCTCCGCACCCGTGATGTCTTTCCCGACATCCACGCCGCATTTGAAGACCACACCCGCTTTCTCAAGCAGTGCAAGCCGTCTGTCGATCACGCGCTTATCCAGTTTCATGTTCGGGATCCCGTATCTTAATAGGCCGCCGGCCCTGTCGCTTCTCTCATACACGGTCACGCTGTGCCCTCTGCGGTTTAAAAGCTGTGCAGCGGAAAGTCCTGAAGGCCCGCTTCCGATGATCGCGATCTTTTTCCCTGTCCTGCTCTTTGGCACCGGTTCTTCGACCAGCCCGTTTGCAAATGCATACTCTATGATCGCTTTTTCATTTTCCTTCGTGGATACCGGATCTGTGTGCAGGCCGCAGGTGCAGGCATTCTCACAGAGCGCCGGACAGACTCTCGAAGTGAATTCCGGCAGTCCGTGTGTATGGCTCAGTCTGTAGTAAGCCTGCTCAAAGTTGCCGCGGTATACCAGTTCATTGGTCTCCGGGATCAGATTGTGCAGGGGGCATCCGGATGCCATACCTGCGATCATCTCGCCGGACTGGCAGAACGGAACACCGCATGCCATGCAGCGGCCGCCCTGGATCTGCTGCTCGCTCAGGAGGAGTGATGCATGAAATTCCTGAAAATCTTTCAGCCGCTCATTAACGTCCCTGACTTTACCGTCGAGGCGTTCATATTCCATAAATCCTGTTGCTTTTCCCATATTTTTTCTCCCGTCAAACCTTATAACGCTTTACCCGTGCATGCGTAGAACGCTTCGATCTGCGCATCCTCACGGCTCATGCCCTGCTCTTCGTAGATACCCGTCATCATGATCAGTTTCTTGTAATCTTCCGGAATGATCTTCTTAAAGTGCGGAAGGGATTCATCGAAATGATCCAGGATCTCTTTCGCCTTGGCCGATCCCGTATAGCGCACATGATTTTCCAGCATCTTGTGCAGTTCTTCCCGGTCTGTTTTGGTCTCGATCTTTTCCATCAGGACCATTTCCCTGTTCAGGTTCCGGTAAAGCCGGTTGTGCTCATCATATACATAGGCGATCCCGCCGCTCATGCCGGCTGCAAAGTTTTTCCCGGTGGGTCCTAAGATCACGCATCTGCCGCCCGTCATGTATTCGCAGCCGTGCTCGCCGACGCCTTCCACGACCGCATAAGCACCGGAATTCCTGACGCAGAAGCGTTCCCCGGCCATGCCCGCGATGTAGACTTCCCCCGAAGTCGCACCGTATAATGCCACGTTTCCGGCAATGATGTTATCTTCTGCTTCATATCCGGCATCTTCCGATGCTTTCAGGATGATCTTGCCGCCTGAGAGTCCTTTGCCGAGATAGTCGTTTGCATCCCCCGTTACGCGCAGGGTAAGTCCTGCCGGGATGAACGCACCGAAACTCTGTCCTGCCGAGCCCGTGCAGTTGATCGTGATCGTATCTTCCGGCAGTCCGTTGTGATGCGCGGTGATGATCGATGAGCCGAGCAGCGTACCGAAGGTCCTGTCCGTATTTCGGATCTCCAGATCGAGCGTGACCTTCTTCTTGTCTTTGATCGCCTGCTCAACCGGTTTTGCATGCAGGAGGCAGACTGAATCCTTGGTCTGTTCCAGGCCGAAATCATATGCGCATTTCTCATCAAACGTGCAGGCCTGTTTCTTCCCGCCATAGAGGATCCTGCCAAGATCGATCCTCTCCGCATGTCCCGTCAGGCCGTCTTTTTTCTTCAGAAGATCCGTTCTGCCGACGAGTTCATCGAGCGTCCTTACGCCCAGTTTTGCCATATATTCACGCAGTTCTCTCGCGATGAACAGCATAAAGTTTTCTACATATTCGGGCTTTCCCGTGAAGCGCTCCCGCAGCTTCGGATTCTGCGTGGCAATGCCCATCGGGCAGGTATCCAGATTGCACACGCGCATCATCACACAGCCGAGCGTGATGAGCGGTGCTGTCGCAAAACCGAACTCTTCCGCGCCCAGGATCGCTGCGATCGCAACATCCCTGCCGGACATGAGTTTGCCGTCCGTTTCAATGCGCACACGCTGCCTTAATCCGTTTTGGATCAGCGTCTGGTGTGTTTCCGCAAGCCCGAGTTCCCACGGCAGTCCCGCGTCGTGAATGGAACTGACCGGAGCCGCGCCTGTTCCGCCGTCATAGCCGGAGATCAGGATGACCTGCGCGCCCGCTTTGGCAACGCCTGCCGCTACCGTACCGACGCCTGCTTCCGAAACCAGTTTGACCGAGATCCTTGCCTTCGGATTCGCATTTTTCAGATCATAGATCAGCTGCGCCAGATCTTCGATCGAGTAGATATCATGATGCGGCGGCGGGGAGATCAGGCTGACGCCGGGCGTGGAATGCCTGGTCTTAGCGATCCACGGATAGACTTTTCCGGCCGGCAAATGTCCGCCTTCGCCGGGTTTTGCGCCCTGCGCCATTTTGATCTGGATCTCTTTGGCTGAATTCAGGTATCTGACCGTTACGCCGAAACGTCCCGATGCCACCTGTTTGATCGCCGAGCATCTGTCCGTCTTCTTGCCTGCGGAAGCGAGGCGTTCATCCGCTTCGCCGCCTTCACCGGAGTTTGATTTTCCCTTCAGGCGGTTCATGGCGATCGCCAGTACCTCGTGTGCTTCCTGCGAGATCGAACCATAGGACATCGCGCCGGTCTTAAAACGCTTTACGATCTCTTTCTCGTCTTCCACTTCAGAGAGCGGGATTCCCTTTGCCGGGAAATTGAAATCCATGAGGCTTCGAAGATACCCTGTCTCTTCTGCGTCCACCATGGCCGTATACTGTTTGAATGCGTCAAAATCACCTTCCCTGGTGGCTTTCTGCAGCATATGAATGGTCTGCGGATGATAGCGGTGCGTCTCGCCCTGTGCGCGCATCTTATGCCGTCCGATGGAAGGCAGCCTGAGATCCGTTGCAAGTCCTAACGGGTCAAACGCCTTGGAATGCTGTTTATCCGTTGCTTCCGCAATGTCCGAAAGCGTGATGCCGTCCACGGGGCTGACCGTGTCCGTAAAATACCGGTCGATCACCTGCTGTGAGATACCGATCGCTTCAAACATCTTGCTGCCGCGGTAGGACTGGATCGTGGAGATCCCCATCTTGGATGCGATCTTGACGATCCCCTGCAGGATCGCATGATCATAGTCATCCGCTGCCGCGTAATAATCCTTGTCAAGCAGATCGCACTCGATCAATCTTGCGATCGAGGCATGTGCCAGATACGGATTGACCGCGCAGGCACCGTAGCCGAGGAGTGTTGCAAAATGATGGACCGCTCTCGGTTCGCCGGATTCGAGGACGATCGACATGGCCGTGCAGCGCTTGGTCTGTACCAGATGCTTATGAACTGCCGCCACAGCAAGGAGCGACGGGATCGCCACGTGATTTTCATCCACCCCTCTGTCCGAAAGGATCAGGATATTGGTACCGGCATTGTATGCCTTGTCCACTTCGACGCACAGATGATCCAGCACGCGTTCGATCGGCGTGCTCTTGTAATAGATGATCGGGACTTTCGTGACCATGAATCCCGGTTTTTTCATATGGGACAGTTTCAGAAGATCGAGATCGGATAGGATCGGATTTTCGATCTTGATCATATGACAGTTGTCGGGTTTCTCGGACAACAGGTTTCCGTTCTTCCCGATATACACGGTCGTGGAGGTAACGATCTTCTCCCTGACCGCATCGATCGGCGGATTGGTGACCTGCGCAAACAGCTGCTTGAAGTAATGGAACAGCGGCTGGTACTCGCGGCTTAAAACGGCAAGCGGCGTATCGACACCCATGGCGCCGATCATCTCGCCACCGGTCAGGGCCATATGCTCGATCTCTTCCATGTATTCCTCATAGCCGTATCCGAACGTCTTCAGCAGACGGTACAGTTCTTCCTCCGTATATGCCGGTGTCTTTTCGTTCGGGATCTTCAGATCTTTCAGATGCAGCAGATTGCTGTCGAGCCATTCGCCATAGGGCTCATTGAGCGCATAACGCTCCTTGAGTTCCTCGTCCGAGATGATCCGGCCCTTTTTCGTATCAACTAACAGGATCTTGCCCGGATGCAGGCGCTCTTTTTTGATCACATGCGCCTCGTCCACCGGCAGTACGCCGACTTCCGAACTTAAGATCAGGCGGTGGTCATCCGTGACATAGTATCTGGAAGGACGCAGCCCGTTCCGGTCAAGGATCGCACCCATCACGTCGCCGTCCGAATACAGGATGGAAGCCGGTCCGTCCCAGGGCTCCATCATCGTTGCATAGTACTGGTAGAAATCCCTGACTTCCTGTGAGATCGTATCGTTGTGCGACCACGGTTCCGGGATCAGGATACTCGCGGCAAGCGGCAGTTCCATGCCCGCCATCATCAGGAATTCCAAAGTATTGTCAAGCATCGCGGAATCGGAACCGGACGAGGAAATGACCGGCAGGATCTTGGTCAGATCCGCATCGGAAAAAGCATTCGTGGACATGGTCTCTTCCCGTGCAAGCATCTTATCCGCATTACCCTTGATCGTATTGATCTCTCCGTTATGCACGAGCAGCCTGTTCGGATGCGCTCTCTCCCAGCTCGGATTCGTATTGGTGGAAAAACGGGAATGCACCATGGCGATCGCGGAAGTAAAATCAGCATCCTGAAGATCCGCGAAAAACGAACGCAGCTGCCCCACTAAAAACATGCCCTTGTAGACGATCGTGCGGCATGACAGCGAAAGTACATATGTTTCGTCGTTGCTCTGCTCAAACACGCGCCTTATCACATAGAGTTTTCTGTCAAAATCAAGATCCGTTTCGATCCCCTCAGGCCTTGCGACAAACGCCTGCATGATACACGGCATGCTGTCGATCGCTTTCTGTCCGAGTACCTTGGGATAAGTGGGCACATTTCTCCATCCGAGGAAAGACAGTCCTTCTTTTTCGACGATCACCTCGAACATCTTCTGCGCCTGGCGTCTCTTCAGTTCATTTTGCGGGAAAAAGAACATGCCGACAGCGTACTCACGCTCCCTGCCGATCTTTATCTGTTCGCTCTTGCAGATCTTCTGGAAGAACTTGTGCGGGATCTGCGTCAGAATGCCGACGCCGTCCCCGGTCTTACCTTCCGCGTCTTTACCTGCGCGGTGCTCCAGATTCTCTACGATCTTCAGTGCGTCGTCGACGATCGCGCGCGATTTCTTACCCTTGATGTTTACGATCGCACCGATGCCGCAATTGTCGTGTTCGAATTCCTGTCTATACAGTCCCTGTTCCATGATATACTCCTGTTTTGGTGTTCCTTTTATATAACGGATTTTCTGCTCGGATTTCCTCGTCTCGCTGACATGCTCACTTTCCCGCGAGGGCCGCCTCGATGAGTCCCCTGAAGAGGGGATGCGGCTCATCCGGGCGGGATTTGAATTCCGGATGCGCCTGTGTGGCGAGGAAGTACGGGTGATCCTTCAGTTCGATCATCTCCACGATCCGGCCGTCCGGGGATAAACCGGATAAGACCATGCCTGCTTCCGTGAGTCTGTCCCTGTAATCGTTATTGACTTCATAGCGGTGTCTGTGCCGCTCTGAGATATCTTCTTTTCCATAGAGCGCATAGGCTTTTGTTCCGGGTGTGAGGCGGCAGGGATATGCCCCCAGCCTCAGCGTTCCGCCGATATCCGTAACGCCTTCCTGATCCGGCATCAGATGGATCACGGGATCCGGCGTATCCGGATCGAATTCCACACCGGCAGCCTTGCTAAGTCCCAAAACATGTCTTGCAAATTCCACGATCGAAAGCTGCATGCCGAGACACAGACCAAGGAAGGGGATCTTATTGACTCTTGCATATTCGATCGCCAGGATCTTTCCTTCGATCCCGCGCAGGCCGAAGCCGCCGGGAACAATGATCCCGTCAAGGCCTTTCAGCAGTTCCTCCCTGTTTCCCGCCGTGACTTCTTCCGAATCGATCCAGCGGATGCTCACTTCACACCTGTTTGCGATCCCGCCGTGTTTTAAGGCCTCTGCCACACTCAGGTAAGCATCGTGCAGTGAAATGTATTTGCCGACCAGGCCGATCGTAACGCTGTGCAGCGGATTGTGCAGATCGTTGACCATCTGCTCCCATGCATCCAGATCGGGATGCGGGCACGGTAATTTCAGACATTCACAGACCGCCTGCGCCAGATGTTCTTTTTCCAACATCAGCGGCACTTCATATAATGATTTTGCATCCAGGTTCTGCAGAACGTGTTCCTTCTTTACATTACAGAACAGCGCGATCTTCTCGCGCATATGATCGTCGATCGGATAATCGGAACGGCAGACCAGGATGTCCGGCCAGATCCCCATACTCTGCAGGCTCTTGACGGACATCTGCGTCGGTTTGGTCTTCATCTCACCGGAAGCTTTCAGGTACGGGATCAGCGTGACCTGGATCATGATCGCATTTTCACGTCCGACTTCCGCCTGGAACTGACGGATGGCCTCTAAAAACGGCTGGCTCTCGATATCCCCGACGGTGCCGCCGATCTCGATGATGGAGATCGTCTCCTCCGCGGGTGATTTTGCCTGATAAAAACGGCTCTTGATCTCGTTGGTCACATGCGGGATGACCTGTACGGTACCGCCGCCAAAATCACCGTGCCTTTCTTTATTCAGGATCTTCCAGTAGATCTTGCCGGTAGTGACATTCGAATTGCTGTCAAGGCTCTCATTGATGAAGCGCTCGTAGTGTCCCAGATCCAGGTCCGTCTCCGTTCCGTCATCCGTCACGTACACTTCCCCGTGCTGGATCGGGTTCATCGTTCCCGGATCCATGTTGATATAGGGATCGAATTTCTGCATCGTTACATGATAGCCTCTGGCCTTTAAGAGCCTCCCGAGTGAAGCTGCCGTGATGCCTTTTCCAAGGCCCGATACCACGCCGCCTGTTACAAATACGTATTTTACCATTTTGCCTACCCCCTCTTCCAAGCAACCGTTCCAACGAAAAAAGCGTCAGACAGATTCTCTGCCGGACGCCTTTGTCCGCAAATAAAAAGCCATAAAAAAGGGGTGTTGGACCCACAGGATCCGACACCCTTGTCATAAACAAAGTATATATTACCGCAACCCCTGCGGCTTGTCAAGACGTTTCCGCACCTATTCCTCCAGCCATCCCTGCAGGTTCAGGATCTCTTCTGCGGGATGTCCGTTTACGATGAAACCGTCCTCATAATTTCCGGTCACATACAGCCTGCAGATCCGCTCATCATCCATTTCCATATCGATGAAGGTTTCCGCATCCGTACGTACAAAATTCATCCAGGTATAGGCTTCGATCGTCTCCACCTTCGGCTCTTCGTCCTCTTCATTTTCAAACACTTCCGCTTCAAAAGACTCTTCGGCAGACATCGGTTCCACATTGTAATCTTCACGGAACAGATCCAGCAACTCAGGCACACCGTTTTCTCCGATGCGGGCCGGCGCGCTCAGACTGTTCATTTCCCTGACAAGAAAGGCTTCCGTATTGATCACGAAATGGTCCGGCTCGATGATCTTCGCATAGCAGTCCCTGTTCCAGTCGGCAAGGACGCCGCGTATGCTGCCAACGTATTCCGCTCTGCCATCCTTCACGCGGTAGGCCTGCGTTTCCTCATCCTCACAAAGATAGAGGTAGGTTTCGCCGTCCTTTTGCACCAGATACGTATAATAGGCGTTGTCCTTTTCATGGGATAGTTTCCCGCTGATCCCGCAGAGTTCTGCCAGATGCTCGCGCTTCGTTAAGAGAATATGATCATAAGATACCGTGACATCCTGAAACAGGAACTCCCTGCAGGCAGTAAACGGCACGAACGCATGCTCCGTTTCATGGTTCAGATATTCGCTCTGATAGAAAGGATCCGTGAAGTAAAAATCAAACCCCGCCGGATTGACGGCCCACGCGAAACGTCCGTCGTCCCTGCAGCCGTTGATGCTCTCAAGGACCCGTTTCTGAAAGCCCGCATCCAGATACCTGTCGCTGATCTCGTCACTGTAGTTTGCATTTTCGGTCTTCAAAGCCTTACATACCAGCACGGCGAGTTTTTCCGGATCCGTGACAAAATCGTTGATGGAAAGTTCCCGTCCGCTCTGCGCATCATAGGTATGCCCGTGTACAAAGGTATCGTCCGGTTCATAGTCCCTGTTATAGCGGTGAATGGCTGTGACATAACTGAGAACGGAAGTGTCACTTCTGCAAAGTCCCATACCGATATGCGGGGTCAGTGCGATATAACCGTCGGGATCGGAGGCGTGATAAAGTTCCCAGCGTGCCCTCCCTTCGGTAAGTTCCGATTCCAGATTCTCAGAAACCCATGCATTGTAATCATCTATGATCTTCCGGAATGCTTCCGGCGCATCCCCTTCGATCGCTGCGATCTCATAATCCGCATCGGCACCGCCGGTATAACTCTCCCATTCACGTTTTTCGTTTTCGTTCGTAAATGTGATCCGGACGGGCTTAGCATCTTCCGTGGCAACGGTGAGTGTCTCTCCCTTTATTCCGGAGAGTTCCACGGTGCCTGCCCAGTCATCTTTTCGTTCTTTCTGTTCAATGGCTTTGGGGCGGCTCACTTTACCGATCACCGCATTCAAAAGCGAATCTTCTTTTTTGATGCCGCATCCGGCGAGCACGAGCAAGGCCGCACCCGCCAGCGCAGCGTAAAGGATCTTCTCCATATTCTGCTCCTTTTTGTGTATATCCTATTGCTATTTTCACACAAACCGGAACAGATGACAAGTTTACCGGTGCTTCCTGCGCCTGATGTTCCACAGGATGATCAGCGCCGTAAGCATGACGGCCATACATCCGCCGTACAAAAGCCAGGTCTTTAGCCCGGAGCCTTCCTGCTGCTCCTGCATTCCGGCAAAGTTCGGGCGGTTCTCATTTGATGCATCTTTCGAGCGCTGGTGTCTCGGACCTCCGTCCTTTGCACCGCCCATATTGAATTCGCCCATCGAATCGATATCGATGTCAGAGGCATCGATCAGGGCCGAAGGATCCTGCTTCTGTCCTTCATCCGTGGACGGAATGCTTCCGTTAAGCTGTCCTTCAATACTCTGTGCGCGCAGATGCACTACCGCGTTCAGTGTTTTGGCCGCCGTATCATATTCTTCGTAACTGTAGAACGCTGTCGGGTCATCTGCCACCAGATCGTCGATCTGGCTTCTGATCCGCGTATAGACTTCATCAAAGCGTCCGTTATCCACATATTCTTCCGCCAGCTGTTTTAAGTAGCCGTGGTAGATCGCAAGGTATTCCTCGTTTGCAAACAGCGCGTCAAAAAACTGCGTACCGTCAAACGGCGTATCGATCGCATCATTGACGACCGAAGTTGCATCGCCCTTGCTTCCCATGGACATACCGCCAAACGAAAGGTTGTAATCCCAGGGGAACAGATTCAGCTGCCCGTCATATTCATAAAGATAATAGTTATGCGCCATGTTCCCGGACAGGCTGTCCATATTGACGGAAAAAGCATGTACGGCCATGTATTTGAGGATATTATCCACGTCCAGGTATTTCTCAAGATCCTCGCCTTCACTGATCTTTTTGAGGGCTTTGATGACACGCTTATGATCTTTTTTACCCGTATTCGTGATCGAACCGTCCCAGATCGTCTGGTAACTGTCCTCTTCATCATCCGTATAGTTTAAGTTCGCACCGCCGCCGCCCATCGAGAAGCCGCCGGGACCGCCCGGTCCGCCCCTGTTTTCTCTGTCCGTAGCGCCCTGCTCCTGCGCAGTCGCATCATCCGCATTTTTCCGGTCCGGTCTCTCAGGCATATTCTCCGGGTCAAAATCTCCCATCTCGGGCATATTTCCGGGATCGAAGTCTCCCATCTCGGGCATGTTTCCGGGATCAAAATCTCCCATTTCCGGCACATTCTCCGGATCGAACTCTCCCATTTCCGGCATGTTTCCCGGATCAAAGTCTCCCATCTCAGGCATATTTCCGGGATCGAAGCCGCCGGGGCCGCCCTGACCTCCCGGTCCGCCGGATGGCGGCTGCATTTTCTGATCGCCGGAGCTGTTTTTACCGCCGCCCATCTCCATGCTGTCCGGTTTGTACAGTTCACCGTCCTGCGTGCCGAAGTTGCGCAGCATAAAGCTGTCTTCCACACCTTCCAGTGCCAGATATACGCCCGTGTATTCGCCGTTGACGCTCACCTTTGCGTAATTATAGAGCGAGGCATCCGCGCCGAGGTACTGAAACATGTCATAGACGATCGCTTCTTTCATATTTGTGGCATCCGCATAATCGTTGTTCAGGATCAGCTTGTCGAGTCCAAAGCAGGTCTGACCCTCCACAAAATGATCGAATTCCAGTTTCAGGCTGAAACGGTCACTGTCCGGGTCACTCACAATGGCGGAAAGGCTCGTGTTTCCTTTCGGCCTTATGGCGACATTATGGACTTTCTGCCCGTTTACCACCACATCGCAGGTGTAATACTCTTCCGACATTGCGTTCTCAAGCATGGTGTCCCAGTCTTCCTGATCCATCAGGATATCGATGTCTATGATCTCATCCGTATCAAACAGTTCGGATTCATATTCCATCGTCACTCCGGCATCGCCGAGTGTGGCATACAGTTTATCCGGCATGGCGACGGAAAGCAGACAGAACACGACTGCCAAAACTGTGAGCGCAACGATCCATTTGGAGATGTGTTTATGTGTGATCATGATCTCATCCTCCGTTCGTCGTTCCCTTTGGTTATGACATATACTCCCCGTTGAAAGTCACGAGCGTTGCGTTCGTCACGCCGCCGATCTCGTTGACCCTGTTCACAAAATCCGTAGCCCCGTTCTTAACCCGGATCTCAGCTGTCAGCTCTATTCCGCCTGCATTGACGGTCTTTGATTTAACCAGGAATTTATCTGTAGCTCTGCTGATCAGGTTCTGTGCGCTTTCTTCCGCCTGCTCGTCCACACAGTTCACGATCAGGATATAGGGTGTATGACTCCATTTCCGGTTCGAAAACAGCACCAGGATCACACCGATGATCACGGAACCGATCACCGCAAGCGGGATCATACCCGCACCGATCACGATACCGACTGCAAGGGACCAGAACAGGAAAACGATCTCCATGGGCTCTTTGATCGCCGTACGGAAACGGACGATGGAAAGAGCACCGACCATACCGAGTGAAAGAACCACGTTCGAGGTAACTGCCATGATCACGAGCGTCGTTACAAGGGAAAGGCCGACAAGCGTCATGGCAAATCCCGTGGAATACATGATCCCGCTGAACGTCTTCTTATAGATCACAAAGATAAACAGGCCGATCACCAGTGCAAAAAGCATGCCGATCAGGGTGTCTACCGGTGAAAACTCCGTTACGCTTTCCAAAAAACTTGATTTAAAAATATCGTTGAATGTCATTTTATTATCCTCCTGCATTCTGTTGCTGTAATGTTTATATGTATGTTCTATCCGAATCTGCGGCAGCTTCCGTACTTGGAAAAGGCCTGTTGTCGGACGCTGTTCATTTGGACGATGTCCTGTATGATCTCCGGCAGATATGCATCATACTTGACTTCCAGGATCATCGTATCCGGTGTGCCCGTTGCACTGATATCCCACACATCCTCTGTCAGGAATTCCCTGTGATACAGGGTCGTGCGGATCAATGAATCAAACGTTACCCGCACATTTCCCGGCCTGTAGACATATGGTTCCCGCACATAAGAGACCAGCACCCGCGGGCACAGACGCTGATATTGCATCTTCGCGTACAGTTCCCTCACCAGTCCCTGCGGGTGATCTCTCATCCAGGTTAAGTCTCCCGTAAGCAGTTTCCTGCATTCCTCTGCACTGACCTCTGCCGATGTCTTCAGACATAAGTCATTGACCTTCATCTTTTTTTCCAGCAGCAGGAGCGACAGATCATCGTTGTAATAACGGATCCGGAATTTTTCCCGTTTGGCGACGCCGTCGATCTTTTCCCGCAGTGCCTTATCCTCACTGTTGTCAAAATAGATACTGCGGATCCTGTAGAATCCGTCTTCCCCGGTATGCGGGTCGTGATCCATGATCAGTTTCAGTCTCTCACGCATGGCAAGGTATTCGGTCTTACTGATCTCATATTTCAGTTCATGCCTGTAATGCTTCTGCTCTTCCATCCGTCTGCTTCCTCCTGTTTTATGATGTATAAAGAGCATCCGTTCTGTAGGATACAAGGGCAGTATAGCGTCCCAACCTGAAATGAACCTGAAACGGAAAAAGAAATAAAAAAAAGAGACCGCCTCAGGCGATCTCTTTCTGTCAGAAGATGATCTTTATCGTCATGGTTTTACCGCTTGGACAGCTTGCGCTGATCGTGCCGCCGTGCGAATCCGCCACGGCTTTTGCGATGGACAACCCGATCCCTGTCCCGCCGGTGTTGCTGCTCCTTGCATGATCCGGTCTGTAAAACCGGTCAAAGAGCCGCGTGACATCCGGGATCTCCGAAAGATCACAGGTATTGAATACCTCCAGATGGATCTTTCCTCTTTTTTTGTATGCGCCAAGCCTTATCTCCCCTCCGGGATCCGAATAGCGGATCGCATTATCGAGAAGGACGGACAGCATCTGCAAAACGGCGGATCTGTCTCCAACCATAAAGAGGCCGTCTTCGATGTCGGCTGACAGATGCTTCTCGTTTGCCTTGGCCATCGTCTCATATACATTATGGATCTCCCACGCCACATCCGTAACGGAGAATCGCTCCGGATCCGGCAGCGGATTCTCCTCATCCAGCCTGGATAAGGTTACCAGTTCACCGACCATTTTCGTCATGCGCGCAGTCTGCTGCCTGATGTTTTCGGTCCACTCATCTTCCCCGCGTTCCATGGCAAGCACATCGAGACTTGTGGAAATGGATGTCAGCGGGGTCTTCAGTTCATGGCTGGCATCGGTGATAAACTGTTTCTGTTGCTTGATGTTGTTTGCAATGGGACGTATCGCACGTGAGGAAAAAATCATGACCAGAATGAACACGATCAGAAGGCTGACCGCGGAAATTGCGACCGTTAAGATAAGCAGATTTCGCATTTCCTGCTGTTCTCTTGCAGTGTTCAAAAAGATCACGGCCGTGGTCCGGTCCAGATCTGCCACCAGATAACGGTAGGCTTTCAGGTAGCCGTGTTTTTTCCCGCTCTTTAGAACGGAAGTTGCAAAGTTTACAGCCTCCTCTTCCCCGATCGAAGCGATATTGTCCGTGGATGCGAAGATCACCTCGCCCTTATCATCAAACCGTACGGTAAAAAAGCGGGTCATGAAATTGGCTTCCATATCCGGCAGTCCCCGGAACGGCTGCATCGGCGGAGGCTTGGGTGCATCCGGATCAACGGGACTTCGCTCTTCAAAAACAAGGATCGCATCCAGTGTTCTGTCAGCCGAAGCTGTGACCACTCCGAAATTGACCAGATTTACAAGCGCGCCGATCAGCAGGATGACTGCGGAAAAAGCCAGCATTGCCGCAAGGATCACGCGTCTTCTCATTCTCTTAAGCATGCTCCACCTCCAGCAGATAGCCTGCTCCCCTTATGGTTTTGATCGATACATTCGCACCTATGGTACGCAGTTTCTTGCGTACATAGCCGATCGTTGTCCAGACCACATCTATATCCGATTCCGATTCAAAGCCCCAGATCTTTTCCATCAGATGATCCGTGGAAAACACATAACCCGGATGCAGGATAAACAGTTCCATCAACTGGAACTCTTTGTTGGTAAGCCCTATGTTCTTATTTCCGACACGCATCTCATAGCGGTTGGAATCAAGCACCAGATTGCCGGCTTCCTTCACGGAATCTGCATAGTTCTCGCTGCGCCGTCCAAGCGCTTTGATCCTGGCGATCAGTTCATTTGTTGCAAATGGTTTGGGGAGATAGTCATCAGCGCCCGCCTCCAGGCCGGCCACACGGTCTTCGATCTCCGCCTTGGCCGTCAGAAGGAGTACGGGCGTTTTGATATGATTTTTCCGGATCAGGGAAAGGACTTCCAGACCGTCAAGGCCCGGCATCATGATATCCAGGACGATCACCTCGTATGCGCCCTCCCGGATATAATCCCATGCATCCGTTCCGTTGTGAACGATGTCCACGGAATATTTGGCTTTTTCAAGCAACAGTTTCAAGGCTCTTGCCGTTGCTTCTTCATCTTCTGCGATCAGGATCCGCATCTTTGTTCCTCTTCATCCGTATATTAAAAGAAAACAGCAGTATGTTACCGCTGTTTTCATGTTAGGTGCTGCCGCCACCATTGTCAAATGCTTTTCAGCATTCCCGTTTTGACAGTCTCTGTTCGAACCGGTCCTTTCGTGTTTCCTTTGGAACGCCTGTCGGGTAGGAGCCGTCAAAGCAGGCGGAACAGAACCGTTTTTCATGCCCGCTAAGGAGCTGTGGCAGCGAGGCGGGATTTAAGTATTCCAGGGAATCCGCCCCGATCATCTGCGCGATCTGGCTCACGGAATGATGGGCTGCGATCAGATGCTCTTCCGAATCGATATCCGTTCCGTAGTAACAGGGGTGAATGAACGGCGGTGCACAGATCCGGAGATGGATCTCTGTTGCTCCTGCTTCCCGGATCAGGGAGATGATGCTGCGGCTGGTCGTACCTCTTACGATCGAATCGTCCAAAAGCACGATACGTTTCCCCCTTAAGGAATGCCCGACAGGATGCAGTTTCATCCGCACCATATCGACGCGCTCTTCCTGCGCGGGTGCGATAAACGTCCGGCCGATATATTTGTTCTTCACAAGACCGATCCCGTAGGGGATCCCGGATTCCAGCGAGAACCCGAGCGCCGCATCCAGACCGGAATCCGGCACGCCGATCACCAGGTCCGCATCCACGGGGCTCTCTTTGGCAAGAAGCCTGCCGGCCATGATCCGCGAGGCATGCACGGAGATGCCGTCGATCTCCGAATCCGGTCTTGCAAAATAGATATATTCAAAGATGCATGTTTTCTGCATGTGCTTTCCGCAGTGTTTCCGGTCACTTGTCACGCCGTCGGATGAAAAGATCACGATCTCGCCGGGATCGATATCCCGGATAAAGGCAGCTCCGACCGCATGCAATGCGCAGCTTTCGGAAGCGACCACATAGACCCCGTCCTCTGTTTTTCCGTAGCAAAGCGGCCGGAATCCGTAAGGATCCCGGACCGCTATGAGTTTTGTGGCAGACATGAGCACAAGGGAATAGGCCCCCTCGATCTCATCCATTGCAAGATTGACCGCTTCTTCGATGGTCCCTGTTTTCAGTCTTGCGCGTGTGATCATATAGGCGATCGTTTCGGTGTCGCTGGTGCTGTGAAAGATCGCACCGGACAATTCGAGACTGTTGCGTAACTCCCACGCATTGGTCAGATTTCCGTTATGCGCGATCGCCAGTTTTCCTTTCTGATGATTCACCTCCATGGGCTGGATATTGTTGCGCGTATTGCCGCCGGTCGTGCCGTAGCGCACATGCCCCACGGCCATCTCTGCTTCCGGAAGTTTTCTGAAAACCTCCTCCGTAAAGATCTCGTTGACGAGCCCCATATCCTTATGGGAAAAGAACAATCCGTCATCATTCACAACGATCCCGGCGCTCTCCTGCCCCCGATGCTGCAGACTGATCAGCCCGTAATAAGTCATTTTCGCAGCGTTTACTTTTTCAGGGCTGTATAGTCCGAAAACGCCACATGCTTCTTGTATTGCCACGATACATTATCCTCCTACTCTACATCCTGCAGAGCTTCGTACCCTTCTTCACCGGTACGGATCTTCACGACGTTTTCAACACCGTATACGAAGATCTTGCCGTCGCCGATATGACCGGTATAGAGAACCTTCTTGGCTGTCTCGATCACCTTATCAACAGGGATCTTGCTGACAACGACTTCCACTTTTACCTTCGGAAGCAGGGTTGCATCCATTTCAACACCACGGTATTTCTCGCCGGCACCCTTCTGGATACCACAGCCCATGACCTGTGTCACGGTCATACCCGTTACACCGAGATCGTTCATGGCTTTCTTCAGGGCATCATAACGGGAAAGCCTTGCGATGATGACGACCTTATGAATATTGGCAGAGGAAACAACAGGCGGCATGGTGACCGGAACAGCTGCGTTCCTTTTTGCTTCCGATGCCTTCTCGTAATCTTCTTCGCCAAGATCCGTGTTCTCGTTCACATCCATCGTCATGGTGTTGGAGATATCCATGATCGAGAAACCCGAATATGCGGAAGGAAGACCATGTTCCGTTGCATCCAGCCCCGTGATCTCCTCTTCCTCGGAGACACGCAGACCAATCGTCTTTTTGATGATCGTAAAGGCAATGAAGATCGTTACTACCGTCCAGGCGATCGTTACGAACATACCGCCAAACTGCTTTCCGAGCTGCGCAAATCCGCCGCCGTAAAAGAGACCTTCGCTGATGCCTGCAAGTGCAAAACCCGGTGCGGAGGCAGTTGCAAAGAGACCGACTGCAAGTGTGCCCCAGATACCGTTCAGCATATGCACGGCGATCGCACCGACCGGATCGTCCACATGGAACACGTTATCCATGAACCATACACCGAATACTACGAGAAGACCTGCTACCAGACCGATGATCGCCGCACCTGCGCAATCGGTTACATCACAGGGAGCCGTGATGGCAACCAGACCTGCAAGGGATGCGTTTAAGCACATCGAAACATCCGGCTTGCCGTATTTAACCCAGGTAAAGATCATGCAGGTTACAGTTGCAACAGCAGGTGCAACCGTTGTGGTCAGGAATACGGAACCAAGCGTTCCCATATCCGTTGCAGCCGCACCGTTGAATCCGTACCAGCCAAGCCAGAGGATGAACACGCCAAGTGCGGCGATGACCAGGTTGTGCCCCGGGAATGCATTGACCTTTGTGACTTTTCCTTCTTTGTTTCTGACAAACTTACCGATACGGGGACCTAACATCCATGCACCGATCAGGGCGCAGATACCGCCGACCATATGGATACAGTTGGAACCTGCATAATCGTGGAATCCCCACTGGGCAAGAAATCCGCCGCCCCATGTCCAATGTGCCTCGATCGGGTAAATGATCGCGGAGATCACTGCAGAGTAGATACAATAGGACGAGAATTTTGTACGCTCTGCCATGGAACCCGATACGATCGTTGCCGTCGTTGCACAGAACACCAGGTTGAACACAAAGGCGGAATAATCAAAACTTCCGTAGTTCGTGAACACGTCGAACGAGAATTTTCCCGCAAACCCGTTCATCATGTTCTCTCCAAGCATTAAGGACGCGCCGCAGATAAACCACATCACGGTACCGATACAGAAATCCATCAGGTTTTTCATGATGATATTTCCGGCGTTCTTCGCCCTTGTAAATCCGGCTTCGCACATTGCAAAGCCTGCCTGCATCCAGAATACGAATGCTGCGCCGATCAGAAACCAGACGCCATACACCTCTCCGTGGATCGCTTCCAAAATCACATCACTCATAATATTTTCCTCCTCATTCCTTATCTATTACAAAAGGCACAATCCCTGTCGGAATTGCGCCTTTGCAATTTATCATGTCGCTATTCGCGCAACGCGCGAATTCTTATGCGATGAGTCCCTATCAAACGTAAAACAGCATCTTACTGTATGTCGGATACGGCAGATATGCATCCGGCATATAAACCTCAACGTCGTCTGCAACCTCACGGATCTTCTGCATATCCGTGAATACCGGATCATGATAGAACTCTGCCTTTTTCAGTTCATCATCCATCACTTCCGCTTTCGCGATATCGGAACCAAGCTGCTCTGTCAGTTCTGTCAGAGCCCCATACTGTTCCGACAGGTGCGCAAGAAGCTTCTCTTCCGCTGCTGTTGAAATGGCTGTGGATACCGCACGTTTTCCTAAGATCTCGTCTGTCAGGCTCTTCATGTAAGCCGATACGGACGGCAGGAAATCGTGGTAGATCATTTCCTTCAGCGTGCAGGCCTCAATGTGCAGGGTCTTTGTATAGTTCTCAAGCAGGATCTCGTATCTGGATTTGATCTCTGTTTCCGTGTAGATCCCGTGCTTTGTGAACAGATCGACATTCTTCTGATCCAACAATCTCGGCAGCACTTCCGGTGTGCTCTTTAAGTTGTAAAGACCTCTCTTTGCAGCCTCTTCCACCCATTCATCCGTGTAGCCGTTACCGTTGAACAGTACACGTTCGTGCTTTGTGAGCGTATCCTTGATGAGGTCGTGTACCGCACTTTCAAACTTGTCAGCCGGCACATCCTTTAACTGCTCATAGAATCCGGACAGCGCATCTGCAACCGCTGTATTCAGGATGATGTTCGGCGTGGCGACGGATGCGGAAGAACCGAGGGAACGGAACTCGAACTTGTTGCCGGTGAACGCGAACGGTGATGTCCTGTTACGGTCTGTCGTATCTCTTGTAAAGTGCGGGATAACGGCTGCGCCGCTTTCCATGACCACTTTGTCGGTCTTGGCAAAGAACTGGTCGTTGATGATCGAATCCACGATCTCTTTGAGCTCATCCCCGAGGAAGATCGAAATGATCGCCGGCGGTGCCTCGTTTGCGCCAAGCCTGTGGTCGTTTCCTGCCGATGCAACGGATAATCGCATCATGTCTGCATATTCATCCACTGCTTTGATGACAGCCGAAAGAAACATCAGGAATTGCAGGTTCTCAGCCGGTGTTTTACCGGGATCTAACAGGTTCACGCCCGTGTTGGTGGACATTGACCAGTTGTTGTGTTTACCGGATCCGTTAATGCCCGCAAACGGTTTTTCATGCAGCAGGCAGACAAAATCATGTTTCTCCGCGATCTTTTTCATCACTTCCATGGTCAGCTGGTTGTGATCGACTGCCACGTTGGTCGTATCAAAGACCGGTGCCAGTTCGTGCTGGCAGGGTGCCACTTCGTTGTGCTTGGTCTTAACGGGGATCCCGAGTTTCCACAGTTCCTCGTCCAGTTCATGCATATAGGCTGCTACTCTCGGACGGAGAACACCGAAGTAGTGGTCGTCCATCTCCTGTCCTTTCGGAGCCGGTGCACCAAGCAGTGTACGTCCCGTAAAGATCAGGTCACGGCGTTTCTCATAGTCCTTTTTGTCGATCAGGAAGTATTCCTGCTCGGGGCCGACTGTCGTGGAAACGCGCTCCACTTCTTTGCCAAACAGTTTCAGCACTTTGATCGCTTCCTTGCTCAGGGCATCCATGGAACGAAGAAGCGGCGTCTTCTTATCCAGCGCTTCTCCCGTATACGCACAGAAGGCTGTGGGAATATAGAGTGTACCGTCTTTGATGAAAGCCGGAGAAGAAGGATCCCAGGCTGTATAGCCTCTTGCCTCAAATGTGGCACGGATCCCGCCGGAGGGGAAGGAGGAAGCATCCGGTTCGCCTTTGACAAGCTCTTTGCCGGAAAACTCCATGATCACCTCACCGTTATCCGTAGGTGCGATAAAACTGTCATGTTTCTCAGCCGTGTAACCTGTCAGCGGCTGGAACCAGTGTGTATAGTGTGTCGCTCCATTCTCGACTGCCCATTCCTTCATGGCCAGTGCAACAGCATTTGCGACATCCAGTTCCAAATGTGTGCCCTTTTCGATCGTCTTCCTGAGTGCTTTGTAGACGTCTTTGGGAAGTTTGTCTCTCATCACTCTGTCAGTGAATACCTGACTGCCATACAATTCCGGGATCATTTTTTCCATCTTGTACATCCTCCTCATTTCGTTCATTTTATTGAGAAAGGCGCCAAAACCATACGGTTAAAGCGCCTTTGCTTCCTCATCTGTATCTTTTTTATTTGATTTTTCCTTATTCTCCGCTTGCTCCGTAGTTGGAAAGCACTCTTGCGGACGGATCGTTTACATCGCAGCCTTCCCAGGTCTTGTTCGGCATCCAGAAATCCACGACCATCTCTGCCTGTCCCGGGTAATGCTTTTCAAAGATCTCACGGTAGAGCAGGGACTCTTTTGTGAACGGCTGTGCGTAACTGTACTGCTTTCTCTTCTCTTCAAACGCTTCATCGGAATAGACCGTTTCGGCGTAGGCTTTCAGGTCATCCACCATCGAATGTCCGACTGCATCCGAGAATGCGGCTTTCTGTCTGTATAAGATATCGTGCGGCAGATAATCGCCTTCAAACGCATGCCTGAGCAGGTATTTCCCGATCCCGTAGCGGTTCATTTTCATTTCCGGATCGACTGCCATCACGTATTCTACAAAATCAAGATCCCCGAAAGGAACTCTCGCTTCCAGTGCATTTACGGAAATGCAGCGGTCGGCACGCAGTACATCGTACATATGCAGTTCGCGGATCCTCTTTTCGGATTCCTTCTGGAATTCCTGTGCGGACGGAGCAAAATCCGTATATTTGTATCCGAACAGTTCATCCGAGATCTCCCCGGTCAAAAGCACCCGGATATCCGTATTCTCATGGATCCATTTGCAGAGCAGATACATGCCCATGCTGGCCCTGATCGTTGTGATATCATAAGTGCCAAGCAGGTAGATCAACTCGTCGAGGGAGGTCACAACCTGCTCCTTCGTCATATATACTTCAGCATGGTCGCTTCCGATATAGTCGGCCACCTGCCTGGCATACTTCAGATCGATCGCATCGGTTTCCATGCCGATCGCAAAGGTTTTGATCGGTTTGTCCGACCGTTTTTGAGCGATCGCACAGACAAGGGAGGAATCCAGTCCGCCGGAAAGGAGAAATCCGACCTTTGCGTCCGCGATGAGCCTTTTCTCCACGCCCTCTGTCAGTTTCGTGCGGATGTTTGTACATACCGTTTCAAGATCATCCTCAGAAACTTTTGCAACATCTGTCATATCCCGGTAGCAGACGAACTTTCCGTCTTTGTAATAGTGCCCCGGCGGGAACGGCCTGATCTTTTCGCAAAGCCCTACCAGGTTCTTTGCTTCACTGGCCAGTACCATGACGCCGTGTCTGTCATATCCGTAATACATCGGGCGGATCCCGATCGGATCTCTGGCTGCTACGAAACTGTCCGTTTCCGCATCATACAGGATCAGAACAAATTCCGCATCCAGTTTTGCAAACATGTCTGTCCCGTACAGTCTGTACATGGGAAGGAGGATCTCACAGTCCGAATCACTCTGAAATGTGTAATCCGTTAAAGTCTTTTTGATCTTTTCAAATCCGTAGATCTCTCCGTTGCAGATCAGATGATCATCATCCAGTTGAAAGGGCTGCATGCCTTCCGGTGTCAGGCCCATGATCGAGAGTCTGTGGAAACCCAGGATACCGCTTTTAAGTTCTACGATCCTTGTATCGTCCGGTCCTCTTGATTTTGTCTTGTCAAAATGTTCCTTGAATTCTTCAAGTCCGATCCCTTTTCCCAGGTATCCCATTATGGAACACATTGTACCAACCTCCGGTTACTGCAAATAAAGAAGGCACTTTGGACAAAATCCAAAGCGCCTTTGCTTTTATGTTCTGTACTATAAACCCCGTCTCTTCACTTGTCAAGTATTTTTCTTCAGTGATTTTTATTTTGGCGGATCTAACGTTGATACCGTGATCGTCAGCTCCTCCAGAACATCCAGCAGAACGCGGACGGTATCAAGCGATGTGAACATCGTGATGTTATTTTCTCTCGCGCACTGTCTGATCGCCACCCCGTCCTCATAGTGTACACCGGATTTGATCGCACGCGTATTGATCACGTAGCTGACATATCCGGCCCGGATCGACTGCAGGATCTCATCGGATCCTTCGCTGAGTTTTCTGCGGATCCTGGTGCGGATACCGTGCTCTTTTAAGAACATGGCGGACCCGACCGTCGCCTCGATGTTGAAACCGAGATCGTAAAAGCGTTTTACGAGCGGCAGTGCCTCTTCCTTGTCCTCATCCGCGAGCGTGACCATGACGGTCCCGTAATTCTGCAGACGGATGCCTGAAGCGATCAGCGCCTTATACATGGCCCTGTGCAGTTTCTCATCATACCCGATCGCTTCGCCGGTCGACTTCATCTCGGGTGAGAGATAGGAATCCATACCCTTTAATTTGGCAAAAGAGAAGGCGGGAACCTTGACATACCAGCGCAGGGGCGGTACATCCTGCTTCGGATCGATCCCCTGCTCTTTCAGGGAGATTCCGAGCATGACTTTGGTCGCGATGTCCGCAAGCTGCCAGCCGGTCGCCTTGGATAAGAAAGGCACGGTCCTTGAGGATCTCGGATTGACTTCGATGATATAAACCTGATCGTCTTCATCCACGATGAACTGGATATTGAACAGGCCCACGATCCCGATCGCTTTGCCGAGCGCATCCGCATCCGAAAGGATCTTCTCCTTCACCTGCTCCGAGATCGAATACGGCGGATAGACGCTGATCGAGTCGCCGGAATGCACGCCGGTACGCTCCACCAGTTCCATGATGCCCGGCACAAACACATCCTTCCCGTCGCAGACCGCATCGATCTCCACTTCCTTGCCACGGATATAGTGATCCACCAGGACCGGTTTGCTCGCATCGATCTCCACTGCGGTCTTCAGGTAATTCCTGAGTTCCGTTTCCTTGGACACGATCTGCATGGCTCTGCCGCCAAGGACAAAACTCGGGCGCACCAGGACCGGATAACCGATCTTCTCAGCCACTTGGATCCCTTCTTCGATACTCGTGACGGCCTCGCCTTTCGGTTGCGGGATCTTAAGGTCGAGCAATACCCTCTCAAAGGCATCCCTGTTTTCTGCACGTTCTATGGCGTCACAGTCCGTACCGATGATCGTTGCGCCGTATTCTTTCAGCGGCTCTGCCAGATTGACCGCCGTCTGCCCGCCGAGTGTCACGATCACGCCTTTGGGATTTTCATGCGTGATGACATTCATGACGTCCTCGATCGTGAGCGGTTCGAAATACAGTTTATCGGCCGTTGTATAGTCCGTGGAGACGGTCTCCGGATTGTTGTTGATGATGATCGCCTCATAGCCTAAGGAGCGGATCGTCTTGACCGCGTGGACCGTTGAATAGTCAAATTCCACGCCCTGTCCGATGCGGATCGGGCCGGAGCCGAGCACGATGATCTTTTCCTTCTTTTCACTGACAGACTCGTTCTCCCCTTCATAGGTGGAATAAAAGTACGGGATATAGCTGTCAAACTCTGAAGCACAGCTGTCGATCATCTTATAGACAGGCCGGATGCCTGCCTCCATCCTCTGTAAAAAGATCTCCCTGGCGCTTGTCTGCCAGAGTTTTGCGATCTCCTCATCCGAGAAGCCCATGCGCTTTGCTTCGTAAAGATACGGACGCTCTCCCATATGCGCAAGGAGCGTCTGTTCCATTTCAACAATGTGTGAGAAAGCACGGATATACAGGGCATCGATCCCCGTGACGGATGCGATCATATTGACGGATATCTGCCGCCGTAACAGTTCTGCGATCGCATAGATCCTGTCGTCCCTGCCCTCTTCTATGTAGGTCATGATCCGGTCCGTTTCCATCTCATCAAACAGGGAATAGTGCAGATGGAATACCCCTGTTTCCAGCGAACGGATGCCTTTTAACAGGCTTTCTTCCATCGTGCGTCCGACACTCATGACCTCCCCGGTTGCCTTCATCTGCGTGCCGAGTGCATTGCTCGCGTCCGTGAACTTGTCAAACGGGAACCGGGGCAGTTTGGATACCACATAATCCAGCGACGGTTCAAAGGAAGCCGGCGTATTGGCCAGCATGATCTCATCCAGCCTGTAGCCGACGCTGATCTTTGCGGAAACCCTGGCGATCGGATATCCGCTTGCTTTCGACGCAAGAGCGGACGATCTTGATACACGCGGATTCACTTCGATCAGATAGTATTGAAACGATCGCGGATCCAGCGCGAACTGCACATTACAGCCGCCCTCGATCTTCAGTGCACGGATGATCTTCAGCGCGCTGTCCCTTAGCATATGGTATTCCTTATTGGTCAGGGTCTGCGACGGACAGACCACGATCGAATCTCCCGTATGGATACCGACCGGATCGATATTTTCCATGTTACAGATCGTGATCGCCGTATCATTGGCGTCCCGCATGACCTCGTATTCGATCTCCTTATAACCCCGGACGGATTTCTCGATCAGAGCCTGGTGCACCGGGGACAGGATCAGGGCATTCTTCAGGATATGCTCACATTCCTCCCTGCAGTCCGCAAACCCGCCGCCTGTACCTCCAAGCGTAAAAGCCGGACGGATCACCACGGGATAACCGATCTTTTCTGCCGCAAGCAGCCCTTCTTCCTGCGAGGAGACCGCCTCTGACGGCAGGATCGGTTCTCCGATACTCTGGCACATCTCCTTGAACAGTTCGCGGTCTTCCGCCTGTTCAATACTTTCGATCGCTGTTCCGAGCAGTTCCACACGGCATTCGTTTAAAACGCCCTTCCTTGCAAGCTGCATCGCAAGGTTCAGTCCCGTCTGTCCGCCGATCCCGGGTAAGATCGCATCCGGTCTCTCTTTCCTGACGATCTTGGCAAGATATTCAAGCGTCAGCGGTTCCATGTAAACCTTGTCCGCAACGGTCGTATCCGTCATGATCGTGGCCGGGTTTGAGTTACACAGAATGACCTCGTACCCTTCCTCTTTCAGCGCCAGGCAGGCCTGCGTCCCCGCATAGTCGAATTCCGCCGCCTGTCCGATCACGATCGGCCCCGAGCCGATCACCATGATCCGTTTAAGATCTTCTCTCTTCGGCATAGGGATCCTCTCCTTTCATGCATTGTACAAAACGCGAAAACAGGTATTTGGAATCCTGCGGTCCCGGCGCGCTTTCCGGATGATACTGCACGGAAAAGGCGGCGTCGTTCTTATGGCAGATGCCTTCAACCGTATGGTCAAGCAGGTTTTCATGCGTGACCGTAAGGCCTGTGCCGGCAAGGCTGTCCAGTGCGACCGCATAGGAGTGATTTTGCGATGTGATCTCGATCTTATCCGTCAACAGGTTCTTCACCGGGTGGTTTCCGCCCCTGTGACCGAATTTCAGTTTGTAGGTTTTGGCCCCGTAGGAAAGCGCTAAGATCTGATGCCCCAAACAGATCCCGAAGATCGGACAGAATCCGTGCAGGGTCCTGACCGTTTCGATCGTCTCCGGCACATCCGTCGGATCGCCCGGCCCGTTTGATAAAAAGATCCCGTCCGGCTTCAGATCCCGGATCGTATCGGCACTGACATTGTATGGCAGGATCGTTACCCTGCAGCCGAGCGCATTGAGCGAGCGCACGATGTTTTCTTTCATACCGCAGTCGATCGCAGCAACGTGCCATTTCTCTTCCGGTATGCTTTCCGATACACGGATCTCCTTTGTGCTGACGCGGCTGACCTGGTCATGCGCGTAATCCCAGTTTCGAAGGATGGCTGCCCCCTCTTCCGAACTCATGGAAGCATCCGCAAGCAGCGCCTTACAGCTGCCGTGATCGCGGATCCTGCGCGTGATCTCCCTGGTGTCTACATTGCTGATCCCTGCAATGTCGTAGGTTTCCATACAGGCCGAAAGCGTCTCCCTGCTTCTGAAATTCGAGGGTTCCTCTGTGTAGGACCGTACGATCAGCGCACCGGTCGTCGGGATCTTTGTTTCAAAATCATCCGCGTTGATCCCGTAATTGCCGATCAGGGGATAGGTCATCACGACGGCCTGGTCCGTATAGGACGGGTCTGAGAGTATTTCCTGATAGCCGACCATCGATGTGTTGAAAACAAGCTCCAGCTTCTTTTCACGCAGGCTTCCGAACCCGTACCCGGGATAGACACTGCCGTCCTCAAGGATCAGTTTTCTCTTCACAAGGTCCTGTTTCATTGATCTCTCCTTCTCATCTGCCCCGTACAGGCAGCTATAAAAATAGGCACTTTAACCAATGTTAAAGCGCCTTTGCTTTAGATTTCGCGTGTTATTTTTACTTCTATAACGTGATCTCTGCCACACTGTCCGTGTCCGCATCCCCAAGCAGCGGTCTGATCTTAGCGACAAACAGTTCCACCTGTTCGCTGCATCTGCCGATATACTGCTTCGGATCCAGTACCCCTTTCAGATCTTCTTCTGACATCTTTAATTCCGCTTCCTTCGCAAGGTCGGAAAGCAGATCCCAGTCCTTACCGCTCTTCATGTTCGCTGTTGCGTCCATGGAGCATCTGCGGATGATCTCGTGCGCTTCCTGTCTGTTCGCGCCGCGTTTCACCGCTTCCATCATGATGTTTTCCGTTGCGATGAACGGCAGGTAATCCATCACGTTCTTCTCGATGACTTTCTCATTGACGACCAGGCCGTTCGTGACGTTCTGCGCAAGACGCAGGATCGCATCACAGGCAAGAAAGCCTTCCGGAAGAGAGATCCTGCGGTTGGCCGAGTCATCCAGTGTCCGCTCGAAGAACTGCACGCTGGCAGTCATCGGTGCGTTCATGGCGTCTGCCATAATATAACGTGCGAGGGAGCAGATCCGCTCCGAACGCATCGGGTTACGCTTATATGCCATGGCGGATGAACCGATCTGACCCTTTTCAAACGGCTCCTCCAGCTGTTTGTCATGCTGCAGGAGACGGATATCATTCGCCATCCTGTAGAGAGACTGTGCCACGGAGGACAGCGCGTTTAAGATGCGGCTGTCGACTTTTCTCGGATAGGTCTGTCCGCAGACATCAAAGCACTCCGTGAAGCCAAAATCGCCCGCGATCATGCGGTTCATCTCGTCTATCTTTTTTGTATCGCCGTTATACAATTCCATGAAACTGGCTTCCGTGCCGGTGGTTCCCCTGCATCCCAGGAATTTGATGTTTTTGATCGCAAAATCAATTTCATCGAGGTCACTTGCCAGGTCGGAGATCCAGAGACACGCCCTCTTTCCGACCGTCACAAGCTGTGCCGGCTGGTAATGTGTATAACCGAGCGTCGGTGTTGCCTTATACTGCAGGGCAAAATCACAGAGCAGCGATAATACCTTGCAGAGTTCCCCTCTCAGATACAGAAGACCGTCACGGTAGATGACCAGGTCCGCATTGTCTGTCACGTAACAGCTGGTAGCTCCCAGATGAATGATACCGGCAGCTTTCGGTGCAACCTGACCGTATGCATACACATGCGCCATGACATCGTGCCTGACTTCTTTTTCTCTCTCCCTTACACAGTCATAGTCGATCTCCGTAAGGTGCGCCTTCAGTTCATCGATCTGCTCGTCCGTGATCGGCAGTCCCAGTGCCTTCTCAGCGGATGCAAGCGAGATCCAGAGCTTGCGCCATGTCGTATAACGCGTATCCGAACTGAAGAGGTTCAGCATGTATTCGGAGGCGTATCTAGTTGACAGGGGGGATTCGTATCTGTCCGTCATATCTCTTCCTTTTCTGATCTTACCGGTTTAGCCTGCTCAGCGTTTGATGATCGCATCGCGTTTCGCGCCGACCGATACAAACGTGATCGGGCAGCCGATGGCTTTTTCGATGTAGTTTACATAATCTTGTGCCGCCTTGGGCAGGTCGTCCCAGTTTTTCACCTCTGAAATGTCGCAGTTCCAGCCATCCAGATAGGTGATGACGGGTTTTGCGGCAGATAATGCTGCCGGGAACGGAAAATCATCCGTTTCCTTTCCGTCCACCAGATAGCGTTCACAGACAGGGATCCTGTCCATGCCGCTTAAGACATCCAGTTTGGTAAGCGCGATCTGTGTTGCCGCCTGTACCATCACGCCGTAGCGTGTTGCCACGATATCCAGCGCGCCCACACGTCTCGGTCTGCCCGTCTTGGCACCGTATTCCGCACCTGCTTCCCGCAGTTTGTCCGCTTCTTCTCCGAACATTTCCGATACAAACGGGCCTTCGCCCACACAGGTGGAATAGGCCTTCACGATGCCGAGCACCTCGTCGATCTTCGCGCCCGGATATCCGGAGCCGATCGGTGCATAGGCTGCCGAAGTATTGGAACTGGTCGTATAGGGATGGATACCGTAATCAAGGTCCCGCAGGGAGCCAAGCTGTGCCTCAAACAGGACGGATTTGCCGCTCTTTGTTGCTTCCTGTAAGAATTTGCCGCAGTCACACAGATACGGTTTGATCCATTCGCAGGACTCTTTCAGCCATGCATCCAGCATCTCTTCCGTATAGGGTTTTGCATGATAGACTTCCGTCAGGATCAGGTTCTTCCATTCCATCAGATCCCGTAAATGCTCTTTTAATTCCGCAGGATATAACAGTTCCCCGGCAAGGATCGTCTTCTTCTGGTACTTGTCCGAATAAAACGGTGCGATCCCCTGCTTGGTGGAACCGAATTTCTTATCTTTCAGTCTCTGCTCCTCGAGTTCGTCCAGATCCCTGTGCCAGGGCATCAGCAGGGACGCTCTGTCGGAGATCTTTAAGTTTTCGGGGCTGATCTCGATGCCCTTTTCCCTGACCTGCTTCACTTCTTCCAGAAGGTTTTGCGGATCCAGTGCAACGCCGTTTCCAAGCACGTTCTGTACGCCGTCGCGTAAGATACCGGAAGGCAGAAGGTGCAGGGCGAACTTACCTTTTTCGTTGATCACGGTATGGCCGGCGTTACCGCCGCCCTGATAGCGCACAACGATATCGTAGTGATCCGTCAGCAGGTCGACCATGCGGCCTTTTCCTTCATCACCCCAGTTGATCCCGACTACAGCACAATTTGCCATATGTTTTCCATGTCCTTTCCGACTGTGTTCTTATAAAGCCTGTTTCAGTCTGCCCATTACTTCCTGATAAGCTTCCTCTACGCCGCCAAGATCCCTGCGGAACCTGTCCTTGTCGAGCTTCTTGCCGGTCTCGCTGTCCCACAGCCTGCAGGTATCGGGGCTGATCTCATCCGCAAGGACAATGCTTCCGTCCTTCACTCTGCCGAATTCGATCTTAAAATCAACCAGTGTGATCCCGCACCGTCCCCAGACTTCCTTTAAGAGGTCGTTTACAAGGAAAGCGTATTTTTTCACGGTTTCCAGTTCTTCTCTTGTGCAGAGTTTCAGTGCATAGATATGGTCATCATTGATGAGCGGGTCGCCCAGATCATCATTCTTATAGGAAAATTCGATCGTCGGGGCATCAAATACGATCCCCTCTTCCACGCCGTAGCGCTTGGAGAAAGAACCTGCGGAGATATTACGGATGATGACTTCCAGCGGAAGGATCGTAACGCGCTTTACGGCGGTTTCTCTTTCATTCAGTTCCTCCACGTAATGCGTCGGAACGCCTTTTGTCTCGAGCACGCGCATCAGCAGGTTGCTCATCTGGTTATTGATCACGCCTTTTCCTGTGATGCTGCCCTTCTTCTGTCCGTTGAATGCCGTCGCATCATCCTTGTAGGACACGATCAGGACTTCCGGATCATCCGTTTCAAATACTTTCTTGGCTTTGCCTTCGTACAGTTGGTTTTTCTTTTCCATGATTTTTCCCCTTGATCTGGTTTCGTGAACAGATCCGTTTGGGATCTGCATTTTATCCAAAAGATATTATATGCATTTGAATCAAAACATTCAAACACAAATAAAATGATATGGCAACAAAAAAATTGGGAATACCGCGGATGCTTATAACTGCTTCATGATAATGCAGTTCCCTTTGGGTACCTTCAGCATTGGCCCGTTCATGATGATCACGTTGTTCTTCAGATCCAGATCAAAGAACGACATGGTATCGGATTCATGATTCAGACTGATCAGATGCTTCGTGTCAGGGAAGATCGCCACATCCTTCGGAAAATCGCCGCTGACAGGTAAAATGAACAGTTTCTTCAAGATCCCTGTCTTGGCATCGATGGAATAGGCGCCGACGGAGTTATCGCCCGCGTTGGAACAGAAAAGATATTTGAAATCCCTGGAGAACTTCAGCGCATAAGCCGCTGTGTCGGATGTATGGTAATCATTGGCCGTACTGATCTGCTGGATCCTGGTGAATTCCGGGAAACCGTTCAGTTCATGATAGTCGTAAACCTCGATCGTATGATGCAGCTGGTTTAAGACATAAGCATATTTTCCGTCGCCGCGGAACTTGATGAGCCTGGGCGCACTGCCCTGCTCACATCTGACGATATCGGCGATCTTCAGTTTTCCGGTCTCATGATCGAGCTTGTAGACCTTGATATGATCGATGCCCATATCCGCTGCACACAGATACTTATTGTCCCTTGTCATCTTGACGCAGGATACATGCGGCGTGAAGGTACGTTCCGTGACCGTACCGACGCCCTGATGGAAGATCTCGTCACAGATCTCACCGACCGTTCCGTCTGCATTAAGCCTGAGCACTGTGATCTTCCCGTCATGGTATCCGGCTACAAACAGGAAGGAATCCGTATAGTCGGTCGAAAGATAGCAGCCGCGCATGCCGTTGATGCCGGCTGAACTGATGGATTTCAGTCCGCCGTCTTTTTGGATCTTAAACGCTTCCACGCCCATGTCCGTAATGGAATAGACGAACTTCTGGTTATGCGAGATCGTGACATAGGACGAATTGGTAATGGTTACCTGTTCGCGTTCCGAAAGCCTGCCTGCCTTGACATCGACATCATAGATCCGGATCCCCTTGTCACCGCTTTTGGTATAAGTAGAAACATATGCAACATATCTTTCTTCCATAACGTTTTCTCCATCTGTTTTTTTTATCATTTGTGTGATATTATATCATAGTTCGAGTGATTTTCCCAATGAACATCATCGGATCCTGAGGAGATGAATTATGTTAACCGATAACAAGCTCATTCAATTAGATCATATTTCCAAATCATTCGGCGGCCAGCTGGTCCTGGATGATCTGGATCTCTATATCCGCGAAAACGAGTTTATCACTCTGCTCGGTCCGAGCGGTTGCGGTAAGACCACTACCTTAAGGATCCTTGGCGGTTTCGAGACGCCCGATCAGGGTACTGTCTGGTTTGACGGGAAAGATATCACGAATCTCCCGCCGAACAAGCGCGCCCTGAACACGGTCTTTCAGAAATATGCCCTGTTCACGCATATGACGATCGCAGAAAACATCGCGTTCGGTATGAAGATCAAGAACAAACCGAAATCCTATATCGATGACCAGATCAAATATGCCTTAAAACTCGTGAATCTGGACGGTTTTGAAAACCGGATGCCGGATTCTCTCTCCGGCGGACAGCAGCAGCGGATCGCCATCGCAAGAGCCATCGTAAACGAGCCGAAAGTGCTGCTCCTTGATGAGCCGCTTGGCGCGCTGGATCTGAAACTGCGTCAGGACATGCAGTATGAACTGATCCGCCTGAAAAACGAACTCGGTATTACCTTTTTATATGTAACACACGATCAGGAAGAGGCGCTGACCATGTCCGATACGATCGTGGTCATGAACCAGGGCTATATCCAGCAGATCGGAACACCGGAAAAGATCTATAACGAACCCGAAAACGCATTCGTGGCAGACTTTATCGGCGACAGCAATATCATCTCCGCCACCATGATCGATGATTATCTGGTGGAGATCCTCGGTGCGCGCTTCAAGAGCACCGATGCCGGCTTTGGCAAAAACAAACCGGTCGACGTCGTGATCAGACCGGAAGACGTGGAACTGGTCGCTCCCGAAGAAGGAACGATCCGGGGAACGGTAACGCACGTTATCTTTAAGGGTGTGCACTATGAGATGGAAGTCATGGCCAACGATCATGAATGGCTCGTGCAGTCCACCTCCATGTTCCCGGTAGGTACGCCTGTCGGGATCAAGGTAGATCCTTTCAACATACAGACCATGCATAAACCGGAATCCGAAGATGAGGAGGCCATCGGGGTTGAAGAATAAAAAACACCTGCTTTCTTTTCCATATCTGTTCTGGTCGGCAGGTTTTATCCTGATCCCGCTGTGCATGATCTTTTTCTATGGATTCACCGATAAGCAGCTTCACTTTACATTTGAAAACGTCGCATCCGTTGCGGAACCGGAAAACGTCAAGGCTCTGCTGATCTCCATCCTGCTTGCCCTGATCTCGACCGCGATCTGCGTACTGCTCGCCTATCCCCTGGCACTCATTCTCTCAAGATCCGCCATCAAAAACAGCGGGTTTATGATCTTTGTGTTCATTCTGCCCATGTGGATGAACTTTTTGCTCCGCACGCTGGCGTGGCAGACGCTCCTGGAAAAGAACGGCGTCATCAACATGATCCTTTCTTTTCTGCATCTTCCGAACCTTAACATCATCAACACACCGTATGCGATCATCCTCGGCATGGTCTATAACTTCCTGCCGTTCATGATCCTGCCGATCTACAATGCGCTCGTGAAGATCGACCCGAATGTGATCAACGCGGCAAGGGATCTGGGGGCAAACGGACTGCAGACTTTCCTCTATGTCATCTTCCCCTTGAGCATCCCGGGTCTTATCAGCGGCATCACCATGGTCTCCGTACCGGCGCTGACGACCTTCGTGATCTCGGATATGCTCGGCGGCGGCAAGATCCTGCTGATCGGTAACGTGATCGAGCAGGAATTCAAACAGGCAAACAACTGGCATGTGGGCAGCGGTCTCTCGATCGTCCTGATGCTGTTCATTTTACTCGCGATGGGTCTGACCGCGAAATATGATAAGGAAGGAGGCAGTTATTTCTGATGCGTTCCGTATGTAAGAAACTCTATATCGCCTTCATCCTGCTCCTGCTCTATGCGCCGATCATCACGCTCGTCGTTTTGAGTTTCAATGCCTCCAAGACACGTGCAAAATGGGGCGGCTTCACCATGAAATGGTACGGTTCCCTGTTCAAGAACGAACAGATCATGGGGGCTCTTTATACTACGCTCCTGCTTGCGATCCTGTCCGCGCTCATCGCCACCCTGATCGGCACGGCCGCGGCGATCGCCATGAACGGCATGCAGGCCAAAGCACGCATGTACTTTACCGCCGTGACCAATATCCCCATGCTGAATGCGGATATCGTAACGGGTATCTCCCTGATGCTGCTCTTCCTGGCATTTGATGCGGTGTTCGGGTTTAAGACGGTACTGCTCGCGCATATCACTTTTAACATACCGTACGTTATTTTATCTGTACTTCCGAAATTAAAACAGACAAACCGCAGTGTGTACGAGGCGGCGCTGGATCTTGGCGCAACGCCTGTCTATGCCTTTTTCAAGGTAGTCTTCCCGGACATTCTGCCGGGCGTGCTCTCCGGTTTCTTCCTGTCCTTTACCATGTCGCTGGATGATTTTATCATTACCCACTTTTCAAAAGGGCCGGGACTTGATACACTGTCTACTAAGATCTATACGGAAGTCAAGAAAGGCATCAAGCCGGAGATGTATGCTCTCTCCACCCTGATGTTCATGACGGTCCTGGTTTTGATCGTATTGGTAAATTATATCCCCGATGCAGGCTCCAAGCTGCAGAAGGAAAAAGCGTTAAAGGAATGAGGAAGAAAGAAATGATGAGAAAAGGCCTGTTATTTGCCGTATGTGCCCTCGCCCTGTCTCTTTGCGGGTGCGGCGCCGTATCCGGCAGCGGCGAAGAAGTTGTCGTATACAACTGGGGAGAATACATCGATCCGGATGTACTGACTGCATTTGAAGAGGAAACGGGGATCCATGTGGTCTATGACGAGTTTGAGACCAATGAGATCATGTATCCCAAGGTGGAGTCCGGTGCTTCCGCCTATGATGTGATCTGCCCTTCCGATTATATGATCGAAAAGATGATCGCCAATGATCTTCTGCAGGAGATCCACTGGGAGAACATTCCCAATGTTTCCAATATAGATCCCCAGTATATGAATGAGTCCGAACAGTTCGATCCGGGCAACAAATACTCGATCCCCTACTGCTGGGGAACCGTCGGGATCCTCTATAACAAGACCATGGTAAACGGCCCCATCGACAGCTGGTCTGTCCTTTGGGACGAGCAGTACAAAGACAGCATCCTCATGCAGGATTCGGTCCGCGATGCCTTTATGGTGCCCCTGAAATGGAAAGGACACTCCTTAAATACCATGGATGAAGGCGAACTGGCAGAGGCACGTGATCTGCTGATCGAGCAGAAACCGCTTGTACAGGCCTATGTTGTGGATCAGGTCAGGGATAAGATGATCGGAAATGAAGCCGCGATCGGCGTGATCTATTCCGGCGAGGCGATCTATACGCAGCGCGAGAATCCGGATCTCGAATACGTGATCCCCAAGGAAGGCTCCAATGTGTGGATCGATTCCTGGGTGATCCCGAAAAACGCACCGCATGTGGCAAATGCCGAGAAATTCATCGACTATATGTGCCGTGCGGATGTGGCTCTGAAAAACTTCGAGTTCATCACCTATTCAACGCCCAACAAGGCAGCACGGGAACTGATCGAAGACGAGGATATCAAGAACTCCCCGATCGCTTTTCCGGATCTCTCCCTCTATCCCAACCTTGAGACCTACCTGTATCTGGGCGATGACGGCGATGCGCTCTATAACGAATACTGGAAAGAAGTAAAATCACACTGATCTGTTATCTGATCTTTTCGGGAAAGCCGACTTTCTTCTGCACCTTACGAAGTGTCTTCTGTGCGAAGTAGTTGGCTTTCTCTGCGTTTTCTTTAATGATACCGTCTATGTACGCTTTATCCTTTTCCAGTCTTGCAAACTCTTCCTGAACGGGTTTTAATACGCTGACGACCGACTCTCCGACTGCCGTCTTAAAGTCTCCGTATCCTTTCCCGTCAAACTCTTTTTCAACCTCTTCCGGCTTTTTGTTGCTGCATGCGCAGTAGATGTCGATCAGATTGTGGATCCCGGGCTGTTCCTCGCGGTAACGTACAGCGCCTTCCGAATCCGTAACGGCACGTTTGAACTTGCGCATGATCGTATCCGGATCATCCATCAGATAGATGCTCGCATTCGGGTTCTCATCCGATTTGCTCATCTTCTTCTCGGGATCCTGCAGGCTCATGATCTTTGCACCCACTTTACCGATATAAGGCTCCGGAATGGTGAACACATCCCCGTAGATCGCGTTGAAACGCTGTGCGATATCCCGGGTGATCTCCAAATGCTGCATCTGGTCAATACCGACCGGTACGACATCCGACTGGTAGAGCAGGATATCCGCCGCCATTAACACGGGATAGGTGAACAGGCCCGCATTGATATTGTCCGCATGCTTTGCGGCCTTGTCCTTAAACTGCGTCATCCGGTTCAGCTCGCCCATGTAGGTAAAGCAGTTTAAGATCCAGGACAGTTCGGCATGTCCCGATACATGCGACTGGTAGTAAATGCAGTTCTTCTTCGGATCCAGACCTGCGGCGATATAGAGCGTCAGCAGCGCCCTGGCGCGTTTCCGAAGTTCCGCCGGATCCTGTCTGACCGTGATCGAATGCAGATCCACCACGGAATAAAAACATTCATATTCGTCACTGAGCTTTAACCAGTTTTGAAGGGCGCCCAGATAGTTCCCGATGGTCAGTGTTCCCGTAGCCTGCATGCCCGAGAATAATACTTTTTTTCCGTCAATCATTTCTCATACCTCTGTATCTGTTATTATCCCAGCAAAACGATCAGGCTTCTGCCTTTGATCGTGAAACTGTCCTGATAGGTTTCCTGCGCCTGCGCAGCCGTATCGATCACGCACTGCCACTTTCTGCCCTTTGGCAGAGCCGGCAGGCCGAAACTCTTGTCCTCCCAGTGCATGTTGAAGGCAAGATAGAGCGAAGCGTCTTCCTTGCGGTCAACGGTTCTTGCATATTTCCCGCAGTAGAGCAGGCCGATATGTCTGACATTCTCCTGAAACTGCGGATACCACGCCTGTTCTCCGTGATAGGAAAGATCCGGATAGGAAACGGCCCTGTAATCCATCAGCCTGACAGGATCCTTCATGTGCAGAACGGGATGTTCCTTCCGGAATGCGATCATCTGCTTGGTGAATTCAAACACGGTCTTGCCCGTCCTGTCATATTTCCAGTTCAGCCACGAGATCTCATTGTCCTGGCAGTAGGGATTGTTGTTCCCGAGCCTTGTCTGGCCCCACTCATCGCCTGCCACGATCATCGGGATCCCCTGTGCGAGCAGGAGCATCGCGACCGCATTACACATCTGCTGTCTGCGCAGTTTGATGACGGCCTGTTTCTTCGTAGGCCCCTCTTCTCCGCAGTTCCAACTGTAATTGTTCGCGGTACCGTCCCGGTTCATCTCCTTGTTGTCTTCATTGTGCTTAAAATCATAAGACACAAGGTCACGCAGGGAAAACTCATTGAAGTTGGATATGTAATTGAGCGCCTGCAGCGGTCTCGGATGATTGCGCATCTGATAGGTAAACGGCTGCAGGGTATCTGCGTCACTCTTAAGATAACGTCTGATATCTTTTATGAATCCCGTATTGGTAAGCGCTGCATTCCTATTGACGATCTTGGCTCCCTCATCCAGAGCCTCCGCATTTTCCAGATACAGTTTCGCATCTGTCAGCTGCGGGTGCGTCATGAGATAAGACACCGGGATCTGCTCACCGATCAGCCAGAATCCGTCCACATGATAGGCCTGATGCCAGTAGGACAAACATTCGCCGATCAGGAACGCATTGGTATTTGCCGGGAAATAGAACTGCATGACCGCTTCGATCCCGTTCTTATGCAGTTTCTTCACAAGATCCGCAAATTCTTCTTCCGGTTTTCCGTCCGCGTAGGCGGCTTTGGGAATAAAATAACGGTTGTTCTTGGAGAATCCCCAGTAATTGATCTTTTCGCTCTTGGGATCGATCTCGTCAAATTCATAGGCCGGCATCAGGATCACCTGATTGATCCCGAGCGTCTGCAGATGCCTGATCTTCTCTCCGACGCCCGCAAACGTGCCCGGATGTTTGACTTTGGAAGATGCATGCTTGGTAAAGCCCCTGACATGCAGCTGATAGGCGATCACATCCTGCTGCGGGATGGCCGGGAAACTGTCATCCGACAGATCCACGCAGACCGCACGGTAATAGATATCCTCTTCTTTCTTCGGCTCGCTCCATCCATAGAGCGGATAGATCCCGCGTTCATACCCGTCTGACACGATCCGCCCGTCTGCTTCAAAGCGGTAGTACTTATCCTGCATGTTGATCCCGGATACATAGATCGAATAGACCTGCCCGCTGATGTGATAGGGGCGCATGTCGATCTTGTCGATCTCCTGCAGGGTGCTGTCATAAATATGCAGATACAGGGATTTGCAGTCTGCAATGCAGGTGAACTGCCAGGATTCCCCGTAATGGTTGTCGCTTATCATGTCTCCGCGTTCGATCGTGGTCTTCATAGTGTCTCCCGTGTCGTTTCTTACTGTGCAAACTGACTGTTGTAGAGCTGTGCATAGAAGGTCGGTTTGCCCATCAGTTCCTCATGCGTTCCCTGCTCGATGATATCGCCGTCCCGCATGACTAAGATCAGATCCGCGTTCCGGATCGTGGAAAGCCTGTGCGCGATCACAAAACTCGTACGCCCTTTCAGAAGCTTTTCCATCGCCTTCTGGATCATCAGTTCGGTTCTGGTATCGACAGAACTCGTCGCCTCGTCCAGGATCAGAATATCAGGTTGCGAGATCATGGCACGCGCAATGGTCAGGAGCTGTTTCTGCCCCTGTGAGATATTGGTGCCTTCTTCGTTCAGTATTGTATCATATCCTTCCGACAAAGTCTTGATAAATCTGTGGATATGAGCCGACTGGGCGGCTTCCCTGACCTTCGCCTGATCCTTGACCGGACTGCCGTATGCGATATTATCCGAGATCGTTCCGGAAAACAGCCAGGTATCCTGTAAGACCATGCCAAAGATATCCCTTAAGTCCTCGCGCTTCAGATCCCGGATGTCGATCCCATCCACGCGGATCGATCCGGAGCCGATCTCATAGAAGCGCATCAGCAGGTTGACAAGCGTTGTTTTGCCGGCGCCTGTCGGTCCCACGATGGCAACCAGCTGTCCCGGCTGCACATGGATGTTCATGTCCTTGATCAGCGTTTTTTCCGGACTGTAGCCGAAGGACACATGGTCAAATACGACCTCGCCGCGTACTGCCTGCGGTTTCTCTACAAGTTCCGCTCTCTCCTCTTCTTCCTGCTCATCCAGCAGCTCAAATACGCGTTCCGCACTGGCAACCGCGGACTGCAGTACATTCATCAGGTTGGCCATCTGTGTGATCGGCTGTGAGAACTGCTTCTGGTACTGGATAAAAGCAGTGACATCCCCGAACGAGATGGTTCCGTTGATAACGCCCATACCGCCCACGATACAGATCAGGACATAGGATAAGTTATTGACCGTTCCCGTAAGCGGCATGATCACGCCGGAAATGAACTGCGCCTTGCGGCTGTTCTCATACAGCGCATCATTCTGCTCACAGAATTTCCGGATCGCTTCGTCTTCGTATCCGTATGCCTTGACAACAGATGCCCCCGTGAACATCTCTTCAATATGGCCGTTTAAATTTCCAAGGTCGTTCCACTGTTTCGTGAAGTATTTCTGTGATTTTTTCGCGATCCCCATCGTAATGAGCATCGTCAAGGGAATGGAAAGCACCACGATCAGCGCCAACAGCGGGCTGATATAGATCATCATGACCAGCACGCCCACGACCGTCACGGAGGAGGTGATGACCTGCACCGCCGCCTGCTGGAGCGTGTTCCCGATGTTATCGATATCGTTGGTGATCCGGCTTAGGATATCGCCCCTGGCGTTTTGATCAAAATAACTGATCGGCAGTTTTGTCAGCTTCTCGTCCACTTCCCGCCGCATCCGGTAGATAACGTTCTGTGAGATGCCTGCCATGATATAGCTCTGCAGATAACTGAATGCCGCATTCAGAAGGTAAAGCACCGCAAGCAGCCCTAAGATCTTTGCGATCGCGGCAAAATCAATCTCCGGACGCGTTCCGCCGATGATGGTCACAAAACCGTCATAGAGGATGTTCATGGCGCGTGCGAGTACCTTTGGCGAAAGCACGCCAAACAGGGACGATAAGATCGCCATGACAAACACGATCAGGATCAGGAAGCGGTGTGCTCCCAAATAGGTCAGCAACCGTTTCAGGCTTCCTTTGAAATCTTTCGCTTTCTCGACCGGCCTGCTTCCCGGCGGGCCTCCCCTGCGCATTCCCATTCCCGGGCGGACCGGCATGGACTGTCTGTTGGTATTGTTATCAGCCATCTCAGCCCACCTCGCTTTCCGAATGCTGGGAATATACGATCTCGCGGTATACTTCGCATGTCTTCATCAGTTCCGCATGGGTTCCGGTCCCGGCGATCACGCCGTCGTTTAAGACGATGATCCTGTCGGCGTTCATAATGGTGGACACACGTTGTGCCACGATAAAGACCGAACTGTCATGGATCTGTGCAAACAGAGCCTTTCTGAGTGCCGCATCCGTCTGGAAATCCAGTGCGGAAAAACTGTCATCGAAAATATAGATATCAGGTTTCCTGACCAGTGCCCTTGCGATCGCCAGACGCTGTCTCTGGCCGCCGGAAACATTGGTACCGCCCTGCGTTACCTGTGTATGGATCCCTTCATCCATCTCGCTGACAAAATCATATGCCTGCGCTGTCTTCAGGGCCTCGGTCACTTCCTCATCCGTCGCATCCTGTTTTCCATAACGCACGTTATCTGCGATCGTTCCCGTAAACAGGAAGGATTTCTGCGGTACAAGTCCGATCTTTGCACGAAGTTCTGCCTGCTTCAGTTCCCGGATATCCACACCATCCAACAGGATCCTGCCTTCGGTCGCATCGTAGAAACGCGGGAGTAGGTTGATCAGCGTCGATTTGCCGCAGCCCGTTCCGCCGATGATCGCAGTCACTTCACCGGGTTTTGTGGAAAACGAGATATGTTCAAGGACCGGCATGTCTGCGCCGGGATAAGAGAAACTCACATCGTCGAAGGTAACATAGCCGCCGCGCAGTGCCCTTATATCCGCTGCGGATTCCGGATCGGCCACGGTAGACTCTATATGGAATACCTCATTGATACGGTCCGCGGATGCGGAAGCCCTGGGCAGGACCACAAACATCATGGACATCAGCATGAGGGATATCAGGATCATGGAGACATAGGTGATGAACGCCGTCAGATCGCCTACTTCCACCTTCCCGTCCAGCATATAATGACCGCCGATCCAGACGATCGCGATATTGGTCGCATTGATGATCAGCATCAGGACAGGCATCATGAACGCCAGCATCCTGGCAACTTTTAAGGAGACCTCTTTCAGATCGAGGTTTGCGATGTCAAAGCGCTCTGTTTCATATGTATCCTTACAGAAAGCACGGATAACGCGGATACCGCTCAGATACTCCCTGACCACCTGGTTGACCGTGTCGACCTTCTTCTGGATGCTCTTAAAGAGCGGAAGCCCGTTCTTCAGCATATACAGCATCAGCAGTGCGATCGGCGGCAGGGCACAGAGAATGATCCATGCAAGCTGCGGACATTTCTGCCATGCCATGACGATCCCGCCGATGAACATCGTCGGTGCCATCAGCATCATACGCAACATCATGACAGCGGCATTTGTGACCTGCTGCACGTCGTTGGTGCCTCTCGTGATCAGGGACGCTGTCCCGACCTTGTCAATATCGCCTTTGGAAAGCGACTGTACATGCCGGAAGAATTCTTCGCGCATGTTTTTCCCGAGTCCCATGGCGGTCTTGGATGAAAAGTAACTGCTTCCGATCATGGCGATCGTACTGAAAGCGACCGCCCCCATCATCAGGGCGCCCATCCGGATGATATAGGGGATATCTCCTCTCGCCATACCGTTATTGGTCAGATTCGCGTTGATCGTCGGCAGATACAGATCCATCACTGCGTGGACCACGAGCGTCACGACCGATAGGATCATGGGGAGCCTGAACCCTTTGATATTTCGTTTGATCAGTTGAAACATGTTTTACTCTCCGTAAAGTGCACTCACATAACAAAGATGATACCATATTTTCGTCCGGAATGGAATTGCGGAAGCATGGAAAAAGTGGTACAGTTATTAATGTCCTGTACGGGATGGATCAGAAGCAAAGGAGGATGTCCCATGTCTGATGAAAAGAACACAGAGGAAGAATTTCCGGATGAAGATATGACTGTAGATATCATTTTGGAAGACGATACGACCGTCAACTGCAACATCATCACGATCCTCACGGTAAACGGCAAGGATTATATCGTCCTGCAGCCGACCGATGAGAGCGGAGACACCATGGATGGAGAAGTCTGGTTCTACCGTTACGAAGAGGATGAGGAAGATGTGAACGCCGAACCGGTTTTATCCTACATCGATGACGATGAGGAATATGAAGCCGTTGAGGATGCGTTTGACGAGTTTCTCGATGACGATCTCTATGACTCCATGGGAGAATAGAATCGGTTTACATAATTTACAAATATGATCAAAAATATCGGTCTGTTCATAAAAGCATATAACACAGGAGAAGACCTGCAAAAAGCCCGGATTCACATAGAGGAATGCGGGCTTTCCTGTTATACGGATGAAAGCGTGCTCTTTTCCGCCATCGCAAAGACAGGCGGGATCGCGGCTGAAAATGCCGCTCATCCGGGTAACCGCGACACGTTTATCTTTACGGACGACAGACAGACTGCTGACCGTGCTTCTGCCTTAGGGATCGGCTTTGCGGTCTATGACAACGCCATCAGCAAAATGTCCTCTTTTCCGGATGCCCTCTATCTGGTCGAACAGGTCACGGCACTTCCCGCAGACCAGATCGACCGTATGCTGCTCCGCTTCCTGCACCTTCCCTGGACGATCCTTGAGACGGAGCGCTGTATCGTCCGCGAGATCACGGTAGAGGATGTTGATGCTCTCTATGAGATGTACCGGCCGGCGGATGCTTTCCGGTATACGGAAGGGCTCTTTGAAGATCCCGCGGAAGAAAGAGCCTATACAAGGGATTATATTGAAAATCAGTACAAATTCTGTGAATACGGGATCTGGATCGTTACGGAGAAACAAAGCGGCAGGATCATAGGCCGGGCCGGTATATCCAACCGCGAAGGTTATGAAGACGCCGAGCTCGGGTTTGCGTTTGCACCCGCATACCGCCATCAGGGATATGCGGCCGAAGTCTGCACCGCGATCCTCTCCTATGCGGAGAACATGCTCGGCATGGATGTGATCAACGCCTTTACGATCCACGAGAACACGGAATGCGTGAACCTGTTAACACGTCTCGGATTCCGGTATGTTAGCACGGCCGATATCCGCGGCGGCGTCCACGATCTTTACAGACGGATCTCTTCCACGAACGGACTGTAACGCTTCGACCGTTCCGTACTACCCCTCGCAAGCAGAAACAGCCTGGTTCTGGCACGCGTCATCGCGACATACAGCAATCTTCTCTCTTCTTCGATCTCTGAAAGCGTAACGGCTCTTTTCCCGGGTAAGATCCCCTCCTGCAGTCCGATCACAAAGACTGTACTTCGCGATATCCTGCAGGATCCGCATGGCTTCTGCCGCATCCACTGTCTTCTCCCCGTGCTTTCGCATGTTCTCCTGCAGAAACCGGATCTGTTCCTGCAATGTCGCTATTTCCGGCGGGTTGCCTTTATTGTATTGTCGTAATACATTATAGAATATGGAGTGAAAGGTTCCGAATGTGACGGATGTGGAATGTAACCTGTTTTGCTTTAAGAAGCGGTGCCGCATTTCGTTTGCGGCTTTTTTCGAAAAGGTAAGTGCAAGGACGGATGCGGGGTCAACTGCTGCTTCCGTGGTCAGAAAACGGATGTGTTCCGTCAGAACGGCCGTCTTGCCGCTGCCCGGTCCCGCAAGTACCAGAATGGGGCCGTCCCTGTGCCGGACAGCCTCCATCTGTTCTTTGTTCAAATGTTGCATGGAATTCCTTTGTTTCTTGGGATGTGCTTAAATATGTTCCAGTTTCTCTATCGCTGCTTCGATACGCTTTATGGTCTCGTCACGCCCGATCACTTCCATGATCTCCGTTGCTCCGCACGGCGTCGTCTGCTTTCCGGAAAGGGCGGTTCTGACAGGCCAGAGCACATAGCCGTTCTTGTACTCTTTCCCGGCCGCATAGGCAGAGAGCGCCGCAAAGAGCGCATCGTTGCTGTAATCTTCCTGCTTTGACAGGATGGGGAGCAGATCCTTCAGCACTGTCAGGGACGAAGCCGTATCCGTCTTCATCTTCTTATGGCAGTACATTTCAGGGTCGTAATCGGGAACCGCTTCGAAGAAATCGATCATCTCCGTGATGTCCGGCAGGATCTCGATCCTGGTCTTTACCATGGATGCGATCTTTTTGACGTCATACTCCTTTGTGAGCGCCGAACGGATGACGGGCTCTGCCATCTTAAAGAAACGGTCATCGTCCATCGCCTTAAAGTATTCGCCGTTCATCCATTTGAGCTTGGTATAGTCAAATACAGCCGGTGATTTGCTCATATGTCTGTAGTCGAACTTGCGGATCAGTTCTTCGAGTGACATGATCTCCGCATTGTCCTCGGGGCTCCAGCCAAGCAGTGCCACAAAGTTCACGACCGCTTCCGAGAGGAAACCCTGCTCGATCAGGTCTTCATAGGATGAATGGCCGCTGCGTTTGGAAAGCTTCTGGTGATTTTCATCCGTGATCAGCGGACAGTGCACATAGACCGGCACTTCCCAGCCAAACGCCTCGTAGAGCCTGTTATATTTCGGGGAAGATGACAGGTACTCATTTCCCCTGACCACATGCGTGATCCCCATCAGATGATCGTCAATGACGTTTGCGAAGTTATAGGTCGGATAACCGTCCGACTTGATCAAGATCATATCGTCGAGCTCGATGTTATCGACCGTGATATCCCCGTAGATCTCGTCGTGGAACGTGGTCGTGCCTTCCTGCGGGTTGTTCTGCCGGATGACATAGGGCTTGCCTGCCGCAAGGTTTGCCTCGATCTCCTCTTTGGACAGATGCAGGCAGTGTTTGTCGTATACACTGATCTCCTTGTCTCCCACCTTCTGCGTGAGCGTTTCCAGCCGTTCCTTATCGCAGAAGCAGTAATAAGCCTTGCCCTCTTCAATGAGCTGTTTGGCATATTTCAGATAGATCCCTGCCGCCTGTCTCTCACTCTGTACATACGGGCCGACGCCGCCGTCCTTGTCCGGTCCCTCATCGTGGATGAGCCCGGTCTTTTCAAGCGTCCTGTAGATGATATCAACAGCCCCGTCCACGTAGCGTTCCTGGTCCGTATCTTCGATACGCAGCAGGAAATCGCCGTCCTCATGCTTGGCGATCAGATACGCATACAGCGCTGTCCTTAAGTTTCCTACATGCATCCTGCCCGTCGGAGACGGTGCAAATCTGGTTCGAATCTTCATCTTTTTCCCTCTTTAAATGATCTTCCGGATGCGGTTTCGCATCCCTTGAATAAGTTAACCACATCTCCCCTGCAAAATCAAGGTACTCCTTGACCGTAAACACATTTCAATGGTATAAATATCTATGTCATGGCACACCGCTTGATGCAAAGGAGATCGCATGGCTGTAAAAGACAGATTACAGGATAAAATGCAGGTTGCACCGCTGCAACTGATCGTACATGAAAGCTGTAAGAAGCTCGGAAAGGAGGTCAACGAATTCCTGGTGGAATCCCGTAAGATCCTCAATCCCGAACACAAATCCTCGCCGGAATACTTCGACTATGAGCGGGACAGCTACATGACTGATTTTGTCTGCCCCAGATTCGGTACAGGCGAAGGCAAGGCCGAACTCAAGGAATCGGTACGCGGAAAGGATGTCTACATCCTCGCAGACGTTGTCAACCACTCCCTGACTTACAGGATCAACCAGTATACGAACCACATGTCGCCCGACGACATCTATTCCGACGTCAAACGCCTCATTGCCGCCATCGCAGGCAAAGCACACCGCATCACGGTCATCCTGCCCTTCCTCTACGAAAGCAGACAGCACAAACGTTACAGCAGAGAATCCCTGGATTGTGCGACCGCGCTTCTGGAGTTACATTCCATGGGCGTCAACAATATCGTGACCTTTGATGCGCATGACCCCAAAGTACAGAATGCAACGCCCCTTTACGGGTTTGATAATTTCACGCCGCCCTATCAGTTCATCCAGGCCCTGATCCATTACGAAAAGGACCTGATCATCGACAAGGACCACCTGGTCGTGATCTCACCGGATGAGGGTGCACTCGACCGCGCGGTTTACTTTGCGGGCGTTTTGGGCGTCAATACGGGTATGTTCTATAAGCGCCGTGATTATTCGCGCGTCGTGAACGGCAAGAACCCCATTGTTGCGCATGAATTCCTCGGCGATGACATTGACGGCAAAGACGTGATCATCATCGACGATATGATCTCTTCCGGCGGCAGCATGCTGGATACGGCCAGACAGCTCAAGGAAATGAACGCCAAGCGTGTTTTCATCTGCTGTACCTTCGGCCTGTTCACGGACGGTATCAAAGCCTTTGACGAGGCGTACGAAAAGTGCTATTTCGACAAGATCATCGTGACAAACCTGAATTACCATACGCCGGAGATCAACGACAGACCGTATTATATCGAGGCAAACATGAGCCGCTTCCTCGCATCGATCATCGATTACCTGAATCACGATGCTGCACTTTCGGCCGTACATACGCCTACGGACAAGATCCGTCAGATCCTTGATAAATACAATTCCAGGATGGATGAGGAAGAACTTTGATCAGACCGTATAGGGAAAAGCGTTTTTGATCCAGGTGATCTCGTCACCCAGAATGGAAATGACATCAAAACGGAAATTGTAACCTGTAAGACCATTATGCTTTAGCCGGTAATAATCGGCGACACGGCAGATGGTCTTTTGTTTTTTATGATCGACGGCCTCAAACGGCCGGCCGCTCTTTGCATCTTTTCTGTATTTTACTTCAATGAAAGCGATGGTCTGATCATGATCGACGGCAAGTTCCCTGCCGGATTCCATGGCGATCAGATCGATCTCGCCAAAACGGCACCTGAAATTCCGGTCAAGGATCGTCAGACCCATTTCTATCAGATATGTGGCAGCCTTTGCTTCGTATCTGCCGCCGACACTTCGTTTGTTCAAACTCAGCTCCCCTTGTCCATCTTGGACCGGATCTTTTCCATCTGGTCGACGAATACCAGGATCTCCGCCACGACCTCATAGAGTTCCGGCGGGATAAAATCACCGATATCGAGTTTCGAGAGTGTATCTGCCAGTTTATCGTCCTGATGTACCGGCACATCCGCTTCCTGCGCGGCTTCAATGATCTTCTCCGCGATCTTGCCGCGTCCCGTGGCTATGATCTTGGGAGCGACATCGTTCGGATCGTATTCGAGCGCGATGGCCTGTTTGGGTTTGTTCTTCTTCTCGTCTGCCATCCTACGCCCTCACATCAAATGACTTCGTACTGACGATCGGCGCCACCGTGCCGTCGTCTTCCTGCTTCAGGAACGCATCGATCACGGACGTCTTTGGCGCGTCTTCGCGGACACTGACCTGTGTGTTCATCTGATAGCCCTTTTTCGTCAGCCGTTCATTCAGGATATGGATATTTGCTTCGATAAAATCAAGCAGCTTTTCATCCTGCATATAGAAGTGCGTGCTGACTTTTTCCTGCTGCATCGCGACATGGACGTCCATCGGTCCGAGATGCTCCATATCCAGATGCAGAAGCGCCGAGAAGTTCCCGTCGTTATTTGCCAGTTTCTTTTTATTTGCATAGACATAGAGATCGCCGTGTGCGTTTTCTTCGCTCATCTTCAGCGGCAGCTGCACATAGGCCATCATCTCGTTGAGCTGGTTCATGAACTGCACGTTGTCCATCAGGTTCTGCGCGCTCTTTGCAGCCTGCTGTGCGGTCTCTGTGGAATTGTTCAGAAGGTCCATCGCCTTGTCGGCGTGCTCTAAGATCCGTTTATAGAGTTCCTCGACTTTGCCGTCCTTCGCAACCTCTTCAGGTTTTAACTGCAGGGCGGCGTTCAGTCTGCCGGAGAGCGCATCCTTGAAATTCGGATCGCGCAGGGCTTCCTTTAACAGTTCTTTGTCTTCTTCTGAAAAGTTTTCCGGGTGCAGTTTATAGGCATCAAGCAGTTCCTGCGTCAGTTTCAAAAGCTGCGTGCTCTGATCTTCTGTCGGCTGTACGGTCTCTGCCTGCGCCTGCACCTGTTGTTCCGCTGTGCCTGCCTGGTTCAGCTGTTCTTCCCCGATCGCCGTCTGCAGGTTGGTGTCTCCCCCTCCGTTCAGTTCGCTCAGAAGATCGGAAAGCCTTGCCATACCCTCAATGACTTTGACTGCAGGGTCACTTGCAAGCCCGATGGCGGCTCCGGTATTTCCCTCACCCGCAAAAGCCATCTCCAGGATGTCCTGAGACTTCATGAATGCGATCTCTTCATCCCCTGCAGCAAGCAGTTCTTCCGGAAGCGCAGCCAGCCCGTCATTCATCGCATGCACATCGTTTTCGATCTGATGCTCGAAATTCTGATAGTTCTCAAACTGGCGGATCGTTGTTTCATCCATCGGCAGATCCAGTTTCTGCATGGCGACAAGCGTGGCGGGACTCACATCCGGATGCGCGTTCAGATGGGAGACCATATCAAGCAGTGCCTGCTTGTTCACAGACATGCCCTCTTCCATCATATGTTCCACCATGGAAATATTGCGGTCGGTCATCGGCAGGGACGCTTCCGTGAGTGCCGCACCGATCGTGGATGTGCCGGAGAGATTCGTATACAGCGGACGCAGCTCCGTTATCGAATCCGCTGTTGATTTTACTTCAAAAGAAAGGATCTGGCCCACATTGATCGGCAGTTCGCCGTCCAGCTGCGCCGAGATCGACTGTTTGGAATCAAGCAGGAGCATGATGTTGTTCCCGTCCATGGACGTGACACGGCCGGACAGGATCTGTCCCGTCTGCAGCGACAGTTCCTGTTTCAGCTGCGAAAGCGCATCCCTGGTGAGGATCTCCTGCACTTCCTGGATCTGATTCTGTTGGTATCCCTGTGTATTTACCTGAATACTCATATTATACCCGGATTAGATAAAATTGCCGATAAAGGAGCGGCGGTGGACCGGTGTCGGACCGTATTCCCTGATCGCAGCGATATGTGCGGCCGATCCGTACCCCTTATTTTCGGCAAAGCCGTACGCGGGATACTCTTTGTCCAGATCGACCATCATCTTATCCCGTGTGACTTTCGCAACAATGGATGCGGCCGCAATGGATGCACTCTTGGCATCACCCTTGATGATCGGCACCTGCTTCATGGAAAGCAGCGGGATCGTCACCGCATCGTTTAATAATATATCGGGTAAAACCGGGAGTTTCGTAACCGCCATGCGCATCGCTTCATAGGTCGCCTGCAGGATATTGATCTCATCGATCCGTACGTGGTCTGCCATTCCGATCCCGACCGCGACCGCCTCCTGCATGATCACTTCACAGAGCGCCTCGCGCTTTGCCGCAGTCAGCTTTTTGGAATCATTCAGATAGAGGATCTCATGATCTTTTGGCAGGATCACGGCAGCGGCGACAACGGGTCCCGCAAGCGGTCCCCTTCCCACTTCATCAATTCCGCAGATCGCGGAAAAATCAGCATACTTGCGTTCAAACGCATACATCTCATGTGTGCGCTCTTTCTCTTTTTCAAGCGCCTGCAGCTGACCCTGCGCTTTCTTCAGCAGGGCGTGCACGCCTTCTCTTGTATCGTCTCGATACATTTCTATAAAAGCCTGTAAACTGTCTACAGGCGTTGCTTTATATTCATTTCGGATCTCGGTAATGGATTTCATTTCTGTTTCAGCAGTCCGAATCTGTCAAAAGGATAGATCCTGAGTGCCGCCTTTCCCAAAATTTCATCGCGTTTCACATTTCCGATCTCGGCCGATCTGGAATCAATGCTCTTCTCGCGGTTATCGCCGACCACAAAATACTCATCATTCCCAAGATGGATCTCGTTTGCGGCAAGCCCCGGGTCTTCGATCTTCGGCAGGCCTTTGACGTCTTTGACCTGGTTTCCGTTGATGAAGATCATGCCCTCCGAGATCATCACCGTCTCACCCGGCAGTCCGATCACGCGCTTGATCAGGCCTTCCCGCTCATAATCACTGTTAAAACAGATGATCTCGTAGCGTTTCGGGTCCCTGATCCTGTAGGTGAGCTTGTCCATGATCAGTACATCCCCTTCCGTCAGCGTATCCTGCATGGAAACATTGTGCACCAGGACGCGCTGTGCGACAAAAGCCGAGATCAGATAGGTCAGCACCAGCACGATCAGTATGAATACGCCGAAGTCAAACAGGCTTTTGACCAAACGGCGGCCAAATGACTTTTTCTTCTTTTTCTGTTCTGCCATTACGGTCTCTCCAGCGAGATCCTTCCGATCCTGCCGCTCCTGAATTCATCCAGCAGTATCCTGGACGCTTTATTCGTATCCGGCTCGTCTCCCTTTTTCAGACAGCCGCGCTTTCTGGCGATCCGCTGCAACACATCGTAGGCGTTTCCGTTTTCATCAACGCCGAAACGCTTTGCGATAGCTTCCGCATAGCCTGACCTCAGTTTCGCGATCAGGGCCACCGCCATTTCCTCCGTATCCAGTATCTCATCGTTGATCGAACCGACCATGGCCAGATGCTCCCCGACGGTCTGGTCCTCAAATTTCGGCCAGAGCAGTCCAGGCGTATCCAGCAGTTCGATGTTCTTATTCAGCCTGATCCATTGCTTGCCTTTGGTGACACCCGGCTTATTGCCGGTCTTTGCGCAGGCTTTGCCGGCAAGGGAATTGATAAAAGTGGATTTGCCGACATTCGGGATCCCGACGACCATGGCACGGATCGGACGGTTTAAGATCCCTCTTTTCCTGTCGCGTTCGATCTTGTCCCTGCAGACAAGCGCTATGCAGTCCTCCACGGATTTCATCCCTTTGCCCGAGCGGGCGTCGATCAGCACGGCGGAAAGCCCCTGTTCCATATAGTGCTTCACCCATGCGTCGTTGACTGTTTCATCTGCCAGATCGGCTTTGTTCAATATGATCAGACGTGATTTGTTCTTTCCGAGTTCCGAAATATCCGGATTTCCGGATGCATAAGGCACACGCGCATCCAGCAGTTCAATGATCAGATCGATCAGTTTGATGTTCTCCTGCATCATACGCTTGGCTTTCATCATATGACCGGGATACCATTGATAATGCATATTACTCGATCCTTCCGATTCCTTCTTCCGCGTCGCGTTCCAGATGCAGCCACGCTTTGCCTTCGATCATGTCGCGCGTCACGGTACCGATATCCGCGCTCCGGCTGTCTTCGCTCTCGGCCCGGTTGTCGCCGAGCACGAAATAGTCTTCCACATCCAGTTTGATCGGATTCTCCGCGATCCCCGGTTCCATCAGCTCGCCCGAATAGTCCTGCGCATACTGGATCCCGTTGATATAGAGCCTTCCCTGTTTGATCTGCACGGTCTCCCCGGGCAGGCCCACAACGCGTTTTACATACAGGTGCGTATTCTGGTTGCCGTTCGGATGGAAAACGATCACATCCCCGCGGTCCGGCGAACTGAACTGGTATACGATCCGGTCGAGCAGGATCTCCTGCCCGGCTGAAAGCACCGGTTCCATCGAGTCCCCGATCACGCTGGTCCTGATCCCGAACGCATAGACCACAAAAGCACCGAGAAAGCCTGCAAGCACAATACCGGACACCCATGTCAGGATCTCATAGAGATGTCCGAAATTGACTTTACGCTTCACCGGCTGCGTATGCAGTGTGCCGCCCCTGTAATCATGTGATCTTCTTCTGATAGCCATATGGATAGTATAACATAAAAAAAAGAGCAGTGAACTGCTCTTTTTAATCTTCGGTAAATCCTTATTTAACAAGCTCTTTGACTTTTGCTCTCTTACCGACACGACCGCGCAGGTAGTAGAGTTTAGCTCTTCTGACTTTACCGCGTCTGACAACCTCGATCTTCTCAACGTTGGGAGAATGCAGGGGCCATGTCTTTTCAACGCCCACACCGTTACTGTTCTTACGAACGGTGAACGTCTCACGGCTGCTGCCGCCCTGTCTCTTGATCACGATGCCTTCAAACACCTGGATCCTCTCGCGATTGCCTTCTTTGATCTTTGCGTGAACACGGACGGTATCGCCGATCGCGAATTCGCCGACATTGCTCTTAAGCTGTTCCGCTTCGATCTCCTTAATAATGTTGGTATTCATGTTGCTCCTCCTGCTCATTATTGATGTTCTTACAACGTTTGCAGAGGAACATCTCTTTCAAGGTTTATTGACAACATATCAAATCTATCATATAAATGATGAATTTGCAAGGTAAAAATGCTATTTCTGCGATAAAAACCGCTCAAACAGGTCGGGTCTGCGCGAAAGTGTCCTCTCTACACTCTGCTCAAACCGCCATTTTTCCACGTTTTCGTGGTGTCCGGAAAGCAGAACATCCGGTACGCGCATGTCATGCCAGACTTCCGGTCTTGAGTACTGCGGGTATTCGAGAAGGTTGTTCTCAAAGGACTCCGTTTCCGCCGACAGATCGTTGTGCAGCACGCCCGGGATCAGCCTTGAAACGGCATCGATCATGATCAGGGCCGGCAGTTCGCCGCCTGTGAGCACATAATCGCCGATCGACACATGATCCGTCACGATCTCCGTGAGCACGCGCTCGTCCACGCCTTCATAGTGGCCGCAGAGGATCACAAGTTCCTCCTCGGCCGCAAATTCAGCCGCCATCTTCTGGTCAAACACCTTTCCCTGCGGGGTGGTGTAAATGACGCGCGGTTTCCTTTGCAGATCCTTTGTGACTGCTTCGTAGGCAAGATAAACGGGTTCTGCCTGCATCACCATGCCGGCGCCGCCACCATACGGGTAGTCGTCCACCTTATGATGCTTATTGAAGGCAAAATCACGGATATTGACCGCATCCACGCTGATCAGTCCCGCTTCCGCAGCCCGTCCGAGGATGCTGGTATGCACGGCTTCCGTGATCAGATCCGGAAATAATGTCAGAACACTGATATGCATCACAAGCCCTCCGGAACATGTACAGTCATCTGCCCTTCTTCCACCGATACGGAAAGCACGCACTGTTTGATCGCAGGCAAAAGCAGTTCCGATCCGTCGGTACGTCTGATCACATAAACATCGTTGGCGCCTGTTTCCATCACATCGGTGAGGACGCCTATCTGCTCTCCTGCTTCATCAAGTACCTTCAGATCGATCAGATCCGCGATAAAGTACTCGTCCGCTTCGAGTTTCACAGCATTTTCCCGGCTTACATACAGGGACAGGCCCCTGTAGCGCTCGATGTCGTTGATCGAGTCGTATTCCTTGAATTTAAGTATCACGAACTGTTTAAAAAACTTCACCTGCTCAATGCGCAGGGGAAGTTTTTCACCCGATGGAAGGGATAACAGGACCTCTTTCAGTTTTTTGAACCGCCCCGCATCATCGGTGGTCGGGAAAACCTTGACTTCCCCGCGCACACCGTGCGTGGACGATATGATACCTACCTGCAGATACTGTTCCATCTCTTACTGAATGTCAACAATGACTTTCTTTGTCTCTTTGGCGGATGCGGCTTTTACAACAGAGCGGATCGCTTTGGCGATGCGTCCCTGTTTGCCGATCACTTTACCCATGTCTGATTGTGCAACATGCAGTTCCAGAACGATCGCACGATCGTCTTCACGCTGCGTCACAACAACTTCATCCGGATTCTCCACAAGAGCCTTTGCAATAACTTCGATTAACTCTTTCATGTTCACCTCCAGAGAAGCTTATTTTTCGATGCCGGCAAGCTTAAAGATCTTTGCAACGACTTCTGTCGGCTGTGCGCCGTTGTTGAGCCACTTCTTTGCAAGTTCCTCGTTGACCGTGAATGTGGAAGGATCATTGTTGGGATCATAGGTGCCGATCTCTTCGATGCATCTGCCGTCTCTCGGGCTTCTGGAATCCGCTACCACGATCCTGTAGAAAGGTGCCTTCTTCTGTCCCATTCTTCTGAGTCTGATTTTTACTGCCATGTTCTTATTCCTCCATGTAAAAAATTGATTGTTACCTGCTTTATTAAGATATGTGTGTTCCACATGTATCTTCGCTTAAAACGGCATCCTGAACCTGCCTCTCTTACCGCCGAACATCCCGGGCATCTGTTTCATCATCTTCTGCATCTGCTCGAACTGCTTGACCAGCCGGTTGACTTCCGAGATGTCAACCCCCGCGCCCTTGGCGATCCTGTGTTTTCTGGAAGGGTTCAAAAGCTTCGGGTTCTTTCTCTCCGCGGCTGTCATTGAAAGGACGATCGCCTCGGTCCGCGTCAGTTTCTTATCATCGACAGCGGCCTCGATATCACTGTTCTTAAGGCCCATGCCCATGCCGGGCATCATGCTTAAAACACTGGAGATGCCGCCCATCTTCTTCATCTGGTTCATGCTCTCCAGATAGTCGTTAAAATCAAACTTGCCCTTTTTCACGCGGCTCATCATGTCGCGTTCTTTATCCTCGTCGATGTCCATCCCGGCCTGTGCTTTTTCGATCAGGGTCAGCACATCGCCCATCCCGAGGATCCGGCTTGCCATCCGGTCCGGATAAAACTGCTCAAGGTCCGTCAGTTTCTCGCCCATACCGACGAACAGGATCGGTTTGCCTGTTACGGCTTTGACGGAAAGTGCCGCACCGCCTCTGGCATCGCCGTCCATCTTGGAAAGCACGATCCCGTCCACGCCGACCTGTTCATTGAAGGTCTGCGCCACGTTCACCGCTTCCTGACCGGTCATGGCATCGACAACGAGAAGTGTCTGATGCACCGAAACAGCTTCCTTGATGCGGATCAGTTCCTGCATCATCTCTTCGTCGATCTGTAAGCGTCCCGCCGTATCCAGGATGATGACCTGGCATCCGGCCTTATCCGCATATGCGACCGCTTCTGTTGCGATCTTCACAGGATCCTTGCAGTCTTCGATCGAGAAGACTTCCACACCCTGTTTTTCCCCGTTTACTTTCAACTGCTCTATCGCGGCCGGACGATAGACATCCAGGGCGACAAGCAGGCTCTTCTTACTCTTCTGTTTCAGTTTCCCGGCGATCTTGGCAGCTGTCGTCGTTTTACCGGAACCCTGCAGACCGCACATCATGATCACCGTGTGCGCCTGTCCCGGCTGAAACTTGAGTTCCGTGGTCTCAGATCCCATAAGAGCTGTCATCTCTTCGTTTACGATCTTGATGACCATCTGCGCGGGATTTAAGCCGTTCATGACATCCGTCCCGACCGCACGCTCTTCCACGGCCTTTGTGAACTGCTTGACAACACGGAAGTTGACGTCCGCCTCAAGCAGCGCCATCTTTACTTCCCGAAGGGCCGCCTTGACATCCGCTTCCGTCAGCCTTCCTTTGGAACGCAGGCCCTTGAACACACTCTGCAGTTTTTCGGTCAGACTTTCAAATGCCATTACAGTAATTCCAGGATCCTGTCTGTTCGCGCAAGGATCTCCTCTTTGTCAAAACGCTCGGAAGAAACCATTGAGCGGAGCTCTGCCGTCAATGATTTTAACTCCTTGAATCTGCTGATGAGATGCAGTTTTTCCTCATACCACATCAGCTGTTTGTCGCAGCGTTTCAGCAGGTCATGCACGCCCTGTCTGGAGATCTCATAGGTATCCGCGAGCTCTGACAGCGACAGATCACCGTAAGCGCTGTCCTCGTAGATCTGCTTCTGATGTTCGTTCAGCAACTCTCCGTAAAAATCATACAACAGGTTGCGCTCTATGATCTTTTCCATAAACGCTCCTCAAAACCGCAACTTATTGCATTATATAGGATTGTTTTCAGCCTGTCAAGTATAATATCTTGACACCTTATCAGATGTTGGTGCGGACCAGCTTCGGCTTATAGCCGTTGTTCTGCAGGGTATCCATGATCTCCTGCTTATGCTCCGTACCGAACGCCTCCAGCGTGATCCGGAGTTCCACGGCTGCCGAACGGTTTGTGGACACGAACTGGTTGTGTTCCAGTTTGATGACGTTGCCGTTCTTTTCCGCGATCACGGATGCAACCCTGCAGAGTTCACCCGGCTTATCCGGCAGAAGAACGGAAACGGTAAAGATACGGTCGCGCATGATCAGACCCTGCTGTACCACGGAAGACATCGTGATGACATCCATGTTACCGCCGCTCATGATCGCAACGACTTTTTTATTCTTGACTTTCAGCTGCTTGAGTGCCGCAACTGTCAGTAATCCCGAATTTTCAACGATCATCTTATGATTTTCAACCATATCCAGGAAGGAAACGATCAGGTCCTCATCCGAAACGGTCAGGATCTCGTCCAGATTCTTCTGGATATAGGGGAATACTTTCGCACCGGGCGTCTTGACTGCCGTACCGTCTGCGATCGTGGAGACAGAATCGAGCGTAACGACTTTGCCTGCCTCGATACTTGCCTTCATGCAGGCTGCATTTTCAGGTTCCACGCCGATCACCTTGATCTTGGGGTTCATCATCTTTGCAAGGGTCGCAACACCGGCTGCGATCCCGCCGCCGCCGATCGGCACCAGGATATAGTCCACGAGCGGCAGTTCCTTAAAGATCTCCATTGCGATGGTACCCTGCCCCGTTGCCACGGCCAGGTCGTCAAACGGATGGATGAAGGTGTAGCCGTTCTTTTCCGCAAGTTCCAGTGCATGTCCGTAGGCTTCGTCATAAACATCCCCGAAGAGCACCACTTCCGCGCCGTAACTCTTGGTACGGTTGACTTTGATGAGCGGTGTGGTCGTCGGCATCACGATCACGGCCTTGGTCTTGAATTCCTTTGCCGCGAAAGCCACACCCTGCGCATGATTGCCCGCGGATGCGGTGATGATCCCTTTCTTCTTCTCCGCGTCCGTCAGTGTGCTGACTTTATAGTAAGCGCCGCGCAGCTTATAGGCCCCTGTCATCTGCATGTTTTCAGGTTTCAGATAGACCTTGTTGCCGGTCAGGCTGCTTAAATAGCTTGAATAGACCAGTTTGGTCTCAAGGGTCACCTGTTTTACGATCTCACTCGCTTCCTCAAATTTCTCAAGCGTCAACATGTTGTTCTCCTTCCTCACTACCGTCCTCATTTTTCGTAAGCAGCGCCTCTACAAAGCGCTTTGCGTCGAATTTCTGCAAGTCTTCCGCTTTTTCACCGACGCCGATATATTTGACCGGGATATGCAGTTCGCTCTCGATCGCGATCGCGATCCCGCCTTTGGCACTCCCGTCCAGTTTCGTTAAGATCACGCCGTCCACAGGGGTCGCTTCGTTAAAATCACGCGCCTGGTTGAGTGCGTTCTGTCCGGTCGCACCGTCCAAAACCACCAGTGTCTCCCTGCATACATCCGGGCATTCCCTGTCGATCACGCGGTTCATCTTCTTCAGTTCTTCCATCAGGTTCTTTTTATTATGCAGCCTGCCTGCCGTATCGCAGAGCAGGATATCTGCTTTTCTGGACCTGAACGCCTGCAATGCATCATAAAGGACCGAAGACGGGTCCTGTCCCTGCGTCCCTTTGATGATCTCAACACCGGCTCTGTCTGCCCATACATGGAGCTGTTCCACCGCACCTGCACGGAACGTATCCGCTGCGGCCACAATCACGTGCTTCCCCTGCTGTTTATACTGCAGGGCGAGTTTGCCGACGCTTGTGGTCTTACCGGCCCCGTTCACGCCGACAACGAGCACGATGCTCCTGACGTTTTCAAAATCATATGCATGTTCATCCGGCTGCATCTGTTCCAAAAACAGCTGCGTCAGATGATCCCTGCACTCCTCCGGCTTTTTCAGATGTGCATCGTCCACATGGTCCCGCAGTTTCGAAATGATCTCCTGCGTCGCATGCACGCCGACATCTCCCATGATCAGGATCTCTTCGAGTTCCTCATAGAAATCCTCGTCGATCTCGGATGCCGTAAAGACCGCATCCAGTCCCGATACGATCTGGTTGCGCGTTTTGGATAAGCCGGCTTTCAGTCTTGAAAAAAAGCCCCGGTTCTGTTCTTCCATCAATCCTCTAAATCCTTATCGATCAGGTTCACGGACACCAGCGCGGAAACGCCTTTTTCCTGCATGGTGATACCGTAGAGCCTGTCTGCTTTTTCCATCGTGCCTCTGCGGTGCGTGATCACGATGAACTGTGTATGCTTTGTCAGTTTATGCAGATAGTTCGCGAACCGTCCTACGTTGGGCTCGTCCAGTGCCGCCTCGATCTCGTCGAGCAGACAGAACGGTGACGGTTTCAAGTTCTGGATCGCAAATAACAGCGAGATGGCCGTTAATGCTTTCTCACCACCGGATAACTGCATCATGTTCTGCAGCTTTTTACCGGGCGGCTGTGCACTGATCATGATACCCGCTTCCAGGATATCCTCGTTCTCCTGCAGTTCCAGCTTGCCTTCCCCGCCGCCGAACAGTTCCTTGAACACCTTGTTGTATTCATGATTGATCTCTTTGAATTTCTCATCGAACTGCTTACGCATGGACGTATCCAGTTCATCGATGATCCCGATCAGTGTTTCTTCCGCCTTCACAAGGTCATCATGCTGTTCCTTCATGAAGGTGTAGCGTTCCATCAGGTTCTTATAATCCTCGATCGCGTTCACGTTGACGTCTCCGAGGTCGCGGATCTCTTCTTTGAGTTTCTGGATCCGTTTCCGGATCGGAGCCATCTCGGTAAGCGTTTCATCCCTGAGCGGCAGCGCCTGCGTATAGGTCAGTTCATATTCCGACCACATGTAGGCCGCCTGGCCTTCCTGGGATTCTTCCGCACGTTCTTTCTGGTTGTTTAAGCGGAACACTTCCTTGTCCAGGGAATTGATCTTCTCGGAGAGTTCTTCACGCTTGTCAAAGAAGCCCTGCTGTTTCGCGGTCATTTCCTCTTTCTGTTTGATCGCTTCATTCAGTTCATCCTGCTCATCGCTTTCCTTTGTATCGGAAGCCGCAATGGTCTTCTGGATCTCCAGGATATCGTTCTGCTTGTTCAGGATATCGTTCTCGGCCTCTTTCAGGCTTGTATCGATCCCGTCTCTCTCTTCCAGAAGCCGGTTCATCTCGGCCTCGACTCTGGCTAAGTTCTGCGCGGCGAATTCCTGCTTCTGCTGGCTCTCCGAAACCTTCAGGTCCAGTTCCGATGTGGAAAGTACCTGTCTGGTCTCTTCATCCCTGAGTTTTTCAAGTTCCGAACCAAAGCCCGCGATCTGTCTCTCCAGCTCTTTTTCCCGCTTCTCGGAATCAGACAGTTCGGTCTTGATGTTTTCCCTGTCGTTCTTGATCTGTTCAGCCTGCTCCTCGATCTCCCTGTTCTCTTCCTGCAGGGCCTTGAGATCGTCGGCCAGTCCACTCTTTTTCAGCTTTGCGCTGTCCACGTTGAGCTGGGCCGTATTCTGTTTGATGAACTGATCCTGCTGGAGTTCCTTGATCTGTTCGAGTTCATCCCTGACTTTGGTACGGTCCTGCTTGATAGTTACGATATCGCCTTTCAGTTTCTCGATCTTCTCGAGACTCTTTCTGACGTTTTCTTCCAGTTCTTCGATCTCGCGTTTTCTGCCAAGCAGATTGCTCTGGTCCTTAAACGCACCGCCTGCGAGCGCACCGCCGGGCGTCAGGTATTCACCCTCGAGTGTGACCAGACGGACTTTGTATTTGAATTTCTTTGCAATGGCGAGTGCATGGTCGATCGTATCGATGACAACGATCGCACCGAGCAGCTGGCTGATCACCTGCTCGTACTTTCCGTCCGCATCCACGAGATCGTTTGCCATACCGAGGAAACCGGTCTCGTTCTTTATCTCCGGATAGTCGTATTCGCCCCGTCCTTTTACGGTGGTCAGCGGCAGGAAAGTCGCTCTTCCGCCTCTGTTTGCCTTCAGGAAGGAGATCATCTTTTTGGCGACCTGTTCATCCGCCGTTACGATGTTCTGAATATTACCGCCAAGGGCTGTCTCGATCGCCGTCTCGTACTTCTTATCCACGGATATGATATCCGCCACAACGCCGATGATGCCCTGGTTCTTGTTCTTCTGTTCCATGACAAGACGGATGCTGCCGCCGTAGCCGTCATAACGCTCGGAGATGTTCTTCAGTGCGTCCAGTTTTGATTTTTCCTGATGATACGCAACCTGCGCGGCCGAGAGTTCGTTATCCTTGTTTTCAAGTGCTTTCCTGAAGGACAGTAACCGGTCCTCCAGTTCGCTTCTCTTTGCATCGCTCTCCTGGATCTGTGCAAGGATCTCATTCAGCTCGCCGGTCAGGGCAGCGATCGTCTGCTCCTGCTCCACATCTTCCGATTTGGCAGCTAACAGCCTGCTCTGTATCTCCGCATGCCTGATATTGATCTGCTCGAGCATGGATTCAAAACGGCCCATGGTCGTCTTGATCGTTGCACGCGCATTCAGCGTTTCAATGATATCGTTCTGATTTTTCTCGACACCGTCCGTCAGTTCCGCGATCTTTGTCTGGATCTCTGCAAGCACGGCGCCTTCCGCGTTACGCTTTTCCTGCAGTTCCTCGGCCTGTTTATCCAGTTCCGACTTGGATGCGAGCAGTTTGTTCTTCTCGCTCTCTTTCCGGGCGATGTCCTCGTTCAGCGTATTCTTGCGGTTCTCATAATGTTCGTTGTTGGTCCTTGCGGAATTGATCTTTTCCTGCAGGACCTTGATCTCACCTTCGAGTTTTTCACGCAGGAGGCTGTTATCGCTTAAGGCTTTCCGCTTTTCCTCGATCTGCGCATCCAGAGCCGCTACCGCTTCCTGCAGGGCCGCATGCTCCTGCTTACTGTTTTCGTAGGATTCTTTTGCTTCGTTTAGATCGTGCTCCGCCGTAGCGATCTTATCGTTCAGACCCTGCAACTGTTCCCTGACCCTGTCGGATTCCAGCAGGAACATGTTGACGTCCAGGCTCTTTAATTCTTCTTTCTTTTTCAGGAATTCCTTCGCGACTTCGGACTGCTTCTCGAGGGGTTCGACCTGACGTTCCAGTTCCGATAAGATATCTTTGATACGCACCATATTGGCACGCTCGTCTTCCAGTTTCTTGACAGCAGTGTCCTTACGGCGTTTGAATTTGACGATACCTGCGGCTTCATCAAAGAGTTCGCGTCGCTCTTCCGGCCGGCCGCTTAAGATCTTGTCGATCTGGCCCTGTCCGATGATCGAATAGCCCTCTTTACCGATACCGGTATCGTAGAACATCTCATAAATATCGCGCAGTCTGCACGGCGCGCCATTGATCAGATATTCGCTCTCGCCCGATCGGTAGACACGTCTGGATACGGTCACTTCTTCAAAATCAATGGGCAGGGAATGATCCGCATTGTCAAGCGTAATGGAAACATATGCGTATCCCATGGGTTTACGCAACTGTGTACCGGAAAAGATCACATCCTGCATGGTGGAAGAACGCAACTGTTTTACCTTCTGCTCACCAAGCACCCAGCGGACCGCATCCGCAACGTTACTCTTGCCGCTGCCGTTCGGTCCGACGATCCCCGTGATCCCGTTATCAAATTGAAATGTGATCTTATTGGCAAAAGATTTGAATCCATGCACTTCAATTCGCTTTAAATACATTCCGTAAATACTCCTTCACCTGCATCTAGATGCGATGCAGTTCCTTCAAGATCTCAAACGCGGCTGCCTGCTCCGCGCTCTTCTTCGTTCTCCCTCTGCCCCTTGCTCTCTCTGTTCCGTTGATCAGTGCCCTGACAAGATATTCCCTGTCATGTGCCGGACCGATCTCTTCGAGCAGCTCATAGCGCAGTTCTTCTCCCGTTTCCTGCACCACTTCCTGCAGTATCGTTTTACTGTCCGTGAACCCGATCTTCTTCTCCATATCGGTCAGGACAAAGCGTTCCACAAACCGTTTGGCCTGGGTAAATCCGCCGTCCAGATAGATCGCACCGATGATCGCCTCAAACACGTCCGAAACGATCGAGTCGCGCTTCCTGCCGCCGGTCATCTCCTCTCCTTTACCAAGCAGGAGATAATCGCCAAGGGAAAACGCTTCTCTGGCACAATAGGCAAGCGTGGGTTCACATACAAGGGATGCACGCAGTTTGGTCATGTTTCCTTCATGCATGCAGGGATTATTTTCATACAGATATTCGCTGACGGACAATTCCAGTACAGCATCGCCCAGGAATTCCAACCGCTCATAATTCTCTGTTTTATGCAGTTTCAACTCATTTGAAAAAGAGCTGTGTGTTAAGGCCGTCTTCAACAGAGTCTGGTCATGGAACACATAGCCGATCTTCGTCTCTAATTCCTGATATCCGTTTAATCTGTTCATTACATAAATATAGGCTCGAAAAACCAACGGTTTTCCGAGCACTGTATAGTTTACCTTTAACCGTTTCTCAACTTAAAGCGTTCTTGATCTGGTCTACCGCATCCTGTACGGTCACGATCGATTCCGCATCCTCTGTGGCGATCTCCACATCGAATTCCTCTTCGATCCCCATAATGATCTGAAATACATCCAGTGAATCGGCCCCCAAATCATCTACGAACTTGGTCTCGGGTGTGACTTCGTTCTCATCAACATTCAGGACTTCCGCAATGATCTTTTTTAATTTTTCAAACTCCATAACTGCTCCCTTCTGCTGTTGCTTATTCTTCAGGAATATTTATCATCTTATCAATTTTGCGATTGATATCCTGCTCTTTAAATGTAATACACTGTATGATCGAATTCTTTATTTCCTTGGCCGTGGAACTGCCGTGCGTCTTGACGACCAGCCCGTTCAGCCCGAGCAGCGGTGCTCCGCCGTATTCGCTCGCATCAAAAGACCTCATGGTTTTCTTCAGTGTCGATTTGATCATCAGCGCGCCGAGTTTCGCCTTGAGGTTCGACATGAGGCTTTCCTTGATCAGTTTCAGGAAGGTTCTGCCGACGCCTTCATAGAGCTTTAAGATCACGTTCCCGACAAACGCCTCGCAGACGATCACGTCCGCATCGCCTCTCGGAATATCTCTTGCCTCGATACTGCCGACAAAATTGATATCCGGGCAGGTCTTGAGCAGCGGGAAGGTTTCTTTTACGAGCAGATTGCCCTTTTCTTCCTCGGCACCGATATTGACGATCGCTACCTTCGGATTACTGATCCCGACCACATGCTCCATATATACGGAACCCATCTTTGCAAACTGCACGAGATGGGACGGTCTTGCATCCACGTTCGCACCACAGTCGATCAAAAGCGCAACCCCGTTCTCCGTCGGGATCAACGGTGCAAGCGGCGGTCTCTCAACGCCCTTGATGCGGCCGACGATAAACTGTCCGCCGACTAAGACCGCGCCGGAACTTCCCGCAGAGATAAACGCATCGCATTTGCCTTCTTTGACAAGGTGCAGGCCTCTTACTATGGAAGAATCCTTCTTCCGGCGGATCGCCATGACGGGTGCTTCCCCTGTCTCGATCACTTCCGGTGCATCGACAAGCTCGATCTGCGCGGCATCATAGGTGTAGTGCTCCAGTTCAAGCTTCATATCCTCCATGCGTCCGCACAGATGGATCCGGATATCCTTCCGTTCATGAACGGCTTCCACCGCACCTTTTATGATCTCGCCGGGCGCATTGTCGCCGCCCATCGCATCCAATGCAATATTGATCATGTATCCTTACCACCTTACCGGATTGCTTCCTTAAAATACTATACAAGACATTTTTTTTAAAATCAACCATAAAAAATTCCCCGGGGGAAACCCTCGGGGAATCAGTCTTACATGGTTTTTATGCTTCTGTGTTGATGATCTCTGTCATTTAGAGAAAGATCATCTGGATCAGTCTGACAAAACTCCATGTTCCGATCTTAAATGTGCCCGTTTTGCTCCCGATCGCCTTGTCTGTATTCATTGATCTGACAAAGATCGTCGCCGTTCCCTTCTCAACATTGTTCAGGAGATCCACGGAGTAGTCCGTCCCCTTTGTCAGGCCGGCGGCTTCAACGGTCTTCCATTCGTTTCCTTCCTGCACATAGATATCAAACTCCGGTTCAATGGCTTCACCCGTATATTCCTGTGCCGGAATTGTTTTTCTCATATCTCCCTTCATCGTGATCTTTGCCTTGCCAAGGTCGAAAGAACCCGCCGGTGCAGTCTTTCTGATCGTGTAAGCGTTCGCAAAATCGAGCGCATCTTCCTGATAGTTTCCTTTTCCTTTGAGCCTGATCTTCACCTTAACGTCCGAATCACCTATTTCGTATTTTTTCTCGTTTGTGATGTCCTGATCGCCTACCCAATAGGAAACCGTGTAATCCGTGTTGTTCTTCAGGAAAACACCCTTGTACGTCACATAAGGGACCGAAAGGTATTTGCCCGGCCTCACATACACCAGGTCGGCTGCATAAATCCTGACGTTATTGGCGGTCAGTTTTGCCGGCGTGATGCGGTAGGTGCATTTGATGGCTTTTTGTCCGGCATAATTACCCATAAAGGTAACATTGGCCTTTGCATTTGTGCATACCTTGGTATTGCCGGAAAAAGCAACCTTATAGTCAACGCCTTCCTTGAGTGTCTTGCTCTCACCGTTTCTCGTCGCACTGACCGTAACAGCCGGTCTTGCTCCGGTGCTTACATAGGGCACCTCTTCATTGCTCAGGTTCACGCGCATCTCGGAAATGCTTTTGTCCGGTGCGATCTTGAAGGTCTTGGTTTCGCTTCCCGTGTAAGGAGCGATTCCGGTCACGGTCACTTTGGCTGTGCCGGCATTTTTGTTGTTGGCATAAACCACCTTGTAGTTTTCCGGATCAATAATATTCTTGTCCCCATCCCTAACAATCAGCTGGCTTTCAGTAAGTGTCTGCTCAGTGCCGTTATAAACAATATTCTTCACGTCACTCAAAGTTACTTTGATCGTCATCCTGGCTTTTTCCGCCTTGGTGAGTACGGTGACCGGTATATCCCTGATCACGCCGGAGAAGTTACCCTTACCGGTGATCGTCAGTCTCGGGTTGACATCTCCTGCCTTATACTTTGTCGATCCCGTGGAACTGGTCAGTATATAATCCTTTGCAGCCAGTTTATAACCGTTATAATACAGGATCGGTTCTGCATTGGCACCTTCAGCGGTGATCACTTTTGAAAGAGAGATTCCGTAGCCGGGTGTTGCCTGTCCGCTTCCAAGTGATTTTGCAAGCACATAGAACTGCATCGTACTGGTGCCGGCATAGTTCCCCTTACCCGTAATCGTTACCGTTGCGGGTTTTCCATTTTTGTCGACATTGATGTTGTTCACGTACCTGATCGTATAATCAATGCCCTCATGCAGAGTGTTTTTTCCATCCTGCGACGTCACAACAATCTTCGGCGTGATCTTATCTGCAGTGTACACATGCTCATAGCGCCCGTAGACCTCATTGTAGACGATCGTATCATGATTCACATCAAAGTATGCAATGAATCCGTACGGATCGGGCTCAACCCAATACGCATATATAACGGTGTTCTCCGTAACAGCCCTTCCAAAATCATATGCATTCTGGTGTGACACGCCGGTATACCAGCCGGCAAACATCATTTTTTTATCCGTCGGATCAACCGGACGAACCGGTCTCTGCCCGCTCTCGATGATCTGTTCCGGTATGGCCGGACCGTATCCGCCCATGTCAAAGGATACCCTTACCATATCGGTATCGTCTGCTATCCATTTCGCATATAGCGTAAATTCTGCATACACTTTCGTCTGGAAACCGAATACGCGAGTGCAGGCCGGATCCGTATACCAGCCGGCGAATTTGAATCCGCCTGCCATGGGATCCTTCTTGGGTTTCGTTACGCTGCCGCCCTCCACAACACTCTGATCCGACGGCATATTTAAGGCCGTCTTCCCGTTTGCGCTAAAAGAAACAGTAAATCTTTCAGCCTCTACCCAGTCTGCATACAGGACCAGGTTCTGTGTGACCGGTGTATCAAAATCATAAGGCTCGCCTTCTTCTGTCTTCCAGCCGGTAAACTTATAACCGACACTTACCGGTATGGCAGGTTCTGTTGCCTTTCCTCCCTCCTTAACGATCTGGTCTGCAGGCCGGACACCGGGCATACCGCTTAACCTGAAGCTCACGGTGTAAAGTTCGGTATCCGATCCGATCTCCACGGTCCTGGCAACCCTTCCGTTGCCGTCAACAACGGTTTTTCTGGCAGTCAGTGTCGGATCGTTCTTAATGTCCGCATTCTCCGGTCTTGTGATCTTAACATCTTCGCCCGGAATGATGCTTTTGTTTTCTCCGCATATGAGCGCTCTGGTAAAAGCGGCCACCTTTATGTTTCCACCGTTTATGATAATATCATTATTTGCGCAAATGCCGTCTCTTGCGACTGTCAGGTCCAGCGTTCCGGCATCAATGATGATCCTTCCGTTTCCTGTTGCCAAAGCATTCGTCGATGTCGATGCTGACACTTTGATATCCGTGCCGGTTCCGCTGATGGTCAGATCTCCAATGGCGAATAATGCTCCTTTTGAATTCTTGAATGTATAAACACCCTGCACATCAAGATCATCAGTTGAATAGATTGCATAATAACCGGTATCATTCGGGTCTAATTCTGCATTCCCCCGCAAACGAAGCGGCACCTCTGAGTAGATCAGACATTTTGCTTCATTTTTTCCTGTATGCGTACCGTTGGCGCCGGTCACATTTCTTAATGTCAGCGTATTTGTCGAAGGATCGAAATACGCCGTCGCATCGGTTCCCTGCACTGCGCCCGACAGATCCCAGCAGTTTTTCTCCGTAACTCTCGTGCTTCCGACCCAGAGATCATAAGCCTTCTCAATCCTGACTGTATGGGCCGCTGCGTCAGAATCGTCTGACTCCGCAAGAGTTTTATAGTAGACATAGGCAAAATCATTTATCTCCTTTAGCGAGGAGGGCACCGAAACACCAAGACCGTTTGATAATCTGAGTTCACTGTTTCGGCCATATGCAATCGCTGCCACATTTCCCTGTGCCTCAAATGTTCCGCCCGTGATGACGATATCATCATTCACCACCAAACCGAAACCTTTTGTATTGGTAATAATAACATGTCCCCCGGTCTGTTCATAGGGTGCGACGCCATCGGAACCGTAACAGGTAACCGCAGAGTGAAAATCGGCGAGACCCGCTGCAGGGGAAACCGAAAGTTTCGTATCTTCTCCGCTTATCTTAAGTCCGCCATATACCACAACCGGCTCATGCCCTTTAAAAGCAAAATTTCCGGAAATCTCAAGGCCTTCCCCGGCATATATGATATTTCTGACGGATCCTAATTCTGTAAGTTGTCCATCCCCGCACAGCTTTAACGGAATATTACTGTAGATAATCTGCTCTTTGGAGCCCGCACGGGAACTGTGTCCGTTGACCCCCGTGACGTTGTGGAAAGTCAGGGTATTTGTCTCCGGATCAAAGCTTGCCGTTGCGCCCGTCCCTGTCACAGCTCCCGAGAGATCATGACAGTTCTGCTCTGTCACTCTCGTACTTCCGATGCAAAGATCATAAGCCTTCTCCAACCGCACCGTTTTGGCCGGTTCGTAAGTAATTGGGTAAGTATCGTAGTGGGGCACCGCAAGGGTTTTATATGTGCCTGTACTATCCTCGTATGAATCCTCGCAAAATTCTGAAGGCACTGTTATCTCTATTCCGTTTGATCGTTGCAGTTCCTTATACTCGATCGCTACCGTTGCCCCGCCGGCTGCAAATGTTCCACCGGAAAGGATTGTTTTATCATTGCAGGAGCGCAGGCCGACGCCCTTTTTACCGGAGAGGATAACATTACCTCCGGTCTGTTTATAAGAACCGCTACAGGTTACTGCCGCACCATCGGAAGAAGCGCCTGTATAGGAAACAGAAAGTTCCGTATCTTCCCCGCTTACAGTAAGACCGCCATCTACGATTATCGGTTCATAAGCCCCCTCGATCACAAAATTTCCCAGGATCTCGAGGTCTTGCCCGGCATATATGATATCCAGTCCGGATTTATCATCGTTCAACTGCGCATCACCGCGTAGTTTCAGGGGAATATTGCTGTAGATAAGCTGATAATCGCCTGCGTCCGGCCGGGTAGCATACCCGTTGATCCCCTTTACATTACGAAATGTCAGGGTTTTCGTGTCGGGATCAAATCTTGCTGCCGCCCCGGCTCCCCTGACCGTATCCGAAAGGTCTTTGCAATTGGCAGATGTAACTTGTGTGTCACCGATCCAGAGATCGTATTCTGTCACAATCCCACCCATCAGTTCGGAATCATCCGTCTCCTCACCGATCAGGATCTCTTCCTCTTTCGGCTCCTGCATATCCGTTTCTGTTGCAAATGCATATTTCGCAAACGCCATGGTGAACAGACCAGCCGCAAGCAGTCCGAATGCTATCTTTCTGAATATCCCGTTCCTATACATGATCGTATCCTCCATCGAAGTAACAATCCTGTTCCAAAAAAATCTTAGAACCGGTTATTTTGCATACATTATAATAGAAACCGTGCAGATGCACGGTTTCCTAAAATCACTGATCTTGATCAGTTAACTGGCGGTCTGTACCGCCGTGGTCGCTACGACACCAACGATATCATCAGCGCTGCAGCCTCTGGACAAGTCATTGACGGGTGCTTCCTAAAAACACTATACAAGACATTTTTTTCAAAAGCAACCATAAAAAATTCCCCGGGGGAAACCCTCGGGGAATCAGTCTTACATGGTTTTTTATGCTTCTGTGTTGATGATCTCTTTCTTATTGTAAGAGCCGCATGCCTTGCATACTCTGTGCGGAACCATCAGCGCACCGCATTTGCTGCATTTAACCAGTGTCGGAGCAGTCATTTTCCAGTTTGCTCTTCTCCTGTCTCTTCTTCCCTTGGAAGATTTATTCTTCGGACAAATGGACATCGTTACACCTCCTTATACTCTGTCTGTATCTGATCGCTACGTCTGTAACGAAACAATCGTTCGCACTTGATAGATTATACAGACCCTTTCCGCCTTTGTCAACAAAAATCTGCCGTTTTCTACTCTGCCTGAAATGTATTTCGAAATTCTACTTCTGGATCCTAAAGTAGAATTCACTCTTGCACAGGTAGAATTAAACCTTGCACACTGGACCTTGATAACCGCATAGTTTTTGGGTATTCTCTTTATCGCCTTCCCGGTGGCGGT
>JAFZQU010000029.1 GCA_017620255.1 Lachnospiraceae bacterium
CATCCTGAGCCAGGATCAAACTCTCATAAAAAGTTTTATCTCTGAATCAGCGCTAGCTAATTCGTTTTTACTGTTAGGTTTTGTTCGAAAAATCTGTAAAGAAATTTTTCGGGGTTGGTTGTACTGTTTAGTTTTCAAGGTGCTCATAATAATAAGCTGCAACGTATCGTGCAGCCTATATATAATATCAAACGTTTATCCCATTGTCAACGGTTTTTTCGGGCTTATCCGTTTTCTTCTTCTCCGTTCTTTTTCAGGGAGTGCAACATCATTTCCGGCTTGCCCGCCGCCGCAACCATTTCCAGTTCATCTTCCGTCAGTTCCTGCGGGTATCTCGACTCCGTATCCTGAATGACTTTATTCAGTTTTTGATTCTGTTCAAACTTCTGAAATTCGAACAATTCTCTCAGTTTGTTTTCCATCCTGCAGCCTCCCGGGCATTTGTTTATACGATGCTAAAATGCACAAAAGCCAATCTTATGTCAGATATTTCATCAAAATGTTTTCATTGAACAGGAACGTTAGGATCGGGCTTCGGTAAATCTCTTCCATCAGTTTCCCGCCGGTTTCGTTTCCAAGGAACATGACAACAACGATAAAGAAGATCCACGTGATCACAAGCGCATTGATAAATCCGGCCACCAGTCCCAGGAACTTATTGAATCCTTTTATAATAGGAATCTTTGCGATCAGGTCGGCACTTTTCAAAGCCAGCCACAGCACAATGGATAGAACAACAAAGACACCTATAAAAGAGGAGGCTTTTAAGATCAGCCTGGACAGGTACCCGGAAATATAGTCTTCAAAGATATCGACCATAAGCTGCTTGTACACTTCATCCGTGTTATTCTGCTTCAGCGCATTCTTCAAAAGCTGCGGAAGCTCATATGATTCAATGGTCAGTTCCTGATTCTCGGGAATTGTGTTATCAAGCTTTGCGTTATCATCTGCAAAAACGCTTTCGACTTTTCCTTTCAGCGAATCATAGGCCCCTGACTTGTTGATCAGAAAATCACTTACGTACGGTGACAGGATAAAAACCGCCGCTATGACCAGCACGATCCCGACCAAAGAGATCGCAATACGAAGAAATCCTTTCTGATATCCCTGGATAACGCATATGACAAACAGCGCAAGCACTGCGATCAGCAAATAATTCCAATCCATTATTTTAACTGTATTTCCTCCATGGATGTTCCCGATACCAGTATATATCTGTTCTGGTTGGCTGTCGGGATCATAGTGATGATCGAATGATGGAACGTGCTGTGAAACTTCTCGGTTCCCTGCATGTTGAAAATAATGCATTCATCACTGTTATAAACGATGATCTGGTCTTTCTGAAGCAGGATATCCTTATAGTCCAGATTGAAATTGCATGTACGGACACGCTCACCGGAGGAATCATATACTTCCAGACGGTACTGCATCTCACTTGTTGTATCCGTAAAAACCAGTCCGATATGGTCTTTTCCGTAGAACACGCTTGTGATCTCATCCTCGATCGGGATCTGCGCGATCTGTTCCGGTTTCTGCGCGCCGGAAAAAACTTCCATACCGTTATCTCCTACGGCAAACGCTGCCTTTTCGTTCATGAACGCAACTTCGGAAATAACGGATTCCGGATAGTCATATCCGCTTACCAGGTTATCGATCTCATTCTGTCCGACCGCGCCGAAATTGTAGAATGCTACGGATGAAGACATGGCACCTGTATCGATGCGGAGGTAGGAAACGCCTAACATGACCCCGTCCGGTGAAATGGCGATCCTTACCGGATATCCGCTTTTCGCCATAGTCGTTCTGTCATTTGCGATCAACTGTCCTGTCTTGTTAAACAGCCGCACCCATGTGATCTCATTCTCTTCCAGCACCGTCGCTACACTGCCGATACCGGAAACACAAAAAGTCTGTACGGGAAGAGTCGTATCGATCTCACCCTGCAACCCGTTTCCGTTAAATACATAAATGCGCGTTCCTTTATAATCGCCGATCGCTGCGTAATCCCCGCAGATATCGATCATCGGATTCTGCATTTCGTAAGTCTGGTTCCACAGCATATCATCCGATGCGTTAAAAGCAGAAGCGCCGTCTTTACTGAACCGCAATACGTTCCCGTTCAGATTCAGGTAGTCCGCATTGTTCGACTCGGAAATAGACAACTGATTGATCGTATCATAGTCCGTAAAGACTCTGTTGTTAAAGTTGAGATATAAAAGGACCACAACCGCAGCCGTGACAGCTACAATGATCAGCACTCGTAAAAAGATCTTTTTTCTGTGCCTGGCCAGCTTCTTTTTATAATCTTCCGGCTCACTTTTCTCTGTCTTTTCCTTGCCGTATTCTTTTCCGTATTTCTTTTTAAAGAATTCGTTAATCTGCGCCATTCTCTGCCCACTTTGCAAGCTGCACGGCCCCCATGATCCCCTGATCATCGTGCAGGCTTGCCGGTACGATATAGTTCTCCATATCAGCCAGTTCCGCTGTTTCGATATATCCGTTCAACAGTTCTTTCGTCTTCTTCCGGATCAGTGGAAACAGCTGTTCCTGATGCATCACGCCGCCGCCCAGAATGACTTTTCTGGGGGAGAGCGTACAAACGAAATCCACGATCGCCTGAGCGATATAATAAGCTTCCAGTTCCCAGACATCCTGTCTGTCCGAAAGTTCAAAAGCCGGTTTCCCATAGCGTTCTTCGATCGCCGGTCCCGCACACAGACCTTCCATACAATTAGGATGGAAAGGACATTTCCCGGGGTAGGGATCATCGGGATGTTTATTTAACAGGATATGCCCTGCTTCCGGATGCAGCATGCCGTGCATCAGCTTTCCGTTGATCGCGATGCCGACACCGACACCGGTTCCGATCGTGATATAGATCACGGAATCCAATCCTTTTGCGCACCCGAAAGTCAGTTCTCCCAGACAGGATCCGTTGACATCCGTATCGATCTCCATAGGTACGGAGATCCGTTTTTTCAGCGCCGACAAAAGGTTGTAGTTCTGCCATGCAAGTTTGGGAGTGTTCAGGATGCAGCCGTATGTCGGGGATCCCTTTTTGACATCAACCGGTCCGAATGTGGCTATGCCCAAAGATACGATCCCTTTATCACTGAAAAAATCTGCGATCTTTTCGACCGTATCATCGGGTGTGGTTGTTGGGATAGATGTCTGCTCCAGGATCGTTCCGTCCGCAAGGCCGGTCGCACAGACCATTTTTGTTCCGCCCGCTTCCAGTGCGCCGTATATCTTCATTCCGCTCCCTCTTTCAATACCTGTTTCCTTATAAAAAAGCCACCAGATCCTATTTGTATCTGGTGGCTGCCAGTACCTGTATCACACATCATTATACTGCATTCACAGACTGGTAATCAATATCTCAATTTCACCCGTGATCCGGAAGGATCCGTAACCGTACGGAACAATGAGGGAATCTCCCCGTCCGACCGGCTTGCCGTCTATCGCTCCGTTCCCGTTCACAACGCTCACGATCAGGAACGAATCCTCGCGGCAAAAGGTCTGCTCCTCTTTGATCAGATATCTCTGTACCTGATAATATTCCGTTATATGACCGCCTGCGGGAAAATCATGAAATATGTTCTCCTCGCTCTTATCCGGAATATTGATCACATCCAGGGACTTATCGATATGGAGTTCCCGTGCCTTCCCGTTTACTTTACGGTCATAGTCATACAGACGGTATGTAATATCCGAACTCTGCTGGATCTCTGTCAGCTTCGTGCCGCCATGGATCGAATGGATCGTGCCGGGATTGATCTGGATCAGATCACCCGGTTTGATCCTGACTGTTTTCAGGAAGTCTTTCCACCTGCCGTCACGGATCATCTCCTGTGCCTCCGCCCGGCTTTTTGCGCGATGCCCTAGGATCAGAGGATCTTCATTGTGCGATTCCATGATATACCAGCATTCCGCTTTTCCGTAGGAACCGTTTTCATGTTCCCTGGCATACGCGTTATCCGGATGAACCTGTACGCTGAGATCCGCTTTCGCATCGATCACTTTTATCAGCAACGGAAAATGGTCTCCGTCCGTATGGAACAGTTCTCTGTGTGAATCCCACAACTGTGAAAGTGTCAAACCTTTATAGGTTCCTTCCGCGACTGTACAGTCGGCTGTCGGATGCGCGGAAACGGTCCATGTTTCAGTTCCCCAGATCAGTTCTCTGCAGACCGGGTTTAAGATCAACAGTTCTTTCATCACTATTTATTGAGAAATTCCTTAACCTGGCGATAGATTCCTTCCGCATCCAGCTCGTATTTGTGAATCAGGGCTGCTGCGGAACCGGATTCGCCGAATACATCATGCATACCGATCCGGTAAACCGGCGTAGGACATTTTTCGGAAAGCGTCTCGCAAACTGCACCGCCAAGTCCGCCGATCACGGAATGTTCTTCCGCGGTAACGACTTTTCCGGTCTTTTTCGCGCTCTTAACGATCAGGTCTTCATCTAACGGTTTGATCGTATGGATGTTGATCACTTCCGCATCGATCCCGTCGTTTGCCAGCATCTTTGCTGCTTCAACAGATTCGGGAACCGTAAGGCCGGTTGCGATGATCGTAACATCCTTACCTTCTTTGAGCACAATGCCTTTTCCCATTTCAAAACGATAGGTTGCTTCGTCATTAAATACGGGTACTGCCGCTCTGCCAAACCGCAGATAGACCGGACCCACATATTCGTAAGCTGCCTTTACGGCTGCTCTTGCTTCCACGTCATCGGCCGGATTGATGATCACCATTCCGGGGATCGTTCTCATCAGGGCGATATCCTCGTTACACTGATGGGATGCGCCGTCTTCACCGACGGAGATACCTGCGTGTGTTGCACCGATCTTTACGTTCAGGTGCGGATAGCCGATACTGTTACGTACCATTTCAAAAGCACGCCCTGCGGAAAACATTGCAAAAGAAGATGCAAACGGAACCTTTCCCGTTGCTGCAAGTCCTGCGGCAATGTCTGTCATATTCGCTTCCGCGATACCGCAGTTGATATGTTTATCCGGATGTGCCTTCATAAAGATATCCGTTTTGGTGGCTGCAGCCAGATCGGCTGTCAGAACGACCAGATCATCATGTTCATTTCCCAGTTCTACAAGTGCATTACCGTAGCTGACTCTTGTTGCGATTTTCTTTACTTCTGACATAATGCTTCACCTACTTTCTCCAAATCTGCCATTGCGACTGCGTACTGCTCATCATTTGGTGCCACACCATGCCATGCAACACTGTTCTCCATAAAGGAAACGCCTTTTCCTTTCGTACTCTTTGCAATAATGGCTGTCGGTTTTCCCTTGGTCTGACGTGCCTTGGCAAATGCTGCCCGGATCTCGTCAAAGTTGTGGGCGTCTATTGTGATCACTTGGAAATTAAAAGCTTCAAACTTCTTATCGATCGGGTTGGAATCACATACTTCCGTGATCGGTCCGTCGATCTGCAGGCCGTTGTTGTCAACGATCACAACCAGATTATCCAGTTTCTTGTGACCTGCAAACATGGCTGCTTCCCAAACCTGACCTTCAGCCAGCTCACCGTCACCAAGAAGCGTGTATACACGGTAATCATCATTGGAAAGCTTTGCGCTGAGCGCCATACCGGTTGCAACGGAAATACCCTGTCCGAGAGAACCGCTGCTCATGTCTACTCCCGGCGTGTGCTGCATACAGGGATGACCCTGCAGGTGGGAACCGAGTTTACGCAGTGTAACCAGTTCCTCAACCGGGAAGTATCCGCGGTTTGCCAGTGTGGAATACAAGGCCGGCGCACAGTGTCCTTTGGAAAGGACGAATCTGTCTCTATCTGCCTTCTCAGGATTCTTCGGATCAATGTTCATCTCTTCAAAATAGAGAAATGTCATGATGTCCGCACAGGACAGAGAACCGCCCGGATGTCCGGCATGTGCCGCATGTACGGCTGTAACGATGCCTTTCCGGATCTCATTGGCTGTTTTTTGAAGTTCTAAGTTTTCCATAGTGTCTCCTTCTCTCCTTTACCTATTTTAAACGGCGAGCACATTATAGCATACAGAGTGCTTTCTTTCAATTGATCAAAGACTGTTCAGGAAACGCAGAAACTGTTTCCGTCCCGCTTCTGTTCTCTTGAAAACACCTGCATCTTCCAGCACTCCCGCAAATACCTTACCAACCTCTTCTTTCAGGATCGCATGTATCGTATCCGCCGTGATCTCATCCCTGCGTCTTGACAGGATCTCATCCGCCCAGTCTGCATGCTTATCAAGCAGTTCATCGCCGCGCAGATCCCTGCCTTTTAGCATCGCTTCTGCGAGTGCTTCCAGCTCCGTTTTAAGTCTTGCAGGCAAAATCGCAAGCCCCATTACTTCGATGATCCCGATATTTTCTTTTTTAATATGGAAATAGGACGGTCTCGGATGATAGACGCCAAGCGGACGTTCAGGCGTTGTGATGTTATTGCGCAGGGCAAGATCCATCTCATAATAACCTTCTCTTTTTCTGGCCACGGGTGAGATCGTGTTATGCATTTCATCATCCGTCTTGGCATATACAAACGCTTCCTCATCCGTATAGGTACGCCAGCTTTTCAGAATATGATCCGAAAGATCGATGAGACGGTCCGCGTCTTTGTTCCGGATGCGGATCACCGACAGAGGCCAGTTTAGGATCCCTGCTTCCGTATCTTCATATCCCCTGATCGTAACACGCTCTTCCATAGTAGCGCGTGCCATCGGAAATTCGTAGCGTCCGCCCTGAAAATGTTCATGTGTCAGGATCGATCCGCCGACGATCGGAAGATCGGCATTGGATGCGATCATATAGTGCGGAAACTGGCGGATAAAATCAAACAGTTTTTCAAATGCCGCGCGGTCGATCGTCATCGGCACATGCTTACTGTTCAGTAAAATGCAGTGCTCGTTAAAATATACATAAGGGGAATACTGAAAACCCCATTCCTGTCCGCAGATCGTGACCGGCATGATCCGGTGATTTTCTCTTGCCGGATGATTGACCCTTCCGGCATAGCCTTCATTTTCCACACACAGCTGGCATTTCGGATATCCGGACTGTTTTGCCGTTTTGGCCGCAGCGATCGCTTTGGGATCTTTTTCCGGTTTGGAAAGATTGATCGTGATGTCCAGATCTCCGTACTCTGTTGCCGTTTTCCATTTGATATCCTTTGCGATCCGGTAGGTACGGATGTAGTCGGATGCTTTGGAAAGCTGATAGAAATAATCCGTCGCGGATGCCGGAGATTCTGCATATTTGTCCTGAAAGGTGCCAATGACCTTTGTGGGTCTCGGAACAAAACAGTTCATGATCTTTGTATCAAACAGATCCCTGTACACAACACTTTCTTCGATCAGGTTTCTTGAAACCGCATCGTCAAGCAGAGCTTTCAGGATGCTTTCAAGATCCGATGCCGCCTCTTTTACGGCAGCCGTATCTTCCGGCTCTTCATATTCATCCACGTTAAGAACATCCAGCAGAAGATTAATGGAATAAATACGCTCTTCCTTCCCGATCAGTCCGTTTTGTATGGCGTATTCGGCAAGCGCCGCAATATAGAGATCTCTCATCACAGTATCTGCATGCCTCCGTATTTACGCACTTTCAGCACATGGCAACTTCCTTCGCCGAGAAATCCGTCCATGTAACTGCGGTATTCTTCAACCATTTCGTCCGGAACAAAAGCCTGGATCGTTCCGGCAAAGCCGCCGCCATGCACTCTCCACGCTCCCTTTCCCTCAAGGAACCGTTCACTGAGTGCCAATGCGACCGAAACTCCCTGTTCCTGCACATCACTGTTTGCATATACATTCTGTAAGTATTGGAAAGAACTTCTTCCGGAAGCGATGATCAGATCCTTAAAGTCCTCAAATCTGCCCTCTGTTAATGCGGCCACTTCCAGACTGACGCGTTTGTGATCTTCATAAACGTGCATTGCGCGAAGTACTGCCCTGTCTCCGACCGCTTTTCTGGCTTCCGGCAGTTTTTTGTAAAACTCCTCCTCCGGGATCTCTCTTAAATACGCACGCCCGAAGAAAGCGCAAAGATTCTTCAGTTCCCCCGGGATCGCAGCATATTCCGGCGTCAGGTTCGCATGATCCCCCTTGGTGTCCACAATACACAGACTGTGATGAAACGTGGCAAAATCCACATCCACCTTTTTGATCTTCGGGTTATCCGGGTCTTCAAAATCAATATTGACCAGACTGCCGACCGAAGATGCCATCTGATCCATCAGACCGCAGGGTTTGCCAAAATATATATTTTCGGCATACTGGCTTGCCTGCGCGATATAAACGGGGCTGATCTCCATCCGGTTATAAAGGCCTGACAGGATCGTTCCGATCGTCACCTCAAATGCGGCGGAGGAAGATAATCCGGACCCCTGCAGGACATCGCTTGTCATATAAGCAACAAATCCGCCGACCTGATAACCGTCTGACTGCAGTTTCGCGGCAACGCCGCGGATCAGGGCTTTGCTGGTATTCTCTTCCGCGTCCTTTTTTGCAAGATCCTTCGTGTCGATCGGGTCGATATCCCGATGATCGGAAACGATCTTGATCACACCGTCATCCGTTGCCGCAACAATGGCGATCACGTCTATATTTAAGCCTGCTGCCAGAACCTGGCAATGCTGATGGTCTGTGTGATTGCCGCCCACCTCACTTCTGCCGGGTGCACTGAATATAGAGATCTCACGGTCTCCGTATAATTGAATGAACTTGTCAAGCGCATCCGTGAAGCGCTTTTTCTGATATGTCAGCTGTTCTTTGTCTGCATAAATATCCAGCAGACGGTCATCAAACAGCCCTTTGGAAATGTCATTTTTAATACCGGATGCCTGTGCCATACAACCCCCTTAAAACCAATCTGTCATGCTGTTTCATTTTACTTGATTTTACGGGATAGCGCAACCGTCAGAAACGAATAAAAACAGCCCCGGCTGCGTTTTGTACAGGCGCCCTTACGGCACACGGAAGTTTCTGCTTAGTGCTGCTTCATTCCTGACCTGACACGGTTCACAGATTTCCGTTGCGTAAGACCCGCACAATGCACACCGGGGCTGCATAGATACACATTATATGGGTGAATGCTTCATTTGTCAAATAGTCCCGCTGTTTTTTCCAGTGCGTTCCGGATCCGCAGATCCTTAAAAAATGCACTCAGAAGATGGGAACATTCTTCCTCCAGTACGCCGCTTGTGATCTCCACCTGGTGATTGAACGCATCCATCTGCAAGAGATTCAAAACAGAACCGGCACATCCCGATTTGGGACTCATGCAGCCGATCACCACGCGGTCGATCCTTGACTGCACAAGTGCGCCGGCGCACATCTGACAGGGTTCCAGCGTCACATACATGGTACAGCCTTCCAGCCGCCAGTCTCCGACAACCCTGCTCGCTTTCCGGATCGCGGAGATCTCTGCATGGCTTAACGTATTCTTATCCGTGTTTCTGCGGTTATATCCGCGTGCGATGATCTTTCCGTCTGAAACGATCACGCAGCCGATCGGCACTTCACCGAGATCATACGCTTTCTTTGCCTGTTGCAGCGCTTTCATCATGTATTTTTCATCTTCTGAAAACTTCTTCATTTTATGCTATACTTTCTTTATGATCATACACGGTTTGCAGAAAACAACCTTACTGGATTACCCGACCAAAGTGGCGGCCACTGTCTTTTTCGGCGGCTGTAATTTCCGTTGCCCGTTCTGCCACAACATGAATCTGGTCCTGCATCCCGAAGAAGAGATCAGTCTTACGGAAGACGAGGTCTTATCTTTCCTGCGCTCCAGAAAAGGGATCCTTGACGGTGTATGCATCACGGGCGGCGAACCGACGCTGCAAAGGGATCTTCCGGCGTTTATCGAAAAGATCAAAGCGCTTGATTTTGCCGTCAAGCTTGATACAAACGGTACCGATCCGGTCATGCTTAAGTCCCTTGTTGAACAGTCCCTGCTCGATTATGTCGCAATGGATATCAAGACAAGCCCCGATCACTACCGGGAAGTTTGCGGCACGGATCCAAAGATCGATGCGGTAAAAGAAAGTGTGTCATTTCTGCTTTCTGATCCCATCGCTTATGAATTCCGCACAACGGTCATAAGTGAATATCATACCGATGCGGTTATGGAAGAGATCGGGTCGTGGATCCGCGGTGCCAAAGCTTACTATCTGCAATCCTACAAGGACTCTCCTTTCGTCCCCGATCATTCCCTGCATGCCTGCGACAAAGATACGCTGTTACGTTTCGCAAAGATCGCAGAGTCCTATGTCCGTTCCGTATCCCTGCGGGGCGTTGACTGATCGTTCCGGTCAGTCGTTTTCCTCTATATATTTCATATAATTCACAACCATCAATGCGATCTTAAATGTCAGCGCATCGTCAAAAGTACGGATATCGAATCCCGTGGCTTTCTGCAGTTTCTCGATCCTGTACATAAGTGTATTGCGGTGAACAAAGAGCTGGCGGGATGTTTCCGATACGTTCAGATTGTTCTCGAAAAACTTGTTGACCGTATGCAGCATTTCCTCATCGATCTCTGCAGGGATCTCATCGCCGAAGATCTCTTTGATGAAGATCTGACACAGATTAACGGGCAGCTGGTAGATCAGCCGGCCGATGCCGAGTGTGTTATATGCAACGATCGACTTATCCGTATAGAAGATCCCGGCAACATTCAACGCCATTTTTGCCTCTTTATACGATTTCGAGATACCTTTGATCTCGTTTACGATCGTTCCGTATGCGACTCTTGCTTTGGTCATGACTTCCGAATTCAGCATATCCATCAGCATTTCGGCCGTTTCCTGCAGGGTTTCGTAAGCCTCGTTTTGCGCAAGCGATTTGATCACGATGATATATTTCTCATCTACGGATGTAACAAAATCACCCGCCGACGTATAGAACAGTTCTTTCAGCATCTCCAGGGCATGATTCGTATCACCCGTTTCGATCACAAAGACCGCCCGTGGCATAACCGCTTCTATGTGCAGTTTCTGTGCGCGGTTATAGATATCCACAAGAAGTAGATTATCCAGTAACAGGTTCTGGTAAAAACTGTTCCGGTCCACACGGTCCTTGTATGCCACGATCAGATTCTGCAACTGCCCGGCAACGATCTTGCCGATCAGGAATTTATCGTCGCTACCCTCTGCGACCAGAACATATGCGCACGTATCCTCATCGTAAACCTTAAAGAGTATGGACGCACCGATCTCGAGCGTCTCGGCGGAGGATTGCAGAAAATCAAGCAGAGCCGCCTTGTCGATCTTTGGCGGTTCTGCCGTCTGTGCCGCTACCGTGCCGAAACTGTCTGCCACCAGGAATTCCATCTTGGAAACGGCGCTGACATCGTCGATGCTTTTTTGGATGATCTGATTGGTAATCATGGAATCGCTCCCTTTTCAATCATTGTTGCGCTCATTATACCATTTTTCTGATAAAAATGGAAAAGAGCCCTTCCGGAAGAAGGGCTCTTTCCATGATCCTGTGTCAGGTCTAGTTTGTGATAACCTGCTCAGTCTCTTTATCAAATACGTGGATCTTCTCAACATCCAGCGCAAATTTGCATGTATCGCCGGGTCTTGCGGTTGTACGGGGATCTACGCGGGCTGTGATCGGGAACTCTTCCAGATCGAAGTACAGATATACTTCTGCGCCGAGCAGCTCGTAAACCTTGATCTGAGATTCGAAAACACTCTGCGGGGAGGTCTCGATGAACATCTCGGAATCATAAACATCCTCGGGACGGATACCGAATGTAACGGTCTTGCCTTCATAACCGCCGTCGATCAGCTTCTTGGATTTAGCGGGCGGAAGCGGAATGGACTTGCCGGCAACCTTCAGGCTGGCAACATCGCCGCTAACTTCAACAACCGCATCTAAGAAGTTCATCTGCGGGCTGCCCATGAAACCTGCTACGAACAGATTGCAAGGCTTGTCATACAGATTCTGCGGTGTATCAACCTGCTGGATCACGCCGTCCTTCATAACAACGATCCTGGTACCAAGCGTCATAGCCTCGGTTTGGTCATGTGTTACGTAGATGATCGTGGTTCCCAGTCTCTGATGCAGTTTTGCGATCTCAATACGCATCTGAACACGGAGCTTCGCATCCAGGTTGGAAAGAGGCTCGTCCATCAGGAATACCTTCGGGTTACGAACGATCGCACGACCCATTGCCACACGCTGTCTCTGACCACCGGACAGAGCCTTCGGCTTACGGTCAAGAAGCGGGGTCAGATCCAGGATCTTTGCTGCTTCCTTAACCTGTTTATCAATCTCATCTTTCGGAACTTTGCGAAGTTTCAGACCAAACGCCATGTTCTCGTATACGGACATATGCGGATACAGAGCGTAGTTCTGGAATACCATCGCGATATCCCTGTCCTTGGGCTCCACATCGTTTACGATGCGGTCCGCGATCTTCAGTTCACCGGAAGAGATCTCTTCCAGACCTGCGATCATGCGGAGCGTAGTGGATTTACCACATCCCGAAGGGCCTACAAAGATGATGAACTCTTTGTCTTCGATCTCAAGGTTGAAATCCTTAACTGCTTCAAAACCGTTCGGATAAACCTTGCAAATGTTTTTTAATGATAAGCTTGCCATAATTCCTCCTCCGTAATGACAGTTTTTAACTTACTCTGTGAGTATAACAAAGGCCATGTTTTTTGAACATGGCCTAATTACACAAACATTTTTTCCGTTCCTGTACAAATTGTCCATATGCCTTCTAATCTTCTTTGTAGAAAGCCATCTGGTTCTTACCGCGGTTCTTGGCTCTGTAAAGTGCCTGATCCGCCGCCTTGTACAGTCCTTCAAAGGTATCGGCATCCTGCGGGTAAATAGATACGCCGATACTGGCGGTCGCGAAATACTTCGTGTATTCGCCGACCTTAAAGTTCTTGAATATCCCGAGCACACGGTTGGCCTCGGATTTGAGCAGATTGTCATCCTTCAGGTCTTTTAAGAAGATCGTGAACTCATCACCGCCCGTACGTCCCACGATATCGTTCACACGGAATTCCGAGCGCAGCTGTTTGCCGAGTGTCGCGATCACTTCATCACCGAACGCATGTCCCATCGTATCATTGATATTCTTGAAGTTATCAATATCCAGGATGAACATCATGGATGTCTTGTCTTTTCCTTCTTCCGCCAGATACTCCTTGATCTTTTCCTCTGTCGCTTTCTTGTTCAGAAGATCTGTCAGCAGGTCAGTCTGTGCCTTATTGATCAGTTCCTTATTGGCTCTCGTGTTCTTGGCGAGGTTCATGATCAGTACAGCCACGAGTGCTACGATAAAGATCGCCATGACAACCAGCGTTCTGACCATGATGTTTTTGGCGTCCCGGCTGTGCTCTTCGATCTTATGATTGATCATGCCGTTGTTTACCGACATCACAAAACACGTTCCCTGGTCCTCGATCGGCCGATAGAAGAAATAACGGATATTGTTGGCGTTCAGTTTGGCGATCACGTATCCGCTGTTCCCTTTTTCCAGATCCTTCTTCATCTGTTCCGGAGAGGATTCAATGAACTGATAGGTCGAGAACTTATCATAAAGGTTGGAATTGCGCTCCATAAAAGCGCCTTCAAGTCCTGCACGGTCCGCAAGCACACCTTCCTTGGACATCAGCGCATACACATTTGTGGAAATAAAATCCGGCGTGTCCACCACCTGCTTTATGTCGGACGGTTTATACTCAAACACGACCAGACCCAGTACCTGATCCTCGGTCTTGATCGGTGCGCTGACATAAGCAAGCGCCTGCCCGGTGCCGTCCAGATAAAAGTCCGTGATCTCTGCATTTACAAAGGACATCTTGGAAAAGATCCCGGTCAGCGAAATGTCCGCGTATTTCTTATTGGTCGTATCGATCGCCGTATAGTCGGGTTTGATGATATAGCCTTTGTTGTAAGAATAGTTCTTGCAGATGATCTGGATCAGTTCCAGATTGTGATCTTCAAACAGATCTTCGGAATGGTCCCTGCAGTAATCAGCGGCGCTCTGCGCGATCGCCTTACTGTAAAAATAGGACAGTTCATATTGGCCGGTGTAAAAAGACAGTTGATCGTAGAATTCTTCAACAACATCTTTTTTCGCCTGCTCCGTTGCCTTGTTGTAATAGGTGACAAGGGAAACGGTCATGAACAGGGCAAACAGGATCGTAGGAACGATCCACTGGATCCATGTGATATTCCGTTTGATCTTTTTAGCAACTCCTGCCATTTTCTTCCCCCAAAAACATTATTCCCCGGCAATTTCCTCTTCTTCCGGCATATAATTGGCAAAAATCCTTACGAATATAAAAGACGAAACAAATGCCACCAGTGAACACATGATGATGAAAAACAGGATCGTCAGTCTTGATACAAAGTATACCAAAGCAAAGGCTGCTCCCACAATACCAAGGAGCAGGATCGTATACGGCAGATGCCTGATGCTGATCAGAAAAGCATTCTTGATCGTGTTTTTGACGGAATTGTCAAACCTTGCAAGCAGCGGAAAAACATAGCGCATCGTAAATGCATAGAATACCGCCACTACCAAAAGTACGATCAGCATTCCTTTGCGTATAAAATCCGGCAGCGTGGATACATCGATCCAGGCACCGCTCATGATCATATAATCAGATGCCAGAACAATGCCGACAAACATCGCGATCAGCCAGATAGCCGTACCCTGCTTAAAGTTAGCCTTAAACGCTCTGAAAAAGCTCTTGGTTATCCCGCCTTCCTCGTTTTTGACCATTTTTAATGTAACGTAATAGAGCGCCGTTGTCGATGCACCGATGGTGAAAACGGGGATACTGCAGATAAGGAACAGGATGTTCAGCCAGAACAGGTCTGCCAGTCTGTCCAATCCCGAAAACAATGGTCCTTCGACACTAAAAATCCTACTCATAACCACTCCGTTCGTATGATTTTTATATATGGATGATCATCGGCGTATAGCGGATGCCGTCCGTGGTCTTTTCCCTGCTCAGGTCTATAAAACCGATCCTGTGGTAAAAATCAACCGCATAAGGTGCCGCATTGACGGTGATCTCATGGACATTCATTTCGTTTTTCGCATAGGAAAACAGGTTCTGCAGCAGGGCGGTCGCAATACCGCGGTGCTGATGGTCCGTGTCCACAAACAGCAGGGAGATATGTCCGTGATTGCGAATGCTCACGATCCCTACCATAATATGATTCTCGAACGCGCCCCAAACCTGGTATTCCCCCTTAAGAAACATTTTCTTAAGAGTCTCGTCTTTCACGAATGCGTGAAAATGCTGTACGCCCTCCAGGGAATAATCCGGGGACTCGTAGATCATAAACGTGTCCCAGGCAAGCTGCATGGCTTCGCCCCATTCGTTGCTGTAAATTGCCCTGATGGTATATGCCGGTTCCATCTGTTATTTCTTTTTCCGGAACAGACCGCCAAAGAATTCCTTGACCGAATCACCGACTTCCTTGAAAAATCCGCCAACGGATTTGGAGATCACTTTTCCGAGTCCGAGATCTTCCAGTTTTACATCATTGATATTAAAGGTTCCGTTATCGATCTGTGTTTTGTATTTCGCGTAGATATCGTCTGCCTGTTCAGCCAGTACGTTAAAATCGATCCCCATGGATTTGATCTTCATCATCAGGCTGACTGTAGACTTGATCTCTTCTTCGCTTAAGGAAACGTTCAGATCCTGCATGCCCTTCCGGACTGCCGCTTCGATCTCTTCTTCCGTGTTCAGGTCATTTGCCGCTACCTGTGCCTTGATATAGGAGATCAGTTCTTCCGCTTCCGTCTTGCTTCCGACAGATTCTGAGATCTCACCGGTCGTTACCAGCTCGTTCAAAGCCGTATCGAGAGCCTTCTCGCTGACCGTCTTTCCTGTCATCTGTTCATACGCTTTCAGCGCGCCGATCAGAGCCGCGGTACCGGAGATCTGAGTCGGTGCCGCCACGATGATGTCCGCATCTTCCACACCGGCCGTGATCAACGCGTTCCTGTACATGTTGGTCGTACAGTAATTGATGTTCTTTGTGGTAACAACTACGCCATGGCCTTTTTCTGCGGGTTTTACCAATGCGGAAGATAAGGATCTGGTCCCGATCACGGAAGACGGGATATATTTGTCCAGATGCTGATGCTCTTCTGCATTTGTAACATATACGATGTTGTAATTAGCGACATCCGCCACGTTCAGTCCCATCAGGTCAAGGACTGTTCCAAGCTGTGTCTGCGACAGATCGGATCCCAAAGCGATATACGCCTTTCCGACTGCCGTTGATTCCGTGGACTGTGTGACCTCCACGCCGTTCTGGTCCTGTGTCACGTTTTGATTTGCGTCCTGTACCTTACCCGTGCCATCCTCATCGAAGGTGATCACCTGCGTCGCCATAACGGGCGTTGCGCAGAATAACATAGATAAGGACATGAGCATTGCGATCCATTTTTTCATTTTCATTCTCCCTTCTTATATTCTCCCCTGTCAGATCTTCATTACAGATGTTTCAGCATATAAGATCTGATCTCCTCATAGATCTCTTTTTTACATGCCTCGTTTAATATTTCATGCCGAAGCCCCGGATACAGTTTCATCCCGGTGCGCTTCATCCCGGCATCCAGATACTGTTTATAAGCCCTGCGGACACCCGCTCCGTAGTTTCCTACCGGATCTTCCTCCCCGGAGAGAAATAGCACCGGCAGATCCTTTGGCATTGCTGCAAGAAGTTTTTTGCTGTTCAGCCGGTCCACGCTCTTTACCAGCGTCAGATAACCGTTGATCGTGAACAGATAGCCGCAGGCTTCATCTTCAATATAGCGGTCAACGATCGCTTCGTCCTGACACAGCCAGTCAAACTCCGTACGTTTATCGGGAATCCGTCCGTTGCAGTCACCGTTGACCAGTTTGGAGGCCATCGGGGAACGGTACATTTTTCCTTTAAAAAGACCGATCAGATGTAAGAGCAGCAGTCCCGGTTTGGTCATCAGGCCCGGCTGTGAAGCGGTTCCCGTCAGGATCGCGCCGCTTAATCCTTCACCGTAGGAAAACAGGTAATTGCGCAGCAGCAGGGACCCCATACTGTGTCCGAGGATAAAATACGATTTTCCGGGATATTCTTTCTGCGTCTTCTCACACAGGCTGCGGATATCCGAAAGCACTGTCTGAAGCGGTTCCCTGTCGCAGAAAAACCCGTATTCGCTCTTGTCGGCGATGGATTTTCCGTGCCCCAGATGGTCGTTGGCAACGACCACGACTCCCCTGTCTGCAAGATAGCAGGCAAAATCATCATACCGTTCGATATGTTCCGCCATACCGTGTACGATCTGCAGAACACAGGCGATCTCGCCTTCACCCGTCCATTTCAGGGCGCGGATCTTATGTTTTCCATCTGCCGAATCATAATAGAATTCTTCTCTTTGTGCCATGCATTATCCTTCTTAACAGATCTCGGCGCCGCTTGGCATATCTTTTTCCGGCGTCACGAGTGCCAGATTACCGTTCTCATCCTCGGCGCAAAGAAGCATGCCTTCCGATAAGACGCCGGCTAACGTGGCAGGTTTCAGGTTTACAAGTACCATGACTTTCTTTCCGACCATTTCCTCAGCGCTGTAATACTGCTTGATGCCGGACACGATCTGCTTTACCTCACTTCCGATCTTTACCTTGGAGCAAAGCAGTTTCTTGGATTTGGGCACTTCTTCGCAGGCAATGATCTCACCTACCCGGAACTGCATTTTGGCAAATTCATCATAGGTGATCTCCGGCTTTGCGGGAATATCGATCCCCGGTTCCTCTTCAACCGGTTTCTTCGTGGCATTCAGTTTCTCTGCGAGAGCATCTTCCCATTTTGCCACTTCTTCCATATCCAGTCTCGCAAACAGGATCTCCGGCTTGTCGGTAACGTGGTTCCCCTGCTCGTAAAGGCCGAATTCCCTTAAGGAGTCAAAACTGCGCAGCTGCGTATTCAGCTGTTTTGCGATCCGCTCAGCGGTCTTGGGCATGAACGGTTCCAGAAGAGAGGCGCCGATCGTAATGCCTTCAACCAGATTGTAAAGGACGCTTGCGAGCCGTTCTTTTTTCTCCTCGTCTTTTGCGAGTACCCAGGGTTCCGTCTCGTCAATATATTTATTCAGTCTCTTAAATACAGCAAAGATCTCTGTGAGCGCATCCGCTACACGCAACGATTCCATTTTAGCGATCACTTTATCCACTGCAGATGTCACGCAGTCCTTGAGATCGTCATCGATGGCTTCCATCTGCGGCTCCAGAGCAACGGCATAACTGTTAACGGCGCCGTTGAAATACTTGTTGCTCATGGAGATCGTACGGTTGACCAGATTACCGAGCGTATTGGCCAGATCGGAGTTCGTACGTTCCGCGATCAGCTCCAGCGTTGCGTTTCCGTCATTCTCAAACGGCATCTCGTGCAGCACATAGTAGCGCACCGCATCAACGCCAAAATAGTCTACCAGATCGTCCGCATAGATCACGTTGCCTCTGGATTTGCTCATCTTGTCATTGTTCATCAGAAGCCACGGATGCCCGAACACCTGCTTCGGAAGCGGCTCTCCCAATGCCATCAGGAAGATCGGCCAGTAGATCGTATGGAAACGGATGATGTCTTTTCCGATCAGATGCAGGTCGGCCGGCCAGTATTTCTTATAACTGTCCGCATGATCACCGTCTGCGTCAAATCCGATCCCGGTGATATAGTTCGTCAGCGCATCCAGCCATACATAGATTACGTGCTTGTCATCAAAATCAACCGGGATTCCCCATTTAAAGCTGGTTCTCGACACACACAGATCCTGCAGGCCGGGAAGCAGGAAGTTATTCATCATCTCGTTCTTGCGCGATACCGGCTGAATGAATTCCGGATGCGTATTGATATGCTCGATCAGACGGTCCGCATATTTACTCATTTTGAAGAAGTACGCTTCTTCTTTTGCAGGATGAACATCTCTCCCGCAGTCCGGACATTTTCCGTCTACGAGCTGGGATTCGGTCCAGAATGCCTCACATTCCGTACAGTAGAGACCTTCATAAGCTCCCTTGTAGATATCTCCCTGTTCATACAGTTTCCGGAAGATCTTCTGCACCTGCTTTTCATGGTAATCGTCCGTTGTCCGGATAAATTTATCGTAGGAGATCTCGAGCAGATCGCAAAGCGAACGGATCTGGCCCGCAACGCCGTCCACATATTCCTTGGGCGTTACGCCTGCTGCCTCTGCTTTCAGTTCTATTTTCTGACCGTGCTCATCAGTCCCTGTCTGGAAAAAGACATCGTAGCCTTCTTTTCTTTTAAATCTTGCGATCGCGTCCGCCAGAACGACCTCATAGTTATTGCCGATATGCGGTTTACCCGATGTATAGGCAATCGCTGTTGTTATATAATACGGTTTCCTGTTCATTGCTGTTTTCATTCTCCTTTGCACTATCTCTATAATAGCATAATTACTCTGTTTATCCTATAACAATTGTTGATAGACTTCTCTTTTTGTCAGCCCCCTGTCAGCCGCCACTTTCTTCATGCTTTCCTTCTTGTCCATACCCTGATTTTGATAGTATTCCATATGGGCTTCGATCGGCATCTGCAAAAAGGCCTGCTGCTCCATTTCCTTTTTCCGTGCGGGGTCCGCTCCTTCGATCACCAGCACATATTCGCCACGCGGCTCATTCTCTTTGTAATAAGAGACCGCCTCCGAAAGAGTGGTATGTATGCATTCTTCGTGCTTTTTGGTAAGCTCCCTGCAAAGTGCCATCTTCCTGTCGCCAAGCGCTTCTTCAAGCTGCTCCAGCGTGTTTTTCAGGTGATGGGGCGCCTCATATAAAATGGTTGTCCGCATTTCGGAAGACAGCTGCGAAAGGATCTCTTTTCTTTCTTTTTTGCCGGAAGGAAGAAATCCCTCAAAGCAGAACCGCCTCGTTGAAAGTCCGGACAGAGTCAGCGCGGTTATGCAGGCGCAGGGGCCCGGAAGAGAAGTGACCCTGATCCCTTCCTCATGGCACATTCGTACCAGTACTTCACCGGGATCCGAAATAGCCGGCGTTCCGGCATCCGTGATCAGAGCAACATTCTTTCCTTCACGCATCAGACGGATCAGTTCCTCCGCCTTATCGTATTTATTGTATTCATGATAACTGGTCATCGGCGTGTGAATGTCAAACCGATTCAGCAGTTTGATACTGTTCCTGGTATCTTCCGCAGCGATCAGATCCGCTTCCTTCAATGTATCCAGCACATGCATGCTGATGTCGGAAAGATTGCCGATCGGCGTTGCGCACAGAAACAGGATCCCTTCTTTAGTATCCATACAGGTCTGTGATCTCCCGTGTGTACTTTCCTTTTGATTCAAATACGATCAGCGGTTTCTCCACCGTCAGTCTGGATCTGCCGCCCTTTAACGCCTCTATCAGAACCATGTTGGGTTCTTTGTCCACATACGGATATACCAGCCGCATGCGTTTCGGTTCCATATGATAACGGCGGAACGTATCAAAGATCTCCACCAGGCGGAACGGCCTGTGCACCATATAAAACCGGCCTTTATCCTTAAGGACCCTGCTGCCCTCCCGGATCACATCTTCCAGTGTACACAGTATCTCATGCCTTGCGATCGTCATCTGGTCACTCTCACACTTGAGACCATGGGTGCCGATCATATAGGGCGGGTTGGAAACCACAACCTGAAAAGATTCCGGTTTCAGAACCCCGCTGCATTTGTTGATGTCTTCGCACAGAATGTCGATCCGTTCGGACAGGCCGTTCATGGCAACACTTCTCTTTGCCATGTCGGCGCTTTCTTCCTGTACCTCTATCCCGGTAAAATGAGCGCCTTCCGTCTTGGCCGACAGCAGGATCGGCAGGATGCCGGTACCGGTACCGATATCCAGGACCCGCTCCCCTTTTTTGACCTGACAGAATCCCGACAGCAGAACGGCATCCATTCCAAAGCAGAACTTTTCGGGATTCTGGATGATCCCGTAGCCGTTTCTCTGCAGATCGTCGATCCGCTCACCGTCTTTTAACTCAATTGTCGTCGAGTTTTGACTTTTCATCTTTCTTTTCCAGCTGCTCCAAAGCCTTCATGTCTTCAGCCGACACCTTATCATTGTTCTTCTTTCCGTGCCGTGTCTTGAAGCGGAGCTGGGATGCCTTGTACTCTTTGATCTCTTTTTCATCATCCACATCCACTACGACTTTGACAAGCTGGCGCAGAACGTTCACGGATGCGACTTCCCCTTTCAGGCCATCGTCCGTTGTTACCTGATCGCCTACGTTCGGCAGTTTCCGGTTCAGTTCCTCATAGGTCTCTTCCTCATTCTTCAGGCAGCACATGAGTCTGCCGCAGATCCCGGAAATCTTGGTCGGGTTCAGGGAAAGATTCTGTTCCTTTGCCATCTTGATGGACACCGGGGCAAAATCAGCCAGATAGGTATGGCAGCATAACGGTCTGCCGCAGATCCCGATACCGCCTAAGATCTTGGTTTCATCCCGCACACCGATCTGTCTGAGTTCGATCCTGGTCTTAAAAACAGAGGCCAGATCTTTTACCAGTTCCCTGAAATCAATGCGCCCGTCTGCCGTGAAATAGAATAAGACTTTATTGTTGTCAAATGTATATTCCGCATCGATCAGCTTCATTTCCAGCTGGTGTTTCCGGATCTTTTCCTGACAGATCTTAAAAGCCTCTTTTTCTTTTTCCCGGTTCTTTTGCTCTGTCGCGGAATCTTCTTCCGTTGCCATTCGCATCACCGGTTTCAGCGGCTGCGTGACTTTTTCGTCTTCTATGAGTGTCGGCGGCATGACAACCGTTCCGTACTCAACGCCCCTGGCCGTCTCCACGATCACATGGTCGCCCCGCTTGCATTCCAGATCCTTCGGGAAAAAATAATATACCTTTCCGGCTGTTCTGAATCTGACTCCAATGACTTTTTTCATCTTTAATTCTCCTTTAGTGCCCAAAGCAGCAGTTCCATCGTCATTTCCTTATTCACGTTGGAAGCAAGTCTGTCTTTTGTTTTTCCGATCATTTCAAGGATCGTCCGGATCCCCTCATAAGTACTGTCTTCTGCCCGTGCGGCGATCATATTCCGGTCGCCCAAAAACAGAAGGCCGTCAAAACCCTTGTTCGTTTTACAAAGCAGTACATCCCTGTACCACAGATACAAATACTCCAAAAACCCGTTCTGGTCGAATTTCTGATCCGCAAGCGCCCTGCTTTCCATGCTGATCGCGGATATGCTCATGCGTTTGATATTCTTCAGAACATCCGTGGTCTTCTCCCTCAGTTTTTCAAAGTCCTCATCCTTTTGCAGCGAAAGCGCCCTGCCGATACTTCCCCTTGCAAACGCGGAACAGATCTTTGCCTGATATTCGGGTAATTCGAGATGCTGCGTCAGATAAGCCTGCACCTGCTCGTCTTTCAGCGGTTTCAGGTTTAACAGCACACATCTTGAACGGATCGTATCAAGCAGCATATTTGCATTTCTGCTCAGCAGCAGAATGACCGCATATGCGGGCGGTTCTTCCAAAGTCTTCAAAAGCGCGTTTTGTGCCTGCGTATTCATCTCCTCGGCATTGGGGATGATATACACTTTATAGGGTGCGCTGTAAGGCTTGATGCAGATATCGTTAATGATCTGTCTGCGGATCTCGTCCACTTTGATCACGCCCGGCTTTTCCGGAACCAGATATATAATGTCCGGATGATTACGGGACATAGCCTGTTTGCAGGCATGGCAGGTCATGCACGGTTCCACATCGCTTTGCTCGCACATCAGCCCCATGGCAAATGTTTCGGCGATCGTGCTTTTTCCGAATCCCTCGTCCCCCTGCAGGATATATGCATGATTGATCATGCCGGAGGCGAGTGCGCCCTGCAGATGCTCTTTGATATGCTCTTGCCCTATGATCTGTGAAAATCGCAACATCTCTTTACTCTGTATTACGTGAAGATATCCAAAAGCAGTCCCCGGATCTCTCCGATCTTTCCGAGGATAGACAGATTATCTTTCTCTTCTTTCATCAGTTCCTCCGCCAGTTCATCCAGGTTCTGGTCGACAAGGCGGATGATCCCGTATACCCTGTGGCGGCCCTTGCGGTCTAAGAAATTCTCTCTGGAAAACTTGTGTGACCGGTTGACCACTTCATTCAGGAAATCCTTGATCAGCGTTCTGTACCGTTTCATGTCCCGGACATCCATATGTTTGGAGATCCGTTTTCCCTGCATGGTGATATCGTCAAAGAGTGCTGTCAGTCTTTCCTGAAGGCTTTCCTCTTCGATGCGGCTCATCAGCGTGAATTTGAACTGTTCGTCCGACACCTGCGCGTTCTGTGTATGCTCCACCGGCGCAGCCTGCGTCACCTGATTAACTTTGATATCCATTCTGGATCCCTCCGATGTATGTGCGGATCTCTTCGATACAACGTTCTAGATCATCGTTGATAAACCGGCGTGTTATGCCGGCATTCACCAGTTTTTCTTCGGCAAAATCATCCGTATCCGCCAGAAAACGCCTGCACATTTCCGTATACTTGCGGTTTTCCGGCTTCTTTTCCCTGTCAAGCGCCCTCTGCAGCCTGATCCCGTCGTCAACTTCTATGTAGACCGGCACCACGTTTTCTGCGCCGAAATGATCGCGGATCGACAAATAGGATTGCAGCACACCGATGATCAGGTAATCATGATGCGCAAGATCCAGGGACGCATCCTGCACCGTGAAATAACGCCACAGACCATGCACCGTATGATAAGACCGATCCTCGATGATGCGGTTTTCCGCCTTCAGTCGTTGAAAATCCTCCTCACTGACAAAATGATAAGTCACATCCGGTATCTCACCATCCCTGATCGGTCTCGTTGTATACAGCACAACGCTTTTTAAATGCAGGGTCTCATCATGCAGGATCCGCTTGTAGATCGTGTCTTTCCCCGTTGAACTTTTTCCGATGATATAATAGATTTTTCCCATTTCAGTCCTGTGCCGGTCCCTGATCTGTATTTTGTTTCGTAAGCGCACCGGCGTAATTCTCTAACAGATAATCATACTTTCCGAGGTTGATATCTATGATCGCCCGGATCCTTTCAGGGTCCGTCAGCTTACCTCTGGTGATCAGCCTGATCACATCCAGATACGTTTGCAGATCCTGATCTTCCAAAACATTTTCATTGTAGCCGGCAGATTCATAGTAGCCTTCCGGTACTTCCCGCCACATATGTCCGATCCGCCAGTTTTCTTCTCTGACGGCCGGCAGTTTGGATAAAAAAGGATCTCCCAATGCATACTGGTCGTTCAGATACAGATCCGAATTGTAATACATGGTAATACCGGGTACCATCTTAAGGATCCCGCCGGTCCGCTCCTGCTGCCTGATCTCTTCGATCCCTGCTTCATTCCATGCATCGCGCAGTACCAGTTTTCCCGTCTTCAGATACGCGATCGTATTGTTGAACAGGCTGGTATAGCGGAAATACCCTGCCCTTTCATCTGCGATCGGGGAATTCCCGGAAGCAAACAGAAACTGCGAAGTAATGACAGGGCTGACCAGGTTGCAAAGCAGTCCTATTGCCAGCACAAACGCGGCGATCCGGTTCATCAGCCCCTGCTTTATACCGTAAAAATCATTTTTCTGAATATGCAGAAGGCAGATCAGTCCCATGAAGAACGGAACCGTAAAATGCCTGCCCAGCATGAAATCTCCACCGATATAGATCACATAGGCAAAATAGATCAGGATCCCGACTGACAAAAACCGCTCTTTCCATTTTCCGATAAAGATCGTGACCAGGATCGCAAAACACGGGATCAGGAGCAGCAGTACGTCACAAACGGCCGATGTCAGAAGATAAATGACCCCGCGCTTGATATATTCTATTTCGGGAATGCCTGTCCCGAGTTTTACAAACGCCGTATTCGGGACAAAGAACCCGTAATAGAATACGGAAAACAGCTCCCACAGGATAAAGGGCAGCAGTCCCAGAACAGCCAGGCCGGCTGCTTTGATAAACGGAACTTTTTCGCGTTTTGCAAGGTATGCATAAACCGCCATCGGCGCCACGAGCAAAGCCGCGTCCATTCTGGTCATTGCGATCAGGGCAACGAGCACGGCGATCTGCAAAAGCTCCCGTGTGCGGTAGGTTTCCTGCTTCAGATACACCTTCAGGAACAGAGCCGTCAGCAGGAACAAAAGGCAGTTTTCCAATCCTGCGCTCGTATAACTGATAAAGACGGCACTTCCGGTCACGGCAAAAAAGGAACCGGCCACCTGCCATTTTGTCTTGCAGAAATGCTTTACAACGATGGCATAAGCAAGCGAAGAAAAAAGTACGCAGATCAATAGCGATACCACAAACATTTTGCGTATAACGAAATAGCCGGCCGCGATCGAAAGCGTGAATAACGGACAGGAAGTTGCGGACACGCGTTCTCCTGCGTTATATACAAATCCGTTTCCGAGGACCAGGTTTTTTGCCATGACATACGCATGATAGGCATCATCGCTCTGCCAGGAAAGCGCTGTGATCACGCAGATAAACAGCAACAGCGCACCGACCCTGTATTGATTTATGACATTGTTTTTCAGATCCTTAAACATGAATCCCTATTTCCCCTGCAATTGATCGGCCAGATCCATGGCTCTTGAAACAACAACATCCGAATTGTAGTGCTGCCATTCTCCCCACCGGCCAAGGCCGAATACGTTTTTCGTCTCCGCCCATTTCAGTAATTCCGCCATATTCTCCTCTTTACCCATTGTATTCAAAGGATAGGCAAAATCATTTACAAAATATTCCCTGCCGCGGTTCTCATCTGCGGAAAACCTGTTCAGATTCGTTTCCGTCCAGTAACCCTTCGAGCCGGGACAGAAATTATGTCTGACCAGGATCCTGTGATAGGAAAGCGCCGGATCCGGATAATAGATCCAGTGCGCAGGCGTATCCATATGCTCCGGATAGTATGTGATCACTACCGAGCTGTATTTCAGATCCGCAATGCGCTGCATATGCTCTTCCGGCACACCGGCCAGTTTTTCCACGTTTTTCCAGGGGATCGTCAGAATGATCCTGTCTGCGGAAAATGTATCGTTGACCGTGCGGTTTTCAAAATCGATCGAGCGGACCGGTGTATTGTATTTTATCTTCTCTCCCAGCGCATCCGCCATTCTCTTCCAAAGTTCGCCGTATCCGTATTTCTTCGGATAATAGAATTTCGCATGTGCGGGCTGCTTTCCGTATGCTTTCTTTTCAAGGCAGCTGATCAGTGTCTCTTCAAAGGAAACGTTCGGCAGTTTATTCAGCCAGTATGTCCCGAGTGCGTTCAGATCCTGTCCGAACATTTTCTGGTTATACGGGATCATATAGTCTTTAGCGATCTTGCCACCGAGCTTCCAATAGATCCAGTCTACGAATTTCTCCGGCATCTCCTCGCCGAGATTACAGCCGGCCACGGCGATCGACTTTAAATATTCCACCTGGTCTTCCAGTTTCATCTGCCAGATGTTTGCCTCGATCGGACTGTTGATCTCATTGCCGTTTACAACGATCCTGGAATTACGGTCATACAGATCCCATTCGCTCTCATCCATAAACGGAAACAGAAACGACAGGACTTTTTGATCACGGACATCCAGAAAATGACCACCGCCGATATCGAGCGGACTCCCGTCCACATCCCTGCTCCTGCAAAGTCCGCCGGCGTCTTCCTGTGCTTCAAGAACCAGAAAATCCTGTTCACCGCAAGACAGCAATCTGTTCGCAAAAGACAGGCCGGAAGGACCTGCTCCCAAAATCAGGTATTTCATACAATTTCTCCGTAAAAATCAATCATAACATTTTATCATTATTGCCCTGAAAGGGCAAATTTCACTGCTAAAACTCCGCTTCGTTTACGATCTTTTTCAACTGCCTGTCATACACCAGGATCTTCACGCCATCGGAATTTAGCAAATGCTCCTCTTCATTCACGAAAAACTTCGTTTTGCCATCTTCCGGACCACCCTCTCTGACCAGAAGCAGTTTCATATCATCAAGATCCATAAACTGTCTCTGCTCTTCGTCCGATGATGCATACAGGGCCTTTCCGCCACTCAGGATCAGAAGTTCTCCGGAAACGGGATTCTCTGCGTCAACACCGAGACTCTTTAACGCATCCCTGTTCTTACTGATAAACTCTGCGTTTTCAGCCTCTCTTCCCAGGGATATGACCGTAATGAACTGGTCGTTTTGAAGATCCTTGAGATATTCCCCCTCCGGCTGTTCTTCATTCAGCATATGAACGGCCACTTCCTGCCGCAGGATCGCCGCGTTTTTATCCCAGGACGCATACAGCGGGTCTCCCCTGTGATCCTGCAGGGAATATGTACTCTGAAGGTACTGCCCCAGATATGTGGAAAACTTCCGGTTACCGGATACATTGAGATGGAATTCATCCGCAAGATCCTTCTGAAAATCCAGCCCGATCTTTTCATAATATCCGTCTTTGTTAAAATCAATATGGGCGATGTTTTCCTCTTCCGCGATCTGAAATTCGTAATTATAGATCTTCTGCGCATCCTCATAACGGTAGACCGGAAACGGGACAGAAACCAAAAGCAGCGGAATGTTTTTTTCCTTTGTGTATTCGATGATCTTACGGAAATAGGTTTCTTCTTTTTCCGTCATCGGCATTGTCTCCGTGACATCACTCATGTCCCGTGTCTCAAAAGGAACCACCGTTTCGCGGTAATCGAATCCTTTGTAATCGATCGACCGGTTTTCATCGACAAAATCATCTTTTTTCAGTTCATCATATCGGGTATGCATGACATTCATGGGATTTAAGATCATCTCGAACTTCTTGTCGAGCGTGCTGACCTTCGTCGCTTCCAGACGGTTTTTATTCCATTTCATGCCATACAGGTTTGTCACACTCCATACTTCCGGTTGCAGATCCACGGAGCGGATCCCGGGTATCGTGATATCCAGTACGATCACACCCGGCGTCTGTGTTTTCAGCGCTTCCTTCAGAAAATAATAGCTGTTCCAGTACGGTTGTTCCGCACCGCCCAGATCGAATGCGGATATCCCGTATTCATCCCAGAGAATGCCTGTATTGATATCACAGTATATGTGCGAACTGCCAAGCAACAGTGCGTCTACCGTATTCTCCTTTTGCAGATAATACGACTGCATCTGCTTGATCCCGTCTTCCGATTTCAATGTCAGGATCCTGCAGCATCCGCAATATACACCTATGACGGCAGCGATCGCTATGACTGCCCTACACAGATTTTTCATCCCTAAAACCTTCCGTAAATAAAATCAGCCGCAACAAAGTCCATTCCGTAATAGCCCCAGTTGATGACCATTACAAACAGTGCGAGAAAGACAAACAGACGAAAAATGTAATTCTGCCTGTGCAGTTTTTCTCTTACCGGCCCGCTCTGCTGCAAAATGGATACAATGATCAGGATCAGAAGTCCGAATAACAGGATCAGCCATTCGTCTTTGGGCAGTCCCAGTTCATAAACGGACCTGTCAAAAAAGATCCACGGATTGAACAGGGAAAATGCCGATCTCCACATACGGAACCCGTCCTTCAAACTTTGCGCACGGAAGAAGGAAAGGCCGAAAGCAAAGAGAACCGCTGTCCGTACTCTTTGGAACATCCTGAATGAAAAACAGTTTGTGTTGATATGCAGGAGTTTGGAAAGCCTTTCAAAAAGCGGTGACAGCACTTCTCCGAGAACGATCACGGCCCACATATACAACCCGACGCCAAAGATATAATTCCATCCGCCTCCGTGCCACAAGCCGATCAGAAACCAGGAGATCAGCAGCGCTAAATTCGCAGGCAGATTAAATTTCTTCTCATATCCTTTTCCGAATCTGTTCTTACAGAATCTGCGAAGCTTTTTGAAAGGAAGACTGTGCTCGATCGGATAGAATACGTAATCACGCAGGAATCCGCCCAGTGTAATATGCCATCTCCGCCAGAATTCAGACAGGTTCAGCGAATAGAACGGTGTATCGAAATTCTCCGGCAGTACGATCCCGAGGCATTCCGCAACACCGATCACGATATCCATAAGTCCCGAAAAGTCGGCGTACAGTTGCAGCGCAAACATAAACGCAGCAAGAAAAACGTAAAACCCGGCATATGCCTCATAATAGGAATAAACCGTGTTCACGACCATAGCACATCGTTCCGAGATCACCAGTTTTTTAAAGATTCCCCACAATGCCCGCTCTGCGCCGCGGATCACATTTTCATAGTGAAAATGATGCTTTTCTCCCCATAACTGTGAATGCATCTGCTCATAGGAGACGATCGGTCCGGAAGTCATCTGCGGGAAGAATCCCGTGAAGAGTACCAGTTTGCACGGATTCCCCTGTGCCCTGATCTTGCCCCAGTAAACATCCGTCAGATATCCGATCAGGATCAGCGAAAAATAAGAGATGCGCGCCGGTGCATGCGCTTCCGAAAGACGTACGATCTTATTCAGGAATTCTCCGGAAAAGGATGCGTTGAAGAGCCGGATGACAGCTGTCAGGATCTGACAGAAGAAACCGCTGTATTTAAAAAACGCAAGCATTCCAAGATCTGCGATCAGGGCAGTCCTATAGACCGCTTTCCGGTATTTCTCTGTTTTCTCCAGGCATACGGCAGCGATCCAGTTGACCGCGATATAAAAGGCGAACAGGATAAATTGCTGCCATGTTGACGACTCATAATAAAACAGGACGCTTGCTGCTAAAAGCCAGATCCACTGGACTTTACCGGGCAAGAGATAGTACACGGCCAGTATGATGATAAAGAAGATCAAAAAGTGTACAGATATCAGTGACATAGATCGTCCTTCCAATGCACATAGTTAATATAATTTTACTATATTTGGGGGTTTTTAGCAAAAGAATACTGAAAGAGAGCGAAGAAAAAAGGACGGTAAATACCATCCTTTTTTCACCTGTCCGTTCTGCTTAACCCTGGCTTCGAAGGGCTGGCAGAATCAAACGGAATGGGGAGCCAATAGCCATGCGGAGCATATTCATGCTAATTGCGATTGTACTTATGGCGTGAAGTTTAATGATCGTGTCAGCTATGGCGGGTATGATCCGGACGAGTATAAACGCATGTATGACGAAGCGGAAGGGAGTACCAGGGATGAGAAAATAAATTCTATGCGCAGGATGCAGTATAAAGATCCTGAGACGCGGGCTCGGATTAATGCGCAGAAGCGGGCTGCATATGCAGAAAGAAATAAAAGATATGGACTTGCTGCTGGCGCTGGTAGCAGAGGGCCGATTGCAGATCATGATTTGCCAATAAAACTTGATGTTTTAGTTGACGGAGCGGATAGACGAGAGTTACTATTAAAGTACGAAAAGATGATTGCAGACGAGCCTATAGAGAATGCAATTGTCATCACTCGTGATGGCGAAGTGTATCGGTGCTTTGGAACGAAAGATGGAGTTTATCCGGACGTGGATCTTGGAGAAAAATTGATAGGCGCAGACGTCACGCATAATCATCCAATTGGGTCTGGAAATGAGTATAGCTTTAGCAAACTTGATTTGGGTCTTTTTGATACTTACGGGTTGAATTCATTGCGTGGCATTGATGATATTTTTGAGTACGAGATAAACCGTAATAGTTCTGTTATAGATGAGCTGGAAAGCGTATTTGATTTAGACGATAAATCAGCAAGACATTCGGAGGTCATAGACTATGCGAGAAAGCATAATCTCGGGTACACGCGAAAACGAAGGTGATATAAGAGCAGCTGCTGAAAAAGAGTGGTTGGATCTTCTGGCTGAAAATACGAGGCGTACCGATGAAAGAACCAAGCAATTGAAGGAAATGAATTTTAGGTTTCATCTTGATGGCGGGCATGAGTATGACGATATAGAAAAATGGTTTGCGTCGGAACTGGCCAGGATTAAGAAGAAATATAATATTGCATAGTCATTTTATTTGATGACTAAAGCACTCTCAAATGCGAGGGTGCTTTTTTCATACCCAAAACGGCGACTCGCTGCCGATGAAGCGAGGTTTTACTCGTAAGGAGGTGCAGAATGGGAACTGATAACCAGAATAGTCAGGAAGACGCAACGCAGGAAGTTAGGACTTTTACGCAGGA
>JAFZQU010000030.1 GCA_017620255.1 Lachnospiraceae bacterium
TCCTGCGTAAAAGTCCTAACTTCCTGCGTTGCGTCTTCCTGACTATTCTGGTTATCAGTTCCCATTCTGCACCTCCTTACGAGTAAAACCTCGCTTCATCGGCAGCGAGTCGCCGTTTTGGGTATGAAAAAAGCACCCTCGAATTTGAGAGTGCTTTAGTCATTAAAATAGATCTGACTAAATATTCGTATATTTCATCTTTATCCTGATTCGTTCGGCATCGAGCCAATCCTCTATATCCTTAAAATAATTGACTCCGTCCAAATGAAACTGAACTCCTTGCTTCTCAAGCGATTTTCTACGTTCTTCAACGCGGTTCACGCTTTCAGCAACCGATGCCTGCCATTCTTCTTCCGCTTTTTTCTTATCGCTTTTTTCTATGGTAGCCATAACCATACCTCATTGCTTCCCCAATAACCATCGAATGACGCGCCGAATACTCATCATCATCGAAAACGCTTCCAAGGCTATCTATCTGTTTTGAATTTCTGCTCAATTCGTATTCATAAAGCTCATCAATCCCGCGCAGGCTATTTAATTTGCATTTGGTTGAACGACCCTACAAATTTGGAGGGTCGTATTTGTTTCTCAGTTTATAGAAGGAAATCCAGCTCTGTCTCCGCGTTGCGTATTGCGCGTTCCGTTAGTCGCATTGCCTTGGCCTTCAACTCTGGCGAATACCCCTTGTAAGATTCCGTTTTCGTCTCTTGCAAACGGGGACTCTTCGTCCGCAACGTCGCTTTCAATGAAGGAATGTCCTGATAAGTTGACTCCATACTCTTCGCCCCTTTCTGTTGAACGACCCTACAAATTTGGAGGGTCGTATTTGTAGCATATCTTGTATTTTAAACACAACCTTCTTCAAGATATTGATCAATTTGATACCACAGCATCATGTTCATGGATTCATTATAGCATGATGTGACAGTTCGTATGCCCGGGCGATCATATAATATGACGAACCTCTGCACCAAACGGTGTGAGTGAAAGCTTCGCAAGCTTAAAGCACTGTTTGCCGAACGGGATCCCGATGAGTGTGATGCAGAAGATCGCGCCCGTGATCCAGTAACCGATTGCCAGTTCAATACCGGAAAGGATCAGCCAGAAGATATTTGCGATCGTGCTGACACCGCCGCCGCCGTATACCACTTCCTTCCCAAAGGGGAAAAAGGCAAGGCCCGCAAGCTTGAAACACTGTACCCCGATGGGAATGCCCACAACGGTGATGCACCAGAACAGTCCGCAGATCAGCCAGGACAGTCCGCCGATCACACCGCCAAGAATAAACCAAAGAATATTACCGATCACTCTCATAATATCATCCTCCTATTTCAACCAAGAATTTTTTAACGGCATCTGTCACACGTGTCAGATGTCTGGTGTAACAATGATCTTCATTTTCGATCGTGATGAGTTTCGCATGCTCATACTTTTCAGCAAGAGATGCACCGTAGCGGTACGGAACCGACTCATCTTCCGTTCCGTGTACGATCAAAACCGGGCCGTGATAGAAACCGACCGCCTCTTCCACGGGCAGCATCCTGGCAGCGCGCAGATAGTTGGCGCTGACCTTCCAGTCATCCTGTTCAAATTCCGCAGGCAGGTTTTCAGGATCAAACTCCCCATCAAAAAGACTTCCCTTCTTAGCACCGTCCCAGATATTCATTGCAGGAGACAGCGGTATGAGCGCCTTGATGGCATCCGCCTTCAGACCGGCCGCAAGAACAACCGCCAGACCGCCCTGCGAATGACCGCACAGATAGAGATCCGTGACAAACGGCAGGGATGCCGCATGGTCGATCACGCGCATGATCTCCAGCATCCAGTGCATGACCGTATGGTCGTAAAAAACACCGCCGCTCTTTCCATGACCGTACATTTCCGCACGCAGGCTCGCAAACCCGATCTCCCGTGCCGCGTCGGCGACCGCGATGATGTGCTCCTCTTCCATGTGTCCGGTCAGACCCGGGATCACAATGAGAAGCGGCATCTTTTTATTCTTTGTATCCGGAAGATCTAATTTGATGTGTATGTCGATCCCGTCGCAGTTCAGAAAATATTCCTGATTTTTCTCCATCTGCCCCTCCGTGTTTTTTGCCATTATAACACACTTTCTCAAGTCACAAAAAACAGCCGGGAAGTTCCCGGCTGTTTCATTGTTTAGTCGTAATACTGCATTAGAATAAAGGTACCTGGCCGGCGTTGCTGCCGTTGATCACATAGTAAACTGCATTCTCTTCAGGCTTGTAATACAGCTGTACGGACTTCACATCGTTGCTCTTGCTCTGCTTTTTAACTTTCTTTACAAGTGCATCGAGAGTGATCTCTGCGCCGTAACCCTGGATCACGAATTGAACCTTCACGTCCTTCTTAGCAGCAGCTGCTGTTGTCTTCTTTGCAGGAGCCTTCTTAGCTGTTGTTGCTTTCTTAGCTGTTGTGGTCTTCTTAGCTGCTGTAGTCTTCTTAGCTGCTGTAGCTTTCTTAGCCGGAGCCTTCTTTGCAGGAGCCTTCTTAGCCGGAGCTGCCTTCTTAGCAGGTGCTGCTGCCTTAGCGGGAGCTGCTGCTTCAACCTTTGCTGCCGGTGCTGCTGCGGGAGCTGCTACGGGCTTGGTTGCTGCGGGTTTCGTTGCTACAGGTTTTGTTGCTGCAGGTTTCTTTGCTGCAGGTTTCTTTGCTGTTGTTGCCATAATAAATCTCCTCCGTTCATAAAAAAGATTGATTAATACATATGCCTATAAATTTCACTGTAAGTAAATATAGCATATAATTGTAACTACTTCTAGAATAATATTTTACAAAAATATCACGAAAATGCAACTATTCATAGTACATTTTTAAATAATTATTCACATTTTCGCAATGCGGATGGTGGGACTTGAACCCACACATAGTCACCTACGTCAGATTTTGAGTCTGATGCGTCTGCCATTCCGCCACATCCGCTTTTTTGCAACGATCAGCTTGCTGATCGTCGCGCAACGTGCCGGCTATCGCGGTACGCGATTCTCATGCCGGCGCTTCCTCTTTATTTGCACCGATTTATAATCGGCGCGCAACGTGCTTAAAAAATATTACCACACGCAATTCAAAAATACAAATGATTTACAACAGATGCGCCCGCATCTCTTCCCCGCTCATCGGGCTTAAATATGCAGGCGGTACATCAAACACCGTCTTGCATCCGCTCATTCCTTCCCGGTGCATTCTGTAAGCAGCTCTTGCATAAGCGACCAGAACGCTTGCGGTAAATTCCGGATTGGAATCCAGTTTCAGGCGGTATTCGATCACGTGCTTGTTCTCTTTATTTAAGCCTGTCACACCGCTTCTGAACACAAACCCGCCATGCGGGATCCCTGCGTGGTCACGATCCAGTTCTTCCTGTGTGATGAAGTGAACGGTCGTATCATAATCCGAGAAGTAGTTGGGCATCTCTTTGATCTCTTTTTCAATCTTAGCAAGATCCGCACCCTCTTCCGGTACAACAAAGCATTCTCTGGTATGTTTCTGTCTGGTCGTAAGTTCCGGATCTTTGCCGGCACGTACATCTTCCAGTGCGGAGTCAATAGGGATCGTATACTGCTTGCCGTCCTTCACGCCATCGATCCGTCTGATCGCATCGGAATGTCCCTGACTGACACCCTTACCCCAGAATGTATAATCCTTTCCTTCCGGAAGGATCGCATTTGCATACAGGCGGTTTAAAGAAAACAGACCGGGATCCCAGCCAACGGAGATCATTGCCACATGGCCGTTTGATCTTGCCGCTGCATCCACTGCGGCAAAGTGCTCGGGAATCTTTGCATGTGTATCGAAACTGTCGATCACGTTAAAGTACTTTGCATATTCCGGTGTCTGTTTCGGAAGGTCCGTTGCAGATCCGCCGCAGAGCATCAGAACATCGATCTGATCCTGCATGGATGTAATTGTATCGACGTGATACGTTTTTGCACCTGTCTTCGTCTGAACCGTTGCAGGGTCGCGTCTCGTGAATACACCGACGAGTTCCATGTCGGGATTCTGACGGATCGCCGCCTCGATCCCTTTCCCCAGATTTCCGTAACCTAAAATTGCCAGTCTCATGTTTTGCCTCCCACACTCATTTTATTTGATAAATCCTTCCACGCCTCTTGTCGAGCCGTCCGATGTCAGATTCGATTTCCCGTCGCTTGATTTTGCAATGATGTACTGTCCCTTGATGCCGGAATCATCGTTGCTGGACTGTACGGCAACACCGTTCTCACTCGTGTAACTGTACTGTACGGCAGCCGCTCCCTTGGTCGTTCCGGATAAGGACATTTTTCCGTTTTCAAGGCCGTCCTTATACTCGCCTTTGATCACCTGCTTGACCAGCTCGGCAGACGAGATCCTGTCCTTGTAGAAATTCGAAGTCGCTTCCCCGCTTCCGTTTGGCAGGTCGTTTGTCCAGTGACCTTTGAAGATATAGGAGCCGATCGCCGAGGAATCCGCATAGACGGCACGCATCCAGGTTCCCTCTCCGCTCCTCTGGTTCCGGTCGAAATTACCGTAGTAAAAATATCCGTCCAGATATACAGCGACGCCTTTGCCCTGTCTGTTGCCTTCCGTATCTTCGGAACCGTAATAGAAAGATGTATCCTCGCTCACGATCTCATCTGCAAGGCGCTTCACCTCATCCGTGCGCAGCAGTTCCTTGACGTCATCCATATCTCCCGCGTCAAACGCAGCCAGCACCTTGGAGAGCACCTCATCATGCGCCGCCTTGATCGCCGCGATCTCCGCTTCCTCGGCAAGCCTTGCTTCCTCTTCCTGCCTGAGACGTTCGCGCTCGGCCAGAATATTATCCGCCTTGATCTTCATATTCTCATCGCCGGTATTCTCATAGCCGGTGTTCAGCGCGGAAAGTACATTGTCTTCTTCTCCGCGTTCCTCGAAGATATTGGCAACGCCCCAGTAGGCATTCTTGTTTTCCACGTTGTAGAGCAGTGCATTCTGATACGCATCGATCGCTTCATTGCTGCTTCCGTACAGACTGCCCAGCATCACGTAAGCATGTGCGATGGCGTTTTTGACATCCTGGTTTTCCGGATCGTATTCGAGTCCTGCGCTGTAAGATCCGATCGCCGAGAGGTAATCGCCCTTTTCCATAAAAGCGTTTCCCGCCTGCAGTTCTTCGGCCATCTTATTCGCATCGGAACGATAACTCACGCCGTAATAGACTCCGGCTAAGATCGCGCCTACAAGCACAATGCCGATCAGGATCTTCAGCACTGTTGCAAATGTTTTGTTCATAATTGCTCCTATATATTTTCTATCTGCCAGTCGATGGGCTCCAAGTGATTTTCACTTAAGAACGCATTGGTCCGGCTGAAATGTTTACATCCGAAAAAGCCGCGGTATGCGGAAAGCGGACTTGGATGCGGTGCAGTCAGGATCAGGTGCTTCGGGTTATACAGCATGGCCCGTTTGTTCTGTGCGGGCTTACCCCACAGCAGAAATACGATCGGCCGGTCCTGCTCGTTTAAGATCCGGATCGTTGCGTCCGTGAACTGTTCCCATCCGATCCCGCGGTGTGAGTTGGCCTGATGCGCCCGCACGGTCAGCACCGTATTGAGTAGCAGGACGCCCTGCTTTGCCCACTTGACGAGATATCCGTTATTGGGAATGTAGAGACCGAGGTCATCGTGCAGTTCCTGATAGATGTTCTGCAGGGAAGGGGGAATATCGACACCGGGCTTGACCGAAAAACACAGGCCGTGCGCCTGTCCCACATCATGATACGGGTCCTGTCCCAGGATCACGACTTTCACCCGGTTCAGTTCCGTCAGTGTATATGCACTGAAGATATCATCCGGTGCCGGAAATACCTGATGATGCTGATATTCGTCCTTGACCTTCAGATACAGATCTTTGTAGTACGGCTTTTTAAACTCCGCGGAAAGCGGTTCCAGCCAGTCATTCGCGATTGCCGCCATGCTCCCTCACCAAGTTCTATATTCTAACGGATATTCCGCGTGATAGCAAGTATTCCTTCAGTTTCCTGATCTCAAGCTCTTTATAATGGAAAAGCGACGCCGCTAAAGCCGCATCTGCCTTGCCTTCCGTCAGCGCATCGTAAAAATGCTCCATGGTGCCGGCTCCGCCCGATGCGATCACGGGGATGCTCACATTTTCCGAAATGGTACGCGTCAGTTCCAGATCGTAACCGGCTTTTGTTCCGTCGGCATCCATGCTGGTCAGCAGGATCTCTCCCGCGCCGAGTTTTTCCGCACGCATTGCCCATTCCACGGCATCGATCCCCATGTCGATCCGTCCGCCGTTTTTGAAGATATTGAAGCCGCTGCCGTCTTCCCTTCTTCTGGCATCGATCGCAACGACAACGCACTGGCTGCCGAATTTATCTGCCGCTTCCGAGATCAGTTCCGGCCGGTTGATCGCCGCCGAATTGATGCTGATCTTGTCCGCGCCCTCACGAAGCAGGGTCTTAAAATCATCCACGGTACGGATCCCGCCGCCTACCGTAAAAGGAATGAACACCTTTTCCGCAACGGCACGGACCATATCCACGACGGTATTGCGCGCGTCACTGGAAGCCGTGATATCCAGGAAAACGAGTTCATCCGCACCGGACTTATCGTACGCCGCTGCGATCTCCACGGGATCTCCCGCATCTCTTAAGTTGACAAAATTGACGCCTTTGACGACTCTGCCCGCATGCACATCCAGGCAGGGTATGATTCTCTTGGTAAACATGATTTTTCCTACAGATTCACAAAATTTCGAAGGATGGTAAGTCCCGTTTCCGAACTCTTCTCCGGATGGAACTGGCATCCGAACAGATTCCCCTTTTCAACCGCCGCATCGATCTCCGTATTATAGGAAGTCGTCGCGGCAACCGCCGTTCTGTCATGGGCATGCGCATAATAGGAATGCACAAAATAAACAAAGGATTCATCCGGCACGTTTGCAAACAGCCTGCTTCCCGGTGTGATCTTCAGCGAGTTCCATCCCATGTGCGGGATCTTCTCATATGTGCCCGTCGGGATCCGCGCGATCTTCCCCTGCAGCAGTGACAGACCGGCAACGCCAGGATCTTCATCACTTTCATCAAAGAGAAGCTGCATCCCGAGGCATACTCCGAGAAACGGCGTTCCCTTTCCTGCCACCTCACGGAGTACTTCCACAAGGCCACGCTCCTTGAGTTGTTCCATCGCCATGCCGAATGCACCGACGCCGGGCAATATCACATGGTCCGCACGCAGGATCTCCTCGCGCTTGTCTGTAACCTGATAATCCTTCCCAAGAAAATGAAGAGCTTTTTCAACGCTCTTCATGTTTCCTGCATCATAATCTATGATCGCGATCATTCTGCAAACTCCTCTTCTTCGCCGGCGATCACGGGGTTTTCTGTCATGTCGGAAACCGGTCTGCTTCCGCCGCCGTTACCGGACAGGAACTGGTAGATCTGTCTGGAATACTCGTTTGCATCCTCGATCTTCGACCATTCGTAAGCCGTACCCAGATCCAGCCCGAAGGTTCCTGTCACCTTCGATTCGATCTCTCTGGTATATTCGTCGAACGTATCCTTCACGCCCAGTTCTTCCGCATATGCGCCAAAATCATCCGCGTTCTTCAGTCCCTGAAGCAGCGCATCCAACGCCTGCGCAGGCATGTTCAACTGCATATACTTCTCGTAGGAATCCAGTTTTCGTTTCTCTTTCAGGATCACTACGGACTTGTTGTAGATCTCCTGCTGTTTCTTATTTAAGTTGTGCCCCTTCAGATCCGTATATGCTTCGATATAATTGCCGTGATCATATGCACTCTGCGCTTTCTTTGTGTCACGGTAATACGGAAGCAGGTAGGTCAGCAGTGTGATCACAACACCCAGTGAGAAGCAAAGGATGCAGATCACGATCACGTTCTTTCTGGGCAGTTTCCGGTAAAGGGAAGGATCGTCCGGGAAGACTTCTTTCTTGACTTTCTGTTTCTTCTCTTTGGGCTTCTTTTCCTTCTTGGCTTTCTTACCCTTCTTGCCTTTTGCTTCGCCCTCTTCCTCTTCGTCACCCATTTCTTCGATGATCTTCTGGTTCTCGGCAGCGGTCTCGATCGCAATATCCTTCGCGGTCTCTTCAAAGATCTGTCCGCTCTCTTCCGTTGCCGCTTCCTCTTCCTCAACTTCCTTGGTCAGGGAATCCAGGATCTTGGCAAAGAAACCGGGCTTCTTTTCGCCTTCTTCGCCCTGCTCACCGTCAGCGGCTTTATCCTTCCTGGGCTTTTTCTCTTTTTTCTTTTTCTTCTTGCGTTTCTTTCCGCCTTCTTCTTCGAGCGCATCTTCATCGAGCGCTTCATCTATGTCGTAGAGCTGTTCCGGAGTGAGTTCATCGACATCTGTTTCCAGAATGGACGCATCCACGGCCTCATTATTATTATCAGCCGATAACAGGTCTCCGATCTCCGTAAGCTCCGCATCACCCTCACTTCCCGTCAGCAGGTCCTCAAGGCCCAGTTCCTCCATGGAATCTAACGGTATGTCTCCTGCTGCGGCTTCCTGCAGTGCCGAATCCAGATTCTCTTCACTGAGTCCGAGCAGATCATCCATGGATGTGCTCAGGTCGTCTGCAAGTGCTGCTTCTTCTGCTCCCTCCATGGGCGCTTCATCCATGATCGGCATCTCGTCCATCATAGGCATTTCGTCCATGACGGGCATTTCTTCAGCACTCTCGGGTGCTTCTGCCGCATCCTCTGTTTGTGCGGGTTCATCCAGCGGTGAATCCATTTCTTCAATGGACTGGAGCAGTTTGGAAATATCTTCATCCGGAAGCTGTTCGGCTGTCTCGCCGCCTTCCATTCCGGGAATATCCACCATGAACAGTTCGGGCATCTCAAGCATATCCGATCCTTCAGCTGCTTCCGGTGTCTCCATTTCGGGCATGGCTTCCATTTCGGGCATCTCGGGCATTGCCATTTCGCCCATGTCTGCCATCTCGGGCATTTCCGGCATGTCCATGATCGGCTCATCCATGACCGGCATTTCCATCTCAGGCATCGGCATCTCTGCCTCTGCTTCCATGGCCGGTATGTCTGTCATCAGATCGCCCATCTCAGGCATTGCCATTTCGCCCATGTCTGCCATCTCGGTCATTTCCGGCATGTCCATGATAGGCTCATCCATAACCGGCATTTCCATCTCAGGCATCGGCATGTCTGTCATCAGATCGCCCATCTCAGCCATCTCGGGCATGGCCATTTCGCCCATGTCTGCCATCTCGGGCATTGCCATTTCACCCATCTCAGCCATCTCGGGCATTGCCATCTCAGGCATTTCCGGCATGTCCATGATCGGCTCATCCATAACCGGCATTTCCATTTCGGGCATCTCAGGCTCTGCAGCCGTTTCTGCCTCCATCATGGACATAGCCATGGAAGCCAGATCCGGTGTCTCCGTTTCTGCCTCCCCTGCGGGCATTTCTGCCTCTTCCGGCATGATATATGTCGCTTCGGCAGCCAGTTCAAGCGCGTCCGCTTCACTCGGCGCTGCCGGTTCTTCCGTTTCCCCGGACCTGTCAGTTGCCGGGATCTCACTCATGATCGTTCCGATAAAGGAAACATGTTCTCTCGGAGCAGGTTTCTCTTCCGGCATGGGCGGTACATCGTCCATAGCGGGCATCGCTGTTTCTTCCATGACCGGGATCTCTTCCATCACCGGTGCAGCGGTTGTATCCCCGCCGATCGCCACGTCTTCTAACGAAGGAGCCGGTTCAGGATTTACTACCGGTTCTTCCACTGCAGGAGCAGCTATCGGTTCTTCGGCCGGAGCAGGCTCCGGTTCCGCAATAGGAGCAGGTGCCGGTTCTGCAGCAGTCTGCGCATTCTCTTCTTCCGTCGGTGGCTCTATCGGTGCAGGCGGTTTTTTACCGCTCATTACGCTTCGTAATAAACTGTCAAGATATTCTTCTGTTGAACTCATGTATTCCTCCGGGTGACAAACCCTCTTTAGTATATAAAAATTCGATATTAGTCTATCATACGATACTGAAAAAATAAAGGAAAAATCAAAAACCCGACGCTTCCGCCGGGTTTTCATTACGATTCTTCCATATCGTTCATTTCGCGTTTCTTCTTTTTCATCTTCTTCATAAGAAGCCCTAAGCCGAAAAAGGCGGCCCCGGCAAGGATCATGATCCCTCCGGTCACCATATTATCTTTGCCTGTCGATGACACTCCTTCGATGTAAAGATGAGAGAAATGCAGCGGCTCGTATTTGATCTCGATCTGCGTTCCGACGCCGGGATCCTTCTTGGTCTCGATCGTCATCGTCTTGTCGATATCCTCGATCGCATAATCGATCGTTGCACGGTATTTCGAACCGGATGGGACAACCTCCGTAACAACACCGGTGGTCACTTCCGTGCATTTTGCGTTCTTTGTGTCCGTCTGACGGCTGATGCCGAAGATAAAATACAGTCCGCATAACGCAATGAAAATGCCCACAACCATCGCTGTGATATGGGCATTTTTCATCTGTTGTCTTCTCTGATATCTGTTGGTCATAAAAAACCTCGGGATTTATTTGTCAAGCAACCTGTCGATCTCTTTTACAAGATTTCCGATCTCCGGTTTGGATAACTGTGCATCAGCACCAAGAGATTCACCCTTGATCCTCATCTCATCGTTAACCAGAGACGAGAAGATGATAACCGGGATATGTTTCAGGTCATCATTGCTCTTGATCAGTTTTGTCAGGCGATGTCCGTCCATCAGAGGCATCTCAATATCCGTGATCACCAGATGTACGCGATTGTTGATCTCGCCTTCCTCGAGAGCTTTCTGGATATAATCCCATGCTTCCTGTCCGTTCTCGGTTCTGATCAGATTTACGTATCCGGATTTCGTAAGTGCATCAGAGATCAGCTTATTCAGCAGGTGAGAGTCTTCTGCGATCAGGATCGGGGTCTGTGAACGGGCTCTTTCCGCAAACCCGTCAACTTCTGACATCTTCAGACCTGTCTCCGGGCAGATGTCCGTTACGATTTTTTCAAAATCAAGAATGATAACCAGTCTTTCATCAAACTTTACGATACCTGTTGATACGCCATCCTGATCATTATTGATCGTGCTGTCCGGCTTAATGATCTCCGTCCAGGATACTCTGTGAATACCCATAACGGAATCAACATGAAAAGCAACATCCAACTTGTTAAAGTTCGTAATAATGAACAAGCCGCTTGCTTCAGAATCACCAAGCTGTAATGCATTACGAAGACTTACAGCAGTGATCATTGTTTCACGCGGCATGAAAATTCCTTCAATGCTGGGGTGTGCATTCGGAACCGGGGTAACCGGCTGATACGGAATGATCTCACGAATCTTGGCTACATTGATACCATATGAATTATCCCCCAGACGAAACTCCAAAATCTCAAGTTCATTGGTACCATTCTCTAATAAAATCTTAGTATCCATACCTTCACCTCTACGCATTATTCGATACTTTCCCATTGGAAAATAATCATGCATTAAGTATATCACATAATTGCGAAAAAAAAACAAATTTTTACACAATTCTTCAACAAATTGTATAAAAACTTGTTTTTTGTCGATGAAATCTTCTTTTCAGATGGTAAAAGTCACACCGTACACATTTACCATTTTACGCTCTCTGTTCAGCGCCGCAAGGCTTGCCATCTGTCCTTCGGCCGAATATCTTGTTCTGTTTTTACGCTCCGGCTTGTTTTCCTTTTTCCTTGTATCCTGTACATCACCAAATCTCATCTTGTTTCCTCCTTATTGTCTGCTGGGTTTTGTTCTGTTCTGGTTGTATCTTATCGCAGAGTCTGCTATAATAACAACATATTCATTTGTTTTTATATATATTCATTGGTTGTATTTATGATTACAGATCAAAAAACGCATGACAAGATCGAACAGTCCCTGCATGAATATCTTTTCAAACAGAGAGAAGACAACTTCGAGCACGCTTCCTACAGCGCGGAGATGTCAACTGTACAGCCGGTCAAAGACGGAGATCTGAAAGCAGTCGAGCGCGTGATCAGACAGCATAAAGACTTTAAGCTTCCTTCCCTCTCCGCATCGCCTTTGCAAAGTGCGAAATTTCTCTTCGTGGCCGACGTGACCGTCTGCTGCAGATTCTGTATTGAGGGTGGTATGCCGGCAAGTGAATCCTACGGACTTTCGGATCTGTTTATCCGTAAAACGGATCAGTGTCAAACGGAAGATGATGTGGAAGAACTATACGGAAGCATGATGAGGGAATATGCACGGCGTATGCGTGAATATAAGAAAAGGCGTCGTGAACTCTCGCCGAAAGTCATTTTAAGCATCAACTATATCCAGAATCATCTGCATGACCGTATCACGGTTGCGGATATAGCCGACGAACTGAGCATGAATGCTTCCTACCTTTCCACGCTCTTTGCAAAAGAAACGGGACTGAGTGTTTCCGCATACATCCGGGAACAGAAGCTGAATGCAGCCAAGCATTTGCTGGCCTATAACGATTACAGCTGTACGGACATCGCAGAATACCTCGGTTTTTCCGGGGAAAGTCATTTCTCGGCTCTGTTTTCAAAACAGGAAGGGATCTCTCCGAAAGAATACCGCAAGCGCATCTATGAAAAGCATTTCGAAAAAGCATTGGAGTCGCTATAACAAAAAAGACCATGCGGATACATGGTCTTTTCTTTAAACCTTCAAAACTGAATACTATCTGTGCCAAGAAATCGCGAAGCGATTTCAGAATACAATCGTAAATGCTATCGACCTATTAGTGACATTCAGCTACATACATTACTGCACTTCCACCTATGACCTATCTACCTTGTCGTCTTCAAGGGGTCTATGTGGATATCTCATCTTGAGGGGGGCTTCACGCTTAGATGCCTTCAGCGTTTATCCCGTCCAGACTTGGCTACTCTGCGATAGGATTGGTTCCTAACAGATACACCAGTGGTCCGTCCATCCCGGTCCTCTCGTACTAAGGACA
>JAFZQU010000031.1 GCA_017620255.1 Lachnospiraceae bacterium
AAGCGCATATCTATGTATTTCTGAGCCCTGTCTTCAAAGCCGACCTTTTTATAGACCGGATAGCCTTCATCTGTTGCCATTAAATCTATTCGGCATAATTTGTTTTCTTTCGCAAACTCTATCATGTTTTTCATCAGCTGTGTGCAGATGCCCTTTCCACGGTATTTGCTCTCTGTATATACACTGAGCACTTCTCCATCAAGTCCATTGGGTAAAAACGGGTTCGCCGGCTTCTCAATGATCAGCAGATATGCCGCTGCCACCAACCGTCCTTCTGCCCTTGCAACAAATGCGATTAGTTCTTTTCCAAGTCTTCTGTCAAAATATCCCGGAAGTTGTTCCTCCATACATTGCCGTTCATATTCACTGATAGTTCCGAAATCGTCTATCATATATGCAATTCTCAAACGAACCAACTCAGATATGTCGTCTTTACCGGCCATGTCAAAAATAACATTGCTCATTAGTCATACTCCTCACAGTAGTACATAATATAAAAAGTTAAAGATAGATCGATTATCTTAAAAGTTAAAACTACTTCATCCTCTTCTCAAACCTGAACATTCCTTCCGGAAACCGATCATCTGGTTCGCCTATTTCAGCATCGGGATCATTCGAATCCGGGTTATGACTATTATAGAACTCTACGATATGAAAACCACAGCGGTTCACGTAAAAGTGGATGTTTCTTTTTTCGAAATAAGGAGTAACCGTCTCCCAGACAGTTACCTCAGGATGCAGTTTCTCAACCTCGCACCAGGCAGCATAACCGATTCCTTTGCTATGAGCCTTCGGAGATACAAAAAGAAGATCCAGGTCCCCCTTTTCGCCATCCACTTTGATGACTACACCTCCGGCCGGCTTTCCATCACACATAATGCGATATGCTTCGCCTTCATCTATAGACTTTTCAATAGTCTCTCGGGAAATGATCTGATCATCCTCTTCAAAATGATCGTCACGCATCCCAAACTCTTCCATTGCCCCGTAATTGAAGGCCTCTTGATTATCTTTTATAAACTGCTCGCGGTCCGATTGTTCGAGTTTTCTGAGTTCAACCATTTTTATCCATCACAGTTCTGGGGTGCTGATAAACATCGATGTCAACGGTAATCGGTTCGTCTGATATATTCAGATATCCCTTTTCTTTTCCGTCATGGAAGATCACACCATTATCATCATAGCTAAGTCGATCCGGTCTATGCGAAAAAGCCTCTGCAAGTTCTTTCCACCGGGTGACAGTACTTCCTTCCCTTAACTCGGTAAAAATCATATTCGAGCCATGATACCAGATTCCGTTCGGGTCAATTTTAAGTTCCGTCTTTATCCTCACAACTACATGTAAAATACCTTGAATGTTAAACTATTTCATCTTTTTCTGAAATGAAGAAAAGAAAGTATCCCGATGGGGAAAAAGTACACACACCACGCAACAAGAGCGAACCTTCCGCCGAGGCCATCGCCGCCAGACGACATCTTTGAGAATATTCCCGTCATTGGCATAAACGTGCAGCTGAAGTAGAACACTCCATGTATCATCATAAGTGCCTTGAGCCACTTGTCCGCTTTGTTCTCTGCTTTTATCGAAAGTCCTGTGAAGAAAGTCGAAAGAGCCATCATACCGTAGCCGAGCAGGTCGTAGTTAAAGATAAGCCCGAACTTGCCGAATTCTAACAGTTTTGCCGCCTGTTCGGTCAGTTGTTCGTTGTTTACCGTTGTCAGTTGTGCAAAGTAAACCAGCATAATAAAAGTGCCGTATATCGCCGCAAGAATCAAACCGGTATTCGCAGCGACTTTGCGGTCGTTTTCACATTCGTCGTGAAGACCTGCCGTCATCATAATAAACCCAAGCGGCAGGATAAGGCACACAAAGTAATATCCCATAGGATAGTTGATTATCAAAAACAGCGCAAACAGAAAAACTGTCACCGTCACTATCCACGAGCCCAATTTTGCTATTGTTTTGTTCAGATCCATTTACTCTTTCTCCTAATTTAGATTTCTTCGGGAACTGCGCCACAAGATATAGTGGTGTGTGATGTTTGCCATCGTGAAGGTCTTGCCGGAACCGGTCACGCCAAGAAGCGTCTGAAACTGGTTTCCTGCTTTAAAACCCTCTATCAATTCTTTTATGGCCTGCGGCTGATCGCCGGTAGGCTGATATTCAGAATGAAGTTTAAATTCCATACAAACAGTATACCATTTTTCGGGCGTTTTTCAATGTATGTCGAACATTTGTTCGTGGTTTATCTGAATATGTTTCCCCTCAGTTACGCCTCCAGGTCATCCTGTATTTCAAAACCTTCTTGGGGCACACATCCACACAGGCTCCACACTGGATGCATTCTGTGCAGTTTGCTTTTTTTCCTTCTGAAACCATACCCATCACATTAAGTCCCATAGGACAGGACCTGCTGCACTTTCCGCAGGCAATACACGCGTCCCTGTCGGCTTCGATATGAAGTTGCGGCAAGTGCAGAAATCTTCCTATCAGGCTGCCGGTTACCATGAAGGGAGCCATCCAACAGATATAATGGCAAGTGGCTCTTCGTCCATGTATAAGAGCCGGCAGCACTAACAACAGCATAACTCCATAATACATGACATAGTTGTAAATACTTGTTATAGAGATCCCATGATCAGTCATGTAAAACGGATCTATCGTCACGTCATTTTTTCCAAGGATAAATGTGACTATGATCGCTACGATCCAGATCAGCCATATCGCATACTTTATACAATTTCTAAAACCCTGTTTCGCCGGATTGGGATTACATGTAAAAAGACACTCCTGAAGTCCGCCTGCAGGGCACAGATATCCGCACCAGACCCGTCCCAGAAACATGGAGAGCACAAGCATTGCGGTGAATACGATAAAGCTTCCGTTCATTATATGTTCGGAAGCTGCCCGGATAATAAGGTATGGTGAAAAATACCATATGGTGACCGGAAAAAGAAGAAACGATACGATCAGCATCGTCTTTCTGACCCGCTGTCTCATTTATCAGACCCTCCTTTTCAGCAGTTTTTTTGCTTTGACACACCACTTAAGATAAGCTTCATACGTTTCAACCCCGAAGGAAGCTGTGAGAGAATAATAAACATGATCCTCTACATCAAGTGATCTCTCCAGCGTTTCACAGTATGTCTTCAAAACCTTCAGATCCTTCTTTATCTGTTCCTCAAATACCTCAATATTGCGTACCGATACTTCCCCGGTCTCCACTCCCCCGAAAAACAGTTTCAGAAGTGTCTCGTATTTGAGTTCATTACTTGCCTGCTCATCTCTGAGCCAGTCTTTTAGTTTGTCTCTGCCGCTCTCCGTAATACGGTAAGTTGTTCTTTCACGTCCGCCTACGGATGTGTCGCTTTTTGTGATCAGCCCCTGGTTTTCCATATCTTTCAGCGCCGGATATATATTACCGAAGCTTCCCTTCCAAAAAAAACTGATCGCACCGTCAATACGCTTCTTCATATCATATCCTGTAAGATCTTCATGACTGAGAAGCCCCAGAATAACCATATCGATCCTTTTTTCCCTTGCCATTTTGTTCTCCTTATATCTGTTTGATATATCTGTTAGATATATTATCACCGGGTATGGAAAATGGCAAGAAATTTCTGCAACAAAAAAGGGCAGTTTTGACAACTGCCCCTGCAAAACCCGGTTACTCTTTACTACGCCGTATCTTTATACCTCCGGATCCTTTTCTTCATAAGGCTTGTTCCAGGATCCGATCTCGATCAGAATGATATCAGAGATCCTGTTGTACGCGCTCACCTGTGTTTTTACACAGATCGTTTATGACTTCACCTGCGATGATCAGTCCGGCAACCGACGGAACGAAGGCGGTTGAACCGGGAATGCTCCTTCTTTCCGTCTGCTCTTCAACCCTGATCGAAACATCTTCAAGAGGACGGATCGGCGGTTCCTTTGAATAGACCACTTTCAGTGAACCGATCCCGCGTTTTTTACACTCCTGCCTCATGACCTTCGCCAGGGGGCAGACCGAGGTCTCATAAATATCCGCGACTTCAAACGCCGCAGGATTCACTTTGTTACCGGCTCCCATGGAAGATATCACCGGAACGCCCGCCTTTTTGGCATTTTCCACGATAGCCAGTTTTCCCGTTACCGTATCAATGGCATCCACCACATAATCGTACGCACTGAAATCAAACTGATCCTGCGTATCCGGAAGATAAAAAGTCTTATATGCCCTGACCTTGCAGTCAGGTGAGATCTCTTTTACTCTCTCCTCTGCCACATCGACTTTATATCTGCCGATCGTTTTTTCCGTTGCCAGGATCTGTCTGTTGATATTGGTGATGGAGACCTTATCATTGTCGATCAGGTCAAGCGCTCCGATCCCTGAACGGGCAAGCGCCTCTACAACATATCCGCCGACCCCGCCTATTCCAAACACAGCCACGCGGCAGGAAGATAAGTGTTCCATAGCTTCCGGTCCGTATAAAAGCTCTGTCCTCGAAAACCTGTTTAACATCAAAACATCCTTTCGTCTGTCCCCTATGCGATCACGCCTGCGTATTCATAGCCGGCTTCTTCTACAGCCGCCCTGACTGCCGCTTCATCAACTTCCGCGGAACTTGTGATCGTAACAAGATTTTCCTCGTGGGACGCCGTTGCCGTCTCAATCCCGTCAATCGCCTCCAGGGCCTTTTTTACATGTGCCTCGCAGTGTGCACACATCATTCCGTTGACTTTGATCTTCATTTCTTTTTCCTCCGTTATCTGTATATTTGTTTCCTGTTCCGTTAAATTCCCTGTCACAGGGTTTTTGATCTTATGATCTCTCCTGCCGTCATACGGTCTGATCCGGTTTAAGCGCAGCGCGTTGGATACAACGCAAAAACTTGATAAGCCCATGGCGGCTGCTCCGAAAACGGGGCTGAGTTCCCATCCGAACGCGGCCACATAGCAGCCTGCGGCAAGCGGGATACACAGTGCATTATAGAAAAATGCCCAAAAGAGATTTTCATATATGTTTTTCAGAGTGCTCCCGGATATCCTGATCGCTGCCGCAACATCCTTTATGCTGTTTTTCATCAGGACAACATCTGCGGCATCTATGGCGATATCCGTACCGGCGCCGATCGCGATCCCAAGGTCGGCAGCAGTCAATGCCGGGGCATCGTTGATCCCGTCTCCCACCATGGCGACTTTTCCGTATTCCATCAGTTTCCTAATGACGGCTTCTTTCCCGTCAGGCTTTACAGACGCAACCACTTCGTCCACACCTGCCTGTCCGGCGATCGCTGCGGCAGTGACCGGGTTGTCTCCCGTGAGCATCACCACATGGATCCCCATCTGCTTCAGTTCCGCGATCGCCTCCGGGGAGTCTTCTTTAATGACATCCGCCACACCGATCATCCCGAGAAGCCTGCTGCCTCTTGCAAAGAGGACCGGTGTCTTTCCTTCTCCAGCTGTCCGCTCTATGGCGTCCCGGATATCCCGGCCGACCGTATGTACAATATCTTTTATGTATTTTTCACTGCCCCCGTAAAGAGTATCTTTGCCGGATGCAGCTTTCAGACCGTTTCCGGAAAGCACTTCAAACTCTGTCGTTTCTTCCAAAACGGTTTTCTTTTCCATCGCGTACTGCGTAATGGCTTTTGAGATCGGATGCTCGCTCTTTGACTCAAGTGCATATGCCGTCTTCAGTAATTCTTCTTCCGCAACACCTTCCGATAAGCAGATGTCGGTTACGCTCATCTCACCGGTAGTGATCGTACCTGTTTTATCCAATGCAATGATCTGTGTCCGTCCGGCCTGTTCCAGAGAAGCTGCCGTTTTGAAAAGAATTCCGGTTTTAGCGGCAACCCCGTTTCCGACCATGATCGCCACCGGCGTTGCAAGTCCAAGCGCGCAGGGACAACTTATAACCAGTACAGATACTGCTCTCGCGATCGCATAACCCGCGGTCTGTCCCACAAACAGCCATACAAAAAAAGTGATGAACGCGATCCCTATGATGACCGGAACAAACACCCCCGATACCCGGTCGGCGATCTTTGCAATGGGTGCTTTTGTTGCCGCCGCATCACTTACCATTTTTATGATGGCAGACAGCGTTGTATCTTCACCGACTCTCGTTGCCTTACAGACCATATATCCGGATGTATTGATCGTTGCGGCAGAGACAGTATCTCCCGCCTTTTTTTCTACCGGAACGCTCTCACCGGTCAGCGCCGATTCGTTTACGGCACTTTCCCCTTCCGACACGATCCCGTCCACGGGGATGCTCTCACCGGGTCTTACAACAAACCTGTCTCCGACCTTAACTTCTTCAACAGGCACAATGCTTTCAACCCCGTCCCGTAGCAGAACCGCTGTTTTGGGAGAAAGATCCATGAGGCCCTTCAACGCGTTCGTTGTCTTCCCCTTGGATCTTGCCTCGAGCATTTTCCCTACCGTGATCAGTGTAAGGATCATCGCAGCCGCTTCAAAATAGAACTGCTGCATGTAATATGCAACCCGGTCCGTGTTGTTATGAAGCACGGCGTCTGACATGGCAAACAAAGCTGCCGTACTGTATGCAAACGCCGCCGTTGCGCCTAATGCCACCAGCGTGTCCATGTTGGGGGATCTGTGTATCAGTCCCTTAAACCCGCTGATAAAAAACTTCTGGTTGATCACCATGACCGCTCCGGATAAAAGGAGCTGGAACAGCCCCATTGCCACATGGTTTCCGTCAAGAAATCCCGGTAGCGGCCAGTTCCAGAGCATGTGTCCCATTGACACATACAAAAGCGGCAGTAAAAATACTGCCGAGGCTATGAGTCTCTTTTTCATTCCGGACGTCCCGGACTCTTTTACGGATTCCCGCGCTCCTTGATCACCCTGCTTACTTGCACCGTATCCGGCAGCCTCAACGGCTGCGATGATGTCTTCCGGACGAGCCGTTCCTTCCACGCCCATCGAGTTCGTAAGCAGACTTACCGCACAACTCTCCACGCCGTTAACGGCACACACCGCTTTCTCGACTCTCGTCTGGCAGGCGGCACAGCTCATTCCCGTTACGCTATACTGTTCCATATTGCCTCCCTAACAACCTGCTGCCTATTTCATCAGTTTCTGCAAAGTTACGACCAGTTCATCGATCACTTCGTCATTGCCTTCCCTGATGTTTTCCGCCACGCAGGTTCTCATATGATCGGCAAGCAACGCTTTATTAAAGCTGTTCAGTGCGTTGGTGACTGCTGAAACCTGTATCAGGATATCCGTACAGTATGCATTGTTTTCAAGCATTCCTTCAATGCCTCTGACCTGCCCCTCGATCCGCTTCAGACGGTTCATGAGATCCCTGTATTCTTTTTCGTCCCGTTCCTTGTGTTTCCCGGAGCAGCAGCAGGTTTCCTGTGTCTCATCAAAAAGATCTGACATATGGCATCTCCTTCCAATATACCCCCAAGGGGTATCCTGTGCTACTCATCATATACCCTATAGGGGTATATTGTCAAGTGTGTCCGGATCTCTATTTCTTCTTTTCTTTGGGCGCCGGCAGTGCATCGTACATAACAGACAGTAGTTCCTTAAGGAATTCCTTATTCTCAATGTCATCCACCAGCAGCATTTCTTTTGCGCCTTCATAAGGCAGTTCCAACGCTGCCTCAGGCATCAGATCCGCAGCCGCTTTGATATTCTTGACCAGAAACCGGTCATCATAGATCCCGCCGACTACTTTTCCCCGGTAATAGAGAATGTACTCTCCCATCATCGCCCTGTATGTGATATCATCCAGCTCCGACAGCTGTTCCAGTACAAAATCCAGATATTCTTTACCAGATGCCATATCTTTATCCTCTTTTCATGTTTATTAAGACAGGTTCGGAGTCCGTCAGGCTTACGTCCGCCGTCATGCCCTCTGTACACAGATTGTATTCGCCCTTAAACGCATCGATGGAGGCGTATCCGGAGGCATCCGTTTTCACGGTGGTATCCGTGTGCCATTCCTCCCCGATCAGTTTCTTCAGCATCTGATAGGAAGGCTTTTCGGAATGGTCCTCCCTGACAAATCCGCTTGGCGCATGCAGCCATGCACCGTCTTTAAAATCCCATGTGGTGATGGCTTCCACGAGCGGATGTGCAAACAGGATCCTGTACATCTCTTCGATCTCTTTTGCCTGCCGTTCCTCTCCTTCCGGCGTGCTCGGCCATTCATCCACCTGCCAGTCGTTCAGATCCACGATATGTGCCGGCATGATCTCACCGGAGATCAGGGTGTTTTCCGTAAAATGGATCGGAAGAGAGAATACGGAAAACCTGTCCAGTACCTCTTCCAGTTTTTCCCTGCCCCAATATCCCTGGTGCTGGTGAGACTGGATGCCGATCGCGCTAAGCGGTACACCTGCATTCAGGCAGCCGTCTATCAGGATCTCATAATTGACGGATGTGTTAAAATCATTCAGCAGCAGAACGGCCTCCGGATTACATGCATGTGCCTTTTCAAACACTTCCCGGATCAGAGCTACCCGTCCCTTCTCCTTACAGATCCTTGTGATGGCGTTATCATACTTATCAAAGATGGGCATGATGACCACTTCGTTGATAACATCCCACATATCGATCACGCCCTTAAATCCCGTGACCTCCCGTTCGATCCTCTCAAGCTGTTTACGAAGGATCGTCTCATTGTCATAGCGCATAAGCCAGTCTGCACAGGCGGTATGCCAGCACAGGGGATGCCCCTTCACTTTTACGCCGCGGCTTTTCAGATACTGCGCCGTTTTCATCAGCATTTCTTTGTCTGTTTTTCCCTCTTCCGGTTCATAGTTTCCCCAATAGAAGGGCAGCGTGCCGTAGTTAAACAGGGCAAGCCAGCTTTCGGTCAGCTGTTTGTATTCTTCCCCGCCTTTCATGACATAGGGCATGAAATCAAATGCGCCGCACCCGAACAGAAAACTGTGGCCAACCTGCCTGATCCGTATCTCTTTTCCGGCAAGCGCATTGCCCTGCTCATCCTGAAAACATATCCGTTTGTGAACTTTTCTGTGTGATATATCCATGCCGGTCCGTCTCCCTTTTTATATATCTTCTTTTCTTAAAATGATCCCGCCGCCGATCACACGGTCCTCTTCATCATAGAACACCGCAGACTGTCCGGGCGCTGCGCCCTTTACGGGCTCGTCAAACGTGATCCGTAAGCGGTCCTGTCCCGCTACTGTAAGCACTGCCGGACTTGCGTTGTGATGATACCGGATCTTTGCAAGACAGTGTATATTTTCGCCTTCGCCGATCCCCGGTATGCTCAGATAGTTGCAGTCCCCGCAAAAGACCTCCCGGCTGTAAAGAGAAGATTCCGTTCCGATCGTGATCTCGTTTTTCACAGGATCGATCTTTGTTATAAATGCCGGAACACCCAGCGCGATCCCAAGACCTTTCCGCTGCCCGACGGTATAATGGATAATGCCCTTATGCCTTCCGATCACGTTTCCGGCCTCATCCACGAAGTTCCCTTCCCCGGGAACCGTTTCCTTTGCATTTGCCAGAATATAATCCGCATAACTCCCGTCCGGAACAAAGCAGATCTCCTGTGAATCCGGCTTGTCTGCTACGGGGATCCCGATCGAAGAAGCGATCTTCCTGACTTCCTGTTTGCTGTAGGAGCCAAGCGGCATCAATGTCTTCTCAAGCATCTCCTGCGTGAGTTTATACAGCATATAGGTCTGGTCTTTTTCAGCATGCTCCGCACACTTTACGGTATATCTTCCGTTCCCGCATCTGACCACGGAAGCGTAGTGTCCCGTTGCCACATAGTCGGCCTGCATGACTTTTGCAAGATAGAGCATCTGCTCCCACTTCACAAACCGGTTGCATTCAATGCACGGATTGGGTGTCAGGCCATGTATGTAATCTCGGACGAAGGGGGCTGTAACATGTTCTTCAAACTGCGACAGGCAGTTCTGCACATGATAGCGGATCCCAAGCTTTGCCGCAACGTTTCTGGCATCATCGATCTCGCAGCACCTGCCTTCATCCCCGTCCTGCGACATCCACGAGCGAAGCGTTACCCCTATGACCTCATATCCTTCTTTTTGTAAAAGATATGCCGCAACAGCGCTGTCCACGCCGCCCGACATACCGATCAAAACCTTTGCCATATATGATCCTTTTTCTGCCCGTTGCTCATTTCAGACGAATGACCGCAACGCCCTTTCGTTCCAGTTTTACAAAATCCCCTGCCTGGTAGTTTCTGTCCGTCAGGATATCAGTGCCCTCTCTTTTCATGCGTACTTCCGTTGCCGTATCCTTATGATTCAGGATAAAGATAAACCGGTTCTCTTCATTCTCCCTGCACCTCACTTCCACATCCAGCGGTGCATTTAAGACCGGGTCGATAAACAGTGTTTCGCAGATGTCTCTCAGAAAAGTGGCATAAAATTCTTCGCTGGAATGCGTTCCCACATAGTAGGCAACGCCGTCGCCGTACCGGTTCTTTGTCAGGACCGGACTGCCCGCATAAAAATCACTCTCGTAGGTGGATATTTCTTCCGCGCCCGAAAGATGAATAAGATCACAAAGGATCTCGGCCGGGTACTGTGTGCCCTTGTAGATAAAACGGTTGCTCTCATCCGGCGGCAGGGCATCGGATTCCTCAACCCGGATCCCGAAGATATCCTTTTGTCTGCCGGGATATCCGCCGAGCAGGACACGGTCATTTTCATCCACATAACCGTTCAGATACGTAGCAAGATATGTTCCGCCGTTTTGCACGTACGCGCGGACTTTATCGTCATACCCTTCTTTATTCATGTAAAGAAGCGGTGCAATGACCAGATCGTATGCTAAAAAGCGGGAATCCGTCCGGATGAAGTCCACGGAGATATTCTGCCTGAACAATGCCGAATAATAGGTTTCCACTTCCTTCAGATAATCAATGCGCACGGAAGGTCCTGCCGACATTTCCAGTGCCCACCAGTTTTCCCAGTCAAAGACGATCGCCACCTTGGAATGCGTTCTTGTACCAAGCGTTGCCGCCCCGATCTTTTTCAGCTCCGCACCCAGTTCCGCCATCTCGTTGAAGACTCTGGTATGCTCGCTTCCGACATGGTCGATCAGCGCGCTGTGGTATTTCTCACAGGCTCCCTGCGATCTGCGCATCTGGAAAAACTGTACCGTATCCGCCCCGTGTGCGATCGCCTGATAACTCCAGAGGCGCATGACACCCGGCCGTTTCAGTTTCGCATAAGGGTGCCAGTTACTGACACTCGGAGACTGTTCCATCAGCGCAAAAGGCATCCCGTCCTTCATGCCGCGGCAGACATCGTGGAATCCCGCGGGATAGGCCGGGGAACTGTCGCATTCCGGATAGTTGTCCCAGGACACAAAATCCATTTCCTGCGCCCATTTGAAATAATCAAGGCCCTTGTACCAGCCCATCAGATTGGTCGTGACAGGGATATCCGGTGTGATCTTTTTCAGCGCCTTTTTCTCCAGTACAAAGCATTCCAGCATGCTGTCAGACTGGAACCGCATATAGTCAAGAGAGATCCCCTGGAAATTCGTCCGGATGCTTCCGTCAAAATCATAGACGAACGCTTCCGACCTAAGATCCGGCGGCACGATCTCTTCAAAATCATAAAAAGTATGTCCCCAGAAAGAAGTGTTCCACACACGGTTCACTTCTTCGATCGTTCCATACCTTCTCATCAGCCATCTTCTGAAGGCCGCGGCACAGTTCTCACAATAGCAGGCGCCGCCGTATTCATTGGATACATGCCAGGCGACGATGTTGTCGTAGTCTTTGTACCGTTCCGCGATCGCCTTTGCCAGTTTGACGGAGAATTTCCGATAGGTCGGCGAGTTCGGACAGGAGTTGTGTCTTGCGCCAAACTGCCGTTTGATCCCGGTCAGATCGGTGCGAAGGATATCCGGATATTTGCGCGCCATCCAGGCCGGATGCGCGGCTGTGGAAGTCGCCATGCAGACGTTCAGGCCGTTTTCTTTTACATATTCCATGATCCGGTCCAGTTTTTCAAAATCAAAGACCGTATCACTGCGCTGCAGGGACGCCCAGCTGAATACATTTAAAGTGACCGTGTCCACGCCGGCCAGCGCAAACAGACGCATGTCCTCGGCCCAGACTTCTTCCGGCCACTGTTCCGGATTGTAATCGCCTCCGTACAGGATCTTATGAACCTTATCCGATCCGATCATGCGGACACGCTCCTTTCAAGGCAGGATCCTACAGTTTCTCTTTCAGGACTTCGATCGCTTTGATAAGCTGTGTATCCGTATCTTCCTCCAGATACAGATCCAGGTCAAAATCAACCTCCACATCCGGTTCGAATCCCTCACCGTGGATGCAGGTACCGTTAGGTGTATAGTATCTTGCGATCGTGACTTTTACACCGCTTCCGTCTCCAAGCGGAAGGATCTGCTGCACGATCCCCTTACCGTATGTCTTGGTCCCGACAAGCGTGGCCCTGTCATAATCCCGCAGGGCGCCGCAGACGATCTCGGATGCGCTGGCACTGTTGCCGTTTACGAGTACCGCGATCGGTTTATCCCAGTGATGCGAAGCATCCGATCTGTATTCATCACGTTCACCGTATTTATCTTCCATATAGACCACAAGGCCTTCCGGCAGGATATAATCCGCCACGTCCACGGCAACATCCAGATTGCCGCCGGGATTGTCGCGCAGATCCAGTATAAGTGCATCCATTCCCTGTTCCTTCAGATCCTCCATGGCGTCCGTAAACTGTCTGGTCGTCACATCATCAAACTCACTGATGAAGATATAGCCGATGTTGTCCTCCAGCATTTCATGATCCACGGTCACGTCCTCGACCTTCGCACGTGTGATGTCAAAATAGAGCGTCTTGTCTTCCCCGCTGCGCGCAATGCCGATATTTACCTTGGTCCCGGACTCGCCCCGGATCTTGCTGACAACAACGTTGATGTCCTGGCCGGTTATATCTTCGCCGTCCACTTCCATAATGATGTCTTCCGCAAGCAGACCCGCTTCCTCGGCCGGCGAACCCGGAATAGGGCGTACCACCTTGATCAACATCGATTCACTGTCCTGCTGCAGCACAGCACCGATGCCTTCGTAGACACCTTCGGAACTCTCCATCATCTCACGGTATTCTTCTTCCGTGTAATATGTGGAATAGGGATCTCCCAGACCTTCCATGAGTCCTTTGTAGATCCCGTTCTTGAGTGCTTCCTCATCGACATCCTCGTAGTAATACGTGTCGATCACGGCTTTCAGCGTATCCGCCTTGTCCGTGACTTCACTCGTGATCACGGATTCCGACGTCCCGCCGAAATTCAGAAGCGAAAGGATCGTGCCGTTACGGATCTTACGTGCAAGGCCGATCGTTAAAAAAAGCAAGGCAATGAAAACGGCAATTCCAGCCATGATCAGTGCCCCCTGCCACCTGCCCGCCCTGCGGGCTCTCTTCAGTTCTTCCCGGTCCATTGTTTAACCTCTTTTCTATCTCTTCTGCAGACCGCAGTTTATTATCCCAGGAAATTCCACGGGCTTACGTAGTTGCCGTCCCGCCTGACCGTAAAGTGCAGATGCGGTCCCGTGCTTCTGCCGGTCGAGCCGACCTTGGCGATCTTCTCGCCTCTCGCGACCATCTGCCCTTCCGATACGAGCAGCGCGCTGGCATGCATGTAAATGGTATACAGCCCGTCACCGTGATCGATCATGATATAGTTTCCCATCGTCGGGGAATAGGAAGCTTTCACGACCTCTCCGTCATACGCGGCAAGGATTGGCGATCCGCTCGGCGCCGCCATATCCACACCGTTATGAAACTGCTGGATCCCGAGGATCGGATGGGTCCTCCATCCGTAATCATCCGATATCCTGGTATATTCCGGCGCCGGCCATTTGAACTGGCCGCCGTCATAAACGATCGCTTTCCGGTTCTCCTCTAACAGCCGCTTTTTCTCGGCTAAGATCGCCGCTTCCAGATCCTTGATGATCTGATCCTGTTCCGCGATCATCGCCTCGTATTCCCTGATCGCGGCCTCTTTATCCTGGATATCCGTCTCGTATACGCCGATCTCTTCCTGCTTGGAAGCGATCAGGGTTTCCATTGCTTCCTGCTCATTATCAAGCGCTGCCTTGGCTTCGTTGAGCTGCCGCTGTTCCTCTTCCAGATCTGCCTTGATCGCCGCAATCTGATTGCGCGTGGAGATAAATTCATCCAGCATTCTTCTGTCATACGCGGATAAGCGGTTGATGAATTCCGCACGGTTCAAAAAATCCACAAAAGAATCCGAAGAAAGCAGCATGGTGATATAGGAATCGTTGCCGCGCTCGTACATGAACTTCACGCGCATCTTCATCGCTGCATACTGATCGTCGGCTTTTTTCTGCGCCTCTTCCAAGGCCTGGGTCGCGCCGGCAACAGCGATCTCCTTATCGGCGATCTGCTGCGTTAAAACTTCGATCTTTGCATTGATTTCAGACAGTTCGCCGTCCAGCTGTTCGATATATTCTTCCAGATTTCCTTTTGCGGACTCCAGATTCTTCAATACGCCTTTGACATCTGTCAGTCCCGATTTCAGGGAAGCCTTGCTCTGCTCCGCCTGTTTCTTACTCTCTTCGCTTTCCTTGATAAAATCATTTGTCAGCGAAGAAGCTGAAACCTGAACAAGCATGCTCGGATCCGGACATAAGATGCTAAAAGCAATACATATTCCTATGATCGATCGTTTCAGATGCTTCATAAAGACCCCTTACAAACTCCCGGTCAAGGCCAACTCCCCAGTTGCCTGTTTCCGGAAACACTACACTTTCAGATGCTTGCGCACCGTAAAGACACTTCCGAGAAAACCGATGCCGACGCCTAAGATCAGCGCCACCGGTATTAACTGACGGAACAGTTCCTCTACCGGCATGAATTTCAGGATATCCGATAAGGCACTGAATTTCTGTCCCGCAACGATGATGACTTTGACATACAGATAATAGATCGCGATCAGCGGCACCGCGGCTCCGAACAGTCCGATCAGGATCCCTTCGATCACGAACGGCGAGCGGACCACAAAGTCCTTGGCGCCGATCAGTTTCATGATCGCGATCTCCTCTTTACGGACCGCAATACCCATTGCTACCGTATTGCTGATCAGGAAAAGCGAAACCGCCAACAGGATACCGATGATCACCAGAGAGATATAACTGATCAGTGTGTTGATATTCGTCAGGATATCTGCCGTTGCGTCCGACCGGTTTACCTCACGTACGCCGTCTGTCGCTTCCAGAAATGCCACAAGCGAAGACTGCTTGGCAACATCGTTCAGATAGATCTCATAATTGTCCGATCCCTCCAGCGGATTGTCACCCTCATATCCGTCCGCGTACTCGCCCAGATAATCCACTTTGAAAGAAGCCCACGCCTCTTCCGCGGAAACATATTTGACTTCGGAGACTTCCGGACGCGCCTTGACCAGATTGCCGATCTCCTGGATCCGCTCATCGCTGATCCCTTCATCAAAGAAGACCGTGACCGCCACACCGGACTGTGCTTCCTTCACGCTGTACTGCACATTCACGACCAGCGCATAAAAAATCCCGAACAAAAACGTGCAGGCTGCGATCGTAGCGAGCGAAGCCAGCGAAAAGACTTTGTTCCGGAAGATATTCTTGACACCCTGTTTAAAGGTAAAAATTAATGTGCTAATCCTCATCTATATACTCACCCTTTTCCTCATCACTGATGATCACGCCTTTTTTGACCGTCACCACACGCTTGCGCATCGCATTCACGATCTCGCGGTTGTGCGTTACGACCAGGACAGTGGTTCCCCGTTTATTGATCTCCTCGAGCAGTTTCATGATCTCCCACGAATTACGCGGGTCGAGATTTCCCGTCGGCTCGTCCGCAAGCAGGATCGGCGGATTGTTCACAAGCGCCCTTGCAAGCGCGACTCTCTGCTGTTCGCCACCCGAAAGCTGTTTGGGCTTTGCTTTGTATTTGCTGGCCAGTCCGACAAGCGACAGCATCGCCGGCACGTTTTTACGGATCTGTCTCGTAGGCACTTCGATCACGCGCTGCGCAAAAGCAACGTTCTCATAAACGTTCCTGTCTTTCAGCAGGCGGAAGTCCTGAAACACCACGCCGATATTTCTTCTGAATTTGGCGATCTTGCGTCTGCGCAGTTTGGACAGATCGTAATTGTTTACGATCACCCTTCCGCTCGTGGGCGTAAGTTCGCGCAGCAGCAGTTTGATCAGTGTAGACTTTCCGGATCCCGAATCGCCTACGATAAAAACAAATTCCCCTTTTTGAATGTGAAGCGTCACATCACTCAGAGCGGCCACGCCGGTCTGGTATGATTTGCTTACATTCTCCAATGTGATCATATCCATTTTTTCTCCCCTTATCTGTCAAGATCAGAATTCTATGCTCTCCATGTACTTCATATATTTGACGACCATCAGCGCGATCTTGAACGTGATGGCGTCTTCAAACACACGCAGATCCAGGTTCGTGGATTTCTGCAGTTTGTCCAGTCTGTATACCAGCGTGTTACGGTGAATGTAAAGCTGCCGGCTGGTCTCCGAAACATTCAGGCTGTTCTCGAAAAACTTGTTGATCGTTGTCAGTGTCTCTTCGTCAAAATCATCCGGTGACTTTCCGTCGAAGATCTCCTTGATGAACATCTTACAGAGCGGGATCGGCAACTGATAGATCAGGCGCCCGATACCGAGTTCGCTGTAGGCGATCACATCTCTCTCATCAAAGAAGATCCTGCCGACATCCAGCGCCATCTTGGCTTCTTTATAGGAACGGCTGACTTCCCGGATCTCCCCTACTATGGTTCCGTAGGAAACATGCACATCCCTTGCCTTGTCCTTAAAGTGTGCAAGGATGGTCTTTGCACTGCGTTCCACTTCCTCATAACCCTCATCTTCCGCCAGTTCCCTGACGACGATGATGTTCTTCTCATCCACGGCCGTGATGAAATCCTTCGTCCGCTGTGCAAAGAGATTCCGGATGCTCTCCAACGCGTTCAGTTCCCTGTCGTTGACCGTTTCCACGATGATCACGACACGGCGCGCATCCGCTTCGATATGCAGCTTCTGCGAACGGTTGTAAATGTCCACAAGCAGAAGGTTATCAAGAAGCAGATTCTTGATAAAATTGTCCTTATCAAACCGTTCTTTGTATGCGATCAGGAGATTCTGGATCTGGAAGGCAGCGATCTTGCCGACCATAAAAGAGTCTTCGGAACTCCCCTGTGCCACCAGAATATATTCCAGCTGCAGTTCATCATATACCTTAAAAAACTGATGACCCTGCATTTCCTGCGAATCCGCCGGTGAATCCGTAAAATTGGACACGGCTTCCTCAAAATTACCCGGATCTTTCAGCGTGGAGGCTAAGACCTTACCCTCCGGGTCAATGACAGACAACTCGATCCGCGTGATCCCTTTCAGGCCGTCGATGGTCGTCTGCAAGATTTGATTCGATATCATGTTTCCACCCCAATACTTCTTTTGCGTTTTTTAACGCCCATACCACCATAAGTTTAATACAAGTTACCAAAAAAATAAAGAGAGAATTGGTAATTTTCACTAAAAAATCACGAATTCTCTCCCTTGTGATCCTGTTCGTCACTAAAGCGTAATACCGTTCGTCTGAACAGCTTTTTCTGGATCCATTGCCTGAGCCGCTCAAGAGCGGATGGTTTCTTTTGATCCTGCCTGATACAGCCCTCTCTTACGGACACCCACATTCTGGCGTTCAGCTTGGTCTTGTTTTCATATGCAAACTGTTCCTGCAACGGCGTGGGCAGCGCCGACAGAACAACGTCCGAAAATGTGGAATTGATCTCGTTTACGATCACATCCTGATCTCCGGTCAGATTCTCATATGCGTAACTGCCCGTGATCGTAAGACCGGGTGCGATCTCTTTCAGGTCCTGCGTGATCTCTTCGACGGAGGATTCCTTCTGCGTCAGAAGAAAAGCACTGCGTCTTTCTTCTGAAAGCTTTTTCATGAGTTCCGTATAGAACCGGCCTTCTTCCACTTCCGCAAGCCTGCCCCGTCCGCCGATCCCTGCTGCCTGCAGGATCTCAACAGAAACGGGAACGCACAGATCCATAGAGGATAAGTAAGTCCTTAGGTCTTCATCTTCCGCCGCGTTCATCAGAACATCCATGGTCAGAAAGCTGACGGTGTTGACTTTGGCGTCCTGTAAAAAGGCATCGACCATGCGCATGCTTTCGCGCACGGAATAGTCTTTTAATTCTGTTCCGAGGACCAACATTTTCTTCATATGTAACCACCACCAAATCAGTTCAAGAAAGTATAGCAAGATTGAATTTCACTGTCAACTGTGATAGAATTCGAAGCATGAAAAATGAACGAGCCAAAGCGCTGATCCCATGGGCGCTTTTCATATTCTGCAGTGCCTGCTTTCTGTCTCTTGTCTTCAACAGGAACGTCTGGATGGATGAGGCATTCACGGCAACCCTGATACGGACCGATCTGGCCGGTGTTCTCAGCCGTTCCATGCAGGACACTCTCCCGCCTTTATACAATATCCTCTTAAAACTGATCACGGATGTGCTCGGATATTCCGTTCCCGTGATGAAATTCACATCCACCCTGCCGATGATCTGCACCCTGCTGCTGATAGTGACTGTGTTCAGAAGACGGCACGGGCTGTTTGCCTGCTGCCTCTTTATGCTCTGCATCACCTTTATGCCGCTCATGCTGTATTACGGCGTGGAGATCCGGATGTATTCGCTCGGATTCTTCTTTGCCACCGCAAGCGCTATCTATGCATACGAAGTGCTGTGCGAGAGTACGTTTCGTAAATGGGCCGCATTTACCATTTTCAGTGTGCTGGCCGGTTACTCGCATCACTTTGCTTTTGTGACCGTCGGCATGGTCTACTTCTTCCTTCTTCTGTATTATATCATAAAAGACAGACCGAATATCCGCCGCTTTCTGTTCTGCCTGCTTGCCACCGCACTGCTTTACCTGCCGTGCCTGCTCGTTACCCTGCAGCAGTTAAAACGTGTGAGCGGCTATTTTTCCATGCCGGATGTAACGCTCCACCTGTTCATCCAGTATGCACTCTATCCGTACACCACGGGGTTCAGACCTCTCTCCCTGCTGTTGGCCCTTCTTACGGCAGCCCTGTTCGTATATACCCTGATCGCGGCGGTTAAGACAAAGCAGCTGCTCCACATGTACACCCTGTTCTGTTTTACGATCTATTATCTGGTCCTGCTCTTTGGCACAGCCGTTTCCAAGATCATGACAGCCAACATCTTTGTGGACAGATATCTGTTCTTTTCCTGCGGCCTGATCTGGCTTTTCTTTTCTGTTGAGATCTCTTACCTCTTTGCGCACAAGGGTTCTTTACAGGCACACAAATGGGCCTGGGTGTCCCTGCTCTTCGTCGTACTCATCGGGGTCAGCACATACCGTACACAATGGGACCTGGAATACGGTACCGATCCGTCCGAAATGATCCGGTATCTTGATACCCACGTAAAACCGGGACAGGGCCTGCTAACCTATGCGGATTCCGAAGCGCTCTACTGGTGTCTGCCGTTTTACGCACCCGCGCTGCAGGCCTATAAGACAGAGCAGGAAGCCGCAAATGCTCTGGAATCGGGTGAGATCGATACACTCTGGCTCGCCGTGGATGAAGGATACAGCCTGCCGGGTGAGAGCCCGGGCAGTGATCCTCCGGTCTTTGACGGCGACTTCCGGTTTGACCGCTATCATTTTTCGTTATATCATCTTCCGTAAGGGATCCTGTTAAGAATTCTGCCGTTTCGGACGATATAAAATATACAAAATTGGGAAAGGAGTGTGATCATGTATGGATATTGCAGCATTATCCATGGCGATGGCACAGGATCGTGTCATGACTGAAGTGGGAACTGCACTGCTTAGCAAAGCGATTGACCAGGGACAGGAAAACGGTGACACACTGACCAAGATGATGGAGCAATCCGTCAATCCCGATGTTGGAGGGAATATTGATATTTCTCTCTGAAGCAGGTCAAATGACCAAAAAGGAACTGTGGATGAACCGCAGTTCCTTTTTTATTATTATCTATGCTGTTTTTATTCCGTATCACTGTCCCAGCAGTTGCATGATCCGCTCAAACGCGAAGATCAGGAACAGACAGATCGCCGCGCCGATCACGCCGGTCGCAGATATCACGGACTGTTTCGGCACGTCTTCTTCCTCTGTCAGGTCTGCTGTCGCCGGGACTTCTGTCCCTGCGGATCCGGAAAAAGGAAGGATGCTCCGGACATGACCGAGTGTTCCTTCTCTTTTCAGGATCGCAATGTAGACAACCACGGCAAGGGCCGTAGCGATCGTTGCCGGGACCAGCAGTGCGCCCGAAATGAAAAGCAGGTTTGAAGGTGTTACGGTCTGCTCAGCTTCTTCCACCAGATCGGAGAAGTGTTCGCCCATCATCTTATATGCTGCTTCCACGGCAAGCATCTGCAGTACGTTCAGACTGTTGACCGCTATGTGCATGATCAGGGAAGGAAGCAGGGAACCTGTCGCTTCCACCAGAAGAGCTCCCACGATCCCGATCACCATCGCATAACCGAACTGATTCAGGTTCATATGAAACAGCCCGAATAAAAAGGCTGTCCAGAGAATGGATGCAAAGATCCGTTTGCTCCGCTTAAACCCGGAAAACAGGATCCCCCTGAATACCGCTTCTTCACAGAAGGGTCCGAGGATCCCGATCACAAACAGCAAAAACGGCGCCGGGATATCCTCCACTCTCGTAAACAGATCGGCAGCCACATTTTTCTCAAACAGCTGAGAAAAGGCGTTTAAAAAATACAGCAGCGGCTGGATCAGAAGCGTTAAGAGCAGCGTGAACCCGATCGTCGAGCCACGTACCGGCTTAAGCGGGATCCATTCCGCTATATCGCAGTGAAACAGCAAAAGAAAGATGATCCCGGGGATCAGGACACTCAGTTCTCCCAGGGTAAGCGCAACCATCACATTGACCGACATACGCTGTGCAAGCAGGGAGATCACTCCCGACACGGCAAGGTATGTAACGACCATGATCAGAAAAAGCGCGTTCATTTTCTTACACGGCTGTTTCATTGAAGTGCGACTGCCTCCACTTCGATCAGCACATCTTTGGGCAGACGCGCCACTTCCACGCAGCTGCGGGAAGGAAAATCGCCTGTAAAGAATGTCTGGTATACTTTGTTTACCGCGGCAAAATCATCCATGTTCTTGATGAACACGGTGGTCTTTACCACTTTATCCATGCTGCTTCCGGCTGCTTCCAGCAGGTTTTTCACATTGGTCAGAGCCTGTTTTGCCTGGTTCTCGATCCCTTCAACGATCTCACCGGTCGCCGGGATCACCGGGATCATACCGGAGGTATAGATCATCCCGTTGACTTCAATGGCCTGTGAATACGGCCCGATCGCCGCGGGTGCTTTGTCGGTTGCGATTACATGTTTTTCCATATACATATCCTCTCTTTTTTATCATTTCAGCAGGATGGAATCCTGCGTGATCTCTATCCGGCGTTCCTTGTACAGTTTTCCGACCGCCCGTTTGAATTCCGCTTTGCTCATCCCGAATTCCTGTCTGATCACTTCCGGCGCCGCCTTATCATTAAACGGCAGTTTCCCGTCATAAGTCCTGATCACTTCCACGATCCGCAGGGCGTCTTCTTCCATTTGCTCATGCGCTACTTTGCGTAAGCTCAGGGTGAGTTTTCCGTCCTCTTTCACTTCGGCGACACGCGCATGGATCACCTCTCCCACACGTACGTCCTTCACCAGTTCCCTGCGCGGGATCAGTGCACTGTAACGGTCATCCACGGCTGCAAACGCACCGAAATTCTGACTGATCAGATAGATCCTGGCTTCAACATTCTCACCTTTTGTATAGGGGGGATCCGTTTGCAGATACTCGTAGACATTCATGGTAAGCGCAAGTCTTCCTGTCTTGTCGATATACAGCGCTACCAGGATCTCCTCGTTTTCTTCCGGTTTTTTGGTCTGTTCACGGAACGGGAGCAGCAGGTCCTTTTCCAGTCCCCAGTCCACAAATGCACCGATCCTGCCGATGCTTTTTACGCGTAATCTGGCAACCTCGTGCAGACGGATCTTAGGTGTTACGGTTGTTGCGATCCTTCTGTCTGATGAATCCAGATACAAAAAAGCATCGATCTCATCGCCCGTCTTCATGCCCTGCGGTACATATTTGGATGGCAGAAGAACGGATTCATCGCTGTCTGCGGACTCTGCCAGATAGATCCCGTGTTCGGTTTTTCTAACGGCTGTAAGCCGGTTCATCTCTCCGAGTTTTAACATGATATGCCCTGTAATGCCCGTAAATGATCATTTTTGATTATAGCATATAAAGCATAGATGCGGTAAAATAGTTTTATCAGCCAATCATCTACAGGAGAAGGTATATGCAAAAATATGTCATGGCACTCGATGCCGGCACGACAAGCAATCGTGCCATTTTGTTCGACGAACACGGCGAGATCTGTTCTGTGGCACAGAAAGAGTTTACGCAGATCTTTCCCAAGCCCGGATGGGTAGAACACAACGCTTCCGAGATCTGGTCCACGCAGCTTGGCGTGTGTGTGGAAGCGATGAGCAAGATCGGTGCGACCTGCGATCAGATCGCTGCGATCGGGATCACGAACCAGCGTGAGACAGTAGTCGTCTGGGATAAGAAAACCGGCGACCCCATATGCAACGCCATTGTCTGGCAATGCCGGAGGACCAGTGAATACTGTGATTCCCTGGTGGAAAAGGGTCTGACGGATCTGTTCCGCAAAAAGACCGGCCTGATCATCGACGCATACTTTTCAGCCACAAAACTGCGCTGGATCCTGCTGAATGTTCCCGGCGCCATGGAACGTGCCAAAGCCGGCGAGCTGTTATTTGGAACGATCGAAACCTGGCTCATCTGGAAGCTTACCAGAGGCCGGGTCCATGTGACCGACTATTCCAATGCAAGCCGGACCATGTTATTCAATATCAACACGCTGACCTGGGATGACGAGATCCTCGACATGCTGGAGATCCCGAAATGTATCCTTCCGACGCCTGTACCGAACAGTCAGATCTACGGGATGACCGATGAGGCTTTCTTCGGCGGACCGATCCCGATCTCGGGTGCGGCAGGCGACCAGCAGGCTGCCCTGTTCGGACAGACCTGTTTTGAAAAGGGTGAAGCCAAAAACACCTACGGAACAGGATGTTTCCTCCTCATGAATACAGGTGAGCAGCCCATCTATTCCGGAAACGGGCTTGTCACCACGATCGCATGGGGTCTTGACGGTAAAGTCTACTATGCGCTTGAGGGATCGATCTTTGTGGCCGGCGCCGCGATCCAGTGGCTGCGGGATGAGATGCGCATGATCGACTCCGCAATGGATTCCGATTACATGGCCAGAAAAGTAAAAGACACGAACGGATGCTATGTCGTACCTGCCTTTACCGGCCTGGGCGCACCTTATTGGGACCAGTACGCAAGAGGCGCGATCGTCGGACTGACCAGAGGTGTCAATAAATATCATATCATCCGCGCAACATTGGAATCGATCGCTTTTTCGGCCGAAGAAGTGATCCGCGCCATGGAATCCGATTCCGGTATTTCCCTTACTTCCCTGAAGGTCGACGGCGGTGCTTCCGCCAACAACTTCCTGATGCAGGCACAGGCAGACATCACGGGTGCACCGGTGAAACGTCCTGCCTGCGTGGAAACGACCGCCATGGGTGCGGCCTATCTGGCCGGTCTTGCGGTAGGCTACTGGAAAAACAAAGAAGATGTCCTGTCCAACTGGCAGATCGATACGACTTTTATGCCCATGATCACGGATGAAGACAGGCGCACGAAGATCGAAGGCTGGAAGAAAGCGGTAACACGTGCGTTTGACTGGGCAAAGGATGAATAAAGGAGACAAACAATGAACAACTATGATGTGATCATCATCGGTGCCGGTGTGACCGGTTCCGCCATTGCCAGAGAACTGTCCCGTTATAAGCTGAAGACAGTCGTTCTAGACAGAAATTCCGATATCGGCGAAGGAACATCCAAAGCCAACAGCGGGATCGTCCATGCCGGCTTCGATGCCACTCCGGGTACCCTGAAAGCAAAACTGAATGTACAGGGCTCCGAGATGATGCCGGAACTTGCAAAGGATCTCGGGATCCCGTTCATGCGAAACGGCTCCATGGTCGTGGCTCTGTCCGATGAAGATATCCCGCATATGCATAAGCTTTATGAGCGCGGCCTGGAAAACGGCGTGAAGGACCTGCGCATTCTCTCTGCAGAAGAAGCCAGGGAGATGGAACCCAACCTGTCCGATGATACGAAAGCTGCTTTGTTCGCACCGACAGGCGGGATCATCTGTCCCTTCCGGCTGACCTCTGCCATGGCTGAAAACGCCTTTATCAATCATGTGGAATTTCATCTTCTGACGGAAGTTACAAACATTACCAGGCTGGGTGATGTATACTGTATCGACGCGATACGGCATGAAGAGTTCGGTGACGGGAAAGAGAATGTAAAATATGAAGCAAAATGTGTTGTCAACGCCGCCGGCGTATATGCCGACAAGTTCCACAACATGATGGCGAAAGACAAACTGACCATCACACCCAGAAAAGGCGAATACTGTTTGCTTGATGTGACGGCAGGCAACCACGTCGGCAGGACGATCTTCCGTATGCCTTCCGCTCTGGGAAAAGGCATCCTGGTTTCTCCCACGATCCACGGGAATCTTCTGGTCGGGCCGACAGCTACGGATCTGGATGACAAAGAAGGAACCTTTACGACACGTGAGGGCCTGGATACCGTAAACACGCCCGGCGCTTCCGCAGTAAAAGACCTTCCCATGCATGAAGTCATCACCAGTTTTGCCGGATTGAGACCGCACGGTGACAGAGGCGATTTCGTGATCGGTGAGATCAACGGCTGCCCGAACTTTATCGATGCTGCCGCGATCGAATCTCCGGGTCTCACCGCTTCCCCCGCGATCGGTGTCATGGTGGCGGATCTGATCCGTGAACACTTGCAGCCGGAAAAAAACGATGACTTTATCCCGACACTCAAGCCATTTACATACATGAAGTTTTTATCACCCGAAGAACAGAAAGCCCTGATCGAAAAAGACAGTACCTACGGTAACATCATCTGTCGCTGCGCATCGGTTTCAGAAGGCGAGATCCTGGAAACGATCCGGCGGCCTCTTGGCGCACGTACACTGGACGGTGTGAAACGCCGCACCGGTGCCAATATGGGAAGATGTCAGGGCGGTTTCTGCTACCCGAAAGTAATGGAGATACTGAGCCGGGAACTCGGCGTCGGGATCGATCAGATCACAAAAAAAGGCAGAGGCTCGGAGATCCTGACAGGGGTGATCAAAGAGACGGAGGTGGAACATGACTGACAGAGTATATGATGCGATCATCGTCGGCGGCGGACCGGCCGGCCTTGCTGCCGCACTTTCATTAAAAGAAAACGGGATCGACGACATCCTGATCCTGGAACGCGACAAAGAACTCGGCGGGATCCTGAACCAGTGTATCCACAACGGATTCGGTCTCCATACGTTTCATGAAGAACTGACAGGTCCGGAATATGCACAGCGTTATATCGACATGACCCTTGAGGCCGGTATTCCGTACCAGTTAAATACAATGGTCATGAACATCCGTCCCTATGAAGACCGGGGCTGTGTCTGGAAAGAGATCACGGCCATGAGTTCCGAATACGGCATGCAGGTATTGCATGCACGCTCCGTGATCCTCTCCATGGGTTGCAGGGAAAAGCCGCGCGGCGCACTCAATATCCCGGGATACAGACCTGCAGGGATCTATTCCGCGGGAACCGCACAGAAATTCGTAAACATCGACGGATATATGCCGGGCCGGGAAGTCGTGATCCTCGGCTCCGGAGATATCGGGCTCATCATGGCAAGACGCATGACGCTCGAAGGCGCCAAAGTGAAGCTTGTTGCTGAGATCATGCCCTATTCGGGCGGATTAAAACGTAACATCGTACAGTGCCTGGATGATTTTCACATCCCGCTTCTCTTAAGCCACACCGTTACAAAGATCTTTGGTGAAAAACGCGTGGAAGCTGTGGAGATCGCAAAAGTGGATGAGAACCTGAAGCCCGTCCCGGGTACCGAAGAAATCGTGAAATGCGACACGCTCCTTCTTTCGGTCGGGCTGATCCCCGAAAACGAACTGTCCAGAAACATGGGACTTGATATGTCAAAAGCAACCAGAGGCGCCGTTGTGGATGACAGTCTGCAGACCAGCTGTCCGGGTGTGTTTGCCTGCGGCAACGTTTTGCATGTGCATGACCTTGTCGACAACGTTTCCAAGGAAGCAGTCAACGCAGGAAAACATGCTGCCGCATATATCCGTGCCTTCAGCAGTCAGACCCCTGCGCTTAAGAATGCCGTAGATCCCGACACCCCGCTGATGCAGAAATTCGCTGCAAGAAATGCAACCAGAAACGGTGTGAATCCGAATGACGTGACCAAGAATCCCGACGGCAGCATGACGTATACACTGCCCTGCATCAACTGTCCTGCAGGCTGTATCGTAAATGTGACCGTCAAAGACGAGGAAGTTGTATCCGTTTCCGGGAATACATGTGAACGCGGCGAGACCTATGCCAGAAATGAAGTGACGGCCCCTGTCCGGATCGTCACCTCCAATGTTAATGTCAACGGCGGTGACAAAGCGGTCGTTTCCGTAAAGACAGCGGAAGCGATCCCCAAGGATAAGATCTTTGCCTGCGTCAATGCAATGCGTGATCTTTCCGTGCAGGCACCCGTAACTATCGGGGATGTGATCATTCCCAATGTGGCAGATACCGGTACCGACCTGATCGCAACTGCCTGTGTAGCGCTGTCAGAGTGACACCGCTCCTATTTGATGATCTTATAAGTGATGCGGGTTTCCCCTTCATACGTTCCCTCTCCCCTGATGATACAGGTGAGCCTTGTGCCGATGGGAACGATATCCGAAGCTGCGACCGGGGTTCCCGCATCGATCTTTTTGTTGCCGATGACCACTGTATCGGCATAGACATATAAGAGCACATAATCGGAAGAAGACAAAGCTTTTCCGTTCGTATCCTTGATCGCCGGTTTGGACATCCAGCCGTTTTTCTTCGTTGCATATTTCCGGTCGGCGATCGAGACACTACCACCGCCAGGCGCAAGCATTTGTGTCAGATCCTGTTTTACGATCGTAAACGATACCGATATTTGTCCGCAGTAATTTCCCTTTCCTTTGATCCGGGCTTTCGCCTGATCGCCCACAGCCCGGTTATCCGTATAGGAGACTGTGTAATCTTTTCCATAGTCCAGCACCGTTTCATTTACTTCCCCGGGATAGAGAGTAAGATTGACAGCAGGTGCTGCGCCGCCCTTCCTGAACGGAACGGGCAGTCCGCCGTTGATCGTGACGTATGCGGGTATACCTGTCAGGTCTTTTGCCTTGATCCTGAACGTGACTCTGGTCTTTCCTCCGTAATTCCCCAGACCTGCAACAACAAGACTTGCACTTCCGGCTTTCGTATTGTTTTTATACGATCCGGGCACGATCTCATAGTCCGTTCCGTAAACAAGCCCACGCGCCTTCAGATCAGCAGGCAACAGTTCCACGGGATTTTCATCATAGGTCTTTTCACTTGCCGTGAACCTGACCTTTGAGATCATCTTGTCTGTTACACGGTAAGTCAGTCCGGGTTGGTTATAACTCTCCTTGTAATTGTTGAGTCCGGTCAGTACAACATGGATCTTCGTTCCCGCTTTTACAATATCTTCCGCGTCAACAGCATCTCCTGCGGATCTTGCAGTGCCGTTAACGGTAACGGTATCTTCCGCATAGAAATACAAAGTGTAAAAATCACGGTTTGCGGTCAACTTCTTCCCGTTTTTGTCATAGACAAGCGGTACGGACTTCCATGCACTCCTTCTCTTCATATACTGCCTGTCCGGTACCTCTGCCGAACCGATGGCATCACTGAGTGCAGCCTGCCTGATCGTAAACGTCTGCACAGGGGCCGTGCCTGCATAGTTCCCCATGAACCGGACCGTCATCTGCGGTGTTTTATTTGATACATATTCCGTGTTGTTTTTAAAGTATCTTGTATAGTCTTTGTTTTCAACAAGTGTAACCGTTTCTCCGTCACTCTTTTCAAAGGTGACCCGGATCTCCGGTCTGGCACCCGTTTTATCGTATACAGCTGTCCATTCCGGATCCGATACGGAAGAGATCTGTATCTTTCCGGCCGTATACGGACAAGCTTTGATCCTGTATATCACCGTCTTCGTTCCGACATATCTTCCCATACCCTGTATCAGGATCCTGCCGGTTCCTGCATCTGTATCGCTGCTGTAGGACAGCGTGTAATCGGTGCCTTCCGTCAGGTTCGTATAAGCTGATCTGTTATCTGCCCGGTAGCGGACAAACGGAACAGGATCCACCCTGTTTCCGCCGTCATAGATCTGGTCCGGGATGGGCTCGACCGTGACCTTACCGATCGGGATCGTTTCACCGATCGCAAAAGATTTCGAAAGCGATCCTGCATAATCGCCCTTGCCTATGATCCTTACCGTTCCGGTCTTTCCGTTTACTTCCGTTATCTCATAACTGTAGTCCCTGTTTTTTATGAGCAGGACTTTTTCCCGACCAAACAGGATTGAGACCTCAGTGACAGGGTCATACGCTTTGTCTGATCTGTATTGTTGCGCTACAGTTTTGACCGTGGCATCTTCAAGCGTTCTCGGTGCCAGTGTAAACGGGATATTTGTAACCTTTGTCCCCGTAAAGTCTCCTTTACCGGCAAGTTCTATCAGATAGAGGCCGGCATGCTCTGCAGCAACTACCGGTTCTTCGCCATCGATCGGCTGCGGATCCTCTGCATTTTCGGCGGGGTGGTAGCGCAGTTCATAATCCGTATTCCTAAGAAGCGTCTCTGTATCGTAAGTCAGAACAGCTTCCGGCAGATGTCTGTTCCTGTCGTATACTGCGTAGGCATCTCCCTTTGCTTCCACACTCACTTTGCTGACCGGGATCGATGTGATCGCAAAATCCGCGGTGACCGTATCGGAATAGTTCCCGGTTCCGCTGATGGTCACGCTTCCCTCTCTTCCGGCTACTGTCATGGAAAATATTGTATAGTCCGTGTTCTTCGTTAAGTTGATCTGCGTTTCATCCACATGGAACGAAACACTTTGGATCGGATCATAATCATCCGTTTCGGAATATTCCTGCGTCTGCGTTTCAACCGTGACCGTCTGCAGGGATCTTGGCAGGACCCGTACGCCGACCGGGGTTTCCACACGGCCGGTAAATCCGCCCACGCCCTGTATGATCATCTGATACAGGCCTGCATCCGTTACAGCGCTTAACGCTTCCGCACCTTCATTCTTCTGCAGTCTTCCATCCTCTGTTTCCGTCGCGGGAATATAAGAGACCGTATAATCCGTGCCGTTTTGCAGCAGAAGTTCTCCCAGAAGCATCTGTACTGCCGGGGTATGAGGAAGGGAATCATACGTCAGTGAAACCGCCGTTTCACTGTACGAAAGATCTTCTGTATGTAAGGAAAGATCCAGGGATTCATTCCAGTCTGTTGTATATGCCTTCAGACGGAATGCGATATTAGAACTGTTGCCATCCGTCCAGGTATCAGCGTCCTTGCGGAAATATGTCTGTGCACTTTCTGTCTTTGTTGTATATTTGCATCGGGGACTGCCCGTTTCCTCATAGCTGGCATCGCCGTATACACTAACCGTATCCTCACTCACGGCCACGTCCCATACGACCGTATAATCACTGCCGGGCACCAAACAGATCTGCTGTTCCAGCGGAACGGTATAGTATCCTGCATACTTTGTGGTACCGCTCTGTGAAAGGAGAAGTGTGCCGGATGTCGGATCGTTTGTTTTCTGCGGATTCATATAGACACTGACCGTATAGTTAACATTCGCACTCTTTAAGGCGATCCCGACTGCCTCGAGTTTTTCGATCTGATCAGAGGTTGTATGATAGCGCGCAGCAACATGCCGTACAACATAAGCCTTGGTCCCGACAGCCCCGTCGTACTGATAAACGTGATCGTAACGGTCAGCATCTTCAAACTCAAACACCTTGACGGTCCGTACTGTAGTTCCTTTATCCTGAAAAGTCTTGTTCTCATAAGAGATCCAGACATATCCGTCGTCACCGTACCCTGTTCCGTAACTGTTCTTGACAAGCCATGCGCCGTCGTTTTCAGGCAATACCGGTTCTTCACCGTTTGCGATAGCGCTTACGTTGACGGGAATGTCTTTGAAACTCTCACGCGGATAGTTATCATCCCACCCGACGACCGATACGGCGTGGTTGTTGGTCGTGTCGCTATAGTTATACATACAGCAGGAATCAGCGGTCCGAAGCGATGCGTCCGTATAGGAGGAATCATAATTCCGGCTCATATAAATATCGATCCCGAGGGAACCGTGTTCCATGATGGCGCGCTTTACACCTTCCCTGTCCGTCAACGGGATAAAATATCCGTTGGTCAGATGCACGGTATCCGCAAACGCATACTCGTTCGGGATCTCATCCATTTCCCTCTGGGATGTCTTTGCACTGTCATACCGCATGGTCTCATGCAGACTCTCTTCCCCGAATCCGGTCCAGCGGTTCAGGGCCAGTACAGCCGTCAATCCGTTGCCGCCAAGCTGCACCTTTGTTTTGCCGTATACGGTTGTATAATCGTCTGCCGTATCACCGCGATCCGAAATAACAGGCTGGCTGCTTCCCGATCCGTCTCCTCCGCGCGGTCCGTTATAGGCAAATTCCACGAGCTGCAATTCGGAAAGATCTTTTTCACCTTCTCCTGCCATTAAGAGAGAAGATTCCGCAGCGGAAGCGGCCTGGAAGGCCCAGCACGCACCCCACCCGGACTGGTTCTTGACGGAAGAAACGGCCCCGTTGTCTCTCGCATCATAACTGACAGGTAAAACCGTACTGCGAAGACGCGCTTTGGCAGCATAAGATGAATACACGGTGCTTTTCCATGTCCCGTCAATCTCTATATCCGGGATCTCTGCTTGCGGTTCATAGTATGGTACATCCGGATCGATGATATCCGAAAGCGAAAGAGGACCTGAAAGCATATCATCATTTTCCTCATCCGCGTCATCTGTTTCTTCCTGCTCCACGGATTCTTCCAAAGCCTCCGTTGGAACGGCAGTCTCTTCCGGTTCTTCAGGCTCCACCGCCTCTTCAGGGATCAACTGCTCCCCGGGTTCTTCCGCAGGCAGACCCGTTTCCGGCGTATCCCTTACAAAACCTGCCGGTTCTTCCTGCGCAGCAAAAACAGCGTCAGTGTTCCACCCAAGGAACATTGCCGCGATCAGCAGGATTGCTATGCTCTTTTTCAGATATCTTTTTGCCTGTTTCATTTTGGTTTATTTCCACCATTCGATCAGTTTGCTTCCGATCGAATAGCTGATCTGCTTTGTTCCGCCGTAATTACTGTCTTCCGGCGCATATAAAAGGGCTGTGACCTTTCCTTTTGACCAGCCTGCAGGATAGGAATAACTGGCCGGATCGATCACGCAGTCCTCTCCGTATACAAGATCCGTGTTTCCTACTCTGATATATACGAAATCACCTGCCGTAAGGGTCAACGCATGTCCGTTGTCATAGGTCTTTGTTTTGATCATATACTTCACTTTCGACAGGCTTGCCTTGACGATCCGGTATGTACAGGACATCCTGTCTGTTCTGTATTTTCCCGTTCCTGTCACAGTGATCTTTATCACGGTACCCGCATCCGGAATGTCCGTAGCCTGGACCGCATCATTCACATGGCGTTCCGCAGGCACATCGCGATACTGCGTTACCATGCTGTCTTTCAATGAATAGTATGTATAAGTTATATCGGTATAATCCGTTCCGGATCTTAATGCTTTCCCATCGGCATCCGTTAAAACAGGAGCCACTTTCCATGCATTTCTGGATGCTTTATACACTTTATCCACGGCAGTCATCGTGATCTTAGCATTCGTAAAATCACTGGCCGTGATCTGATAATTGCCCGTGATCCTTCCTGTATAATTCCCGCGTCCGCTGACCGTAATGGCCGGTTTGCTCCTGGGTGCGGTATCCGTCAGCACGCCCGTATTTATATATCCGATGATATAATCTTTCCCGAGCTCCAGCTTTCTTCCGTTATCGTACAGGTTCACGACCGGTTTGGCGCCGCCCTTGCAATAACTGCAGGCGATCTCCGAAAGGTCATGGATCGCGATCTCTTCGGCAGGGTTTTCCACCGTGTGATAGCTCATCGTGATCCGGCCTGCACCGGGCGTGGAATGGATGTCATAAGCAGCTATCCGGAACGGCTTTTTCAAAGTCCCCGTATATCCGTTGATGCCGGTCAGTATAACGTTTGCGATCCCTGCTTTGTCAATTTTCTCATAACTTACCGTGTAGTCTCCGGTCTTTCCGTCTGTGCTGCATGTAAGTCGATGATCGCCATACAGAACAAAGGCTGCCGAATCCGCTGTAGAGAAATCCTGCCGCACATCTACTTCCATTCCCGTATACACTTTCTGCTGCAATTGATAGACCTTTGCTTTGGAAAGCGGTTTACCGGTGATCTGAAAACCAACCGTGATATTGCCCGTAAATCCGCTTCCTTCTCTTGCCTGGACAAGAATGCCCGCAGTGCCGACTTCTGTATTGTTATAATACGTTACAAGACAGTCCTTATCAGAGTCCGCGGATTCCGACCAGGTCAGGGTTTTGCCTTTGTATGTCAGCTTCAGATCCGGCTTGATCTCAGAGCCCGTATAATCCTGCTTTGCGATCTTTGCAACCGATACGGAAGAGAGCAGGACCTGCTTTGTAATAGCCTCATACACTGTACATGTTCCGGTATATCCGCCTTTTCCCGTCACGGTGATGGGATAAACGCCGGGACTCAGATAAGCCCCGCTGCCGGTCAGGGGGTAGGAAAGCGTATAGTCGGTCCCGTTTGCCAGCCGTTTTCCGTTCCGCATGATCACCGGATTTCCCTTGATCGTCCTGCCGGTGTAGGAAGCCGTGACCGGGCTGACCTCGATATCTTTATCCGTTATATTTTTAGCCAGAATGTGGAACTCCACCTTTTGGGTCCCGGTATAATTCCCCATCCCTTTGACCGTGATCGTCGGTACCTTGTTCGTACCGGCGTCCACTCTTGTGTTGTTGCTGTAACTGACCGTATAATCCCTGCCCGGGACCAGCTCAGCCGTTTCCTGTGTGCCTTCATATGTAACACTGTCATAGACCCTGACTGCCGGAGCGATCGCGGCACCGGTGTAGATCTGATCACCCGGTGGTAAAACGTAGAATCCTCTTCCGGTCTCCTCAAAGTGCGGGAAAAGATCCAGCTCTTTTTGCGAAAGCAGCATGGACGGTAATACCTGCACGCCTTCTCCGTTTTCCTGCGTATACCAGCCGGAAAATGCCGCGTTATCCCGCTCCGGATCATCCGGCCAGGAAAGACTTTTTTCCGCAAGTGCATCGCCTATGGTCTTGCCGTAGGAAAGCCCCGTATACTCAAAGGCAGTCGTATCGTGGAAAATGATCCTGCAGGACTGAACATTGATGGCAAGTGTATCCGAATATCCTGCGATCTCGGCACGGACCCTGGCTTTACCGTCTTTCAGTGCCGTAACGGTCCCGTTGCTGACACCGACGACAAGCGGCTGTGTGCTTTCCCAATGTATCGTGGTATCGCTTGTTGTATCCTTCGGCCAGTATTCGAATGACAGGTTCATGCTCTGTCCTTTTAACAGATCCGTTCCGTTTATACTGGTCAATTCCGCACGATAAACAGGTGCGATCACGGTCACTTCGCATACAGCGGTGATAGACGTGTTTGCAACCGCTTTTGCCGTGATCATAGCTGTTCCGCTGCCAACAGCCTTGACCAGGCCGTTTGCATCCACCGTTGCAACCGCCTTGTTGGAAGACGTCCAGGTGACGCGCTGCGCATCCGTGGTATTTGCCGGCACATAACTGACGGCAAGCTGCAGCTCGCTGTGATTTGCGAGCTTATCTTCCGCGGAAAGGCCTGTTCCGTTTGCAACGATCGTATCGCTCCTCCGCATCGTGTCCTCCGTGCGGTTCAGCAGGATCTCTCGGAGCGGGTTTTTCACCGTAATGTTACAGACCACCTCATTACCGTCAAACTTTGCCTTGATCACGGCAGTACCCGGTGCAAGGGCTTCCACAACCCCTTGGGATACGCGGGCAACAGACGGATCGGAGCTGCTCCATGTTACCTGGGCGGGATCCAGTGCCGTGCCGTTTACGGACGCAGTCAGCTCCAGTGTATTTCCCACATTGATCGTCGCGCTGGTTCTGCTCAGTGTCAGCCCCGGCATGTTATCGTACACCGGGATCTTAAAGATAAAATCAGCTGTGAGCGCACCGGCCTGACTGTACACTTTTCTGGTATTGAAGGATTCCGACGACGGCGCCTGAATGTTCTGCATATACTGATGGGTATAGACGTCATTTTCCGCATTCGGGTTCACATTGAACTTTTGCAGATATCCCGTATCCTGCCCTTTTTTGATATAGTTGTTCCCGATCGTTGCCGCACCGCCCTGCAGGGATTTGTAGCGGGTATTCCAGCCATGGTCCTTCGCATACTGCAGACCGCTCCGGATCACTTCCGCATCCGTTGATCCGGATGCCCCGACATTGAAATAGTTATAATATCCCTTGAACTTTCCGTCGTAGCCGCTGTAAGTTCCGGAGATCAGCGGCGAAGTGCCTGCGCCCTGCTCCTGGAATACACGCGTAGCAAGATGGGTCGGACTCACGCCCTGGGATCTTCCGATGTTATAGAAAGCGGTTGCATAACTGACCGAGGGCTGATCCGCAAGTACGCCTTTCATAAAAGTTCCGTTCAGGAAATTCTGGATCGCCTCGACCGTATGGCAGGAGCTGTTAAACGTCAGTTGTTCAAACTGGAAGATGTAGTTCTCTGACAGGAAATTCCTCGGATCCATATAGAACGTGACACCGGATCTCGTTGCATAAGCCCAGTTCTTCTGTCCTGTCTGGTTCCCGACAAACCCTCTGTTTGTATTATCATCATTGATATAGATCCAGCTCTTGTTGCCCATTTCGTTTGAAACGGCGCTTTCAAAATCAAGGCCTGTACGAAGCGGCACAAAAGTCCAGTTGGGATGTGCGTTTTTCAGTTTGTTCAACGCAGCCTGATAGCCTGCCGGAAACTGCAGGATATCCGCATATCCGTCCGGGGTCTCAAGACGTTCCGGGTCCGCTGCGTCCACAAGATCCAAAAGCGGGGCATATGTCCTGCGCCACGCGCTCCAGTCCTCATCAGCATAGACCAGGTAATCTGACAGGATATAGCCTTCCATGTAATCCTGTCCCACAAAGAACCCGCCATAGTAAAACAGTCCTGCTTCGGTGATCGAAACACCGCCCAGATAGACGGTCGATGCACAATCCAGCGTCGCGACCACATCCGCCGACGGATCAGGCTGCGCATAAACGGCACAGGCATCCGTCAGATAGACAACTGCCATAACAGTCTTTTCCGCGGCAAGGGCAGCAAAAGCCTCTTCCGCTTCCTGCCGCTCCTCTTCCGGAAGGATGATCTCCGGCTCCTCATCAGGCTCCGGTTCTTCCGCATCCGTATCCGGTTCCGTTTCCGTGATCTCTTCCGCTTTGCTCTCTTCTGCGCTGTCTGTCTCCAAAACGGTTTCCTGGGAACCGTCCCGGCTGTCTTTTTCTTCATCCCGGTCCGGCCCTGTCTCATCCCTGTCCGGATCTGTCTTTTCCTCACCGGGATCCGCATAGGTGCGCTCCGGCATTTCATAAGACTCTTCCACCTGTTCGGCTGCATAAACCGTATACACAGGTGTCAGGACCGTCTGCGCCAGCAGCGCAAAAGCCGCGGCGGCTATGATCACCTTATTTACTGCTCTCCTCATCTTTTTCCCCTGTATCTGTTTCTTACTGCTCAGTTTCTTTCTCTTTTTCTGCGGCCCGCGCCAGTTCCTCTTCCTCTAACTGCCGGTAAGCCACTTTTCCGACCAGCGTCTTTGGCAGGTTGTCTCTGAATTCCAGTTCTTTGGGCATCGCATATTTGGCGATATGTTTGGCCGCATAGGTCATCAGTTCTTCTTTCAGCTGTTCGGACGGTGCCACACCGCTCGCCGGAACGATAAACACTTTGACCCGCTGCATCTTTAAGGAATCCGGTACGCCGATCACACAGCTCATGGATACTTTTTCATGCGCGTCAAAAATGTTTTCCAGCTGTGCCGGATATACGTTATACCCGGACGTGATGATCATACGTTTATTGCGTCCCTTGAAATAGATAAATCCTTCCGGATCCATCGTTCCCAGATCTCCCGTATAGACCCATGTCAGCCCATCCGCGTGTGTACGCAGTGTTTTTGCCGTCTCGTCCGGATGGTTCAGGTAACCCTGCATGACCGTCGGTCCCGCAAGCAGTATCTCGCCCTCTTCGCCATAAGGCAGTTCCTCATCTGTATCGGGTTTTACGATCTTGATGTAGGTGTCCGGGAACGGCAGGCCGATGCTGCCTTCCTTGAACATATGCGGCGGTGTCAGGCAGCATGCGGTCACGGTCTCCGTTGTGCCGTAGCCTTCACGTACCTGAACAGCGGAATTATGATCATACAGGAACTTGTCCAGTTTTTTCTTCAGTTCCACCGAGAGAGAATCGCCGCCGGAAAATACCCCTTTCAGACTGGAAAGGTCTGCCTTTTCCATATCGGGAAGCCGCAACAGCGCCTCAAAAAGCGTCGGAACACCTGCGATGAAATTGCATTTATATTTTACGATCAGTTTCGAATAACTCTTTGCCGTAAAACGGGGTACCAGTACACATCTTCCGCCGCTTGATAGCATGGAGTGGATGCATACGCCAAGGCCGAATCCGTGGAACAGCGGCATGGCAGACAGCATCTTGTCGCCCGGACGGAACATCGGATTTGCGGCCACGATCTGCTGACTTAGCGCATTAAAATTCCCGTTGGTCAGAAGGATCCCTTTGGTGGTGCCGGTTGTACCGCCGGAATACAAAATGGCTGCGACATCATCATATCCTCTGCCACTCGCATGATGCCAGAAGCACGCCTTGTTGAGCCGCATGAACTCGTCCCATCTGATGACCGGTGCATCCTCCGGGATCTTTTTCATTTTCCGTCCTTCGGTCAGCATGTAGCCGGCACGCATCGGTCTCGAAAGCGCATCCTTGATGCTGGCGATGATAATGTTCACAACACCTGTATTTTCACGGATCGCTTCGAATTTTCCGTAAAACTGGTCCAGTGTGACCACCGTAACGGATTGGGATTCGTTCAGATAGAATTCCAGTTCCGCTTCGCTCGAGAGGGGGTGCACCATGTTGGCAACGCCTCCCACAAGGTTCAGGGCATACAGCATATAGATCGCCTGCGGACAGTTCGGCATGGCGATCGTTACCCTGTCATTTTCACGCACGCCGATGGTGCGCAGAGACCTCGCGCATTTCTGTATATTCTCGATCAGTTCCCTGTATGTCGTTGATTTTCCCATAAAATCAAACGCGATATTTTTCGGATACTGCTCCGCGATCCGCTCGACCGCTTCATACATGGATCCCCGGAAATAGTCCAGCGTAAACGGGACATCCCCCAGATGCTCTTTCCATGGTGTTTTTGCTGTTATTTCTGTCATGATATGTTCTCCGTTCCGCGATCCTAGCATTCAACTTCCACATGCAGCGGCTGCTCGAGAAGTTCCGGTTGTTCCAACAGTTTTCGGATCAGTTTCATGCTCCTGCTGTAGTAATATCCGTCTGCCAGACGTTCGTCTATGGTCACTCCGAGATCGACGCTCGGCCGCATTTCCACGTTCCCGTTCTCATCATAGAACGGACGGTCCTTGATCTCTCCGATCAGTACGATCATGGAGCAGGTGCCCCAGTTGGTCAGATGATGATAACCGCTTTTCAAACGGATGGATCCCAGATTGGAGATCACGACCGAAGAGTAGTACGGATCCGTTTCGATCAGGGAAGACGGTACCCAGCCGTGTTTATCCAGCCACATCATAAAATGCAGGGCGGCTTTGGACAAAAACCGCGGGATCCTGTTGAACATGTCCATAGCATCGGTGGAACTGTCAACCTTTTCGGAACGGCAGTACATGACCTGTTCCTGAATGTACTGATGGACTGTTTCCAGCGTGTCCGTATCCTTCATGTGTAAAAAGGCAAGCGCCTCTGCACCGTGGTCCGAAAACTGCTTCTTGACGACAAACGCCGCCGACACTTCATTTCTCTGATAGAAATTGTCGTTTGCGATAAAACGGTTCATCTTGGGGCGCAGCGTGATCATACGCACCAGTGCCGTCACGATCAGCTGGAACAGATTGTATTTATATTCCGGATTCCCCGCGTTTTTCTTTTCCAGATACGCATTAATGTTGGTCAGGTCGATCCGTTCGCTGATAAAAGCCTCATTATCGCAGCGTCTCGGATAGATGACGCCCGTCACAAAATGCAGGGAATCCAGTTCCCTGAGCAGGCGTCCGTCCTTTCTGTCTCCAAACCGTCTTTTTTGTTTTTCCATAATCTCTCCGTTCCGGATCTGTAGTCTGACCCTTGCGGCCTTATAAATCCGCATAAAAATTCATTTTATTATACCACAAAAATCATTGAATTACATCCTGCAAATGATATACTTATACTGTTGTTATCTATGAAACAGAGGTGATCGGAATGTTTGCAACACAGGATCAGAAACGTAATGCGTTTATGCTGACCGGTTCCTTCGCTGATGAAGGGTATGACTGGTGGTGGCATTCTTTCACGGCTGTGAATGATCAGACCGGTGAAGAAAGATCTTTTTTTATAGAATTCTTTACCTGCAATCCGGAACGCGGCGGCCATGATCCCGTTCTCGGGCAGGATGCCTACAACCTGCTGACCGGCAAGTTCCCTTCCTATGTCATGGTAAAAGCCGGCTGGTGGGGTGAAGATGCGGTTCAGTTGCACAGGTTTTTCGGCTGGGATGGCATTGATCTTCATAAACGTGCACCGTTCAGTATGGAAATGGATGACTGCTTTGTCAGCGAATACGAGCTGCGCGGCTCCGTTCATGTCAAGGAAGAGGATGTGAGGGAGCATCCGGAATGGATGTGCGATGCGGGTTCCATGGAATGGGATCTGAAACTGAATAAAATGATCCCCTTCAATGTCGGTTACGGCGCCGGAAAACTCTTCAGAACCCTGAAAGCATTCTCCATGTACTGGCATGCGGAAGGTATGAAAACACTCTACAGCGGTACCGTGACCGCAAACGGCGTTAAATATTCCGTATATCCCGGAAGATCTTACGGATATGCAGACAAGAACTGGGGCGAGGATTTCACAAGTCCCTGGGTCTGGCTTTCAGGCTGGGATCTCACAAGCAAATTGAGCGGTAAAAAACTCATCGATTCTGTCTTTGACATCGGTGGCGGCTGTCCGGTCGTATTCGGCGTTCCGCTGAAACGCAAACTGCTCAGCGCGTTCTACTATGAAGGGGAAGAATTCGAGTTTAACTTTTCCAAATTCTGGACTTTTACGCGGACGAAATTCCGCTGCAGGGAAACGGATGATGCGCTCATCTGGCATGTGCGGACACAGAACCGCACGGCACTGATGGACGTAAAGATCAAGTGCCTGAAAAAAGATATGCTTCTTATCAATTACGAAGCGCCAAACGGAAGTAAAAAACACAACCGGCTATGGAACGGGGGCAACGGACGCGGCATCATCTCGCTGTACGAAAAGCACCCCGGCGGTCTCTATCTTGTCGATGAGATCAGGTGCGCACACGTCGGCTGTGAATACGGAGAAATGTAGGAGGAAACATGGAAGAAAACAAAAAGTATTTTTTTGATCATTTCCTGGTTGTAATGATACTGGGCGTCGCTTTGTCGTTTATCGGCGGCCTCATCGGCATCCCGCTTGAGTATATCGGGACTAAAGTAGCCGACTCCACCCCGGATCTGTATGCCGTCTGTTTATACGGCTCTACGATCGGATGCTGGATCGCCGTGTTGCTGTTTATGGTCCTCTTTAAACCGGACCGCCCCCTGATCAAGGCGATCTTTTGCGGCAAGGGTAATACGCTCCGGCTGTTTCTGATAGGGATCGTACTGGGATTTGCGGCAAACGGTTCCTGTATCCTGGTATCTGCCCTGCGCAGGGATATCTCCCTCTACTATGATCCGTCCGGCCTGTTTTTCCTGATCGCGGGCTTCATTGCCGTACTGATCCAGTCAGGCTCTGAAGAACTGGTCTGCAGGCATCTGATGCAGCAGCATTTAAGACGCCGTTACGGAAAACCCTGGCTGGAGATCCTGCTGCCGGCGCTCACGTTTGCCGCCCTGCATCTGGCCAACCCGGGTATCTCTGTATTAGCCGTGGCCAATCTCCTTGTATGCGGGATCATGATGGGTTCTTTCGTTTACTATTTTGATTCCCTGTGGCTGGCGATCGGGGTGCACACCATGTGGAATTTTACGCAGAACATGATCTTCGGTCTGCCCAATTCCGGTATCGTCCTGCCGCTCTCCATCTTTCGTCTGGACGCCGCAAGCGCAACGGATTCCTTCTCCTACAACGTCGATTTCGGCGTGGAAGGATCTCTGATGGCACTTCTGGTACAGCTTATCATTATCGGTTTTGTGATCGTACTGGGACGGAAAAAGAAGGCTAAAGAGATGCCTGCTGCTTTGCACGAACAAGGATCAGCTGAGCCGCAATAGACACCGCGATCTCCGCGGGGGTTTTGGATTGTATGGGCAGACCGATCGGTGCGGTGATCCTGTCGATCTCCGCTTCCGTATAGCCGTCTTCCATCAGACGTGCGCGTGTATCCGCTATCTTGCTCCTGCTTCCGATCACGCCGATATAGCAGGCAGGTGTTTTCAGCGCTTCAAACATTGCCCGGTAATCATTCCGGTGCCCTCTGGTCATAATACAGACAAAATCATCTTTCGTGATCTTCTCTGTCACCGGACTCATTTCATCGACCGGCAGGCAGACTGTTTCCGCCAGATGATCAAACAGGGCTGCATCCGCATAATCTTCCCTGTCTTCCACGACCACACAGGCAAAATCACACCTTGCAAGGACCGGCACCAGCTCTCTTGCGATATGGCCGCCGCCGAATATATATACGCATCCGGGCCGGACGATCTTTTCCACATAAAACGTTCTGTCCTGATACGAAAATGTCTGCGGCTGTTCAGGTAACTGCTTCAAAACCGCATCCGGCAGATCGTCACCTGCAAAACGGCCGTCTGCAGATCTTGCCGCGATCGCACCGTCCGCCATTTCCGTAGTCTCTGTGATCAAAAAACACTCACTGTGTTTTGCAAACAGTGTCTCTATCAGATCGCACATCTGCAGGATCCCGGCATCCTTCCCGGCACAAAAACGGAAAAACACATTGGCGTCTCCGCCGCAGATCATACCGATATCCGCAACGTCATTTTTATGCAGGCTGAAATATTCACTGCGGCTCATTCTCTCGGAAAGCACTTTCCCGGCCACTGCGATACTTTCATATTCGATCGCACCACCGCCGATCGTTCCGCACAGGCGTCCCTGTTTTGTCACCAGCATTCTGGCACCGCTGCCTCTCGGAACAGAGCCGGACGTGGCCACGATCGTCACAAGGACCACATCCTCCCCTGCCCGGATCATATCATGTAATTTTCGGAAGAGTTCACGCATCTTATATCATCCCGTTCAAAAAAGAGTCCACATCCGACTGTGACATGCCAACTTTGAAATTGTTGGACAGGATCTGTTCCGCAAGTGCAGACGCATCCTCATCAGATACCGGTTCATTGTTGACCGGTTCCGCGTTCACGGGCCCGTTATCCCCGCTTTCCTGTGTACTGTCCTCAGTCATATCATACGGAATACGGTCCTCATCGTTTTTTTCCGGATGATCCGGATCGATCCGGCGCGCCTTCTGTACGTCATAGGTTCCGTTCTTAATGATCGTCTCCCTGCCAAGTCGCGATAAGATCTGCAATCTCTCTTTTTCTTTACTCTTGTCTTTACCCACCGCGATTCCTCACTTCAACATCCCGGAAAGCATTCCCTTGATCGTTTTATTGTTCATAAGCGTCGAAAGCAGATCCCCCATATCGGACTGCTCACCTTTTAACAGGGCCATGGCTGATTTTTTCGTATCGGCATCCGCTTCACGGTACAGTGTAACCAGCTTCTGCTCTGTCGCAGTCAGTTTCATGCCTGCTGCCGTTGTAGTCTTCTTTGCTGCTGTTGTCTTTTTTGCTGCAGTCGTTTTCTTTGCGGGCGTTGTTTTCTTTGCTGCTGTTGTTTTCTTTGCCGCAGTCGTCTTCTTCGCCGTTGTTGTCTTCTTCGCTGTCGTTGTTTTCTTTGCGGGTGTTGTCTTCTTCGCTGTCGTTGTTTTCTTTGCGGGTGTTGTCTTCTTCGCTGCAGTCGTTTTCTTTGCCGTTGTTGTTTTCTTTGTCGTGGTTCCTGTCTTCTTCTGTGCCATGTGTACCTCCCAAAATGTTAATGCTGTTAACTGCCATTATACTACCAGATAAACGGCAGTACTTTATGTTTGACGCGTTCTTTATACGCGGAATACCCTTTCAGCCCCTCTTCGAGCACTTTTTCCTCATTCCGGATCCTTTTTGCGATGATCGGTATGTAGGCAAGCATGATCACAAAAGATAAGACCGAACCCAATACAAAGGGCATGGAAAGGAATAAAAGGAGCGTGGTCATATACATCGGGTGACGCACCACCCCGTACAGTCCGGTATCGATCACTTCCTGATCTTTCTGCACCTCGACCGTTCGTGAGAGATAAGTATTTTCTCTCAGCACTTCCGCATACAATACATATCCGGTCAGAAAGACCACAGCGCCTGCATAACTGACCCAGTCCGGCAAAACGATCCAGCCAAACCGGAAATTCAGTCCGGCAACAACAAACGCGGCAAGAAACATCAGACCGCTGAGCAATAGGACCGTCTTCTGTTCGCTCTGTTCTTCCTTAGCGTTCAGTCTCTTTCGCAGAAGATCCGGATTTTTAAACATCAGGATAAAGCCGGCCACGATCATCGGGATAAACAGGATCCCCATCAAAAGCCATCCCTGCCAATAGGAAAAAGACCACGCGGGTAAAAACAGCAGGAGCCCGGTCAAAAGGATCCCTGCCAGTACTTTTGTGATCGCCTGTGTAAACAGTTTTGCATCCATATCTGTATCTCCGCTAAAATGTGTTTTTCAGGAACTGTTCTGTTTTTTGCATCACATCCTGCAGGGTCCGCAGATCCTGTTCCGTATTGCCGCACTCCAGCGAATGGTTGCAGTCCGGATAAGTATGCAGCGGGATCTGCTTTGCCGCCGCCATTTTCTTTAATTCCGCCACGTCCGAGCAAGGGTCCGCATCCCCGATAAAAGCGATACAGGTCTCAGATGGATAGGAAAAGGTTGCAGTAACAGGCGTATACCAGATCTGTCCGGTTTCTACATCATGTTCTGCTGCATATTTCGCAAGTGCCGTTGTCCCGATACTCTTTCCGATGAAAACGATCTTTTTGTATTCCTTAAGATCTATCTTTAAGAGGTGTTCTTCCGCCTGCAGAATAACCTCTTTTGCGACCTCATCAAGCGTACCCGTTTCCAGCGGAAGATCATGATAAGTGATCGCGTTCACTTCGTATCCCATGCTCTGTGCCAGTCTTGCACTGTAATATAAAAGCGGCTTATCCTTATGATATCCCATACCGGGGAAGATTACGGCCAGTTTCTTTTCGTTATGCATGATCCATGCCTTTCATAGTACCCGAGTATGTTAATTATATCACAAAAAGAGAGCTTCATCGAAGCTCTCTTTTTTCGCAGGGCTAGGAGGATTCGAACCTCCAAATGACGGAGTCAGAGAACCTTGCCTATTGCCCTGAATACATAGTATTTATCATGCTTTTCAGCAATTCACGTTTTTTGATTGACCTATGAATTGACCTATCTTTTTTTCGAAATTTCTGTATAAATCGCTTCACTCTACTTATCGCAATCCAAACGCATCCTCAACGATTCTATCCAGATATTCCTTCTTGGAAAAATCACTTCCGTCTGCAAAAAAAGCATTATATGCAACTAATGCGGTGCGAAAATATCCGGCATTCTTTTCAAACAGTTCCCTGTTTAACGGATAACCGGCCTCATCAATAAACTGACAGCAGAATGTGACGACTGTTCTGGTATTTCCTTCCCTGAAGGGATGTACTTTCCATATCCGGGCAAGGCACTCTGCAAACGAATGAGCCCGTTCCAACGGCTTAATCCTATCCCAGTCAGTATCCCTCATATCTTTAAGTGCGTAACTCAAGTCATCGACTATATCAAACGGATCTGCATATTCGATTGACATTCCGCCCAAAATATCTTCTTCCTTGTATATGGAAATAGTTCTGATCGATCCGGCCCATTCATACAGATCCTGGAATATCACCTCATGCATTTTAAGCAAATGAGGTGTGTGATAATCCCCTTCGAGCGGATGAAGTGCTATATCCTTTAATCTAAGCGAAACATAATTGGCTTCTGCACCTTTAAGCGTCTCCTCATCTCTTATATCCAGCCTGTTTTTTAGAACTGATGAATCATCATACAGGTAAGGATCACGCATTCGCTGTCTCCTTCATCTTGTATTTCTTATCCAGATATTTCTTTGCATCTTCAAAAGTTATTTCACCATTCTTTTCCTTCTCTATATACTTTTTGAAATCCTCTGTTGGCTCTAGCCCATCGACCTTAATCATTCCGATGGCATAGTCCCATGCCTGTGAATTTGTCATAATATTAGCCCCTTTATTGCATAACTGTGATTATCAATAATTATTTAAATTATACCATAAGGTCCATAAAAATACACTCGAATCATATCCTATACAAGTTACTATCTGAAATAGTAAACGCAAGTATTACTCAGCAGTTATGCCGACCTCGCCTTACGACGAAGTCGGCACATAATATGAAAAGAGAGTATTGAGTGATTTTTCTTTATACCGCTTCCTGCTCCGCAAACAGTCTCTCCATCTGCTCCTCGCTCAATTCCTCATGATATTCCTTTCTCTCCATAAATCGCTTCTCCTGAAGCTTATCCATATATTTCTTATGTTCCATCTGCCTTTTGTGCAAAGCGTCCACAGCTGCCTTTTCATCCGCTTTTCTCTTCCTTGCCCTTGCTTCCTGCCGCCGTCTTTCTTCCTGTCTTCTGGTGGCATTGCTTTGATTTCGATTTTCAGACGTTCTAATTTCCATAGTCGTATCATCCCCGCTAACCTTTACACCCAGACCGTTTTGTTTCATGGACAGATCCACATGTTGTATTGTACCTGCTCCCCCGCTTTCACGAAGAAAAACTCCCGTGGATCTGATCACTCCATCTCTGTACCCGTCTGTTCCACCAAGTGAAAACTCTGTCTGTTGTTCTCCGAGATATATGGCACCGATATCCGCTTCCTTCAGATCCATAAGCACGTCTTTACCGTTCTCATCCTTGCACCATACCTTTAGTTTTGAGAATATCTCATCGTTCTCATCGATCCATCCGTTACCGTCACTGTCATATTCACGAAGCTCGCCAAATCCGTCACCGCTCTTTGTTCCGAACAGTTCATTGCCGTCATCTATTTTTCCGTTGTCGTCCTTATCCAAGGCAAGAAAGCCCGAACCCTTTCCAAGCATGGATATTTCATCCTCGATCCCGTCAGCATCAAGGTCAAACTTAAAAGTCTGATCCCGCACATCCGCTGTATTAGATCCTATATTGACAATGAGCGGATCAAACAAGGCATCTGCCATAGTCGGGACACTCACGTTCATATATTCCATGTAGCTCCTGCTCATAAGAATATTTACATTAAAATCAATCGTCCGGCCGTCTTCCGTACATGCCTTACCGCAAGCATGAAATCCAGTTTCTTCGGTTTCAGAATATGTGACCATGCGCGTGGAATATCCGCCGATACCTGCTCCGCCCATCATTCCAAAAGAGGCAAATCTCTTAAACATCGCGGCCAATGTGTTGTTTTGAAAAGCCGATGCGCTTGCTCCTGTTCCAAACAGGTTTCCGGAAGTAATTTTCCCGAGCCCCTTGAAATATCCGATATCATCCATATTGTACGCACCCATCCCATTGTTATCCTTACCGGATTGATACGTGTCCCTTGTAAGGGCAGTATCTTTATTGGTTCCGTACCTATTGATCATTCCCATAAAACTGCTTTGATATCCGGCCAATCTGTTAGTTATTCCGGTCTGCGTATAGTTTCTTCCCGATAACATGTTTACTGTGCTGTCTGCTATTCTCATGTTTCTACCTCCAGTTCATTTTCTTGTCTGTTTGCACTTTGTCCGAAAAAAGACTGCGCTCAAAGTTCAATCCTTTGAACGCAGCCACCTTCCTTAGCTTTTATTATGATTTTTAACAGTATTATGTCTCAGATTTCTGTGAGGTTCTAGATTATGCTCATCTCCATGAGTTTCTCTACAAATCGCTCATAGAAAGCCCTCTCCTTCTCCCTTGCCGCAAGCACCTTCGTGCTCCTTGTTGTATTCGGCTCCAGGGGATGGTCAAGAGCATAAATGGCGTCCTGCGCTGCCTGGATGGCCGAGCTTATCGTACTCCCCAGAACATCATCTGGATCATATCCGTTATACTGGCGAATAAATCGCTGTATCATAAATTGCGGGATATGATCAAGCTTACCGGTGGCCGATAACCCCTGTCCGTCCATTCCGATTTCATCTGCAACCTCCAGCCATGCTCTTTTTACATTCTCCGGTGCATTCTTCCCGATACCCCAAAATGCCTGTTCTCTCATTGCACGAACTCTGTCTCTGTAATCTGTGAACGTTTTATCTCCTGTACTGTTTATGCCCAGAGCTCTCTGGTTTGCTTCTATTTGGGCATTCCAGTTATCCCACATTTCCTGCTCCGTAAATACCTTGCCGATAAAATGAGTATTATTGATATATTCTGCAAAAGGCTCGGTCAGGAGATCTCCCAGATTCTTTCCCTCTTGTAATCCCTTCTCAACATTTATCTTTCCATTATCGGTGGAATCGAAATATGCACGGAATCCGTCAATATCAAAATCATCCTTCATGAAATCCTTCCAGAACTTCTCCTGTGGAGCGAACGTTAGATTCTGATCCTTGGAAAAACCATTTAGAAACTTCTGAACCTTTTCATAACTGTCCGGGGAATCATAAGTTAGACTCCATAAATCCCTCTGCGATATCTTTCCCCCTTCATCTTTTATTTCCTTACAGGAAATCCCCTTATCAGTATAGGCTGTGATATATCTGGTATTCACCGGAACAATCTCACCGGTATCAGGATTCGTGTACTGATTGTGTTTTGAAACAATTGTTTCGGATATCGGATCGGTTGTGTTGTCAGAATCGACATATCCGTTTTTCAAAACGTTGATCTTTTTCCTGGTCTCAACATCATCGAGATCCGCAAACAAGAGTGAGAATGCTTCTTCAGAGAATCCGCTTCCCCTCATTGCCCTGTCGAAAAAAGAGTTTATGGCGTCAAATATCTTATTCGCAAGACTTGCAAGAGAAGGCGCCGAATCACTGTACTCTTCAGCATACTGGCCTAACAAGCTGACACGATCTCCTCTGTCAAATATCCCGTCGAAATAGCTTGTATCCGTAAAATAGCTACTTGCTATCAGATCAGCAGTTTCATCCGTCTGCCTGATATACATGCACATTGCCGCAAACTCAGGGTAATCCATATCCTTCGGATCCAGCTCATACGGATCAAATACTCTTTCGAACGCCTCGCCGTTTTCATCAATGCCTGTTATCGTATATGTTTTATCCTTGCCGTCAGAATTGATGATTATATTGAATGACTGCTCCGTTTCCCTGTAAGAATAGATCACTTCTCCATTGGAATTCTGCTGTACATAAGACTCCTTGGTCTTGATATTGGCTGTAATGCATCTGGTGTATGCAGCCGGATCTCCATATCCTTTGCTGGCAATCGGAATACATGTGGCATCCATGTCACTTGACACCTCACTTTTCCTGGATACTTCTGTGATCATGTTCGTGCCATTATCAAGCCTTGTTTCAGCCCAACGTTCAAGTCCGGCAACAATGTTCTCACAGTTAAGTCCTTGATCATATGCCTGCGGAATGCCTAAAAATGTCTCTTTTGCATTTTGCAGTATCGCGGTCCAGTCTCTGTTCTTTGTCCATGCCATATCAGGATCGGAAAGATTACTGCAAAATCCATTATATTCCGCCTGTGCCCCATACGCTGTCATTTTTCCGAACGATTTAATGCCGGTATTATCGATAAGCCCCTTATCATCCATATAACTCATCAGTGCGAACATCTCCACTTTTGTAGCATTATGCGGATCAACATCATTTACTCTAACCTCATAATCTCCGACTTTGATGATAGGATCTTCTTCTGTTGATGAGTCCGCATATTGGGCAATATACCCTATGTTACCAATCGTCATAACTCCGATATTTTTACCTTGGTCAGATGAAGCGGTCCGTGAAGTAGCACTCCCCATAAATTCTTGCCCGATAGAGTCCTCTCCACGATTTGATTTCGAGCCAAAGCTTCCATACTGGTACGTTTGATTAAAACTTGTTTGTACTGCAAATGACATGTTTGAGCCCTCCTTTTGAGTAATAAAACAGCGCCTGATTTCAGTTTCACTCCATTGAAATCCGACGCTGTCCATAGCATTTATTTTTCGGTTGTATGATTTGGTTATCGGTTCATTCCTAAGATTCATTATACGTTCAGCATAAACAGACCATAAAATATCATAAAACGACTATAAGATGGTCACGGCAGTAAATTCTTTTTCATCACAGGAAATTGCAAAACTGCCATCATACTTATCGATCACGCCCTGAACATTTGACAACCCGATCCCTTGTCCGTCCCTTGAACCGTTCTGGACATGGTTATCTGTAATATCCACCTTTTGAACGACCGGATTCCTTACAGTAAAGATCATCTTGGAATCCTTCTCAACAAGTTTCACCTGTATAGATGCAGGTTTCCCGCACGTCTTCGCTTTTTCACATTCATGTATTGCGTTTTCAAGAAGATTTCCCATAACTATGACAATATCATCATCCGAAAGTCGGATATTACACATATCACTGATGGTGAAGACCATTCCTATATCTTCGCTTTTGGCGATCCGATAAAACTGATTCAGAACGGCATTTACAACCGGATGCCCTGCATTGACTTCCGACATTTCCACAGCGATGCTTTTCGTCAATTGTTCTGTGAACTCTATAGCCGTCTCCACGTCTCCGTTTTTGAGCAATTCCTCAACCGTAGCCAGTTGTTTTTTATAATCATGAAGTTTCCGTCCCTGCCGTTCATAAAGAGACTGCATATCGTGAAAAGCACGAAGTTGGTTCTGCTTGCTCTCTATCTGTATTTCCGATAAACGTAGCTTTTCATCTTTCATCAACGAATCCTGCAATAGGAACATGGAAAAAATGTTTACCGCAAGCAACACAGCTGAAACTATGCCTTGAAAAATCCCAACGCCAGCCGGTGACACAAAAAACATATAAAAAAACAATCCCACAATCATTGTGACAAGAGGTACCCATATGTACGATCTCAGCATCACATGTTCTTTTTTCAAGCATTCCTTAATTCGATGCAGCTTTTTTCGAAGGACAAACTCTATACAAAACGCAATGAGGCAGGACAAACACGCCATCAGATTTAAAAAAGTCGGATTATTGCTTCGGCTGAGCTGAAGCGGCACACATACCAAGATCTGTGTAAGGATTTGTAAAAGTACTGCCGCACCGGAAAAAAATACGCTCATGATCCAATCAGATCTGTAACAGATCCTGACAAAAAGCATATGTATAGCAATATATGTTATCAGTTTTATCGAATAATATTCATTTGGTATCTTTTCAAACAGCGCAGAATTTCCGCCTACAGAAAGCGCAAGCAGAATAAACGAAATCAGTTTTTGAATCTTCCCCCATTTAAAAAAAATAAAGGAATCATAATAATAGATGCACAGTGCTGTTTCAAATACACAAGTGCTTATAAATACCAACCATGCAGTCATAGTTTTTTCCCCTCATACAGTGTATACTCTTGTTTAACCTGCTTATATCTGGCTTTTGGTACCGATATCTGTCTATCATTATCAAGCGTCAGGATATAACTGTTGATATTTCTGATATGTTCCATGTTCACAAGAAAGCTTTTATGTGTCCTCAAAAAGCCCTGCGCCTTGAGCCGTTCCTCAAGTTCTTCCAGTTTTTCATAGATCTGGTATGTCCGATCCTTTAGTTGAATCAAACACTTATGCCCTTCTGTTTCAATCAAGATGATCTCTGATGTCTTCAACCGAATATTTCCTTCAACGCAGTCAAAGCAAATCGTTTTGGATCTTCTTTGCAGTTCATTGCAGATATCATCCATACATTCTGAAAATGTACGATCAAGGTCATCCTTGATCAGAAAGCGACTCGCTCGCACCTTGTATCCGTCCAATGCAAAGCTCATAAACGATGTCACAAGAATGATCGGAACATCTTCAAGTCTCTCCCGGATTCTTTTGGCTACCGTCAGACCATCCATCGCGTCCATATTGATATCCAAAAAAATGATATCCACAGTTTTCCCTTTGCGGATGGCATCAAGCATTTCGACACCTGATCGATATCCTGATACCGCAAATTCCATATGATTTTTCCTAGCATATTCGTCAATAAGCGTTTTCAGCCTTGCAATGTCCTCTAAATCATCGTCACAAATAAAAACCTTCATAATCTCCCCGCTTTCATTTTTCTGGAAAATTAAACAGCGCCGGTCTCAATGCTCAATCCATTGATCTGGCGCCATCCATAGCTTCTGAACCATATATAATCTATTTATTCTATCGTCTCAAGATTTCCTGAAATAAACCCCTATTGCGTGAATCGACTATAATATGACATAAAACGACCATAATATACGAATCGGGCCACAAAAACGTGACCCGAAAGGATATATATTGAATGGTAGTACCATACAATACCTGTTAAGATTTCTCTTCTACGAAATCACGGCGTGCTGCCGTCTGTATGTGTCATTATCTTTCTGAACAAGTTCCATTTCTACCTGACGGAGTTCAACCGCTATTTCTTTCTTTTTTTGCTCATTTGCCATGTTCATTTCCTGCTCCAAACGAGCTTTCTTTTCTTTCAGTTCCCTTATCTCACGATCAACCCGGTCCGTGTTCATTGTAGTCGATTCGCTCTTCTTAGAATCCTCAGAAACCTTTTTCCCTGATTCAGAAAGTGACGCAACATATGATTTTGCTGAATTCTGCATTTCCTCAGCAAAGCCCTCAGGGATCTTCTCCGGTTCATAATACCTGATGTCGCCTCTTCCCATCTCCAGTTTGATATCCTGAAGCCTATTTACGGCCTTGGCAACCATCTCGCTCTCTTTTTGGTGCTGCAGGCCAAATCTTGATTCCACATAGTCATCAAATTCCTGCTGAAGAATCAACAACTCATCTTCTTTGGAAAGCTTTCTGTATCCATCTTCTGAATCCGGATCAGCTATATATCTGATTCTGGTACCGTCATCATGTCCGGAAACTACTTCCTTGGCCATCGTCTGAAAACTATTCATGATGATATTCTTCTTATCTTCAATCGTGATATTCTTATCCGGGTCTTCCTCTTTCAGCTTGGCTATTTCATCCTGTACTTCTCTTGACAAACGGTTTCTGAAGTTCTCAATCGGCTGATGTTCTGCATAAAACTCCATCTGCTTCTGTTCCGCCTCCAAGTCCACGCTCCCGTGAAGTTTGCTTCCGTGCAACGCTCTGAGGCCTTCTTCTGAAATATTCAGCTTTATCACCGGAAGGTCTTTGCCTGCTTCAGTATCTTTAAACTTTACAGGCTGATTATTCTGCTCCTTAGCCAAATCAAATAGGTTTATCTGAGGCCGCTGATAATGAAATCCTTCAACGTTTCCAAATAAGTGTACCTGCATACGCTACCCTCCTGTTCCGATCAAACTCTGTAATCCATAGCATGATACTTTATTGCATTCAGCATATTTGATATCTGTGAACGGAAACCCGATATATCCTGACCTAGCATCCTTGCAAGATCACTGCTGCCATAATTCCCGTAAGCCATATAAGCGGGTGTTACAAGTTTCTTATATTTCTCCATAAGCTCATCAACAGATGATTTGTCCGTGATATCAGTGTTCGCAAAGGCATCGTTAATCTTGCTGATAAGATCCTTATTTGTTGCAGAATTAGTGGGTGATATCATACCACCCATCAATGCGCCATCGGTCACGCCCATCGTGGAACGTACCTGATCAAGCACTTCTTTGCTTATAGGCTGACCCATTCCATAATACTCAGATGCTTTGGTTCCCGTTACCTGCACGGCGCCGTTCCTTGCAAGTGTATCCTTTTCAAGTTGAACCAGCGCATCGTTATAATCCTGCATAGCCTTGTTTACTACTGCGGCCTGCTTTTCCGTGAGATTCTGACTCGCATATTCCCTGACTGCATTTGTTGCAATACCCATTTCCGCGTAGTTTCTGTATGATATGTTTGTATTCTTCCCGATACCGCATCCTATGCTGTCAGCCGCCGCTTTCATTACAGATCGGCACTCTTCAAGTTCTTCTTTTGTGAAAGTCTCTCCGCCGACCGTATAATTACCGTTACTATCTGTAACAAGCGGCATGTCCTTTCTGAAAAACACGTCATTCGAGTAATTGCAATATGCGCCTTTACCCGCTTTAATGCCTTCCAGGCCTGCACCTTCAAGAGAAACGCTTTCTCTGTAGGAGCCGTTCTGTTTGGATTCTTCAACCAGATTCTTTGAGGATGCTTTCATTTCATCCCACTTTTCCTTAAGGGCAGACTGGTTAATCTTATATGTATATGGTTCGTTGTTGACTCTCTGGGGAATTATTTCGGTAGTATTTAAGGTATATAGATTGATTGACATGCGTTTAACCCTCCTTGGTGTTCAAAAATCCTTCATTCCATTGAAAGATATCTTTTCGTCTGATAACACTTATCTAAATATATATCGGCATATCTTTATACAGTATTTATAGTATTCACTCCGGGCACCCGTAATCAGGTAAGAACGGATGCCCCGAATGAACAAAACAGAAAAATGGCCTAAAAGAAGCTGTTAAATCCATAGCCGGAATACAAGCCGCCATAGCCACCGTACCCGTCAAAACCGCCAAAGGCATTATAGTATGATCCGTTGCTTCCGTATACACTTCCACCGTAAAGCTGCTGTGTATTGGCAGATAACTGAACTCTCGCGGCAGAGGAAGATACGATCTGTGCATATGATCCATTCCCGTTGAACAATGATTTTACCGTATTCATGTCCGCTTTCTTAAAAGCTTCCTCATCAATCGACAGCTTTCCATCAACGCCTACATTGATTCCTGCTGCCGACAGACTGTTCTTCATGATCCCAGTCATTCTTGTCATGCTGGAACCGGTTGTCCTGATATTGGCGTTATCCGTTTTCGAAAGCGCTGTAACCGTGTCATTATAATTACTTACAAAATCGGAAACCGCCTTATAGGTCTTGTCAGCATCATATGCGTCCTTGTTGCCAAAAAGACTGTTCTTTCCCGTATCAGTAAGAACCTTTGCGGATGATGTAAGTTCTGCCGCCTCATTTCCTACAGTTCTTATCGCTGTCTGGGCATTATTCGCAGGCGTCTTTAAGCGATTATATGCGCTCATATTCTGAAGCTGATTGTTTCCTGATGTTCTGGAATAAGCCTTCGCCAGCTTTGAATATGCATTGGATCTTATACTGGACAGTTGAGAATAGCTGTTAAAAATGGAATTCGCATATCCGCCGTATCCAAGAATTGCCCCTATATTACTGTTGGTTCTGAACATATTCTTTTGCCTCCCTTCTGTAACGAATTCAGAAACGCCATAACAGTGCCTCTAAAACTATAATCGCCCATTTTCAAATTAAATCAACCGCCATTACGTGAATCGCCTATAAATTGACGTAAAAAGACTATAAAGGCCGGGTCACGGTGATGACCCGGCACATTTATGCAATGGAGCCCCATCAAAACTCAATGATCGAAATCTATATCCAGATCCCGGTATATCGATGTCGTCTGTGACTGCTCAGGCTCCGGTTCCGGAATAGAATTCACTTTGATCAACTCTTTATATTTCCGATAATAGATAAAAACATTTTCGGGGATTCTGTCTTCCGGAGGAAACTCGGCTTCATTTATAGCCTGCATCTCTTCCAGCAACTGACGGAGATTATGTACATCCTGTCGAACCAGCAACACTTCATAAACGTTGAGTGGAACTACATAATAATTTCCGCCGATATCAACAGAATCCATAAAATCAGTATTCAAAACGGAAGCCGCCCCGTTTTTTCCGCTCTGACTGCTCAGAATATACATGGATGGACCTTCTTTCCCGACAGAATCCGTTCCTCTATCGATTGAACTCTGTAAAGGTTTCAGTACGGGCGGATCCTGTTGTGCCATATTTGTAACAGCCACGTCTTCTAACAGTCCCGGTGTAATGAGCCAGTATCTCATGATCATTTCATCTCTGACCTTAACAAAAAAATCACTAAACCGCATTTCATAGGTGACGGCTAGATCATCTTTCATGGTAACGAAAATGTTTTCATCTGCCAGTTTTTTAGCATAATCAACGCTGATCAGTTTCGGGAAGATATGATCACGTGCCTTGTTGAAATCAAAGCATTCTCCCAGTTCATCCCGTTGACGTACTATACGCTCTTCCTCTGTTTCTATATGTATAGGCTGCTCCATCGGAATTTCTTCATCCGCAATAGAGGCTTCAACATCGGCATAATAATCCTCAAGTTCCTTTCTCTCACGCTCCTCTTGTTCCTGCAATGCTTGCAGTCGTTTAAATTCCTGAATGAGCATTTCTTTTCCAATATTCATATAGAAAGTCTTATTCAGATTCGAATCTCTGACTTTCTCTCCATTTTCATTTTCAAAGGTAATATGCTTCCGATTTTCTTCCCATGTGGTGTGCCACCCGCTATCCGTCATCCGGTCAATAAACTCCTCCCGGCTGAGGCAACCCTCCATAGCCTTTACTACGGCCAATCCGCAGTCTGCAACAAAACTCTTCCCGGATTCCTCCTGCAGCATATGATACTTGTCCTTCGACCAGCCGGAAATTGTTCCTGGCTCAATGGAAGTGCCGTTGAAATGATGTCCTTTTTCTGCAACGGACAATCCTCTTTCCCGACACATTTCGTTTGTCAGTTCTTTCATTCGCTGGAGATCTTTCTTGGAAGTGTGGATCTTGTGACCGTCCAGATAGGAAACGGTATTGGTAACCATGTGAATATGGATATGATCTTTGTCCATGTGTATTGCAAACAGCGTCTGAAATCCGGCAAACCATTTTTCCACAAATTCCCTGGCAAAATCAAACGCCTCTTCAACGGTGATCTTCTCATCCGGATGAAAACTGATCACCGAATGTCTGTACATGCGTCCTCTGTCTTTTCCCCACAGTTTCTTTTCATCAACAAACGCTTTGTATATACTGTCCCAGTTGATATCTGTCGGCGACGGACCGGTCATCGCAATCAGATCCTCTCTGACTTTTGCATCGCCGAGGACGTACTCGATGCAATTTCTCATCGCCCCGTGTGTTTTTGTTGTGTTATTGATTTCCTTATTGATTGCCATATCGGTGATACCTCCTCCCGTATGGTCGATATTTCGTGATAAAGTCTGTCAAAGGTTTCCTGCCCAGGTAATTCACCTGTCGCATTGGCTACATGAGCCATTTGGTTGACGTTAGTTCCCATTCCTCTTAACTGCTTATCAATATCATCAAGCAGCCGGTTCTGCAGGATCACATCCTTCATACTGTCAGCACCCATAATCTCGGCACCCAGCGTTGCGTTGATCACATATGACTGTAGCGTCTGACCTGACAGACGGACATTGTCCATCAGCCGTTCATATTCTGTTGGCGAAAACCGAACGCTGATCAGTTTGTTTCTTGTGCGGTTTGGTCTGCTCATATGATCAACTCCTTTCTGGGTAATCCAAAAGGGCGGCGCCCTGTTGGTCAGGTGCAGGGCAGATGCCCTAGCGTGGGGGTGAAGGCCGGCAGAAAGATCCGGTGGATCTTTGCGGACGGTTGTAACCCGAATGCGTGCCGGGTGTGCAGAGGGCAGAGCCCTTGTCGGGGGTTCCGAGGGGGCAGCGCCCACCGGCAAGTTTAGGATGACGGCGAGTAGCCGTTATCCGGTGCGAAGTGGCTTGCCACTTTGCGAAACTTGCCTTACGATTACCCGAAGCCGATTTAGAAGCTTAGGCGGTCGGCGACAGGGTAATCGTAAGTGGTTTTAGGATCCGGCCGGCATACATTAATCGAAAATGATCACAACCGGCCGGATCCGTGGCATTAGCGCACCATCTGTTCAGGATGTGTCGTAAAAAATCGGTTCTCTTCGATTTTTGTGACACAATCCGATTTGTTTGTGCGATAATGCCACGATGCTGTGAAGAGGTGTCACCTCGAAGCAGCATCCCGCGCAATTTTGCCCGCTAGATGCTTCACGAACCCTTCCGCATTAGCAAACCTGGCATCTTCGTAACTCTTTTCGAAGTTAGCAAACTTACCGAAGCGCGATTCCAACTCTTCACGGATCAGATATGATGTACCGCCGGTAAAATGAAGCTCCAGCGTATCATAGTTCTTCCAATTCTTTTTCAGAGCAGACTCGATATCATCAACAAAAATACGTACTGCATCGTCGATCACAGCCTTCGAATACTTCTGTTTCTCTTCATCATGCTGTTTGACGTATCCTCTCCGGATTGCATCGATCACCTGCTGGTCAGAAACCTCGATCTCATGATCCTGCAGCCTTTTCTGTACATCTGCAATCAGACGACGTCCGCCGAGCTTATTGGTATGCGCATCCTCGATCACAACAATGCCATCATGAACGGAAGTCATGTTCATATTGAGGCCCCCGATATCAATAATCGCTGCGTCCATACCGGGTCTGAAGCATTCCGGATGCCGATCCTTGTAACCAATAGCTTCCGCACAGACCAGCCGCTTATCGATCGTAAAGCTGATCCTTTTACCGTCAACGACACATGCGATCAGACCTTTAGGAACAATGCTCTTGCAATACTCGTCACGCTCTTCCACGTTCATGAAAATCGTAAGCGGGCAGCCGATCACAACATTAACGGTATCTCCGTCACTGACATTTCTTGCAATACCATAAAGCGTGCAGACCTTATTCACTTTGCTGTTCTTTGAGAACGAGTCATCAGCTTTGACGGGCAGTTCGCCGGATCCGATCGTATATTCCATTCCGATTCCGGTTGCATTGCTTGAAAAAGTATGTACACCTGTGAGCAGATCGGTTCCGCCGTTTGTTCCTATACCCATAGCAGTTGGAAAACTGTCTCTTCTGAGAGTTTCTCCCGTTATTCCTTTTTCTAAAACACAGATTTTTGTGTCAGACTTTCCGCAGTCAATCGCTGCGAGCAATGTATTTCGTGTCATATTATTTCCTCCTTAAACGAAATGTGTATCTTGTGTTGGATCGCTCAGCTTCGCTGGCTGGTAATCCTGTGACAATAGCGGTTTATTATAATTCGTCGGCTGTACCGGGCCGCTTTGCTGCCCGGATATTTGTGGCATAGCTTGCGGAAGAACTTCATAGGTGTTGTATATTTGAAGAAACTTCACAAAATCCTTAGCCGCACGCTTGGTGTCCGGTTGAAATCCGGCAATACGGATCATGGCCTTCACGGATCCATACACGATCCGGGACATGTCTTTTCCGGCAACTTCCATCAGCGTGGCTGCTTCTGGAAACTCTGTCGCCATTTCGCTGTCAGGGCCCGCGATCCGGTACTTTTTTTCCTGCATAGACACTCCTCCTTTCTTAATATGATGTATTCCTTTTGTTAGTGGGAATCGGAACAAATTGTTTCGTCGTGGTTCCGACCTTTATCTTCTTCCTTGCCGCGATATAGTACTGCATCGTCGTGGATTCCAGATCCCCGATATATGCTGCGATTTCCTTCACACCTGCTCCGCTGTCATACATTCTCGTCGCAAAGGTTCTCCGCAAAACATGCAGTCCACTGATTTCAGAGTCAAACCCCAGCTTCTTGTAAATCGTTGCCATACAATGTTCCAGCATTGTCGCTGTATAGGGATTTCCGTTCTTCGAGCGGCAGATCAGATCATCTCTGTTTCCCGGGTTGGCTTCAAATATCAATGCCAGATCGTTTCGGGCCGTATCACTCAGCTGAAGAACTCTAGCCTTCTGATTCTTAGTCGTGCCTTCTACCGCTTTATAATTGTTTTCCCCATCTTTTTTGTTACGGTTAAGGACCATAGACGTACTCTTATTTATGGTAAGAAGACCGTTTTGACTGTCAAAATCTCTCCATCTGAGACTGATCAGTTCTCCGACTCTCATCCCGGTATGCAAAAGCAGCCTTCCATACAACCCGCCGGCATACCGGTACCGTCCGTTTGACCAAAGCTTCAGGCATTCATCTTCAAACAGAGCCTCTTCATCTTCAGACAAAACAATTACATCCGCTTCCGATTCACTTCGGGTCTCTATTTTTGCCAAGCGTTTCATCACGGCTTTTTTTATGATCCGAACAGGGTTCGAAGTAAGGTCTCCACGGGTCATCCCCCACTCATAAGCTGCATTCAGAACATCTAACGCCTTTTTTATGGAAGAAACGGACAAATCCTTTTTGATCAGGCTATTGATATGTGCTTCTATATCAGCCGACGTTACGGACAATACACGCATTTTCCCAATCGGAAATTTCCCGATCTGATTTCTGATCGTGATCTCTCTTCTGTCTGCAGATTTAGGTTTTAGTTCTTCGCCCCTCATTTGGAAATAAAGATGACGCGTGCACAATTCTTCAACCGTATCCTGGTCCGTAATGACCGTACGGTATTTTTTCTCGTGCCACGCCTCCTCTTTCTCTTTCATTAGCCGCATACAAACTACGCGGTTTTGCGCTGTGACAGTCAGCGTCTTCCGCTTACCGTCATCCTTGAGGCCTACTCCTTTACGATATGTAACTGTCCCGTCCGGGTTATCCTTAAAGGAACCCAGACCCTTAACACCTCGTTTTGCCATTTTTTTACCTTATACAGTGAATGATTTGTACTCGTATTGATCCAACCATTCGTTCAGCGCCTTGGAAGTAACAATATACCGCCCGCCGAGCTTAATTGATGGAAAGCCCTTGCTTTTGATCAACGCATATGCTTTATCTCTTCCAATATGAAGTCTGCTTGCGAGATCTTTTGCTGACATCACGGAATAGTCTTCCTGCTTCTGGTTTTGTGAGTTATTTCCCATATACTCCTCCTCTCTCTGGTCTACACTCAGCTTTTTCTTATACGTCCTGATTTGTTTTTGATTCTTTTGATGGTTCCTGAATAGGAACCTTTGTTTACTTATTATAAGGTTCTTTTTTAGGAACGTCAAGTACTTTTTTGAAAAAAGTTCAAATTTAGGAACAAAAATTGTTTCAGACCGCAAAATCTGTGCTATTATTAGTTTGTAAATGCTGTCACAGAAAGGATTACAGATATGACTTTAGGCGAGAAAATCAAATACTATAGAGGTTCTTTGGGAATAACGCAGTCTCAATTTTCAGAAACGTCCGGGATCGGACTGAGCATAATTAAAAAGCTGGAACGCAATTTCATGAATCCCAAGCCAAAACTCTTGAAGGAAGTAGCGGACGCGCTCGGCGTGAGCATATATGAATTCACGGATTTTGACATATTGACTGTATCTGACGTTATGTCTCTGATCACAAAGATGGATGAACAGGTAGATATGGAATTCCATGCGGAATATGATAAGGAAGGAAACCCTGTCCCGGAATCCATCCAAATATCATTTAAGCATCCGGCTATCAACCGTCAGCTTGCTCAATTGATCAAAATCAAAGATCTTCAGGGGAAAAATGAATCAGAAAAAGGCAAAACAACAAATCCCGCCGAATTAGAGGCATATACGAAATTGAATGAGGATCTCGAAGAAATGCGGCTGTCCATTTGCAGGGAGCCGATCGTCGTTTCCAAAAAGCAGCAGAATGGGCATGTTCAGGTCAAAGTATAATGATGGAAGCAAAAAGCTTTAATGAAATCTCAATGAACGGCAGAATGGCATATCTTATTCTATGCGTCGAAAGATATGTCAAAACAAAATATCCAGATAAAGACTGGTCTGTGTTATCTCAGTGGATGTGGGATTCCACCTCCGAGTATTGGGATGAATGGGACAGCAAATTCATGGAGATCATCCCCGAATTTCTCTTTGAGTTTGATTCATATGAGGAATCTGACTTCGAATGCATATCGGAAGATGAATACAACTACTTCTCGTCACTGTATGACGGTCTGTCGGATGAATTCAACAGCCTTCTACTCAAACTCCACGAACTACAACAGGTATACTGTTATGAATCCATACCCGGAAATGGAATGGATGCATCAAAAATCGCTATAGAAGCCTGCAGTATCCTTGAGAATAATAACATTGCACTTCCCGAACTTGAAAAAGTTGCATTCTCTCGGTTTTCAGAGAAGAAGGGCTGGGGAAATAATTTTGACGGCACAAGGATTTCGCTGATTCTAAATCAATGAAAGCCTGTTTCTGATTGACCTATTTTTTGATTCAAATTGACCTATCTTTCAGAACGAACCCGATTTTTGACGTTTTTTGACGAAAAATCTTCCTGATTTTTACCGGCAGAACAAACCGGGACAAACCAGGAAGACACCCGAAACATATCCAAAAATCGCGCATAAACACTGAATTTATGGCACAAAAAAGGAACCGGATTCCCGGTTCCCATTTACAGGGCTAGGAGGATTCGAACCTCCAAATGACGGAGTCAGAGTCCGTTGCCTTACCGTTTGGCGATAGCCCTATGTCTCGTCAACAAACGATATTATAAACTATGCCTTTCCCGTTTGCAAGCATTTTTTAGGTCATATCCTGATCCAGCCGGGTAAAGTCTTTGTCTCGCTGTCTTCTCCCGCCAGATACGCGGAAGGATAAATGGTCAGATGGTCAGGGTGACGGTTCAGGATCGCGGCCCAGGCAGAGAACGTGGAATTGGCGATGATATTGTGCCTGCAGGAGCTCATCAGCTGCAGATCGCGGAAACTGTCAGATCCCGTGTTATGATCCACGATCACCTTATTTTCAAGCCAGTTGAAAGCATGTCTGATAAAATCACTGTCGTCGGAAAAAATGTAAAACCGCGGGGAATCACACGCTTCCATGATCCGTCCGACTGCTTTTTTGTAATAGTCTTCACCCAGATCCCGGAACTGTCCGGCGTAGGCAGTCAGATAATCTCCGCGCCTTACGTGGATCGACACAGACGTTTCCTCCTGCATCTCCTGCAACAGGGCAGCATTCTTTTCCCCGTAGTTTTGATCAAAGACCAGTTCCTTCTGCAACTTGTCGGTCCGGTCGCGATAGTAGCATTCTTCCACCCAGAAACCGATCAGATACCAGTCTTTTGACGTATCCAGATGCATGATCTCTTCATAAGGGATCTCCTGTATCATGCGGTTAAGAATGAAAGGCTTTCTCTTTTCGGCGGTAAAGATGCGCAGGATCCGGTTCGGATATCTGCGGAATCTCTCAAATGCACGTCCGTGCTTTTTGCTCATGTTGGGCAGTTGTCCTGTCAGTTTCAGGATCTCGCCATAGGAAGCTTCTTCGATCGAAAAAGCGGACAGGTCATGTGAAAAGCATTTCTCAAGTTCATAGCCGTGATGATCATCATTGGCGTAAAACCAGGTGAGATCCGCTTTGACCTGTGTGTCCGGATAGGTTTCCTGCATCCGTCTGTATAGATTGTACTGGAACATCTGGTTTCCGAGACCCGATGTGAATCGTACTATGATCATACTTATTTACCGTCAGACAGCGAAAGGATCAGATCACAGATCCTGTCCACATCCGATATCTCAAGCACTGCAGACATCGGAAGCGTCAGAACACGCTCCGCTGTCCACGCGGCAACTTTCACATCCGCATCTGCAAATCTTCCCTTGTAACATTCCATCTGAGAAGTCAGAGGATAGAAATACTTTCGTGCAAAGATCTGATGCATGGCCAGAACATCCTTGATCTCATCCCTTGTGTGGCCAAACTGTTTCTCATTCACCACGATCGGGAAATATGCGTAGTTCTGTTCAACGTCCTTTTGCGGCTCGCATAAGATCAGTCCCCTTACGCCTGAGAGCCTCTCCCGGTATCTCTTCCAGACCACGGCGCGCTTCTCTATCTCTTCCGGAAAATGCACGAGATTGCAGCGTCCCATGACTGCCTGGAACTCGTTCATTTTGGCATTCGGTCCGATCGTATCCACGATCTCTTCATCCTTTATACCGAAGTCGCGCATTCTGTATAACAGCGATACAAGTTCTTCGTTGTCTGTCGTGACCGCTCCGCCCTCGATCGTATGGAACACTTTTGTCGCATGGAAAGAAAACATGGAAGCGTCTCCGAAACTGCCGACACCTTTTCCGCGATAGGTCACGCCAAAGGCATGTGCTGCGTCGTAGATCACTTTCAGATGATGTTTTTTGGCGATCTCTTCGATCGAGTCCACGTCGCAGAGATTGCCATATACATGAACGGGAATGATCGCACTGGTCTTCTCCGTGATCAGGTCCTCAATACGGTTTACGTCGATCGTATAGTTCTTCGGATCGATGTCACAGAATACCGGCGTTAGTCCGTTCCTGACGATCGCCTGTGTGGTCGAAACGAATGTGAACGGCGTCGTGATCACCTCGCCCTGCAGTCCCAGAGCCTGTATGCACAATTCCAGGGCCAGATGTCCGTTTGTGAACAGGGAAACGTACGGTACCTTCAGAAACGTTGCCAGTTCCCTGCTGAGCGCCTCATGATTTTCACCCATATTGGTGAGCCACACGCTGTCCCAGAGCGGGCGGATCTTCTCAACATATTCTTCAAACGGCGGCATGGAGGAGCGCGCCACCAGGATCGTTTTTTCTTCCTTCATGATTTCTTCCTTCAGTTGTCCGTTTTACCCGTGATCTTCTCAAAGATCGCGCGCATGCTGTATGTAAACAGGGTACTCTCTTTATCTTTCAGCACGACATGCGTGATAAAGTAGTCATACATGTCATTCAGAAACTGTCTGTTTTCTTTATTTGGCTTTTTCAGATACCGTGACAGGGCAAGATTGAAACTGCGTTTTGCAACGGAGCGCCCGTAGTCACTGATCTCCCGGTACTGTTCGATCCACTGCATCAGCGTCTTGCTTAAGTAACAGTCGTCCTTTGCGATATCCCTGCCTGCTGCCACGCTCGTCCAGCTCCCGCTCTCTTTGCGCTTTACGAAGCGCCAGACTGCCATGGTATCGTCCATCCGGTAAATGTCTCCCTGCAGGAGCAGAAAGAGCAGGATCACGGCATCGTCGACAAAATCATGCGCGCGGTAGAGGATCGTGTAATCAAATTTCCCGTTTTTATATATGTTTCTGGATACGAGCGTCGCATAGTGTCCGGGCCATTTCCCGGAAACCTGAAAATCCCTGTAGGTATATTTTCCGCTCCAGTCATACAAAGACCAGGCCTGCAGGGCATCCGGGTCTTCGTGATCCCTGTCGTTCTCATCGATCAGCCGGCTGCTGTGCGTGACTCCGATATAGGCAGGGTTTGCACGCAGAAAGTCCACCTGTTTCTGCAGCTTCAGGGGATCGCTCCAATAGTCGTCGCCTTCCAGGTATGCAAGGTATTCGCCCCTGCATTCCATGGTCGTCTCGTATACATTCAGCGTGGGTCTGCCGAGGTTCTTCTCACGGAACAGCAGACGGACCTGCTCCGGATATTCCTCTGCGATACGCGTTACGATCTCGCGTGTATGATCCGTGGAATGGTCCTCTCCGACAACGACCTCGAACGGAAAATCCGTTTTCTGTTCCAGTACGCTGCGCAGTGCCTTTTCCACATATTTTTCATGGTTGTAGGTGATGAAGATCACACTGAGCAATGGCTGTTCCATCATAGTCCTTTTCTTATCCGTCGCATCAGGCGTTCAATGACGCCGCATCGACCTCCTCGATCCTGCCGTCTTCCACTTTGAATATATAGTCACAGTTCCGGATCGTTGTCAGCCGGTGTGCGATGATCAGAAGCGTTTTGCGGCCTGCCAGATGATCGATCGCTTCCATAACGGCCTTCTCTGTCTCGGAATCAAGTGCGGAAGTTGCCTCATCAAGGACCAGGATCTCCGGATTGTCATAGAGCGCCCTGGCAATGCCGATCCGCTGGCGCTGTCCGCCGGACAGGCGCACGCCTCTCTCACCGACCTCCGTATCAAGTCCCATCGGCAGTTCTTTGACAAAATCATGCAGCTGCGCTTCCCGGAGTGCTTCCCATACTTTCTCTTCGTCGATCTCATCTTCCTCGATCCCAAACGCCACGTTGTTCCGGATCGTTTCATCGGATAAAAAGATCGTCTGCGGGATATAGGCCAGCTTTTTCGACCACTTCAGGGGATGCTCATGCACATTCATCGCACCGTAGTTTACGCTTCCGCCGGTCGGCGTCAGAATGCCGAGGATCACATCGGCCAGTGTGGATTTTCCGGCACCGGAAGGTCCGATCAGGCCAACCGATGATCCGAGTCTGATCTTTAAGTTCACATCGTTTAGTACATCCCTGCCCGTATGCGGATAGCGGTAATACAGATGCGAGACATTGATCTCTGTCGGATGATCGTTTGCAAAAACGGCGTCCGGTGTATTTGCGTCCGATAATTCAAAATCACGCATATCCTCCGTGTCCTTGATATCGCGATAGATCAGGTCCACGGAAGGTTTCAGGAAGATGACCAGGTTCAGGTAATTGTTGATCTTGCTGACAGACGGCAGCAGTTTAAACGCTGCGACCGCAAAAGCAGAAAGCTGCGGGATCATCGTTGTCAGATCTTCCCCTTTGTATATCTTGAATACGATCACAAGAAGGATCGCGGAGATCGTTACGGTTTCGATCAGGTATTTCGGCGCCTGCCCGAGCACATTGTTATTGCGGACGGCACGCATCTTTTTCTTTCCGTGCTCCAGAAAAGCATTGGAGAAGTATTTCTCGCGGTGCAGGATCTTGATATCTTTGACTGCACCCAGTGCCTGATTGATGGACTGATGCATCTTGCCGTCATAGATCTGGTTGATCTGGCCGTATTCCTTCGCCTTGTTCCTGAAGAGCAGAAGATAGATCCCCGTAAACACACCGAGGATCAGAACGACCGATACGGTAATGAACCAGTCAACGACCAGCAGATAGACACAGAGCATCAGGGAGATCAGTGCTTCGGAAAACAGCGAAAAAACGCTCAACAGCATCTGAAAGAAGCGCTCCGAATCCAGCATGACATTGCGGACCATCTCTGCGGAATTCTTGTCCAGATGGTAGGTATAGGGCTTTTTCATGTAGCAGTCGATCAGTCTGCCGGATAAGCGCAACTGGTTGTTGAACACAAACGTATACTGCACATAATTGATCCACAAAAGATACAGGTTCTTGAAAAGGTATACCAGGATCAGCCCGAGCACAAGTGCCAGGAAGAACGACCGGTCGCTTGTCAGCCCGAGCAGGTCATAGACCGTTTGCAGGACCGGTGTGGTATGGATCTTTGCAGGGTCTGTGATCAGGCGGATCAGTTCCGTGATGAAGGAAATCCCCGCCAGTTCAAACAGGGCGCCGATCAGCAGTCCGATACAAAGCAGGAAAGACTGCAGCTTCTGCTTGCCCGAAAATATGTAATTGATCTTTTTCATGATCGTCATAAGCTTATTTTGCCCTCCGGAGAACGGCCCTTTCCCATAGATACGGATACAGATCCGACCATGCCTTCTCTCCCATCGCAAATGTGGCTGCCGGATCTTCGATCACATGCAGGACTTCTTCCCGGACCTTTGATGCATCGATCAGATCGCAGTTGATAAAATCCTGCGAAGCAAGGATATCCGTAAAATACGGTTTCAGCGGTCCTTTCATCCATTCCACGACCGGTGTGTTGAATCCGATCTTGGTCCTGCGGTAAGCGATCTCTTTTGGCATATACGGCGCCATCGCATCGCGGATCACGGACTTGGAATATCCGCCGTGTATCTTGGACCGGAATCCAAGGGACAGCGCGTAAGTCACGATCCGGTAATCCATGAACGGCATCCGGATCTCTACGGAACTGGCCATGGAATAACGGTCATAGTTCCGGAGCAGTGTCGGCAGGATCGTTTCATGGCTCGATGCATACAGGATCTTATTCAGGCTGTCCATCTTTTCATAACGGGGATCGCCTGCTGCCCTGATCTTTTTATAGCCTTCCTCATGCCGTCGCAGATAATCTTTCAGCCTGCGTTTCAGCCATGTCCGGTAAACCGCCGCATGTCCCGTGGATTTCAGCGCGATATTGGATCCGTCTTTCGGAAAACTCTCCACATAAGCAGTCAGTATCCAGTCTTTTTCTTCTTTTGTTTTTGCATCGCGCAGGGCGTTTATGAAATCAAACGTATAGCCGCCAAAGAGCTCATCTGCCCCATGCCCGTCGATCGTTACGTAGGTGCCGTCTTCCCTGAGCGCCCGGTATAAAAGCATCATCGGGATCGGGCTTGTCAGATATACATCTTCAAACAGATAGATCATATCATCCAGACTGTCGATCGCGGAAACAGGGTCGATCTTTACAAATGTCGCGGGGATATCGAGATGATCCGTGACACATCTGGCATAAGCACTCTCGTCCATGGTTGTGCCGGGGAAAGTTGCCACATATGCATGCTGCCAGTCCTTGTTCATCCGCGCATCCGATCCGTTCCTTGCAAGATGCGCCATCGCACAGATCGTGGCTGACGAATCCAGGCCGCCGGACAGCGCCGTTCCGATCGTAACATCGGAGCGCATACGCAGTTTGCAGGCATCCAGAAACAGCGAACGCATATATCCGGTCTGTTCCTCATATGTATCCGGAACCTCTGTCAGGTGGTCCAGCGTATTCCACCACTGCCTGCTCTCCCCGGAATCATGCCGGACAAACATGCAATGGCCGGCAGGCAGGCGGTGAATCCCTTTGATCACACATTCTTCCGTGCTTTCATAGTAGACGATCCTGTTCGGATCGCAGACCAGCTCACGGTTTGGCAGGACCTCCTCCATCAGGGGCGTGAGCGCCTTCATTTCGGACGCAAATGCAAACGCCGAACCGTTGAGCAGGATGTAATACAGCGGTTTGACACCGAACCTGTCCCTGCTTAAGAACAGTTCCCGCTCTTTCCTGTCATAAACGGCAAAGGCCCACATACCGTTAAATCTGTCCTGACAGGCGGGTCCCCATTCGATATACGCATGTAGCAGAACTTCCGAATCCGAGTCTCCGAGAAATCTGCAGCCTTTTGCCTCGAGTTCTTTTCTGATCTCCAGGAAATTGTAGATCTCGCCGTTAAAAACAAGATAATAGCGGCCTGTAGGGTCGCTCATGGGCTGTTTTCCGCGGTCGGAAAGATCCATGATCGACAGTCTTCTGTGTCCCAGCGTAACATCCTCTTCCTGCCAAAGGTCGCGTCTGTCCGGTCCTCTGTGGGCCAGCCTGTCAATACATGCAAATCCTGTTTCTTCCGTGATCTGTTGTCCGAATACTCCGAATATTCCGCACATACTATCTCTGTCTCAGTCTGTAAAGAATGACGGATATCATATCCTTCACCCTGATCGCTCTGTAGTTATATAAAAGTCTTTCTGCGTGACACATGGCCGGCTTGTCCGATTCTGTATCGCGGTCATACAAAAACAGCTCGTGACCTTCCACGTCCAGAAATACATTTTCATCAATCGGACGCAGGGTTCTTGCAAATCCTTTGACCTGCCGGTACGGGAGCGCTTTGGAACTCAGCACATACCGGGTGTCAAATCTGTCCCGGTATCCGTAAAGATCGATCGTTAAGTCGTTTGCATCACAGTAACGTTCTCCGACTGTCTTTTTCAAAACGGCATTTTCAAAAAAGGCGTCGTAAACACTTCTGGTGTCCTGCAGTTTTGCAAAGGTAAACGGCATCTGTTCCGTTCTTCTCCCGCTCAGCGGTACCTGCAGGTCGTTAACGGCCGCCCTTGCATGTTCACCCGCATCCGAGAAGTTTGTCGTGTAAGAGATCCGCGGATACAGGAAATATCTGTCTGTCTCGATCAGATATTTGATATAGTATTTCAGCCACGACTTGTCTGACCAGGAAGAGACATTTGCCGGAACCGTAAGATCCGAAAGATCTGTATTGTCATGTGTCAGAAGCCATTCCCGAAAGCCCTGCCACTGTCCGGCAAGAAACGCCTGCCCCCAGGAAGAAGCAAACTGAAAATACCAGTTATCATACGGATCGTGCACAGCTTCAAACGGTTCGCGTACATGCACGTTCATCCGGTGCTCATACAGCGAGATCCCGCCGATCCTCTCATCCCCCTCTGTAAACGCGAGCGCTTCCGCAGCAAAGAGATAGAAGGCCGGCGAAACATACAGGTCGTCTTCCAGCATGATGATCGAGCCGTATTCACCGCACAGATCTCCGCAGGAGAGAACATGCTGTTTCAAGCCCATGTTCTTCTCGCGTTCGATCACGCGCTTTTCTCCGTGTTCCCAGACAAACTCACGCGCGGCGGCAACGACTTTTTCCGAACTGCCATCCTCTGCCTTGTCAACAGAGATCACCAAAGGGATCTCCCCTTCCGGGTATGTGGCCTCCCGGATGGAGGAAAGCAGCCTTTTGACGGCATTTGCCCGATTGTATCCGATGATTACGATTGCAGGTCTGATCATGCTTTCCTGAGCAACTCCTCTACATTGGCGAATAAATCAATATGGGATCTGATCCAGTCTTCACCCCGGTCCCACCATTTCATGGCAAGAAGCGCTGCGACCGTCTCATCATCATAGCGCTTCCGGATCAGTTTCGCAGGCACGCCCGCATAGATCCCGTAAGGTTCTGCATCTTTGGTCACAACGGCACCCGTTCCGATCACGGCGCCGTCCCCGATGGTCACACCCGACAGGATGCGCACATCGTTGCCGATCCAGACGTCGTTCCCGATCCGGACCTGTATCCTCTCTTTTTCATCCAGATACTGCGTATCACAATAGGTGGATTTGGACACATATGTGAAACCAAGCGGCGCAGATGCATCATAAAACGCAGTGTGCAGGGCGGCATGCTCATCCAGCGGATGATTGCCGATCACGGTCGAAACATGCGTTCCGATGGATGTATAATTGCCGATCCGTGTATCCGTCAGATCGCCTGCATCATTGACCTGTGAACCGAAACCGACCGTTGTATGGCACAGCACGGTCTTCCTGCCGATATAATTCCGTCCGGCAAGCTGCGAATGCCCGTGCAGATAAGACCCCGGCCGCATTACGCTTCGCGTTTTACACTCGATCCCCATACGCACGAAGGGATATACCAGACTGCGGTAGAGGATCGATCCGATTTCCGTGATTTTTCGTTTCAGCATAACACCCTCGATCAAATGACATACTCCATATTAGTATAGTTGATTTGTCCCGCAAATTCAACTATACTTATGGGTGGCAATATCGCAAAAGGACTGTATTTATGGCATTGTTTTCTATTATCACAACCTGTTTCAACGCAAGCGGATGTATCGCAAAAACGATCCGCTCCGTCCTCTCGCAGGACTATCGTGATTTTGAATACATCATCATGGACGGCGGCTCAGAGGACGGAACGCTTGAAATTGCCGGAAAATTCACGGATGACTTTGCAAAAGCAGGGATCTCCTACAGCATCTTTTGCGAAAAGGATCACGGCATTTACGAGGGGATGAACCATGGGATCCGTCATGCAAAGGGACGATTTATCAATCTCCTGAACGCGGATGACTGCCTGTATGACGCAAATACCCTGTCCAAGGTAGCTTCTGTTGTTTCAAAAGCGCTTGCAGAACAGGAAAATGCCCCCGGTATCTTCTACGGGGACGCCGTGGCGATCGAATTCGGACAGTCTTACCACTATGTCAAAGACCTGTCCCTGATCGAACGGAGAATGCCTTTTTCGCATCAGTCGGTCTTTGCCGCAAGAGAGCTCCTGGACCGGTTCCCCTTCCGTGAAGAATTCAGGATCGGTGCGGATTATGATTTTCTTCTGTCGGCATACCGCGCGGACTGCACGTTTTTTGATCTCAACCTGCCTGTCTGCATCGTAACGCTCGACGGACTTTCTTCTCTCGATCTGCTGCACACCTTTACCGAAACCGTGGAAATCCAGAAAGATCACGGTATCGTTTTGTATTCCGATAAAGCGTATGCGCGTAAGCGCCGCATGTATGTGATCAAACAGTTTGTGATGGACCATTTCCCCAAATGGTGCATCCATGCGATCCGTAAGGTCCAGAGGATCAGCAGGGGGCAGAATGAACACTGTTAAAATAAACTTTTCGGATTTCTGGGACGGTTTTGATCCCTTGGACAACTTCATCACCGACGCGCTGCGTGAGCATTTCCTTGTAGAACTGTCCGATAAGCCGGATTTTGTTTTTTGTTCCAACTTCGGGAACCGCCACTTAAAGTACAAGTGTGTCAAGATCTACTATACGGGTGAAAACCTGTGTCCGGATTTTAATCTCGTGGATTATGCCATGGGCTTTCAGCCCATCACATTTACAGACCGCTATCTGCGGCTCCCTTTGTATGTCCTGTACCCGGAAGCCTGTCAACTGGCGCTCTCCAAGCATGAACTTCCGGATGACTATGATCCGTCTTCCAAAAAGTTCTGCAATTATGTGATCAGTAACGCGATCTCCGACCCTGCCAGGGATGAGATGATAAGCGTCCTGAATTCCTATAAGAGCGTGGATTCCGGCGGGCGCTACAAGAACAATGTCGGGGGGCCTGTCCCTGATAAGATCGCCTTTGAGCGTGATTACAAATTCACGATGTGTTTTGAAAACACGTCCGCCCTGGGATATACCACGGAAAAACTGATGGAAGCCTTCGCAGGCGGAACGGTTCCGATCTACTGGGGAAATCCCGATATCGCATCCGAATTCAATCCGGATTCCTTTATCAACTGCCATGATTTTGCTTCTTTTGAAGAAGTACTCACAGAGGTTAAAAAGATCGATAACGATCCGGATCTGTTCCTGAAGAAGCTCCGCGCCCCGATCTTAAGTGAGAACTCCGGGGCCCGTGTGTGTCTTGCAAAAGACTATGTATCCGATTATCTCTGCAGGATCTTAAGCCAAAAACCCGAAGAAGCGTTCCGGCGAAACCGGATCTACATCGGGAAACGGTATGAGGATCAGGCGGCGTTTCACAGGAGACTGGACGGTATTCTCTATCTGCCGCGCCGTGCCGTATTCTCCCTGCAAAACAGGTTCCGCCGCTTTAGGCACCGCAAATGAAAGAGCAACGCTCTCCCGAATTGTGTTACAATACCAATAGATGAAACCTTGCGCGCACGCGCCGGAAGCAGGTTAAGAACTATGAAGATCGTGATGATCGGGCCGGTATATCCGTTTAAGACGGGACTGTCCTATTATGTGTCGCTTTTATATATGCAGCTGAAAAAGCACCATGACGTGACTTTGTTGAGTTACACCATGCAGTACCCGCGTCTTCTTTACAAAAAGCCGCAAAAGGACTACGAAGATGACACCCTGAAGATCGAGGATGCAGAGTTTGTCCTTAACTCGGCCAATCCGTTCAGCTGTCTGAAAACGGCGGCAAAGATCAATAAGCTGCAACCGGATCTGGTGATCTTCCAGTGGCTGCATCCTTACTTTGCACCGTGCTATACCATCATCGCGAAACACATAAAAACCGCGAAGACACTGTTCATGTGCCACAATGTATTTCCGCATGAACGTTTTATCCTGGATAAGAAACTCACGAAAATGACGCTGAAACAGGGCGATTATTTTACCGTGCATGCGAAAAGCGACGCCGAGGATCTTCTCTCGATCCTGCCGGATGCCAATCTGCAGGTCACGGTCCATCCGGCCTACAACTTTTTCAAGCAAAAGGATCTGTCCCGTGCGCAGGCAAGGGAATTCCTGAACATACCGGATGAGGCAAAAGTCCTTCTGTTTTTCGGACTGGTCCGGGAATACAAGGGGCTTAGGCATCTCCTGGATGCTTTAAAGATCTTAAAAGACGAAGATCCAGAGAACACACGCGGTCTGCATCTTCTCATCGCGGGTGATTTTGCCGGCGGAAGACCGGAATATGACGCATATATCGATACACTCGGGATCTCAGGGATGCTTAATATCACCGACGGACACATCCCGATCGGCGAAGTGGAGAAATTCTTCGCAGCCTGCGACCTGGTCGTTCTGCCGTATGAAGACGCCACGCAAAGCGGCGTGATCCAGGTCGCCTACAGTTTTGACAAACCCGTTCTGGCCACCCGTGTCGGCGGGCTGCCGGATGTTGTGTTTGACGGGGAAACCGGATATCTGGTAGAACCGAAACGCCCGGACCTCATCGCACAGGCCGTTCTTGACTTCTTTGACAACAACAGGGCGGAAGCGCTTGCAGCCGGGATTGAACGGGAAAAATACAGATATTCCTGGGAAAAAATGGAAAATGTGATTATGGGATTTGGTGCAGACAAATGATCATTACGCAGACACCTTTCCGCATGTCCTTTTTTGGCGGCGGAACAGACATGGAAAGCTTTTTCAGAGAACATACGGGAGCAGTCCTTTCAACGACCATCGATAAGTACTGCTACGTCAATGTGCGGCATCTTCCGCGCTTCTTTGACTATTCGACCGAACTGGCCTATTCCCGGATCGAGCGCGTATCCTCCGTGGAGGATATCCTGCATCCCGCCATCAGAAATGCCATGCAGATGATGGACATGCATGAGATAAGGCTTGACTATGAAGCGGATCTTCCCGCAAGGTCCGGTCTCGGAACATCCAGTTCCTTTGCGGTCGGCATGATCAACGCTTTCTATGCGTTGAAGGGCAAATATGCGGACAAGCGCCGGCTGGCGGATGACGCCATCTATTTGGAGCGCGTTCTCTGCAATGAGTCGGGCGGCTGGCAGGACCAGATCGCGGCTTCTTTCGGTGGCCTGAACCGGATCAATTTCAATGCGGAAGGCTATGAAGTCCTTCCCGTGATCATCTCTCCGGACAGGAAGAAAGAACTGAACGACTGCCTTCTGATGTTCTTTACCGGATTTACCAGACTGTCTTCTACCGTGCAGAATGCAAACGCCGCATCGGTAAAGGATGAAAAGGCAAAAATGGAAAGTCTTCTGGAAATGCACGAGCTGGTGGACGAAGCAGAACAGATCCTCGTGAACAAAAACACGGATCTGGCGGATTTCGGACGCCTTTTGGACTATACCTGGAAACTGAAACGGCAGACCGGCGGCATGGTCTCCACCGATAAGATCGATGCGCTTTACGAAAGAGGCATCGCGGCAGGCGCCACGGGCGGCAAACTGCTCGGGGCAGGCTGCGGCGGATTTCTGCTGTTCTATGTGGAGCCCGACAAGCGCAAAGCCGTCAAAGCGGCCCTGTCGGACCTTCTCTACATCCCCTTCCGGTTTGAAAACGGCGGTTCGAAGGTCATCCATTTCACGCCGGAATCCTATGACCCTGTCGAAACCGGGCAGGACTAAACAGACCTATGAAGACCGTGATCATGGCCGGAGGAGCCGGCACAAGGATTTCGGGACTTTTTCCCGATATACCGAAACCCCTGATCCCCATAGCGGGCGTCCCCGTATTGGAACGCGAACTGCTGGAATTAAAGGAGCAGGGGTTTGATGATGTGATCCTGACCGTTTCGCATATGGCTGATGCCATCACCGCCCATTTCGGCGACGGAAGCAGGCTCGGTATCCGTCTGTCTTACTTTGTGGAAAAGACGCCGCTCGGAAATGCAGGCGCGCTCTTTGAACTGAAGGATTCCCTGACGGATGATTTCCTGCTCCTCAATGCCGATACGGTCTATAACGTTGATTTTAACCGCTTTGTTGCCTTCCATCGTGCAAAAGGCGGCCTGGCGACCCTGTTTACCCACCCGAACAGCCATCCTTACGACAGCGGACTGATCGTTGCGGATAATAATCATGCCGTGGAGCGCTGGTATACCGGGGAGGAAGAGCGTCCGCGCTACTATAAGAACCGTGTGAATGCGGGACTGCATGTGCTTTCAAAAGCCCTGATCGGGAAACGGCCCGATACGCCGCGGGTCGATCTTGACAGACAATTATTAAAGCCGCTGGCCGGAACCGGAAAGATGTTCTGTTATGACAGTCCCGAATATGTAAAAGACATGGGAACGCCCGAACGCTTTGAAGCAGTCTGCAGGGACTACGCTTCCGGTCAGATCGAAGAAAAAAATCTCAGACATAAACAGAAGGCCATCTTCATAGACCGGGACGGAACGATCAACAGATACGGCGGTTTCGTGAGGTCCACGGATGCCTTTGTACTTGAAGAAAATGCAGCAGAGGCCATCCGGATGGTCAACGCATCGGGATATCTTGCGGTCGTCATCACAAACCAGCCGGTGATCGCACGCGGGGAAGTCACGGAGGAAGGCCTTACAGAGATCCATAACAAGATGGAAACCCTGCTCGGAGAAGCGGGTGCATATCTGGACGCCATCTACTACTGTCCGCACCATCCGGATAAAGGTTTTGCCGGCGAGATCCCTTCGCTGAAGATCGTCTGCGAATGCCGCAAACCCAAACCCGGAATGCTGCACATGGCAGAAAATGATCTTAACATCGATCTTTCCGCATCCTGGATGATCGGGGATGAAATGAACGATATCCTGGCAGGAAAGGCCGCGGGAACAAGGACCGGATGGATCCGGAGAGAAAAGAAAGAACCGGAACACACGCCTGACCTGACAGGTGACGATCTGCTGGATGTCGTAACAAAGATTCTTGAGGGAGATAAAAATTGAACAAAAAAGAAGACAGATACCTTACACACATAGAGGACATGATCGCCAGATACCCGGCGCTTTCGCCCTGCAGGGAAGATATCGCACGTGCCTATCTGATCCTGAAGGAGGCCTATGCGCTTGACCATAAGCTTCTGGTGGCAGGAAACGGCGGTTCTGCTGCAGACTCGGAGCATATGGCGGGGGAACTCATGAAAAAGTTCCGCTTATCACGCCCTGTTGGCAAAGACTTTTCCGACAGGCTTTCAGCGATCGATGCCGACAGGGGAGAGAAACTTGCCGCCAACTTAGAGCGCAGTCTGATGGCTGTACCTCTCGTCACGCACGAGGCCCTGACCACGGCTTATATGAATGATGTGGACAATGCGGGCGTGTTCGCCCAGCAGTTATACGGATACGGAAGAAGCGGGGATGTGTTCCTCGGGATCTCAACTTCGGGAAACAGTGAGAACGTGATCTGTGCTGCCGTCTGCGCAAAAGCAATGGATATAAAAGTGATCGCCCTGACCGGCGAAGACGGCGGAAAACTTGCGCCGTTTGCCGATGTGGCGATCCGGGTGCCGGAGACGGAAACCTATAAGATCCAGGAATACCATCTTCCGATCTATCACTGCCTCTGCCTTATGCTGGAGGAGTATTTCTTTGGTTCGCCCGCTTAAAACCTGTTTCCGCCTTTTTATAGACACTGAAAAACAGGGCCATGCAGGCTGCCAACCTGTGTCTTGTCAGATAAAACGGGATCTTTTTCGGAAAGGTCAGATAGCTGCCGTCAATACGCTCTGCCGCATCCGCAAACGGATCCTCGCACATTTTCTTCTTTAGTTCCGCAAGCCGCTGTCTCAGCGGCTTTTTATTATCCGGATGCAGATAATCCATGTTCATCCCTTCCAGAAGGAAGAAGATGCAGCGCATATAATAGACCTGATAGAATAATTCCGGTTTCTTGTTCTCATCCAGAAAACGTCTCAGTTCCCGCAGCGCATCCTCAAAGACCGAAATGCCGCCGTCCCGGTACTGATAGGTCGCCGAGTCAGAAAGCTGTCTGTAGAAATATAAGAACCGGTGCAGATAGCCGATCCTGTCGGCCTTGTCAAATGCACGGATGTTGAAATTCACATCCTCAGACCGTACCAGACCCACAGGATAGGATAAGGCTTCCTTTTGCAGGAACGACCGCAGATAAAGCTTGGCACAGCAGGCACCCGAACCGCAGCGGGTACACAGTTTTCCGTAGATCGGAAGGTCACCCGCCATCGTTTTCAGCATGAGATCCCGTTTCTGATCCTCATGCAGCAGCGGGATGGTCTGAATGAACGGCATGTATTCGTCACGCCTGTCGGGGAAGCATTTATAGATTCCCCAGATGGCGATCTCCAGTTCATTTTCCTCCGCAAAAGCAAACGCCTGCTCAAGCATGTCAGGCGCGATATGGTCGTCCGAATCCACGAACGTGATGTATTTCCCGCCTGCTGCCGCAAGTCCGCTGTTTCTGGCAGCGGAAACGCCCGCATTCTGCTGATGGATCACACGTATGCGTTCATCCATCCCGGCGTATACATCCAGTATATGTGCATTTTCTGCAGGTGCACCGTCATCTACCAGAACGATCTCGATCTCCGGTAAAGTCTGGTGCATGATGCTGATAATGCATTCTTTCAGAAGTGTCTGGTCGACGCGGTAAACCGGCACCACGACCGAAACTTTAACGTTTGACATCCGTCTTATCCGTTTCTTTTTCCTCTTCGTGGTAGTCTAAACGGCGGACACGGTACTGGATATCTTCCAGCAGTTTCCGGTTATTGGCAATAATATCCGCCTGCAGACCGAGAATGAAAGTCATGAACCCGAGCAGGAGCAGCGTGCTTGCAAAGATCAGCGACTGTACATGACCGCCGCCGGCTCCCCTGAACAGGTAAACCAGAAAGCGGATCCCAAGCAGCAGGCCCGCCGTAAACGGGATCATACCGAGCAGACTGAAGAACGTCAGCGGACGGTACATTAGGAATGCTCTCACGATCGTAAGCATGGAACGTTTGACATAGCCGAACATGCTGTGAAACAGTCTGGATTTGCGCAGCTCCCCGTTGGTCCGGATCGGAACCGAATCGATCGCCATGCTGGTACGCCCGGCCTGTACAATGGTCTCAAGCGTATAGGTATAATTGTTCATCACGTTCAGATGCATTGCGGCTTCCCTGCTGAAAGCACGGAATCCGCTCGGCGCATCCGGAATGTCCGTCTTGCTGGCTTTACGTACCACAAAACTGCCGAAATGCTGCAGTTTCTTCTTGAGCGGTGAAAAATGCTCGGTCTGGTCGATCGGGCGTTCCCCGATGACGATATCCGACTTACCCTCCAGGATCGGACGGACAAGTTTCTCAATATCTTCGCCGCAGTACTGGTTGTCGGCATCCGTATTGACGATGATATCGGCACCGTTTCTCAAGCAGGCATCGATCCCCGCCATAAACCCCTTGGCAAGGCCCTTGTTCCTTGTGAAACTCACGACATAGTTGACGCCCCATTTTTTTGCGACTTCCACGGTATTGTCCGTACTGCCGTCGTTGATGATCAGATATTCGATCTCATCGATCCCGTCGATGTGTTTTGGCAGATCGTTCAATGCGATCTCAAGGGTCTCTGCCTCGTTTAAGCAGGGTATCTGTATGATCAGTTTCATATCATTCCTCTTCCTTCGTAATGTAGATCGGTCTCTTCTTGGTTTCCAGATACGTTTTGGACAGATATTCGCCGAGTATTCCGATACAGAACAACTGTATGCCGCCTATGAAGACAATGATGCAGACCATGGACGGCCAGCCCGGCGTCGGATCACCGGAAATGAGTTTACGGATCACGATGAACAGGATCATCACAAAGGCAAGGATCGTGAACAGAAAACCCATCAGGCTCGCAAAGCGCAGCGGCGCTGTCGAGAAAGCCGTGATCCCTTCGATCGAATACAGCAGCAGCTTCCAGAAAGACCATTTCGTCTCTCCTGCCACGCGTTCGATGTTCTCATAAGCGATCCACTTCGTCCGGAAACCGACCCAACTGTAGATCCCTTTTGTAAAACGGTTATATTCGCACATCTCAAGGATCGCGTTGACCATGGTGCGCGTCATGATCCGGTAGTCTCTGGCCCCGTCCACGATCTCCGTTTTGGACATTTTGTTGATCAGCCTGTAGAAGCATCTGGCAAAGAAGGAACGGATCGGCGGTTCGCCTTTTCTGGTCACTCTCCTGGTGGCCGCGGAATCATAACCTTCTTTTACGATCGCTTCATACATTTCCGGAAGCAGCGCGGGCGGATCCTGCAGATCCGCATCCATCAGAACGACAAGATCGCCCTTTGAATGTTTCAGACCGGCATAAATGCCTGCTTCCTTACCGAAATTGCGGGAAAAGGAAACATAGTGGACACTGTCGTCCTTCTGACGCAATTCCCTGATGACGCGCAGCGTCTGATCCGATGATCCGTCATCGATGAACAGCAGTTCAAACGCAACATCCGGATATTTTTCTCCAAAGACGCCCCGCACCTTCTGCATTTCCTCATAGAAATACGGGATGGCCTCTTCTTCGTTATAGCATGGAACAACTACCGATAATAAACTCATACTGATTCCTCGTCATTCTTTACACGGAGCAGATCGTATTTTTCACAGGGCTCCTTGGACCGGAGCGTCACAAACAATGTCTGTTTCGGATGCGGAGCGCTTTCCATCTGCGTCCCTTCCTCATCGGTGATCTTTTCGACCACGGCATCTATATTGCGCCCGTCCGGTTTCATGATCTCGATCTCATCGCCCACACAGAACTTGTTCTTTTGTTCAATGCGGACCCTGCCTTCCGCATCCGCTTCTTCGATCAGACCCAGATAGATATATTCTTTCTCATAGGTACTGTTATCATAGATCTGCGTATCGCCGTCCGGTTTCCCGAAATAAAAACCTGTCGTGAACTTACGGTATGTACACTTCGCGATCTCCGAAAGATACCATGGCATCCGTTCCCGGTAAGCATCCGCCGACCGCAGATAGTCATCGATCGCCTGCCGGTATGTGCGCGTGACCGTCGCCACATACAGCGCGGTCTTCATCCTTCCCTCGATCTTGAAACTGTCGATCCCCGCTTCGATCAGTTCGGGGATGTGTGCGATCATGCACAGGTCCTTCGAATTAAAGATATAGGTCCCGCGTTCGTTTTCGAGAACCGGCATGTACTCTCCCGGTCTTTTTTCTTCCACGACCGCATATTTCCACCGGCAGGGATGGGTGCATTCCCCGTGATTGGCATCGCGCCCGGTCAGGAAAGCTGACAAAAGACACCGCCCCGAATACGAGATGCACATCGCGCCGTGCACAAAACTCTCGATCTCCATGTCCGCAGGAATGTGTTCGCGGATCTCACGGATCTCCTGCAGGGATAATTCCCTGGCGGACACCACCCGTTTTGCGCCCATTTTATACCAGAAATCATACGTCAGGTAATTGGTGTTGTTTGCCTGCGTACTGATGTGGATATCTATGCCGGGACAAAGTTCCTTCGCCAAAACGAACATCCCGGGATCCGAGATGATCAGTGCATCCGGTTTCAGTTCATTCAGCTCTGCAAAATATGCGTGAGCCTGCTCGATATCCGCGTTATGCGCCAGGATGTTTGCGGTCACATAGACTTTTACGCCGTGACTGTGGGCAAAATCAATCCCTTCGCGCATATCCGCCTCGTCAAAGTTCTTGGCCCTTGCACGGAGGCCGAACGCCTCTCCGCCGATATATACCGCATCTGCCCCAAAGACAACTGCGGTTTTCAATACTTCCAGGCAACTTGCCGGGATCAGAAGTTCCGGCTTTTTGATCGTATGCATGTATTATCCTTACCGTCTGATACTGAGTGCAATGCCGTCGCCGACAGGCAGAATGTCCGTTACCAGTTCCTGTGAATGTGTCAGTGTATACAGGTATTCCCGCATCCTTGCATGGATCGTCCGGTTGCGTCTTGTCACGGCAAACCGGGACTGTGCGATATCGCCTTCCTGTAATACATTATCCGAGATCAAAAGGGAACCCGTGTGCATCATGGGAAGGATCTGCTCGTAAAAGTGCAGATACTGTCCTTTTGCCGCATCCATGAAGATCATGTCGTACTGTTTTCCCTGTGCGGCAAGCGCCGGAAGGATCTCCTCCGCGTCTCCCTTTTGAAGATCGATGCGGTCCGCAAATCCGGACTCCGCAAAATTACGCTCTGCAACAGGAAACCGTTTCTCATATTTTTCGATCGTCGTGATCCTGCAGTCCGGGGGCCCGTAGGTCGCCATCAGGATGGCTGAAAACCCGACTGCGGTCCCGACCTCCAGGATCTGCTCCGGTTTATGCATCTGCAACAGAAACCGGATCAGGCTCTGTGTGGGACGCCTGATGACCGGTACGGAATCTTTGAGCGCTTCTTCCTCGATCCGGTCAAGAAACGGCGTGTTCCCCGCATTCAATGAATCAATATAGGCAAGGAGCCGGTCGTTTTCGCTCAATTTGCTTCCTCTCCCGCATCTCCGTCTTCAGCCGCCTCCGGTGTGTCTTCTCCACCTTCTGCGTCCGCTGCATCTTCTGTTTCCTCTGTGTCCGCCGGAGCGCCTTCGTCATCCGCATCATCCACGCCCGGTAAAACCGTCATATCTGCCGGAGGCGCTTTCTGATCCTGCTCTTCCTCGTCCTCATCCTCTTCATCGGTCGAAAGCAGGATCCCTAACATTTCCTCTGCCGTCATGGATGTGTTCAGCGTAAAGATACCCGGATGGATGTCCCCGTCATAGAGGGAGACCTTTTCCTGGATCCGGAAGAGAGTCGCATCCCTGATCAGCCCTTTTTCTTCCAGCACTTTTGACACTTCTTTGATCCCGTCGCTCTTGGATACCGTGATCTGCACATCTCTTCCCGGCGGTTCGCTCATGGGCTCTTCCGTAAAGATACGGAATCCGAACTCATAGGCCTTTCCACCCAGTCTGAAAAGCAAAATCGCCAGGATCACCAGAACAACGGCACGTATTACCGTTCCCAAAAAGGAATAAGCAAACTGCTTCCCTTTCATATCAGCACAATCCTCCCGCCTTATTCCAGATCCAGTTCCTGCGCCATGATCGCCTGGATCTCCTGAAACATTCTGCAGTAATCCAGCTCTGCCTGCATAAAATCATGGATCCTGATATCGGAATACAGTCTGTCATATTCCGCGCGCAGTTCCTCTTCCCTGTCCTGGTCCGTCACTTCCTGGATCAGGCCATTGATCTCCCGAAGCCTGTAAATGCTGCTCTTCAGTTCCGGGAAACGCAGGATCTTTTCTTTTTCTTCCAGATAATGTTTGTATTCGCCGCATTCACGCAGCCTGTCAATTATATCTTTCATATCTCCACTTCCGTGATCACAGGAAGGATCATCGGTTTCCGTTTCATTTTTTTCCATACATATCCGCTTAAGGCATCCTTCATCGCGTTCTTCATCCGGTTCCAGTCGGTTACGTTCTTCTCCATGAGACTCTCTACCGTTTCTTCCAGAATGCCCTGCATTTCTTCGATCAGTTCATCCGATTCCTTGACATAGATAAACCCGCGTGTGATGATGTCGGGACCTGCGAGAAGCACGTTTGTCCCTTTTTCCATCGTGAGCAGGATCAGGATCATGCCATCCTGCGATAAGATCTGTCTGTCGCGCATGACCACGTTTCCGACATCGCCGATCCCAAGCCCGTCCACAAATACGGCACCGGTCTTGACGGTATCCGTGACTTTGCATTCCCGTTCGTTTAAGGACAGGACCTCACCTGAGGAAAGAATGTGGATGTTCTCGGAGGGGATCCCCATCATATGCGCTATGTTCGCCTGCGCCTTCAGATGCCGGAATTCTCCGTGTACGGGGATCGCATATTTCGGCTTCACCAGCGTGTAGATCAGTTTGATCTCTTCCTGGCAGGCATGGCCGGAGACGTGCGTATCCTGGTAGATGACGTCCGCGCCCTTCTGGCACAGTTCGTTGATCACGCGGGAAACGGCTTTCTCGTTCCCGGGGATGGGATTGGAACTGAATATGACAAGATCACCCGGTTTGATCGTGACTTTCTTATGGATATTGGTGGCGATCCTCGAAAGTGCCGCCATGGATTCTCCCTGGGAGCCCGTTGTGATGATAACGGTCTTTTCGTCGGGATACCGGCTCAGTTCCTCTATATCGATCAGCGTATTATCCGGGATCGTGATGTATCCGAGTTCCGTCGCGGTCTGTATGATATTGACCATACTGCGGCCTTCCACAACGACTTTGCGCCCGTATTTATAGGCCGCATCCACGATCTGCTGTACGCGGTCCACATTGGACGCAAAAGTGGATACCAGGATCCTGCAGTTTCTGTGATCGGCAAAGATCGAATCAAACGTCTTTCCGACGGTTCTTTCCGAATTGGTAAAGCCTTCCCGCACCGCGTTTGTGGAATCGCAAAGAAGCGCCAGTACGCCTTCTCTTCCAAGCTGCGCAAACCGCGGCAGATCGATCGGATCTCCGAAGACCGGCGTGTAATCCACTTTAAAGTCACCGGTATGGACCACGCATCCGACCGGTGATTTGATCGCTAACGCGCTTGCATCCGCGATACTGTGATTCGTCCGGATGAATTCCACTTCCAGTTCGCCTAGCGTGACTTTGTCGCCGTAATTGACGACATGGCACTCTGTGGTCTCCAAAAGATCGTGTTCTTTCAGTTTCCCTTCGATCATGGCGATCGTCAGTCTGGTCGCATAGACGGGAACGTTCAGTTCTTTCAAGACGTACGGCAGCGCGCCGATATGGTCTTCATGTCCGTGCGTGATGACAAAGCCCTTCACTTTGTCAGCGTGTTCCAAAAGATAGGTGATATCCGGGATCACCAGATCGATCCCGAGCATTTCATCTTCCGGAAACGCCAGCCCGCAGTCCACAACCACAATGGAATTCCCATACACAAAGGCCGTGATGTTCATTCCGATCTGCTCCAGTCCGCCAAGCGGAATGATCTGCAGACTGCTGTTTGCATGATTTTTACTCAAATCAATCCTCCCTTAATTCTATATCCCCTATGGATTCCTCAAATACTCTTGCGATCGCGCGAAGCTGTGTGTCATCTTCCACGATCTCATACACACTTTCCGCCGCATCTTCCGCGGCAGTATCCTTTAAGATCAGCGCCTCTGCATCCTCTTCCGTGGAATCGGCCACAAGCAGATAATTCACCCCGCTGATCCTTACCTGATCCAAAACATAAAATTCGACGGTTTCCTGACCGTCTTCCAGTGAAAAAGCAATCTTTTCCATGCGCTTACAGTCCTTCCCCTCCGGTGCCGCCCTGCATCGAGCGTGCATCCAGATATCCCTGCAGGATCAGTACCGCTGCGATCTCATCCACATACTTGCCGCGGTTTTCCCTGCGGATGCCGCTCTCGATCATGGCCTTGTTGGCTGCGACCGTTGTCAGTCTCTCGTCCCACAAAACAACCGGAAGACCTGTCCTGCGCTCTAAATGTTCTTTGAACGCCTCGGTCTTTTCTGCGCGCTCTCCCACGGTATTGTTCATGTTCTTGGGATAGCCGAGAACGATCTGTTCCACTTCGTTTTCCGCGATCAGGGTCTCGATCCTGGCAAGCGTTTTCCGGATCTTGTTTTCGGAATCGCGCCGGATGATCTCAACGCCCTGTGCCGTGATCAGCAGCGGATCACTGATGGCGACGCCGACGGTTTTGGATCCGAAATCCAATCCCATGATCCGCATTCAGTTCCACCCGTTGTGTTTGATGTACTGTGTCAGCAGTTCCTCCACCAGTTCATCGCGCTCCACCTTCATGATCAGGCTTCTTGCGTTGTTGTGGCTTGTGATGTATGTCGGATCTCCGGACATGATGTACCCTACGATCTGGTTGACCGGATTGTAACCCTTTTCCGTTAATGCTTCGTAAACAGTGGAAAGTACGACTCTCACTCCTGTCTCGGGTTCCGCCTGGACCTGAAAGTATTGTGTGTTGCCCATATCCTGCATTGTCTGATCCTCCTTTTTTCCATTCCCGTTTTGCTTGATTTCATGCGCCCTAATGGGTGCACATACTTATGTTGATTTTACTACTTTTCTGTGGAAACTTCAAGAATTTCGTCTGTCAAAAAGCCCTTTACGGTGCCCCTTATCATTTCCTGTCCGTTTACGTTTTGAAGCGGCAGGGCAAGGCGTACATAGTTTTTTGTAAAGCCCGTCATATACTCTTTTTCGCCGATCCTGACCGTTTCTTCGCAAAGCATCTGCGCCTGCTGCCCGATCAGGTTCTGCATGAACCGTTTCGTACGCACTTCCCCTTCCGCGATCAGGACCGCAGAGCGCTCGTTTTTGACGCGTTCCGTGAGCTGCCCTTCCATCCTGTCCGCGACAGTCCCTTTCCGCCTGCTGTACTTGAACACATGCACTGCGTACAGATCCGCCTCGTTTAAGAACCGGCGGGTCGTTTCAAACTCTTCCTCCGTTTCCCCGGGAAAACCGACGATCACGTCTGCCGCAATGGCTGCACCGGGAAAGTAAGACCGGATCAGTTTTACCTTTTCAAGATATCCGGCGGTATCGTAATGCCGGTTCATCCTCTGCAGCACCGTATCCGATCCGCTCTGCAGGGACAGATGGAAATGGTCGCAGAATGCATCGATCCCGGAAAGACCCTGCAAAAAAGCGTCCGTTATGATCCGGGGCTCGAGGGAACCGAGCCGGATGCGTGAGATGCCCGTGCGCAGGGCAACCTCCCGGATCAGGGAAAGCAGGGCTGCTCCCGGATTTTCCTCTTTTCCGGCTGCCTCATTGTAGCTGACCGGATCCCTGCCAAGGTCGGTCCCGTAGGAACTTAAATGGATCCCCGTCAGGACCACCTCGCGGTATCCGTTAGCCGCAAGTGCTGCTATCTCGCGTATCACACTTTCCGGGTCCCTGCTGCGCGCCCTGCCTCTTGCATACGGTATGATGCAGTAGGCGCAGAACTGGTCGCAGCCGTCCTGGATCTTGATCGAAACGCGCGTATGTTCCTTTGTCTGCTGCAGGAACAGATCCTCATAATCCACGCGGCGGGACAGATCGCTGACATATGTCTTTCCGCCTTTTCCTCTCTCATACAGGGCCGTTTCCACCAGATCCACGATCTCTTTTTTATGGTTGTTTCCGACCACCAGATCGATATCCGGATCATCCTGCACCGCTTCGGTATCCGTCTGTACGTAGCAGCCCATGGCGACCACAAGCGCCTCTTCGTTCTTCTTTCGGGCGCGGTGCAGCATCTGGCGGCTTTTCCGGTCTGCGATATTTGTCACCGTACAGGTGTTGATCACATAAATGTCGGCTTTTTCGGCAAATGGTACAATTTTGTACCCTCTTTTTTCGAATTCCTGTTGCACATATTCCATTTCATAGGCGTTCACCTTGCAGCCCAGATTATGAAAAGCCACTTTTTTCATGCCGTTCTCCTGTTTTTTTGTGACGTTTTTTGTATTGACTTTTTATTTTGCGAGAATTATCATAGGGGTTGTAAGAAATATTATGTAAAGGAGGAATCAAAATGAAAACAGTTCAGATTTCATTAAACTCTATCGACAAGGTAAAATCCTTCGTAAATGACATCACGAAGTTCGACAATGATTTTGACCTTGTATCCGGCAGATATGTAATCGATGCAAAATCGATCATGGGTATCTTCAGTTTGGATCTGTCCAAACCGATCGATCTGAACATCCACGCCGAAGACAATGCAGATGACGTTTTGGCTGTTATCAAGCCATATATGTTATGATCTGTATCTGATGGCGGGCAACCAAAAGGGCATGCAAATGTCCTTTTTTTGTGTCCTTAATCCGGTTTGACGGCCATCACATGGTCGCCGATCTCATAGCAGACCAGCTCCGGATAAGCGGCAGGTACGAACCCGTCTTTTGCAAACACATATACGGCAGAACTTGAAGCCTTGCCGTTTAACAGATCCTGTCTGTACCGTTCCGTCTGTTCCCCGATCTTTTCATCGATATTCCTTGCAAAATAAAACCGGTTTGTATCCATGTGATGCCTGTATGTATAATACGCCGTATCCATCATCAGCATGGTGGAGGAATCATCCATCAGGATAAATTCACTGCGGTCTCCGATGATCTGCGAAAGCGTCGCATCATCCCATCTGTTGACATATACCTGTTCCCGGTTAAAGTAATCCTGTTTCTGCGAAATATCCCCCGTCAGGTCCACGATCTGTATGATCAGCGCCAGAACAAGCGCCACCACGCGTACGCCGCCGCGGATCATTCTGTCTGTGCAGACGAACACGGCAAGCATCAGGATGTACATCGAAACCCAGATCATCCTGCCGTTGGAGCGGAAAATATCTGCGATCCTGCCAATTGCGCCCGGCAGCGGTATGGCAACCAGACGGTGCGCGTTAAACGTATAGATCGGACCGGCCGCAAGCAGAATGAACAGGAGAAATAAAACAGCGAGAAGGAACTGTCTGTGATGGATCCGGATATATTCCGACAATTTTTGTGCGGGTTTTTTTAAGAGCAGAAGACCGATCGCGCCCACAAGGACGGAAACTGTGAGCATCAGCATGCCAAGGCCGAGATAAGCAAAGCCCTCGTACTGAAAATCATTGTAGATGGGCAGGGCATATCCCGTGATGCCGTGTCCGAGCGGATTATAGAAAGTATTCAGATTGCTCTCAAAGGTACCGATCCCGCCGCCGATCGCGGAAGCGTCCCCGTAAAAGGCTCCCAGCAGCCACAGGTTCAAAAGGGCCGCAACACAGAAGCCTGCGATCTCGATGATTCCGTTTCTGACCGCAACTGCCGTTTTTCCGGTCGTTTTCCTGTATACGATGATCTGTTCGATCACCGCAAACAGCAGGATCGCACCGGCCATCGGCAGAAAATACGAATGGATCGCAACACACAAAAACCCGATCCCACTCCACGCAAGACACTTTTTCAGAACCTTCCCGTCCTCTTTCTGATACAGCCACACGACCAGAGAAAGCAGGATCAGCCACTGGGATGCCAGCGCCGTATGATAATACATTCTCTGCAGGACCGGAAAGCTCAGGATAAAAAAGAAAGAAGCGATCACCGCAAGCCATCTGCGCCGGATCACGCGGGTAAGCAGCAGCATGGACAGGCCGCCCTGCAGGGCAAAACTGATACAACCGTACAATCCGAAATACTGGAAGGTTTCCGGAAGATGGGGCGAAAGAAGCTTGCAGATCACTGCCATGAGCGGAATGGAATCCGTGTAAACGACAGACATGGCATACGGCTTGGAAAGGGATGTGATCAGACCGAACGGAAACATCCACGGATCGTTCCGGTAGTGTCCCCATCCGATATAGTGCTGCATCAGATCCAGGTCGCCTTTTAACAGCCATGCGTCATACTGCACATGCAGTATCTTCACGCCGTAAACGCAGACGAAGCACAGCACGCCCATCAGGCATCCCGTAAAAAACAGGGCAAAATATTCTCTTTTGGCTTTCCAGGATTCTTTCATGCTATTCGACAATGATGAGTTCTTTCGTTTCGATCGCACGTGCAAACAGTTCGTCGATCTTCTCTTCCAGATTGCGCTCATGCCGCTTGATCACTTTCAGGTTCGGTTTTGTGACCGGATGCTTTGCGACAAAGATCGTGCAGCAGTCCTCAAACGGCAGGATCGAAGTCTCATAGGTATCGATCTTTTCGGAAACCGTGATGATCTCCTGCTTGTCGAACCCGATCAGGGGGCGGTATACAGGCAGGGTGCAGACCTCATTGGTGACCGCGAGGGACTGCATGGTCTGGCTCGCGACCTGACCGATGGATTCCCCTGTGATAAGGCCCTGACACTCGGTTTCCTTTGCGATGTGCTCAGCGATCTTCATCATATATCTGCGCATGATGATCGTCAGTTCGTCATGCGGGCATTTTTCATAGATGTAGAGCTGGATATCGGTAAAATTCACGACATGCAGATAGATCGTTCCTGCATATTTTGCGATCTTTTCCGCAAGGTCCACCACCTTCTGTTTTGCGCGCTCGGAAGTGTAGGGCGGTGCATGAAAATAGACCGCATCCAGCTTCACGCCGCGCTTGCTGATCATGTATCCGGCAACCGGTGAATCGATCCCGCCGGAAAGCAGGAGCATGGCCTTTCCGTTCGTGCCGACAGGCATCCCGCCGGGTCCCGGAATGACTTTGGAGTAAATATAGATATGCTCCCTGATCTCGATAGTGAGCAGGATCTGCGGGTCGTGCACATCTACGCGCATCGCAGGAAAATTCTCAAGGATCACGCCGCCCAGTTCCCGGTTCAGTTCCATGGACTCGATCGGGTAGTTCTTTCTGGCGCGTCTTGCGTTTACTTTGAATGTCTGATCCTGTTCCGGATAAGCTTCGCGGATATAACGGATGACATCTTCTTTCAGTTTGTCATATCCCTCATCTTCCGTACGGACCACGGGACAGATCCCGCTGATGCCAAACACGCACTGCAGGGCTGCGACCGCTTCGTCAAAATCATAATCCCCGTCTGCATCAACATAGATACGTCCCTGATTCTTTGTGACCAGAAACGCTCCCTCAACCTTCTTTAGGGCCTGCCTGATCCTCGCGACCAGTGCATCCTCAAACAGATAGCGGTTTTTGCCCTTGATGGCGATCTCCGTATATTTGATCAAAAAAGATGAATAGTGCATGTTTCCTCCGATCTCAGTGTCTCGTATATCTGCGCAGCGCAGGTAATACGGTGCGCAGCGTATCAAGCGTATATGCCAGTTCTTCTTCCGTCGTTTCCACGCTGAAACTGAACCGCAGTGTGGAATCCAGCAGTTCTTTTTTCAGGCCTGTCGCTTTCAGGGTTTCCGAAACCGCCGGTTTATTGCTGGCACAGGCAGACCCGGACGATACATAGATCCCCTTCTCTTCCAAAGCGTGCAGCAGAACCTCTGCGCGTACCCCTTCAAACGAAGCGCTGACCACATGCGGTGCCGTCAGCAGGATATTTGCATACAGATTTTCTTCCTCTTCCGGGATCCCGTTGACGCTCACACCCTCAAGCAACTTAAGTTCTCTCACGAAACCTTCTTTTAACCGGTACAGTTTTTCCGTTTCGGTTTCCAGATCGCGGTAGAGTATTTCAGCCGCTGCTGCCATGCCTGCGATCGCCGCAACGTTTTCCGTTCCGGAGCGAAGGCCCTTCTGTTGTCCGCCGCCAAAGAGGACCGGACGGATCTTTACTTTTTCATCGATGTAGAGAAAACCCACGCCCTTGGGACCGTGTATCTTGTGTCCGCTCACGGACAACAGGTCGATTCCCATGCGCTTCGGATAGATCCTGCATTTTCCGAAAGCCTGTACCGCATCCACATGAAAGAGCAGTTTGGGGTTTGCCTCTTTTGCGGCAGAAGACAGATCGGCGATCCTTTGCAGTGATCCGATCTCATTGTTGACAAACATGACCGATACCAGGATCGTATCGCTACGTACCGCTTCTTTTAAAACGGCCGGATCCAGCCGTCCGTATGCATCCACCGGAAGGTAAGTGACCTCAAAGCCTTCCCCCTCTAAATACTTCATTGTTTCAAGAACAGCCGGATGTTCGATCTTCGTGGTGATCAGATGCCGTCCGGCGCGCATGCCGGCTCTCGCGCATCCGATCAGGGCCAGATTGTCAGACTCGGTTCCGCCCGAAGTAAAGCAGATCTCCTTTTCCCTGACTTTCAGGATCCCTGCAAGGATCTCTCTCGCAGACCTGACTTCCTGTTCCGCGGTAACACCCATCATATGCATGCTGGACGGGTTGCCGTAATTTTCATCTTCGATCTTCCGCATCCTCTCCCGCACTTCGTCAAAGGGGCGGGTTGTCGCGGAATTGTCCAAATAAACCTGCATCATTACTGCTCCAGTAAATATACCAGCCAGGCAAGGACTGTCATGCCTGCGGTTTCCGTACGAAGGATCCGTCTGCCGAGCGTGATCGGAAAAACATCCGCTTCCGAGGCCATGGCGATCTCTTCCTCTGTAAATCCGCCCTCCGGACCGATCATAATGCCGACTTTTTGTCCCGGTCTGACCGCCGAAAGACGGGCCCTTGTATCTTCCATTCCGTTTCTGTCCGCTTTCTCATAAGCGATCAGGCGGACATCCATTTCTCCCATGATAGAGACCGCTTCCGCAAAAGTGCAGACGGTCCTCACTTCCGGGATCCTGCCGCGCTTGGCCTGCTTTGCGGCAGCCTGCGCGATCAGATTCCAGCGTGTGATCCTGCTTTGCACCTTTTTTTCATCCAGTTTGACCACTACATTCTTCGTCTGCACGGGGATCACTTCATGAACGCCCAGTTCCACTGCTTTCTGCAGGATCAGTTCCATCTTGTCGCTCTTGGGAAGTCCCTGAAATAAATAGATTTGCGCCGGCAGTTCCGCTTCCGAAGCGATCCGCTTCTCTACCCTGCATTCGATCTGTGTGGGATCTTCTTTCAGAATACTGCAGATATAGAGATTTTCATCGTCTTCCTGAACGATCTGTATCCGGTCTCCCGCTTTCAGACGCAGGACATTTCTGATGTGATTCACATCACTGTCTGTGATATATGCACGGTCACCCCTGACCTGTCCGCTGCTTACAAAAAACTGAAACATATTACTCCGGTTTTCTGGCTGTGATGCCGACCCATTCTCCCTGATGCGCAACGTCAAGGATCTCAAATCCGTTTTGTTGCAGGACGTTTCGCATGGTTTCTTCTTTATCGTCAATGATCCCGGAAGTGATATAGATCCCGCCGGGCTTTAAATGTTTTTTGATCTGCGGTGTAAGCGGGGTTAAGACTTCCGTCAGGATGTTGGCCGTTACGATATCATACTGACCGTATCCCACCGCATCCGCAATGGCGGGGTCATCGATGATATTTCCGATCAAAAGCCGGTATTTTCTGTCTGCTAGTCCGTTTGCTTCCATGTTGTCAGCTACGGCATCCACGGCACAGATATCCAGATCGGTCCCGATCGCATAAGCGGCACCGAATTTGTATGCCATGATCGCGAGGATCCCGCTGCCTGTCCCTACGTCCAGAAGCCGCGTATCCTGCGTGACATACTTTCTGAGCGCACGGATACAGAGCTGTGTAGTCTCGTGCATGCCGGTGCCAAACGCCGTACCCGGATCGATGTGGATGATCATCTTGTCATCATCCTTTGCCTGTACCTCTTCCCAGGACGGCACAACTAAAATATCGTCTATATAAAACTGGTGAAAATACTGTTTCCAATTATTCAGAAAGTCTTCGTCCCGGGTCTGCGTGACCTGCATGGTAAGGCTTCCCGCATCCATATACGAGGCGATGGATGCAAGTTCCTCCGATACGGCAGACAGCAGTTTCTCATTGTCTTCCTCCGCATCCAGATAAAAACTTAAGTACGCGATCCCGTCATCCACGGGTGCATCCGGCAGGATGTCAACAAACATGCCCGCCTTTTCCTCCTCTGTCAGAGGGATCTTGTCTTCCACCTCCACGCCTTCGATCCCGAGATCATATAAGGTGCTGATAAGAAGGTCTTCCGCTTCGGTTGTGGTCTGGATCGTATATTTGTTATATTTCATCGCATTTCCTACAGATATTCGTTCCGGTTGCAGATTTTCAGGTTCTCAAGGATTTTCTTGATATCTGCGGTAGATTCCTTGTCACAGATCAGGGTGGCGTCTTCCGTATCCACAATGATCAGGTCCTTCAGTCCGACGGTCGCGATCAGCTTATTCTCCGCCTGAATGATACAGTTCTTCGTATCGATCGTGATCGCGTTTCCGTTCACGATATTCCCTGCTTCGTTGGATTTTTTGATGCGTTCCACGGCAAGCCAGCTGCCCACGTCATCCCATCCGAACGTACCGGGGATCGTGTAGATGTTCTGTGATCTTTCCATGATACCGTAGTCGATGGAAATGGACGGAAACTCCGGGAAGATCTTCTGCAGGGCTTCTTCTCCCGTCCCGTTTGCATATGCGCTGCGTATCTTTTGTGCGCCTGTGAATACATCCGGCATCAGTTCCTCAAAGCGTTTCATGATCGAAGAGATCTTCCACAGGAACATACCGGAATTCCACAGATAATCGTCTGCGGCCAGATATTCCTTCGCCTTTTCAAGCGAGGGTTTCTCCACGAAGCGTTCCACGCGGAAAGCCCGTCCGATGGCCGCATCGTTTGTAAACTTGATATAGCCGTACCCCGTCTCCGCATGATCGGGCGTGATCCCGACGGTCACGAGGTTGTCTCCCTGCTCAGCCACTTCACACGCATCCTGCAACGTTTGCTGATACATACCGCTGTAGCGGATCAGATGATCGCTCGGCAGGACCATCATCAGCGCGTCCTCATACCTGTTCTGGATCAGGGCCGCGCATAGTGCGATACAGGGGGCCGTGTTCCTGCCTACCGGCTCACAGATGATGTTGTCCTCAGGGATTTCCGGCAGCTGTTCCCTGACAAGCGGAAGATAATCCCTGTTCGTGGAAATGTAGATATCCTCTGCCTCGGTAAGAGGCCGGATCCTTTCCACGGTCAGCTGGATCATCGTTTTCCCGTCATCGGTCAGGGACAGAAACTGTTTCGGAAGCTGTTTCCTGCTGCGGGGCCAGAAGCGTTCTCCTCTGCCGCCCGCCATGATCAATGCTGTTCTCTTCATTCCCGTCTCCTAAAAAATCCCGATTCGCAGTGCGAACCGGGATGCTTTTTTTCTTATTCGATCACCACTTTTTCCTTTTCCGAATCTTGTATCACACAGATAAAGGTTTTTCCGTTATTGATCTCGATCTCATTCCCGTCCAGATCATAATAGCGGATCGCGCTCAGATCGTAGTTGTCATTGTTGATCTCACGTTGCCAGATGCCTTCGATCATCTTCCCCTTCGTGAAATACTGGATATATCCGCCGGAGTGACAGTCAAACGCCAGATAGTCCTTTTCGTCGAGCTGTACCCACATGTTGTACTGGAAGATCACGTTATCAAAGGAGATCTGTTCGCCTGTCAGATCGTCGATCTGCGGCCCGTCGTACTGGTACCTGTCGTATTTTCCGGTTGCCTCGTTGTAATCAAACCAGGGTTTGTTGATCTTGTACTTCGGTTCGATATGATAGGCTCTTCCGCCGTTCTCGTTGGTCACTTCCTTGTTCAGGTCACAGAATTTGAATTTTCCTTTGTAATCCGGATTGTGATCTTCTCTGTAATTCAGTTTTTTGATACCGGCTTCGATACCCTTCGCACTGGTGTATACGTTGTGCGGAGCCTGCCTGTCGGAAGTCCTGTAGAAACAGGTATCACCCGCTTCACCAAGACCGTTTAAGTTGTTCACATAGTCCTTTGCGAGCAGGTCCACGGCATAGGCCGCCTGGCCAAAGTGCATGTAGATCGCATCAAACTCAAGAGCCGTATAAACAAAGTATTCGCGGCAGCTTCTGACGGATCCGATCTTGTCCAGATTGTCATAGTTTTCAAAAACACCCATCAGACGGGTGATCGCACCTTCCACAACATACTCATAGACAACATCTGCGTAGCTGACACCGCTCATGGGCTGCGCTGCTTCCAGATTGTTCAGCATGATCGCGATCGGTCTGCGCATGCCGATCTTTTCATCTACCGGCAGTCCGCTTAAGAAACTGCGCATCTGTCCCGGCTCCAATGCATTCGGGTCTTCTTCTTCCACGATCGCTTCCGTCGGTGTAGGTGTTACAACCGCTTCCGTCGGATGCGGTTCCGGAGCAGGTGTCTCCGGTACCTCTTCATTGCCGCATCCCGCAAGCGCCAATACGCACAGGATACTGATGATCGTGAGCCATTTTCTGCTTCTGATATGACCTGGCTTCATAAATGTTCCACTCCTAAAAAATAAATACAGAGTGCTTTTGCAAACACTCTGTAATTATAGTTGATTTACCCGCATAAATCAAGAACATTATGCCCTTCTACTTAAACAGGCTCTTCTTCTTTTTTTCTTCTGATTTTTTCTCCGTATAACCTTCCGCGGCATGCAGAGAGTCTCCGGTCAGTTCATCGAGTTTACGCAACAGTTCTTTTGCTTCGGAATTCAGGTGTTCCGGCGTCTGCACGACGAGCGTAACATAGTGGTCTCCCCGCACATCCTTGTTGCGAAGCGATGGCACGCCTTTTCCTTTCAGGCGGATCCGCGTATCTGTCTGCGTTCCGGGTTTCACCTCGTAGATCACTTTTCCGTCCACCGTATCGAGTACCACATCGCCGCCCAGGGCTGCCTGTGCATAACTGATCGGTGCCGTGGAGAAGATGTTGCGGTCCTGTCTCTGGAAGATCGGATGGCGGTTCACGATCACTTCTACCAGCAGATCGCCTCTCGGACCGCCGTTTACGCCGGGCTCCCCTTTATCCCGGATCCTGACGCATTGTCCTTCATCGATGCCGGCCGGGATGGATACCTGGATCTTCTTCCGGCTGGATGTATATCCCGCGCCGTGGCAGGCGGGGCATTTTTCTTTTACGATCTTACCGCTTCCCTGACAGTCCGGACAGGTCTGCACATTCCGGATCATGCCGAACAGGGACTGCTGTGTATAGACCACCTGTCCCTTTCCGCCGCATTTTGTACAGGTCTCCGGAGTGCTGCCGGGCTTGGCACCGCTTCCGTGGCAGGTGCCGCAGGGATCTTTCAGCGTCAGCTCGATCTCCTTGTCAACACCGAACACGGCCTCTTCAAAATTGATCCGTACACTGGTACGGATATTGGCCCCTTTCATGGGACCGTTGCTTGCTCTGGAACGGCTTCTTCCCGTCCCGAACAGATCACCGAACAGATCGCCAAAGAGATCCGTGAAGTCCATTCCGCTGAAATCAAAGCCGCCGCCCGGACCGCCGTTTTCAAACGCAGCATGGCCGAACTGGTCATACTGGCGCTTCTTTTCGGGATCCGAAAGGACCGCATAGGCCTCGGAAGCTTCCTTGAACTTCTTCTCGGCTTCCGCATCACCCGGATTCATGTCCGGGTGATACTTCTTCGCGAGATTCCGATATGCTTTTTTGATCGTTGCTTCATCGGCGTTTTTATCAACGCCAAGCACTTCATAATAATCTCTTTTTGCTTCTGCCATTTTGATCCACTATACTTCCTTATAATCACCGTCGACTACATCACCGTCGAACTGGTCTCCCTGCTGGCCCATGTCAGGGCCTGCGCCCGCACCGGTGAATCCGGACATATCCGGTCCCGCTCCCTGCGCGGACTGTGTCTGCTCATACATCTTTTCAAAGAGCTTCTGGGCACCTGTCATTGCCTTTTCCTGTGCCGCTTTCAGGTCAACGACCTGCTCTTCCGTCATATTCTCTGCATCCAGCCCTTCAACTTTTGCTTTCAGGGCATCCAGTTCTGCCTGTACGGCTGCCTTGTCGTTCGGATCGAGTTTGTCGCCGACTTCTTCCATTGCCTTCTCTGTCTGGAAGATGAAGGAGTCCGCATCATTCTTGGCGTCGATCGCCTCTTTGCGCTTCTTGTCCTGTGCCTCGTATTCCGCTGCTTCCTTAACGGCCTTTTCGATATCGTCATCCGACATGTTGGAACCTGCCGTGATCGTGATATGCTGTTCCTTGCCGGTACCGAGATCCTTTGCGGAAACATTTACGATACCGTTTGCGTCGATATCAAAGGTAACCTCGATCTGCGGCACACCGCGTCTTGCCGGCGGGATACCGTCCAGACGGAACTGTCCGAGGGACTTGTTGTCTCTTGCAAACTGTCTCTCACCCTGTACAACGTTGATGTCAACGGCTGTCTGGTTATCTGCCGCCGTGGAGAAGATCTGGCTCTTCTTGGTCGGGATCGTGGTATTTCTTTCGATCAGTCTGGTCGCGATACCTCCCTGTGTCTCGATGGACAGGGAAAGCGGCGTAACATCAAGCAGCAGGATCTCGCCCGCACCCGCATCGCCTGCGAGTTTACCACCCTGAATGGAAGCGCCGAGTGCAACGCATTCATCGGGATTTAAGCTCTTGCTGGGCTCTTTTCCTGTCAGCTGTTTTACCTTATCCTGTACAGCCGGGATCCTGGTGGAACCGCCTACCAAAAGCACCTGGCCGAGTTCCGATGCGGTCAGTCCTGCATCTTTCAGTGCACGCTGTACGGGTTCTGCCGTCATCTCAACCAGATCATGTGTCAGTTCATCGAACTTCGCTCTGGTCAGGTTCATGTCAAAATGCTTGGGGCCTTCGCTGGTTGCCGTGATGAAGGGAAGGTTGATGTTGGTGGTCGTTGCGGAAGAAAGTTCCTTCTTCGCTTTCTCGGCCGCTTCCTTCAGTCTCTGCAGTGCCATCTTGTCACCCGAGAGATCGATCCCTTCATTCTTCTTGAATTCGGAAAGCATGTAATCCGTGATACGCTGGTCAAAATCATCACCGCCCAGACGGTTGTTTCCGCTGGTCGCCAGAACCTCGATAACGCCCTCACCGATCTCGATGATCGATACATCAAATGTGCCGCCGCCAAGGTCATAGACCATGATCTTCTGCTCTTTCTCATTGTCAAGACCGTATGCGAGTGCTGCTGCCGTAGGCTCGTTGATGATACGCTTTACATCCAGGCCCGCGATCTTGCCGGCATCCTTCGTTGCCTGACGCTGTGCGTCGTTGAAGTATGCGGGAACCGTGATAACGGCTTCCGTGACTTTTTCTCCGAGGTAGCTCTCCGCATCCGCTTTCAGCTTCTGCAGGATCATTGCGGAGATCTCCTGCGGGGAGTACTTCTTGTCGTCGATCGTTTTCTTCACATCGGAACCCATGTCCCTCTTGATGGAAGAGATCGTCTTTTCCGCATTGGTAACGGCCTGCCTTTTTGCCGGCTCGCCCACGAGACGCTCACCCGTCTTGGTGAATGCCACAACCGAAGGGGTTGTTCTTGCGCCTTCCGTATTGGCGATCACGGTCGGTTTACCGCCTTCCATAACTGCTACACAACTATTTGTTGTTCCCAGATCAATACCGATAATCTTACTCATTTCTATGTCCTCCTGTGATTTGATTTTTATTTACTGCACGACGCTGACCATGCTGTGACGCACGACCGTGTCATGATACGTGTATCCCTTCTGTAATTCCTGTGCGATCACGCCCGACTCGTATTCATCGCTCTGTGTCTGCATGACTGCATTATGATAATTCGGGTCGAACTCGCACCCGACCGCTTCGATCGGTTTAACGCCGAGATTTTCCAGTTCCGTTGTCAGCTGTTTATAGATCATCTGCATTCCGGTCGCCACGGCGGAATCCTGCTCCTCTGCAGGGATCGATGCCAGTCCTCTTTCGAAGTTATCGATCACCGGGAGGATCTTTTCGATCACCGACTTTGCACCCAGCTCATACATGGATGCTTTTTCTTTTTCGGTCCGGTTCCTGAAATTCTCGAACTCTGCCAGCTGCCGTTTTACCCTGTCCTGCAGTTCCTCGATCTGTTCGTCCCGTTTGTCCTTTTTCTCTTTTTTCTTCTTTTTGTCTTTCGCCGGAGCTTCTTCCTCTTCCTTTTCCGCTTCCTGCTCCTGCGCCTGTGCATTTTCCTGCGCTTTGGTATCTTCCTGTGCTTCCTCTGCGGCGGTCTGTGTATCCTCCGCTTCCGGCTGCTCCTTTGTCAGGTCTTTTTCCTTTTCTTCCATGTCCTATCCTTCCTGTCCGGCTATTCTCTCTTATATATGGAATCCAGCTGATTCTTTAACGACTTCAAAGTCGAGAGTACCTTATCATAATCCATACGCTTGGGTCCGATGATCCCGATGGTCCCCTGCATGCCTTCCTCCAGCTCATACGTCGCGGTAACGATACTGCAGTCTTTCATGCTTGGCATCGGCGTTTCCTCTCCGATATAAACCTGAATGCCCTGCTGCCCTTCTTTGGAAAGCGTTTCCTGCACGATCTCTGTCAGCTGTTTCTTTTCTTCAAACGCGGAGATGATCTCGCTGGCTTTCTCATTGTCGGAAAGCTCCGGATATCTGAAGATATTGTTTGCACCGCTGGTGTAGATCTCAAGGTCCTCATCTGCCCGGATCGCCTCCGCCACGGCATCGATCACATCGTTGACGATGTCGGAATGGATCCCGGCCTGCTCTTTCATATGTGTGATCATTCCGAGATTGATCTCTTCTATGGAAAGACCGTTTAAGTTTGTATTGAGCAGGATGTTCAGCTTCAGCAGGGTTTCATCGCTCAGTTCACCGTCGACATCGATGATCTCATTCTTGATGATGTTGCCTTCCACAACGATGACCGCAACGATCTTATCCCGCTCCATACGGCTCAACTGGATGAATTTCAGTTTGTTCCGGTGGATCTGCGGTGCGGAGATCATGGTTGCATAGTTGGTATTAACCGCGAGCGATCTGGCCGCCGTCTTGAGCATCTGCTCCATCTTGTCGGCCTTTTCGATGAGGATCTCCTTCATCTCATCGACTTCCTTTTCCTTGTCCGCCATCAGCGTATCCACATAAAAGCGATACCCTTTGTCGCTGGGGATGCGGCCGGCACTGGTGTGCGGCTGCAGGATGTATCCCATCTCTTCGAGGTCGGACATCTCGTTCCGGATCGTCGCGGAACTTAAATTCAGGTCCGTAAACTTGGAAATCGTCCTGGATCCTACCGGTTCGCCGGTCTCCAGGTAGGTTTTGATGATCGCAAACAGGATCGTCCGTTTTCTTTCATCCAGTTCCAAAAGTTCACGCCCCCTTTCCATGTTGTTAGCACTCAATATAAAAGAGTGCTAACATTGCCTGTAACTAAAATAGCACCGCCACAAGGCCATGTCAACACCCTAAATATTAAGTATTTCTAAATTGTATGAAGAATTCTGTCTATTTCAGGATCGAAAATCCGAGTGCTTTGGAATCCGATGCAAACATCTGCACGGTCTCAAGCGACAGCTGTTTCAGATCCTTGCCGAGATTCGGCAGTTTTGCGAGCAGATTATTGGTGACCGTGATGATATCGGTACCGCACTGATCGGCCTGAACGATATTATAAACCTCGCGGCAGCTTGCCCACAGGGAAAGCGTACCGGGTTTTGTCCTGCACAGTTCTGCGGTTTTTTTCATGATCGGCATCGCATCCACGCCGGTATCCATGATACGTCCCGCAAAAACGGAAACGATGTTCTGCGTGCCCGGTGCAAAAGCCGCGACCGTCTGTTCCACCTGTTCCAATGTAAGGATCGCCGTTACGTTCAGTTTCAGTCCTGCGGCAGACAGCTTTTTGATCAGCGGGATGCTGCTCTCATCTGCCGTATTGGTGATCGGGATCTTTACATATACATTGTCTCCGAGGGATGCGATCTCTTTTGCCTCCATTTCCATCGTCGCAAAATCATCCGCAAACACCTCAAAAGAAAGCGGCAGGTCGGGAATCTCTTTTACCACTTCCCGTGCAAACTGCACATAATCGGTTACGCCTGCCTTTTTCATCAGTGTCGGGTTGGTCGTAAACCCTTTTACGTACCCCTTCCGGTACTCCTCCTTCATGCCTTCGATGTCGGCGCCGTCCGCATAAAGCGTGACTTTCAGATCTTCAAATTTCATCAGTAATTCTCCTTTTCTCTTCAATTACTTTTTTTATTTTAATCCGGATCAGACGTTCAACGCATTGACCATCAGATGCCAGATCACGCCCTGCCAGCCTTCCGCATGCGGTGTGATGCGGGAATCGTCGAGCACCGGGATCAGAACACAGGCATCGCTGACTTCCTTTGCGTAGCCGCCCGTTCTCGAAACGATCGATATCACTTTGCTGTTCCTCTCTTTTGCCAGTTTCAGTGCATTGACAATGTTCAAAGATGTCGTCGCGCTGCCGCCGCCGACGGAAAATACCATCACGGCGTCTTTTTCGTTGATGCGGGATGTCTTGAGCCATTCCGAAAACGTGGTCTCCCAGCCTTCGTCATTTGTCCTTGCCGTCAGCTCCGAAACATTGTCGGTCGGTGCATACGTCTCAATATGTCCGATCTTACGGAAATCGTTCACGGCATGGCTTGCGTTGGCAGCACTGCCGCCTACGCCGAGAATGAACAGGCGTCCCTGTTGATCCCTTACATCCTTTAAGATCTCAATCCCCTTTTGAATCTCTTCCCTGGATACCGATTCCGCGATCGTTACGGTTTCCTTCAGATACTGGTCAATATACTGCATGCTTTTCCTCCTTCTGTATGTCAGATCACCTTTGTGACCTCGGACAGATCTTTCAATATATGATCCGGCTTGTTTCCTTCCAGCCGGTTGCAGACATCACAGCGCATGCCGCCAAGCAGGATGGTCTTAACGCCCATCGCCTTGCCGGCCAGAACATCCGTGTACGAATCCCCTACCATATAGGAAGCGGCAAGATCCAGGTTGTACTTCCGTGCTGCTTTCTCAAGCAGTCCGCTCTTGGGTTTGCGGCAGTTACAGGTACGGATCAGGTAAGGTTCCCTGCTCATCGGAAGCATTTCCGGATAGTGGGGACACATGAACAGATCATCTATTTCCACCATGCTCCTGAAAAACGTATTGATATCATACAGGTTGCAGAGTGTTGTTTTCCCCTTGGCCGCGGACGGCTGGTTGGTCACAACAAAAACATAATAGCCCTTTTCACGGATCTTATCAATTGCAGCGGCGACGTACGGGAACATGCGAAACTGACTGACATTGGCCGCCGAATCAAACAGTTCCGTATCTTCATTATAAACGATCTCGTTGATCACGCCATCGCGGTCCAGAAAAACGGCCGGATGTGCTTCCTCAAAACGGTGGCGGGCATAGGCTTCAAATTCCTTCATGCTCTCCGGACTTCCGATCTCATAGAAGCGTTTCGATACGATATGCGCTGCCAGTTTTCCTTCGCGGCTCAGTCTCGTCTGTATTTCAGCGATATCAAAGGCCAGATCTTCTTCGTAATCCTCAAACAGGGAGCGCTCGTACATGCATACACCGTAATCGATGTGATCCATCTCGGGAACGGTGTGATGTTTGTCATAGAGCACGATCTTTCCGTCCTTTACGATCACGTTACTCTTGTCAAACCGGTCTTTGTTTTCCAGCACCGTCATCAGCGCCTGCTGCCCTGTTTCTTTTCCTTTAAAATAACGGTATACACTTTCCTCATAGTCGATGTCCATAAAGGAGTCGCCGTATATGAGCAGAAAATCCTCATCCAGATAAGGAAGCGCACGTCTTACCGCACCGCCGGTCCCCAGCAGTTTTTCCCCGTCCATGCAGTACTGAATGGAAAGGCCGCGGTCAGATCCGTCCCCATAGTGGTCCCTGATCATATCCGCCTGATAGCCGATCAGGAAGAGAAAACGACGAAAGCCCCATTGTTGCAGAAGATCCAGTTCATAATCAAAAAACGGTCTTGAACCGATCTGCACCAGGGACTTCGGGCATTGTTTCGTATATTCTTTCAGTCTGGTTCCGAGGCCGCCCATCAAAACGACGACCTGTATGTCTTCCAAATTTCTCATCATCGGGATTCACTTTGTCCGTTTACTCTCTTGCCGAAAAGACCCACGGATTGGCAAGCAGATATTCCACGGTCTTCACAACACCTTCCTCGATCGTTGCCTTCGGTTCCCAGCCAAGAGACCGGACTTTCCGGGTGTCGAGATAAATGAACGGATTGTCGCCGATCCATCCGCGTTCTCCGCCGGCGTAGGTAAATGCAGGCTGAACGCCGAGTTTCCCGCAGATCCAACCGACCGAATCGTTGACCTCGCAGTACTGATCGGTACCGAGGTTGTAAATGTTCACCTTCTCATCGGCGTTGCGGATCACGGTCAGGATCGCTTCCATACAATCCTTTACATACAGATAGGACTTGCGCTGCTTTCCGTTTCCGAGAATATGCAGTTTCGTCGGATCGTCCTGCAATTTTTTCACAAAATCAAACACATGGCCATGCGTATACCGCTCGCCAAGGATCGATACAAACCGGAAGATATACACCTGATAATCAAAGCCTTCCGCATAGGCCGCAAGCAGACCTTCGCCTGCCAGCTTGGAAGCACCGTACAGGGATGTCTGTACCGGGAAAGGAGCATCCTCCGGCGTCGGGATCACTTCCGCTTCACCGTACACGGAACCTGTGGAAGAAAAGCCGATCCTTCTGATGCCGTTTTTACGCATGGCTTCCAGTACATGGAACGTTGCGAGCGTATTCTGCTCAACATCCTTGCCCGGATGTTCGGTACCCATCCTGACATCCGCATTTGCGGCAAAGTGGAACACAAAATCAGCGCCCTTCATGGCTTCTGCCATGGACGCTTCATCCAGTGTATCTCCTTCCACCAGCTGAAAGCGGGGGCTTTTCAGAGCTTCTTCGAGAAATTCCCGTCTTCCCGTGGAAAAATTATCGTATGCAACGACTTCGTTTTCCGGCTCGCTAAGCAGCCTGTCTACCATGTTGGAACCGATGAATCCGGCGCCGCCCGTTATGAAATATCGCATATGTCGTACTCTACCTCTTCCTCTACGCGCTCCTTGAGAAGTATCGCATCTCTCTGGAACTCTTCTTTTTTATATTGCAGACTGCCGATCTTCACTTCCACGCGAAGCGGTGTCTGAGCAATCCCGTCAAAGGAAGCCGGATCGTCCAGCTTCTTGCGCAGCCTGCCCTCAACGAGCTTGGCCCCGCTTCTGTCACAGGTCAGAAGAACGCCCAGAGAGCCTTCTTCATCAATGACATACACCCTGTCTTCCAGACGCACCGTATCCACCACAAGCTTGGCGAGTCTGACACGGACGTCGTCATATTGCGTTTTCTTCAGAACACTCTTTAATTCCTTGATATAGCGTAATTTAATGATCATCAGAGAGATCGCTTTTCCGTTTCTCTCTGCGTAAGAGATCTGCGTCTGGATGTCCATGAACATACTGCGCAGATTATAGAATCCCGTCAGCGGGTCGATCATGATCAGTTCTTCCACCTGCTGCTTCAGGATCTGATTTTCAAGCTGCATCTTCTTCAGGCCGCTCACATACATCACGGCGCCGCAGACAGCCATGGCCTCCAGTGCGACCCAGCCGAAAGAAAGCGGCTCTATATAATCGCCCATGGCCACACTCATGTATATTTTATATGCGATGAATGCGACCACCTGCAGTCCTGCGATCACGATCGCGACCGGCGTCAGACGGAAACTGGCGAAAAGGACGGCAAGAAAAATGCCTGCCAGCATGATCAGGCCTTCCACATATAAATCCGGTGTCGCAGATAACAGTATCGCACACAGCAAGAGCGCTACCAGCAGGATACAAATGCCGATATCCTGCAAAGCCTTGCCGGTTGTCTCTTTTTTGCCCATCAGGATCCTCTTTCCGTTTATTCCTTGTCTGACATTATACCACAGTCTTTATTTTCTTGTAAAATTGAGATTTTTCCCCGAAAATGGGAGGATGCCAAGTGACAGGGTCACTTGGCATTTATTATGAAAAAGTACAAATATGTTTTCTTCTTATGAAAATCAGTATAATTTTCATAAATGACATAAAAATGTTTGCCGCGTAAATGTTTTTTTAATATCTTATGAACAAACTATGAATACGGGCAAACCGCATATCCTGATCCTTCTTCAGAATCCTCCCGTTGATCATTTCCCGCAAAGGTACGCTTCTACGCCCTTTAAAGCTTCTTCTTCATCTTTTCCGTCTGCGGAGACCACGATATGGTCGCCGGCGGAAAGGACCAGTGTCATCATTCCCATGATGCTCTTCGCATTGACACGTTTCCCTTCGGATTCGATATAGATCGAACTCTCATACTGGCTTGCTACCTGAACCAGAAGGGCGATCGGTCTGGCTTCCAGTCCATTCTCCAGTTGAATCTCCACTTCCTTCTTCATCATAATACTGCTCCTCCTATTGCGTGCTGTTGCGTAATTTCTCCGCGATCTCACTCAGTTTGCGAAGCCGGTGGTTCACACCGGATTTCCCAACGGGCGGATCCACCAGTTCTCCCAGTTCTTTCAGGGATACGTTCGGATACCGTAGCCTGGCCTCAGCGATACAGCGCAGGGATTCCGGTAATTCCCTGTAGATCCTGCTTTTCCGGATCAGTTCGATGTCCTCTGCCTGCTTAACGGCCGCAGTGACCGTCTTGCCGATATTCGCGGTCTCGCAATTCACCCTGCGATTAACATTGTTGCGCATATCCTTCAGGATCCTGGAATTCTCAAAATCCATCAGGGCAACATGCGCGCCGATCACATTCAGCGTATCTACGATCTGGGATCCTTCTTTCAGATACACGACATGATGATTTTTACGAAGGACCGTCTTCGCGTCGATCTCAAACGTCCGCAGCAGATCCCGGATCTCATCCGCCCTCTCATCCGATTGACAGACAATCTCAAGATGATAGGACTTTTCCGGATCGCTGACCGAACCCGCCGCCAAAAAGGCACCCCGTAAAAAAGCCCTGCGGCAACATGATCTTTGCAGCAGGCCGGCACCGCTTATAGCCGCCGTAACCTGATCTTCATCATGTTCGCACAGTGTATTATCTATATTAAATGTTTTTTTAATTAAAGTAAAGTATTTTCTCTGAACCGTCTCGTTTTCAAAACGCAGGGTATGGCTGTCTTCCGACGGTCTTAGACCGTAAAAGCGAAGCGCCGCCAGTTCCGCGATCTGGCAGTGTCTGGAATGGCCGATGATCAAAGACAGTTCTTCTTTGACTTTTCCGGAAAATGACATGGCATCCTACTTCTTTCTCAAAAGGTCTTTCTCAATATCCCTATGCTCGATCTTAAAACCGTAATCGTCATATCCCTTCAGTCGTTCATACAGGGCATTCGCCAGTGTTACGCTCCTGTGTTTTCCGCCCGTACAGCCGATGGTGATGACCAGGCGGTTTTTTCCTTCCAGAATATAATGCGGGAGCAGGAAACGGAGCATGTCTTCCAGTTTGTTCAGGAATTCACCGGCTTCCGGAAAACCCATCACATAGTCCCGCACCTTCCGGTCGTTTCCGTTCAGATTCTTCAGTTCGTCAAAATAGTACGGATTCGGAAGGAACCGCACATCAAATACAAGGTCCGCATCCGAAGGAATACCATATTTAAAGCCAAAAGATACGATCGTGACAAACAGGCTCTTGAAACTCTGGTTGTTCACAAAGATCTTATCGATCTCTGCTTTCAGTTCCCTTGTCAGCATCTGACTGGTATCGAGAATGTAATCCGCCCTCCGTTTGATCGATGACAGTTCTTCTCTTTCCCGCCCGATCCCGGCTTCGATCCTGCCGTCGCCTGCAAGGGGATGGATACGTCTTGTCTCTTTATAGCGTTTGATCAGGGTCTCGTCCGATGCTTCAAAGAAAAGCAGTTCATGCGGCACACCGGATTCCGTCATCTGATCGAGGACACGCTCCAGTTCAGAAAAAGAATGTCCCGTTCTGACATCCACGCCGATCACGACTTTTTCGATCTCGGAGTTCGGGGTGGATACCAGTTCGGCGAATTTTTCGATCAGGGGTACCGGCAGATTATCCACGCAGTAGTAGCCAGCATCTTCCAGCATTTTCAGGGCCGTACTCTTTCCGGCACCGCTCATTCCCGTTACAACCACAAATCTCATAGATCAAGCCCCTCTCCCAGCATACAGACTTCCGGCTCCAGCCATACGCCGGACATGGCGTGCACCTCTTCCCTGATATGCCTGATCAGCCTGATGATCTCCTCAGCCGTGGCGTTACCCTTATTGATCACAAACCCGGCGTGTTTCTCCGAGACCATCGCATCTCCGATGCTGAATCCGCGCAGTCCCGCATCCTCTATCAGTTTTCCGGCAAAATAGCCCTCGGGCCGCTTAAATGTGGAGCCTGCGCTCGGATACTCTAACGGTTGTTTGCTGACACGTTTTTCTTTCAACTCATCCATGCGCGCGCGAATGGCAGACGGTTCATCCGGATGAAGCTTCAGAACAGCGGAAAGTACAACATACTTTCCTTCCTTTACAAGGCTGTGCCTGTATGCAAAATGCATGTCCGTATTTACGACCGTTTGGATCTTACCGTTTTCACAGTCAAAAAGGCGCACCGATTCCACGATATCTTTCATTTCACCGCCGTATGCGCCTGCATTCATCGTCACGCCGCCGCCTAAAGTGCCGGGGATCCCCGAGGCAAACTCCATACCGGCAAGGCCTTCCTGCAGGGCAAATGCCGCTGCTTTTGAAAGCAGTGTGCCTGCCTGTACGATCAGCCTGTCTCCTTCCTTTTCGATCCCGCTTAAATTGTGATCGATCAGAATAACGGTCCCCCGATACCCGCGGTCGCTGACGAGCAGGTTGCTTCCGTTTCCCAGCAGAAAGAACGGTTCACCGGAATCAGAAAAAAGGCGGAGCAAAGCAACCGCCTCTTCTTCCCGTTCAGGAACCAAAACCGTATCTGCCGGTCCGCCCACCCGGAACGTCGTATGCAGACACATGGGTTCATTATGTAAGATCCGGTCCTCTTTGAGGATCTTGAGGACATCTGAATATAAAGCCTGATTCATTTTCATCTATTCCAGGAGAAGTTTCGCCGCACCGTATATGCCGGCGTCGTTTTCAAGCACCGCCAGCGTAAAGATCGCCGAAGCACTTGCATGAAATACATATTTCTTATAATACTTCTGTACATAGGGGATCAGTATGTCTCCCGCCTTCGACACACCGCCGCCGATGACGAAGATCTCCGGATTACAGATATCGGCTATGGTCGCAAGTCCCTTGCCGAGATAAAAACCGAATTCCTCCGCCACTTCCTTTGCCAGGGCATCGCCTGCTTTCACGGCATCCCAGGTGGATTTGGCAGAAAGCGGCTGGGATCTTAAGATACTCTCTGTATCCGTGCTTTCCAGTTTTTCTTTGGCAAGACGGACGATCCCGGTCGCGCTCGCATACTGTTCCAGACAGCCGAAATTACCGCATCCGCACGCTTCCGTTTCCTCATCGTTCATATGAATGTGTCCGATCTCACCGCCTGCACCGCCTGCGCCGACCAGCATTTTTCCGTTCACGATGATACCGCCGCCAACGCCGGTTCCGAGCGTTACAAGGACCATGTCGTCATAGCCCTGACCGCCGCCCTTCCACTGTTCTCCAAGCGCTGCCACGTTCGCGTCGTTTCCGGCCTTGACCGGCAGTCCTGTCCGCTCGCTCAGTTCTTTCGGCAGGTTCACATTTCCCCATCCGAGATTAACCGCCTGGAATACAGTGCCGTTCACATCGACAGGTCCCGGAACGCCGACGCCGATCCCTAAGATATCTTCCTTTGACAGGCTCTTATCCGCGATCTTCTTTTTGATCGCATCCGCAATATCATCAAAAATATGGGATCCCTGATCTTCTGTCCTTGTAGGGATCTCCCACTTTTCCAACAGATCACCCTCTACTGTGAACAGTCCCATCTTGATCGTGGTGCCGCCCACGTCAACGCCAAAACAATACTTGCTCATCTGTTTCTCCTCTATTCATCATCACGCTGCTTCAGCGAATTCTGCACTCTCGCATATAATTCCTTGGCTGCATTGTATCCCATCTTCTTCTGGCGGAAGTTAACCGCTGCGGATTCGCAAATGATCGCAAGGTTACGTCCGGGACGGATCGGGATATTGTGACATACGACCTTGTTGCCGAGGTATTCGATGTATTCTTCTTCCAGGCCGATCCGGTCGTAATTTTTGTCCTTATCCCACTCTTCCAGACGGATGACCAGATCGATCGACTGCGTATCCCTGACGGAAGATACACCAAACAGCATCTTGACATCCACGATCCCGATGCCGCGCAGTTCGATCAGATGCTTGGTGATATCCGGTGCAGAGCCGATCAGTGTATCGTCACTGACTTTTCTTATTTCCACAACATCGTCCGTTACGAGACGATGTCCTCTCTTTACAAGTTCCAGAGCAGCTTCGCTCTTACCGATCCCGCTCTCGCCCGTGATCAGGACGCCTTCGCCGTAAACATCCACCAGTACGCCGTGTACGGAAATGCAGGGAGCGAGTTTGACGTTCAGCCAGCGGATGATCTCCGCCATAAACGCCGAAGTCGGTTTCTGCGTGGTGAGGACCGGTACATTCCTTTCCCTTGCGATCTCCAAAAACATGGGATCCGGCTGCAGTTCCCTGCAGAATACAAAGCAGGGGGCCTCTTCGCAGATCACCTCATTATAACGTTCTCTTCTTGTCTCTTCCGGCAGGCTCTCCATATAGGAGTATTCCACAAACCCGATGATCTCGACACGGCTCTTTTCAAAATGCTCCGTGTATCCCGCCAGCTGCAGGGCCGGGCGGTTGATATCCGGCTGTGTGATCTTGATCGCCGTGACATCGATCTCCGGTGTCAGATTGACAAGATCCATCTTCTCGATCAAAGTACTGACAGCTACAGTTGCCATAGTATCCCCCGTTTACAGATTGTCTTAAATTCCCGCATATTATATCACAATGCTGACTTTTATTCTATACTGTGTGAAAAAAATCATATACACGCTGCGCCGCCCGCGCGTTCATTCCGGGCAGTGACTGCAGTTCTTCCACCTCTGCCTTCTTCAGTTCCTCGATTCCCGCAAAGTGCCGCATGATCTCCCTGCGCCGTTTTTGCCCGATCTCGGGGATATCATCCAATACGGAATGAACCTGACCTTTGCTTCGCAGGTTTCTGTGGAATGTGATCGCAAAACGGTGCGCCTCATCCTGTATCCTTGTGATCAGCTTAAAGCCTTCGCCCGACTTGTCGATCGCGATCTCCGTATTATTATAATACAGCCCTCTGGTGCGATGATTATTGTCCTTGACCATTCCGCACACCGGAATGTCTATATGGCATTTTTCCATGACGGAAAGGGCTACCCCGACCTGTCCTTTTCCGCCGTCCATCATGATCAGGTCCGGCAGCTTGTCAAACTTTTCATCTTTTGCGAGTGCATGTTCAAACCGCCTCGTCAGGACTTCCGCAAGACTTGCATAGTCATTTGCCCCTTCAACCGATTTGATCCGGAATTTCCGGTAATCGTTTTTCTTCGGTTTTCCGTTTTCGAATACGACCATCGATCCGACGGAATCAAACCCGCTGATGTTGGATATGTCGTAAGCTTCTATCCTCCGGATCTCAATATCAAGCAGATCTTCCAGTTCACGGACCGCATTTCCTTCGCGTTTCAGTTTTTCAATGTCCTGTGCCAATACGATCTGCGCGTTCTTCTCGGCCAGTTCCACCAGTTTTTCTTTCCGTCCCTTTTGCGGAACGGTGATGCGGACCCTGCTGCCGCGGATGGATTTCAGCCATTCCTCCAGCAGTTCCCTGTCTTCCACGGATGTGGAGACGATCAGTTCTCCCGGGATCCCCGGGCAGGAAGCATAGTACTGTCCGATAAAGCTTTTCAGCACATCTTCCTTCTTCTCCCCTTCCGTATGTTCCATATAAAAGTGCTCCCTGCCGAGGATCTTGCCATCCCGGATAAAGAACACCTGCACGATCATCGCGGTCTCATTGCCTGCGATCGCGATGATATCCTTATCGTCACCCGACAGATCCGTGATCTTCTGCTTTTCGCTCACCTGTCCGATCGAACGCAGCATGTCCCTGTATTCAGCCGCCTTCTCGTAATCCATATTTTCGGAAGCCTCCTGCATTTTGGCTTCCAATTGCTGCGTCAGGGGTTTCTGGTTCCCGTTCAGAAAAGACAGGACTTTTTGTACGTTTTCCGCATATTCTTCCTTGGAGATCTTTCCGATACAGGGTGCGCTGCACTGGCCGATATGGTAATACAGACACGGACCTCCGTGCAGACTGCGGCACGGGCGGATCTGATACACCTTCCTGAGAAGCTCTATGGTCTCCTTGACAGATGCAGCGGAGGTGTAGGGCCCGTAATATCTGGCATTGTCTTTTTTTACCTGTCTTGTGATATGGATCCTCGGAAAATCTTCACGAACCGTGACTTTGATATAAGGATAGGTCTTGTCGTCCTTGAGCATCGTATTGTATTTTGGCTGATGCTCTTTGATCAGATTGTTTTCCAGGATCAGCGCCTCAAGTTCCGAGTCCGTCACCACGTACTCAAACCATTTGATCCTGCTGACCATCTGGGATATCTTCAGTGTTTTTTTTGTGCTTTCACGAAAATAGGACCGCACACGATTTTTGAGGATGACCGCTTTCCCCACATATATGATCCGGTCATCCTCATCGTGCATGATATATACGCCGGGTTTGGCCGGCAGTTTTTTCAGTTCTTCGGAAATATCGAACGTTTCCATGCCCTGCTATTCTTCTGCTGTGTGTTCCGTGACCACGGCAACGGTTTCCTCTGCGGCTTCCCCCGTTGTCTCCACTGTGCTGTCTGCGGCAGCTTCCGTATCCTCAGCTGCGTCTTCCTTCTTCTCTTCTTCCGGAACGATCCCCTTGGCTCTGTTGAAGATCTCCATGAATTCTTTTCCGGTGATGGATTCTTTCTCGAGCAGGAATTCCGCCAGTTCGTTCATCAGTTCGCGGTTTTCGGTGAGCATGCGTTTTGCTTCTTCAAACGCTTCCGCAAGCATCCTCTGAACTTCCTTATCCACATCGGCAGCCGTATGATCCGAGCAGTTCATGACCGTTCTTCCGTTCAGGTACTGGTCTTCGACCGACTCGATCTGTACGAGTCCGAAACGTTCGGACATACCGTACTGTGTGATCATCGCGCGTACGGAATGCGTTGCCTGCTCGATATCGTTAGCGGCACCGGTCGTGATCGAATCCGCTCCGAAGACGATCTCCTCTGCGGCACGTCCCGCCAGAGCGGTGATAACGCGTTCTTCCAGTTCTTTTTTGGAGCGCAGGTGTTTTTCTTCATCGGGAACATACCAGGCATAGCCGAGTGCGCCCATGGTACGCGGCACGATCGTGATCTTCTGGATCGGATCCGTATTCTTTTGCAGGGCGGATGCAAGCGCATGTCCGATCTCGTGGAAGGACACGATCCGTTTTTCTTCCTGACTCATGACACGGTCTTTCTTTTCCTTACCCATCATGACCACTTCGATCGATTCGAGCAGATCCTTCTGGTTAACGGACTCTCTTCCCTGCTTGACGGCATTGATGGCCGCCTCGTTTACCATATTCGCAAGATCCGAGCCGACTGCGCCCGAGGTTGCAAGTGCGATCTCGTTAAAATCAACCGTATCGTCCATCAGCACATCCTTGGAATGTACTTTCAGGGTGTCCAGTCTGCCCTTGAGGTCCGGCTTGTCCACAATGATCCTGCGGTCAAAACGGCCGGGACGAAGCAGTGCCTTGTCTAAGATCTCCGGACGGTTTGTTGCCGCTAAGATCAGGATACCTTTGGAGGTATCGAATCCGTCCATCTCTGCGAGCAGCTGGTTCAGTGTCTGTTCTCTTTCATCGTTTCCGCCGCCGTATCTGCTGTCACGGCTTTTTCCGATCGCATCGATCTCATCGATAAAGATAATGCAGGGTGCATTCTTCTGTGCATCCTTAAACAGGTCGCGCACGCGGGATGCGCCCACGCCTACATACATTTCCACGAAATCCGAACCTGCCAGGGAGAAGAACGGTACATGCGCTTCTCCTGCGACTGCTTTTGCAAGCAGGGTTTTACCGGTTCCCGGAGGACCTACGAGCAGGGCTCCCTTTGGCAGTTTGGCGCCGATCTTGACATATTTCCCCGGATTATGCAGGAAATCCACGACTTCCTGCAGGGATTCCTTTGCCTCATCCTGTCCGGCAACATCCCTGAAGGTCACGCCGGTCTCTTTCTGAATATAGACTTTGGCGGTGCTCTTTCCGACACCCATCATGCCGCCGCCTTTAGACACCCTGCGCATCACAAAGCTTAAGATCACCCAGACGAGCACGATCGGCAGGACATAGCTGACCAGCACGGTTACGATCATCTCGGATGCATTCGATTCCTTTTGTTCAAACTTGACACCTGCCTTCAGCAGTCTGTCCGGAAGGCCCGTATCGTCTACGGGGACGGTGTAGTAAGTCTGCGTAACGTAGGGGTTTGGCTGTGCTTTCGGTGTGATCGTGATCTCTTCCCTGCTGATCTCAACACTTTCGATCTCTCCCGAATCCACCTTTTCCAGAAACTCGTCATAACTGATCTTCTGGTTGGAAGCGCCGTTCAACGTGGTACGCATATAAGAAAGGATCAGCAACATCACAAGGGATGCCGCAAGCAGGATAAAGATCGTCTGCCGGTTGCCGCCTTTATTGTTTTTATTCTGATTCTGATCGTTCTGGTTATCCATTCATATTCTCCCGAAAGTTTATTAACTACCCACAATTATATGGATAGTTTTCGGATAAATCAATAATCTGAATATGAAATTGTCATAAACTTATTCTGTAGATTTTTGCAGATAAATCCTTTATAATGAGCACGGGGAAGCATAAAAACGGCAGGGGACATTTCATGGTCTTTAATTCCTATTCTTTTATCTTAATCTATCTTCCGGTTTGTGTGGCCGGGTTTCATCTGCTGAAACGCACGAAAGTTCCGGCACTGGCCAAGTATTTTCTCCTGTGTGCCTCTCTCTTTTTCTACGGCCTGCATAATCTCCGCTCCCTTCTGGTACTCTGTATCAGCGTTATGCTGAATTATGCCCTGTCCCTCTATCTTTGCAGGGAAGAAGCTGCTTTCAGAAAGGCTGTCCTTACGGCCGGGATCGTGCTGGATCTCGGGGCGCTGATCTACTGCAAGTATCTGCTGTTTTTTGAAGATGTGAGCAATTCCCTTTTCCATACACAGTTTGGAGCCATACCTCTGATCGTGCCGCTTGGCATCAGTTTTTATACCTTCACGCAGATCGCGTATCTTGTGGATGCATACCGTGAAATGGTGCGCTATTCCTTCTCCGATTACGCACTTTTTATCACCTTCTTCCCAAAGATCACCGTCGGACCGATCGCACTGGCTTCCGAAATGATCCCGCAGTTCAAGCGCGCGGTCACGGAAAAATGTGACCCGGTTCTTTTGTCAAAAGGCCTTGTCGGACTGTCCTTCGGTCTGGCCAAAAAGGTGCTTCTGGCTGATTCCCTGGCCAAATACGTGGACTGGGGTTTTAACAACTTAAGCGCCCTCGGTACGACGAATGCGATCCTGGTCATGCTGGCCTATACGATGCAGATCTATTTTGATTTTTCCGGGTACTGCGATATGGCAACAGGGATCTGCCTGATGCTCGGGCTTGATCTTGTGCGCAATTTCGATTCTCCTTACCGCGCGCTCTCTGTCACGGAGTTCTGGAAACGCTGGCATATTTCACTGACAAGATTTTTCCGCCGGTATGTATACTTTCCCCTTGGCGGAAACCGGAAAGGACGTGTGAGAACGGTCCTGAACCGTCTGCTGATCTTCCTGCTCAGCGGCCTCTGGCACGGTGCCTCCCTGAATTTTCTGATCTGGGGCGGGATCCACGGACTCGGGATCATCGTGAGCAAAGCGCTCGCGCCCGTATCTGTCAGGTGGCCTAAAGTGATCCGGTTTTTGCTGACCTTCACCTTCGTCAATCTGGCCTGGGTCTATTTCCGTGCACCTGACCTTCCCACCGCGCACGCGTTTTTTGCGCAGCTCTTTGCCGGAGGATTTGTACCCGTCAACATTGAATTCATCGCGGCGGCCACGCCGAACGCCTGCAACATCCTGCAATGGCTGTTCATGCGGTTTACGCCGCTTTCCACATACTATACGGGAATGGTCATCGTCCTTTCCCTGCTTGGTTTTGCCGTGTTTGCATCCGTTAAGATGAAAAACACGGACGAGCGCATGGATCATTTTAAACCGACGGGCCGCCTTGCCGCAGCCTGCTCCATCCTGCTTGTTCTGGGGATCCTTTCTCTTTCGGAGATCTCCAAATTTATCTACGTGAACTTTTAAGGATTACCTATGAGCGCGAAACAGTTTTCTATCCGCACAATCGCATATACGCTCCTTGCACTCTTTGTGATCGCCCTCCTTGTGATCATCGTTGACCCTTTCCTGCATTACCATGCGCCTATCGGGTCTTTGGAAGCCGTGGAAACGGATGAACGCTCCGCGATGATCGGTGTTGCAACAAATCTGCATTACGAAACTGCGCTGATCGGGTCTTCCATGAGTGAAAACTTTGACGCTTCCTGGTTTTCGGACGGCGTATTCGGAGACTCTTCCGTCAAACTCTGTATGCAGGGCGCACATTTCAGTGATTACGACATCCTTTTGAAAGAGGTTTGCCGTCATCCGGAGGTGAAGAATATTGTATTCAGTCTGGACAATTATCTTCTGATGAACAACCCGGATACCTATCCCGTCACGATCCCTTCCTATCTTTCGAACGGGACCGGTATTGACGATGCCTACTATGTGTGGAACCAGTCCGTACTGCTGGAATACATTCCCAAATTCCTGATCAACAATGCGGTAGAGACTGTAAACGATGCTTATGTCTGGGCGGACGATTATGTTTTTTCCACCTATATCGCACGCGGCGTATACAACACGCAGCGTCTCCTCGTTCCCGAGGAAGAAAAGCCCTATGACACCTATTTCCCGTTTGCGGATTCTTTCTTATCTTCCATCCGTCCCTATCTGGAGGAACGCAAAGACGTCACGTTCTATTTCTATGCAAGCCCTTACAGCATTTATTACTGGGACGACTGTGTGAGGCGCGGAAACCTGACGGCTGAGATCTGCACGCTGGAGCGTGTCTACAAAGAACTGCTCAGCTATGACAATGTCCGGATCTTCTATTTCCAGAACGATTATGACCTGATCACGGACCTCGATCATTACCGGGATTATTCCCATTTCGACCAGTCCGTAAACCATTATATGTACGAATGCATGCGTGACGGAAAAAAAGAAGTGTCGCAGGATGATTACTACGACACTTTGCTTGACATGTATGATTTTGCACTGAATTACGATTACGAATCAGCTTTCCATTAGTCCCAGAGCACTTCCGGATAAACTCCTTCCGCTTTCAGTCTGCGGATACTTTCCTGTACAAACGGCTTGTCTTCCTGATAGGTAACGCCAAACCATTTTTCCTTTGTCTTTAAGACCTTCACTTCCGCACGGTCCTCTTTCAGCATGGCATCCACGATAAAAGGAAGGAAAAACTCGGATTTCAACGGGTTTGCAGGCACATTTTCTTTGAAGAATGCGATAAACCTCTGTTTTGCTTCCCTGAGGATACTCTCGCCGAATCCCCACATATTCATGGAAACAGTGCTGTCCGTCGGAAGCGGTGTATCTTTGCCGTCTTCCGTATATACAATACCGCCGTCTTTCCACGTGATCGAGGTGCGTTCCACGATATCCGTCAGATATCCGTCCGCATCCGTCTCGCACACGCCGCGGGACACGGAACCGTTTTCCGTCAGTGTCTTCTGCAGTTCATAGCCGACCATCGCATAGCAGTATTTCTCTTTGTCCGTATAGGATGAAAGATAGTCATAGATCAGTTTGAAGGCTTCCCTTCCGTAATAATCGTCTGCATTGATCACTGCAAAAGGCGCATCGATGAGAGACGCCGCGCTCAGCATCGCATGTCCCGTACCCCAGGGTTTCACGCGCCCTTCGGGAATGCTGAAACCTTCCGGGATCGTCGTAAGTTCCTGATAGGCGTAAAGGATGTTTGCCCGATTCCCGATGCGGTCACTGATACAGGCTCTGAAATCCGCCTCATGTTCCTTCTTGATCACAAAGATGATCTTTTCAAATCCTGCCTGCAGGGCATCATAAATACTGAAATCGATGATCTTGTTTCCCTGTCCGTCCACAGGATCGATCTGCTTTAATCCGCCGTATCTGCTACCCATACCTGCTGCCATGATAACTAAAACCGGTTTGTTCATCGTTGCACCTCCCTAGTAAGTTGTCTTAAATTTCCTGACGGGTTCACACGTCAGATCAACGCCGAGGCGTTTGAATGTCTTGATATCCACCTCTGAAAGCATAACGGATGTATGTACCTGGCATCCGCGCAGCTTCGGAAGCTGTTCCATGGCAACTCTCGCATTATCATCCGTCAGAGCCGCAAGGGAAAGCGCGATCAGTACTTCATCCGTATGCAGTCTGGGGTTCTTTCCGCCCAGATACCTGACTTTGAGTTCCTGGATGGGTTCGATCGCTGCCGGTGAGATCAGATGCGTGTCGTGATCCACATCTCCCAGATATTTTAAGGCGTTCAGCAGAAGTGCCGCCGAAGCACCGAGCAGATCGGTCGTTTTGGACGTAATGATGTGGTGATCAGACAGTTCGATCGCTGCCGTCGGTACACCGAGTTTTGCAGCGCGTTCATTTGCCGCGATCGTGACCGGTCTGTCGTCCGTCGTGATCTTCGCCTGTTTCATGATCAGCTCGATCTTGTAGGCTTCATTCTCCGTCGCCTCTTCGTTCATCACGCGGTTCATGGTCGTATAGTATCTGCGGATGATCTCGGCTTTGGATGCTTCACAGCAGGCCTCATCGTCCACGATGCAGTTGCCGGCCATGTTGACGCCCATGTCCGTAGGTGATTTATAGATGCATTCTCCGTAGATCTTTTCAAAGATCGCACTCAGCACCGGGAAGATCTCGATATCCCGGTTGTAGTTTACGGTCGTTTCGCCGTAAGCTTCCAGATGGAACGGATCGATCATGTTGATATCGTTTAAGTCCGCGGTCGCCGCTTCATAAGCCAGATTGATCGGATGTTTTAACGGGATGTTCCAGATCGGGAAGGTCTCGAATTTCGCGTAGCCCGCCTTGATCCCCCTCTTATTGTCATGGTAAAGCTGGGACAGACAGGTTGCCATTTTTCCGCTTCCGGGTCCCGGTGCGGTGATCACGACGAGAGGACGCTGCGTTTCAATATAGTCATTGCGTCCGAATCCGTCATCGCTGACGATCAGCGGGATATTGTTCGGATAGCCGTCGATGATGTAATGCAGATATACTTTTACGCCCTTCTTCTCCAGGCGTTTCTTGAAGAGATCTGCCGCTCCCTGGCCCATATAGTGTGTCAGCACCACACTGCCGACATACAGTCCCCTGTCGGAAAACTCCTTCATAAGACGTCTGACATCCACGTCATAGGTGATCCCGAGATCGCCCCTGACTTTGTTCTTCTCGATGTCCGCCGCATTGATGACGATCACGATCTCTGCCTGATCCTTCAGCTGCATCAGCATCTTCAGCTTTGCATCCGGTTCGAAGCCCGGCAATACTCTCGATGCATGAAAATCATCAAAAAGCTTTCCGCCGAATTCCAGATACAGTTTGTCTCCGAATTTGGAAATGCGCTCCCGGATATGCTCCGATTGCATGACCAGATATTTCTCATTGTCAAACCCACGTCTCATGATGAATCCCCCTAAGCAGTGACATTCTTTTTTGTCCGGATAGATGAAACAAACTTCCTTTCCATTCTATCACTGTCAAAGCCCGTTTAAAAGATAAATTTATTCTATCCGGCAACGAAAAAAGACCTCCCGGAAAACCGGAAGGTCTTTCTCATTCTTTAGTGTCTCATGGATCAATCCAGACGATTGACCTCTCTCTTCACATAGCTGGTGTGCAGCAGGTGATGCGCTTTCTCGCTGCCCGGCTTGCCAAGATACTCATCGTAGAGTTTCTTGATCTCCGGTACTTCGTGAGATTTGCGGACCGGTGCATTCTTATCCAGATCATACAGGACTGCAGCTCTCTTTGCACGAACATCAACGGTGTTACGTACATAACCGGGAACCTGAGGCTGTCCGCCGCCGTTTACACAGCCGCCGGGGCAGCACATGATCTCGATGAACTGATAATCTGCTTCGCCTTTTCTGATCTTGTCGAGCAGGATCTTCGCATTGGAAAGTCCGCTTGCAACTGCTACTTTTACATCCATACCGGCTACCGGATAGCTTGCTTCCTTGATACCGGCAGTACCACGTACTTCCTGGAAGTCTAACGCTTTGAGCTCTTCGCCTGTAAGCGTTTCAACTGCGGTACGAAGGGCAGCTTCCATAACACCGCCGGTCGCGCCGAAGATCACGCCGGCACCACTGTGGTCGCCGAGCGGATGATCATAATCTTCATCCGGAAGATCGTTGAAGCGGATACCCGCCTTCTTGATCATTCTTGCCAGTTCTCTTGTGGTCAGGGCAATATCTACATCCGGAACACCGTTTGCATCCTGATCGTCACGGCCGATCTCAAACTTCTTGGCTGTGCAGGGCATGATGGAAACCATCACGATCTTTTCCTTATCAATACCCATCTTCTCCGCAAAGTAGGATTTGGTGATCGCACCAAACATCTGCTGCGGGGATTTGCAGGATGAAAGATGATCTAACAGATCCGGATAATAGTGCTCACAATACTTAACCCATCCGGGTGAGCAGGATGTGATCATCGGCAGAACGCCGCCGCCTTTTACACGCTCCAGCAGCTCGTTTGCTTCTTCCATGATCGTTAAGTCAGCACTGAAGTTGGTATCAAATACCTTGTCAAAGCCAAGACGGCGCAGAGCTGCGATCATCTTGCCTTCGCCGTTCGTTCCGATCGGATTGCCGAACTCTTCGGCGATACCTGCTCTTACTGCAGGAGCTGTCTGTACGACAACGTACTTCTCGGGATCCGCAATGGCTGCGAATACTTCGTCCGTGGAATCCTTCTCGTATAAAGCACCTGTCGGGCAGGCTGAGATACACTGTCCGCAGCTTACGCAGCTTGTATCTGCAAGGTCAAAATCAAATACCGAACCGATGTAGGTCTTGAATCCTCTCTCGTTCGCGCCGATCACGCCGATGCCCTGTGTCTTTTCACAAGCAGCTACGCAGCGGCGGCAGAGGATACATTTGTTGTTGTCGCGCACCATATGTGCGGCAGAGGTGTCGAGTTCGTACTGCGGTCTCTCACCGTCATACTTGTTCTCGTCCTCGATCCCGTAATCCTTGCAGAGTTTCTGCAGTTCACAGCTCTCGCTGCGGATACAGGATAAGCATTTTTTCTCATGATTGGAAAGCAGCAGTTCCAGCGTCTTCTTTCTGGATGCAACAACCTTCGGGGTGTTGGTAAATACTTCCATGCCTTCCGTGATCGGGTATACGCAGGCTGTAACCAGGCTTCTTGCGCCCTTTACTTCCACAACGCACATTCTGCATGCGCCGATCTCATTGATCTCTTTCAGAAAACACAATGTAGGGATCTCAATCTGTGCCAGTCTTGCGGCTTCCAAGATGGTAGAGCCTTCCGGAGCAGATACTTCTACATTGTTGATTTTTAAAGTAATGTCTCCCATTTCGATCTCCTCCTGTTATTTCTTGATAATGGCACCAAACTTACAGTTATCCATACATGTTCCGCACTTCACGCACTTCTCTATATCGATCACATGCGGGTTGCGAACCTCGCCCTTGATCGCATTTGCAGGACAGTTCCTTGCGCAAAGCGTACATCCCTTACACTTATCAGGATCGATATAGAAGTTGATCAGGGACTTACATACGCCTGCAGGACACTTCTTCTCTTTGATGTGTGCTTCGTACTCATCGCGGAAATACCTGAGTGTTGAAAGAACCGGGTTGGGAGCCGTCTGACCAAGTCCGCAGAGCGCGCTCTCTTTGATGTAGTAAGCCAAGTCTTCCAGTGTGGTAAGATCTTCCATCGTGCCTTTACCTTCGGTGATCTTATCCAGGATCTCCAGCATTCTCTTTGTACCTACACGGCAGGGTGTACATTTACCGCAGGATTCATCAACCGTAAACTGCAGGAAGAACTTCGCGATATCTACCATACAGTTGTCTTCGTCCATTACGATCAGTCCGCCGGAACCCATCATGGAACCGATGGCAAGCAGGTTATCGTAATCGATCTCAATATCAAAATGTTCAGCCGGGATACATCCGCCGGAAGGTCCGCCCGTCTGTGCAGCTTTGAACTTCTTGCCGCCCGGGATGCCGCCGCCGATATCCTCGATAACGGTACGGAGTGTTGTTCCCATGGGGATCTCTACCAGACCGGTGTTGTTGATCTTACCGCCGAGTGCAAATACCTTCGTACCTTTGGACTTCTCCGTACCTACGGAAGAGAACCATTCGGGACCGTTTAAGATGATCTGCGGGATATTTGCCCATGTCTCAACGTTGTTCAGAATGGTCGGCTTGCCAAACAGACCTTTGACTGCCGGGAAAGGCGGACGGGGTCTGGGCTCACCGCGGTTACCTTCGATGGAGGTCATCAGCGCTGTTTCTTCACCGCAGACGAATGCGCCTGCACCCAGTCTCAGATCGATGTCAAAATCAAAGCCCGTGCCGAAAATGTCTTTGCCGAGCAGACCGTACTCTCTGGCCTGTCCGATCGCGATACGCAGTCTTTCGATCGCGATGGGGTACTCAGCACGTACATAGATGTAACCCTGGTTGGATCCGATCGCATAACCCGCGATCGCCATTGCTTCCAATACTACATGCGGATCGCCTTCCAGAACGGATCTGTCCATGAATGCACCCGGGTCGCCTTCGTCGGCGTTACAGCATACATACTTCTGTACGTTGCCGCGGTTGCCCGATGCAAATCTCCATTTCAGGCCGGTCGGGAAACCTGCGCCGCCACGGCCTCTTAATCCGGAATCCAGGATCAGCTGGATCACTTCATCCGGAGTCATCTCTGTCAGAACCTTGCCGAGTGCTTCATAACCGCGTGTCGCGATATACTCGTCAATGTTCTCCGGATTGATCACGCCGCAGTTACGCAGTGCGATACGTGTCTGCTTCTTGTAGAAGTTCGTGTCATTCAACGATACCCTGCTTTCCTCGGGTTCGTTTTCATCATAGATCAGGCGCTCAACCGGACGGCCTTTCAGCAGATGCTCGGAAACGATCTCCGCAACATCTTCCGGCTTTACTTCCGAATAGAAGACCGCGTCCGGATATACGACCATGATGGGGCCCTTTGCGCAAAGCCCGTGGCAACCGGTTTTCACGATCGCGATCTCATCTTCCAGGCCGTTTTTCTTTAACTCTTGCTCAAGGTTCTGAAGGATCTCCTGACTTCCCGAAGAAGTACAGCCGGTTCCTCCGCACACCAATACGTGAGAACGATACATAATAGCCAAACCTCCAATTATAATTTGATTTTATTCAGTGTGTAATCTTCAACTACGGTTCCGCCAAGTACATGTTTTTCCAATACTTCAACAGCCTTGTCTGCGGTCATCTTAACGTATGTGACTTTCTCCTCGCCGGGCTTGTAAACCTCAACGATCGGCTCATACTGGCACAGTCCGATGCATCCGGTCTGTGTAACAGCCACATCTGTCAGCTTCCGGTCATTGACCTGTTTTACCAGCTCGTTCAGAACCGGTCTTGCTCCGCTTGCGATCCCGCAGGTGGCCATACCTACAACGACACGTGTACCGTCCTCATTTTCAGAGCGGAATCCGACCTGTCCCTGCATCTTTTCGCGGATTGCTTTTAATTCTTCCAGTGATTTCATTGTTCAACCTCCAATTGATTCTCTGATAAATACTCTCTCAAAAAAGCTGTCACATCAGCGTTCTGAAAAGATACATTCCCGAGGATTTCCCTGATCTCCCTTGTATCCAGCGTGAATTCCTTCTGATCTACGCGGTAGGTATATACAAAGTCCAGATCTTCATTCATCGTGACCAGTGAAAAAATGGTACTGTTGATATCCCCAAGCGGCATGCAGTCGATATGGTCTGTGTGAAATGTCGCAAACACCTGTGTTCCCTTGTTCACCTCGGATGTGATCCGGAAACTTCCGCCGCTCGCTTCGGCTGCCTGCTTTAAAAACGGCACACCGAGCCCGATCTTTCTGGTAGTCCTTGATGTAAAGAACGGGTCGATCACACGTTCCAGCTGTTCCGCGTCCATTCCGCATCCGTCATCGTTGATCGATAACGTCATCGTTTTATCCTGCCGCATCCTGGACACTTCGATCTCCACAAGCTTGGCGCCTGCTTTGATGGAATTCTGTGCGATATCCAAAACATTCAGAGAAATTTCAGGTAACATTATTTGTACTTATCCAAAATGCCCTTTACTTGATCAGGGGTTACCTTGCCGTATACGTCATCATTCACGAGCATGACCGGAGCAAGGCCGCAAGCACCGACACATCTGCAGGTATCCAAGGAGAACTTTCCGTCGGATGTGCATTCGCCGTCAGCGATGCCGAGCTGTTTTTCGATCTCTTCGAATACAAGACCGGAGCCTTTTACATAGCAGGCTGTTCCGAGACAAACCGAAACGGTGTTTTCACCCTTCGGATTTAAATTGAACTGCGCATAGAATGTTGCGACGCCATAGACTTTCTCAACAGGTATGCCCAGTTCATCAGAAATGATTTTTTGCACTTCATAAGGCAGATAGCCATAAATGTCCTGTGCCGCCTGCATGATCGGCATCAGACATCCGGACGTATCACGTAAATCGTTGATCACCTTGAGAAGCTGCTGCTTTTGTTCTTCTGTTCCCTTGAAGGGAATGCCTCCACTGTTTTTCACGCTTTACCTCCAACGCATTTCTAAAAAACTAACAATCATTATAGACATATGCTATAATAATAGTCGTAGTGTTTTGATTTTATCACTAATTACGCGCTATGACAAGGTATTTACATCTGAATTCCACTTACTTTTGGGAGGTGCGGAAATGAAACTCGGAGATATCAAGGATTTACTCCACGCTTCTGTTCTGACAAACTGTTGCGATCTGGACATGGATGTGGATTCGGCGTTCTGCTCCGATATGATGAGCAACGTGCTTGCTTACGCCAACGATAAGTCCATCCTGATCACCGGTCTTTACAACGCGCAGGTGCTCCGCACGGCGGATATGATGGGGATGGCCTGCGTTGTTTTCATCGGGCGCAGGGACCCGGATCCGGAGATCATCGAGCTGGCCAACGAATTGGAGATCTGTGTGATGCTGACACGCTCTTCCATGTTCACAACCTGCGGTCTGCTTTTCTATAACGGATTGAACGGAGGTGTCCCCAGTGAGCTGCAACGATAGTTTACATTTCCAGTATGTTGTATCCAAAGACGACTTTACGCATGCAGGATCCGCCAGTTCAGACGTTAAGAACAAGCTGAAGAAAATGAACGTGGATGCCTCGGCTGTCCGCAAAGTATCGATCGCCATGTATGAAGGCGAGATCAATATGATCATCCACGCATACGGCGGGACCATTGACGTGGATATTTACGAGGACCGCATTGTGATGTGCCTCAAAGATACCGGCCCCGGAATCGCGAACATCGAAGAAGCCATGCAGGAAGGTTTCTCGACTGCACCCGCAGACGTGATCAACCTGGGATTCGGAGCCGGCATGGGATTGCCGAATATGCGCGCAAATTCAGACGAGTTCAACATTGAATCCGAGGTGGGAGTCGGAACGACCGTTACCATGACGATCTACTTCACATAGAACCGCTTAACCAGACACTGATGGAAGTGTGCTGCAGAAAGTAACATGGCGAAGCCATGTGAATTTGGGCAAACAGCCGGGCGGGAATACTAGTATTCCCCGCCGGCTATGTGCCCAAATCACGCATGTGTCTCTGACACATGGTGCTTTCCGCATCCGCATAGATCCCGGGAGAGACCAAATGGCCGAAAATCAAAAATTCTTCCATTCCGTATACCTGGACAAGGATAAATGCCGTGGCTGCATTACCTGTATCAAGACCTGCCCGACACAGGCGATCCGTGTGCGGAACGGAAAAGCCCATATCATTAAGGAGTTCTGTATCGACTGCGGGGAATGTATCCGGCATTGTCCGCATTATGCCAAGCAGGCAAGTTTTGACCACATGGATGCGCTTGAGGGCTTCAAATATAAGGTGGCCCTTCCGGCGCCTTCTCTGTACGGACAGTTCAATCATCTGGATGACGTGAACATTATTCTCACAGCGCTGACCATGATCGGGTTTGACGATGTGTTTGAGGTGGGTGCCGCTGCGGAACTCGTATCCGACGCGACCAGAAAATATCTCGCAAGCCATGCGGAACCGCAGATCCTGATCAGCACAGCCTGTCCCACGGTCACCAGACTGATCAGGATCCGTTTCCCGGAACTGCTCGACAATCTCCTGCCTCTGAAACCGCCGGTTGAAGTTGCCGCGGAACTCGCAAGAAAAAGAGCCGTCGCGCAGACGGGACTGAAGCCGGAAGAGATCGGGATCGCATTCATATCCCCCTGCCCTTCAAAGGTGACAGCCGTGCAGGATCCTCTCGGTATCCCGCACAGCAGTATAGATGTCGTCCTGGCTACCAGAGAGATCTATCCTCTGATGCTGTCCGCCATGAAAGAAGCCAGAGTCAATCCGATCGAACACTGTCTTTCCGGCAAGATCGGTGTCGGCTGGGGACTGAGCGGCGGAGAAGCTGCCGGCATTCTCTTGGACAACTATATCGCCGCCGACGGGATTGAAAATGTGGTGCGTGTTCTGGAAGATCTCGAAGACGAAAAATTCCAGATGGATATCCGGTTTGTGGAACTGAATGCCTGCCCGGGCGGCTGCGTCGGTGGTGTTCTGAATGTGGAAAACCCGTTTGCTGCCAGTTCCAAAATGAAACATCTGAAGAAATATCTGCCGGTCGCACTGTCTCATCCGGAGGATTTCCCGTTCAAGACGGATATGGAACTGACGGAAGAGATCGCGTACGAACCCGTATATATGCTTGGTGCCAGCATGCTGGAAAGCATCAACAACATGGTGCGTCTGGAAAAACTCATGCGTATCCTTCCGGGCCTCGACTGCGGCGGATGCGGCGCACCGACCTGCAAAGCACTCGTTGAAGATCACATCCGCGGAAAAGGCGATATCCACAGTTGTACCGAACTGCTGCGGCGCTATTATGTATCCGGGGAAGATCCTTTTGAAGTACTGGAGGAAGAGAACAACTTATGACCATCAAAGAACTGATCGACAAAAACATCTTTACACTGCTGAATGACGGAGAAAATCATGATGTTGCCCTGACCGGATGCTACTGCTGCGATCTGCTGAGCATCGCCATGGGACATGCTCCGGAAGGCTGCATCTGGATCACGGTCATGAACAATGTAAACACGCTTGCCGTCGCTTCCCTGGCGGAATGCGGCTGTGTTGTTCTTGCCTGTGATGTGGTTGCGGACGATGCTTTCCTTGCAAAAGCAAAAGAACAGGGCATTACCGTATTCCGGTCCGACCTTCCGGTATTCGATGCCGCACTGAAAGCTTATAACTGCTTATGATCCCGATCTCCTACGACATGCATCTGCATTCCTGTCTGTCTCCCTGCGGAGACGACGACATGACGCCCGGCAATATCATCGGTATGGCCTCTTTGCTGGGATTGAATGCCGTTGCCCTGACAGATCACAACACGTGCAAAAACTGTCCGGCTTTTTTGGAATTTGCCGACAGTTTCGGCATCATTGCGATCCCCGGCATGGAACTGACAACCGCAGAAGAAGTGCATGTCCTTTGTTATTTTAAAGATCTTACGGATGCGCTTGCTTTCGACCGTTATGTGGAGGATAAGATCCTGCCCATTCCCAACAACCCGCAATTCTTCGGGAACCAGATCCTGACGGGAACAGACGACGAGCCTTGCGGAACCTTCGATACACTGCTGATCTCCGCAACTTCCATTTCGTTTGACCAGGTATACGATCTTGTAAAGGAATATCACGGTATCATGGTCCCGGCGCATTTAGACAAAAGCTCCACCAGTCTTCTGTCCAATCTCGGTATGATCCCGGATAACGCAAAATTCCGGATCGCCGAACTGCGTCACCCGGAGAATCTCGAAACACTTAAGGAGCAGCATCCGTATCTGAATAAATGCCATATCCTTACCAGTTCCGACGCACACCGGCTGGATGCGGTCAACGAACCGGTCCATTTTATCCACGCAGAAGAAAAAACGGCAGCGGGACTGTTTTCCGCCTTACAAAACTATGAACGAGAATGATTTTCTGATCAAAGACAGTGACAATCAAAAAGCGTATTTCGGCGGTAACCAGGCCTGGTTTGCGCGCAACACGCAGGCTCACAGCGGCTGCGGCCATATTGCTGCGCTCAATTCCTATCTGATGCTCACGCACCGTTTTCCCATTGATAAAAAAACCTATGTGGAATACATGAATGAAATGTACCGCAGCATGGGCGCCTTTGAGATCCCGATCCTAAGGCGTATTTACGATATGAACAAAAACATCCGGATCTGCCGGCTGATCCCCCCGAGTTTCGGCCAGAGCTCCTTAGGCTTCATTTTGGGCATGCTCCGGTTTGCCAGAAAGCACGGTTTATCCCTGCGTTCCCGTTTCCGTCTCACTTTTATGTGTTCCTACAGGAGCGGTCTGAGATTCATAAAAAGAGGGCTGAAAGAAAACGGGGCCGTCACTTTATTGACGGCCCGCAATCATCATGCCCTTACATTATATGCCGATTATACTTCCACTTCTTCCAAACCGCAGATGGCGGAAAAAGAAATGCATAACCACTTTGTCACGATCACGGGAATTGAGGAGAGCGGGGATAAAGTCCGCCTGATCATTTCCACCTGGGGACGGATCGCTACGATCGATTACGACGAACTGGTCCGGTCCTGGCATACGCTTGGTGCCCTGCAGTCCGCCATGTATTATTTCAGTCCCAAATCCGTGATCCTGCGCTGATCTTTTATTTTTCCAGATCTTTCAGCTGATCGGCTGCCCGGATCATATTCTCAACAACACCCTGTACTTCTTCTACCGTACGCTGGTTCGTTTCCGTTGCAGCACATGTGGTTGTGGAATGTGCGGAAACCTCTTCCGTGATCGCGGAAATTGTCTGAATGCTTTCCACGATCTCTCCGTTTGCCGCTGCCAGTCTTGCAACGACTTCCGACAGTTCTTCGGAACTGCTTCTGATCTTTCTTGTATTCTCAACGATCTTATCAAAACTGGAAGATGTAACATTGGCGGATTCATTCTGGATCCGGTTGCTTTCCACAAGAGAATTGATCGCTGTAACGACTTCCCCGATCTCTTTGGAGATCCCGGCAATCAGTTCGTTGATATTGCCTGTTGCGTTCTGTGTCTGTCCGGCCAGATTGGAGATCTCTGTTGCCACAACCGCAAAACCTCTTCCCGCTTCGCCGGCTCTCGCTGCTTCGATACTCGCATTCAGGGCGAGCAAACTGGTCTGCGATGCAACGCTCTGGATCAGGGATACGATCGTCTCCATCTGTTCCGTGGACGACTTCAGGCCTTCCACCTCCCGGATCACACCGTTTCCGGCTTCTTCCGAGATCTTTGCCTGTTCGATCAGGCGTTTGATATTGTCGCGGCCTTCCCGGATCGCTTCCACTGCATCATTTGTGTTGCTGCCGATATCTTCGGACGCTTTGGTCACCTTTTCAACCTGTACCTGTATCTCTTCTGTTTTGATCAGCTGGTTCTGGACGGAATCCGCGGAATCCGTCGTGCCGGACTGTACTTCCTGCATCGCGGAAAGAGTCTCTTCGCTGGACGCCGAAAGCGTTGTCATCATATCGGAAACCTTGTGTACATCTTCGATCAGGCTTCCTGAGATATCCACGATCGCATTCAGCATGTTTTCATTCTTTTCACCGGTCTCATGAATGATCCGCATCTGCGCTGCGTTCATATTTGTGATCACACGGTTTACCACGATCGAGAATACGGAAACCAGGATCATGATCAAAACTTCGATCTCCAGATCCGCCGTCGCCCCATCCTGCCAGTCTTTCAAAGACGCAAACCGTATGGCATGAGCCGTTGCGATCACGGAAACGCCGATGCCCACCGCAAGAGAGAGACGCATGTCATTGTACATGGCCGTTACAAGAACCATGGGGATCGCATATACAAATACCAGAATGGTATTTGTCGTAACAAAGCAGACGATCGCATAAAAGAGTCCGTATCCGACAGCGATCACATGCTTGATCATATTTGTTTCAGGATTTGTCTTATAAAGGATCCAGCCAAGGATCATCGGTCCGAGATCAAAGATCTCAACAGACAGAAATTTTGTCAGGTCTGCCTCTCCCTTGGCAAGCTGAATGATGTAGGCGACGCTGATGATCGACGTCAGGACCGTAAACAGGACCATTGCGGTCTTATTGACGTAAGCTTCATTGGATCTCTCCTTGTTCATAGAAAAAATCTCCCTTCTCATGTGGATTCCGTTTGTAAACGGATATTAAAATTATAAATCATAACCTGTATACAGGCAATTATATTCTGTCTTTTTCCTGTTTTTGTTCCAATTGTTTCCTGCGTTTTCTCTCTTCGGCACGGTCGATCAGCTCCCTGGATTCCGCAAACGCCTCCGGCAGTTTTGCATCCATCCATTCTTTCCCTCGCTTTTCCTGCCGCTTGATCTGCTCCCAGTTTACAAGCACTTCCGCAGAATTCTCCACCTGTACTTCCCCGAACACATGCGGATGTCTGCGTACCATCTTATCCGCGATCCCTGCGCAGACATCTTCCATGGTAAACAGACCTTCCTCTTCCGCGATCTGCGCATGCATCAAAACCTGCAAAAGCAGGTCGCCCAGCTCTTCTTTCAGGTTGTCCGGATTGCCCGTTTCTTCCAAAATGTTGATCCCGCAGATCACTTCCGCTGCTTCTTCTATGCAGGCCGGTTTCAGACTCATATGTGTCTGCTCGCGGTCCCACGGACAACCGCCTTCTGCGCGCAGGGCCCTGACAATATCCCTGATCCGTTCATATTCTGTCATATCTTAAATCCCTTTCTTTTTCCGGATCTCTCATCAACGGTATCCGAAAAAAAGACGGCGATAAACGCCGTCTTTTGGTTTGTCTTCTTTATAAGAGAGAATAGCCGAAACCGTTACAGATCGCATCGATCGGCACATTTGCCTTACACAGAGGACAATTGTCAAAACTGTAGCCTGCATAATCCGGCAGATCTCTGGTCGAGTAGAGCGAACGGATCGGAATGTTGTTGACCACGGTCGCTACGGAGAAGATCGCGGAAATACCCACAATGGTTCCGTTATAGAAGCCAACCGAGCGGATCGCGCTCTGCAGGGTCGCACCGGTCGTTGCCGTGTCGATCAGGATCAGAACACGTTTGCCGCGGATCATGTGCTGGTTGTTGTCGCGGAACATCATCTGTCCGCTGACATTGTATTCCGGACTGGTCACATACATGGTCTTATGGGAATTCGCGGAAATGATCCCGGCTTTGGTCAGCTTGTTGGCAAGATAAGCACCAACGACTTCCATGCTGTTTAAGCAGAGAATGGTGTCGATGACATCCGAGCTTAAATACATTTCGGCCAGTTCTTCACCTGTCGCTCTCGCCTCTCTCTGTCTGGATTTCATATCCGTCAGATCCATGTAGTAGTTGACATGTGAATTAGGTGTTACGAAATGTCCCGGAATGTAACGGAGTACAACATCCTTATTCTTTGAGTAATCGATTTTTTTGTAATCCTGCATGTTTTTCCCCCTGATTGATGATTTATACTGCAGTTTTATTTTACACGTTTTACATCAAACTGACAACCCGAAGGGAGAGCCCTGCATCTTTTTTCTGACAATTCTTTCAAGGTGGCGCAAAAATCATGAATTTTGCTTGCGTCCGATGCTTAATCATGATAAAATTACCGTAATTTCCACATTTTTTAGAAAATACACCCTTTACCAAGAAAGGAAAAAAACCATATGGCAAAAAAAGGATCCAAATTCAGTATCGTTGCTGCTCTGATGTGCATCGGGCTTGTTTTTGCCGCTTTGCTTGCAGCATGCCTGATCTATTTCAGCACAAAGATGCAGTCTGTATCCAACGAGGCCGAAGAACTCTATTTTGAACATCTCTATACGATCAGCGCAGACCTGATCAATGCAGACAGGGACTTTTACCAGTCCATGCTCGGCGCTCTGCAGTATCATGATGTTACGGCAGCTCCATCCGATATCCCGCCGGAGATGATGGCAGAGCTTACCGAACAGTATCTGGATGATTATGAATCCAACAAGCAACAGGTTCTGGACCGTGTGACCGAAGCACATAACATAGCGAGCAATGAGCCGGGTCTTTACACGGGAACCGTTCTGAACACCGACAATTTTGACAAGCTGTACAACACCTTTATGGAAGGTTTCCAGGAATGGGAAAACACCTACGATGTGAAAAACGGCACCGGTGATTATACTCTGTTTATTCAGAACTTTGAGTCCACCAGGGATTCCATTTCCGAAATGACGGATATTACGGAAGAATGGGCGATTGCCGAGAAAGCCGTTCATGAGGCTGAGATCAGGCGCAGTATCATTTCCAGCGCAGTTCTTTTTGCGGTCATCATCCTTCTGGTACTTGCCGGTTCCGTCCTGATCCTGCATAAGATGCGGACAAGTGTCGGCTATATGGTAAAAGCAGTGAACAACATGGCAACAGGCGATTTTGTCACGGATGTGAAGACGGAAAGCATGTTCAGGGAATTCTTTACCGTGGAATCTTCCATGGAAGACATGCGGCTCCGTCTGAAAAATTCCCTGCTGGATGTTGTATCCTGCGCAGATTCCGTAAACGACAAGGCCGGCAACGCGAAAGACAGCATTGCCAATTCCGAAGAAAACACCTCCAATATCTCTGTTGCAGTCGGGGAACTTGCACAGGGTGCGATGTCCATGGCTGAAGACGTTCAGGTTACGGCCGGGATCACGGGAGAGATCGGGGACAGTATCGATAAGGTACACGCCGTTGCGGATAGTAATCTGGAAAAAGTCAATGCACTGTATGAAGATTCCATCGCGCTGCAGAAACAGCTCAAAGATATCCGTAAGGCAGACGAGGACACCAATGTCAAAGCCGGACAGGTTGCGGATTCCGTCAGCAAGACCGCTGAAGTTGTTGAAGAGATCAGCAAGGCGGCCGAAGGTATCATTTCCATTGCCAGCCAGACAAACCTGCTTGCACTGAATGCTTCCATCGAAGCGGCAAGAGCCGGGGAAGCAGGAAAAGGCTTTGCGGTTGTAGCGGATAACATCAAAGGACTTGCGGAAGAATCCAATCAGATGGCCGGCGAGATCACACAGATGCTCAGCACGATCACGCAGTACTCCAACGAAAACCGCGCACTTACCGGCAGCATCAAGGAAGCAACCACAAGCGAAGTTTCCGCTCTTGAGAGCATGAGCGTTTCGTTTGACAACATGCTGCAGCTTCTCAATGAGACCGAAAACGGTAATAAAGAGATCGCTTCCCTTGTCGAGAGCATGACAGAAGGCAAAGAACGGATCATGGCCTCCGTTGAATCCCTCTCGAGCATTTCGGAAGAATACGCCGCTTCCACGCAGGAAACAAGCGCATCCATCACGCAGCTGACTTCCAATATGTCGGAAGTCGTATCAGAGGCGGACGAACTCAGCGACATTTCCTCACAGTTGAAAGAAAATGTAAGTTTCTTCAAGGTCGACTGACCCTTTCGAAGATCTGTAAAAAAAGAACTGCTGCAATCGCGGCAGTTCTTTTTTGATGCTTGGATCAGAGTCTTTCTTCCCTGCGTTTTTTTCTGCGCATCCGGTTAATGTGTCTTTCAAAATCACCGCTGTGCAGCAGTTCTGCCAGAACATACTGTTCAAAGAGCGGTACCGTACAGGAATAGAACCCCAGCCGGCTGTTGAACAGTTCCGTCATGTCTTTTGGCAGAAGCAGGTAGCCGATCCGCATGGACGGGGCAATCGTCTTGGAAAACGTGTTCACATAGAGCACGCGAACGCCTGCTGCCATGGAAAAAAGCGTATCTTCCGCCTTTCTTAACACAGTCAGTTCTGAATCATAGTTATCCTCGATCAGAATGGCATCCCGGTCCTTCGCCCACTTTAAATACTCTTTTTTCTTGGATATGCTCACGGAGATCCCGCTCGGGAAACTGTTAAACGGCGTAACATGCAATACCGTTGCGTTTGTCTGATCCAACGCCTCCGAAGAGATCCCGTCCCTCGTTAAGGTAAGCGGATCGCAGGGGATGCCCATCGCCTCATATACTCTGGGGATCTTATCATAACAAGGATCCTCGATCGCAAAAACACGTTCCATACCGATCAGCTGCGCGATCAGGCCGTACAGATACTCGGCACCGGATCCGATGATCACCTGCGAAGGTTCCACATGAATGCCTCTGCTCCTGGCAAGATAGGTACAGATCTCGTTTCTCAGTTCCGGACAACCATGGTTCGGGGATTTGACAAGGATCCGGTCCCCGTAGTCCATCAGAACGCGCCGGATCGTTTTGGCCAGGACCGTGTAGGGAAACTCACTCTGCCCGTGTGCGTTCCCGGACAGGATGGGAACAGGCTCCGTTTGACTGCGTTCCGTGAAAAAATCTTTTTCCCGGTAGATCACGAAATACCCGCTCCGCTCTCTGGCCTCTACATAACCCTCGTCGCACAGCAGGGAAAGAGCATGTTCCGCCGTGATCACACTGACGCCGACTTCTGCCGCAATGGTCCGTTTGGACGGCAGTCTGGTATCCGTCGGATAGATCCCCGCGGCAATATCCCGTACAAACAGTCGGTAAAGCTGAATATAGGCAGGTTCCTGTGAAGTTGTTTCAATGGAATAATTCATCTGGTCTTATAAAAAACTTTCATTCTGATCATTTTTATATATCCAAAATGAGTATATTCTCATACAAAGAAAAAGTAAAGGAGTTTGATCCCCATGAAAAGAGAAGATGCAAAGATCACAACCATCCGTCTGACAACCGCAGCCGTACTGATGGCCATGAATATCGCCTTCAGTTCCTTCGGCATTCCCGTTCCCGGCGGCCATTTATACCTCTGTGACATGGTCATCTGTCTCGCCGCGATCCTGCTGAATCCTTTCGAAGCGTTTATCGTCGGCGGCATCGGCTCCTTTCTCGGAGATCTGTTCTTCTATCCCCTGCCGATGTTCGTATCGCTGGTAACGCATGGTCTGCAGGCTGTCGTGATCTCGCTGATCTCGCATAAAACATTCCGTTCACACCCGAAGCTTGCATCGGGGATCGGCGTTTCCGTCGGTGCCGTGATCATGGTCGTCGGATATACACTCGGAAAAACGTTTGTTTACAGCACCTGGGAAACCGCTGTCATGAAGCTTCCGTATGAGATCGCACAGGGTGTGGTCGGTGCCGTCTTCGGAATGATCTTATGCTGGAACTGCGGTATCCATAGGATCTTCCGTTCCATGACCGATGAGAGGACAGATAACGTATTACCGGAGAAAAAATCAAACAGGCAGAGTCTGTATAAAGGAAAGGCGTAGATCATGTACGATGAACTCAGACAGCAGGCACTGGAAGTTACCGGTGAACTGTGTGAAAAAGCCGGCCTGAAGAAGGGGCAGATCCTGGTGGTCGGCTGTTCTTCTTCGGAAGTCTGCGGCGATAAGATCGGCAGTAATTCCAATCTGGAAGTTGCACAGGCCGTATTTGCAGGTATCTATGAAGAAGTAACAAAACGCGGCCTCTATCTGGCCGCACAATGTTGCGAACATTTGAACCGCGCGATCATCATCGAGCGGGAAGCCGTTCCCGGAAAAGAGATCGTCAATGTCGTCCCGCAGCCTAAAGCGGGCGGAAGCTTTGCGACAACCGCCTACGGAACATTTAAGGATCCCGTTGCCGTGGAAGAGATCCGTGCCGATGCGGGGATCGATATCGGGGATACACTGATCGGCATGCATTTAAAGAGAGTCGCCGTGCCGGTCAGGCTCGAACATCATGCCATCGGAGAGGCGCATATCACAGCCGCCAGAGTCCGCCCGAAATTCATCGGGGGAGAGCGGGCGCACTATGATGAGGATCTAAAATAACAGTCTGTGTTGCGACTTTTTCCTGAAACCGCACATCATGCTCCACAAGGAGCATGGTCGGCTGAAAGGACAGGATCATTTTTTCGATCTGCATTCTGGAAAATACATCGATATAATTCAACGGTTCATCCCAGATATAGAGGTGCGCCGGCGTGAGCAGGCTATGCGCGATCAGGACCTTTTTCTTCTGTCCTTCCGAATAGTCCTGCATTTCTTTTGCAAACTGTTCCCTACCAAAATCCAGCCGGCGTAGCAGGGCCAGAAACAAAGTCTCATCTATATTCTGTTCCTCACAATACGCATGCAGGGATCCTTTCAAATGCGACGTGTCCTGACTGACATAGGAAACGACAATCCCTGATGCCACATCCAGCGTACCGTTCACGATCAGGTTGCCGGTATCTGCCGGCTTTACCGGCGTTCTTTGCAGGATCGCTTTGATCAGGCTTGACTTACCGCTCCCGTTCCCGCCAAGGAGCACGTACCGTCCGCCCCGTTTTATCTCAAACCGCAGATCTTCAAACAGCGCCTGCTCTGCATTTTCATAGCCAAGCGACAGATCGTTTGCGCGGATCAGGACTTCTTTGTGGAAGAAAAGCGGATTGATCTTTAGATCCGTGACCGTTTCAATGTCCTGAAGCAGGCCTTCTTTCTCCTCTATCTCACGGTCCATCCGGAACTCAAAGGATTTTACCCTGGACTGCATCTTTTTGGTCTTGGCACCGATAAAAGATCTCGTTGAAATGCTCCTGTCGTTTTCCTTGACGGGATCGAACCCGATCTTCGTGGATTCACTCTTTTGCGCCCATCTGGCGCTTCTGTCGGCTGCTGTTTTCAGTTTTTTGATCTCTTTTAAATGCTTCTCGTTTTCCGCCCGTGCAAACGCATCCGCCTTTTCCTTGTTTTCCCACCAGGAAGTGAAATTTCCGGCCTGTACGCTGACGGTTTTTTTGTTCAGCACCAGTACATGGTCGCAGACCGCATCTAAAAGGTCCCTGTCATGTGAGACCAGGATGAAGCCTTTTTTCGTCTTCAGATACGCTTTTACCAGTTCTCTTGCATCCCGGTCCAGATGGTTGGTCGGTTCGTCGATCAGCAGGAATTCGTTTTCCATGGCAAACAGGACTGCCAGCATGACTCTGGTCCGCTCTCCGAAACTGAGGGTTCCAAACGGTCTGTAAAGGCAGTCACTATCCATTTTGATCTGGTTCATCTGGATGAGCACCTGCCACTCTTCCGCCTGCGGTTTCCATTGCGGGATCAGTTCGGAAGCCGTCTTTGTAAGATCCGCATTCGTAACGGGATAGGGAAAATAGTCCACGTGCTCCGTACCGGAAATACTTCCGCTGTATTCATATTTTCCCAGAAAAAGATTCAGAAGCGTCGTCTTTCCTTTTCCGTTTCTTCCGATCAGGCCGAGTTTCCAGTCCGTATCCAGGTGGAAGGTTACATTTTCAAGCACGGGATCCGCGCTGCCTTCATATGTAAATGTCAGATCCGATACACTTATTTTTGCCATGGGATCACCTTCTTACGCATTCCCATGCCGCCAGCAGTTTTTCTAACGACCAGGCGGCATTGGCGGGACTCGTTGACGGCAGGCAGACTGCAGGTCTCCCGGTCAGCGGTTCCGTATATTTTCTGTAGTATTTTTCCGCCGTCTTTCCGTTCACATAGATGGTCCGGATCGGGGCATTGTCAAGAATGATGCCAAGGTCATTCGGAACGACATTCCGGATACTGGCATCCGAGGATCCTTCTATATCACAGGAACCGATCACATCCCAGAGCGCGATCTGATTCCGCAGGATAAATGCTCTTTTTTCTTCGATCGTAAGCGGCAGGTCCTCCCCATACAGTGTCGATATGACTTTCCAGAAGCGGTTCTGCGGATGCCCGTAGAAAAAACCGGCTTCCCTTGATTTTACCGAAGGAAAACTGCCAAGGATCAGGATCCTTGCATCCGCATCAAACAGCGGCGGGATCGGATGTATGATCATATTCTTTCCTTTCCAAAAGCGTCACCGTCTCCACATGGACGGTTTGCGGGAAATTGTCAAAAGCGCGCACCTTTGTCAGCAGATAGCCGTTTTCGCTCAGATATTTCACGTCCCTTGCAAGCGTCGCGGGATCACAGCTGACATAGGCGATCTTATCCGGCTGCATGCGTACCATTGTCTCCAGACATTTTTCATCGCAGCCCTTTCTTGGCGGATCGACCACGATCACATCCGGGCGTTTCATCTCATCATCCTCTTGCGTGCGGTAGTACTCCGGCAGGATCTCTTCCGCTTTTCCGGCAAAAAACTCTGCATTCCCGATCCCGTTTTGCCTTGCGTTCTCCCTTGCATCCTCCACGGCCTGTTCCACGATCTCAACCCCGATCACGCGTTTTGCATGCTTTGCCAGGAACAGGGAGATCGTCCCGATCCCGCAGTACAGATCCCACACCGTTTCCGTTCCCTGCAGATTTAGGAAACCAAGCGCCTGGGAATACATCCACTCCGTCTGTACCGGGTTGACCTGATAAAAGGAGAGCGGGGAAATATGAAAGGTAAGGGATTCGTCCGTATATGCAAAATCACGGTCCGCATCACACACATGGATCGTGTCCCCGATCGAATCCTCTCCCCAAAGCAGAATGCACTCTTCTCCGAGGATCACATTGGTCTTCTCCGTCTGTATGTTCAGGTAAACTGAGGCCACACCGTCAACCGCCCGCAGTGCTTTCACCAGCTCTTCCGGCCGTTTCAGGGACCTGTCGTTGATGATAATGCATACCATGATCTTTCCGCTTTCAAACGCGTGGCGGATCATCACGTGACGGACCGTCCCGGTCCCTGTCTCCTCATCATAGGGCGGGATCCCGCAATTTTTCATATGTTTTATGACCGTATCCACGATCAGGCGGTTGATCTTTGGTCCCAGAAGACAGTCTTCCGTCTGTATGATCGAATGCGTGCGTCTGGCATAAAACCCTGCAATGATCTCTCCATCCCGGCTTTTTCCGATGGGATACTGCGCCTTGTTCCGGTAGCGGAAGCCTCTGCCCTTTATCTCTTTTTTGTCCGCACTCTTCTCAGGCATCCCGACGATGGGTTCCAGGATCGAAGACAGATACGTTTCGTCGATCCCACCGATCCGGATCAGATCGTTTTTGACCTTGTTCTGCTTAAACGCTAACTGGCCCTCGTAGGAAAGCGCCTGGATCTGACAGCCGCCGCACTGCCTGTGGATCGGACAGGGCGCACAGATCCTGTCTTTGGATGATTCGATCACACGGAGCAGCCTTGCATATGCGTATGTTTTTTTGACTTTTGTGAGTGAGACTTCCGCCAGATCGCCGGGGATGGCATCCTTAACAAAAAGGGTATAGCCGCCAACGCGGCCGATACCCTCTCCGTTCATTCCGATATCTTCGATCTCTACGGTCAGTCTCTGATTTTTCTGATGATCCATAAATTTATTTGCCTGTTCTGCGGACGTTGGAATCCAGGAGGCGGTTATATCCCAGCCACTCGTCTCCCGTTGCAGATGCCAGCAGTTCGGTCATGGTCTCCATTTTGGCATCCAGATTGTCTGCGAAATGCAATGCGATCGCTTCGATCAGTGCCGGTTTCTTCGGGGATCCGAATTCGAATTCCCCGTGATGAGCCAGAATGCAATGTTTGATCTCACTCGCCAGTTTTGCGGGAAAACCCGGGATCCCGGCGATCTTTTCCGATACCATTTCCGACCCCATGACGATATGACCGAGCAGCTGCCCGTCGTCCGTATAATCATTTTCCGGGAAGCAGGATAACTCTTTCACCTTTCCGATATCATGCAGCATAGCCGCGCTCATCAAAAGATCCCTGTTGACGGCCGGATAGGCATCTGCAATATAATTGCACATGTTTGTAACGGACAGGGTATGTTCCAGCAGCCCGCCGACGAAGCCGTGATGGACTGATTTTGCCGCGGAACCTTTCCGGAAAGCGACGATAAAGCCGGCATCCGCCACAAAAAAGGATTCCAGAAGCTGCTTTAAGTACGGAGAGCGGATCCCGCTTATATACTGCAGGATCTGGTTAAACATGTCATCGATGTTTTTGGATGTCATCGGCAGATAATCCGCCGGATCGTATTCGCCCTCCCTGCATTTGCGTGCCCGCTGCACGCTGACCTGCAACGCACCGTTAAAGGAGGTGACGTTTCCGTTGATCTGTACGTAATCAAATACTTCAAAATCATCGATCCCCGCAGAGCCCGGATCCCAGATCTTTGCATCGATCGTACCCGTTTTATCCTGCAGGATCAGATTCTCGTAAGATTTACCGTTTTTGGTGACTGCGGACTGTCTGTGTTTGACCATGTATATGTCCGCGATATTATCGCCTTCCCTGAATGCCTCAATAAACTTCATGTCTGCCTCACTCAAGTGTGCCCAGTGTGATCTCAAAGGACACTTCGTTATATTCAAATCTTCCCTGCCTGAGCACCGTGACCATCATCAGATCGCCCGGCTGGCATTTGAGCATCGCATCTTTGAACGCTTCAAAAGAATTGATCTCCGTCGTACCGATCTTGACGATCACATCTCCGTTCTGGATACCGGCCTGCATGGCAGGAGAATCAATGACCACTTCCTTGACATAGGCGCCTAGCGGAAGACCCAGTTCCTCTGCGACCGCCTCCGTTACGTCTGTTCCGTAGATACCCAGGTATGCCAGATCCTGTCCGTTGGAAAGCTTCTCGATCTTTCCTTTCAGGTCTGAGATCCCGTAAGCCTTGATCAGATTCGGTGTATCCCCGACATTCTCATCCTGATAGATGATCCCGAGCACTTCGCCGTCCAGATTCACTAAAACGCCGCTTGCCGCCGCACTGCCGTAAATATCCGTCGTCAAAAACTGCACGCTGCTGTCCGTCAGTGTTTTCACAAAACTGTTGCTGGTGATCTGCCCGCTGGCCATGGAACCGGAAATACCGATGGGATTGCCCAGTGCGATGATCGGTGTACCGACAAGCGATGTGATCCTTGAACTGCCGAGTTTCGCTCTGGCTACCTTTTCTTTGGTCTCATCCGACAGGGAATCCAGTTCTACGCCAACCACCGTCAGTCCGGTGTTCGTGTCGTTTTTCTTTATGGATGCCTTGTGCTCGCTGCCGTCGGAAAACGTAACGATGACCGATTCCGCGTTTTTGATCGCTTCGGTCTGTGCAATGATCAGGAGTTCTTTGCCGTTATCCGTCACGATCAGACCGGAGGTGGCCCGGTTCAGTTCATAGGGATTCTGGAACCAGTCCGTATCCGGGTAAACGCCCGTTACGGTCACGAGAGATTTGCGCACTTCATAACCCAGTCTGGAGATCTGTGTATATAACTGTTTATAGTCGCTTACATCCAGGTTCTTTTCGACCTTTTCGACTTTCTGGACAACCTGCGTCACGACCTCATGCGGCTTTTCCTCGGTTGCGGGCGTAACATCCACATCTTCCGTGGAAACGGATTCCGTTTCACCGCCATCATCCGTATCTTCCACAACTGTTTGGGATTGCGCATTTTGCAGCCCGAAACGTGCCTGCAGTCTCGGAAGCAGGAAAATAAAAGTCAGACATGCCACAAGACCAAATACGACCGCTGAAAAGATCGTAGAACACAGTTTTAAGAAAACCCTCTTCTTATTGACCGGTTTTTTCTTGATCGTTTCCGTGATAAAATCAAACTTCTGTCCACCACCGGCTGCGGATTGCTCGTTCTCCTGCGCTACCGATTTCCGAATGGTTTCCTGATCGTTTTCTTTCATGAAACATTCTCCTTAACCACTGTTCACTCATTATACTAAAAATGCCCGAAAACTACAAGGTTGCATTGCGAAAGGCTGTGAATTCTGCTACACTTATCTTGTTATGAATGACGGCGCGATCAAGACACTTGAATTCCGGAAAATATTGGAGCAGCTGGCTGATCAGGCATCCTCTGAAATTGGAAAAGAGCGATGTCTTTCTTTAAATCCGCTCACATCGCGTGACGAGATCGAGAATGCACAGACGGAAACCGCGGATGCACTCCAAAGACTTTTAAAGAACGCAGGCGTTTCCTTCTTTGCAGAAGATGCGATCTATGCATCGCTCTCCCGGCTTGAAAAAGGAAGCATCATTTCCGCAGGAGAACTGTTGCAGATCGCAAGACTCCTGGAGAATTGCGCCCGCATCAAATCTTACGGAAGAAGAGATCCGTCTGATACGGGAGAAGACTCCCTGGACGGATATTTTTTCCTGCTGGAACCCTTATCGAACCTTTGCACCGATATCCGGAGATGTATCCTTTCGGAGGAAGAGATCAGCGACGATGCTTCCCCCACGCTCCATTCCATCAGGCGCCATATCAAACAGGCAACCGATAAGATCCATACACAGCTGGCGCAGATGGTAAGCCAGACCTACCGCACTTATTTGCAGGACGCCGTGATCACCATGCGTGACGGACGCTACTGCATCCCCGTCAAATCGGAATACAAAAACAATGTTCCCGGCATGATCCATGACCAGTCCTCATCGGCATCCACTTTCTTCATCGAACCTGCTGCCGTTGTGAACCTGAATAACGAACTGCGGGAACTGGAATTACAGGAAGCAAAAGAGATCGAGGTCATCATCGCGGGCCTCAGCGCGGACTGTGCACAGAATCTTTTTGAGATCCGGCAGGACCTTGAAACGGTCGCGACCCTGGATCTGATCTTTGCAAAGGGCAAACTGGCCCTTGAAATGAATGCGACCAGGCCGCTGTATAACACCGAAGGGAAGGTTTTGCTGCGCAAAGCCAGACATCCCCTGCTGCCGAAAGATACCGTTGTTCCCATCGACCTCTCTCTGGGGGATTCCTTTGATCTGCTGATCATAACGGGTCCCAATACCGGCGGAAAAACGGTTGCCTTAAAAACACTCGGGCTGCTCGCCATGATGGGGCAGGCCGGACTGCATATCCCGACACTGGACCGTTCCGAACTCTCTGTCTTTTCGGATATCTTTGCGGATATCGGGGATGAGCAGAGCATTGAGCAGAGCCTGTCCACGTTTTCGTCCCATATGAAGCGCATCGTCATGATCCTGAACAAGGCGGACGAACGATCGCTCTGCCTGTTTGATGAACTGGGGGCGGGAACAGATCCGACGGAAGGGGCCGCGCTTGCGATCGCAATCCTGAACCGTCTGCATGAACGTAAGATCCGCACCGTCGCTACAACACACTACAGTGAACTGAAGATCTATGCGATCCGGGAAAACGGCGTTATGAACGCCAGTTGCGAATTTGATGTGGAGACACTGCGCCCGACCTACCGTCTGCTGATCGGAATGCCCGGCAAGAGTAACGCCTTTGCGATCTCCAAAAAGCTGGGGCTGTCCGATGAAGTGATAAAAGATGCTTCGCTAAGGCTCGATAAAAAGGATGAAGATCTGGAAGATGTCCTTTCCAAACTGGAGCAAAATCGTATATTATTGGAACAGGAGCAGGAAACCGTTTCCAGATACCGCAGGGAAGCCGAAGAACTGAAGGCATCCTTTGAGACCAAGCAGCAAAAACTGCAGGAAATGCGCGACCGGTCGCTCCGGGAAGCCAAAGAGGAAGCCCGCGATATCCTGCAGGAAGCCAAAAAACTGGCCGATGAAGCGATCCGGTATTACCAGAAGCACGGCGGTGGCGGCGATATCCGTGAAATGGAAGCAATGCGCGCCAGACTGCGTGAAAGGACGGATCAGCTCAGGGACGAACAGAAGCAGGAAGCCCCGAAGACATCCAATTACAAGGCGGGTGATTTTCGCATCGGGGATGATATACGGATCCTGTCCATGAACCTGAAAGGGACCGTATCCACCCTGCCAAACAGCAAAGGCAACTTCTTTGCACAATGCGGGATCATGCGTATCCAGACAAATATATCCGATGTGGAACGGCTGGAAGAAGAAAACCCCCTGCAGAAAAAAAAGGGGGCGCACGGTGCGTCTGCACTCAGCAAAGCCGCTTCCATCTCCACCGAACTGAACCTGATCGGACTGACGGTGGACGAAGCGATCCCGAAACTGGACAAATATCTCGACGATGCCTATATCTCACATCTGCCAAAGGTAAGGATCGTGCACGGAAAAGGCACCGGAGCCCTGCGTTCCGCCATTCATGCCCATCTGAAGCATGTTTCCTATGTGAAATCCTATCAGCTGGCAGAATACGGTGAGGGCGATGCCGGCGTAACGATCGTCGAATTTAAGTAAGCGTACGGAGGTAAAATCATGGCCAATAAACAGAAGATCCTGATCGTGGACGATGATGCGAATATCGCGGAACTGATCTCCCTGTATCTCACGAAAGAGTGCTTTGATACTATGATCGTCAATGACGGAGAGGCTGCCCTGTCAGCATTTGAGACCTATGAGCCGAATCTGATCCTGCTTGACCTGATGCTGCCCGGGATCGACGGATACCAGGTCTGCCGCGAAGTCCGTTCCAAATCGGACACGCCGATCATCATGCTCTCCGCCAAAGGGGAAGTCTTCGACAAAGTGCTGGGTCTGGAACTCGGCGCAGATGACTATATGGAAAAACCCTTTGATTCCAAGGAACTGGTTGCCAGGGTCAAGGCTGTGCTGCGCCGCTTCACTCCGGGGAAACAGCCGGCAACGCCTGCTGCCGGTGATTCAAAATGCGTGGAATATCCCGATCTTGTCATCAATCTGACCAACTATTCGGTCCTCTATTACGGCAATGCCGTGGATATGCCGCCAAAAGAACTGGAACTGCTCTACTTCCTTGCTTCTTCGCCCAACCAGGTGTTCACCAGGGAACAGCTGCTTGACCACATCTGGGGCTATGAATATATCGGCGACACCAGAACCGTAGATGTACACATCAAACGTCTGCGTGAAAAGATCAAGGACCACGCCGCCTGGCGTTTGTCCACCGTATGGGGGATCGGCTATAAATTCGAGGTCAAATGATCCATGAAACACAAGTCAACCGTTTACCTGAAATTTATAATCGCTTATCTTGTGTTTGCGGTCCTCAGTATTCTGACGATCAACACGATCACGTCGGAAATGGCCCGCAATGCCATGATCCGCGCCAAGGCCGCGGAACTGTATAAAGAAGCGACCGCGATCGCCAACACATATTCCAAGAATCTGTCCAACAAAAACTTCACGGCTGCCGATTTCCGCAGCCAGTTAAGCAACATAGATGCCATGACCTCCACATCGATCTGGATCCTTTCCACAAACGGCACGATCCTCTTCGATTCCGCCATTCCTTCCGGTCAGGTATCCACGGTGCTTGAACCTTTTGACCCGGATGACCTGACGCATGATTATTATGTGGTGGGTGATTTTTACGGATTCTTCAAAGAACCGGTGATCAGCGTACTCTCGCCGGTCACCGCCAATTTCCGCAGACAGGCCTATATCGTTGTCCATACCCCCTTAAAGGAAGTGGATGAGAGGCTCGCCACCATGCGGCAGATCGCCTATCTGACTTTCATCATCATCTTTTCCGTTTCGCTGATCATCCTGATCTTTTTCACAACGATCATCTATCTTCCGCTCAGGAAGATCACGAAAGCCGCCAGGGAATATACCGGCGGCAACCTCGATTACGTGATCGATGTCGATAAAGACGATGAGATCGGACGTCTGGCGGCTTCCCTGAACTTAATGGCCTCCGAACTGTCCCGCGCCGAAGAAAACCAGAAAAAATTCATTGCAAACGTATCCCACGACTTCCGCTCGCCCCTGACCTCGATCCGCGGCTATCTGGAAGCCATGGTCGACGGTACCATCCCGCCGGAAATGCATGAAAAATACATCAAGATCGTCTTAAACGAGACCGAGCGTCTGACCAAGCTTACGAACAGCTTACTGACGCTGAACAATTTAAATATCCGCGGCACGGTTCTCGATGTGACTGATTTTGACATCAATAAAGTCGTTAAAAACACGGCCGCCACATTTGAAGGCTCCTGCATGGAAAAGAAGATCCGCTTCAAGCTCGTGTTGACCGGACAGACATTGTTTGTGACCGCCGACGAGGAAAAGATCAAACAGGTCCTTTACAACCTGATCGATAATGCGATCAAGTTCAGTAATCCTTCCTCCACGATCAAGGTCGAGACAACGGAAAAGAACGATAAAGTCTTTGTTTCCGTCAAAGACAGCGGGATCGGCATTCCCAAGGATTCGCTGAAGCAGATCTGGGACCGTTTCTACAAAACAGACACATCCCGCGGAAAAGATAAAAAAGGGACAGGGCTCGGCCTGTCCATTACCAAAGAGATCATCAACGCCCACCACGAAAACATCAATGTCATTTCCACGGAGGGCGTCGGTACGGAATTCATATTTACTTTGCCAAAATCAAAAGAACTGGAAGATTAGTCTGCCGATCTCCAGGACAGTCTGTGCAGTGCCCCCTCCCGTTTCAGGGAAGCAAACCCCTGCTGCCGCAAGGCTTCATACAGCACGATCGCCACGGAATTGGATAAATTCAGCGAACGCGTTTCTTCATACATCGGGATCCGGATACATGTCTCTTCGTAGTCAAGCAGGATCTCTTCCGGAATACCCGCACTTTCTTTCCCGAACATCACGTAGTCATCTTCCGTAAAGACCACATCCGTATAGCACTGCTTTGCCTTTGTTGTTGCCATGAAGATCTTCGGATGGCCGTTTAATTCCACAAATTCTTCAAAATTGACATAGCGCCTGACATCCAGCTTTGACCAGTAATCCATGCCGGCACGCTGTATGTTTTTCTCGGTCAGCCGGAAGCCGAGCGGTTCGATCAGATGCAACGTGCTTCCCGTCGCCACGCAGGTTCTGCCGATATTACCCGTATTGGCCGGGATCTCCGGCTCCAAAAGCACGATGTTCATGCTTTGTTCCTCAAGGTCTCAATAAACGCGGCGATCCGCGTCATGGCTGTCTCCAGTTTTTTCAGGGAATAGGCGTAGGAGATCCTGACAAATCCCTCCCCGCCTTGTCCGAATGCACTGCCCGGTACGACTGCCAGTTTCTGTGCATCCAGCAGGGCAAATGCGAATTCCTCGGAAGTCATCCCGAATTCCCTGATGCAGGGGAATACGTAGAACGCACCGAAGGGCTCAAAGCAGGGCAGCTGCATCTCCCTAAACGAATGCATCAGGAAATTGCGTCTCTGGTTATAGGATTCCCGCATGCCGTCAACGTCCGCATCGCCGTTTTTCAAGGCTTCTATCGCCGCATACTGGCTGGTTGTAGGCGCACACATGATCGCAAACTGATGGATCTTGGTCATCTGCTGCAGGATCTCCTTCGGTCCGCAGGCATATCCAAGCCGCCAGCCCGTCATGGCATAGGATTTGGAAAAACCGTTGATCACGATCGTTCTCTCCCGCATGCCCGGTAAAGTTGCGATGGAAACGTGCTTTTTCCCGCCAAATGTCAGCTCGGCATAGATCTCGTCGGAGAGCACGAACAGGTCTTTTTCGACACAGATCCTTACGATCTCCAACAGATCCTCTTTTTCCATGATGGCGCCTGTCGGATTGTTCGGATACGGCATGATCAGGATCTTGCTCTTGTCCGTGATGGCCGAAAGCAGCTGTTCCGGGGTCAGACGGAATTCATTTTCGTTTTTCAGTTCGATGATCACCGGTTTTGCGCCGGCCAGGACCGCACAGGGTTCATACGAAACATAACTCGGCTGCGGGATCAGGACTTCGTCTCCCGGATCCACCATGGCGCGCAATGCGATGTCGATCGCTTCGGAACCGCCCACCGTGACCAGTATTTCCGTTTTCGGATCATAACTTAAGTCCATGCGGCGCGTAAGATATCTGCAGATCTCTTCCCTCAGCTCCATCAGACCCGCATTGGAAGTATAGAAAGTTTTTCCTTTTTCAAGTGAATAGATCCCCTCGTCCCGTACATGCCAGGGCGTATCAAAATCAGGCTCGCCGACACCCAGAGAGATCGTGTCTTTTCTCTCTGCTGCGATATCGAAAAAGCGGCGGATACCGGACGGTTTGATATTGACGATCGTTTGCGATAACGGATTTCTCATTATGACAGGATCTCCCTCTCATCCTTGTATTCCTGATGCAGGATCGTACCGTGATCCTTGTATTTTTTCAGGATAAAATGTGTTGTTGTGCTGAGAACGCTCTCCAGCGTGGAAAGCTTCTCCGAAACAAAGGAGGACACTTCGCGGAGCGTTTTGCCCTCGAGCATTACCAGAAGATCGTATCCGCCGGACATCAGGTAGACCGATTCCACTTCCGGATACTTGTAGATCCGCTCGGCGATGGAATCAAATCCCCTGCCGCGCTGCGGTGTCACACGCACCTCGATGACCGCGTTGATCCGTTCCGTGGTAACTTTGTCCCAGTCGATCAGGGTGTGATAACCGCAGATGATACCTTCCTCTTCCATGGCCTCAAGTTCACCCGCCACATCCGCTTCCGACATTCCAAGCAGGACGGCCAGTTCTTTCAGTTCCACGCGGCTGTTCTTTTCTATGAACGTCAAAATCTTCTCTCTCATGTTTTTCTCTCCCTTATGTGTTTGCTTATGTGTTTAACAGAATATCTGATAAATCTCATCTACCTGCGGCAACGTCAGATACCTTGTTTCCGTGTCGTTTGTGATCACCCGGTCGTTACCGGGCGCGATATTTCCGATCAGCTCGGCATCGATCCCTTCCGCTCTCAGCTGTTGCTGCATCAGAAAACCGTTCTTTGCAACAACGAGCAGGGCACCTGTTGCGAGTAATTGATACGGATTCAGCCGGCACTGTTCACAGATCTCCACGCTTTCCTGCCATACGGGGATCGCTTTCAGATCCACGTTCAGTCCGGTCTGCAGCAGATCGGCCATTTCCCAGAGACCGGCAAAAACGCCTCCCTCACCGAGGCTGTAAGTAAAAGCGGCTCCGTTTTCCAAAGCAGTCTTTGCCGCTTTCTGCACGGAGAGACTGTTAAGAAACGACTGTGCCCTCTGTACGAACGGTCTTGCAAACCTTTGCAGCAGTTCTTCTTCCCGCATTTTCGCAAGGATCCCCGTGCCTGCAAGTGCGATGGGTGCCGTAAGCAGCAGATCTCCGCTCTCCGGTTTTACCATCCCGGTTTCTCCGGCCCGTCCCGTTACCGTGATCTGCAGAAGGGAAACCCGTATGTCCGGATAGGTATGCACATCGGCAGAAGATACCGGAATGTCCGCTTCTTCACAGAGTGCGGAAAGGTCCTTCATGACGGAAGATACAGTGGATTCCTCCGTTTCGGGAGAAAGCGCAAATCCTAACGATACCGCTTCCGGAACAGAGCCTGATGCATAGATCTCATTCAGGGCATCCTGTAAAAATACGGCAGGCACCGTCCCGTGGATCAATGCAGTCTGCCGTACAGTTGTAATGAGCGTATGACGGGAAGCCGTCAGGTATTTTTGTACGGAACGCTTATACGCGTTTTCCGGATATTTTCCGATCCTCATATTATTCAGCCGCTTCCTCCGGCGCTGCTGCCGGTTCGGCCAGAAGTGCCGCCAGTTCGGCAGGGCCGGTTCCTACGACGATCGTTGTCGGTGTGGACTGATAGTTGCTGACATTGATCTTTTCGCGCTCTGTCTCAACGCCGTCCACTTTGATGATCCGCCAGTATTCGCCGGAATATCCCACATGTCCGCCGCGTACGGCTCTGTAGCCGACCGGTTTGGTCGGATCTTCCACGATGTTTTCCTCGGGAGCCAGGCGGCCTGTCTCAATACTCATCAGTTCCACGGTCCGGTTTGCGGGTCTGGTTTCCTGGCCGTATATGTTAAATACAACTTTTCTGCTGTCCGATGCGTCGCTTTCAATGTAGATCGGTGCTTTGGTGTTGTTCACGAACTTAAAGTCCTTGGTAGTACCCGAGATCGCCGCATCTCCCGAAATATCCACATAGTTGACCAGCATGGAATGATTGTGGCGTTCGGTGACTTCCAGTTCGGATAAAAGCACGGCGTTATACAGCGTGGTGCTCACCTGGCAGATGCCGCCACCGAATGTTTCCACAACAGAACCGTTCAGATAGGATCCGGCCAGATAGTAACCGTTTTCTTCCGTGAACGGGCTGACTTTTTCATAAGTGGAGAATTCTTCTCCGGGATAGAGGATCGTGCCGTTGATCAGGCTCATGCCGTTGCGCACGTTCCGGCTCCGGTCGGAGTTGGAAGAACCGAGGCTTGTATGGAACGAACCGAGCAGGTCTTTTACCTTGGACAGTTCCTCTTTTGTTCCCTTGGGTTCTTTCACGGACGCGACCAGATCGATCGAAACATTTTCGCCGTTCCAGTTTGACAGTGTGTTCTCGATCTCACGTGCAGACGCGTTTTCATCGATCATATATCCCGTTTTGCCTTCGGTGATCACAAATTCATCGTCAACACGCTCCATGGTCGATTCCGTCGGCTCGATATTATATTTTTCCGCAACACTGTGTAATGTTTGCGAAAGGATATTCCTGTCAAAAGAGACTTTCAGATCATAGATCTTGTTCTCCCGCTCCAGATCTTTGCGCTCTTTGAACCGGCTTACAACATTGCCGCCGTTCCCTAAGATCAGTGCTTCATAGAGTGTATCTTCATCGTCCCACTGCAGACCGAGATCTTTTGCCGGGACTGTTACGCGCTGGCCGTCCCGTGCGCATAATGCGATCGGTGCATTCTGCAGGGACATCACATACACTGTAATGGATCTTTTGGCCTCATCATACGTCATGTCCGACAGATCCAGCGGCCCGTACCATACACCGTCCGGGATGGAACCGCTGTGGTCCCTGTTGTCAATTTCAACCGGTTTGAAGCCGAGTACGGTAGAAGTTCCGTCCGAATCGATCGTGGGAGTCAGTGTCTGCGCATAGGCGGAACAAGTCATCATTCCCGCCAGCAGAACAACGCATATGAATTTATAAAAAGAACGGTTATGCATTGTAAAACTCCCGTGACTATTGATAAAAAAAGTATTATTGAGGTAAAATAGAGAGCAGAGTGGGGATCACCATTGCAAGTACCAGGATCAGGACGATCACCGCAGATACGATCTTTTTCGTTTTATTATTCATGTTCTTATCTCCCGAAAGGTTATTATATATGAAACTTCCTATTTTTACAACCGTTGTCATCCTTTCCGCACTCACCTGGCTCTATATGAAACGCAGCGGTAATAAGCTGAAAGAGAGCGAGGAACAGTTCTGGGAAAGAGAGCGTAAGGCAAACAGTACCCGCAGAAAACCGCTGACGGATCTGGAATACATCGTTATTCCGTATGATTCCCTGCCGATCACCGGCGAAGCCGGCAACCCCGTCATCATGGAGTGCGAAGACTTTCTGCTGCGGTTAAAAGATGCCAAGATCGTCAATCTCAACGGGATCACCAACACGGAATTAAAGCTGCGCTACGGTGTTGCCAACCTGAACGATTTAAGTGAATATGACCAGAACTATACCGAGCTGATCCGTACGCTTGCCGACTGGGGCGAAGAACTGAACAACCTGGGCCGTACGGAAGATGCCATCAAGGTTTTGGAATTCGGTATTTCCTGTCATACGGACATCCGGAAGAATTACGTGATCCTTGCGGATATTTACGTGGCCGAAAAGAAGTATGACGAGATCGAGCGCCTGATCGAAGAAGCCGAGAAACTGACATCCCTGACCAAAAACGGGATCCTGACGGAACTGAAGAAACGCTCTATTTTTTCCCCTTCTTACCGCTGACATTTCGTTTTCCGGATGTCTTTTCCCTATATTCCACGCAATAGTCCCGCAGTCTGCAGCGTTCACAGGACGGTCGCTGCGCGGTGCAGATATCCCTGCCGAACGTGATCAGCTGCAGATTGTATACGATCCATTTCTCCTCGGGCAGTTCCTTCATCAGGTCAAATTCCACCTTGGTCGGATCCGTTTCCTTCGTCAGTCCCAGCCGCTTTGAGATCCGCTTCACATGCGTATCCACCACGATCGACGGTTCCTGAAAGATGTTTCCGCGGATCACATTGGCCGTCTTTCTGCCGACACCCGCAAGCCCTGTCAGTTCTTCAAGGGTACGCGGCAGTTCATCATGATATTCCGTATGTAAAGTCCTGCAGCACGCAATGATATTCTTTGCCTTATTATGATAAAAGCCTGTTGAACGGATATCCTCTTCCAGTTCATGAAGATCCGCCCGCGCAAAAGCCTCTATCGAAGGATACTTCACAAACAGGTCTTTTGTAACGATGTTGACACGGGCATCCGTGCACTGTGCACTTAAGATCGTGGCGATCAGCAATTGCCACGGTTCGTTATATTCCAGATAACATTTCCATTCGATCTGATACATTTCGTCCAGAATACGTAAGATCTCGCCGGTTCTTTTTTTCATCCTTTGCTTTCCTCTCCTGATCCGTTTTTAGTTATCGTCTCTATGTTCTGCGATGCGTTCGTTAATCTCATCGGTGATATCCGTTACGATCACATTTTCTGTTACCGGATCCCGCTGTCTGTAGTCAAACAGAAGATATCTCTTTGCACCGTCCGGTTCCGTAAATGCCTCAACGTGCGTATCAAACATCAATTGCTTGTTTCCCCTGTAAAACAGGCGCTCTTCTTCAGTCTGTTTCCCTGCAAACGCAGGCCGTTTTTTCAGGTTTTCCCTCGCGTACAGATCATAGAGCAGGCATTCCTTCATCTTCCAATCCTGCTCATCCTTTATCCTGCCGGTCCCTGCCGTTTCATAGAATTCCAGCAGGATCTCATATCTTTTCAACCGGGACTGCTGCAGGATCCCGTATCCTTTTTCCTTGTAAAAATCAGCCAGCGCCTCATACAGGGCATACGGCGTTTCAAATAGGTCCTCGAGAATGGCGAGCGACCGGCCAAACTGTCCGCTGTTGTAGTAGATCTCCAGCATTTCTTCCGCCGCTTTCAGTTTCAGCAGTTCCGCATAGCTGATATCCGGTGTAAAAAGAACCTCATACGGGGGTTCCGTTTCATATACGATGCCCGTCTTTTCCGCCTCTTCCGCGATCGGCGTTCCTTTCAATACCTTTAGGAATCCCAGCTGCAGCTCATGCGGATGCAGGCTGTATATCTCGTTAAAAGACTGCAGGAAGCGCCGGTAACTCTCGCCCGGAAGCCCGGCGATCAGATCCAGATGCAGCTTGACATTTCCCTTCTCCAGGATTGTTTTTGCTACCGTTTTGCACTTTTCAACATCCATGACGCGGCGGATCGCTTTCAAGGTCTCCTTGCAGGTGCTCTGTACACCGATCTCCAGTCGCAGCAGACCGGGCCGCATCGATGTGATCAGTGTAAGCGCCTCTTCGCTCAATGTTTCCGCCGCGATCTCAAAATGAAAATTGGTCACGCCGTTATCGTGTTCCTTTAAGAAACGCCAGATCGCGAGCGCATGAGAGTCCTTACTGTTAAACGTCCGGTCCACAAACTTGACCTGTCTGACTTTATGGTCCAGAAAGAACTGCAGTTCCTCGTATACCTTGTCAAGGCTCTTAAACCGCAGCTGCTTTTCCACGGATGAGAGGCAGTAGGTACAGCCGTACGGACAGCCTCTGGATGATTCGTAGTAAAGGATCCTGTTATCAAACTGTTCCTTCGGAAAATCACGGTAGATAAACGGTAACTCGTCCATCGGGATCATCTCTGCTTCTGCGGTGGCAAACTCACGCGTCACGATCCCCTTTACCTGCCGGTAATCTCCTGCTGATCCCAATAAGTACTCTCGGACCAGATCTGCAAACGTTAACTCTCCTTCGCCGACCATGATACCGTCTGCCGGACACTGTTTCAGTATTTCTTCCGCACAGTAGGAAACTTCCGGTCCGCCCAGCCAGATCTGCGTATCCGGCAGGACCTTACGCAGTGTGGTAACGATCTTTTTGATCATGGAAATGTTCCAGATGTAACAGGAAAACCCGACCAAACCGGGATCCTGCACATAGATATCCCTGATGACCTGCTGTATATCCTGATTGATCGTAAAGATAAGCGTACTGATCTTTGCATCCGGATTCCTCTTTCCCGCACAGGCACACAGACTGTATACGCCCGGGTTGGAATGGATATATTTCGCATTCACGGCGACAAGTATGATTTTTTTGCTTTTATCATTTGACAAAACAAAACCCCTTTGTTATAATGCCTTTGTTACGCGCGAGTGGCTCAGTTGGTGGAGCGCGACCTTGCCAAGGTCGAGGCCGCGGGTTCGAGTCCCGTCTCGCGCTCGTCTTGAGAGGCGCGGAAAACCTGATAAACAGGGGATCCGCGTTTTTTGAATGGAAGAAAAAACGACCATTTTGGTTAATTTTTGGTTAAGATTTGGTTAAGACAATTTTCGCTTGTTTAACGCCTCAAGAGCTTCTTTTGTGTCAATTCCGGTATAATAGTTCTTTCTTGCCACTTCCGGAGAATTTCCAAACAACTGAGATGCCATGATCAGGTTCCCGCCTGTGGCATTCACCACGTCCGTGATCGCATTCCTTCTGAAAGAATGCGTTCCTTTGATCACGTCTCTTGTGATCGGAATTTCAAGTTTCTTACAAACCCTCCGGTAATAGTTGTATACCGTACCATTGGTAATGACACCGTTTTCCGTATCTGCAGGAAACAGATATTCGCTGTGCGGATAGTATTCCTCCAAAACAGCATACAGCCGCTCCAGAAATTCATTCAGTGCGACTGTTCTCGGGAAAATGCGGTTCTTATTGGTCTTGGTGTGCTCAACGATCTTAAAGTACTCCGGAATATCGTCAAACTTCTTTACCGTGATCTGTTCTCTTGTGATCGCGATATACCCGTCGTGGATATCCGATTTGCGAAGCGGTGGTATTTCTCCCCGTCTGGCACCTATCAGGATCTGCATTTCAAGCGCATAGGCGGGAATGTAATCTTTCTTCTTCGCCTGGTGCGCATGGAGCTCATTAAGGATCCGTTTCAGATCCCTGTCACTATGCACACGCTTCTCCACATCCACATCCGGAACGATCATGCCATTAAACTTTGCAAAGTTCACCCTGTCAAACACGTTATCATCGATCCAGTACTGCTCGTAAGCAAATGCAAACGCGCTCCGAAGGATCCCTTTCATCGCATTTAAGGCCTTGTCCCGCAGGTCATATCTTTGCAGGTTATAGAATACGATCTCTTCAATATCTGCCTTGGAGATCTTGTCTATGAATCTGCTTTCAAACCCCGTGCCATCGAAAAACCTCTTGTACTCGGTTTTGTTCTTGTTGATCGTATTCTGTCTGCTCAGACGCTGTTCTTCGCTCTTCACATACATCAGTTTCTCAGACAGAACGATCTCATACACTTGTTTGAAGGTTTTCTTCACCTTACCGTTTTTGCCTTTTTCGTGTTCATAGACCTTGTCGCGTAATTCCTCCATGGTCCTGGCAAAAAGTTGTTTGCGTCCCGCTTTCTTGGATGGATCGGCAACATAGATCCGGTAGTATCCGTCTTTCCCCGGTTTTTTAGGAAAACTGTAGTGTTCCAGTAATTCCTTCTTTTCAATGTACATATATAACTCTCGGGCATCCCGCAGGGTCATTTTATCATATTCAGGCAGATTAAGCACTACAGTTTTCCTCCTTTCTGCGTTATTTGCCGTACCGGTTTCTTATTTGTCCGTTGCCACGCCTTCCTTTCTGCACATGCACTTCAAAAAGCCGATCGCGTTCACGTATTCCGGCTTATCTGCCACAACGGACTTGGGATATTTCTTTTTGATCTCATTTTTCAGGATCACGGAACCGCCGCCAATAAAGATCAAATGCATGTTCTGCAGATTCCAGTGATGCCTTGCACAGACATCCCATATCCGTTCAATATGACGTGTCACGAATTCTCCGATAAATCCTTTTGAAGCTTCTTCCATACGCTCATCCTGATTCGTAATGTACCCTTGCCTGATGAACTGTTCGATCTCATAGGTCTGATACTCTGTCCGGTTTTCACGCTCAATCTCCGCTTTGACTTCATCAACCAGCACCCTTCTTCCGAACTGGGCAGTAAAGCACTGTTCGCGCACAATCTTGTTATTGTCATAAATGGATCCGTTCACATTGAGGCCGCCGATATCGATCACACCGACCACCTGTCCGCCAAACAGTTCCGGATAGAGGAACGCCGCTCCCATGGATTCCGGAAATACCGAAATCTTTGAGATCGTGATCTTCTTTTTGATCCCGTTGATCGTAAATTCCACAATGTTATCCGGGAAAAGATAATGCTTGAAATCTTCGCACTGTTCTTTATCCAGGCAACACTTGATCGGGGCACCGATTGCCACATACACAGAGTCCCCGTCATTGACCTGCGTTCCGATGGCGGTATAGATGGCCGTTTTATGAAAGTGATCCATTTTGGAATTCTGATTTGTGGTCTGCCCCATTTCTTCCGTAACGGCGCTTCCCACCAGATACTCTTTCCCGTCAAGAGACAGGCGGTAACTGTCCGGTCCTATACCAAACGCATTTTCAAAAGCATCCCCCGCCAGACACTCCAAAACCTTTGTCGGAAATTTCGTGGTTGTGATCTCTCCTGTTCTGTTATCGCGTACCGCGATCTTGGTATCCGCCTTACCGGCATCTATTGATAAATATCTGATCATTTTCTGCTCCTTCCTAGCCAAACTCGTGGGCTAATCCGTCTAATAATTCGTTAAAATCCACTTCATCTGCTTTCTTTTTCTCCGGATCTGCTCTGGTCGGCGGTGTTGCTGCTGCCGATACCGGAGATACAGTATCCGTACCATCGACTCCTGTGATCTGCGCCGGGAGCAGGATGTTACCCCGATCGTTAAGATAAAAAACGGCAAGATGTCCTGACTCAAGGGCGGATGCCAGATATTCCAGACAGGCCGGATTGTCCGGTTTCACTCCGGCGGCCGTCATAAGGGCATTGACTGTATGCAACAGTATCTGTGCCCTGTTTTTGGTTTTCAGATCCAGCCATTCCATCACAGCAGGATATTCCTTTCGCTGTTTGTCATTGATACGGATCTTAACCGGTGATTCTTCCGGTTTTCTTTGTTTAACCATTTCTTTTTCCTCACTTTCTTGATTTGTTTGTATTTATGTTCCTGTTTACAGATCAATATCCACATCGATCGGCATATATCTTGTTACCTGTTCTTCCGGCTCTTCTTTTATGGCCGGTTTCTCTTCTTTTTTATGTTCTTGTGGATCCAAAAATACCGTCTCTTCCTGTGTGAGCGCTTTATTGTACAGTGGACCGTGCGTGAATTCCTCTGACAGCGCAAGGCTGTGTCCGGCCTGAATGCGTTTCAGATCCCGGTATTTGCGCTTTAACTCTGTAAGCCGTTCATCCAATATCCAGTACTGTTCTGTTCCCTCATCAATGTTTTGTATTTCTTTTTTTACATGTGCCAGTTCCGCCCCAGTCTTATCCAGTTCCTCTTTCAGTTGTTTTTCATCTTCGATATTGTGTTTTCGGATTAAATAAACAGCACTTTCAAGCGTTTGAATCCTCTGCTGATACGGCCGGTGAACCGGGTCCGGTTTCTGTTCTCCCGCGATCCATTCCATAAACCGGTCCTTAAAATATCTGATCAGTTTGATGGCAAACATCAGGATCATTTCAAGATCCGATCTCCTTCTCCCGTCCGGCGTATATCTCCGTACTACGATTTTGAACTCCTTTTTCTTTTGCCAATCATATCTGTACTCAATCCGGTCCCGTTTGTGCCTGCGATATACCCCAAATACCGGTTGTCCCCATTTTTTCTCATATATGGGATCTTTCATTTCATACTCGGTGATCAGCTGTGCTCTGGTATAAAATTCTCCAAGTGTCTTATCCCGGATCTTGCGGGTCCTGCCATCTGCAAGCGTTGTTGTATACAGTACGGATTTCTTTGTATCATCAACGATATACCCGCCTTTTTCCATGCCTTCCCTAAATTCCTCCCAGGAATGGGAAAGTGAAGCGATTACTTCAATATCTTTTCTGATCCTGTTTTTCCAGGATGCCCCTTCCTGCAATGCATTCCACTCGGCTTTGGATATCGTCGATTTATGATCAATATCTGCATCCAGCAGGATCGGAAGGCCGTATTCTACGGAGAGATCATCGTTGATCCTTCGGATCTTGTGGCGAAAGGTTTGATTCATGCAGACTTTCCGATTCTCCTCGGAATGATACGCACAGACCACGATATGGTTATGCAGATGATGTTTATCCATGTGGGTGCTCACCACACACCGGTGTCCGGGAAACGATCGTCTCGCATACTCTTTTCCGATCTCATGTACCACCCGCGGATCAAGGTTTTCAATATCCGGTGCAAATGACTGAATGACATGATGACATTCGATCGATTGCTTCTCTTTCACTTCACCGGTATTTTTGTCCACATAGGTTCCACAGCCCCGCGGCTTATCTCTTCCTATATGAAAGTAGTATCTGTCCCGGTCCATCTGGAACTGCAACGGTGCCAATTCGGGCGTGCAATGTATACCGCTTACCAGGATGTCTTGATGACCGTCGAGTGTCAAAAGTGTCTTCTCAATGTTTGCCGCATAATCCAAAACGTTATCGATCTCTACGACATCCGATCCGTTTTGCGAGCCGGTAAGAATTGTTTTGTCGGGATCTTCTATATAATTCACCACGTTTTGAACGCCTCTGCTGTGGTGGATCGCAATGTCCTTCTCAATGCTCATTTTTTGACCTCTTGCTGTTCTCTTGCTATCCTTTTGTATTCCGCTGATACGATCTCCTTAACCATTTTTTCGATTTCAATCAGCTTTCTTTTGAAGATCAGCATCTCAATTTCCGATTCCGTTTTAGTCCTGATTCCAAGGCGTCCGTTTCTGACGAGTTCCGCCAAAATTTCTACTCCTTCACACATGCAAGTGTAGAGGTTCATCAAGTCTGTCAGATCCTCCGTCTTAACAGACCGTATCGATCCATCTCCTGATTCGATCAGTTTCCGAATGTACGCACTTTGCGACATGCCTGCTTCTTTAGCTTTTCTTTTTACCGCATCTGCTTCTTCTTCCTGCATCCTGATCTTGATTTCCCTCATTTGTATCAGCTCCCTTCGTTTTCTGTTTGTTGGGAAGAAACGGATAAATCTATTCAATACTTTCCGGCCTCATGGATGTATACGGCATGAACTTGATTGAAATGACTTTTTTCTTCTCTTTTTTTCTTTACAAAGGAAAGAAACGGAAAAAGCCATCCATGTTGGACGGCTTTTTGCTTCTATTGAGAATTGTTCTACTTGACAGATAAAGATAAAATATTTATCATATAAATATGAAAGAGATTCGATTTGAATGGGATGAAAAGAAAAATTCCTCCAACCAGGTCAAGCATAAAGTCTCTTTTGAAGAGGCTAAAACCGTTTTTTATGATGAAAACGCACTGGTACGAGATGATCCAGATCATTCCAAAGATGAAGACAGATTTATTATTCTTGGATTCAGTGCCGCTGCCAATATGCTGGTTGTAAGCCACTGCTATAGAACTAAAGAAGAAGTTATCCGTATCATATCGGCTAGAAAAGCTACTAAAAAAGAATCTGAACAGTATAATTCCAGATTGTAGGGAGAACAAGAATATGAGAGACGAATATGATTTTTCAAAGGCAAAGAAAAATCCATATGCAAAAAAACTGAAAAAGCCCATTACTATCAATATTGAAGAAGAAACGATCGATTACTTCAAAAAACAGTCCGGTGAGAGTGGCATACCGTATCAAACACTCATTAATCTATACCTGGCTGACTGCGCGCATTCCAACAAGAAGTTGAACATCTCATGGTCTTGACTCATTTGGATGGGGGTATCTGATTCTGGGACCTGTTTCTTCACTTTTCGGGCCTAAATTCATGTTTTAGTACCCTGAGCGGTTCGTTTTCTGCTTTTCAATACCCGCCCCGGACCTTTGATGGCAGGTCCGCATACGGTCCTGTTTTCATCGTTTGGGACCGCAAGCAGTACTAAATCCGCATTTTCGTACCCATCCCGGTACTCAAAATGCAATTCGGCGAAAAAGACCCATTTTCTTCGATTTTTAGGATTAGCAAGCAGAGACTACAGGGGCAAAGCCTTCCCTGTAGTCGCATGGTCAGGGGCACTCCCCCTGACAACCCCTGTTGGGCTTTGCCCAAACCCACGATCAAAAAAGGATGCCGCACGATTATCGCGGCATCCTCTTCTATGTAATACTAAAGATATCAGTCAGAAGTTTTACAGCCAGGCGAACAGGCTCCTTAACAGGCTCTTCCATCCGCTGACGGTCTTCGTCTGAATTTTGAATGTAACTTTCTTCGTTCCGCTGTACTTTCCTTTTCCTTTTACCATTACGGAAGCGGTTCCCTTGTCGACATTTTTCTCATAGCTTTCCTTTATGATCTCAAAGTCAGTGCCTTCCGTAAGATTCAGATCCGTCTTACCCGATTTCCATTTGATATCGTTACCGGCGATCGTCACTGCCCTGCCTGTAAAGATTCTGTCCGCTACCGTTGCCGTGAGCTTTCCGATATCATTTTCACACAGACGGAACGTCGTACCCGAAATGGAGCCTTCATACGTGCATTTTGCGCTTTCTGATGCAGATACGGTCACATAAACCGTTGTGTATCCCTCAGCGCCCAGGTTAACCTTATCATCCTTGCCAAGTGCAGGAGTACCTGACGGATCCGTTGAGAAGGACAATACGTAGTCCGTATTGAGCTTAAGAACCTTGCCGTCTTTGTCGGCTACCGTCACCGTTGTCTTATAATTGCCCTTCTTGTTTGCCCAGACGATATCCTTGGCTGTGACGGTTATTCCTGCATCTGCAAGATTTGCCTTACCGATCACAAAAGTCTTACTGTCATTAACGCCTGTGAAGTTGCCCTTTCCGGTGATCTTGATCGTAGGAGCTTTTGCTCCGCCGACCGCCGTATTATTCGCATATGCGAGCGTATAATCCGTTCCTTCATAAAGAAGTTTTCCATTAAACCGGACTTCAGGTTTTGGTTTCACGCCGGCCTTCGCATAAGGATAAGAAGTCGGATCGAGTTCGATAGTGAGTTTACCGCCATCGTTCTTCTTGATGTCGAATTTGTCGATCTTGAAGGTCTTCTTTATGGTTCCTGCCCAGCCATTCACGCCGGTCAAAATCATGGTCGCGGTACCTGCATTCACGTTATTCTCATAAGATATGACATAGTCAACAGAGCTCTTATCTTTCAGCTTGTCATAGTCATCCTTATCCAGGCCGTTTAGATCGCCCATTGTCTTATCGGTGAGGGTTATGAAGTTCTTCTGTGCCGTTCCGTTATACGGGAATGCCTTTTGGAAACTACCCACGTTGACCGTGACCTTGCCGAGTGCACCTCCGACGATCTTAAACGTCGCCGTCTTTGAACCGAAGTAACCCTTGTCCTCTTTTCCGGTTATCGTAACGGATGCGGTTCCGATCTCCGTATTGTTTTTGTAAGAAATATCAAAGCAGTCCGTGCCAACCGACTGTTTGCCGTTCTTCACAATGAGGCCTGGCTCAATCGGGGCTCCGTTGTTATATTTCTGATCCGGTATCTTTTCTATGGTCAGCTTGCTTACCATCACCTGCTGCGCCGCTGTAATGATAAACGGTACGACCCGCGTTCCCGTGAAGTTTTTCTCCGTTGCACTAATCTTTACCCAGTAACGCTGTGCAGCCTTAGGGTTCTGTTCTTCCTGCGTGCAGTTAGAATCCTTGAAATACTGAACTGTAAAGTCCTTGGCTGCTGCAAGCTTTTTCTTGTTGTATGTGATAGTCGGAACAGGCTTATATGCATTCTTCCCTTCTGCCTTGGACGCGATTTCCGCTACCGTTACGTCATCATCTCCGATATTCTTCGGGACGATATAGAACTCTCCGTCCACTTTTCCTGTATAGTTGCCCTTGAACGTGACGGTGAACTCCGCTTTTCCGACATTGGTATTGTTCCTGAATTTGACCGTATAGTCCGTTTTCTCTTTCAGGAGTCTGTCTCCAAAGTATGCCCTGATCGTGGGTGCGATCGCACTTCCCGTATATGTCACATCCTCAATGGGTTCGTAACGCAAGCCGAGTAACGCGATGTATCCATAGGTATGGAGATCCGTTTTTGCCTGTTCGGCATCAATGATACGCGCTCCCGTTCCGTCAACTGCTGTTCCGGCGCAGACATCTCCGTCAAAATCAACCGTTCCGCCATTATTGAACAGTGCTTTCGCATCAGGTGCCAGGTTCCCGCTGATCTCTCCTGCGCTCATTATAAACGTTCCTGTGTTAGAAACGCCGCCGCCTCTTTGTTCCGCAGAGTTTCCGCTGATCACCCCACCATTCATCGTAAACGTTCCGGTATTAACTACACCGCCGCCGGTATCAGCGTTCGCTTTGTTTCCGCAGATGGCTCCTGCGTTCATTGTAAAGTTCCCTTTATTGACTACACCGCCGCCATTAAACGCGTGATTTCCGCAGATCGTACCGCCGTTCATTGTAAGCGTTCCATTGTTTAATACGCCGCAGTTGCTTCCCCCTGCGATATACCCTCCGGATATCTGCAAATAATCTCCCTCGTCCGGTTCAGAATAAGCAACCGCTGTTCCTCTTCCATATTCACCGAGCTTGACATATCGTACGGTCTCCGTGTCTCCGGTATCTTTCAGCTCAAGGAACTTCCCGCTATTGATACTGATGACGCTTTCGCCGGAGCCACCGGTATAAAGGATCCCGTGACCATTCAGATCAAGTACCATGGGGGCTTCTTCGGTTCCACCGTTTATTCCTATCGTACTGTTTGCTTCAATGTCCGTCAGAAGCTTAAGTTCAGGCCCTGCTCCTGCTGCTCCTTTTTCGTTCCAAAATTCCACTGCGGATCCGAAATTCTTAAAGACCTGTTCCTCATCTCCGGCTTTTACTGTGGCAAATTCGATGATCCTGACATACCCGTATGAATTGATATTGCTCTTCGCATCTTCGGTGCTGACAGGCTGTGCATCCGCTCCGTCGATCGCAGCTCCTGCACAGACACTTCCGTCAAATGTAACAGTAGATCCATTGAACACGGCGTTCCCTTCAGGTGCTGTGTTTTTGCTGATCTCTCCTCCGCTCATTTTGAAGGATCCGCTACTGTGATATACGCCGCCGCCTTCAGCAGTTGCAGTGTTTCCGCTAATCTCTCCTCCATTCATCGTGGGGGAAGCAGCAATATTGGTAGTAGCGATATATACGCCACCACCATACTCTGCGGTATTTCCGCTGATCTCCCCTTCGTTCAAAGTAAATACGGAGCCGGCAACACATATACCACCACCACGCGGTGAATTGTTGCCGAGGATCTCTCCTCCGTTCATTTCAAACGAAGCATCATTATCTTTTTTAACTCTTTGAACTAATACACCACCACCGTATTGTGATGCAGAATTATCGCTGATCTCTCCTCCGCTCATCTCAAATGAAAGACCACCGTTATGCCCATCGTTGTAATCTTTAGTGTGCATGTCCACGCCGCCGCCGTATGTGGCCGCTTTGTTTCCGCATATTTTACCATCGCTCATTTTAAAGGAAATACTGGATGTGTTTTTATAAGTACCATAATAATCCTTATATAGGCATACACCGCCGCCTTCACCCCCCGCAGTATTATTGCTGATCTCTCCTCCGCTCATTACAAATGAGATGGCTGAATAGTCTTGGGGCACATTTTGCTCATGAATCACTTCATTGTATACGCCACCACCGTTATTAGTCGCAGTGTTTCCGGTGATCTTGCCTCCGGTCATTTCGAATGTAACATATCCGGTTTCGGTAGAATTGCATACGCCGGCACCGTTACCTGCAGTATTTCCGCTAATCTCTCCTCCACTCATTTTGAATGAAGGATGTTCAAAATTTTCGCCTTTATTGTATACACCACCGCATATATTACCGCTGATCTTTCCCCCGCTCATTTCAAACGGTCCACAAGTATTATGTACACCGCTGCCTCCATTGTCACTGATTTCTCCTCCGGTCATTTTGAATGAGATTTCACTGATGTTGTTTACGCCATCGCCTGCATTGCGACAGATCTTTCCACCACTCATTACGAATGTTGCATATATAGCATTGACCGCACCTCCGCTGTCATTACCGCATATCGTTCCTCCGCTCATTTTAAGTGTTCCGGCATTGGCCACACCGCCCCTATCATGTCCTCCTGCTATAAATCCTCCGGATATCTGTATATCGCTTTCGCCCGATTTTTCTAATACAATCTCAGTTGCCCTTGCTCTATCGTTGATCTTGAGATATCGTATGTTCTGTATACTTCCATTGTCCTTAAGTTCTAAGAAGCTCCCCATTTCGATACGGATAACACTATCACTATTGCCATAAGTATAAAGGATCCCATGGCCGTTCAGATCAAGTATCATAGGGGCCTCTTCTGTTCCGTGGATCACATGAATAAGACTATTTCCTCTCTTACTGACCGATTCAATTTCATGATCTGCTATGATATCAGCTAAAAGTACGAGCTCTGCTCCGTCTCCCTTTTGCATCCAGGTTTGCGCAGCTTCATCAAAATCCGTAAAGAACTCCGGCTCCTCTGCATCTACGGCTATTACCTTTGCTACGTACTCACCATCGCCGAGCAGTTCGTCATCCTCGTTTGCATCAGAAAGAATCGCCTCCTCTGCTTCTTCCTCGCCGGCTTCTGCGATCACTTCCTCTGTTTCCGGATTCTCAGCGGGGTCATCAATACCCACATCCTCAGATTCCGGATCGGAATTCACGATCTCTTCTTCCGGGTCTTCTTCGGATTCATAAACGTCAGAAGACAGAATCTCCTCTGTCTGCTCTCCGTCAGGTTCCCCGGCATATGCGGGAACCGCAGTTGTTGCTACGAGAACCGCTGCAATGACTACAGCAAGACTTCTCATGATCAAGTTCTTTTTCATTTTTCCCTGCTCCTTTTGTATTTTTTTACTGCTCCTATAGAAGTGTGATTTTCACAACAAAAAGACAGTGCAAGATGCACTGCCTCCTATCGTTCACATTGATAAAAATCTAAAATGACAGTCAGATTGTCATCTGTCTGTC
>JAFZQU010000032.1 GCA_017620255.1 Lachnospiraceae bacterium
ACTATGTAATAGACGGGTCGAATTTACTTCTGCATAAAAGGTATCGAGTCGTCTGTTTGCCATGCAAATCTATATAACATACTGCATTCGGATGATGGAATTATAACACTTTTTGATAAGAAAAGCACCCTAAAAAAGGTGCCTGGCGGACTCATAAACGAGTTTTATGTAATTAGGCGATATTTCAGTTAAGTATTAGTTTTTCATTCAAGGAAAATGCAGTTGACAAAATCGAACAAATGTTTTATTCTGATACACGAAAGCGAACATTTGTTCACACCAAGGGGTCTGAAAAGTTATATCGGCTGTATGCAAAGAGCTGATATGCAATGGAAAAGGAGAGTAGAAATATGGAAAGAGAAGAAAAATTAAAAGCATTGGACGCTGCGCTCGCGCAGATTGAGAAACAGTTCGGCAAGGGCTCGGTCATGAAACTGGGCGATACGAACAACAATATGAACATAGAGACAGTGCCGACGGGCTCCTTAAGCCTTGACATCGCACTGGGCCTCGGCGGGATCCCCAAGGGCAGGATCATTGAGATCTACGGTCCGGAATCCAGCGGTAAGACGACCGTGACACTGCACATGATCGCGGAAGTGCAGAAACGCGGCGGCATTGCGGGCTTCATCGATGCAGAGCATGCACTCGATCCCGTATATGCGAAGAACATCGGCGTGGACATTGATAACCTTTATATCTCACAGCCGGATAACGGCGAACAGGCACTGGAGATCACAGAGACCATGGTAAGGTCCGGTGCTGTGGACATCGTGGTCGTAGACTCGGTGGCAGCCATTGTTCCCAAGGCCGAGATCGACGGCGAGATGGGTGATTCCCATGTCGGTCTGCAGGCGAGACTGATGTCGCAGGCCCTGCGGAAACTGACGGCCGTGATCAGCAAATCCAACTGTACGGTGATCTTTATCAACCAGCTGCGTGAGAAGATCGGCGTGATGTTCGGCAATCCTGAGACAACGACCGGCGGACGCGCCCTGAAATTCTATTCCTCCGTCCGTATGGATGTGCGCAGGATCGAGACGCTCAAGCAGGGCGGTGAAGTGGTCGGTAACCGTACCAGGATCAAAGTGGTCAAGAACAAGATCGCACCGCCGTTCAAAGAGGCGGAATTCGACATCATGTTCGGTAAAGGCATTTCCTCCGAAGGCGATATCTTAGACCTTGCAGCCAACTGCGATATCATCAGCAAGAGCGGCGCATGGTACGCTTACGAAGGGAACAAGATCGGACAGGGAAGAGAGAACACCAAACAGTACCTGCTCGACAACCCGGAGGTCTGCGCGGAGATCGAACAGAAGGTCAGGGAGCATTTCGGACTGCTTCCCGGATCGGATAAGCAGGATAAAGAAGAAGCATGACAGTCACTGCTGTAGAAGAATATAAGAAGAATAAATACAGGATCTATCTCAATGACGCATTCGCCTTTGTTTTATACAAAGGCGATCTGCGTCATTTTGACATTACGGAAGGGCGGGAACTGGATGATGCGGACCTTGCGCAGATCCGTGCGGAGATCGTAAAGCGGGCCAAGCTCCGTACCATGCACCTTCTGCAGTCGCGCGATTACACCGAATCCGCCATGCGCCGTAAACTGAAAGAGAATCTCTATCCGGAAGATGTGATAGAGGAAGCGCTCGCCTATGTGAAGGGCTATCATTATATCGACGACAGAAGATATGCCATGTCGTTTATCACTTCACATGCCGCATCGCTTACAAACCGCCAGATCAGTGAGAAACTGCGCATGAAAGGGATCGCAGCGGAACTGATCACAGAATGTTTAAGCGACTATGAAGCAGAGCATGAAATGTCTGATCACGGCTTTGATGCAGATGACGGAACTTCCGGGAACAGATCCAGGGAAGAGCAGCTGCTATATAAAAAGATGGGCGATAAACTGAAGCGCATCCCTGAGGATGCGCCCATGGATCATGCCGCAAAACAGAAACTCTTTGCTTCCTTTTACCGCAAGGGATTTTCCCTGTCTCTGATCGAGCGGGTTTATGAGGAACTTACCCGGGATAGCGGAAATGTTACTTGACATAACATTTTGAAGAGTATAAAATTGAACTGTTGTAGAATTGTAAACTAGGGTACGTATAGTCTGTATCCTATGAAATATTTGTACAATGAAAACTAAATAAGGAGGTATTCCTGTGACAGCTGTGATTATTGTAGTTGCTGTCGTGGCAGTGATCCTGACTGCAGTGATCGCTTACAGGCTCGGTTTCAACAGCAGACAGAAGTCCGATGATGCCAAGATCGCAAATGCCGAAACGAAGGCAAGAGAGATCATCGATGAAGCATTGAAGACTGCGGAAGCCAAGAAACGGGAAAGTCTTCTGGAAGTCAAGGAAGAGTCCATTCGTACCAAGAATGAACTTGAAAAAGAGACGAAAGAGAGACGTTCGGAGTTGCAGCGTTTGGAACGCAGAGTGCAGCAGAAAGAAGAGAACGTTGACAAGAAGACGGAAGCCATCGAGCGCAAAGAGCAGAGTCTTGCAGCCAAAGAAGAAAATCTGGCCAGACAGAAGGAAGAAGTATCAAAGCTCAACCAGCAAAGAGTACAGGAACTGGAGCGAATCTCCGGATTAACCTCTGAACAAGCAAAAGAGTATCTGTTAAGAATTGTTGAAGACGAAGTAAAACACGAAACAGCACTTTTGGTCAAGGAACTCGAATCCAAGGCCAAAGAAGAAGCCGACAAGAAGGCAAAAGACATGGTCGTTACCGCGATCCAGAAATGTGCGGCAGACCATGTGGCAGAGAGTACGGTATCTGTCGTACAGCTGCCGGGCGATGAGATGAAGGGCCGTATCATCGGACGTGAAGGCCGCAACATCCGTACGCTTGAGACCATGACCGGTGTGGAACTGATCATCGACGATACGCCGGAAGCCGTTGTTTTGTCGGGCTTTGATCCGATCAGGAGAGAAGTCGCAAGGATCGCTCTTGAGAAACTGATCGTAGATGGACGTATCCATCCGGCCAGGATCGAAGAGATGGTCGAAAAAGCGCAAAAAGAAGTGGAGACAATGATCCGCGAGGAAGGCGAAGCAGCAACCCTTGAGGTCGGCGTGCACGGCATCCATCCGGAACTGGTCAAGCTTCTCGGCCGTATGAAATTCAGAACCAGTTACGGCCAGAACGCGCTGAAGCATTCCATCGAAGTATCCCTTCTGTCAGGTTTACTGGCAGCCGAGATCGGACTCGATGTAAGAGTTGCGAAACGTGCGGGACTGCTTCATGATATCGGCAAAGCGGTCGACCATGAAATGGAAGGATCCCATGTACAGCTCGGTGCGGAACTGTGCCGCAAGTACAAAGAATCCGCGACAGTCATCAACTGTGTGGAATCGCACCACGGAGATGTGGAACCGCAGTCGCTGATCGCCTGCATCGTACAGGCGGCCGACACGATCTCCGCAGCAAGACCGGGCGCGAGAAGAGAAACTTTAGAGACATACACTAACAGATTAAAACAATTAGAAGACATTACAAACTCCTTCAAGGGAGTCGATAAATCTTTTGCTATTCAGGCAGGTAGAGAGGTTCGCATCATGGTTGTTCCTGAGCAGGTTACGGACGACGACATGGTCATCATGGCACGTGATATTTCCAAGAAGATCGAAGAGGAAATGGAATATCCGGGTCAGATCAAGGTCAACGTGATCCGCGAGAGCAGAGTGACCGATTACGCAAAATAAAGGTCACGACAGGATGATATGAAATGAAAATGCACCGGAAATGTGGAAACACATTCACGGTGCATTTTTTGTTGTTATGATCGCTTAGCTGTGCCGTGGTTTATCACTACTCGTGCGCATCGGCAAGTTCATTCAGCTTCTCGGAGATACTTGCCATGATATCCATGGATTCGTTGATCTTGTCTTTGTTATTCTGGCTGATCCGGATCGTTTCCTGCGTGCTTGCTGTGAATTCTTCACTCGTGGCAAGAAGTCTCTGCGTGGAATCAACGACCTTATCATTGGACTCTTTGATACGTCCCATGTCGTTGTTGATCGTACGGAGCGTGTCGCCGAGTTTCTCGGAGCAGTCTCTTGAATCCGTCAGCATTCCTTTAACCAGTTCCACAAGATCCTTCTGGGCTTCGGCCATCTGAACCGTCTGTGCGCCCTTGTCGGAAACTTCGCCTGCGTTGTCGGTAAGTTCTCTGAGGATATTGGAGATCTGTTCTGTCGAAGCCTTCGTCTGTTCCGCAAGATGGCTGATCTCGGTAGCCACAACCGCAAATCCGCGGCCTGCCTCACCTGCACGGGCAGCTTCGATGCTGGCGTTCAGTGCAAGCAGGTTTGTCTGTCCGGAGATCGAGAAGATCATATCCGTAATGTTCATGGCCTCATTGGAGGATGCCTGCTGTTTTTCTGCGGCTTCCTGCATCAGTGTACCCATCTCGGTCGTCTTGATGGCCTGTGCGACCAGGCTTTCCATGTCTTCCAGTGATTTGGTGAGCATATCGGACATCTGGCCCGAAACTTCAACAGCTTCCGCTGTGATCTCACCGGTTCCGTTGATGAGGTTCTGGATCTCACCGGTCATTTCCGTCTGCAGTTCTACAGCGCTTAAGTTCTCGTTATTGCCCTGGCCGATCTGATCGATGGAATCACAGACAAGTGTGGACGTTTCGTCAACCTCTGTCAGGCCGTCCTTTAACTGGCCGAAATCCGATGCAACAGAGTCGGTCACGCTTAAGATCTTCTCGGAAACTTTGGCGCGCTCAATAGCGGCAGTTTCGATGCTTTCCATGTTTTCGGCAATGAACCTGGTCAGAAGCCTGGTACCCATTACACATGCGACTGTTGTCAGTACCGAGATGATGATCGAGATCATGGCAACCTCGATCACGTCTGCCGCATCATTGGTGGCAAAGTTCATGGCTGTTTTGATCACGTTTAAAACGATATAGGCGACACCCATGCCCAGAATGGATTGTCTGTCCAGAAACAGAACGATCACGATCATCATGGGGATCATGTACGGAAACGGGAGACCCTGCAGCGACAAAAGCAGCATCGCCGCGAAGACGACCGTGAAAGATACTGTCTCGAGCTTGTGCAGTTTATAAGGCTCGACGATCTTGGACATGACGATCGTAAAGACCAGATTTACGATAAAGAGAATGATCGGGATGATACTCTTGTACGGTGCCATTTCTTCAGCATCCGAGAGCTGCGAAGCCAATCCTACCACGCCGAAGAAGGTGGTGACGATCAGAACGATGAGCATCAGTTTGTTGATCTGTTTTACCTGACTGTCATTTAAAATGTTTTTTTCCATGTTTTATCCCCCAATGCATAGTATAGAATGCTGTATACATGTATTTTATAATACAATCGCGCCATATACAAGAAAATAGTTTATAATGGAGGTCGTAGGATCAGGCTCAGGCACTGCAGGAGGAGTAAAAATGAAGCTTGTATTTATCAGACACGGAGAACCGGATTATACAATAGACGGACTGACGGAAAAAGGAAAAGTCGAAGCGGATCTGTTGGCACAAAGGCTGCGTGACTTTCCCATGGATCATATCTATGTATCGCCGCTCGGGCGTGCAAAGCAAACGGCGGAGCCGACGCTGAAACTGCTTCAAAGGGAAGCCGTGGAATGTGAGTGGCTCAAGGAATTCCCGCCGCTCATTCAGAGACCGGACAGGGAAGAGGGCAATATGAGCATCGCCTGGGACTGGATGCCGAAAGACTGGACGTGCGTTCCGGATTTCTATACCTATGAGAACTGGATGAAGCATCCGGTCATGGTGGCCGGAAAAGTGGGGGAGGAGTATGCGCGCGTGACCGGGCATTTTGAAGAACTTTTAAAAAAGCACGGGTATGAAAAGAGCGGCAACCTGTTTCTCGCCAAAGAGCCGAGCAATGACACGGTCGTATTTTTCTGCCATTTCGGCGTGACGGCCGTCTTACTGAGTTATCTTCTGCATGTATCGCCGATGATCCTCTGGCACGGCATGGTCATGCCGCCGTCTTCCGTCACGGTCATCGCAACGGAAGAACGCCAGAAGGGCTATGCTTCCTTTAGGATCAATCTGTTCGGGGATGTTTCACACCTGACGCAGGATCACGAACCCGTTTCTTTTGCAGCCCGCTTCTGCGAGTGCTACGACAATGCCGACGAGAGGCACTGAAACGGCGCTGTGAACATGGACGGGGTCAGCGGATGACCTCGTCGATGGTAGAAATGGTCGTAAAAGAAGGTTCTTCGAACCGCTCGATCAGTTCCCGCAGTTTCTGCAGTTCAAAGTAGTTTACATAACATATCAGCGTTTTATTCTCTCCGGCGATCGCACCGTAGGTATCCATAATGGTGCAGGTCTTGCCGAGATCCTCCCTGATCCCGCGGATCATCTCCTCCGGTTTTTTCGTAATGATCCGGACCTGTTTGATGGCTTCAAAATGGTCCGTAAAGTGGTCGATGATGGTGGTGGCGACCACATATACCAGAAGGCTCAGAAGGGCCGCATTCCTGTCAATGAGGAAGAAGGCAGCCGTATATACGAGCGCATTGAATGCGATCAGGATCACGTTCATGCTGTAGTTGCGCCCGGTCTTATCGGACAGTTTCTTGATGATGACGTTGGCGAGGATCTCGGAACCGTCGATACAGCCGCCGAATTTCAGGATCAGTGAGAGACCTGCACCAAGCAGTGCACCGCCAAAGGCAACCGCCAGGAAGTGCTCGGTATTGAGTGAAAACGGGATATGTTCAAAGTAATCGAGACCGACCATATAGACGACCGATCCGATCACGGCTTTGATGCAGAAAACCCTGCCCAAATAGATCATGCCGATGAGCAGGAAGGGCAGTACGACACACAGGACACAGATCGACAGGCGGAATCCGGTCATCTTGCTGATGATGATGGCGATCCCGGCCGTTCCGTAATCGATGGCATCATTGGGCAGCAGGATGCACGCGACCGAAAAACTGGCTAAAAGCGCGCCGATGATGATCAGGATATAGGAATTGAGATCCCGCAGGAAGTGTTTGATCTTTTTCATGATATCTCCTTGTCTTATGCAGAACCCGTTTATTTAGAAGAGTGAGGGCTTCAGCCGGATCTTCACGGCTTCGCCTGAAAAAGCCGGACCCGTTACGATCTGCAGAACCCTGTCATTTAGCATTCCTTTATGGTAAAAGTGCAGATGCCCGGCAAGTACCAGCACGACCGGACTGTCATCCGCCAGGATGAGATCGATGAATTCCTGCGTCACCGCATTGGGAACGCAGCCGCTTGATCCCATGACAAGCTGCGATCTCGTGGTAGCGCCCTTGCCGTAGACTTCCTCGCATTTTTGAATGAGCGCATCATCTGCCCTGGATTCTATGGGAACGTGCAGGGCCACGACGACGGGCTTCCCCCTGGCGATCACGTCCTTAAAAGCCTTCAGCACGTCCGCATCGACCTGGCTGTTGTGATCATCTGCCGCAAAAACAACGAGATCGTCATATTCACTGATCTGATAGGACTGGTGCCCGCGCAGATCGTCAAGCCGCGGCAGATATTCGCTGTAGGCTTTCTGAGAGAAATATTCGTCTCCGTATTCAAAATCATGGTTTCCCATGTAATAGACATAGGGTTTGTCAAGTTTTGCCAGCTCATCCCTGACATAGTCGATAGATGCATACATGGCAGAATCTATGATATCCCCGCCAAGAAGCACGAACGGACTCTCATCGGAATCTGCCGCGTCGATCAGAAGGTCGAAACGGTCCTGCGGCGTGATATCATCGGTTGTGAACATACTCCCTCTCACGACTGCTTTTTCCATGAGTTCGGGATCTCTTTCATCGCAGAGGGAAATATGCGAATCGGCAAGGAAAAAGATGTCATGACGGCTGTGCAGTCCCTTGACTTTCACCGTTTCTTCCGTGACTGTGAGTCTTGGATCAAACGAAGACTCCTTATCGCAGGATGACATGCAAAAAACTGATACCGCAAGTACAGGTATCAGGAAGAGGTATAGCAGCCGGTTTTGCGTCTGTGATTTTCCCCTGAACATATCTGATTTTATCTTATGCTCATTATGCGTTAAAATCAACCGTCAAATGTGTCCGCATCAATTAGGCGGTTGCGGTCTTGCCGTGATTTTGCTATGATGAGTAAGGTTATGAAACGGTGTGAAATGTACCGGATGAAAATGAGGATAAAAGGATGGAAACAAAGAAACTGATCGTCGGCAGTGCCGATGCCATGAACAGGGATGTACTGGACCGTGTGGATGCGTATTTAAAGAGTCTGGATCTTGGTGAAAAAGACACGTTGCACGTGCGCCTTCTGATCGAGGAGACACTTGGTATGCTGAAAGCCATGACAGGTACTTACAGTGCGATGCTGTGGCTGGACCTGGCAGAAGATGCCTGCAGGCTGCATGTGAGTGCGACAGCGGATATGGATATCAACAAGAAGAAAGAACTGCTTTCCGTATCGCAGGGCGGCAAAAACGCGTTCGCCAAAGGCTTTATGGCCAAGATCGGCGACATGATCGAAAACGGCATCTTAAACTATGAGAACGTGATGCTCCTGCAGCAGAAATACGGCATGGGTTATGTGGATGTGGCCTCCATGGGCGGAAACCCTTCAGACATCATGTTTACATGGTCGCTCGACCAGTACAGAAAGTCGCTGGGCGATAAAAAAGCAAGCAGCGAGGAAGCCGTTGCGGCTTGGGATGAACTGGAAAAATCAATCGTTGCCAACATTGCCAAAGACATCATCGTCGGTGTCAAAAAGGACCATGTGGAAATGATGATCGATAAGGAACTGACAGGCAGGTAAGATACGGTGGAGCTTACGTCATACCACTTTCTATTATTCATACTTGCGGTCCTGATCCTGTATTATGCCCTGTCCCGTGTGAAAGGGGCACAGCGGTATGTGATCGCGGCAGCAAATGTTGCCCTCATCTGCTTCATGACCAGAAAGACGATCCTGATACTGATCGTTTTTCTGGTATTGTTTGTTTATTTCGCAGGGCTTTTGCTGGATAAGGCCGTCAAAGAAAAGCGCAAGGCACTTTCGAATCTGATCCTCTACGGTGCCTTGTTTTTTGTTGTTGCCTATCTTTGCTATTTCAAGTTTTTCAAGTGGACTTATGAACTGTTGCAGCAGACGCTCGCACTCAAAGGGATCGGGCTTGTGGAATGGATCTTCCCGATCGGCCTGTCCTACTATACCCTGACGATGTGCGCGTATCTGCTCGACATCTCACATAAAAAGCATGAGGCGGAGAGAAACCTGATCGATTTCTTCGCGTTCGTGACTTTCTTCCCGTCCCTGATCGAAGGGCCGATCAACCTCTACCGGAAACTGATGCCGCAGATCAAGGAACAGCATATGATCAACCCCGACAATTTATCGGAAGGGTTCGTGCGGATCCTCTGGGGATACTTCAAGAAACTGGTCATCGCGGACCGGATCGGCGTGCTGGTGATCGGGATCTTATCGGATGAAACGGCAGCAGGGCCGCTCGTGTTCTTTGCGATGGTGCTCTACAGTTTCCAGATCTATGCGGATTTCTCCGGCGGGATCGATGTGGTCATGGGCGTTGCGAGAATGATGGATATCGGACTGACCGAGAACTTCAAGGCACCGCTTTTATCTGTCAGCGTCACGGAATACTGGGCAAGATGGCATATGTCTCTTGGCGAGTTCATGGAAAAATATATCTATTATCCGATCGTTTTAAACCGCAGGATCATGAAACTCAGCAAGAAGATCAAAAGCACCTATTATTCCAAGGCTTTTTCTGCATTCCTTGCGTCCGTGATCGTGTTTGTCATCGTGGGGATCTGGCACGGAACCGGATGGAATTATGTGGTCTACGGCTGCTATCAGGCTTTCTTTGTCGGCGGGGCCGTGCTCATGGGACCTGTGTACAAAGCGCTCCTGCAGAAACTGCACATTCAGGCAAAGAATCCGGTCTGGCATATATTTGTGATCTTACGGACCTTTACCGTTTTAACCTTTGGCCGCTATTTTATCCGTGCCAAAGATCTGACGGGCGCCTTTGAACTGTTTGCAAGGACCTTTACGTCATCAGCCGGTAAGCAGACGCTGCTCGAGAAGGGGCTTGATGTTCCGGGACTGATCGTTATGGCGATCGGGATCCTGATCCTCATTATCGCGGATATCCTTGCGGGAAACGGGATCAGGATACGTGAAAAGGTTTTACATATGCATATCCTGGCGCGGTTTGCATTTTATATGGTTACGATCGTATGTATCATTGTATTCGGGATGTACGGCGGTGAATTCACCGGCGCGTCCTTCATTTATCAGGGATTTTAGATATGAAACGGTTCTGGCTCAAAGTGATCATTTTCATACTGCTTTTCATTCCGGTCTTTCTGTATGTGCAGAATGTCCTGCATTACCGCTGGCCGGATGATGACACGTATGCCAAGAGTGTCGATTTTACCAGACAGCCCGCGGACTCCGTGGATGTGGTGGCCTTTGGCACCAGTGAAATGTATGCTGCCTATACCCCTGTTGTGACGTATGAGGAAAAGGGGATCACGGGATACAATCTCGCAGTTGAAAACCGTTCGGCGATCACCACCTATTATCAGTTTCAGTTTATGCTCAAGCATCAGAAACCGAAGATCGTCATCTGTGATTTTGCCTGCCTGTTTGACGATGAGTATGCGCTTCCCTCGGTCTCCGAGACGATCTACCGGCGCATTGTCGACGGGACACCGGATCCGGCGATCCGGCTGAAACTGATCCGGGAGATCTGCAGGGTGGATCCCGGGCAGGATCCGGTTTCCTGGTTGTTCCCGGTATTCCGTTATCACAGCATGTGGAACGAGATCACCGCGGATAACTTCAAATGGGACAAGCATGAGGCGATCACGTTTGAACCGTTCAAAAAGGGCGCAGAGGCCATGCCGGTGCATTTCGATGGCGAGCCGTATGAGATCACGCCCGCACTTTGGGAAACGGACCGCAGTCCCGATGAACTGAAGGAATTCAGTATGCATTATTATGATATGATGATCGCAGAATGCAAAGAGAACGGGATCGCCGTTGTCGGGCTGCTGACGCCGAAGGTCTCCGATGCGGCCGTTTATCAGACCAACTATCCCGTGATGCAGTCGTATTTTGATTCCCGCGGTGTGACGGGACTGAACTATAATACCTATGAACAGATCGAGCGCATGGGGCTTTCGATGGAAGAAGACTACATGGACGCAGCCCATCTGAACGCACGCGGCAGCGAGAAGTTTTCGAGGGCTCTGGCAGCGGACCTGAAAGCGATCTTTCACGATCTGCCGGACAGGCGGGAGGATGCCCGTATTTCTCCGTCCTGGGACGCGGATCTGAAATCCTATCATGATATGGTGGAAGGGGCAGAAGCAGAATATGATCAAGAACATCGTTGACTATCTGGAGATCACGCAGCAGCGTTTCGGCGATAAGACGGCGTATCTGGATGCGGAGTCTTCCGTGACTTTTACACAGTTAAAAGAAGATGCCAGACAGATCGCGGCAGGCCTTCTGAAGGATGTGCCAAAGGGCGCGCCGGTGCTTGTCTGCATGGAAAAGTGCGTGGGCTCCATCGAGGCTTTTCTGGGCGTTGCCTATACGGGCGCATTCTATGTGCCGATCGATATCAAAATGCCTTATGAGCGTATCAAACTGATCATGGATACGCTGTCGGCAAAAGTCCTGCTGACAAGGCGCAATGACGAGATCCCGGATGAGATCCGTCAGACCTGTAAGATCCTCTGCATCGAGGATCTGATGGAAGCATCCTATGAAAACAGGGACGCTGAGATCGAAAAGAGACAGCGCGCGTCCATCGATGCCGATCCTGCCTATGCGATCTTTACGTCCGGTTCTACGGGCGTGCCCAAAGGGGTCGTCGTCTCACACAGATCCGTGATCAATTTCACGGAGTGGTGGTGTGAAACCTTTGAATTTGACGAAAACGAAGTGTTTGCAAACCAGACACCGTTCTATTTCGACGCATCCGTCAAGGACATCTATGCGACGTTAAGATGCGGTGCCACAATGCACATCGTGCCGAAGAAACTGTTCTCACTGCCCAAGCAGCTCGTGCATTTCCTGAACGAAAAGGAGATCACCTGTATCGACTGGGTGCCGTCCGCACTCTGCATGATCGTCAATTTCCATACGCTGGAAAAAGAGACGCCGGCGCATTTGAAAAAGGTGATGTTCTTAGGGGAAGTGATGCCGACAAAGCAGTTCAATATGTGGCGCAGGGCCCTGCCGGATGTGAAATACGCCAATCTCTACGGACCGACGGAAGCGACGGGAGACTGCACCTATTACAAGATCGAGCGTGAATTTGCGGATGATGAGCCGATCCCGATCGGCTATGCCTGCAACAATACGGAAGTTCTGCTGCTTGATGGCGACAGGCTCGTGACAGAAGAAGGGGAGACCGGCGAGATCTGTGTGCGCGGCTGTTCTCTGGCTTACGGCTATTTCAGAAATCCGGAAAAGACACAGGAAGTCTTTGTGGAAAATCCGCTGCAGAAGGATTATCACGAGCGGATCTACCGCACGGGCGATCTTGCAAAATACAATGCATACGGCGAGCTCGTTTTCCTCTCCCGCAAGGATTCCCAGATCAAGCATATGGGACACAGGATCGAACTGGGCGAGATCGAAACGGCTCTTGGCGCTGTGGACGGGATCAAACGCGCCTGCTGTTTTTACGATCACAAGAAGCAGAAGATCGTTTCGGTCTTTGAAGGCGACACGAACCAGGAAGAAGTGATCGCACACCTGAAGAACCGACTGCCGGTCTATATGATCCCGAATCAGTTTATCAAAGTGGAGGAAATGCCGGTCAACTTAAACGGAAAGATCGACAGAGTCCTTTTGAAAGAGACATATCTGCAATAAAGGAGGAGAACCATGCAGGAAAAGATCATGGAGATACTGCAGTCCGTACGGCCTGACATTGATTTTGCCAAAGAACAGGCACTGATCGACGACGGATTGCTGGAGAGTTTTGATGTGATCCAGATCATGACGACTTTTATGGACGAATTCGATGTCTACATCGATGCGGACGACATCGAACCGGAGAACCTGAATTCGTTTGACGCGATCTGTGCTTTTCTTACACAGAAGATCGGCAGTTAAAGGAGAAGCCCATGTCATTTCAAGCTTTCATGATGCGCAGGGTGGCAGCAAAGTCGGACCGTAAGCGGGATGCCGGCCTGACGATCCCGGAGTCTGTCACTTATATCAGGGATCTGTCTTACGGGGAGAACGCAAGCCATACGCTCGATCTCTGCTATCCGAAAGATGCGGAAGAAGACCTTCCGCTGATCATCAGTTTTCACGGCGGCGGTTATGTGTACGGCAGTACGAAGATCTATCAGTATTACTGTGCGGATCTGGCAACGCGCGGTTTTGCCGTTGTGAACTTCAATTACCGCCTGGCACCGAAATACAGATTCCCGGCACCCTTAGAGGATCTGCAGCAGGTGATCGGCTGGCTGTGCGATCATAAGGATGCTTATCCCCTGGACTTAAACAACGTCTTTCTGGTGGGAGATTCCGCAGGCGCGCAGCTTGCAAGCCAGTATGCGGCCATTTACTCCAATCCGGAATACGCTGCGCTGATGGGATTTGAAAAACCGGACATCAAACTGCGTGCGGTCGGCTTAAACTGCGGTTTTTATGACATGACAGGACAGCTTCAGACGGAAGGGCTCAAAGGGATCATGGTTGATTATCTCGGGAAGAACCCGGAGCGCTACGGACAGAAACTCGATGTCCTCTCTTATATCACGGCGGATTACCCGCCCGCTTACCTTTTTACCGCCGGCGGGGATTTCCTGAAGGATAAGTGCGAACCCATGGCGGAACTGTTAGCGGAGCGCGGTGTTCCCTGTGCTTGGAAGGTTTACGGGGATGAGAGCATCGGTCATGTGTTCCATGTTAACGTGAGGCTGGATACCGGCAAAGAGGCCAATGACGATCAGACCGCCTTTTTCAGAAAATATCTGCAGGCCTGACCACAGCATTTCATACCGGAGAGGAAAATGAAGGATAATATTGTTTTGATCGGTATGCCGGCAAGCGGGAAGAGTACGGCCGGTGTCATCCTGGCAAAGATCCTCGGCATGCGCTTTGTCGATACGGATCTGCTCCTGCAGGAGCGCTACGGGCAAAAACTTGCGGATATCATCGCAGGAGACGGCCTTACAGCGTTTCTTGCCAAGGAAGAGGAAACCTGCCTTACCTTAAGCGTGCATAACAGCGTCATCGCGACCGGCGGGAGTGTGGTCTACGGGGAAAAAGCCATGCAGCATCTGAAGAGCATCGGAACCGTTGTGTATCTGCACGTGGATCTTCCCATACTGCAGGGACGTCTGCATAACGTGAAGCAGCGCGGTGTCGTGTTGCGGGACGGACAGACCATAAGCGACCTCTATGCGGAACGCTCTGTCTTATATGAGCGCTATGCGGATCTCACCGTGGAGGAAGAAGACGGCGACATGGAAGAGACGGTAGAGGCACTGGTGCGTCAGTTACAGGACCTAAATGGTTAACATAAATAATGATATTATGTAAATCGTATTGACAACAAACGGATCCTGCGGTTATAATACGGGACGAGGAAATAAAAAATGTATTGGAAAACAGCGACTATACAACTGATGAATGGTTACACGAATCTCCGCTAAGGGGATAGTGCGCCCATTTTTAAGGTATAAGCTGCACGATCTCCTAACAGTTACCGATGGTATGAACTGGAACAGGAGGTTTTTTTATGTTCAAAATCAAAAAACAGATCAACATTTTATATATCACGTCCGTTCTCTGGAACCTTTCCATTACGGGCGCGTGGGTTGCGATCCTTGCAGCCCGCGGCTTTTCGCTGGTGCAGATCGGCATCGCGGAAACGATCTTTCATATCACAAGTCTGCTCTTTGAGATCCCCTCAGGCGTCCTTGCGGACGTGCTCGGGCGCAAGAAGATGCTGATCTTAAGCAACATCCTTTCTATCGCTGCCTGTCTGATCATGGCGGTGACGACAGGGTTTGCCGGTGTTTGCATTTCCTTTGTGTTCAATGCGCTCAGCTGGAATTTCGCTTCCGGTTCGGGAGATGCGCTTGCGTACGATTCCCTGAAAATGGTGGGAGAGACGGACAGGTATGAGAAATACACATCCAACCAGACGATCATTTACCGGGTCGCGACCGGCGTTTCCACGCTCTGCGCGGGACTTGCGCTGTTCCTGGGTTATCGGATCGCCTATCTGTTAAGCGTGGTCAATCACGCGATCGCCCTGCTTTTCCTGCTGCAGCTGACAGAGGTGGAGCATACGGACGAAGCAGAGGAAACTGCAGATGACGGGAGCCCGGAACAGGAGGCGGCTAAGGCCGGGGATGCGGATGACGGAACACGTACACGTTCCGTAACGGGCGTACTTGCAGAGATGATCCACTGCTTTGCGGAAAGTCTCAGATTTTTAAAGGACAATCCGAAAGTGTCCGCGCTGATGTTTGCCAATTCGCTGGTCGGCGCGTTTGATATCCTGCTGTTGTTCTTTCTGCAGTCCAAACTTCGGGACGCGGGGCTTGCGGACCGGTTGCTCGGATTCGCACTCTTTGCGATGGAGCTTGGCGGGATCGCCGGCGCAAAAGTGATCCTGTTGCTGAAGAAATGCAAATACGCATGGATCTTCAGTGTTTCGACACTGATCGTGTTACTTGGGATCGCGCTGGAACATACCGGGATCGCACTTGTCATGGTGCTTGGCGGCTTCTTAAGCGCCGCGGCGGACGACGCCCTGCAGGTTCGGACAGACGCCAAACTGCAGGACCTGTTCGCATCCGGACAGCGTTCCACGCTGATCTCGATCTTCTCGTTTGTGTTTTCCGTCGTGATGATCGTTTTATCGCCGCTTGCCGGCTGGTTTTTCTCCATATGGTAAAAGCAAACGGAAAGCAAATAAACATTGCCTTGCGGGCCTCGGATATGATAGCATGAAAGCATGAAAAAAGGGATGAATGCCGAATCTGTCTTGAAGGTCTGCAAGGTACTGTTTCTGGTACTCTTTTTCGCATCTCTGATCTTCTATACCGGCTATAACATAACCGACCGTTCCAATGATGAAACGGTCGTGGAAGCGGAAAAACTCGAAGACTGGACGGTCTGTTATCCGGACGGCAGGGAAGTTCCCTGCACGGATCCTTATGCGGAAGAACCGAAGGACGGGGAGCCGTACGTGCTGAAAACGAACCTGCCTGACATTATCGAAGGCGATCATTTCCTCTGCTTTCTGGTCCTGCAGGATACGGAAGTCTCCGTTGACGGGAAACTGCGCATGGATCTTATCAATGCAAGGGATGTCCATCTTATCGGCGGAGCGGTAAAGGCTTCTTATCTCATCGTGCCCATTGCCGGGGAGGACGCGGGGAAAGAACTTACGATCACACGCGTGAGAGGCAACACGGAAAAAAGAGTGTATCCGACGACGCTGTTTGGCACGCCCAAAGAGATCTACTGGTATATGATGGATGTTTATGTACCGTCGTTTGTCATGTACCTGGTCCTTCTTGCGATCTCATTCCTGATCGTGATGGCCGGCGTCATCCTTGCGATCCGGCTGCACCGTTCGATCAGCATGCTCTATGCGGGCTTTGCCGTGCTGATCACAACCGCATGGATGATCTCGGATTCGTTCCTGTACCCGCTTGTCTTCAAACATTATTATATTGACGGCGTGATCTCTTATCTGCTCTGTATGCTGATCCCCATGCCTTTCCTGATCTATATGAACGGATTGCAGCACGGAAGGTATGCAAAATGGTATGCGATCCTGCAGACCGTCACGGCCGCCAGTTTTATCCTCTGGACCTGTCTGCATTTCACGGGTGTTTTTGCGTTCCATAACAGCCTTCCCTATCTGGATACGATACTCGCGCTGGTCATTGTCGCATGCGTCGTGATCACGATCATAGACATCGTGCATGGAAACGTGCGCGAATATCTCTATACGGCGGTCGGCTTTTTAGGCTTTTCCATTCTGAGTTTTCTGCAGATCATCGTGATCTTTACGATGGATCTGAACAATGACGGCGTGCTGCTTTTGTTTGGCCTGCTCTTCATGCTGATCTGCGTTGTGCTGCAGCAGCTGCACGATCTGGCAGCGGCGGACCGGGAAAAAAGGCGCGCCATGGAACTGTCGGATGCCAAAACAAGATTCCTGGCAAGCATGTCTCATGAGATCCGTACGCCGATCAACTCGATCCTCGGCATGAACGAGATGATCCTGCGTGAAAATCACGACCGGACGATCAATTCCTATGCGCGCAATGTGCAGAACGCCGGAAAGATGCTGCTCGCACTGATCAACGATGTGCTTGATTTTTCCAAGATAGAAGCGGGAAAACTGGAGATCACGAATGCGGAATACAGTCTGTCCGAACTGCTTTCGGAGATCGTTCTGATCGCAGGCGAGCGTGCTGCTGCCAAAAACCTTACATTTACTTTAAATATCGCGGACAATGTACCGGACGGCTTATATTCCGATGAAGTCCGTATCAAACAGATCCTGCTCAACCTGCTCTCAAACGCCGTGAAATATACGGATGCGGGAGAGATCATACTGGCTGTCAGCGGGGCATATGAATCGGACGATGCTTACCGCCTGCAGTTTAAGGTACAGGACAGCGGGAGAGGGATCCGCGAAGAGGAACTGGACGGCCTGTTTGATGCGTTCAGCCGTGCGGACCTGGCCGCGAACCGGAACGTGGAAGGTACGGGACTGGGACTCGCCATTGTCAAGAGCATCGTGGATTCCATGGGCGGCGAAGTCTTTGTTGCATCCACATTCGGAGAAGGTTCCGTATTTACCGTCCGTCTGCCGCAGAGAGTTACTGACAGGAAACCGGTATCCGTTCATCCGGAAGATAAGAAGGCAGCGGGAGACATGCGGGATTACCGGAGCAGTTTTACGGCACCGGAAGCACGGGTGCTTGCCGTGGATGACAACGCCACAAATCTGAGTATCGTCAAACAGTTCCTGAAGAATACCGGGGTGCACCTTGACTGCTGCATGAGCGGCGGGGAGGCGATCGGGATGTGTACATCCGTTGTATATGACCTGATCCTGCTTGATCATATGATGCCGGATCCCGACGGCATTGAAACACTTGCAAGGATACGGAGCGACAGCCGGTCCCTGAACCGCGATACAAAAGCAGTGGTCTTAACGGCCAACGCCGTTGTGGGCAGCCGCGAGATGTACCTGAACGCAGGCTTTGTGGATTATCTGACCAAGCCGCTCGACTCTGCCCTGCTTGAGCGTACCGTCAGAAAATATCTGCCGGAGGATAAGATCATGGAAGAGCGGAATGAGCAAACAGAAGAACCGGTGCAGGAACAGACAGGGATCCGGTGGGATGAGATCGAAGAGGTCGATCACAACACCGCGATGATATACTGCGGCACCGAGGAAGTGCTGACGTTAGTTGCGGAAGAGATCGCAGACAGCCATGAACCGATCATCGAAAAGATGCGTGCGGCTTACAGTGCACGTGACCATAAAACCTATCAGATCAACGCGCATACGATCAAGAGCAACATGGCAACGATCGGCGCGACAGCGCTGAGCGAGCGTGCCAAAAAGCATGAATATGCAGGCCGTGACAGTGACTGGGATTTCATTGAAGAAGATATGGAAGGATTCCTTACCGCGTTCGCGCAGATCTGCGCGAAGATCAGGAACGGAAGCAGACAATATCCTTGATCAGGATCTGCGCTCGCTGCGGCGGTCGTTGTGTCCGTTGTAATAGCTGCGCTTCTCCGCATACATCTGTGATTCGGCTTCCGCCTTGATCTGTGAGATGTCTGCTTTCGGCTCTTTGCAGTACACTGCACCGATCGAAACGGAGCGGCTCTTGCGGCTGATAAACTTGCGCAGTTCATCCACTTCATTCCTGAATACGGATTCGTTATCCGCAAAATCATAGATCACAAATTCATCACCGCCGATCCTGTATACGTTCTGTATACCGAAGACCGTGGAAAGGGCGGTTGCCACATCAATGATCATGTTATCGCCTTCGGCGTGGCCGATGGTATCGTTGACCATTTTCAGTCCGTTCAGATCACACATGATAAAGCCGAAAGGCTTGGTAACATCGCGTTCGTTTGCTTCAAACTCATCCAGGGCGCGGCGGTTTCTGACGCCTGTCATCTCATCGCAGTAACTGTTCCGAAGCAGCGTGTTCTGTTCATCGCGCTGCGAGATGATCTGTGCGAACACATAGGACAGGAGACGCATCAGTTCGGATACCTCCGGCAGGATCGCCGCCGGCGGGTTGTCCACGCCGTAGAAGCCGACGTATTTTCCTTCGATCACAAGCGGACCGGTCACAAGAGAAGTAACGCCCTTGGGTTTCAGGAGCTGATACATCTTTTCACTGGTCGCGCGGTATTTTTCCAGATCTTCAATGACGATACGGTTGGAACGTTTGTATTCGTTATACCATATCTCGATGACACCGTCGTAGGGCACGTCCTGGAGATTCCCGATCTCCGGGTGAACGCCGGGGCGGCACCATTCATAGGAATTGGCAAAGGTACCGTCTAACTGGTCTTCAAAAATATAGGCACGGTCTGCGTGCAACTGTGTGCACAGATATTCCAGAACCGTTTTGATCTTGTTGTCCGCATTCTGCGCACTCATCGCTTCCTGCAGGATCTTGTTGATCACACGGTCGCGCTCGATGGACATGCGGTCATCCGTCCACCAGGACAGTACCTGCCAGACCAGGGTGAACAGGAACACGATCAGGCCGAAACGCAGGAAATGTCCGTAACCGCCGGTCATCCGAAGATCCGCGATGATCAGGTTGTAGAGGATATCCGCTATGGATGCGAGCATCAGCGTCAGGGCTCCGATATAGAACAGACGCAGACGGGAAGGCGTTCTGGTCTTTTTGCATACATGCACGTTGTCGACCAGCATGATGAAAACCAGCAACAGTGTGCCGCAATAGGACGTATAGGAAACGGCGGTCAGCTCATGCATATCGTAGCCGAGTGCAAAGCGTGCGACAAACAGGGCCACAACACAGAGCAGAGGCCACCAGAACGCGATATGCATATAGACAGTACGCTTTTTCTGCATCAGGGAATTGATGAACAGAACAAGCGGGAAGATCGCAAGATGCAGCAGGGTATAGTCGAGTGTCCTGCAGGCATAATAGCAGCCGCTTAAGTACTGCGGCAGTTCGGTGTCGATCAGGCACCACATGCCGATGAGGATCAGCGCATTGCCAAGAGAGGCCAGATGATAGGGGATCGTCTGTTTCTTCGGGATCAGGAAATGAATGATCAGCATCAGCAGACCGAAGAACATGACCAGCACCGAAAAGGCAGCGGGAAGCATCGACTCGCGCACGACACTCCGGCCGAAAGCAACAGGTGTGCAAAGCAGGATCCTGCTGATCGTTCCGCCGGTCCCGTTTGAGAATACGGAAGAGAGGATGATCGTAACATCCTTTCCCGCATCTTCTTCCTTCAGCGAGACTGTATGATAGGTAATGCCGCATCCGTAGCCGGTCAGGTTTTCAACGGAATCAAACCGGTATACGGTCTTGCCGGCGATCTTTACTTCCATTCTTGCATTCAGGGCCGTGATACAAAGAGAGGTCTGACCGTCTAATGTATCCGGGAGTTTTTTAACGAGTTCCACGTCATTCCCGTAGATCTTCGTATGCGACTGGGTGATATTGATATCCGGATCACCGTTAACCTGCCAGTCGGCGGAAAAATCAATGACATCCGACTGATCTTCTTTGATCACAAAAGAGTGCCAGTCCGTGAAAAAGGCGGTATAGCCGAACACGAACAGGATCAGCACGCCCGTCACGATCAGATATGGAATTGTATATTTTGGGTATTTCAGGTGTTTTTGCTTCATCGGTCTCTCTCAATGCTATAAAACATTAACAAACCTATCATATCATAAATCTTTCCTGTCGGCAAAATCATAAACCATGAAATTACAAGGTTGACAGAAACGGCAGTTGGCTGTATGCTTGTATTAAGCGCTTAATACAGTAGTACATATCATGTACGGAAAGGAGATGGGAAGATGTCATGGAAGCTCGATTCTGACAGGCCGATCCATACACAGCTTCAGGAAATACTGCAGACGCAGATCGCCTCCGGAGCACTGCCACCGGGATCCAAAATGAAAAGCGTACGGGAACTTGCAACGGAAGCCGGCGTGAATCCGAACACAATGCAGAGGGCTTTTGCGGAACTCGAACGCCTGAATCTGATCCGTACGGAACGTACGGCGGGCAGGTTCGTGACAGAGGATGCAGCAAGGATCGCTGTGGCGAAAGATGAGATCGCTATGGCGCAACTGGAGCTGTTCAGGAAGAAGATGAAGCAGCTTGGCTTTGAAAAAAAAGAGATCGTCGATTTTGTACGGTCCAAATGGGAGGAAGAGGAAGATGGCTGAGTTATTACGTACGGAACATCTGGTGAAGGTGTATGACAATATGAGTATGCCTGCACTGGATGATATCACACTTACGATCCCGACAGGCAGGATCGTGGGACTGCTCGGACCAAACGGCAGCGGAAAGACGACCCTGATCAAACTGATCAACGGTCTGCTGCAGCCGACATCCGGCAGTGTATTGATAGAAGGAAACAGGCCGGGGCCCGTGTCCAAGGCGGTCGTGTCCTATCTGCCGGACAGATTCTGTCTGCCGGGTGACCGGACAGCGGAAGAACTGATGCAGTTCTATGCTGATTTTTACGCAGACTTTGACAGGGAAAGAGCCGAGACCATGCTTGGCAGCCTGCAGATCGAACGGACTGCAAGGATCAAAGGTCTTTCCAAAGGAACAAAGGAGAAACTGCAGCTGATCATGGCGATGAGCCGCAGGGCGAGATTATATGTGCTGGATGAACCGATCGCGGGCGTGGATCCGGCTGCAAGGGATTACATTCTGAAGACGATCATCAGTAACTATCAGCCCGATGCGTCCATCCTGCTTTCCACGCATCTGATCTCGGACGTGGAAAACATTCTGGACGATGTGATCTTTATCCGGAACGGAAGGATCCTGCTTTGCTCTTCCGTCGAAAAGATCCGGGAAGAACAGGGGAAATCCCTGGATGCTTATTTCAGGGAGGTGTTTGCATGTTAGGAAGATTAATGAAATATGAGTGGAAGTATATTTGGAAGAAACTGCTGATCTTTGCGGGTGTTCTTCTGGCAGCCACGGGGATCGGACTGGTGTCCACCGGATTGATCGGAAAACTGCATGAGCAGGATGAGTTCGCTGCGTTTGCGATCGGTATGCTCGGATTTATGTTTTATTACACCCTGATCATGGGAGCCAGTATCGGGATGAGTGTGATCGTAGCGATCCGGTTTTATAAGAGCGTGTACGGGGAAGAGGGCTATGTCACCCATACGCTGCCCGTAAGCGGCCGTGAGATCCTGTGGTCACATGTCCTGGTCAACGGGTTTGCCGTTTTTTCGGTAGGTCTGATCATGCAGATCAGTCTGTCGCTGATCATGAATGATTTTTTCAGAGGGATTTTTGACACCGCAACGCTTCCGGGCCTTGGCGGTGTTGGCAATAACGGAAATATCTATGCACAGATGCTCGGGCTTTCCGGTGTGGGGGCATGGGTGGTGATCGTCCTGTATCTGGCGATCGGAACGCTTTGCTCGGTGATGATGATCTATGCTTCCGTTGTCCTGGGGCAGAAATGGAAAAAGCATAAAGTATTCGGCGCGGTCGTCAGTTATATACTCATAAACGGATCCATGGTGCTGCTTAGCTGGATCATCCTGATACCGTTCATGATCAGGACGATCATGGGGGGAGACTTCTTTGCAGACGGTCCCTCCAATATAACAGGCGGTTTTCTCTGGATCGCGCTTGCGATCGACCTGCTCTACGGTGTGATCATGTATCTGATCGTTGATCACGGCCTCACGAAACGGTTGAATCTGGAGTGATCACTTTTCCCTTCTTTTCAGAAACGGGGAGGCATAGTATAATCTGATAGGAGAGACTGTATACCGACAGGACCTGCCTTATCAGAAAGGATGCCTCAATATGAAAGTACGTTTGGGAAAAACCGGTATCATAGTAAATAAAGACGGGTTCGGCGCACTACCGATCCAGCGGATCTCTACGGAGGACGCTGTACGGCTGGTGCGCCGTGCCTATGAATCGGGCATGGATTTCTTCGATACGGCACGGTTCTACACGGACAGTGAGGAAAAGGTCGGAAAGGCTCTGCACGATGTACGGGACAAGGTGGTCATTGCCACCAAGACAGGCGCACTGACGGCAGACGGATTCTGGCGCGACCTGGAAACAAGTTTACATAACTTGCAAACAGACCATGTGGATATCTATCAGTTCCACAATCCGCCGTTCTGTCCGAGACCGGGCGGGGAAGACGGGCTGTATGAGGCGATGCTGACTGCCAAAAAGCAGGGCAAGATCCTTCATATCGCGATCACGAACCACCGGCTGCATGTTGCAAAAGAAGCCATTGCTTCGGGACTGTATGATACGATCCAGTTCCCGCTCTGCTATCTGGCGACCGAAAAGGACATCGAGATCGTGAATCTTGCCAGAGAAGCAGACATGGGCTTTATCGGCATGAAGAGCTTATCAGGCGGACTCATCACGAATGTGAAGGCGGCTGCGGCATTTGCGGCGCAGTTTGACAATGTGGTACCGATCTGGGGCATCCAGCGGGAAAAAGAACTGGATGATTTTCTTGCCTACATTGATACCTTCCCGGAGATGGACGATGAGATCCGGGCGTTTATTGAGGAAGAAAAGAAAAACCTGGCCGGTGATTTCTGCAGAAGTTGCGGATACTGCCAGCCGTGTCCGGCAGGGATCGACATTCCGCAGGCAGCAAGAATGTCCCAGCTGATCAGACGCTCCCCCTCTGCAAAGTTCCTTGAGGCGGAATGGCAGGAAAAGATGCGTGCGATCAACGGGTGCCTAAACTGCGGCCACTGCAGGTCCAAATGCCCGTACGGGCTGGACACGCCGGTATTGTTGAAAAAGAATCTGGCGGATTATGAGGATATCCTGGCAGGCAGGGTGCAGATCTGAGCGGTCTGCGGCTTGTCCGGCAGGTTTTTATAATAATAAGGGATACTAATATATAATTGACATAACATAAGCAGCACTAATATGTTATACTATTGTTGATAAGGGTACTTTTAGAATACAGAAAGATGGGACGGAGTATATGAAGATCATTCACTGTGCGGATCTGCATTTGGATTCCCCTATGCGGGCCAATCTGGATCCGGTCAAAAGCAAAGAGCGAAAGCTGGAACTGCTCGAAACGTTTCGCAATCTCGTGAAATATGCCGTGTCGGAAGAAGCGGAGGCGGTGCTGATCGCCGGCGATCTTTTTGACAGCAGGCATGTTTCCCAGTCTGTGATCCATGCATTTCTGAGACAGATCGAGAGCAACAGACAGATCACATTCTACTATTTAAGAGGCAATCATGACGCCATGAGCCTGCCGCGGTCGGAAGGGCTTCCGGAGAATCTGAAACTGTTTTCCGATTCCTGGATGAAATACCGGATCGGCGACGGACATGTCATGCTGTATGGTGTTGAGTTCAACGGCGCGAACGAGAATTCGATCTATGAGGATCTGAATCCCGATCCGCATGATTTTAACATCGTGATGCTGCACGGGCAGACGACGGAGCACAACATGGGCGACCGCACCGAATACATTCAGGTGCGGCAGCTTGCGGGGCGCGGGATCGACTATCTGGCGCTCGGACATGTGCATTCCTACGTGCACGAAAAAGTGGACGACCGCTGCAGTTACTATTTCCCGGGCTGCCTGGAGGCAAGAGGTTTTGATGAGACGGGTGAACACGGTTTCATCCTGCTTGATATTGATGAGACGGATGACACCTACAGCGCACGGTTTGTGCCGTTTTCCATGCGCCGCTACTACACGGTCGAAGTGGATGTGAGCGGACTGATGACATCCGAGGAAATGCTTGAGGCCATCGAATCGGTCGTGGATGCGTGCAAGATCGACGAAAGCAGCCTTTTGAAGATCGTTCTGAAGGGCGAAGTGGATGTGACGTGCGAAAAGAACCCCGACCATATCCTGCATCCGTTCACGAAGCGATTTTACTATGCAAAGCTTGTGGACGAGACCGGCATGATGGTCGATTTCCGTATGTATGCGTTTGATGAATCACTGAAGGGGGAATTCATCAGAAATGTCCTTGCGACGGACTTGACGGACGCGGAAAAAGGCGAGGTCATACATTACGGGATCATGGCATTAAAGGGTGATGTGGAGGAGTTTGCACAATGAGACTGATCAGTCTGCATATTGATAATTTCGGAAATCTGAGTGACTTTGATCTTGTGTTTGACCGGAATCCGATGGTGGTCTTTAAAGAGAACGGATGGGGTAAAAGCACACTTGCGGCGTTTATCAAAGTCATGTTTTACGGATTCGCCAACGAACTGAAGAAAAACAGCACGGAAAGAGAAAGAGAAAAATACAGGCCCTGGAAGGGCGGTACTTACGGTGGAACGCTTACCTATGAAGCAGAGGGAAAGCAGTATCTGATCAGCAAGTCCTTTGGCGAACGCTCCAAAGAGGACAGCTGCAGCGTAACGGACCTGACAACGGGGCTGATCGCGGAAGACAAGGATCCGCTGCATATGGGGCAGGAACTGTTTGCGCTCGATGAACGGTCCTTCCTGCGCTCTGTCTTTATCGCGCAGAACGATGTGCGCGTGCATGAGGACGGGCATGAGGACATCGCGGACGGCATCAGTGCCAAGATCGGAAACTTAAGCGATGCGACCGACGATGTGAACCGCTACGAAGCCGTTATGGAGCGGCTGAATGATGTCTTGAACAGGATGTCGCCAAAGCGTGCCACCGGAAGCCTCAAACAGATGAGTGCCCATATCTCGTCCCTGCAGAATACGCTGCGCGGAGAGGAAGCACTGAAAGATGCCACGCAGCGGCTGGAGCTGCAGCTGCAGAAAGAGCAGGAGAACCTGCAGCATCTGAAAGACGAACGCGCCGCCATCGACGAACGCTTTATGAAGAATGCACAGCAGGGAGAACTGCTGGCCCGTAAGGAAGCGTTCCAGCAGTTGTGGGACCAGTATGAGGAAGCAAGAGAATCCCTAGAGAAAACAGAGCAGAGTTATGTTAACGGACTGCCGGTCGAGGAAGAGGTAACAAAGAAACTCGAAGAGTGGACGGAGCGCAATGCACTCGAACATACGCTGGAAAATAACGAATTACAGTTAAACCATCTGATCAGTGATGCGGAGCAGGCCAAGGCGCGTGCAAGAGAACAGCTGGAAGCCGCCAAACGCGAGTACCGGTTGCAGGAAGAAAGTGTGGAAAAGACCCGCAGAACAGCGATCATCCTGCTTGCGATCGCCCTGATCCTGTTAGTGGCCGGTGCGATGACGGTCTTCGTGCTCTCAAGGCTTGAAGTCGGGATCGGGATCGTCGGCAGCGGTGTCTGCAGTCTGCTCATGGGCCTGATCGTGATCCTGGTGGCAGCTTCCAACAAGCGGAAACTGAAATATTACCGGGTGGATGAAGAAGCATACGAGAAAGTCATGCACGACGAGAATGCGGATATCGCCCAGTTAAATGCAAGGATCGCATCAGACCGGGACCGTATGGCGATCATCGAAACAAACGTGGAAGAATTCTTAAGGCATTATCAGTTCACTTACGAACCGCAGACGGTTGAAAAATGCCTGTATGAGATCCGGCAGCGGATCGCGCTCTTAAAAGCCAAGGTTGAAGAAGTGGAGCAGAAGCGCGAGGAGATCAGGAAGTATGAGAATGCAAATGACATGACTTCCATCATGAACGCGGATCCGGAACTTGCCCAAAGCGCACAGGAAGATCTCGGGAGAGAGCGCGGTGAAAACGATGAGCGTTTCAAGGAAGTACGCGAATCGATCCGCATGTACATGCACAGACTCGAGGAAAACATGGAAGAACTGCAGAACATGTCGGATATGCGCTTAGAGCTTGAGAACCTGAAGGAAACATATGATACAAACCTGCATAAATATGAAATGCTGACAATGACAAGAGACTATCTCAAGATCGCCAAGCAGAACTTCTCCGCCAAATACAGACGGCCCCTGCTTGACGGGTTCAAGAAATACTACAGCCGCCTGAGCGCGGAGGAAGTATCGGAATTCCAGCTTGATGCCAACATCCATATGACCAGGCGCGCTTTTGGTGAAGCGAGGGATGTGGAAGCCTACAGCAGCGGTGACAGGGATCTTGTGGACATCTGCCTGCGCATGGCCCTGGTGGATGCGATGTATCAGGATGAGAAACCGTTCGTGGTGCTGGACGATCCTTTCGTCAATCTCGACCGGAAGCGTTGCGACAGAGCGCTGCAGTTCTTATCCGAAGTAGCAAAAGACTATCAGGTGATCTATTTTACCTGTCATGAAGCGAGGACCTGATATGCCGAAGAATATCATTTTTGATGTCGGGGAGATCTTACTCGGCTACCGTTGGGAATATGTGCTGGAAGTGAGCGGCCTGTCCGTGGAAGAAGGAAAACGTGTCAGGAAGCTGATCTTTCAGGACCCGCTCTGGTATGAACTGGATGCCGGGAATATCATGCTGGATGAGGCCAGAACCCTGTACCGCGAACGCTATCCGAAGGAGGCTGATTCCATCGCCTTTTTCCTGCAGCATCCGGAAATGATGCCGATCGCGCGGGAACGTGTATGGAAACTCCTCAAAGACATGAAGGCAGCAGGCTATAAGGTCTACGTGCTTTCAAATTACGGAAAGGAACTGTTTGCCCTGCATGTGAAGGATGCTCCGTTCTGGGAAGATGTGGACGGCGCCGTCATTTCCTATGAAGTGCATGTATGTAAGCCGGATGCGCGCATCTACGAGACCCTGCTTGAAAAATACGGCCTGGATCCGGAAGACTGCGTATTCTATGATGACAGACCGGAGAATATCGAAGGCGCCGGGGCCTGCGGCATCGCAGGCGTCTGCATTGAGAGTGAGGAAGCACTGCTCGCCGAGATGGAGAGGCTGATCGAAGAGGCAGGTTGACATAACACAAAATGGGAAACAATTGTGCAAATCCAAAACCGCATAAGATCTTAAGGGGTGCAGTTTATGCTGCGCTTATCCTTCTGTTGTCTTTTTTAACTGCCTGCGGCGACAGACCGAAGACAGAGATCATCCTGACGACGGACTTTAAAGAGGGAGAAGTCTTCAGGATCGAGAACACTTCCTGTTATCTGCCTGAGATCATGGTCTATCTGGTGAACTCCGAGAACCGCTACGATGAGATCTTCGGTGAGCAGATCTGGAAAGTGCCGATCGATGATTCCACGGTGGGAGATGCCTATAAGGAGACGATCCTTGCGCGCATTGCACAGATCAAAGTCATGAACCTTCTGGCGAAGGATTATGAGGTGAGCCTGACAGAGGAAGAAGAGGCGCTCGTGGATGCCGCGGCGGATGAATACTTCCGTTCGCTCACGCCGGAAGAGGTTGACATAATGAATGTCAGTGTGCAGACAATCCGCCAGCTCTATCAGGAATTCGCCATCGCCAACAAGCTGTACCTGACGATCACCGAAGCGGTCCAGCCTGAGATCAGCGATGATGAGGCACGCGCCGTCAGCGTCAGGAGTATCCTGATCAAGACATATTCCATGACTAACGGGGGTACGCGGATCGAATTCACGCAGCAACAGCGGGAAGAAGCCTATAACCGCGCACAGGATGCCCTCGCAAAGATCCGGACGGGGACTGATTTTGACATCGTTGCCGCGGATTATAACGAAGATTCCGAGAGCGAATACAGTTTCGGCCGGGGGGTGATGCCGGTCGCTTTTGAGCAGGTGGCTTTCAATCTGGATAACGGGGAAGTCAGCGACATCATCGAAACGGAATACGGTTATCATATCATCATGTGCACCAGTTCCTTTGACAGGGATGAGACGGACGCCAACAAGGCCGGGATCCTGAAAAAACGGCAGCAGGAAGAGTTCAATATCATTTACGAGCAGTTTGTCAAGACGCTCACAGCCAATCTGAACGCGCCTTTATGGGAAAGCGTGACGTATGAAAAATCACCCGCGGTCAACACAACCTCGTTCTTTGAAGTCTATGACCGGTATTTTGCAGCGGAAGAAAGCTGAATTTTCCATGCCATTAGGAAAGATCATATGGGATCCATGCATTACTAGCACTCGCATTAAACGAGTGCTAATTTTTCGTTGACTTTTATAAATTCCTGTCGTAGACTTGTCTGTGTGGGGGGATCAGTATAAAGAAAGAAGGAATGAAACATGGCAAAGAAAACCGGAAATCTCTCGATCAACAGCGACAATCTGCTGCCGATCATTAAAAAATGGCTTTACAGTGATCACGATATCTTCATGCGTGAGATGATCTCGAACGGCTGTGATGCGATCACGAAATTGAAGAAACTGGATATGATGGGCGAATACAGCTATCCGGATGATTTTGAAAACAAGATCACCGTGATCGTAAGCCCCGAAAACAAGACGATCAGGTTCATCGATACCGGTCTTGGCATGGACGCGGATGAAGTTGAGGAATATATCACGCAGATCGCTTTTTCCGGCGCGACCGCGTTCATCGAGAAATATAAGGACAAAGCGAATGAGGACCAGATCATCGGTCATTTCGGACTGGGTTTCTATTCGGCTTTCATGGTAGCCGATGAAGTGCATATTGATACACTTTCCTATAAAGAGGGCGCAAAAGCCGTACATTGGGAGAGCGACGGAAACGGAGAATATACGATCGAGGACGGCACGAAGGAAGGCGTCGGCACGGAGATCACGCTGTTCCTGAATGAAGAGAGCACAGAGTTCTGCAATGAATACCGCGCAAGAGAGATCCTCAAGAAATACTGCTCGTTCATGCCGGTTCCGATTTTCCTGGAAAAGGAAGGCGCCGAGACGCAGTACGAGACGATCGATAAGGATGAACTGACCGACAAGGATACCGTCATCGAAGAGATCCATGAGGATGCGAAGTACGAGGAAAAAGAGGGCGAGGACGGCAAGAAGGAAAAAGTCGAGATCTCCCCTGCAAGGGACCGCGTCAAGATTGTGAAGCGTCCCGTGGCACTGAACGACACGACACCGCTTTGGGCGAAGCATACGAATGACTGCACAAAAGAAGAGTATCTTGATTTTTACAGAAAGGTCTTTCTGGATTACAAGGAGCCGCTGTTCTGGATCCATCTGAACATGGATTATCCGTTCAACCTGAAAGGTATCCTGTATTTTCCGAAGATCAACATGGAATACGAGTCGATCGAGGGCACGATCAAACTGTACAACAACCAGGTGTTCATCGCCGACAACATCAAGGAAGTGATCCCGGAATTCCTGATGCTCTTAAAGGGCGTCATCGACTGCCCGGACCTGCCGTTAAACGTTTCGAGATCTGCGCTGCAGAACGATGGTTTTGTCAAGAAGATCTCCGATTATATCAGCAAGAAAGTGGCGGACAAACTCTCCGGCATGTGCAAGACGGAGAAAGAGGATTACGAGAAATACTGGGATGACATCAGCCCGTTCATCAAGTACGGCTGCCTGCGCGACGACAAGTTCTGCGAAAAGATGACAGACTACATCCTCTTCAAGGATCTTGACGGTAAATATCTGACACTGCCCGAATGTCTCGAAGTGAAGAAGACGGATCCGGACGAGACAGCTGAAAACGCCACGGACGAGAACGGCGAAAAGGTTGAAGCGGAAGTCGTAGACGATGCTCCGGAAGGCACGGATGCATCAGACGGAGCCGATGAAGAGGGCGAAAAGGAGCCGCGCAAGGTCATCTATTATGTTACGGATGAAGTCCAGCAGTCCCAATACATCAAAATGTTCAAGGACCAGGGCAAAGACGCCGTGATCTTAACCCATAACATCGACCAGCCTTTCATCACACAGCTGGAGTCCAAGAACGAGGATGTAAAGTTCAGACGCATCGATGCGGACTTGACGGAGGACTTTAAGGACAGCGTCAACAAGACGGAGCAGAAGAAACTCGACAAGCAGGAAAAGACGCTTTCCGAACTCTTCAAGAAAGTGCTCGGCAAGGACAAACTGACCGTCAAGGTGGAAAAACTGAAAGATGAAAATGTATCTTCCGTGCTGACCGTTTCCGAAGAAAGCCGCCGCATGATGGACATGATGAAGATGTATGCTGCAAACGGCATGGACATGGGCATGTTCGGAGACGAAGATCAGACGCTGATCTTAAATGCAGGCAACAAACTGGTGCAGTACATCGTTGCCAACAAAGACGGCGAACATGTGCCGCTGTTCGTGGAGCAGCTCTACGACCTGGCAGCGCTTGCCAACAAGCCGCTTTCACCGGAAGCCATGACGAAGTTTGTGAACCGCAGCAACGAGATCATGAATCTGCTGGCGGAAACCAACGTATAAACGCTTTTAACCATAAAGAATAGCTGCCCCGGTCTGAGTGGGGCAGCTATCTGTCTAACTGTGTTCTCTATAGCAACTGTATCAGTTCAGCCCGTAGTATTCTTCGATCGCGATCATCCACATGGCAAGATACTGATTTTCAAACATGGTGGAATGGTATTCCGTGCCCCCGTCATTGAAGAAAACGGTAGATTCATTGTAGTTTACGACCCAGATGTCATCCTTATCGCCGTATGCAGTCACCTTATAGCGGTATACATCAGCGTTGTTGGCATCCAGATCACACTCGTTGATCTTAACGTCCATAGAATAGAAGTTGTTTGCCATGGCAAGCGCCATGATCATGTTTCTTTCAATGGAATCCTTATCGGAGATCAGATCCTTATCCACGAGCATGCACGCGAGCATGCCATAGAGGAATTCACGGTTGATAACCCTGCCTTCTTCGAGAACATCTGAATCCACATAATCCAGAAATCCATTAAGATCCTTGTCATTACCTTTAAACAACCTGGTGGAACCGCTTAAGCCGCCGTTTGGTACCACGGTGATATCCGTGCCGTTCGTGGTGACATCCGCATAACTGTATTGTGTGAAATCGCCCTCGCCCACTGCAGGCTTTTCCGGTTCGTCATAGTCCGGTTCGTCAAGATCGAAATCTGCATTAAGGTCAAGATCTTCCAGGGCATCCACGGCCTCATTCAGACTGTCGAGATCGAGGTCCTCAATATCCTCAATTTCTTCATATTGTTTATCTTCGATGCGGTCTCTATATTCATTAGCTGCTTTACGTACAAAATGTGTCACAACGGCAACCGCGATAATAGACAACGCGAGAACGGCACCGACGATGATCAGGATGATCAGCCATGTCTTGGACTGTTTCTTCGGAGGCGTGCCGCCTGCACTGTTCACGGGACGTACCGGTTGTACGGGTGCGTTCTGTATTGCGTTTCCTGCAGGCGCAGCAGTGTTTGCATTTCCGACAGGTGCGCCACAGTTGCCACAGAATCTCTTTCCTTCAGTTACTTCAGAACCACAATTTTGACAAAACATATTTTCTTTTCCTTTCCGATCCGGTTTATGAAGATTTACGGATTATCTCAAGGATTATAGCAGACACCATACGGTTTGTACAGAAAAAGCGTAAATATCGCCCTGTTTCTTGGCCCTGTCCGATGATCTTTCGTATAATATTATGCCTCTTAGTGCATCTGTCCGGTATGCTTTTAAGATGCGGATTTTGGTTGTATGACGCGTGATTATGTGGTAAAATATATGTCACACTCACTCAGGAATATGACGCAGGAAGAATCAGCGAATGGTCGCAAAAAATATAGGAAACTCATTTCAAAAAAGAAAGGAGAACCAGATGCGTAAAATGTGGGAAGGAATGAAAGGACACGGAAGGAGAACGATGAGCGGTGTTAAACGGCTGATCGCAGGTTTTTTGAGCTTTGCGATGATTTTGTCGTACATGCCTGCTAACGTGTATGCAAACGAGGCGGCTGCAGATGATACTGCTGTATATGAAGAGGCCGTAACTCCTTCTGCAGAGGAGACAGTTAATGAAGGCAGCAACGTGGCAGAGGAAGTGAATGAGCCTGCCGGAGAAGCTGCTGTGGAAGAATCATATGACTATGAGGTCCCGCTGGCGGAAGGATACGATGATGCCGGTGATGCAGAAGTACCGGACGAGGCATGGGAAGATGAACCGGAACAGCTGCGGGATCGTACGGACTATGAAGTTACGGTAAATGATCTGACGAATATTGAGACGACCGGATATGTAGCCGGTATGACTTATGATGAAGCAAATGATAAGGTCTATGTGAACGAGGACACAGACTTCATTGTCATCAGTTTTAAAACGGCAAAAGATAAAGACAAAGATGATGACAGCAACTACGGTATCAAAAATGTGACCGCAAAGATCGGCGATGATGATGCGGTTGTTACGAAATATAAGGATGAGGATGGCAGAGACATTGTATGGACAGATGGCGGCAAGTTCTCCACCGAAACATATGTCATCAAAAAAGAAGATGGCAGTGTGATCAATGCGGCTGTTAATATCAATGTCGAAACGAAGAAAGTACATTTTGTCGGCTTTGCATCCGGAGAAAACGCGAGCCATATCGGCTGTGTTCCGATCCCGGATGATGAAAGTGATTTTGTTCCCACAAGTCCCTGGCAGGGCGGTGTGTTTGTATTTGACGGCGGAAAGATGCCGTTCCGTTTCAGGGTGGAACTCGGATATGCGGTCACAGGGGTCAGACAGGGCAACGGCGGACCTGAACTCTTACAGACGGATGAAAATGAAACGGAGCGGACTATCACTCATACCGACGGAAAAACATATATAGAGACCCCCCGTTATATAACAGGCGCGATCGACAGAAGGACCTATATCTACACTGACAGCATCCGAAAGAATGCGTATCTGGTTGATTTTAACACAGGAGATAACAGCCAGGAGATCGCTATCGTCCCAGACGGCGGTGATTTTATTCCCAATACGAATTTTAACAGAGACCATGGCGTCTATGTGTATGAGGGCGGAGTTGTGTCCTTCCATTTCAGAGTGAATGAAGGATACGGGGTTACAAAAGTTACGCAGGGAAAAAACATCGAGTTGTCACCGGAAGAGGATGTACGGTCACGTTATGAGGTCCGGGATCCGGGCCCGAATGTAATAGAGACTGCTTCCTATGAATCCGGCCTGATCAACGGTAAAACGACGATCTATGTGGACAGTGAATCGATTGATGTAAATCATGTAACCTTTGCTTCGGCTAATAACATCAAGTTCGTTCCCGAAGGCGATTTTATTGAAGCAGAAAATGGTGTCTATGTTTATGACGGGGATTCTTTGTACTTCCAGTTTGAACTGAAGAACGGTGCGTTGATCAAAAAGGTTACACAGAGCCATGAAGGCGGCGATGTGGAACTGATCACAACGGAAGATGATTGGTATGATGAAGACGCCGGTGTGGTATGGACCGGTACCTATCTATCGGATCCGATCGAAGAGAATACGCAGATTACTGTTGAAAGCGGAACAGGAGTATTCCTGTACTGGTCGAATAATCCTGAAGATGAAGATTATAGGAATGCAGAGATCTATCTGCTGAATAAAAGCTTCAAAAAAGAATATGAAGAGGCTGTGCAGAGCTACGAGGAATGGAATGCGCTTGATGACGCTGGTAAGGAAGAATATGAAAACGAACACGGGACTGTTGTTCGGCCTCAATTTAATCCGGAAGAATACAGACTGTCTGAAGATATGGTCATGCTGGTTGAGGGATTGACTTACTATATAGAAGTGATCCCGGCTTACGGCTACCAGATCGGTGGTAACTACGGTCCGACAGGAACCGATATCGAGGGAACTTTATTCACACCGACAGAGGAGGATTTTGCCTGCGGCGTATGGTCCTTTACGGCTGAAAACGATGATTTTATGGACGACATTATTGTCAAGCCGGTTGCCGGTGCCGACGGCTTTGCTGATAAGTATGATGCAGATGGAAATCCTGCACTGGATCTCCATAGTAAGAGTGATTCCGGATCTGGTGATATCCTGGATGTTAAGATGGAATTAGAAGATGATGGGAAAGACTTTTCAGATCTTGCCGCATGCGGGGGTACTTTACGTGCGACGGTTACGTATGATGAAGAGTCAAACCTGACAGACGAGCAGGCACCGGGCCGATTCAATACCTTCGGGTTTGTGTTGGAAGGTGAGACATGGAAAGGCATACAAAAAGAGGATGAGCAGCCATGGAAGAATGCATGGAATTATGGTCTGGAAGGTGAAGAAGGCTCTTATCCGGAACTTGTTAAAGTCACGCTGGAACTGGGTAATGATGCAAACGCGGAAAACTACAAGCTGTATTGGGAACGTGAGGAAGAAGGAGAATATTATGCGACCGTTTGGGGGTCATGCTACAACAAGCAAGATCATGAACTGACCTTCTCCACAAATATAAACGGAACCTTTACCATTGCTCCGACAGTGAATGTACTGTTTGATCTCAGTATCCCGGCAGACTATCGGGATCCGGATCAGGATCATGGACATGTCTTTATCAAACCTGTTGAACCTATGTCTATGTCCGGTCTTGTAGAGGTGACAGAGAACACAACATATAAATATATCGGTTATGGCCCTATCAGGCTGCAGGTGGTAGATGAGAACGGTAATCCGATCGGGAATCTTTCAAGGTATAAAGAAGGGTTCTTATGCCAATATCTGCTGAACATGTTTGCAGGCAGAAAAGATGGAGAAAACGGGCCGGAGATTCCGTTTGATTTCTTCATCAATGATGACGGAACGGTTGAAATCCCCGCGGTGGATTATGAGGCATGGGATCCTGAATATATTACGCCGATCACCAATATGATCCAATATGCGGAAGGACCAGGTGACCATACGATCTATGCATCGACGCGCTGGAACAACAGAATCCGTCCGGCAAGCCAGATCATCCTGAATGGCAAAGATGAAAGCGTTACGTATTCGGGATGGCAGATGAAGCCTTTTGCAGATAAAGTCCCTGATGACCCGGAATACGAAGAGCCTGTTTATGCAGATAAAGAGCCTTTTACTGTAGAAAGTGTTACAGATGGTGAAGGCAACGTCAAAAAATATTACTATCTGGAAGACTACTTTGACAGCTTCAGGTTTAAACTGGAGGAAAAAGGCGGATATAAACTGGAATCCGTCACGTACCGTGTGATCAACTGGTATGAGGACGAGAATGGCGAAGCGAAATATGAGCCGGCAACCGGATATACGGGTTTAACAAAACTCGCACCGGAGGACGGCTATTACGAGATCCCTCTGCCGCAGCCACGTGGCCATTACGAAGTAGTGGATGAAGAGGGAAATGAACAATGGGTGATCGAGGACTGGGGAGTAAATCTTGGTGTCGAGATCATACCGCATTTTAAGAAACTTGCAACCGTAAAGGTACAGGTAAAGAAGGCGGACGGCACATCCATGGATGCACAGTATCTGGATGCAAGTGTCCGGATCGATGCAGCGGCTTATGAGGTAACCCCGAAGAAAGCATCAGAAACAGATCCTTATAACTATGAAGCTTCCGTACCCCAGAATTCCACGGTAACGGTTACGCTTACATCCCCGGACGGATTATGGGCCGTAAGCAACGTACAGTTGACGGATGTAAAGAATAACAACAAGGCACTGAAGGCCGCCAAAAACGGAGAATATACGTTGACGGTTGCTGATGAGGGCCTGTTAGTGGCAACGATTGCACCGGTTACAAAGGTGGTTGTGGAAAAAGGTACATTAGAGGGAGGAGACTATCAGTATACGGCACTGAAGGATGAAAAAAATGTATACTCCCTAAAGACCGGGCAAGTATTCCGGGCTTATCTTGCTGACCGTTCAGAATGGAATGGTACTTCGCTGGTGGCACATAAAGTAGAAAACGTAGATTTCTTTAATGGCCGAAATAAGCTTGAAACTGTTGCCAATGAGTATGTTCCAACGGAGAATATCATTACAGTTGAAGACAGTGAACTGATAGCAACCGGTGAAGCATTTGGAGTGGCAAAACTTTCACTGAAAGCGTCTGTGACTGACGCAAATAATAAAGTGAAATCATATTCCACAACGATCAACTTTACCGGCTCGACAGTTGCAGTCACAAGCCCGAAACCAAACTATGGAGCAATTGAACTTCCCTACGGACAGAAAGCGACCGTCAAGGTTGATATCGGAGGAAATCTGAAGGGAGTAACGGCATGGATCTGTGAGTACGATCCCAATACAGATACTATCAATAAGATTGATCCGGACGGAAACTTTGCGTTGCTTGGTTCCTTCGACGGCAAGACGATCACGATCGATCCGAAAAAGGCAGCTAAGCATCCGCAGGCTTACAAACCGAATACATGGTTAGAGCTATGCTTCTTTGATGCAAACGGTAACAAGATCGACGAGGGCTGGTATAGTGTGTACAGCCTGTACTTTGCAGCACCCACCATCGCCGGGAAAGCTGCTCCGACTGTGACTGCCAATGCTGCCCTGTCGACCAACTGTGCAGTTGGGTTGACTCTGGGTCTTCCCAAAGGTGTGAAGGCTGTAGACGGCATGTATTACAGGATTGAGGCGACGGCCGTTGATAAGGGAAATGTAAAATATACAAATGGCGGGAAGAAGTACTATGACCATCTTGCCCAGTACGATGAAAATGATGGACTCAATTCCGTTTTCCTGGAAGAGGTGGTTGCGTTTGTTCCTGCCACTGAGAAATCCTGGTCAGTTGATGTATCGGATAAACCGAGGAATGACGAAGACGGTTGGAGAGTGGATTATGCTGTGAAGGCAACACTCGTCTATGCAGAGGAATTTGACGATGAGCATTCGGACGAATATGACCACGGATACAGAATTCTAAAATTTAAGGAGGGCGAGGAAAATAAGACACAGCAGACTGAAGAATTCTCCGGCCTGACGGTTTCCACCAAGGACAATACCTTTGAGACCAAGCTGTCCCTGACAAAACAGATGCCTGCGAAGATCTACAATAAGCAGGATGGCATTCCGCTTGCGATCCCGAAGTGGTCCAAGTCTGCAAGCGTGCAGAAACTGGACAGAGTGGAACTTCTCAATGAATACGGGTATGAAGTTGCACGCTGGGATCGTTGGGGCGAAGACATGCAGCTTGACGTGGATAAGACCGGTCTCATTACGCTGGATACAACATGGGAGTGGATGGATGAGGTTACATACGAGTCCGGAGAAGATCATCTTGCAGCCGGGAAATACACACTCGTAGCATACGCGATCGGCGGTCCGGGCGCGCAGGCGAGCGCAACGCTTCCTGTCACGCTTCTCGAATCGATCGAAAGCATGACTGTTTCCGCACCGGCCAGAGTGCTGAAGACCTATAACAAAGCAGCGACAGTCAAAGCTGAGGTTGCTTTCAATGTGAATGAGTGGGAAAATGCGCCCGCCACCAAGAACGTGGAATGGAGTATCGTAGTTCCCGACGGCAGCCCGCTTGAAGGTAAGCTGACGATGAAGAACGGTACCGTCACGATCGATAAAGACCTGATGGTGGACGCGAAAGTCGCGAAAGAGGATCCGGATGCTTACAGTTTTGTGATCGCTGCAAAGGCTGCTGATTTTGAAGACAATGATCTGACGGAATACAGTGATCCGATCCTCATCACATCCGAGGCGCAGGTTCCGACAGAAATTCAGTTTGCTTGGGATCAATACGATGATAACGGCAATTTAACAGGATGGGATTATTCGGACATCAACGAACAGGAGATCGCGCGGAAAGCGCAGGCCTTGAAGGCCAAAGATATATATATGGAGCCTTTCTATTCCCGCTCGATCCAGTATGCGAAGGTCTTTGTACTTGACCAGTACGGAGAGCAGATGTATGCAGATCTGAAACTGACCGGTATCAAGCAGAATGAAGATGGCAGACTGATTCTTTCAAAGGCCGGCAAAGTGTCTGTCACGGCCACGGCAGTTGATGGAAGCAAGAAGAGTAAAAAGATCGAGTTTACCATTGCAGACGGCGATGCGCGCTTTACACCGAATGTCCTTGTACAGACGGAAACACAGTTTTACAGAGGAGACAGAGACAAGGAATTCATCAACACCTATGACCGTTTTGATCATGCCGGAGAGACCTGGTGTTCCAGCAATGCTCCTGCCAATAAATACCTGTATGTACATGTGGGCGCAGCGCACTATGCTGATATCGGAGAGGAAAATGGAAACCCGGTATTATTTGCATGGGACAGACCCAGTTATGGGGACATTGTCATGTTCAACCACACCGTCAAAGTCAAGGGCGGTACGATCAAGGCCACTCTCACGGATGCAATGGATAAATACACAACGTATGTGATCCTACCGTCCGCAGAGGAAACGGTTGTAACAGTAACCGATAATACGGTGGACAAACGGTTCGGCAGGGCAAAGAACGCGACCGATTATACAATCTGTAACCAACTGATCTCTAACCAGAAGGCTAGAAAGATCACGGCTGACAAGGCGAGCCTTGTAAACTGGATGTGGACGGATTGGGACGGTTATGCAACTTCTCCGGAGAACCCGAACTATGTAACATATACGATCAAGGACTTTGAGAACAGACCACGCACGCAGTATTTTGTCAAGATCACCATGGATGAGCTGTCAAACGGTGCGCTGTCTGATCTTGCAAGAGTACTCTGTATGCCGAATAACGATGAGGAATATGAAGCGTTTAAGGAGCAGATAGAGGAAAATGATGAATACATTCAGGAAAAACAGGAAATCCTGGATTGGTATGATGCCACGCCTGAGGCCGAAGAAGCAGATAGAGATATGAAACTCGCAATGGTATGGGAGAAATACAGACGTCCACAGGAAGAAGAGTGCTTCCACACGTTTGAAAATGATGGTGTCATGAGACCCGTGAAAAACGGCAAGTTCTCCATCGGCTTCTTCAGCCCGAAAGAGGATTATTGGGACGGCAACAACAGAACCGTTTGCGAATTCCCTGAGATACCGGCCGGCACGTATAATTTCTATGTAACATACGGTTACCTTGATTATGGAAACTTTGTCCCGCTCGAGCAGCCGACGAAGATGTCTGTCAAGTTTGCAGCGGCACCGGTTCCGGCAGTGAAGTTTGATACTACAAAGTTTACATTCACTAAAACAAAGGATGGAGAGTTTGAGTACATAAACTATAAATTACCGATCAATGCGACCGTTACAAAGGGCCGTGGCCTGCGGCTGGATCCGGAGGAGAGATTCTGCTATGAAATCGTCAGTGCCAATAACAACGGCGTGACGAATGATTTCCGAAACCTGTTCTATGTTCGAGTGGCAGCATCGGAGAGCAGTACCGGTATTCTGAAGGATGAAAATGTATCCCTGAGACCTAACTTCGGTTTTGGGGATGAAAACAGCATCTGGATCACGGTCGGCACCGGAAATAATGCCCGCGGCATCCAGATTCGAAACTGGGAAGACCTGAAGGCACTTAAGAACGGTACATTCTACGTCAAGGATGATGAGGAAACGCGTTGGCGCGGGGAACTTGTAGAAGGTGTGCATCTTGTCGGCTCCCAGAAGGATCAGCAGAGTGCATATAAGGCATGGTCCAAGGCGAACAGCTCCGGTATCTTAAGATGCACTACGATCGGTTATGACGGAAGGGAAAGAACTGTAGATACCAAGGTGACGGTGAACCTTGACTTCCTTGTGGATAATGGAAATTTATTGGCTGCAAACTGACCGAATAAGATCGGAAACATGTTTTTAAGATCGAAGGCGCCGGGAACTTCCCGGCGCCTTTTTATTGCCTGTTATGACCTGATCTGTCAAAAGGGCATGCTGTCTGTACGACGTTATCCCTGCGCAGCCTGAAATGTCCCTTCAAGAAAGCAGGGTGTTGCGATCTTCCTGATTATGGTATGATGAATATGATCCTGCAGCAGAGGATCCAGATGAAGAAGATCATGTAAGGTGGTGCAGATATGGCCGGTAATATCCTGTATATCCAGTCAAATGAAAAGATCGCGCAATCCTTTCAGGAAACGTTCCGGGAGCGGGGGATCGAGCTGCTCGTGGCGCCTTCCGCGCAGGATGCGTTTGTGATCATGCGCGAGCAGGAGGTGGGCCTGCTTCTGGTGGATATCAATATCCCGGACATGCGACTCAGCAAGCTTGTTGAGATCTGCAGCCGTGATTTTCCCACCGTGATCATGAATGTATGCGTCGACGTGCTCAATTCCCTGCTGGTCACAAAACTCGTGAACCGGCATGCGATCCATAAGATCTTCGTGGCACCCTGGGACGTAAAAGAAATGATCGAGGAGATAGAGGAATCGCTGGATGCCGCAGAGATTTCCAGGGAACAGGTCCTGTTTGAGAAGAAGATCGTGGAAGAGAACGAGCAGTTCCAGAACACGCTGCATTCGCTGACGGACGCACTGAAAAAACAGCAGTACAGCTACAATACGATCCGCCGGGTCACGGATGTCTTCTTTGAAAACATCGTTCATTTACAGGAACTGCAGGATGACGAGTCAAGATCACAGGCGGCTGTTCTGAAGCAGATTTTTGATATGTATCTGCGCATGCAGACTACGGAGAGCCTGCCGCTTGAGCGGTTTGAGGAAATAGTCAGGAGTGATTTTGACAAATTGGCAAAACAGGCGGAAGGGATGGAACTTGGCGAGGTGCACAGCTGCCTGACCGGGGATGTGCAAAGGACCATGGCCGTCAATATCCGCTTTGCCGTCTGGCTGATCCTCTATACCTGTCTTGGCAGCAAAATCACGGCTTCCGTGACTTCCGGTTATATCACGGTCAAGGAAGTGAAATTCATCGTGACACTGCAGGGCGAAAAGAAAAAGATACCGTTTCGGGAACGGTATCTTTCGGAATGCCTTCATATACTTACCAAATCCTGTGAGATCAAAGAGAACGGATCAGAGACCGTTTATGATCTTACCTTTATTCCGGTAGAACAGCATTAGGATCCACTGTGAGCGCAGCGGATGCCGCATCCACAAAGTCGTTGATCGTCATGCCGTCCGGGATCGCAAACAGCGGGATCCCGTTCATGTAACTGTGTACGCAGTACGGTGTGCTGGCGTACGGATCGCCGGTCGCATCCGCGTAGATCACGCCCGGTGCACAGTAGGGACAGGTATCGGATGCACGCAGCCCCGTTGCCGTACAGATCGTTCCGACCATATGCATGTCACAGGTCGAAGAGGGCACGTTGTCCACCGAGAAGATCTCGGAGTGCGCACTGCCGTCCACATCACACAACCCGGCTACCGCGAGTTTGCCTGATTTGGAACATACCGTTGCGGAAGTGATCCCTTCCGGACGGGTAAATTCTTTATATTCGAGATTCTCATGGATCCTGCTCATGCAGGCTCTCCAGAGACTCTTTGCAATGCTTGTCTCGGATTTCCCCATGTGTACGTTATTGTCATAGCCGGCCCACGCGCCGCAGGTGTAGTAGGGCGTAAAGCCGCAGAACCATACGTCGACATCTTTACTGGTCGTACCGGTCTTACCCGCGATGGACATGCCGCCGAAGTTAACGCGTCCGCCGGTACCCTTGGTGACAACGTCGACCATGGCACTTGTCAGCAGGTAAGCGGTCGTTTCCTTGATAACCTGACGTGTCTGCGGTTGATTTTCAAGCAGGACGTTTCCGTCGTGATCTAAGACCTTCGTATAGAAGACCGGTTTCGTGTAGGTACCGCCGTTTGCAATGGTCGCATAGGCGGCAGTGATCTCCAGATTGGTCACACCGTCTGTTACGCCGCCCAGTGCCAGCGCCTGCGTGATATCGGAGGAAATGGAACCGTCCCACTCCGTTCTGCGCTCAACGAGCGTTGTGAATCCGAAGTTCTGCAGGTAATCAAAACCAAGCTGCGGACCGATGTCCGTGAGCGTCTTAACGGCTACGATGTTTAAGGACTGCTCGATACCGTAGCGCACGGTACAGATGCCTTTGTAGCCCGTGTCGTACCAGTTGGAGACCGGACGGCCGTTGGCGTAGGTGAAGGGCTCATCGACCTGCGTGCTCGCAAGCGTAAAGCCAGCGGAATCAAGGGCCGGTGCGTATGCTGCCAGAACTTTGAAACAGGAACCCGGCTGACGCTTTGTATTGGTCGCACGGTTCAGTGTGAGCGATGCGGCTTTGGTACCGCGTCCGCCGACGATGGCTTTGACTTCACCGGTGTGGTGGTCCATCAAAGTCATGGATGCCTGAGGCTGCGGCGTGATCGACTTGGTCTCCGCAACGAATGTATAGCCCGGCTCCTCAACGAAAGCCTTGTATTCCTCGATCTTTGCTTCGGCCTCTTCCTGGCTGTTGAAGATCATATTGAAGGTGGGATCTTCCTGCTTGAAGTGCTTCTCGAAGTTTTCCTTACTGAAGTTGACGAGTTCGCCGTTGGCGTCTTCATAAGTGAGTTCGCAGGTTAAGAGCCACTTGATGTTCTCGGGATAGTTCTCGGGGTTTGCAAATTCCTCATCACAGATCTTCTGCAGTTCGCGGTCCTGCGTGGTGAAGATGCTTAAGCCGCCGCTGTAAAGTGCATTGTAAGCCTGCGTGTAACTGTAGCCTTTGATCTCCTGCAGATCGCTTAAGACCTGGTCTGTCAGTTCGTCGACAAAGTATGTGTAAATGGTATTCTTTTCTGTTTCTTCGTTTACGTTTTTGATCCGGGAATAGACATCGTCCGCAAGAGCTTCATCAAATTCCGCGGGCGTGATGTAACCCTGGTCGCGCATTTTGCGAAGGACTTCTTCACGTCTGCCGGCGTTGTTGTCCGGATGCGTGATCGGATTCCAGCGGGAAGGGTTCTGCGTGATCGCAGCGATAACGGCAGACTCGGAAATCGTCAGTTCTGCGGCCGGTTTGCCGAAATAGCGGTTGGATGCGGCCTGCACGCCCAAAGTTCCCTGTCCTAAGTTGATCGTGTTCAGATAGTTTTCCAGGATGGTTTCCTTATCCATGTTCTTTTCCAACTGGATCGCACAGTACTGTTCCTGGAATTTACGTTTGAATTTCTCGATCTTGCTGGACTCACTTGTCCAGGAAGTGAAGACGTTGTTCTTTAAGAGCTGCTGCGTGATCGTGGAAGCACCCTGTGAAAAATCACCGTCCAGAATGGCTTTTACGCCTGCACGCATGATACCCTGGATATCAATTCCGTTATGGGTATAGAAACGCTCATCCTCGATGGCCACAAACGCGTGCTGCGTGTGCTCGGGGATCTTGTCGAGTGTGACATAGATACGGTTGGAATTCTCCGCGATCAGTTTGGTCAGGGTGTTGCCCTTATTATCGTAGACTGTTGTTGAGAATCCTGCAGGGGATACATCCACGTTGGTGACGTCCGGTGCTGTGTCGATGACGCCCATGAACAGTCCGATGCCGCCGCAAAGTCCTACAACGCCGAGCGCGACTGTACAGAATACGACGATCTCGAATATGATGATGGCAATGGATTTCCCCATTCTCGTCGAGGCGGAGTTCAGCGCCCGCTGCCTCTGACGGATTCCGGCTCTTCCGTAATTCATAACCTGTTTAACTCCTTGATTCCCTTATAAATATAAACCCCGCTCATTTTGCGTTTATAAACATTACCCGTATGCGCTTATAAATATTACTCATTCTGTGTTTATAAATATCCTCGTTTTGCGCTACTATATATTGTATACATTTAGGGATACTTTCGCATCAAAATACATTATACCAAAAAATCAGATCGGAATAAAGAGCCATCTCGTAACCTGAATTGTAAAACTAAATTCCGTATGAAAGACTAAATTCATAACGCACATTGAAAACTGCATAGCTTTAAAAGTTTTGAGGATAATAATGACGATTTATGGTATACTGAAGTCCCAAATTTATTGAAAACTCCAAAAAT
>JAFZQU010000033.1 GCA_017620255.1 Lachnospiraceae bacterium
ATTTTTGGAGTTTTCAATAAATTTGGGACTTCAGTATACCATAAATCGTCATTATTATCCTCAAAACTTTTAAAGCTATGCAGTTTTCAATGTGCGTTATGAATTTAGTCTTTCATACGGAATTTAGTTTTACAATTCAGGGTTTTCTACTCTGTCTACGGGCTGACGATCTTAAAGCTGACCGTCGTGGTGCCGGCATATCCGTTCTTCGCCTTAAGCGTGATCTTACCGGTGCCCTTCTTTACGTTGTTGCTGTAGCCGATGATGTCGTAGTAATACGGTGCTTCCGCATCGGGCACATCCTCAAAAACGCGTCCGTTCTTCTTCTGGACTTTTATACTGCCTGTACCCGGGGTAATAGGATCTCCGGTATACGTGAAGGTTTCTTCAATAATGAATTTCAGGTCCTTAACCCCTGCTGCCGCGACCTTGAAAGAGTCGAACAGTGTCCCGTAATAGTTATTCATTCCCTCTACATATACATTGATAGCGGTGCCGACAGGCAGAATATCCGTTGCCTGCACTTCTTCACCCGCCTGGCGGTCTATTTTCTGTGTGACCGCATTCTTTCCTTTTCCTGTTACCACAGTGACATTCTTTGTGGTTGTTGCATATTTATATACGAAATCTTTCTTATAATCCGTTCCGGCCTTGAGAACCGTACCGTTTGCATCCGTAATGACCGGTTTTCTGGCAAACTTATTGGCTGTGTTCACATAGACCATATCTTCAAGGCTCATGTGCAATTTATCGATGGATAAACGGTCGATCGTGAAGTACTGCGTCGCCTTTCCTGTGTAATTCCCTTTAAAGGTGATCGTAAAGGACGGACCGACGTAGTTCTTTCCTTTCATAGCATTAAAATCACCTGCTGCCTTGTTATTATTGTATTTCACGGTATAGTCTTTGCCTGCTACAAGCGGTATTGTACCGAATTTACAGGAGAATGCAGGCTGCACACCGTTCTTCAGATATTTGCAGTGTTTCTCACTGTCAACCCATTCCGTCCAAGTTTTCTCTTTTTCATCCCATCCCTTTATATCTACTTTTGATGCATCGACCGGATCGATCTTATAAGAAGCCTTCAGCGAGCCCGTAAAGCGTCCTGCGCCGGTAAATGTCATATTCACGGTTCCGGCATCCGTATTTCCGTTCTTCGCATAAGAAACCGTATAATCCTTGTTTTCCGCCAGCAACTCCGTCCCGTATTTCAACCGGTAAGCCGGAACAACTGCGGAACCTGTATACGGATATTTTGCCTGGATCCCTTCGATCTGCACGTTGGTCTTGTTGAACGCGATCCCCTTGATCTGGAACGTAACGGTCTTGGTTCCGTAATATGTATCTCCCATGCCGAGAAGAACGACCGATGCTTTTCCGACAGCGGTGTTGTTCATGTATTTGAGGATCTTAAACTGTTCTCCCACGTTCAGAGTCTCGCCTTTGTAAGTGACCGAAAAATCATCCGCACCCGGTTTGACCTGATATCCGCCATCTGTTTTCCATTCCGGATCCGTTATATCCTGTGCGGGTATGGATGATACCGTCACCTTACTCAGGGATATGTTGTTGTCACCAAGGCAGTACACACCTCCCGTTAGCAAAGAACTACTACTGAATCGGTAATTGGAATCTTTTGCACTCGAGATCAGGATCTGATACCTGCCCGGTTCATTGACCGCATCCCGATTAGTCCCGTCTTTCACGTATTTCAGGGTATAGTCGACACCCGGTTTTAATACTTTTCCTGTCGCTATGATCGTAACTTTCGGATCCGGTTTTTGATCTGCGCTTACCCCCTTCACCTTTTTCTCTTTGACTTCAGGGTAAGAAAAGGTGATGTCTTTGGAGCCAAACGTATATTTGCCGATCGTAAACGGAAATTCCTGCTTCCCGGAATAATTGCCTTTCAACGTCACCGTAACTGAGGCATTGGTCGACGCATTTACATTGTTGTTGTATTTCAGCGTATAGTCACTACGGGAATCCAGCCGTTTTGTCCCGTAATATACTCTCAGATCCGGAATCGTCACAGCCTTTCCCGTATACACCAGATTCTTAAACTGGCTCTTCGGTATCCAAAGTCCCTTATACGCACCTTTCAGTTCCTTGCACCCGCTATCCTCATAAAGGTATGCGGTGCTGCTGTAGAATTCTGTTACCTTATCATCCGGATCGATCTCTCCCCAAGGATTCCCTGTCGGATACGGGCGGTCTTCATGCAGAATGCCGCTGTATTTCAGATCTTTCCCGACTGCGATCGCGTGGATGATATGCCCTGACGCGCTAATATCCGTTCCTATGACAAGCGGCTGCGTATATTCTTTGATCGTTGTTGTCTTTGTCTTATATCTCTTCGCACTTGCATCCCATTTGATCAGATTGTCAGGTGTGTTAAACAGTGTCGAGTTTTTCCCCTCGGTATTATCCACCGCATAGAAGATCTGCGCATCTACTGTTTTGGAACGAAGGGCGATCAGATCCCCGTATCCTTCCCCGTTTCCGGTTACCGGTATAACATACGGTTTTTCCGCACGTTCTTTTTCCTTAACAGTCACGTGGATCTGAACCGTTCCGGTTCCGCCACTGACCGTGACCGTTGCTGTTCCGATCTTTTTCCAGATCGTTAAGGTCAGCGTCATCTGGCCATTTGCTTCACCGGATAATACTCCTGCCGCTATGGTTTCATCTGTCGTCTTCACACTGTATTCCGTATCCGGCAGATGGTTTGCCGGTCCGATGGTGAGTGTAACGGGAACGCTCTCACTTCCTGTCATGTCATCATAGATCCTGACGATCGAAGCTGCATCTGCCGTGATCGAAGATACCTGTGCGGGGGCCGCAATTCCAAAGTGCATCTTGTTTACCCATTGGTTTCCGTAACTCAAAAGGCTCTGCTTCGTATCACCGTATTTTCTATAGAATTCCGCTTCAGTGCCCGGGTAATAAATCTTCAGTACATCAAACGTATCCATATAATGAAGACCTGCGAAGATATTATAGAAGCCTTCCTCAACAAGACTCTTCGGAAGATAGATCTCCTTAAGGAAACTGCCTTCTCCGGGCAGTGATCCCAGTTTTTTGACTCCTTCCGGAATGATCAGGGTCGTAAAGTTCTTATTTCCGATGCCGTTAAACGCACCGTCCTCGATCACCGGATCCATTTTCCATGTTGGCGGAGCCGGGTCGGTCCATGTTCCTCCAAACTTGGGCAGCACAATACCGGAGAGATTTGTCCCTTGAAAGGCACTGTTTCCGACCCTGGCAAGTGTGGTTTTTGCCGGATCCGTAAATATAACTGTGGTCAGATCTTTTTGCTGTTCAAATGCCTTGACGCCGATCTCGGTAACTGAAGGCGGGATTAAAACCGTCTCAATATGGCCGGATTCAAACTCACTATTCACCTGACAGATATAATCCGGTATCTTTTTGATCCCCGACTCAAACGTGACCTTTTTCAAAGCCTTACAACGTGAGAATGTTCCCATCGCACTGACATATTCGAGCTTTTTCGGGATCGTGATCTCAGGAAGGCTTTCGCAGTCAGCAAAGCACCCTCCTCCCATTTCCGTGAGGTTTTCGGACAACCTGACATAGGTCACTTTACTCATTTCCTGAAAATAAAAGGTACCGGCAATCTTACCGATATGATCATCCATGATAATATCCGTAACTGTTGTTTTTGCAATATTTCCATAGAGTGAATCACTGATGATCCCCTGGTTGTTCAGAACCGCGTTGTTCTGCGTGCCAAAAACATAAAGCGCCACATACTGTTTTCCGTCAGCAAGATAACTGTACAACTGACCGTATGCATTGGTACCCAGTTGCTTTTCTTCCATTGTCTTATCATAGACTTTGACACTGGATGCGACCGCACCCGGACGCAGATACTGCAACGGTATCGGAGATGCGGCTTCTGCCTGCCAGTGTGCTTTCAGTGTCTCGCCTTCTTCCAGACGGATGGGCGAATACATTCTGATACGCTTTCCGTTTGCGTTGAACCAGCCAAGGAAATCCTGTCCTTTTTTGGCGACGAGCGGAAGCGGGCCGTACATGCCGCCCTTTGCAACTCTTTTGCTTGTCTGTCCGGTGATCGTTCCGCCGTTTGCATCGAAAGTTACCGTACTTTTGATCACACCGGTGTTTTCATAATCCGGCGCCACAAAATAACCGACATATCCAACATATCCTTTATCATCGTACAGTTTTCCATCTGCCTTGTTGACCTCATACCGGCCTATCCCGACAGCATTACCGGAGTTTCCGTGTACAACGTTGAACGTAACGCTGCTTCCATTATCTTCTACGCTTTCCAGGAGCGTGGTATGGCTCAGGCTCTGGTCAGGCGCGTATGTTCCCGAATAGTTTCTCCACACCCACAGGATCACATCACCTTTTCCGGGTGTATAGGAACCGCCGCCCCATACCGTATCACTCCACGGATGATATGCGGCAGTTGTATCCGCTGTAAATGTATTGGCATTGGCGCCCTTACTGCTGTTGACAAGGCTCGTAGGCACACCTGCCATACGGATACACCAGCTGGCAAATTCCGAGCACCAGGCATTTCCGGAACTCCCAAGGAATCTTCCGTATTCACTGACATCGCCTTCACCTTTCGTATTGCCGCCACCGTAATCCGCTTCGCTGTCTCCTTCATGATAGCCGATCTGGGATCTTGCGATCGCGATCACATCATCGCGGTAATTGCCTGTCAGCTCTGTCTGCAAAAGAGCTGTGTAATAGGAACTGCTCTTGTAGATATCATTTTCTGTCGCAGCGAGGTCCTCGTTAAAAGGTGTATTACCAAATACGCCGGTATTATCGAGAACGACGCTGTCAGAAAGGTTCACGTCCGTCAGTGCATAACAATTCTGAAAGGCCCATATGCCGAGGCTTTCAAGCGAATCCGGCAGGCTGACGACCTCCAGGTTCTGAAAATTCTGCATTGCACGGTCACCGAGCCTCGTGATCCCTTCGCAGACCACCAGTTTCGTCACCTGTCCGCTGTAAGCTCTCCACGGCCGGTCAGACGTACTCGGACTTCCGTCACCATTTTTTTTGTAATTTCTTGTTGCGCCGCTACCACTAAGGGTAAGCGTACCGTCATCGGTATAGGACCACTTGATGTTTGTTCCCGGTTCCTCACCGCTTGCAGCACCCAAATATTCACCGGTCAAATAATAATCTTCTGTCTCTTCATCCTCTTCCGGGATCTCTTCATCCACATAGTCTTCTTCCGGATACAGGATGTCATCCAGTTCACACGTCAGGAATTCTTCTTCGGCAGGATCCGCTTCGATCTCTTCCGGTACTTCCGCCTCAGCCTCCGCCGGCATGTCCTCATCTGCAGATACATCTTCCAAAGTTTCATCTGCTTCCGCCGCTTCGGGCTCCGCCACCTCGGGTGCCTCTTCTTCTGCCGGTTCCGTGATCATAAGTTCCGCAGCTTCATCTGCAGTCTCTTCCACAGATTCCGCAGTCTCGAAAACGGTCACGGCCGCATCTTCCTGCGGGATCTCCTCCGCAAAAGCCTGCGCCGGCAGAGCCGTTACGATCATGGCAGCTGCGAGCAGTCCCGTCAGCATCCTCTTCAGTGTTCCGTTGATCCTGTGCATGGTTGTTTCCTCCGTAAAACCTTTTTTATGCATAATACGCTATCGTATGGTAAGCCGAAGTCAAATACGAACCGCCAAACAGATTATAGTGGTTCAGCATGTGATAGAGATTGTAGATCTCGCGTCTGTCCTCGTATCCGTCCATTCTGGGATTGATCTCGAAGTATCCTTCGTAAAAATCACGGTGCATCGGCTGAAACATCTGCGTCATCGCAAGATCGGCCTCGGCATGCCCCACATAGGCAGCCGGATCGATGAGAATGACTTTGCCGTCTTTCTTAACGAGATGATTACCGCCCCACATATCACCGTGCAAAAGTGACGGCGCTGCAGGCTCGCTCAGATAGTCATCCAGCCTGTCCAGGAGACTAATGACCTGTTTCAGAACGGATGGCGAAAAAGCATGTTCCGCCATTTTGATCTGGGGTTCCAGTCTGCATTCCCTGAAAAAATCAACCCATTTATCTTTGGGCGTATTGATCTGCCTGGATGCCCCGATGTAATTATCATGCACAAAACCGTAACGGCCGCCCTGTACAAACTGTGCGGCATCAGCGTTGTGCAGTGCTGCAAATTCGTGTCCCATCACACGCCAGGTATCGGCCTTTGGCATCGACGGTTCAATTCGCTCCATCAGCAAAAAAGCGATCCCCTTTTGCGGGTCCACTCCTTTGCCAAACAATCTGACAGTACCGATGGTGCCTGTCGCTGCGATGGCGTTCAAACCCTCTTCTTCAGCTTCCAGACACCCCCGGTTCTGTATTGAATTTGTTTTTAAAAAGTACTTCTCTCCTGCCAGATCATCAATTGCCTTTGCAAGAGAATCATAGGTGGGGAGTGGCATCAGAAATTGCTCCCGTTCCAACCCCAGTCAGGAGTTGCAGAATATTTGATGTACATATGATCCGGCGCGATCCCTAAAACCTCACCGAAGATCTTTGTGATCTCTGCAGTCATTCTGGAAAAAGCCTCCCTGTTTGAACTGCCGAAAAGTCTTACTTCAATGTAGGCCATGGGAACACTGTTGTCGCCCCTGAAATACAGATGATACTCATCTTCAAAACCTGTCATCAGCCAATTTTCACTCTTGCCGGGGATCAGGGAGATCGCCTGCCCAAGACGGGTTTTCAGTTCAATTTCCTGTTCCGGTGTGATTTTGACACTGACTTTTGAATCAATAAACGGCATATCCTACCTCCTTTATATGATCTGTTACCGTTATGGTATAAAACTGATCGTGATCTTTACAACGGCTGTTGTCTGAACCAGCGGATTCCCGTATCCGTCATTTCCATGTGCCACCGTGTATTTCACAAAACAGGTACGGTCGGACGAACCTTTAGCACTTTGAATATAGGATAGTTCCTCCTCGCTCAGATCATCCTTCAGTCCGATCGTTGCGGGCTGGCCGGCGGTCGTTTCGGTAAACACAAAATAATCGGTGAAGTGATTGGAATGTCCTCCGACATTGCAGTTATAGATTTCCGTGTAGGAAAGTTCTCTGACCTCTCTTCCGTTTACCGAAAGTGTGACCGGGGCAGGATTTTTCTTGGAAATCCTAAAACTTGTCGTTGGCCTGAATGATCCTTTGACAACTCTTGGCCGGATGCTTTTTACCGTTACAGCTGCAGGAACCGTCTCCGGTATAAATTTCCCGTCTTCCACTCTTCCTGCCACGACGGATAGCTTATAGGAACGGGCCGGTACATATCCAGATACGGTAAGTTCCACACCATACTTCCCGTTTATTTCACTGACCGCAACCGGAGCATTCCCGTCACATTCCGGGCAGGCCGAGCGCAGATTCGCATAGAATTGCGGCGCTTTCTGTGCGTCCACGTTGTCGCAGGTTACCAGCAGGCATTTCCCTGCCGGATCATAATTCCTTACACTCACAGTCAGCGTGAGTTTCTGTTCGTCCGGCATGCCGCTGATGATGTCGTTCTGTGCTTTTGCAGTCAGGCTATAGTCCTTGTATCCCGCATAAGCCGTATTGGTAACGGTATAGTTTACGGTTTTCTTATTGTACACATCCTGAAGGGAAAGTGTCGCCTTGTCCTTCCCGACGCTAAACAGGAATGTCCCCGTCCGGTAATCCTGTTGGAGTATGGTGCCGCCCTTTACCGTCAGTTTATAATTTGTCAGTGCATCCAGCGTTTCCCACTCCGTGCCTCCCTGATCTTTTTTCATGACACTGAGCGGTAATACTGTATTCTGATTTCCGAAGAAACTGATCTCTCTCACATCCGGATCATTTCCGTTGACAGCCAGGCACATCTCCGCCGGCTCCGCATAAACGATGCTGATCTTTATCTGTGCTTTGTTGTTTCCGCCGTCCGTCGTTGTCACGCCAAGAGCAACATTCTTTGCGGTCTTCTCTGCCTGAACGTGCATGTATGACGGATCAGCCGTCAGCGGCATGGCGGTCTTGTTGGATGTTGTAAATTTCAGTTTTTCCTGATCGATCGTGTATTCGGACAGTTCGTATCTGTAGTAATCCTCCTTGACGGGAGCTCCCTCCATAAAGGGTGCCACGATCGCACCGTCCGCCTCTTCCGTTGTCAGCACATCTCCGTCTGTACCTGTCCTGTTGTATTTATGCGTTTCTTCATCATAGGATAAAAGGACCAGTTCGCCGATCACCAGCGGCGCATTTTTGATCAGGATCGGATCCGAAATGCTGTAGGTCATATTTTCGCCGAAGTCCTCTGCAACAGCTTTGACACAAAACGATATGCTGTCGCCTTCCTCTTCCGGGATCTCATATGAGGCATCAACAACTACCTTACCGTTTGTGATCTTTATCCTGTCATAGAGAGATGAATCCGTATCAAGACTCTGTCCTTTTTCGTCAACAATATAGAAAGAGGCTTTTGCTGTCTGCGGTTTGATCCCGGATGTCTTGTTATAGGTCGCCTTGATGGGGATCGTCAGCGCCTTATTTTTCTGTTTCAGGTACTCCTTTGCGCCGGGTTCGACCGTGATCTCATCGATCGCCTTGTAGACCGTCACCTGCAGCGTAACAGGAGCCTGATAGATCTTCTGCGCCGCGCCATAGGGTGTGATCTGTATCGTGTGTTTTCCGGGCATCGTATTCCCGTCAGAAGAAAGAAGCAGGAAGTCATTCGTCTCTTCGATCCTGACCTGAAGCTTCTGTGTATCAGTACAGTCTGTGATATCCTCCGCTGTGACTGACATGCAGCTTGCGCCCTTGCTGTAACTTAAGATCGCAGCAAGCACATTCTGTTCTCCCGCATAGAACGATGTCTGTTTATTGTTCAGTTTCACCTGTGTCGCAAAGACAGGATCCGGTGTGGATACCGTCAGCTTCTGTTCGCGGCCCTCTCCGGTCTGTACATGGATCTTTTCCCCTACACTTTCTCCATCTTCAGTTTCGTATGATAAGGTCTGCCCCGGCAGCGTGTCCACGCAGGATATACATACGTCAAAATCCCACGCAACGCCTTCGCCGCTCATTTTTGAATTCACCGGGAAAGTCGCATACTGGCGGAAATCTCTTGTGATCTTATCGTTGATCTGATCGATCTTTGCGATCTGTGCATCCGTTGCCTCGTCAGGATATTCCTGCAAAACCGGATACGTACGTTCCACATAATATGTTTTGGGACTAAGCAGATCCGAAGGCGTCTCTGTCCCCTCTTTTTCTTTTGGTGTAACGCTAACTTTGTAATAGGTTTTCCCCTGATAGGGTTTTGCGATTGAGATCACCGGAAACTCCAGCGTAAACGCCACATCCGTCCGCTTGCATACCGATGCGGCCGGCGTCTGTTCCTTTATCTTTGGATCCTTTACGACCCTGAGCGGGATAAGTGCCAGATCTGTCTCCGGATTTCTTGTATTATATAGATGAACGTAAAGGAACTTAGTCTCATCCGTCTCCTTGATCTTCGTCTGGATATTCAGTCTCGCGCTCCGCGCCCTACCGGTCATTTGAAGGTCGAATTTTGCATAATCCGAATCCGCAACAAGCGTTTCTCCGGTCACGCCCGGTTCTCCGTATGTGATCCTGTATGCAAGATTCTGCAGGACCGGATATCCCGAAATATCCACATCGTCTCTTAGGATCCGATCGGTCCGTACCGTGATCGCCGCGCGTGAATCCGTGCAGATCTCATAAATACCGGTCGCATCTTCTTTGGGCAGAGAAGTTATTGTGGAAATGCTTTTTAATTTAGGAACCGACTCTATTCCGACCCGCACTCTTCTACCCCGTCCACGGCCGACGGTCTCGGGGTATTCCGGATACTGAATCTGGAATTCATAGGTTCGACGAAGTCCCCATCGCAGATCGCTTTCATCTAGCAGCAATGTCATTTTATCATCAGATAGTGGTACATCCTGATAGTAAGAGGGCGACAGAACATCCTCAAAGGAAACACGGGTTTTCCCTTTGTAGAGCTCACCTGTATAATCTTCACATTCCAAGCAGTAATCTATTGAGGTGCCTTTATCCAGCACCGGTGAAACAACGCTGTTGTCAGTTCTCTTAATGATGAATCTGTATCGTTCAACCGTTTCGATCATCACTTCAGTATTTCCGATGACCGGAATAGTCCTCGAAAATACAGTATTGTTTGATAATCTGACATAGTTGTACCGGTTTGTGGTTTTGCTTTTGACCGTGCAAAAAGCGATGCTCTGGTATTGGGCTGCTGTTCCGCCAAACGTGACTGTTTGACCAAAATCAACATGGTAAGTCAGTGTGCGGATCGTGGGCTCACCTTCACTACCTTCCTGATCGGAAACATCAACAGGCTCTTTCTCCGTATCATTCTCACGCAGGAAAATCGAATCAAGATATTCTTTGGGATCCGTTTTGCCAACCGGATAGGATATCTTAAAATTCAGTTGACGTGGCGTGTTCTGTTCCTGAATGATCACGGAAGACAAAAGCGGAAGGTCTTTCCATAAAATAGTATAACCGTATGCCCCGTCTTCTGTTCTGCCTTCACTCTCCGCAAGGCGAACGCCGGAGTCATGTCCGACATAATAAACCACCGGAACCGCCTCGTCCGGCGCATGCACGAGGAACCTGATCCCATCCGCCTTATAAGTCAGATGATAACGGTTCTCTTTTTCCGGATCTCTGAATGTCAGTTCCGTTTCCTCTTCCACCTCATAGGATGCTCCGGAGATCTGCATGTCAAAATCCAGTATGCGGTCCTCCGGAACCGCCGTCACAACAACGGTCAGATCTTCCGTCACCTCTTCGATCTCATAAGTGGATGTAGAAGAATCTTTGACCTCATAACCTCCGTCTGCGCGCACCGATTCGATCATGTACCCGTCATCAGAAGATGCATCAAAATGAACCGTATCTCCTTCTCTTACAGTGAAATGAAAATCAGTAGACGGGGTCAGGTCCGAATTATCCAGACAGGTAATCCCCGCATGATACCCTATGAAATGAACATCCTTCGGTTTCGGCTGGCTGATCCTGACACAATCGAGTTCGGAAACAACTCCTATATTGAAACTATATGTGTCTTCATTTTCAAGCTCCGGCTCGACTTCCACAGGGTCATCCTCTTTAAGGATCTTGAGAACTTTGGGCGGATACTTTTCCAGAGGATTCCGACCGATCTTAACAGTGATACACATGGCATCTGCCGGAAGCAGATACCGGAACTCTTCACCCGTGACCTCCTGAATATAAACTCCATCCTGATCGATCACAGACATATTAAGGTCCGAAGACACATATACGGGAACATCCCCTTCATTCTGTGCAGGTTCCGTGACTCTCTCGGAAGCATAGACTGCCACGGCCATACATAAAAGTAGTGCCGTGGCAATGATAAGGCTGAACCATGTTTTTTTCATATGTTTTCCTCTTCTGCCCCTAAAATGCAAAAGGGCAACATGATCTCGCAACTTGCAAAAACCCAAACGCGGATCAGACGGAAGCCTGAACTGCGGTGATCGCAACTACACCGACGATATCGTCCGCACTGCAGCCTCTGGACAGATCGTTAACAGGACGTGCAACACCCTGCAGGACAGGTCCGAATGCATCTGCTTTTGCAAGGCGCTGTGCGATCTTATAACCGATGTTACCAGCATCCAGGTTCGGGAAGATCATGACATTGGCAGAGCCTGCCACATCAGATCCGGGAGCCTTGGAAGAACCGACGGAAGGAACAACAGCTGCATCAAACTGCAATTCGCCGTCCACCTTCAGTTCCGGATATTTTTCCTTTGTGATGTTTGTTGCTTCCACCATCTTATCTACAAGCGCGTGCTTTGCACTGCCTTTTGTGGAATGGGACAGCATTGCGATCCTTGCCTCTTTGCCAACCAGCAGTTCAAAGCTCTTGGCACTGGATTTGGCGATTGCCGCAAGCTCCTGCGGATTCGGATCCTGGTTGAGGCCGCTGTCTGCGAACAGGAAAGTTCCGTTTGCACCGTACTCGCAGTTGGGAACGTCGATGATGAAGAATGCGGATACGAGTTCCGCATCGGGAGCGGTCTTTAAAACCTGCAGGGACGGTCTTAACACATCCGGTGTTGCATGGCAGGCGCCTGCGACCATACCGTCCGCATCACCCATCTTGACCATCATCACGCCGAACATCAGATAGTTGTTTAAGAGTGCGTCCTTTGCCGCCTCTTCTGTCATACCTTTCGCCTTACGCAGTTCAAAAAGCGTCTGCACATATGTATCGAATTTCTCGCAATTCGCGGGATCCACGATCGGCACGTTCGAAAGATCCAGGCCCTGTGCTTTCGCATCGGCCAGAACCTTTTCCTTGTTTCCGATCAGGATCACGTTAGCGATCTTCTGCTCCAGCACCTTGGATGCCGCTTCGAGCGTTCTTGCATCCTCCGTCTCCGGCAGAACGATCGTCTTCACATTCTGTTTTGCTCTTTCCTTGATTCCATCAATAAATGACATGATAAGTACTCCTTCCTGAGAAAAATATTGTTCGTTTGAGGCGGCCAAAAAGCCCCGCAAACCATGTCTCTACAATAGCACAGAAAGCGTATAATATCAATTTACGACTATAATCTTACACCCCTTTCCCATTCTCCACTACCGACTAAAGTCTGTAATATTCCTGTTCAAAAAAAGAAAGGGTGATCCTGTCACCCTTTCTCTTTTCTTCATCAGGAAACTTCTTATGCCAGTCCCAGAAAAGCCAAGACATCCGTTATAACATCGCTGACACTCTTTGTTCCGATCGTGAATGACGTCTTCTTATTCCCGACAAAAGTCTTGCCGTCATGCGCCGAATTCGTTCCCTGCACGATCAGTGTTGCTTTGCCTTTGTTGACATTATTCACATAAACAAGCTCGTAGTCCTCGCCCTCCTTGAGCGGAGAATAGTTCTTTCCGTCTGTCTTGTATTCCACGACTACCGTTCCCTTGACATCAGGATCGTTGATCTTGCGTTCTTTCCCGTTATAGGAAACCGTTGTCAGCTTCTTATTCTTCTTGCCCCCTTCAACATACCCTTCCTGGTAAAGAGTGACTTTAGCCTTACTGAGGTCATATACGGCGGCATCCGTTTTTAATACTTTGTACTTACACTTACCTGTTTGAAGCGTTCCGCCATAATTCCCCTTTCCTGTGATCTTCACATAAACCGTTGCCTCTTTTTGCCCCTCCGGAATTTCAAGCTTATGATTCTTATCGATCACGTCGTTTCTGGCCGCATCCCTATAGAATGCGACCGAATAGTTCTTGGCTGCAAGTTCCACTCCGTTTATTTCAACATAGGGAGCAGACTGATACAGATCCGCCTTCTTTGCGTAAACGACATCCGGGATCTTTACTGCCACAGTCATTCCCGTGGGCGGGTGTTCAATTGAAAACGTTCCGATCGAGAAGGAATAGTCATCCACAGCGGGAACAGTCCTTGTGGCTTTCGCGTTCTTCAGAACCGGTGTTCCTTTATAATTCCCTATAAAATTGATTGTATAGGTCGCCTTCTTTGTATCCGTGCTGACGGCCTTATTGTCTTTATAACTGATCGTATAGTCGGTGTCCAAAACCAACGGGATCGTATCGTCGCCTTTCACATAGTTAACTGTCAGTTTATCGCCGATCGTCACGCCGGCTTCGTCAAACGAATACGGGCTCGTGGCAGAAGCTGTCTTAATGGCTACGGCATTTGTTTCGATCAATCCGTCTGTGGCAGTCTTGACTGCAAGAGGCTTGACAGTCAGTTTTACATTTGCCGATCCGCTGTATTCTCCGATACCGATGATCTGGATGGTCTTTGTTCCGGCACTCTTTACGTCGGACGGGAATGAAAGGGCATATTTCGTGGTGTCCAGCAGAACTTCCTTTTTCTTATCCTTGGAATCATAGACTTTGATAAGTCCTGCCAGAAGACCTTGCATCTGGTCATCTGACTTAAGCGGGTCATAGGAGATCTGTGTCTTCGTATCCGCCACAACCGTCATGGTCTTAAGCGCAGTTTTTGAATCAACCACTGTGACAGGGATCTGCACAGATCCGCTGAAGTTGCCTTTTCCTTCAACCGTCATGACACCGTTTTCCGTATATTTTTTATTTGCGTCTGCGACGGTATAATCCTTTGTTCCCAGTTTATAGTTCCCAAAGGCGAGTACAGGTGTGGCTTTACTGTTTTTCACAACCATGACAGTCCCGACGGTGATGCCTTCGGCCGCATCTGCAGTTCCTTCTCCCAGACTCTGCGGCAGGATCGTAAAGGATTTTTCCGCCTTGCCGGTAAAGTTGTCTTTCCCGGTGACCGTGATCTTTGCACCGTTTTCCAAAACCTCTCCGGCTTTGTTTCTGCTGACGTTAACATTGCCGGAATATTTGACACTGTATTCTGCGGCAGATAATCTCTTCCCCTGATACCAGACTACCGGAACAGGCATGATCGCAGCGCCCGTATAGGATTGTGGATCGATATCTGCGATCCAGAGTTTGTCGCCCGGATCACAAACGGTATATGATACCGGGATCTCTACAAATATATCCTCCTGATCCGTAGTAAGTTTAAGCGTATCTCTATGCGTTCCGACGCTTTGGACCAGCGCATCTTTCGGCTTGACCGTAAAGGTTGCCGTCTCGCCTGTTGCAAGCCTCGTTTTGGAAAGATCACCGATCTCATAAGACGAAGAAGTAATTGCATTCAGGTTTACCGTCTTCTCATCCGTGTTCGTGACCGTCACGGTCTTCTCCGGAGGCATGTATCCCTTAACACCGCCGCCGAAGTTGACCGGATTGGGATCTGCCGCAAGGACTACCGGATAGAAGCGGACATATTTAACCTTCTGTCCGTATACATCCACGATATGGGTTTTTGAACCGATACTCTTAACAAAACCGTCTGCCGGGCTGACCAAATTGAGCGTTTTCTCTATAAGGATGCTGCCTGTGGAAGTGATCGCCTCAATATCATCCGAAGATGCGGTTGTTTTTGCATCAAGAATGGCATCGCCGCCGATCGTAACGTTTTTCGCAGTGATCAGGGTATTCCTGTCGGAAGTAAGCTCGGTAGTGCCGCCCGTGATCTCAACCTTTTCTTCTGCTTTGATCACAGGTTTAGGCATCGATGCGTTCACAGTAAGCGCACCTCCCGTAACCATCACGTTGTCCGCATAGATCGTCGAATTTAGGTCTCCGGAATTGCTTGTCATATCGACCGTTCCGCCGGAGACAGTGAAATCATGATTATTGGCCACCAGGTGCTGGGCTAAGAGGGTTCCGCCGCTTATACTGATATTCCCGAAAGTACTGATCTCATAATTCGCATTGACCGTTCCGCCTGTGATCGTTATATCACCGCGCGTATCTATTCCCTGTGCCGCGCTGAGTTTACCACTGCCTTCTCCCGTGATCGTCAGGGAATAATGGTCTGTTTGATTTTCATATTTGATCTTGTAAATCTGCCTGTTATCGCCATCCGCGATATGAAGCGTCGTATTCCCGACGATCGTATAATCTCCGCCCGTATCAAGATCTGCGGCTTCCATCTCTCCAATCAGCAGATATTCCACGGTCAGTTCCAGTTCCACCTCAATGGTCTGCGTGTTGTCCGCAGTAGATATCACGAGTGTTTCATTCCCCTCTCCTCTTGCAAGACCGGTCTTGGGACGAACGGAGAATGTCACAGTTCCTCCTGCCGGGATATTTGTGTAATCGCTCGTGGTGGTAATGTCATATCTTACAGCTGAAGGCATTGCGAGGGAAATTGACTCACTTCCGGTATTTTTCACAACAACATCTTGTGCCGCAGGAGCCTCTTTGTATCCATGCGGTACTCTGCCAAACGACAGGGATGTCGGAGACGCTTCTATTGTAACAACCGGTTTCTCATCTACGATCTTGACCAGAGTCACCGGGTTTCCGTCCGCATCAACGATATGGCCCTTATTGTCTCCCGTTGTTGCCACATATCCATTCTTCGGGGTCAGGAAGAAAAGATCGGAATGAACAGATACCTCCTTACCGGACCCTCCCGGAACTTTGATCGCTTCATCTGAACCTTTAGCGTGAACATTCGAACCGGCTCCGATGCTGACCGAACCATCCGTAGATTGTATTCCGTATGTTCCGGCCGTGACAGCCTTAACGGTGGCATTTTCTATGGATATATCTCCCTTTGCCTTGATCGCCGTTCCGCTCTTTGTATTATTGATATCCACCTCGCCGCCGGAGATGCTGATATCTCCGTTTGTAGTCATTGCAAAACCGTTCTGATGCCCATCCGTGATCTTAACCGTTCCGCCGGTCACATAAAAATCACCTTGCAATTGTATACAGGTTGCACAGGTGAGAGTCCCGCCGTTTACCGTTACGCTTCCACTTCCGCTTATGCTGCTCGCACTGATGTTTCCTCCGTTTAAAGTCAGCATAGCGTCGGTAGAAGCCATTGTTATTTGACCCCGAAAACTAATCTTCCCGCTGTTGCTCCCTTCGATCGTAAGATCATAGGATTTGCAGTCAATACTGTACACCAACACATTTGTATCCGAGTCCGCCAGGGTAATCTTTGTATCCCCTGTCAGCGTATAAGTGGTACCGGGTTTGTACCCGATCGTACTTGCCGCAACGTCCCCCGACAAAAAGTATCCGACCTTCAGGATCAGCATGACATCCGCGCTCAATCCGGTATTTGTGGAAACAGTGATGAGTTCGTTACCATTCCCCGCTGTACTCCCAACCTTAGGCTTGATCTTAAAGGAAGCACTCCCATTCGGATCAATATCTGTATACGACCCTACCGCGCTAATATCATACTTCTCCGATACCGGCAGGTCAAAATTCACCGTATTGCTGCTCTTGTTTGTAACAGTAAGAGTCTTCTCCTTAGCGTCACAAGCAGCCTGATCATAACCGACACCGATCGTTCCGAAATCAAGTTCATACACAGTTTCAATTCCGGATGTATACCCGACAGGGGCGATCTTTACTTCCGGCACTTTGTTTCTTGCCGAATCCGTCGTATATTCTTGTTGGTTGATCCTGGTGATCTTCCCGCCAATCGGTGAAACAAAGCCGAGCGTATCACCTATCGTGATATGCCAGCCGTTTCCGTTTCCCGAGGTCATTGCACAAACAGCTCCTTTAGCCAGGACAATTGCATCACCTGTGATCGTGATGTTTTTATGAAACGCTCTGATTCCGTAACAATCCGAGCTGGTACCCTGTGCAAGAGCATATGCAAAAACCGTTCCTCCGCTTATACTGAGATCTCCATAGGCGATCATAGCGTCAGATTTTCCGGATACAGTTTTTACGGTTCCTCCGCTTATCCGGAGGTCACCTTCTGTATATAATCCGGCCGTATCGTCATTGGTAATACAATCCAAAAAGCCATCCGTAATCTCTATAGATGATTCTGCACGAATTCCACCCGCGCTGTGAACCTCACCGCCGTTGAGCTTAAAGACTCCGACTGTAGATCTATTTACTGATTCTACTATTCCTCCCTCAACAATGACCTGATTATGCACATCCTTCATATAAAAACGATCTATCGTTAGCCGACCGGTTCCTTCATCATCCTCACTTGCTTTTTTGATTGTAATGGTAAAATCCGAATCCGCAGGCGATTTCGTGATCGTTCCGATTCTTTTCTCAACACCGTCGGCCAGAAGGATCGTAGCGTCATTCACAAGAACATAATTCTTATTGTCTTGCAGGTTACTCGCCAGCACATCTCCGCTAAGTTCAAGTTCTCCATCCCCGAGCAGTTCAGTCTCTTCCTCAGAAACTTCCGCCGGTTCTTCTTCCAATGCAGTTTCTTCATCCATCTTCCCATTAGGTAAGGTGGTATCATCCGCCGCGACGACTGACTCAGACAGAACCTCTTCTGCAGGCTCATCCACACTGTCAACTACATCCTGCACCTGCGGATCCTCCTGCACGTCCATTCCGGTATCTGCATCCGGTTCTTCCGCTTCATCAAATACGCTTTGCACCGCTTTACCCGGTGCAGGAGCGACGTCTTCTGCCGCCAGCACGTTCATCGTGCCTAAATTTCCCGCCACCAGCGAAATGGTCAGCAATATCATCAATGCTTTCTTCAGTCTTTTCATTTTATATTTGTCCTCCTGGCACTTTTGCCGTTTATTTCATAGTTACACACCATTATAATAGGTTTTTCCGAAAACACTACCGACTAAAGTCTGTATTTTTTTCCACGGCTACCAAAACTGTGCTATTCTATACATGGAAGGGTTCTGCGTCAGAAAGGACGGATCATCATGAACGTAACCGGGATCATAGCCGAATACAATCCGTTTCATAACGGGCACCTGTATCACTTAAAGCGGGCAAAACGTGATACCGGGGCGGACTATATCGTCGTGGCCATGTCCGGTGATTTCGTGCAACGCGGAGCCCCCGCCATTCTTGACAAATACGCGCGTACCAGGATGGCACTTGCGGCAGGCGCGGATCTCGTTCTCGAACTGCCCGTCTATTACGCCACTTCCTCTGCAGACTATTTTGCGAAAGGCGCAACTGCCCTGCTGGACAAGCTGGGGGTTGTGGACTGCTTAAGCTTCGGCAGTGAGCATGGCCGGATCGAAGATCTCATCGGGATCGCTGCACTTTCCGCACATGAATCCCCGGCCTATTCCATTGCCCTGAACCGGTATCTCGTGGAAGGACGCAGTTTTGCCTATGCCAACACGCATGCACTGATGGACGCCTGTGACGATGAGCAGCTGAAGGAAATGATCGAGATCATCCTTCGCCAGCCAAACAATTCGTTAGGCATAGCCTATATCCGGTCTTTGATGCACCGTGGTTCCAGGATCACACCGCACACCATCTTCCGTACCGGTTCCGATTACAACGATACGGCTGCCGGCGCTTTTTCCGCGAGCGGTGTACGTTCCGAACTGATCCGGACAGGGAATATCCTCTCGATCAGTGCACAGGTCCCTGATTTTGCCCTTAAAGAGCTGGACGGAAATTATCGCAAAACGTTCCCGCTGATCCGCAATGATTTTTCCGAATTGCTTTTATACAAACTGCGGACGCTCTTTTTCGAACAGGAAATGAAGAAGATCGATGCGCCGCAGCTCCAGCACTCCGTTGGTTATCTGGATGTGAACGAGGCGCTGTGGAGACGGATCATGGCCTGCATCAACCAGTATGAGACTTATAAACAGTTCACGGAACTGATGAAGACGAGAAATCTGACCTACACGTCCGTCAGCCGTTCGCTGCTCCATATTCTCCTGGATATCCGCAAAGACCTGATGGATGATTTTATCGAAAATGATTATGTCGGATATGCAAGGATGCTCGGTTTCCGCAAGGAAGCCACACCGCTCCTCAACGAGATCAAGAAAAAGAGCAGGATCCCCCTGCTCTCAAAAATAAAGGACGCACCCCCTCTTTTGGATGATGCGTCCCGCAAAATGCTTCTTTCGGATGTCTATGCCGCCGATCTCTACGAACAGGTCGCCGCGCAGAAATTCTCCCACCCGTTCCGTTCGGAATTCACACAGGAGATCGTTTGTCTTGAGTAAGATCAGTTCTTGAAGGAATGGATCGGCGCCGGGATGCGTCCCGTGCGGTTGATGAATGCATCGCAGGAATACGGGTTCACGGGCATGATCGGTGCATAGCCGAACAGGCCGCCGAATTCCACACTGTCGCCGACTTTCTTTCCGTATGCGGGGATCAGGCGCGCAGCCGTCGTTTTCTGATTCACCATACCGATCGCCATTTCGTCCGCGATGATGCCGGAGATCGTTGTTGCTTTTGTATCTCCGGGGATCGCGATCATATCCAGTCCCACCGAGCAGACACAGGTCATCGCTTCCAGTTTTTCCAAAGTCATGGCTCCTGCCTCCACCGCATGGATCATGCCCTGATCCTCGGAAACCGGAATGAACGCGCCGCTTAAGCCGCCCACGTAGGAAGAGGCCATCACGCCGCCCTTTTTGACCTGGTCGTTTAACATCGCAAGCGCTGCGGTCGTACCGGGTGCACCCGCATATTCCAGACCGATCTCACATAAGATATCCGCAACGGAATCGCCCACTGCCGGCGTCGGTGCAAGCGACAGATCGACGATCCCGAAAGGGATGTTCAGCATTTTTGATGCTTCCTGTGCTACCAGCTGTCCGACACGGGTGACTTTGAAAGCCGTTTTTTTGATTGTCTCGCAGAGCACTTCAAAATCTTCACCGCGCACTTTTGCAACCGCTTCTTTTACAACGCCCGGTCCCGAAACGCCGACGTTGATGATCGCATCAGCCTCGGTCACGCCGTGAAAAGCACCCGCCATGAACGGATTGTCATCCGGCGCATTGCAGAATACGACCAGTTTCATGCAATCTGCGGAATCATTCTCTTTTGAGATCTCTGCCACATCCAGGATGATCTGTCCCATCAGCCGTACCGCATCCATGTTGATGCCGGTCCTTGTGGATGCCAGATTCACGGAACTGCAGACTCTGTCTGTTTCATGCAAAGCCTTCGGGATGGAACGGATCAGCAGTTCATCCGCCTTTGTCATTCCTTTTGACACCAGTGCGGAATATCCGCCGATCAGGTTGACGCCGACATCTTTGGCTGCCCTGTCCATCGTCTTTGCGATCGTGACAAAATCATCGCTGCTCTTACACGCACTCCCGCCGACAAGTGCCGCCGGAGTCAGTGCGATACGTTTATTCACGATCGGAATACCGAATTCCGCTTCGATCTTTCTGCCGCACTCCACGAGATCCTTTGCCGTGGTCGTGATCTTGTTGTAAATATTCTCATTCAGTTTGTCCAGATCGTCCGTGATACAGTCAAGCAGGCTGATCCCGAGTGTGATCGTGCGCACATCCAGGTTCTGCTGCTGGATCATTTTATTGGTTTCTCTGACTTCGCGTAAATTTACCATATTGTAACTCCTACAAATTCGGGAATCCCGCCCATCAGAATCGGCTTCGCCGATAGGGCGGGGTTACGTAGCACATCCCTTTGGGATGTACTACAATCTATGCATCTGATCGAAGATCTCTTCTCTCTGGCAGCGGATGATCACGCCGATCTCTTCACCGATCTGCGCAAGTTCGCTCGCGATGTCCGTGAACGGCTTGTCCGTCTTTTCCATATCAACGATCATCATCATGTTGAAATATCCCTGCACGATGGTCTGTGAAATGTCCTCGATATTGATGCGGTTATTGGCAAGGTATGTGCAGACCTTGGCCATGATCCCGACTGTGTCTTTGCCGACTACTGTAATGACTGATTTTTGCATGTTCTCTCTCCTGCTCTTATATTGTAAGGCTCCAGCTGCCTGCTTTCCTATACCGCGATCAGCTGCGTCGGCTCGTGGCGCGATGCGATCCTTATCTGAAAATCATCCGGTTTATACACATTATCATCCATGAGGATCTCTAAGCGTACCGTCTCGTATGCAAGTTCCGCGAGATTGTTTTCCGCGCTCAGATGTCCCAGCATGACTGTTTTCAGTTGATCGTGAAGAAGTTTACATAACAACTGTCCGGACAATTCATTGGACAAATGCCCTCTGTCTCCCAAGATCCTGCATTTGAGCGGATAGGGATATCTGCCGACCTGCAGCATGTGGACATCATGATTCGCTTCCAGAAGCAGTGCATCCACGCCGGCAAAACTATCGACGATGTAGTCATCGAAGATCCCGAGGTCAGTCACGATGCCTGCCGCATGATCCCCGTGTTCGATCCGGTATGCGACCGGCTCATTGGCGTCATGGGATACCGAAACCGGACGGATGGTGAGATCTTCGATCATAAACGGCTCGTCCGCACGGATCTCGCGAAACAGCCCTTCCGGGATCTCGCCGACAGACCTTGTCTGCAGGATCCCTTCGATCGTGCCCCTTGTCGCATACATCGGCAGGCCGTATTTCCTGGCCAGCACACCCACTGCGGCGATATGATCGGAATGCTCGTGTGTGATCAGCAACCCGTCTATCTCGGATGTCTTTAAGCCGATCCCGTTTAACCCAGCTTCGATCCGCTTGCCGCTGATGCCCGCGTCCACGATCAGGTGCGTCTGGTCACTGCCCACATAAATACAATTGCCGCTGCTGCCGCTCGCAATACTGCATAACTCCATGTGTTTCTCTCCCCTCTTATCTTATACTCCCGACTACTGTTTCCAACGGATCTCAAGCTTGTCGCCGACTTTCAGCTGCTCCGTATACTGCGCGTTCTTGCCGTTCAGCAACGTCTCAACACTCTTCCCCTGCGGCTTGCTTAAGTCAAAATCAATATAATCAAATACATCCACAAAGATGTACGAATCCTTGCCCGTAAGATGTACGATCGAGCCGTTCACCATGACGTCGATCCCGTCGCTGCCACCCGTAGCAGTGGCGGGCGCTCCGTCTTCGCTGTCTTCTTCGTACGTGTCTTCAGCAGATGATTCTTCCGCCTCCCGATCCTTCTCGACATCCGAAAGTGACAGTTCTTCCATCGTCCAGATCACGGCAAAATTGTCATAGACCAGTGTGTCCAGATCAGCGCGTTTGTTATTGACGTAGATGTTCATGTCCTTTTTCAGGATGACATCCATGAAGTCCGCGATCTGCTTCACGGTATAGTAGTTGCACATCTCAACCTTGTCGCCCTCTTTGATCGCGTAAAACTCTGACTGCAACTTGCCGTTTACCATCGCGAATTTCGGAAGCAGGACTTTCTTGTCGTTGACCACGACCGTGATCGTGGAATCATATTCCGGAAGCTGTTTGATATCGCAGGAAGCAGGCGCACCGGCTGTCGATTCCTTTACCGTTATCTTGTCGCCTGCAACGATCGGTGCGTTCATGCTGACTTCTTTATTGCCGACTTTGATCACGGCAGGTTCGCCAAGGTCTCCGCGTACCATATGCGGTTTGCCGTTGACACTGAACTGCAGTTCCTTTCCACGTTTCGGAAACAGCCCGTCATTCGGGAAGCCGGCCTGCAGTGCCGCATCGGCTACGGTCAGATGACCGTTGTCGTAGAGTTTGATCCGCTGCCCGTTGAAGTTCACAAAGATAAAGTTGTTCCGCTGGTCATAAAAATTCAGGCAGATACCGATCGGCGTTACAAACAGGGAATCACGCCTTGCATTCTCAAACTGGTAATCGATCTCTTTGAGTACTTCGGAACCGCGCAGGGCCACACGCTCTTCACTGATTCCAAGCTGTTTGGCAAGCTGCTTCGTAAAGCCTTTGATCTTTCCGCCGCCACCGACTACAAACACCGCACTGACGGATTTCCCGCCGTTCAGTTCGCGGATCTTGTCGGCGATCTCTTTTGTCATATCCTGCATGACGGTTTCCACCGCTTTGAGCACCTCGGCGGGTTTGATCTGCTTCGTCAGCCCCATGATATCTTTGTATTTGATCATCGCCTGTTTGCCGGAAGCGATCTTGATCTTTTCCGCTTCGATATAGTCCACAAGGCAATGCTTTGCGATCGTGTCCGTAAACTCGTCTCCGGCACTCGGGATCATGCCGTAGGCAACGATACTGCCGTCTTTGGTGATCGAGATATCGCTGGTACCTGCGCCGACATCCACAAGCGCGATGTTCAGCATCCTATACATAACGGGAACTGCCGCATGCATCGCAGCGATCGGCTCGAGGGTCAGGTTCGCAACGTTAAGATCCGCCATTTCCACAGAGCGGTAGAGGCCGTCCACCACCTCATCCGGCAGGAAGGTGGCGATCAGTTCCACGCCGATCTTCTTCGCTTTGTGGCGTTCCAGTGAGGTGATCGGATAATCATTCAGGAAATATTTCACAACCGTGTAACCGACGGTATAGAATTTCAGCTCGGAATCATTCTGTTCCTGGAATTCCTCGTAGGCTTTCTCAAGTCCCAGCATTTCCAGTGTATAGATATGTTCCGCATCCACAACGGTCTCGGTGTCAAAAACAAGTTCCGCGTTTGTTGTGATCGTCTTCAGAACACGGCCGGCTGCTGCGATGCAGACTTCGTTCAGATCGCGGCCGACCTCTTTTTCGAGCGCCTTCTTCACGGCTTTGATCGTAACCGAAACCTGCTCGATATCATGGATCTGACCATCAAGCATCGAACGCGTCTCATGTTCCTTGACCTGTTGCGCCATCACATGGAAGGTATCGCCCGTCTTATAACCGACCGTACCCACAACGCTTCTGGTACCGATATCCAAACCGAACACGATCTGTCCCGGATTCTTTTTCTTCTCAGCCACTTCCTTATCCCCCGTCCCGAAGTGTGTTATGTAAACTTATATTATGTAAACTTGAATTATGTAAACCTATATTATGTTAACCACTTGTCAATCTGCCGCTTCACAGATTCCGGATCGCTGTCGTTTCTGATCATGCGGTCTGCTCTTGCCCTAAACTCTCTGTATGAAAGCTGCTGACGCATGATATATTCGGCCTTGCTTCTCGTATAGCCCCGATCCTGCATCAGCCGTCTGATCCGCTCCTGCTTCGGCGCGTAGACATACCAGACTTCATCCATGATCTTGTCGCAGGTTGATTCAAACATGAGCGCCGCTTCAAAGAAGAAATAATCATATCCTTCCTTCTTTGCCTTTTCCGCTTCCTTCTTAGCTGCTTCCTTTACGGCCGGATGCACGATCGCATTGACCTTTTTCATCAGTGCGGGATCAGGAAAAGTCATGGCTCCCATCTTTTTCTTATCGATGTGGCCGTCTTCTGTCAGAACGGAATCGCCAAGCAGCGAAACCAAACGTGCGTAGCAGGGTCCGCCTTTATCTTCCAGTTCCCACGCCAGCTGATCTGCCTGCAGGATCCTGCAGTTGCAGCGCTCCTGCAGATAGTCCGTTATGATTGATTTTCCGGCGCCGATCCCGCCTGTGATCCCGATCTTCTTAAACATTTATTTTGCCGAGTACCAGTTTTCCCCGTCATGCATATCCACTTCCAGCGTGACTGCCAGCTTTGCCGCGTTTGTCATTTCTTCGGAAACGATCTGATGGACTGCATCCAGTTCATCCGTAAAAGCCTCGATCAACAGTTCATCATGCACCTGCAGGATCATCTTCGAGCGGAGTCCCTCTGCATCCATCCTGCGCATCACACGCAGCATGGCGATCTTCATGATATCCGCGGCACTTCCCTGGATCGGGGCATTCATGGCCACCCGTTCCCCGAACGCACGCTGCATGAACACGTTGGATTTAAGTTCCGGGATCGGACGTCTCCTGCCGTACATGGTAATGGCATATCCGTCTTTTTTCGCATCCGCGACCAGCCTGTCAACAAAAGCCTTGACCTGCGGATAGGTCTCAAAATAGCGTTCGATATATTCTGCCGCTTCCGCCTTGGATATACTTAAATCCTGCGAAAGCCCGAAAGAACTGATCCCGTAAATGATACCGAAGTTGACGGCTTTGGCGTTGCGCCTAAGCTGCGGCGTCACTTCATCCAGCGGAACATGGAATACTTCCGAAGCCGTGATCGCATGGATATCGTCTGCGCGTCTGTATGCTTCGATCAGTTTCTCGTCTCCGGACATATGTGCCATGATACGAAGTTCGATCTGCGAATAGTCCGCATCCACAAACACACAGCCCTCGCGCGGTACAAAAGCCTTCCTGATCAGCCTGCCCTCTTCCATACGGATCGGGATGTTCTGCAAGTTCGGGTCCGCGGAACTGATACGCCCCGTTGCCGTGATCGTCTGATGGAACGTCGAACGGATCCGGTCGTCATGATCGATATAAGCCGTCAGCCCTTCCGCATAGGTGGAACGCAGCTTTGCGATGGTCCGGTAGCGCAGGATATGCTGGACGAAAGGATGGTCTTCCGCAAGTTTTTCCAGCACATCTGCCGCGGTGGAATAGCCGGTCTTGGTCTTTTTGCCGCCGGGCAAGCCCATCTTGTCAAACAGGATCTCCCCAAGCTGCTTGGGTGAATTGATATTGAATTCCTCACCGGCTTCCACGTAAATAGTCTTCTCAAGTCCGGTCAGTTCCTGCTGCAGCTTCTCGGAATAAGCATGCAGTTCACTGCTCCTGACAAGGATGCCTTCCCGCTCCATTCTGTACAAGCAGACGCAAAGCGGCATCTCAATATCCGTAAACAGCTGCATCATGCCCTGCGCATTCAGTTTATCCGCAAGGACCGGTTTTGCCAGAAAACAGACTCTCGCCAGATCGCACGCATAATCCCTGATCTGCTCCATCTGCGTAAACAGGGCCTCGGCAAGAGTGATCTTGCCAAAGCGTTCCTTCGCGCCGCTGATCATTAAAGAAAGATGCTCGTTTGCGATATCTTCCACGTCATAGTCATTCTTGAGCGGATTCAGCAGATAAGCCGCGATCCCGCAGTCAAACAGTTTTGCACCCGCCTGATCCATCGTGATCTCTCCCAGCGAATGCATCTGCTTCTTCAGTCCGAAGGTCGCTGCGTCAAGATCATCCGCCCGGGTTAACAGTTTATGCAGCTGAGCGCACAGATATTCTTCCGTTAAGAACCCCTGCACCGGCAGACAGGAAACCTGCGTCTCCGAGGCGCAAAGCGATAAGGCGATGACCTGTTTTTCTTCTGTCAGCAGCATAAAAGAAAATCGCTGTTTGGTGCTGTATTGTTCAAAGAGCGATTCCGCTTCGTTTAAATCTGTAACAAGACTGTACTCTGCCTGTACGGTCTCTGCCGGCTTATCCTCGAACCTTGCAAACATGTTCTTAAAGCCGAGCCGTTTTACGATCTTGTAGGCTTCATCCGTGTAGAGCGAAGAGATCGCAAGATCCTCCAGTTTTGTCTCAACCGGCGCATCCGTATCGATCGTGGCGAGTTTCCTGGAAAGCTCCGCCAGGTCGAAATGCTCGGTGAGCGTGGTCTTTACGGCCTGCTTGGTGATGTCCTGCAGATGCTCTTTCAGGTTCTCGATCGTACCGTATTCCTGAATGAGTGCGGTCGCCGTTTTTTCACCGATCTTGGGAACGCCCGGGATGTTATCGGAGGCATCCCCCATCAGGGCCTTCAGTTCGATCACCTGCAGCGGTGTGATCCCGTAACGGTCTATCACATCCTGCGTGTAGTAATCTTCCACTTCGGTCTTGCCGCCTTTGGTCTTGGGAATGCGGATCCGGATATGGTCCGTTGCGATCTGCAAAAGGTCGCGGTCTCCCGATACGAGCGAAACATCCACGCCCGCTGCCTCTGCCCGTTTTGCAAGGGTACCAAGCAGGTCATCCGCTTCATAACCTTCCATCGTCACGACAGCGATCTGCATGGCGGCAAGCAGGTCACGTAAGACCGGCATCTGCTCTTTCAGTTCGGTCGGCATCGGTTTGCGTGTGCCCTTGTAGGCATCATACATCTTATGTCTGAAAGTAGGCGCATGCAGATCAAAAGCCACAGCCAGATACTGCGGCTCCTCTTCAGACAGGATCTTAAACAGGATATTTAAAAAACCGTAGATCGCATTGGTATGTTCCCCGAATGCGTTCGTCAGATCGGGCAATCCGTAAAACGCCCTGTTCGCTATGCTGTTTCCGTCAATGAGTACTAATTTCTCACGCATGATTTTTACAGATCAGAAATAATACAGATACAGGTACATCATTTCCACAACCACCAAAAGACCTGCGACCGTCAGGATCAGTCTCCTGCAGACGGCGGCAAGATTGTGCCATTTGATGTACTGCTCCATGATCGAGATCTTTTCCTTCAGTTCGGAATGCAGATCAAAGGAGGTTCCGTCTTCCAGACGGGCCAGCGCTTCCTTCAGAAGGTAACTGGTCTCCATCTCGTTATAACAGGATTTGCAGCTGCCGATATGCCAGAGGAACGCTTCCAGCGCGTCTCCGGTCAGTCTGTCGTCCACAAACTCCTGTATATATTGTTCACTTTCCTGACAAGTCATAATTCCCTCTCATATACTATACACTAAATGTTGTACCTGCACAACGATAATTCCCAACATTTATACCGACCGGCGGTCGATGTCCCTTTATTCCTTCATGCGGATGAAATCCTGCACGTTATGATAATTGATCAGCTGGTAGTCCACATAGAAGACCCGGTTGCCGCCCTCCGCCGTGTAGGTTGCGGTCGGTCCGTCCGTTTCCGAAAGATCGAATGCCAGCTGCATGATCTTTTCAGCCTGGCCTTTCGCATCGTTATAGACCGTTCCTTCCATCTTCTTCATCTTGACCATTTCCAGCGCTTCGTCGACGCCGTTGATGCCGACGATGAGCGGCAGGTCCGCACCCTTTTGTTCGACGGCATCCAGCGCGCCCAATGCCATGTCATCGTCATTTGCAATGACCATTTCGATCTGCGTCGGATAGGAATCGAGCAGCATGCTCATCTTGCTGTTTGCCTGGTTCCGGTTCCAGTTGGCGATCTCATCGCCGATCTTCTCGATGGAAAAGCCCGCCTGCTGGATCGTTTCGATCGAAACCTGTGTCCTGATCAGCGCATCCTGATGGCCGATCTCCCCTTCGAGGATCACGTACTGGATCACACCGTCCCCGTTGCGGTCGATCTGACTGTAGCGCGCAGGATCGTTCAGCGCATCGATCACGAGCTGCGCCTGCAGGGTACCGGACTGTTCCGCATTGGCCCCGACGTAAAAGAGTTTGTCGAACCGGTTCAGATCTTCCGCCACCGGTTCGCGGTTAAAGAACACCACCGGCACGTTGGCACTTTTTGCCTTATCGATGATCACCGTTGCATCGGTCCGGTCAACCGGATTGACACAGACCGCATCATATCCCTTATCAATGAACCTTGCCACCTGGTCGTTCTGTGTCAGCTGGCTGCCGCCCGCACTGACGATATCCAGCAGGATCGCAGTGCCGGTCTCTCTTTCCTTTTCTCTCGCCCACTCGTTCATGGCCTGCGACATATCCGAGATAAACGTATCATAGCCGTCATAGATGCTGACGCCGATCCGCAGGTTGTTTTTCTTCGTTCCCTGAACCGACTGCTTCGTACAGCCGGCAAGAAACGCAAACACCATCATGGCGCAGAGTGTTAAGGGTATGATCTTTACAAAGCAAATTCTTTTCAGTTTCATATTTACCTCACATGCGGAAACAGCAGTTTCTGGTAGCCTGCTTCATAAACGGCGTCATGTCCGACCACTTCATAGCGGATCGTTTCCTGCGTATCCATTTTCTTTTCATCCAGTATCTTCTGCACGCCCAGGTACCCGATACTGAATTCATCCTCATAGACGAGCGACTTGATCAGACGGTTGTCCAGATAATACACGCTCTTGTTACTGTTTGCGATGCCGTAGATCTTGATGTCCTTGTTCAGGTTGACCGTCGCATCGAGCAGTTCCTCCATCGAACTGTTGTCGAGCGCGACCACCACATCCACGGCTTCCTCTGTCAGTTCTCTCTGCAGGAAGAACTGCGCTTTCTTGTTTTTCTCCTGCTCGTTCCGCTCCCACAAAACGATCTCGTCCGCATATTTCACATCCGGCGTCTGCATGACTTCCAAACGTTTTTTCACGCCCTCTCTCTCCAGATGGTCTGCGATCAGCGCGACTTTGATCCAGTCTTTTTCATTCTCGTCGATCGTCTGCGCAAGAGATGCTGCCATCTGCTCATCGGATGCCGCAAGAAGGTTCTCATCACCTGTACCGCTCTCCACGAAGACATACGGGATCTTCGGCGTCTCATGCTGCATATAACTGCCGACGGCCTCACTGTCACAGGCCGCGATCAGCAGGGCATCCGCGCCGTTTGTGATCTCACGCTCGATCAGCGAGATCTGCTCAAGCGCATCATCTTCCGATGACATGGTGATCAAAGTCACTTCCGCATGCAGATCCGCAGCCGCCAGTTCTGCGCCCTGCCGCAGGTTCTCCCACCTTGCGGGATCGGAGCCGTAGACGATCAGGGATACCTGCCGGATCGGCTCTTCGCGGTTGCTTAAATACATGTAATAGGTCAGTTCCATGATCAGGGCCAGGGCAAGCGTCACGGCCAGGATCAGCATCGGTCTCAGTCTTGACTTCACGAGCGCTCCCCTCCCTTCTTTTCCTGCGAATTCTTATATTCCGCATAGGGGATCTTCGGCAGATGGATCGTAACGGTCGTTCCCTCATCCAGTTCACTTTGGATGCTCAGACCGTAATCGCCTTTAAAATACAGCTGGATACGCTGGTTCACGTTCCAAAGACCGATCCCCGAGCCCCTGCCTCTGGTCTTGGTCTTTTCCTTCAGCAGGTTTTCCAGTGCTTCTTCCGGCATACCCATTCCGTTATCGGATACTTCGATATAGATATCCCCGTCTTTTTCATATCCCTTCACGGTGATCCTGGAATCCTCGTCCATGACACCGTAGTAGATCGCATTCTCAAGCAGCGGCTGAACGATCAGTTTGATCGTGCAACACTCCTCGATCTCCTTGTCGATCTCGATGGTGGATTCAAATTTATTCTTATAGCGCACCTTCTGGATGTTCAGATAGTTCTGCGCATGCACGATCTCATCGCGGATCGTGATGATGTTGTCGCCTCTGCTCAAACTGATCCTGAACAGTGTCGCAAGCGCCGTGACGGTCGTGATCGCATCCTTGTAGCGGTTACTCTCGATCATCCATACAACGGAGTCCAGCGTGTTATATAAGAAATGCGGGTTGATCTGTGACTGCAGCGCATCCAGCTCACTGCGCCGTTTGTCTCTCTGCTCCTTGACCATGTCGTCCATGAGTTTGCGCATCTGCTTGACCATGGAGTCGATCGTTCTGCCAAGGTGCATGATCTCATGCGAACCGCCGATATAGATCTGGTCCACATCCAGGTTTCCTTCTTCCAGTTTACGCACGCTCTCATCCAGCCTGCGCAGCGGATCCGTTACCCTGGATGAAATGAAGATATTACCAAACAGTACCAAAAAGATCGTGATCGTCAGGATGATGATCGAGAACATCCGCGTCTGCGTCAGGCTCAGAGCCAGGTCTTTGGTCGGTGTAACGCTGACGATCTTCCAGCCTGTGTAGCCGACGGTCTTTACGATCACGGACCGCTCCACGCCGTTAAAGACCTCCGTATGCGCGCCGTCCTCATAGGCTGTCGATGCCAGGTTGTTTTCCTGCACGAGTCCCGAATAGATGGCTTTCTGCTTGGGATGGTAGATGATCTCGCCGTTCCGGTCCATCAGATAGACATAGCCGCTCGTCTTTTCATTGACTTTACTGAACATCTGCTCGATCGCAGAGAAATTCATGTCAACAAGCAGCACGCCTTTGCGGATATTACCGAGGCTTGTCAGCTCGACGCTGCGGCTTAGCGAAACGACCCAGTAATAGCGGTAATTACTGTTCTCAAACAGGTTCTGTACATGCGGCGTGGAAAAATGGATATCCGCGATCTTCTCTTCCGCGTTTTTAAACCATTCCTGCGCGCAAAAATCAACCCCCTCCTTGCGGTTGGCAACAGGGGAAGCACAGATCAGCGCACCGTCTTCGGTCACGCAGGCGATACTGATCAGGTTATCCTTGTTGGCCTCATAGAGCAGGTCCATCTCCTCAAGGAAGGAATCCTTCGACATATCTTTTTTCTTGATGACGGAATAGTAAAAAGAATCCGAAACGCTCATCATATTCCGGATATAGGTATTCAGATTCCAGCTGACCTGTTCGAGCACCTGCTGATCGTTTTCGATCGCGTTTTCCCTGACTCTTGCAGAGAACTGCGAATACAGTGCCACGCCAAGGATCACCATACCGAACACCGCGATCGCCGTGAACGAAAGCGAGATGATCAGCTGGATACTGCGCTGCTTATATGTTCTTTTGATCTGTGTAAAAAACTGATCGAACCTGATTTTCATTGATCCTGCTTATCGGAACCGGAAAGTGTCTGCCGGTATTTTGCCGGCGAAACGCCAAACTGCTTTTTAAACACGTAACTGAAATACGTCGGCTCTTCGTACCCGACCATGCCGGCGATCACATAGCTCTTCTCTTCCGTATTTTCAAGCAGCGAAACTGCCTCCTCCATACGGATCTTTGTCAGGTATGCCACAAAATTCATACCCGTTTCTTTCTTGAAGATCGAGGAAAAATAGGTGGTGCCGACACCCAGATGCTGGCAGACCATGTCGACCGAAAGCCCTGATTCCTTGTAATGATCCCTGATATACTGAATGGCTTTCTCGCCAAGCACCCTCGTTGCATCCTGTCTGTTCCTGCGGATGGAATCCTTGAGTTTCTCACACACGCCCTGCAACCATTCGCTCATTTCGTCAAACGAGTGGAACTGTCCGATCTTGTCAAACATTTCCTCGGGATTACCCAGCTCCGCATCCGTGTGATACATGGATGCAAGGCGGTTCAGTTCGATCGCGATCTCCGTACACCACATGCGAAGCTGCGGAATGGAAACGGATGATTTTTTCAGATGCGTGATGATATCGTTGATCGCATCTCCCATCGAAGCATCGTCTCCGATCTTGATCTCGCGGAGCAGCTGCTCCATCAGTTTTTCGTCAAGCGTGATCACTTCCGAACTCTTGGGTTCCACGTCACCGATATAGATCGCCTGGTCGCCCTCGACAAGCATCCTGTACATCGATGCTTCCCTGGCTTCTTCAAAGGATCTGGAAATGTCCCGGCTGTTCCCGTAGATCTTGCCGATCCCGGCCGTCGTTCCGAGGCCGAACTGCTTCTTCGACAGTTTGCAGATCTGGTCCATGGCGGAAACAAAGGGCTGCAGTTCCTGCGTATTCTTTAAGCCCGCGATCACGACCACGGTCCCGAGATAATTGATGCAGAAATGATCCGGCAGGTCCGCAAAACGCTCTTCCGTCATGTTGCGGAGCGAGATCCTAAGGAGTTCCGCGCCAAGCGGCTGGCTGCCCTCCACATCTTCTTCCTGTACCAGCACCGCGACCGTATAGAACGGCGCATCCAGTTTGATCCTGTAATCGGATGCATAGCGCGAGATCTGATCGGCACTCAGTCTTCCTTCCAGAAGGCCGATCCAGAACTGTTCTTTTAAGAAAGGCAGGCTGTCCTGATAGAAACGCTGCAGACGGTCGATATTATGCCTGCGGTCAAAGTCATCATCCAGACGTTCCCTGATCTTCTGGAACACTTTGATCAGTTCTTCGGAGTTGATCGGCTTTAAGATATATTCTTCCGCTTCCAGACGGATCGCTTCCTGTGCATATTCGAATTCATCGTATCCCGAGAAGATGATGATGCGCACGTCCGGCATGATCTGTTTCAGTTTACGCGCAAACGTCAGGCCGTCCATGAACGGCATCTGGATATCCGTCAGCACAACGTCCGGCGCATAGAGTTCCGCCTTCTCAAGTGCGTCCTCTCCGTTCTCCGCTTCCGCGACCACCTCGTAGCCGATCGCTTCCCAGTTCACGCAGGCTGCGATCGCTTCTCTGGCATCCGCCTCGTCATCTACAAGCATTACCTTATAAAGATTCATTTTCTGCTCCCATTCGTGATTCTATAATTGTGATTCTATATTTGTGATATTCTCTTTCTCTGAAGTGTTTTCATCCTGGGACTACGCGTAAATGTTACGGATATCGCGTTTTCACACGTAGCCGTCCTCTATTATCATCCTTATACTACGTGTAAATGTTGCGATTATCGCGTTTTCACACGTAGCCGTCCCGCAAAGATCACTGGAACAGCTGCTCCTTTGTGTAGTACCCGCCGCCGATGAGAATCTCCTCGTAATTGCTGCGGTCGATCACGACGGGCTCGCACAGATACGACGGCACCGTCAGGACATTGTTGTGGTACTGCGTGGTATCGTTGATCTCGGGCTCGCCGTTCTCAAGCAGGGCCTGCACCATCGTGACGCACTTGGATGCCAGCACTCTGGTATCCTTGTAGATCGTCATGTCCATCTTGCCTTCCGCGATGTTCTTGATCGCCGGTTTCTCCGCGTCCTGCCCGGTGATCATCGGCAGTTTGTCCATGGAAAAGCCTTTCTTCTGCCAGGCTTTCAAAATACCGTATGCGAAACCGTCAAACGCCGAGCAGGCGATATCCAGATCCCCGCCCGGATAATATTCGTTCAGCAGCCGTATACATGTCTCCTCTGCCGTGTCTTCCGACCAGCGCAGGATACAGGTATCTTCGAACTCTGTCAGTCCGGATCTGCAGACGAGCGTGCCGTCTTTCAGATACGGCTTCATCACTTCCATGATGCCGTTGTAGAGGAAGACCGCGTTGTTATCATCCGGCGATCCCATGAAGAATTCGATCGTATAGGACTGCCCCTTTTCGGAAGCACTCTTTAATTCCATTTTATCTTCGATATAACGGCCGATCAGGGTGCCGACCGCTTTGTTGTCAAACGTGGCGTAATAGGAAACCGCATCCGTATCCATCAGCAGACGGTCGTAGGCGATCACGGCGATCCCTTTGTCCCTGGCCTGCGACAGCACTTCCGTCAGCTGTGTGGAGTCGATCGATGCGATGACGAGACAGTTGACGCCGTTTCGGATCATGGATTCGATCTGGGATACCTGCAGCTCGATATCGTCGTCCGCATACTGCAGGTCGACCTCATAGCCGAGCGTCTCCAGTTTCGCTTTCATGTTCATACCGTCGTTGATCCAGCGTTCCGACGTCTTCGTGGGCATGGCAACGCCTACCCGTTTCGGCTCTGTCTGCGGGTTCTCTTTTTCCTGATCCTGTTGTGATAATTTCGCCAGATAATCCTCATCCGGCGCATTCCACTCATCTTCCGCCGCTGGAGTGCTGTCCGTCCCTTGCGCCGTACCCGCACATGCGGATAATAACAGAAGAACGAAAGCCAGCAGAATGCATATCCGTGTCTTGTTTTTCATATCTATAACTATATCATAAACGGTTGATCTTTACATAAAAAAACTGTCTCTTCGGCAGAAAAGACAGTTTTCTTATCAGCAAGGCTGTGAACGGTCAGCCTTTCTTACGTTTGGAAAGAACGTCCATTGTTACGGCACCGAGAAGTACGGCACCTTTGACGATCTTCTGAATATCCGTTGACCATCCGAACAGGGACATACCGTTGTTCAGGATACCCATGATGAACGCACCTACAACCGCACCGACGATCGTACCGGCACCACCGGCTACGGCAGCACCACCGATGTAACAGGATGCGATGGCATCCATCTCGAAACCGTCACCGGCTTTCGGTGTGGCGGATCCGTTTCTTGCGGAAAGTACGATACCGGCAATTGCGGATAACACGCCCATGTTTACATATACCCAGAAGAATACTTTATTCGTATCGATACCGGATAAGTTTGCTGCTTTTCTGTTACCGCCGAGTGCGTAGATCTGACGTCCCGCAACGGTCTTACTGGTAATGAAACCGTAGATGGCGATCAGGATGACCATGATCAGCAGAACGAACGGAAGACCGTTGTACTGTGCAAGTCTGGTAAAGAAGAACCAGATGATGAACAGCATCAGGACAAGTTTCAGAGCGATCTGCCAGATCGGGTTAACAGCAAAATTGTATTTCTTTTTGGTCGCATAACTCTTTACCTCGGATGCAACCAGAAGAACGGATGCAATGGCAGCAACGATGATGCTGACCAGATCCAGTGTTCCCTCTCCGAACGGGATCTTGATAACGGGCAGGAAGCCTGCACCGATGAAGTTATAGGACTGCTCGAACGGGCCCTTTGTCTGTGCCTGTAAGAGTGTGTAGGTTAAGCCGCGGCCCATCAACATGGTTGCCAGCGTTGTTACAAAAGGCGGGATCCCAAGGTATGCAATGAAGAATCCTGCAAAGATACCAACTAAAAGACCAACCAGAAGTGCTGCGCCGATCGCAACCCACATGTTCATCTTATAGTCCATCATGATGATGCCGGCAACGGATCCGCATACCGCTACGACAGATCCGACACCCAGATCGATATTACCGGTAAGGACGCACAGCAGCATACCGATCGCCAGGATAACAACATAACCGTTCTGCATGATCAGGTTATTGATGTTCATGGGTGTCGTATTTGCCCATTTCGTCAAAAATCCGAATACCACGTAGATCGCGATCAGGGCAAAAAACATACCATACTGTTTTACGTCCATTTTTACAACTTTATTTTTCGTTTCCATCTCCGTCTCCCTTCCTGTTATGCGCCATAATGCACTGCATGATCTTCTCCTGCGATACTTCTTCTTTCGTCAGTTCGCCGGCGATCTCGCCGTCGTTGATGACATAGATCCTGTCGCAGGTACCGATGATCTCAGGCATTTCCGAGGAAATGACGATCACGGCCTTGCCGGCTTTTGCCAGCTCGTTGATTACACAGTAGATCTCATATTTCGCTCCCACATCAATACCTCTGGTGGGTTCATCCATGATCAGAACATCCGGCTGCGTCATCATCCATTTCGATACAACAACCTTCTGCTGATTTCCGCCGGAAAGCGATCCGACCACCTGGTTGATGGAGTTTGTTTTTACATTGATCCGTTTTCTGTATTCTTCAGCTGAAACGATCTCATCATTGGCATTGATCACGCCGCGTTTTGAGAAGAAAAACGGTCTTGCGGCGATCGTCATGTTTTCTTTTACGTCGCCGATCAGGTTTAATCCGTATGTCTTTCTGTCCTCTGAAATATAAGCCAGTTTATTCTTAACCGCTTCCTTAACGTTTTTCAGATGCACTTCTTTTCCGTTGATCAGGACTTTACCGGAGATCTTCTGTCCGTAACTGTGTCCGAACAGGCTCATGGCAAGTTCCGTTCTGCCTGCGCCCATCAGTCCCGCAAGGCCTACAACCTCACCGGCCCGTACCTGCAGGTTGATGTTCTTGAGCATCTGGCGGTTTTCATCGTCCGGATGGAACACATTCCAGTCCTTGACCTCAAAGATCACATCCCCGATCTCAACGCCTTCTCTGACCGGATAACGGTTTGTCATCTCACGGCCTACCATGGCTTTGATAACCCTGTCTTCAGAGTAATCATCCACGCCCTTTACAAGCGTTTCGATCGTCTTACCGTCACGAATGATGGTAACGGAATCAGATACATATTCAATTTCGTTCAGTTTATGGGAAATGATGATACAGGTGATCCCCTGTTTCTTCAGATCCAGCATAATGTCTAACAGCTTTCTGCTCTCTTCATCGTTCAAAGCTGCCGTAGGCTCATCGAGGATCAGAAGTTCAACCTTCTTGGCCATAGCCTTTGCGATCTCGATCAGCTGCTGTTTACCAACGCCCAGTGTATTGACGGGAACGTTGACATCCTCATTTTCCAAACCTACTTTTGCAAGCATTTCCTGCGCGCGTTTTCTGGTCTCTGTCCAGTCGATCACGCCCTTCATGCTTGTGCGTTCATTGCCCAGGAAAACATTTTCCGCAACGGATAACAATGGGCTCAAAGCAAGTTCCTGGTGAATGATAACAATGCCTTTGGCTTCCGAGTCTCTCAGATTATGGAAGGCACAGTGCTCGCCTTTGTAAACGACATCGCCTTCGTATGATCCGTACGGATACACACCGGACAAAACATTCATCAGCGTCGACTTGCCCGCTCCGTTTTCGCCGCATAACGCATGGATCTCACCCTTTTTGACCTGGATATTTACATCATCCAGGGCCTTGACTCCGGAGAACTCTTTGGTTATGTGGTTCATTTCCAAGATGTATTCCGACATCCTCTCTGCTCCTTCTCCTATACTCAAATCCGTTCAAAGCACGAATTCTGTTTCTATTTTAGTGTATGATACTTCCGTCTGTCTACAAAAAATTGCGGTTCTCAAAATTCAGAAAACGGGTGGCAGCTTATGCCGCCACCCAGTTTTCATTGTTTCATGATTTTCACGCGGTGCGTATTATTCAGCTAACTGTTCCTCTGTGTAGTATCCGCCGCCGATGATAACTTCTTTGTAGTTATCCTTGTCAACCGGAACGGGCTCGCAAAGGTAAGAAGGAACTACGATCTTGCCGTTGTTGTACTGCTCTGTATCGTTGATCTCAGGCTCTGCACCTTCCAGAACTGCCTGTACCATCGTTACACACTTGGAAGCAAGAAGTCTTGTATCCTTGTAGATAGACATTGTCTGCTTGCCGGAGATGATGTGCTTTGTAGCCATCAGCTCTGCATCCTGACCTGTGATCATAGGCCAGTTAGCTTCTGTGTAGCCTGCACCTTCCAGAGCGGACATGCAGCCATAGGACAGACCGTCGTATGCGCATGCGCAGATGTCCAGATCTTCGTCAGCATAGTATCTTGTAAGAAGGTCTTCACATCTCTTCATAGCTGTCTGCTGATCCCATCTCAGTGTGTTGTTGTCATCAAATGCCAGCTGGCCGGACTTACATACTAAGGAACCGTCGTCCAGTAAAGGCTGGATCTGCTCCATCAGACCTGCATACAGCATGTGAGCGTTGTTATCATCCGGGGAACCCATGAACAGCTCGATGGTCTTCGGATCATCCGGTGTAGCACCGCAGTGCTGAACGATGTATTCACCGATCTTTGTACCAACACCCTTGTTATCGAATGTTGCATAGTAGGAAACTGCGTCTGTGTTCATCAGCAGACGGTCATAAGCGATAACCGGGATGCCTGCATCTTTAGCCTGAGCTTCTACGTTAACCAGAGCGTCGGAGTCGATAGCTGCGATAACTAAGCAGTTAGCGCCTGCTGCGATCATGTTCTCGAGCTGGGAAACCTGAGCCTGTACATCATCCTCTGCATACTGCAGATCTACTTCGTAGCCAAGAGCCTCTAACTGCTCTTTCATGTTTGCGCCGTCATGCATCCATCTTTCGGAAGACTGTGTCGGCATTGCAACTGCAACCTTCTTGCCGTTTGCTGCTGCCGGAGCTGCTTCTTCTGTAGCTGCCGGTGCTGCTTCTTCTGTAGCTGCCGGTGCATCTGCTGCGGGAGCCGGAGCTGCCGTGCCTGCTGCTGCGCCACAACCTGCAAGCAGGGATGCTACTACTGCTGCACTCATCAGTACGCTGAGTAATTTCTTCTTCATAAGATAATCCTCCTTTTCGTTTGCGGTGGTCCCACCCACCAGTCATCTTACGAACATCAGCATACCATGTGGCATTTTTCAAAAAAATAAAAAAACCTACGCAGAGAATTAAAAATTCTACACACGTGCTCTTCTGTCCATTCCGCTCCTTGCGTAAAAATCACGCTTATCCGCATACATGGCTTCATCCGCCTTCTTGACGATCTCAGGCACCGTGCACGCCGGATAGTCTTTGGACGAAGCAACACCGATCGCGATACTTAAAACGTTTCCGTGATCGTCTTTATATTCGCTGACTCTTTCCTTTAAGGCCGAAACGACCTGCATGGCATCCGCCTGCACATCCATCCAGAGCGCGGCAAACTCATCCCCGCCCGTTCTGAAATAAGCACCGTACTGTCCGATCGTTTCTTCGATCGCCTTGGCTGCGCCTTTGATATATGCATCGCCTGCCGCATGCCCGTAGGTGTCGTTCACGCGCTTCAAGCCGTTGACATCCATCATGAAAACGACCAGTTCGACATCCGAGGGGATGCCGTCTTCCGTCGGGATCCTGTCAAGGGCACGCTCATAGGCATAGCGGTTGCCCGTTTCCGTCAGCCGGTCTGTTAAGGAATCTTTCTTATACTGTCTGCCGATCTCGTGCGATACCAGTTCACCGAGAACTTCATAGCGGTGATTTTCCAGACTGTTATCATAGTAACGCCGTAGCGTCTCATGATATTCTCCGTGGATCTCCACAAGCCGCTCCGGATCCAGGATCACTTCATCCATCAGGAACGCATACAGGTCGAGTTTATCGGAGATCGATGCACTGACATCGATCATCTTCAGCGCGTATTCCGTCAGTTTTTCATCCGGTACGCAGCCCTTGATCCAGCGGAAGATCGGAACGATGATCGAAGGATAATCCACAAAGATACCGTAGGTTGTTAAGTTACCGCCAAACAGATCCTCAAATTCCGCGATGTCCGTCTCTTCCGGCCGCGTATCCTGCCCAAGCAGCGCCTTGGAGCCAAGGCAAAAGATACGGAGCGCAGTCTCCAGCGGCCCGTCATAGAGCGCATCATCATAGGAATAGATCCGTTTTCTGTAGAAACGGTATTTTTCCAGATCGCCGATAAACGCGTAGCCCTGCATCAGGTTGCAGTCTAAGATCATCTTATAGGTGTCCGGCAGGTCGCATAACAGCGCAAACGTCCTCGTCCTGTCCACATACTGCTCCGCTTCGCCCTTCAGGCCGCAGGCCATGAACAGGTCGAGCGCCTGCATCAGGGCTGCCGCAACACAAAAATCAGGCGCGTTGTCCAGATCGAGGATCAGGTTGATGAACCGGAAACTTTCCGAATAGGAATGAAGTGCCGTATAGAAATCCATTTCCTTCAGATACAGATAGGGAAGCCACTCGTCGGCGCCGTCGGTATTGTCCTCCATGCGCGCAGCATATTTCTGCGTGCAGGAATGCAGGGCGCCCATATGTAACAGTCCCAGGTAACGGCTGACATTGTCATAGTAGTCAAGGAATTCCTTGATATAACGGCAGTCCGCATCCGCATCTGCTTCAAAGAATACCGAGGCCTCCGTGATCTCATATCCTGTCACAAGCCTATCCTTATCCGCAAGTAATTCCCGTATTCTCTCAATCGTCATTTCATCTTTCTCCTGCAGGTGAGTGACTTTCTCCGTATATTATACCACAGTTGCGCGAAACGTCACAGTTTGGAGCATACACGGTTTTTTTGTCATTTCATAAACAAATCGGTAAAATTATAAATATTTTCTGAAATTATTAGCACTCGTATTGACAGAGTGCTAACAGCGGTGTATAACGTAGTCAGAAACAGAAATAAAGCATTTGCAAAAGGAGGAATGAATTATGTTGTACATGCCTACACTCTTCGGAGAAAACTTATTTGATGAATTTTTCGACAGCTTCCAGCGTCCCACAAAGCGCAGAGCAAATGCTCCTCTCTCCGGTCTGATGAAGACGGATGTGAAAGAACATGACGACGCATACGAGCTCGGCATTGAGCTCCCGGGATATAAGAAGGAAGACATCAAACTGGAACTGAAGGATGGTTACATGAACATCCGGGCCAACAACGAGACGGAAAAGGAAGAAAAGGATGAGAAAGGTACCTACCTGCGCCGCGAACGTTATGTCGGTTCCATGAGCAGATCCTTCTATGTCGGTGAAGCGCTGACCGAAGAAGACATCAAAGCCAAATTCGAGGACGGCATCTTAAAGATCACCGTTCCCAAGAAGGAAGCGAAACCGGCTGTGGAAGAAAATCACTACATCGCGATCGAAGGCTGACCCTTTCCCGGTGTCATCCGTAAGGTCTGCGCCGGTTCGCAACATAAAAAGAGAGGCTGTCATTACGGCAGTGTTCATAAGACAGTAACGCAAAATGAGCACTGTCGCGGTGGATTGGCAAAAAAGAAGAAGTCTGAAAGGAACATACCTTCCAGACTTCTTTTCTTATTAAAATAATGAGACGGTTTATGCTTTTACATCCACCTCGCCGCCTATTATCTTGGTAATCCTGCGCTGGGGGCAACCATATCAACCACAACATTAATGGTAGGAACGTTTGGTTGGTTGGTTGAACGACCCTCCAAATTTGGAGGGTCGTATTTGTTTTATCCTCTGCTTTTGTCAAAAAAAATATAAGCCTATCATTGATTCTGCTTCCACAACGGAATATAAGTTCCATTTTTTATTTCATCGATAGGCCGCGAGAAATAATACGCTTTCTCCTCATCATATTCTTTTGCAGTCATTCCTTTCCTCACGAATGGATACTCCAATAATAATGGATCCCAATCATCTATGATTTCATTTTGATCTACCATCATAGATTGCAACTCCTCCTTTCGCATATTTTTCCAATGCCGCTTCGGTCATCTTTTTTTCTTTTTCTATTCGATCCGTAATCCCCTTGCCCGCTTTTTCGAATTCCAGATATAGATAATCGTCTAAGCTTTTCCGTTTGAAACTATTGAAAACGTTATTCCATTATTCGTAGCCGCCGTAATAACATCCAGATTTTTCCAGTTGAACGACCCTCCAAATTTGGAGGGTCGTATTTGACAAAAAAGCAGGGGTTTTATCCTCTGCTTTTAAGTCATCGGTTTATAAATGACCCTACCTTTTTAGCCCGAATCGATCTTCCATAAAGCTCATAAATTCGTCCGACAAAAGAATATCATATTTATCAAACATATAAGTCACTCCAGAACTCCATTGATATCCGTCCGAGTCCCTGATAATATTCTCTCGCGAATAAACTTCTTTCGTGACAGGATCAATCATCGGCATCATTCCTACAGTCCCTGGCTTCGGGGTCTGCAAATACTGAATGATTTTCTTTTTAAGTTGATCATTCACACGCCCAGACATGGATCCATCATTCTTAAATTTATCCGGCTTTATAGAACAGCCTTCTCTCAAAATTCCCTTCATAACCGTTACCCCGTACCAAACGTCCTCCAGAAACCTTTTCTGTTGAACGACCCTCCAAATTTGGAGGGTCGTATTTGAAATTTTCCAACAAAAAAGCACCTGCCAGAGCAAGTGCCTAATTATTTGATTTTTTGCTCGCGTTTCTCAGCAGCGGCATGATGACGCTTTGCTAAAGCATCTATATCAGCAAGCGCCCGCGCTAATTTTGCCTTGCTTTCTGGCGTTTCCCTTTTTATAAATTTCGGAAGCGAATATCCATCATATTCATATACGTTACTCATTTACGGAAAACCTCCATTCCATACTTCCTAAGAGAAGAATACCATATTTCATCATCAAATTCAACTCAAAACGCAAAGCATTGCTTATTAAGCCATGCAATTCTTTGCACTCTTTTTTCGAATATGAATAATCGGTCTTCCCGTAAGAAAACACTTCTAAATTATGCCCCACAGATACTCCCATAACGTAATCATTATTATAAGCCGAAACGCCATCATCCAATGTCGGCGGAAGTCCGCCAGGGTGATTATGCACCGCTATTATTCTACGTCCAGCCTTGCGAGCATCAGCTATAGCCTTTTTCGTCTCATCATCATAGTCTACGCCATTCGGAATATTGCAAGTATCTAACTTATGGATAATATCCCCGGTATCCGCATCTATAAAATGAATATCCTCAAAATTCGTTCCGTTTCTGTGTTTCAGCATTTCCACGGAACTATCATATATGGCATTATTAACAGATTCATTTTCTGTAATGCCAGCGAACTTTTCTACAAATCCCGGAGCATCCAATGCGTCAAGACGGACTGTGTTGAACGACCCTCCAAATTTGGAGGGTCGTATTTGTCTTCCTGCGTAAAAGTCCTAACTTCCTGCGTTGCGTCTTCCTGACTATTCTGGTTATCAGTTCCCATTCTGCACCTCCTTACGAGTAAAACCTCGCTTCATCGGCAGCGAGTCGCCGTTTTGGGTATGAAAAAAGCACCC
>JAFZQU010000034.1 GCA_017620255.1 Lachnospiraceae bacterium
ATTTTTGGAGTTTTCAATAAATTTGGGACTTCAGTATACCATAAATCGTCATTATTATCCTCAAAACTTTTAAAGCTATGCAGTTTTCAATGTGCGTTATGAATTTAGTCTTTCATACGGAATTTAGTTTTACAATTCAGGATTGTGTTGCTTATTGAAAACACAAAGGCTACAATGACATCGAGGAAAGGAGGTGTTGTCAATGAACAAAACCTCACATGCACTGAAAACAGTGCCTAACCTCGACTAGCGCCGGCCCTGACCGGTTTGGCGCATTACATATTGAAGCCCGGACAATGACTGTCCGGGCTCTTTGTAAACTTCTATGTTTTCGATCTGATATCCTAATCCTCCAGCATTTCCTGGATCATCTGTTCCCAGTCGCTCCCGCTGTAGCTGCCCACGATAGGGTCCGTAAGCAGTTCGCCGTCTGCGTTCACAAAGAACGTGGTGGGATAAGCTTCCAATTGCGCATAGTTCATGATCTCGGAAGTTGGGATCAGGATCGGATAGGTGACGCCCGTCTGCTGCACAATGTCTCTTGCATCGTCGATCAGTCCTTCGTCGACGTTTCCGTTCAAGTCAATGAGATCGCCTGTCACGCCGATGATCTCTATGCCCTGATCCTTATATTTTCTTTCCAGTTTGCCCAGTTCCGGCATTTCGTTGATACAGGGGCCACAGAACGTACCCCAGAAATTGAGTATAGTGACTTTGTTGGGGGAGATCAGATCCTTCATGCTGACGCTGTTGTGATCCAGATCCTCCAACGTGAACTGGAGAAACGTGTTGCTGTAGTCTTTATCATCATCCGCTGTCGCCACGTCTTCCTCATCCTCCTGCCACTCTTCGGTTTCATCCTCGGGAACATCCTCATCATCTTCCTGCGTATCTTCGGAGTCATCTTCATAGTCATCTTCGGAGTCATCTTCGGAGTCTTCCCATGTATCTTCCTGCTCATCGTCGGTCTCTGCGAGCAGTTCATCCGATGCATTTCCTACGACATTATCCGAATCCGACATGCAGCCGCACAAGCAGCCAAGTGCCAGGATTACGGAAAGAAACAGAATGGTTCTTTTTTTCATGATTGTTATACCTCGTCTTTGTATTTTTGTCAGTCATCTGTAACGCTCTTTGCCTTACAGCCACTGCGTAAAAGCCGTCTTGTCTTCGCTGCTGTATCCGGCGTTTCTGTAGAAGTTCAAGGTCTCCGGTTTCTTCGAACCGGTCATCAGCATGATCTTATAGCAGTTCTCACGCACCGCGATCTCCTTCGCATAGTGAAGGCACTGCGAGGCATAGCCTTTTCCTCTGTAGGCTTCGTGCGTGACAACATATTCTACCAGCGCAAAAGGCCGGACTTCATGTGTAAGATTGGGGATGATGATGCATACGCAGGATGATACGATCCTGCCGTCGCTCTCGTATACGATCACATGATAGTTCTGATCCTGTATCATGTGATCCCATGTTTCATAGAGATGATCGTCATGTGCGGGAACACTGTCCTCGTGTAAATACAGATATAATTGCAAAAGTGCATCGAGATCTTCAGCTGCAGCTTCTCTAACCATTTGTCATACCTTAATTGACCATAGATGCGATCAGCGCATCTATCTCGCTCTGTGACAGCATTCTTCCGGGATCGCCGCCTGCCGCGGGTGCTGCCGGAGCTGCTGCCTGTGCCGGTGCTGCCGCGGGTGTGGCCTGTGCGGCACTGAATGCGGCACCGCCTCCTACCTGCGGTGATTTTCCCATAATGCTTGCCAGCAAAGCCTGTTGTTCAGGATCTAATCCGTTCGAATCCATATCTGTCCTATCCATCCTTCCCAAGCGGATACCTAATACGTATTTTAGTATTATACATAAAAATCACGCATATAGGAAGTCCTTTATACCATGCGCCGGATCGTCTCCCAGTCATAGCAGCGCATGTAGTTTTCATTCGGGAATGTGCAGTCTTTGTTCCACGGCCGGTCGATGACCATGACTTTCAGTTCCGGCAGATGCGAGAAAAACTTGAATGCGGTTGGTGAATCTTCCACCGCGAGATCGAAATGCATTTTCAGATAATCTTCCACTTCCAGACTGAATTCACTGTTTTTGATAAAACTGTCGCGGCCGTACTTGTTGAGACAGTAGAGCTTCGCACGGTCAAGCCCGTGTCTGTCAAGCCACAGGCGGGATGCCTCGTAAGCAACAAACGGACGGCCCGTGATCACGGATACGTTATGTCCTGCGTCGATCCATTCGTTTAAGGTTTCACATGCCAGGGGCGTCTCCTCAAAGGTCAACAGTGATTCCGGCTTATGCGCCGTGATCATCATATGCTCGTAGTCTTCGTCCGACAGGGAATATGATTTCTGTAAGTTAAAATCAGTGATGCCCTCGTACGGCACGTCCATGTCAAAGAGTTCCTTCACAAGGTGCGAGAAAAACCTTGCGGTCTCACACAGACAGTCGTCAAAATCAACGTATATGTTCATTCATCTTCCTTCTCTCGAAGCGGGTACGTCCCTCTTCGTCTCTCCCGAAGATCACAAAAACAAGTACCGTAAAACACATCGCAAAGATCAATCCTTCCATTTTCTCCTCCTCCTGCATTTTCTGCAAACCCTGTATATTAGCATCATAAATCAAATGATGTACCAATATACGGACTATATATGCATGGGCGGAGAAGGCTTTTTCGTACCTGTTTTCCCGGGTTATGTATTTATGTTTCTTCCTGTGTTACGGATTCACATGTGCGTCCGGATCCATCATCATACCGCCGCTGACGTTCACATGTACGGTCACGTCATGGTCCGGCATGGTAAACTGCAGGATATAACCCTTTGCCATATCGAAATCCTGCTTCATCTTCACGTCTTCGTCACAGGTAAATCTGTAGTCCCTATCCGTTCCGATCGCCGTGAAATAAACGGTCACTTCATCGCCCGGCGCATAGGATTTCTTCGCGGATTCAAACCCGTATCCGTCAAAATTCAGTTTGTATTTTTCGCCTCCGCAGCCGCAAAACTGCAGAAGCACGAGTGCCCCGAGAAGGAGCGGTACCACTTTCTTCATGGCGTTTCCTTTCTGATCTGTTATATAACAATCTACCATAAATAACTTCGATTTACCACTTGCCCTCTCTAAGCATCTCAACCGCCTCCGCCAGATCCTGTCTGACTCTCTCATATCCTTCCGTTTTACGAAGGTCATGATCCATATACAGGCCGCGGTTGACCTCGATCATGACGGCGTGCACGCGCGGATCCGTCCGGTAAAAACGCAACGGCACAATGGCGCCCGCAAACGGCCTGTTGACCGCCACCGTGTAACCCTTATGAAGGAAATAAGCGCAAAGCATATCCGCAAGCGGTTTTGGCGTATGCACTTCATCCGTACCGATACAGATCTCAGGCCGCATCTGTCTCTGGTCCGGTTCGTAGGGAAGTGCTTTCTCATAGAAGGAATGGCCGTCAAGGATAAGACAGGTACCGCACTCTTCCAGTTTCCGCAATACGGCATCTTCCAATCTCTTATGATGCACATCATAGTAGGTGCGAAGGATCTCTTCCCGGTGCCGCTTCGTTACGTTTTTAAGCGGCGTGCCGTCAGAGCACTTTGTATAGACGGCTCCCATTCCGACCTCTGACATACTCTCGTCAGCATCATCACGGAAACGTTCCGGATCACAGATCAGACGGGAGATCGGAAAGCGGACCATCTCCGCGCCCGTATCATACAGGTCATCGCAGTAGTGGTCTGTCATGACAGCCAGTTCGCGCTCTAATTCGCACGTGACAAAATGCCGTCTCTCTTCTTTGGGGATCAACGTGGATGCGTGTGGTACATGGATGATGACAGGATCGTTCTTTTGCATATCTGCCTCCTTTGGTTTGGTGGGATCTGTTATCCCGATCCGTCCACAGGAAGAGACCGCAAAAGACTTCTACATGTTTGAGCACGCAAAAGACCCATCGTCCGATGGGCCTTCCGCTATAACGTGCATGTATTGGAGTTCCTCCCATCGTTCAAGCTTTGGCACCTTGCCTTCCGGCAGGTTGTCGTACGGTCACCGGGCTTGTCCCTCGCGTACTCTTCATGGGTTGGATTACAACTTATCATAAATAATATAACACATTTTGCATGATTTTTACAAGAAGAATTATACCGCGTTCTATTGACAAACAAACGCGCAGGGCTCTAAAATTGTGAACAGCAAAAAAACAGCATCTTTCGGAGGTTTTATGAGCCGTCTGCGCGAAAACGGAATATCCCATCGCATCGTTCATCTTTGGCTGGTGATCATAATCGTGATCTTTTCAAGCACCGTGTTTTTTTCCGCACTGCGCCTGACAAACACGTTTATGCGCATTACTGCGGACTCCGAACGGGATGAGGAACTGCAGAAGGCCGCGCAGGAACTGATGAACGCATCGGACTACCTGACCGAGCAGGTGCAGCGTTTTACGATGAGCGGGGACGTCCGTTTTATGGACAAATATTTTACGGAAGCGTTTGAGTCCAGGCGGCGGGAAGACGCGCTTGCCACGATGGAAGTGGACCCGCGTGCGGATGCGGCAAGGACCCGTCTGCAGGAAGCCATGAACAGTTCCGTTGCGCTCATGGATCAGGAATACTACGCGATGCGCCTCACCCTCGAAGCACAGAATGCGACGGACTATCCGGATGTCTTAAAAGACGTGCAGTTAAGTGCAGAAGATGCCGCACTTTCCCCGGAGGAAAAATCAAGGCGTGCAGTCGAACTGGTTTTAAATGACGATTACTACGTGCAGAAGGAAGAGATCCGGCAGGCCATGCAGGACAGTCTCGCCGAGGTGGAAAAACTGGCTGTTGATACAGAAAAGGCGGCCCTTGCTTCTTTAAAGCGCAACGTCCGGATCGCCTGTGCCGCGATCTTTCTGCAGGCGCTTCTCATTTTCTATTTAATGTGGCTCATCACACGTGTGTCCATCAACCCCGTGTTAAACGCCGTCAACTGTATTAGAGAAGATATGCCGATCCCGGAAAACGGTTCGAATGAGTTCAAGTATCTGGCAGGCGCTTACAACAAGATGTACCAGAAGAACAAATCAAGCCTTGCGCAGTTAAGCTTCAAGGCTTCGCATGATGAACTGACAGGCGCCTACAACCGCGCGGGCTACGATTACCTGCTTTCCACGATCGATCTGAAAACGACCTATATGATGCTGTTCGATCTGGATAATTTCAAGCAGATCAACGATACCTACGGACATGAGACCGGTGACAAAGTCCTTGTGAAACTTGTGAATATCCTGAAGATGGTCTTCCGTGACGATGACTGCATCTGCAGGATCGGCGGAGATGAATTTGTCGTGTTCATGGTGCATTCCGCCGGGATGCGTCGCAAACTGATCGAATCCAAGATCGACCAGATCAATGCAGAACTGGAGAGTACGGATGACGGACTGCCTCCGATTTCGATCAGTGTCGGGATCATGAACGGAAAAGATGCGGCGGATACAGAGAACCTGTTCCGGAAAGCCGATGCGGCTATGTACGAATCCAAGAAACAGGGAAAACACACATACACTTTCTATACGAAATGATCTTCGTATGAAATGATCTACGCGCAGCCTATGTGCTGCTCCGCTTCAAAACTTCCAACCCCAGTGTAATGACTTTCTTAGGGCTCGTATCTCCTGCGATCCTGTGAAGAAGTGTTCTTGCTGCCACGCGCCCCATGTCAGCGATCGGAATGGCGATCGTGGAGAGCGGCGGGTTGGAATACCTGGATATTTCTATATTGGATACGCCCATGACGGCGCACTCACCGGGGACCGAAACCCCGAGATCATACAGCGCGCGCAGTGTTGCGATGGCCATCAGGTCACTGGCGACAAAATAGGCGTCCGGAAGTTCCCCTCTCTTATGCGCTTCCTTCACCATCTTCACACAGTAATCATCCGACCAGTTGCTTGGCAGGACCCACTTGGGATCATAGGGCAGGCCGAACTGATAGAGCGCCGCATAATAACCCTGGAATCTGCCGGATCCGATGATGTGGTCCTGAAAACCGCCGATGAATCCGATCCGTTTGTAGCCCTGGTCTTTTAAATGTTCCACGGCCATGTGCGCACAGAGATAATGATCGTAAGCGATATTGTCTATGGAAGTATGTGATGTGTCCACGCCCACGATGTAGGGCGTTTTTTTACTGATATAGGAAAAGACGTCATCCGGCACGCTGTTCATGATGATCAGTCCCGTCGGCGGTTCGTCAAACGCATTGTGCATGACAGTCTTGTTGGAGAATTCCTCATTGGTATGCACAAAAGACATCCCGTACCCGTTCTCCTGGATGACTTCCTCAAAACCCGAAAGCACGGACAGATAGTAGGGATCCGCGTACTTCCCGCCCTGCACGTTCATGATGCAGCCGAAATTGTAGGCTTTGCTTCCCTTACTGCTCTTCTTCACCGACTTGTACTGTTGCGAGGATGCGGTCGGAGCCTTATAGTTCAGTTCGGCAACGGCCTGCCAGATCTTCTCGCGTGTCTCGTCTGTGATCTTATATGTTTTATCATGATTGATGACTCTGGAAACCGTCGCCGGAGAAAACCCGGCAAGCTTTGCCACATCACGGATATTGCTCATAATACCTCTCCAAAGACCCCTGTCTGTTTATGAAACAAATGAAAATCATCCCTCTTGTTTCATTATAAAGAACATCTTACAGCATGCAAACTTTACTGTCAATGCCGGATGTCTGCAAACGCCCATTTTACGGGGCTTTCGTGAATTTTCACTAAATCGCGGCAGTAAAAATTAGGCAAAAAGGCAATGGAATTGTTTAGTAAATCATGCTATGTTTGTTTCGTAGTTTAGTAAACAGTTTCGTTTACGCAAAAAGACTATTGGAAAGAGGGAGAAAGATATGAAAAAGAAAATCATTGCAACACTTCTTTGTGCTTCCATGATCGTTGCCACACTGGCAGGCTGCGGCGGCAGTGCTGCGGCACCGGCTGCAGATGCGCCCGCTCCTGCAGCAGAAGATACGACGGAAGCAGCACCCGCAGCTGACACGGCTGATGCAACCGAGGCAGAAGCACCTGCATCCGGTCTGGAAGGCGAGATCCACTACGCTTACTGGCATGATGCACTGGGCCCCTATCTCGAGGAATGCAAGGCAAACTTCGAAGCTGCAAACCCGGGCGTAACGATCGTCCTTGAGCCCACATCCTGGGGCGAGTACTGGACAAAGCTTGAAACAGCAGCATCCGGCGGCGCCGTTGCCGATGTCTTCCAGTTAAACGGTCCCAATATCGGTAAGTACGCATCCGCAGGCATCATCGTTCCGATCGACGATCTGTTAAAATCATCCGACATCGATCTTGCGAACTATCCGGCAGCCCTGCTCGACCTTTACACGGTAGACAGCAATCTCTACGGTATCGCAATGGACTATGATACGATCGGTCTGTGGTACAATAAGGAACTCTTTGACGCAGCAGGCATCGCTTATCCCGATGAAAACTGGACATGGGATGACATGGCTGATGCAGCAGCCAAGCTGACAAGCGGCGACCAGTACGGTATCATCGCAGGCTGTGCCGATCAGGCAGGTTTCTACAACACGGTTCCGATGTACGGCGGCTACATCTTAAATGATGACAAGACCAAATCCGGTTTCTCGCTTCCCGAGACACGCGCCGGCATCCAGTGCTGGGTTGACCTGATGAAGGCAGGCTATTCACCTTCCCAGGATTCCATCACAGAGAACACCGATTCCGTTCTGTTCATGTCCGGTAAGGTTGCAATGCTGATGGCAGGTGACTGGTTCGCAGCTGAATTCCAGAGCGATCCCGAGTTTGCCGCAAAGGTAGACTGCACATACATCCCGACCGTAAACGGCAAGAGAGTATCCGTCATCCACGGTAAGGCAAACTGCATCTCCGCTTCCACACAGTATCCGGAAACGGCATGGAAATGGGTTGAATACCTGGCAGGCCCGGAAGCAAACGAGATCCTCGGCAAATCCGGTGCAGCCATCCCGACACACAAAGATTACTCGGCTCTTTACTTCGAGCAGTTCCCGCAGTACAACATGGCGATCTTTGCTGACGAAGCACAGAACATGTCCTGCCCGTATCCGACCAGCAAGACGGCTGCAGAATGGGGCGACGTGATCTGGAACGAGCTGATCATGGCTTACACACTTGAGACAACAGTTGACGAGGCATGTGATAACATTGCAGAAAAGATGGATGCGCTCCTTGCATCTGAGTAGTTGACAAATTGAGGTTACGCGGTCGTGAAAAAAATGAGTCATAGACAAAAGACCGAGATTTTCTGGGGGCTATTAATGATAGCCCCCGTAACCGTCGGTCTGATCATCTTCTATTTTTATCCGTTTTTCAGAGTCATCAGGGACAGCCTGCATGACATCGGGTCCTTCGACCGCGATCTGGGGTTTGTGGGGCTTGAGAACTATATCACGATGATGCATGACACGGAAATGTGGCAGGCTCTCGGGAATACCTTCAAGTACGTTGCCATCATTGTCCCGCTCTCACTCGTGTTCGCGCTGCTGATCGCAGTACTTTTAAACGCAAAGATCCGGGGACAGTCCTTCTTCCGCGTGGTCTATTTCCTGCCGGCCGTTACGATGTCGGTCGCAGTCTCGATGGTATGGAGATGGATCTTCAACGGTGATTTTGGCGTATTAAACAGTCTGATGACGACCATCGGTCTGGAACCGAGGCAGTGGCTCAGTGACAAGAGCACAGCGATGCTCTGCATCAGCATTGTCAGCGTCTGGACCAATGTCGGCTACTATATGATCATCCTGCTGGCCGGCATCCAGGGGATCTCCCGCGGGTATTACGAAGCGGCCGAGATCGACGGTGCCACACCCTTCCAGAAATTCTATAAGATCACACTTCCGCTTCTGACACCCACGATCTTCTATGTGATCATCATGCTGGTCATCTCGACTTTCCAGATCTTCTCCGAGATCTATATGATGGTCGACCAGAGGTCTAAAGCCATGAAGTGGACACAGTCGGTGGTCATGCATTTCTACCGTTCGGCGTTTTCCTATTCTAAGAAAGGCTATGCATCTGCGGTTGCCGTATTGCTGTTTGTGATCATTATGGCGCTTACCATCTTCCAGATGAAGATGCAGAAGAAATGGGTGAATTACGACTGATGAATAAGAAGAATACACTTTCGAAAGTAATTGTATATGCGATATTGATCGGCGGCGTGCTCGTTTGCATCTTCCCTTTCTTATGGATGATCTTAACATCCGTAAAGACCAACGCCGAAGCACTGGCGGTGCCGGTAAAGATCTTCCCGGCAAAGATCCGCTTAGAGGGTTATCAGAACGTGCTCACGAAGCTGCCGTTCCTTAAGATCTACTTAAATACGATCATCTCCGCGCTGGTGACGGTCGCCGCACAGGTCACCTTCTGCGCCATGGCAGGCTACGCCTATGCGCGGATCAATTTTCCGTTTAAGAATTTCCTGTTCACGGCCACACTGGCCGTTCTGATGGTACCGGGAACCTTCTTTATCCTTCCTCAGTACAGGATCATCAACAGTTTGGGGATGCTGAACACGATCCCGGCCCTGTTCCTGCCGAATCTGTTCTCCGCGATGGGAACCTTTCTGCTTCGGCAGTTCTTCCTAAGTCTCCCGCAGGAATTGGAAGATGCCGCCTACATTGACGGCTGTAACAGGGGGACCGTATTTTTTAAGATCATGCTTCCTTTGGTCAAACCGGGACTCGTATCCCTCGGGATCCTGACCTTCCGGTTCGCATGGAACGACCTGATGTGGCCGATGGTGGTCAATACATCGACGGAAAAAATGACTTTGTCGGCGGCCCTCTCCTATATGCAGGGTCAGTACATCACCGACTTCCCGGGCATCATGGCAGGCGCCTTAATGGCTGTCATCCCGATGATCGTGATCTTCGCGATCTTCCAGAAGCAGTTCATCGAGGGCGTTGCGCACACGGGAATAAAGGGGTGATCCTCTCGGATGGTCATCCAGGGGCGCGGTCAGCGGAAGCACTCCGGAATTTCCCTGACCCCGCGTGCCATGCACAAAGCCGGCGAAGCGCCCTTATAGGATAGCGGGTTTCCTTCAAAATCCGTAACGGAGCAGCCTGCTTCCATCGCGATCAGCGCAGCTGCGGCATAGTCCCAAAGCTGCAGTCTCATCTCAAAATACAAACTGCACCTGCCAAGCGCCACACAGCACAGATCCCACGCGGACGTGCCGGACCGTCTTAGATCGACGCAAAGCGGGAGCAGTTTTTTTGCGATCTCAAACGTGCGCTCCCTGAATTCCGCATGATAAGGCGCTGTCCCGAATACCGCAAGGCTTTCGGCCAAAGGTGCATCGCTTGACAGGATCTTCTCTCCGTTCATGTAAGCGCCCTCTCCCTTTGTCGCCTGAAAGAGCATGTCGTCGTAAGGGTTATACACAACGCCGATGTATGGCTTGCCGTCTTTCAGTAAGCCGATCGAAACAACGGAGGGCCTGTAGGCAAAGATAAAATTGCTGGTTCCGTCGATCGGATCGATCACAAAACAGTAGCCCTTGTTCATCTTCTCTTCGAACACGTCCTGCCCGTCTTCTTCCCCGAGGAACGATGCTTCCGGCAAAATCTCCTGCAGCCGTCCGATCAGGAAGGCCTGGATCTTTTCATCCGTTTCCGTACAGAAATTCGCGTGTCCTTCTTTTTCCATGACTTTGGGGCGCTTTGCATCAAGCATGATCTGCCCGGCATCTTTTGCGCACTGTATGATCTTGTCTATCATGATTTTCACTCCTATCATTTAAAATATATCCTATTATACAACATAAAAAGGGAAACGGACCCGCATCCGTCTCCCCGTGGCAAAAAACATCTTTCTTTTATGAATCCTTGAACAGACCGATCACGATCGAGATGATGTTCCATACCGATCCCCAGATCTGCCATAAAAGGAGCAAAAGTAATGCGATCGACGCGCCGCTAAGTACATATTTCATCTAAAGCACCCCCTGTCAGTTTTGCTCGCGGATACGCTCACCGGTCTCGATGTCGAACAGGTGGGTCTTTTCGCCGCGGACTTCCAGTTTGATAATGTCGCCTCTCTTGTAACGTCTTTCATCTTCCGTGATCAGCATCAGCAGGATATCGCCGACATGGATACCGATCCTTCTCTCATCGCCTAAGTTCTCGAACGTTGCGATCTCTTCGGGCGACCCCTGTGAATCTTCGCCACCGACCAGCACGTCCATCGGGCGGACGCCGACTTTGCAGCGGAACCCGTCGCTTACCACGCTGTAATAGCGCTTCGGAACAGCGATCTGTAAATTGGAATCCTTGAAGGTGAAGAAAAACGTACCGTCTTTATTGATGATGGTGGTCTCCAGAATATTCATCGGCGGTTCCCCGATAAAGGAGGCCACGAACTCGTTGGCCGGATTGTCATACACTTCGGTCGGTGTGCCAAACTGCTGCAGGACGCCGAAGTTGATGATCGCGATCTTGTCGGCAAGAGACATCGCTTCGAGCTGATCGTGCGTGACATATACGGTCGTACATTTGATCTTGTTGATCAGACGCTTGATCTCGGTACGCATCGCCTGGCGGGCTTTGCCGTCCAGGTGCGAGAGCGGCTCGTCCATTAAGAGCAGCTCCGGCTCGCGGATGATGGCACGCGCGATATTGACACGCTGCTTCTGGCCGCCCGATAATTTCACCGGCATCTTGTCCAGTAAGTCGTCGATCTGCATGAGCGGTGCGATCCCGCGGACTTTGCGGTCGATCTCTTCTTTGTCAACGCCCTTCGCACGCAGGTTGAACGCCACGTTGCCGTATACGTTTAAGGGCGGATACATCGCGTAATCCTCAAACGCCAGGCCGATGTTACGGTCCTTCGGATGCAGGTTGTTGACCAGTCGCTCGCCGATGTAGATCTCGCCGTCCGTGATCTCTTCAAGCCCCGCGATCATGCGCAGTGTGGTCGTCTTGCCACAGCCCGATGGGCCGAGCAGCGCTACGAATTCACCCTGTTCGCACACGAGGTTTAAATCCTGTACGGCAAAATCATTTTTGATCTTTTTCTTCTTGCCGGAATTATCGTATCTTTTATACAGATGCTTCAATGTTAAACCAGCCATTGTTTCTCCTCCTGATAGTCGTGTTACGCATTGGCGGCAGCGGTCTGATCGGACAGTGCCTGAATGCCGGCCTCATCGTAACGGACGATATATTCTTTCGTTTCCGGATCAAAGAGGATCACATGATCCATTTCAAAACGGAGATAGATGTCGCTGTCGATCTCAACGTTTAAGCCGTTCGGTGCGATCATGCGCAGCTGGTAATGCAGGAAGTCTCCGCATTCCGCCGAGATAACGGACTTGTTGCCGATACTTTCGTAGCTGTATACCGTTGTTTTAAAATAACCCTCTTTGGGTTCGAATGAATATTTCACGTTCTGCGGACGGATACCGAAATCCACCTGCTTCAGTCCGTCTACGCGGATCACGTCATATACCCTGTCATCCTTTGGAAGCGGAAGCGTGACCGTCTCTCTCTTTACGGGGAAGCTGACCGAATAGCCGTCCTTGTCGCCAAGGATCTCGGCGTTTATGATATTGATCTGCGGATCGCCCATGAGCTGCGCCGTAAATTCGTTGCAGGGCATGTAGTAGATCTCATCGCTGGTACCGATCTGCACGATCTTGCCTTCGTTGATGATCGCGATCCGGTCGCCCAGTGCCATCGCTTCCATAAAATCATGCGTGACATAGATACAGGTGGATCCTAAGTTGGCCTGCATTTCCTTAAGCTCGGTACGCATCGAGTTGCGAAGCTTTGCATCAAGGTGTGCAAGGGGCTCATCCATCAGAAAGACGTTCGGGGTACGGACTAGTGCACGTCCCATCGCAACCCTCTGCTTCTGCCCGTTTGATAACTGGCTCGGCAGGCGCTCTAACAGGTTTTCCATCTTCATGATCTTCGCTGCCCAGAGGACTTTTTCCTTGATCTTGTCTTCATCGGTCTTATACAGTTTGCTCCGAAGCGCCGAAGCCATGTTGTCATACACCGTCATCTGCGGGTAGAGTGCGTAGTTCTCAAAGACCATCGCGACATTTCTGTGCGCGGGATCGACTAAGTTCATGACCTCATCGTCGAACTTTACCATGCCCTCTTCCGGCATCACGATGCCTGCGATACAGTTTAAGATCGTTGTTTTGCCTGCACCGGCGGGTCCGAAGAGAACATAGAATTCTTTGTCCTTTACTTCCAGTGTGACCCCGTCGAGTGCCTGGACTTTCCCGAAGGATTTCTTTACGTTTTCAAGTTGTATTCTTGCCATAGATTCTTCCTATCCTTTCACGGCACCGAAGCTCAGGCCACGTACGAGATGCTTCTGGATGCAAAGTGCAAAGATCATAGCGGGCAGGGCGGATACGGTCGATGCCACTGCGAGCTGGCCGTAGTGCGCGCTGTCTGTTCCCAGGTATTTCATGATCGCAACGGTAACGGGATATACCTTGTTACTCGAGAGGATCAGCGGGAAGGTAAAGGAGTTCCACGCGAAGATGAAAGCAAGGAGCGCGGAGGATACCAGACCCGGCTTGATCAGCGGAACCAGCATCTTGAAGAAGATCTGATACCAGCTGTATCCGTCTACCTGTGCGGCGTATTCGATCTCGACCGAGATATCTTCAAAGTAACCGCGGACAACCCAGATCAGAAGCGGCAGGGAGATCAGCTGATATACCCAGATCAGGCCCACATAGCTGTCATAGAGTCCCATCTTCTGATAGATCATGAAAAGCGGCAGCACCACTAAGATCTCCGGTGCGAATTTGTATGATAAGATCTGGAATGCCAGCTCTTCTTTTCTCGGGAAACTGTACCTTGCAAGCGCATAGGCTGCGGGTACGCCGACGATGATGGATACAAGTACCGCACCGCCGGATACGATCACGCTGTCCAAGATATACCTTGCGTAGTCCGAACGCAGAAGCACCTCCTGATAGTTCGCAAGCGTCGGGTGGAAAATGAAAGTCGTTGTGAACACTTCCGTATCCGACTTGAAGGATATCAGCACCATCCAGATCAGCGGGAAGAGTGCGAAAACAGCATATATGATCAATAAGAAGTTCTGCAGCACATACAGTGCTCTCTGTTTACCGGTTTTCATTGCTCTCCTCCTTTACTCTTCCAGTCCGGAAGCCTGCTTCTGGGCCGAACGCTGCATGACGACGATCCGTTTGGCTGCGATGTTGATGATCAGCCAAAGAACCAGGATATACGGGATCGCTGCGCCGAATTTCTGGAATTTAAAGCCCTTCTGGTAAGCCGTCAGGGAAAGGGACATCAGCGAGTCTCCGGGACCTCCCTTGGTCAGCGCGAAGATGACCGCATATTCCTGCAGTGCTGCCATGAAGCGGAACAGCAGGGCGATGAACAGACTGGGTTTCAGCATGGGCAGCGTCAGATTGGTGAAGTTGAACCATGCGCTTCCGCCGTCGATCTTGGCCGATTCAAACGGAGATTTGGGAAGGGACTGCAGCCCGGCAAGTACCAGCAGGATGATGAAGGCGGTATTGATCCACACGTCGATCAGGATGACCGTCATCAGAGCCGTTTCCGGAGCAGCCGCCCACGGGAAATTGTAAACACCGAATATATTCAAAAGCTTCTCAACAATACCGACCGAACTGTTCAGCATCAGCTGCCAGATGATCGTTGCGGTGACCGGTGCGACCATCAGCGGGAAAACCAGCAGAACACGCAGTACTCTCGAAAGTCCATTATTCAAATTATTGAGCAGAATGGCGACCCCAAGGCCGATGAGCATTTCCAGGATCGTGGAGATGCAGCCATACAGCAGCGAGATCTTAACGGCGCCCCAGAAAGAGGAATCACCTAACATATTGACCCAGTTATCGATGCCGATGAACTTGTGGGTCGGGAGTTTAAACGAGTAGTTCGTCAGCGAATACCAGATAGCCATCACAAAGGGGACCATGATCCCGATCGTAATGATCAGCGAAGGTGCAACGATCAAATAGGGACGAACACGTGTCGCCAAAGGCACTTTATTCATTTCCGATTTCATGTTGCTATTTTTCTTTGCACTCATCTTTATACCTCATGTTTTGCAGCAGTGCTGCGCTTTTTATGTTTCCGGAGAAGGGTGGTGGGGGAAAGGGGGTTTCCCCCACCATTTTATATTACACTCTCTTTCCCGGAATGATCTTATTCTACTTCCAGATCGGATACGAGTTCATCCATTGTGATCTTCAGTTCGTCCATTGCTTCCTGTACGGAAGAGTACTTGTTGGTCGTAACCAGATCCTGCAGTGTCTTAGCCCATTCTGTTGTCGTCTCTGTGAAGTACGGCTGAGCTGTGAAGAAGATACTTGCATTCTGGGAAACAGTAGAGAATGCCTCATAATAACCTTCCGCATCTGCTACGGAATCCTTGTATTCCTGGCTGTTCAGTACGGATGTACGAGGTGTGTCTGTGCAGGCCTTCTCAACGCCGGACCAGAGCATGAACTCAGGGCTTGTGAAGTACTGCATGAAGTACCAAGCTGCATCCTTCTTAGCAGAGTCAGCGTTCATAGCCATGGACCATACCCAAAGGTTGGACTTCATGTCTGCTGCTGTCTTGCCTGCGGATTCCGGATACGGAACCATACCGAATGCCATATTGCCTGCCTCGTTGGAGGATCCCGGTGTGTTCTGTGTGTAACCGCCTCTGTCTGCATCCCACATCATAGCTGCTTTGCCTGCGCCGAGGTCAGCACCGCACATTTCCCAACCGTAGGTTGCCCACTGCGGAGCACCGCCGTTCTTTACAAGGTCTACCCAGTACTCGGTCATTGCTACTGCTTCAGGGGAGTTAACTTTACTTACAAGTTTGCCGTCTTCGATCTCGAAGTCTTTTGCGCCCCATGTGGAGTACAGTGACATATATGCCGGATGGATCGTGCCCCAGTCGGGAAGTCCGCGAACTGCAAGACCATAGGAACCGCTGCCGTCAAACTCTTTCAGAGCCTTGGATGCTTCCAGAAGTTCTTCTGCTGTCTTCGGAGGCTCGATACCGTTAGCTCCCAGGATCTTCTTATTATAGGTAAGGATGTTTACTTCCCAACCCATCGGAAGAGCCCACTGGGAACCGGAACCTACCTGATGACCCGGAACGCAGTCCCACTTCAGAGCGTTGATAACGCCGGGGATGAAGTCGTCATAGTTCCAGTCAGGGCTGGTCAGATCCGTGCCGATGTAGTTCTCGAGCGGCTCTAAGTTGCCGGCTGTTGCATATTCCCACGACTGATACGCGCCAGTCATGAAAACATCGATGGAGCCGGAGTGGCTGCTCAGCTCAACGTTCAGTTTTTCGAAGTAGTTACCTTCCGGCATGGATGAATAGTTAACCTTGATACCGGTCTTCTCGGTAAACTCACCGAGTTTCTCTTCTACAGCGTCTGCATATGTATGTTCGCTGAAAAGGACCGTGATCTCTTCGCCGTCAAATTTCTTCCAGTCAAATCCGCCTGCGTCTGCTGTGTCTGCTGCGGGTGCCGTGTCTGCTGCAGGGATTGCTTCCGTTGTATCCGCTGCTTCAGTTGCTGCCGGTGCTGCGTCTGCTGCAGGAGCGGCTGCGCTACCGCAACCCCCAAGCATGCCTGCTACCATAGCTGCTGCCATAGTAAGTGCCAATACCTTTCTCATTCTTTCCTTCCTCCTTGTGATTGTATGGATCCGTTTCCCGCGAAACGGAATGCCCTCATGAAAGCCTTATGGCTTTTCACTCCTGTTGGCGGTGCAATCTCCATACAAAGAGTCATCATATGAAGATTATACCACGGTTTGCTGATAAGTTATTGAAAATCGTTTGTTATATTAACTTTAATATGTGATTTTTCCTGATCCTCAGTTGAAAGTCAGGACTACTTTCAGGTCGCCTTCGCGCCCGGAAGCAAGGTCAAAGCCCTTTTCCCACTCGTCGATGGGAAGGATCGTTGTGACGACGCCTTCGGTCTTTAAGTTGCCGTTCAGCATGTTCTCGATCACAAACGGGTAAGCGTACGGGCTTAAGTGTGCGCCTCTGATGTCGAGTTCCTTGCGGTCGCCGATGATGGACCAGTCGACTGTGGTGTCTTTCGAGAATACCGAGAACTCTACGAATGTTCCGAGTTTCCGGATGATCGTCAGACCCTGTACCACGCTTGCCGGATTACCGGTTGCTTCTATATAGATATCGCATCCGTAACCATCCGTGATCGCCTTGATCTCTTTGTCAATGTCGCACTTGCCGGGGTTAAAGATCAGATCCGCGCCGAACTTCTTGGCAAGTTCCAGACGGTTGTCCTGCATGTCGAGCACGATCAGTTTCTTCGGGTTCTTCATTCTTGCGTAGGTGATCATGCCAAGTCCGAGGGTGCCCGCGCCTGAGATAACGACCACATCTTCATTGGTGATCTCGGCTCTGTCTACCGCGTGCTTCGAGCAACCGTAAGGTTCAACGAGCACTGCCTGCTCCAGCGGCATATCCTTCGGTAGCTTGGAGATCACGGATGTCTTGCCGTATCTGACGTATTCTGCCATACCGCCGTTGGTGTAGGACATGAAACCGTACATATCATGCGGCTGGCACATCCAGTAATGTCCGTCTTTGCAGAAGCGGCACTTTCCGCAGGGAACGATCTGATCCGCCGTGATCTTTTCTCCCAGTTCATAGCCTTCCACATTTTCACCCAGCTGAACGATGGTGCCGTAGAATTCATGTCCCGGAACAAAAGGCGGCTTCACCCATGAAGGCTGTACATCGTCTCCCCAGAACATTGCTGCCCCGTGACTGCATTTCAGATCTCCTGCACAGATGCCGCAGGCTTCTGTCTTAATAATGATGTCATCCGGTCCGCATTCCGGTGTCGGGTAAGCAGGTTCCAGTCTGTAGTCGTCTTTGCTGTAAGCAATGAGCGCCTTCATTGTCTTTGGAATACTTCCTCTAGCTGCCATTTTGGTCTTCCTCCTGTCTTATTTTGGTACTGATCGAAAGTTCGTTACCGCTCTATTATGTAAAGTGGTTTTCTATAACGAATTTCTAAATCGACTTTAGCACCACCAAATCGGGTTGTCAACTTCAACATGTAAAAATTTGTGTTTTTCGCCTTCTTTCGTCATTTTGCACAATTTCTACATATTTGTTTCGGCATTTTTGCCCTGCATTCCCGGATTGCATTTTAGGATCGACTTGTGGTAAATTTAAATCGTTATATAAAACCACTTTATATAAGTGAACGTTTTCCATCGAAAACGGACCGAACTTTGAATCCATATATTAGGAGGCATTCCATGTTAGGAAATCATCTGCTTGGTCTGTACGAGAAGGCGCTCCCGCCGGAAATGGACTGGGAAAGCCGCCTGCAGACCGCGAAAGATCTCGGATATGACTATGTGGAAATATCCATTGACGAAAAAGACGAGCGGATCAACAGGCTCTTCTGGAACGAAGCCCAAAAGGAAGAACTGCACGCGGCCATTCAGAAGACCGGGGTCCCGATCCCGTCCATGTGTCTCAGCTGCCACCGCCGCTTTCCTTATGGAAGCGCGGATCCCGTGATCAGGGAGAAGGCGCACGAGATCACGAAACAGGCCATCCTTTTTTGCAGGGAATTCGGCATCCGCGTGATCCAGCTCGCAGGATATGACGTTTATTATGAAGAATCTACCAAAGAGAGTCTTCAGTATTTCTTAGACGGCCTGCGCTCTGCGGCAAGACTTGCGGAAAAATACCAGGTCATGCTCGCCATGGAGATCATGGATACGGAACTGATGAGCAGCATCACCCGCTACAAGCGTTATAAGGATGCGATCCCCTCTCCCTGGTTCACGGTCTATCCGGATCTCGGCAACCTGACCGCCTGGGGAAACGACCCGAGGTCGGAATTGACGCTTGGCATCCATGAGATCGTCGGCGTGCACTTAAAAGACACGCTTGCGGTCACGCCCACCTTTGCGGGCCAGTTCAAATGCGTACCGTTCGGGGAAGGCTGTGTTGATTTTGCCGCGGAATTAAGGATCTTAGAGGATCTCGGATACGCGGGGCCTTACATGATGGAAATGTGGTATGCACCCGGCATGGATTGGAAAACATACATCACAGACGCCAAACAGTATATAGAAGAACAATTCAGGAAAGGAGTTTTGGAAACGGCATGAGATACTACTTGGGACTTGACAACGGAGGAACAAACACAAAAGCGGCTTTATTCACGCGGGAGGGCGAACAGATCGCAGTCGAGAGCATCGCGACCGCAGCCATCACCCCGGCTCCTGATTTTGTCGAACGGGATATGGATCAGATGTGGGACGATAACTGCAAAGTCATCCGCGGCCTGCTTGAAAAGAACAACATCGACCCGAAGGATATCGCAGGCATCGGGCTTTGCGGACACGGCAAGGGCCTGTATCTGTGGGGAAAAGACGGACATCCGGTAAGACGCGGGATCATCTCTTCCGATAACCGCGCCTGGAAATACGCTTCCGACTGGAAGGCAAACGGCACGGAGGACAAGGCATTTGAGCTCTCGGCCCAGCACATCATGGCCTGCCAGCCGATCTGTCTCTTAGCCTGGCTTCGCGATAACGAGCCCGGCATCATGAACAATATCGAATGGATCTTTGAATGTAAGGATTATGTGCGTTTCCGCTTAACAGGCGAGGCAAAGGCCGAGATCACCGATTATTCGGGCACGGGCCTCATGAACCTGCATACCCAGTCTTTTGATAAGGATCTGCTCGCCCTCTTCGGGATCGAGGATCTCTGGGATGCACTTCCGCCGATCTGCCTGTCAACGGATATCGCGGGATACATCACGGCTGAAGCGGCAGCGGCGACCGGCCTGAAAGAAGGCACGCCCGTCATCGGCGGCATGTTTGATATCAACGCCTGCGCGCTGGCCGTAAACGTAACTGACGACAAAAACATCTGCATGATCGCGGGTACCTGGAGCATCAATGAGTATCCGCGCAGGACAGCTGTTCTGGACGGAAGTGTGCAGATGAATTCCATCTTTTGTCTTCCCGGCTACTACCTGATCGAGGAATCCAGTCCCACTTCCGCAGGAAACAACGAATGGTTCATTCGCCAGATCCTGCCCGAAGTGAAGGCAGAAGCCGAAAGAAGCGGGCGAAACATATATGATGTCATGAACAGCTGGTGTGAGGAATTCAAGCCGGGTGATTTCATACCCACTTTCCTCCCTTTCCTGACCGCAAGCAACGTGAATCCACTTGCGCGGGCAGCGTTCATCGGGCTTGACGCTTCTCACACCAGGCATCATATGCTCCGCGCCGTTTACGAAGGGATCGTTTATTCCCACAGATGGCACCTCGACCGCCTCATGAACACGCGCGACAAGAAGGAAGCCGTGATCCGTCTGGCAGGCGGTGTGGCAAAATCAAAAGCCTGGACACAGATGTTTGCGGATGTCATGAATCTCCCCGTCGAGACGGTCGATGTGGATGAGACAGGCGCGCTTGGCTGCGCCATTGCCGTGGCGACTGCTGTCGGCGATTACGAGAACGTGGCGGACGCCGCCAATCATATGTGCCGGATCAACAACGTGATCCTCCCGAGGCCCTGGGCGCATGCCGATTACGAGAAGAAATACAAGGTCTACCGGAAGGTGATCTACGCACTCGACGGCGTATGGGCAGACATGCAGGACATCATCGCACAGGAAAAATAAACCGCTTTTAAAAAACAGCCGTGCAAAATGTCCGGAAATGAGTTATGATATGAATATGGACGGATTTGATTTTAACTTAAGAAAATTTAATACATCCAACATTTACTCGTATTTCCTGAGTCATCCCGACGTGACCAAGCAGGATCTGGCGTCAACCCTGAACCTGACGCTTCCGACCGTGACCAAGAATATCGAATATCTCTCGGGTCTCGGTCTGATCCAGGTCAGCGGCTCACGCGGGCAGACAGGCGGCAGGCGGGCGATCACCTATTCCTTATGCTCGGAAGCAAAGGTCGCGCTCGGTCTTGATATCTCAAAGCACCATGTTTCGTGCGTGGTGGTCGACCTGTACGGAAAGATCATTTCCTTCAAGCGTCACCGCCTGGTATTCGAGTACACGGACAAGTATTTCAGAGAAGTATCCGAACTGCTGAACCGGTTTATCGAGAACTGCGGGATCGATGAAAAGAAGATCATCGGCGTCGGCATCGGCATTCCCGCCCTGGTCCAATCGGACAACCGGACCGTATTCTACAGTGCGATCATGGGATTCGAGGAAGACACCTATTCCATGTTCCACAAATATATTCCCTACGACATTGTTATGTTCAACGATGCGAAAGCATCCTGTTTTGCAGAGAAATGGGTCAACAAGGATATCCGGAACGCCTTCTATATCCTGCTGAGTAACAACGTCGGCGGCGCCATGATCATCAACGGCCAGGTCTACTCGGGCAACAACTTCCGGGCAGCCGAAGTCGGACACATCACACTGGTGCCGCGCGGCAGGAAATGCTACTGCGGACAGTCCGGCTGCGTGGATCCCTATCTTGCAGCGACCAACCTCTCGCAGGATGATCTGGCGGGCTTCTTTGCCACCCTGCAGACGACGCAGGACGAAAGGATCCTGGACGACTGGGACCAGTATCTCGACTACATGGCTTCCGCGGTCAACAACGTCCGCGCGCTGATGGACTGCGACGTGATCCTCGGCGGATACGTCGGCGCCTACTTGGAGCCCTATCTTGGCGAGATCAAGAAGCGGGCCTTAAAGATCAGTACTTTCGATTCGGATGCCGATTACATCAAGCTTTGTTCCTACAAGAACGAATCCATCGCGGCGGGGGCCGCGCTCTACCACATATCGGAATTCACGAAAACGATCTGAGACGGGACATTTAAATGGGACATCCGGATCAGATACTTAAAAAGAGACGGCAGATGCCGCCTCTTTTTTCGCAAAAAATGATCAAAACAGGACAAGTCTTTAGAAGAATCTCCCCCAAAGATCAGATATAATGTTCTCAATATACAGAAACTTTTGGCAGGAACGATCATGAAAAATCATGTGACAGACATGACGACCGGAAGTCCGGTCCGCCATATCATCCTATTCGCGATCCCTGCGTTGATCGGAAATGTATTTCAGCAGATCTACAACATCGCTGATTCGGTCATCGTAGGGCGTTTTGTCGGCGCAAATGCACTGGCGGCCGTTGGCGCGACCGCTTCCGTCACCTTTATGTTTTTTGCCCTGTGCAACGGGATCGGCAGCGGCGGCGGGATCATCGTGTCGCAGTATTACGGCGCCCATGAGGATGACAAAGTCAGAAACTGCATCGTAAACACCGGGTTCATCATGCTCATCGTACCGGTGCTCTTTGGCACGCTCGGATTCTGTGTAGCGCCATCCCTGCTGAGACTCCTGCAGACGCCTTTAGAGATCCTGCCCGACGCCGCCCTGTATATCCGTTTCATGTGCGCCGGTCTTCTGTTTGTATCCCTCTATAATTATCTGGCGTCCATGCTGCGCGCACTGGGGGATTCCAGATCTCCCCTGTATTTCCTGATCGTATCGACGATCATCAACGTATTTCTGGATATTCTCTTTGTATATAAGTTCGGGCTTGGTGTCAAAGGGGTCGCCATGGCCACGATCATCTCGCAGTTTACGGCGGCAGTCAGCTGCGGAATATACGCCTGCAAGGTCAATCCTTATTTCAAACTGAAAAAGAGTGATTTTAACATATCCTTTAAAATGTCCTATAAGATCATCCGCCTCGGGGTGCCGATGTCGCTGCAGTTCGCGCTGATCGCGATCTCTTCCATGGCTTTGCAGCGCGTGGTCAATTCGTACGGTACCGTTGTGGTCGCGGCTTTTACTGCCACCAACCGGATCGAACAGCTGATCCATCAGCCCTATACAACGCTTGGTGCCTCCCTTGCCACCTACTGCGGGCAGAATTACGGTGCGAATAAAATAGACCGCGTCTACAGCGGTTACAGAAAGAGTCTGCTGATCATGAGCATCCTGACGGCGGTCATGGTCGTTGTCATGCAGTTTGGCGGCGGCGCCATCACCTCTCTGTTTGTGACGGATCCGGATGTCGTCGCGCTTGGTGCCCTCGGACTTCGGATCAACAGTCTGTTCTATTTTGCCCTGGGGATGATCTATGTCGTCAGGGGTATCCTGACCGGCATCGGAGACGCTTTCTTTGCGCTGTTCAACGGCATTGTCGAGGTGATCGGAAGATTTACGCTCCCTCTGTTTTTGACGAGTTATCTGGGAATGGGCGCGACCGGGATCTGGGTATCGACAGGTCTCGTATGGCTCTTAAGCGGCGGTACCGCCTGGATGCGTTACTATTCACATAAGCGTAAGGATATCATAAAACAGCGATAAGATCTCCGGGCTTTGCTTCCCCTTCTTTCAGTACGATCGCAAAGATCCCTTCTCTTGGCATCACGCAGTCTCCTGCCTGTTGCCTGATCGCACAGTCATTATGGCATTCCTTGCCGATCTGCGTCACTTCACAGAGTGCGGTCCCGACTTTCAGTTTTGTCCCGATGGGAAGTGTCTTCAAGTCGATCCCTTCACATAGGATGTTCTCTGCAAAAGCACCCGGATTCAGCGTGACCGTAACCTTTTCCTGCATCACATCCACGCTTTCTTTTGCCAGCAGGCTTACCTGCCGGTTCCAGTCTCCCGCATGCGCATCGCCTACGATTCCGTGATGCGGCCGCAGGGAAATACACTCTATGGGATGTTTCTGTTCTCCTTTTTTTTCACTGATGCATACCGCACGGATGATCGCTGTCTGCTGTTCCAATGTGCTGCTCCATATTTTATCTTATTTTATCTTATTTTATC
>JAFZQU010000035.1 GCA_017620255.1 Lachnospiraceae bacterium
ACCGAGAACAGTATCATTGATGTGGAAAAATGCATCGGCTGTGAGAATTGTGCTATGGCCTGCCCAAGCAGCGCCATCAGCATGGTCCCATTGGAGTACCCGAAACAGCAGCCGAAGGATGATGCCATGGTCGTCACTCTGAACACACTGGCGCAAAGCAAAGCCGATCAGGAAAAGATGGCTCTGCAGATCGCCGAAGGAACATCCAAAGACGGTCTGTACCGCCTGATGATGGCCATCGCAAAATCAGAGCGCATCCTGGCAGAAGACGTCATGCGCGAAGCCGGCTTCATGCTTCCGCAGAGCAACAATGCACATGAGATGCTGAAAGAACTGGTGGATACACCACCGACCCCAGCCTTCCCTGCAGAGGCCGCAAAAAAACTGCTGGAAAAGTTGCCGGATAACGGTTAACGATCCAAACCACACGATCAGTCAGGGGTGTCGGATATCTCCGACGCCCCTTTTTCATTCCTTCGCAAGGGCATTTTTCATGAAAAGACAAGATAATTGGAGATATGAGACCGTTAGCATATACTAACCAAGGTCTTTCCCACTCTTTTGGACTCATTTTATTCTCATATCTCAAAAAATCTTGTTTTTTCCTGACGGTTAGCGCAGGCTAACGGTCTCATATCTCGAGATTTTTTGCTTTTTCGTGAAAAATGCCTTGCGCATGTCATGAGTTTTTTTCAAAAATTGAAATCCATCTGTTATAATAAATATGCATCAAAATACATACAAACAGAAATCACCATACAGGAGAGTGATAAGATATGAATACCACGCAGATCAAATGCTTTCTGGCCGTTGCCGAAACACTGAACTTTACCAAAGCCGCCAACCAGCTGTTCATCTCGCAGCCGGGATTATCCCGTCAGATCGTTTCGCTGGAACGGGAACTGAATACCCTGCTCTTCATCCGAGATAAGCACAGCGTGAAACTGACACCAGCGGCTGCGGTTCTGGTCGAAGAACTTTCGAATCTGAATATGCAAATAGAAGAAGCCGTAAGAAAAGCCAAAAAGATCGGTCAGGGTTATTCCGGCAGCCTGACACTCGGCGTGCTTGGCGGACAGTCTATCAGCGAGGAACTCACCTCCCGGACTATGGAGTTCATGTCGGCCAATCCAAACATCGATCTGATCTTCAAACAAGGGTCTTTCAAGGATCTCCGGACGTGGCTGATGTCCGGCGACATCGATATAGCTGTCACCCTGGACTTTGATGTACGTTCCATGGATGGCATCATTACATCGACCTTCTATCCGGACAACACGGTATTCGCAATCTCCCGCCATACAAAGACCGGACGCAAAAAGATGATCACACTGCAGGATCTGACTGAAGAAACACTGATCCTCATTTCGCCGGAGGACTGTCGTTCCGGCTACGAACTGATCAATGCGTTTTTGAAAAAGACAGGCGTGCATTTCCCGGATATCCGCTATGCACCAAACCTGGCCACAGTAATGATGTGGATCGAAGCCGGTCAGGGATTCGGACTGGTGAATCACACCTCAAGTATCACGGCCAATTCATCCATCCGTCTTTTGGAAAACATTCAGATTGCCACAGATAACAGCGCTTCTACTTGTTTTGCATGGAAGGCCGATAATTACAACCCTGCCATTGCCATGTTCACGAACATTTCATAATGCACGGTTTTTATTTATTTACTAATTCGATCAATGCATCCTGCAGAACCTGCGAAAAATTGACATTTCGAACGATCGCTGCTTCATTCAGCCACTGAGGGATCGTCAGTGTTTTCTTTACAGAGATCTTTTTATACTGCCTGCGATAAGCATCGGTATCGCAGGTGATGTAATTCACGAACTCCCCCTGTTTCATTTTCAACTTTTGCAGATCCGACGGTACCGGAATCTTCTGATCTTCTATTTCCATATCGCAAAGGCAGCAAACCAGAACATCTTCTGCCATATATAGCGCGTCTTCCAGATCATCCCCACAGGTAAAACACCCTTCCAGATCCGGAAACCGCACATCATACCCTTCTCCCTCTTTTGTAAATATTGCCGGGAAATAATATTTACTCATACTGACCTCCTTCTATTCCGAATCCCGCCTGTTTCATGATATTTCTGACGGTTCCGGTTTTCAGTTCTTTTGACGGGTATCTGGGGACAAAGAAAAATCTCCCGTTCAAACTGCTCTGCCATTTGTCATGGGCCGCTCCGTGCCCCACCAGAAAGCATCCGTTTTCCCTAAGGATCCGTTCTAATTCACACACCTTCAATCTTTTTCTCCTTTCATAATATAATACGTGTTAATACGTGTGTCAATAGCGTGTAAATCTACACGCTATCTATCATTTTTCACAAGGAAAACCTGACCGAATGGCCAAAGAAATCGGAAGGAGTACTTCCTCAGATGCTTATGATAGTATCATAGAAAAAAATCGTCAATGGCGCCACAAAAGTTTAATATTTCTGTAAAGAAAAATGTCTACCGTTCACAACTTGTTCAAAAAAATGACACGTTCAGTTCAAAAATCAGGGCTTTAATGAAACCATAGTATTCTTTCAGGAGGGAATAATGAAAAAGCAAATCATTGGAATACTTACCGCTACTTTCATGATCCTGCCATTGGCAGCCTGTGGTGCCTCAAAAGACGTCACTCCTTCCATGAGCGGATCATCTCAGATAGAGTCACAAAGCAGTCAGGCATCAACCGCATCGGCAAGCGGGAGCTATACACCCCTGATCGATGCTTCCGATCTCTTCTCAGACCGCGACAGGCAACAAACGGCAGACACCTCAGCAGCGGAAAGCGTTACGCTTTCTGACGGGAAAGACATCACGATCACAAAGGCCGGCGTTTATCTGGTCAAAGGTTCCGCGAACAATGCAACGATCATCGTCGATGCGGGAGATGATGACGAGATTCAGCTGGTTCTGGATTCCGTATCCATCACAAATGAGGACGCCCCTGCCATCTATGTGAAGAATGCCGGAAAAACCTATGTCACGACCACAGGCTCTGTCAGCACACTGACCACCACCGGGACTTTCACAGCAAATGGCTCGACAGAGATAGACGCCGTCATCTTTTCCAGGGATGACCTGGTACTGAATGGAACCAGCACTCTGAAGATCTCCTCAACAGACAATGCAGTCAAATGCAACGATGACATAAGGGTCACAGGCGGTACTTATATTATTAACTGCGACGGAAACGCGTTCGCAGCACACAATTCCATTGCTGTGGCCGGTGGTGACTTCACCCTGAATATAATGGAAGATGGTTTCCACGCCAAAGACAGTGATGATGACACCAAAGGTTTCGTCTTCATCAGCGGGGGCACGTTTGACATCACGGCAGATCAGGCCAACGAAGGCGACGGTATTCACGGAACCACTCTGCTCCAGATCGACGGCGGTACTTTCCAGATCAGTGCAGGCGAATGCATTGAAGCCACTGTCATACAGATCAACGGCGGCACCTTCGATCTGTACGCAAATGATGACGGGATCAACGCTTCCAATAAATCCGCATCCTACACCCCGGTGATTGAAGTCAACGGCGGAGACATCACGCTGGAAATGGCGCAGGGCGATACCGATGGATTCGATTCCAACGGCTA
>JAFZQU010000036.1 GCA_017620255.1 Lachnospiraceae bacterium
ACTGTTTCATGCAAAGCTGATCCGTACACATACCTGTGCTTTGGGGAGCGATTCCTGTGACTATTGGTATGTAGGTGATGAGAGCAGCACGGTGAAAGAATACGAAGGTAAGATAGTATGATAGGTATCCGATCAGGATGGAGTGCGAACAATTAAGAGAGATCCGGAGGGTGCAAATCGTCCGGGGGACGATTGTTCTGCGCCGACCGAAGTGGAACGGAGAGAGTAGAAATGGCATCAAGCAAAGAATACATCATCTACTATCGCGGTAAGATTGTCGGCGGAATTTATGATGATCGATTTCTTGTTAAGCCAACAAAGTCAGCACTTGAATATATATGATTGCCCTTGGTACGATCATCGGTGAACTGATCGGGATCGAAAAGGGATTTGAACGTTTCGGTGAGTGGCTGAAGATAAAAACCGGAAACAGCAGTGACAAGCGGTTTGTAGATGCTTTTGTCACGGCTTCACTAACAGTATGTATAGGCGCAATGGCGATCGTAGGAGCCATTCAGGACGGGATTTCAGGCGATTATTCCACTTTAGCAGTGAAAGCCGTCCTGGACTTTATCATCATTGCAGTGATGACATCTTCCCTGGGGAAGGGCAGCGTGTTCTCAGCGATCCCTGTTTTTCTGTTTGAAGGAGCTATCACGCTTCTGGCCCGCCTGATCTCTCCGGTCATGACAGAGACAGCTGTGGCATATCTTTCACTGATCGGCTCTGTTTTGATCTTCTGTGTGGGAGTGAATCTTGTGTGGGGTAAAAAAATACGTGTCGCAAATATGCTCCCGGCAGTTATATTCGCGGTAATAGCTGCATATATTCCCTGGACATTTTGATATATAAGCACTGATCTTTTCAATTTACAAAGCATTATCTTGACATATTATATTGCGCGAAATATAATAGCACAAAAGATAAAAGAAACGTTTTTGAGGTGAACCATGGCGCAGGAGTATGAACAGCTTTTATTGAAAAACCAGTTGTGCTTTCCCTTGTATGCGTGCAGCAGAAAGATCGTTTGCAGCTACACGCCGTATCTGAAGCCGTTAGGACTGACGTATACCCAGTATGTTGTTCTGATGGTGTTATGGGAGCAGGAAACCGTGAATGTCGGACAGCTTGGAGATATTCTGAGGCTTGATGCGGGGACATTGACTCCTTTGCTTAAGAGACTTGAGAAAGCAGGCTATGTTACCAGGGAGCGTTCAAAGGAAGATGAGCGGATCACGATCATTTCCATAACCGCAGCAGGAGAAGCGCTCAAAGAACAGTGCAAGGATATACCGTTGAAGATGGCTTCAAAGTGTCCGCATCTTGACGAAAAGGATGCTAAGGAATTATACAGGCTGTTATATCTGGTTCTGGATGGAGCATGAATATAGATATGATCCTCTCTTTTTGTTAAGATGGATACACATGGCGAACAGGAAAGGAATAATCGCATGAAAGAATATATAGATGAAATGTTTACAGGCGAACGTGCCTTATACCGTGGAGATGACCTCAAGTTAAAAAGAGTGATCTTTGATGATGGGGAGTCACCCTTAAAGCATGCGGGCAACGTGGATGCCAGTAATGTGAGCTTCCGATGGAAGTATCCGCTCTGGTATGCACAAAATGTGAAGGTAAGCGACAGCAGCTTCTTTGAGATGTCGCGCTCGGGAATATGGTATGGGAAGAATATCTCTATTGAAAACACAATGATAGAAGCACCCAAGGAATTCCGCAGATGCGACGGCGTACATCTCAAGAATGTCTCCATTCCGCATGCACAGGAAACATTGTGGACATGCAGGAATGTTGATCTGGAAAATGTTGTGGCAAGCGGAGACTATTTCGGAAAGGACAGTGAAGGCATCCGTGCAGAGAAATTGGATCTGTACGGTAATTACTGTTTTGACGGAGCAAAGAACATAGAGATACACTCTTCCAGACTCCTGTCGAAGGACAGTTTCTGGAATACTGAAAACGTGACCATATACGATTCCTATATTGTGGGCGAATACATAGGCTGGAATTCAAAGAATCTTACGTTCGTAAACTGTATCATTGAGAGTCTGCAGGGTTTCTGTTACATTGATAATCTCGTTATGAAAGGGTGTACGCTTACCAACACATCCCTTGCATTTGAGTATTCGAATGTCAGCGTAGATATCAAGGGGAGGATCGACAGCATTATCAACCCTGCTTCCGGAACCATTATCGCTGATGAGATCGGTGTAGTCATCATGGACAAAGAATGGGTTGATGTTTCAAAGACAAAGATCAGCAGCAGAAACGGAAAAGAACCGAAGTATCTGACTTCCGCGGATGTGGAACTGACATCCGGACAGAAGCACGAAACAGAATTAAGGATCAGGGACGGAAAACTATGAAATATGATTTTGATACGGTCATTGACAGAAGGGGAACGAACTCTGAAAAATGGGATGTCGCCCAAAACGAACTTCCCATGTGGGTTGCGGATATGGATTTCAAGGCCGCCCCGGAGATCATTCTGGCACTGGAGAAAAGATTAAAACACGGAGTATTCGGTTACAGCGGTATTCCGGAGGAATGGTATGCGGCATATACGGGCTGGTGGAGGAGAAGACATCAATTTGAGATCAACCCGGAATGGATGGTATTTGTGACAGGGGTTGTCCCCGCGATCTCCTCCATTATCAGGAAACTTTCGACGCCTGCGGAAAAGGTACTTATTCAGACACCTGTTTACAACATCTTCTTTAATTCCATTCTCAATAACGGAAGACAGGTATTGGAGAGCCCTCTTACGCTGAAAGGTGACAGGTACGAGATCGATTTTGAAAGGCTTGAGAAAGACCTTTCCGATCCGCAGACATCCCTCATGTTAGTATGCAATCCCCAGAACCCCGGTGGAAGAATATGGACAAGAGATGAACTCATAACAGTGGCGGAACTGTGCAAAAAGTATGATGTCAGGGTCATCGCCGATGAGATCCATTGTGATGTAGTGGCACCGGGTTCCCGGTATGTTCCGTTTGCAAGTGTTTCGGAGACTGCCAGAGATATCAGTGTGACCTGTATCAGTCCCAGTAAGGCTTTTAATATAGCAGGGTTACATTCGGCGGCGGTATTTGCGGCAGACAAGAAGATCAGACATATGGTCCGGCGCGGCCTGAATACGGATGAAGTGGCGGAACCAAATGTATTCGCAGTAACTGCGGCAACAGCAGCTTTCAACGAGGGCGAAGAGTGGCTTGACGCGCTTAACCAATATATTGAAGAAAACAAGCAGATGGCGTGCAAATATATAACCGCAAATGTGGATGGGATCCGGGCGCTTTACGGGCCTGCGACGTATCTTCTCTGGTTGGATGTAAGAGATCTGCCGGAAGGCGGGAGAGGATTTGCTGCTTTTCTGCGTGAAAAAACGGGCCTTTTCTTAAGCGTCGGAGAAATATACGGGCAAGCGGGACAAGGGTTTTTGAGAATGAATCTGGCCTGTCCCCGCACAGTGCTGGAGGACGGGTTAAGGCGGCTGAAGGCCGGAACGGAAATGTATCGTGCGGAAAAATCACAAAAAGTAAAACAATGATTTTTCAAAGCATTAATCTATCAAGGTGTATTTTTCTTTGGGCAACAGTTCTATGAGCATATCTTCGAGCTGGTCAGGATAGAAGGGCTTGGTGAGATAGTCGGTAAAACCGGCCGAGAGATACTGCTCTCTTGCACCCGAAATAGCATCTGCGGTAAGGCAGACAACAGGAGTGTTCTGATTGGGGTTGGAGGTCTGACTTCTGAGCTCCTGCAGTGTTTCGATACCGTTCTTTTCGGGCATCATGTGGTCAAGGAATATGAGATCATAGGTCGTGACTGCGGTTTTTTGAAGGCATTCATCCCCGCTTTCCGCGGTATCTGTCTGTATCTGGGTTTTCTTGACCAGGGAACGGAAAACGGTAAGGTTAACCTTGTTATCATCCACAACAAGCACTTTGGCGTCTGGCGCATGCAGTTTTTCTTTGTACTTTTCCTTGTCTTTTTGCAGGTCTCTGTAGGACTGTTCATAATCACCGATCGGATTCCAGGCAACGACTTTCTGCTCCAGGTCAAAAGAAAAAGTTGAACCCTGTCCGTGTACACTTTCAACTTCCAGTTTGCTTCCCATCATCTCAAGCAGGTTCCGGGTGATACTCATGCCAAGTCCTGTACCTTCGATATTGCGGTTCCTTTTTTCATCTATCCTTTCAAATTTCGCAAAAAGCTTATCCATATCTTCCGGTTTGATCCCTATTCCGGTGTCTGTAACGGAAACCCGGATCACAACCCTGCTACCGGCTTTGTCGGTGTTTTTGCAGGAGAGTTTAAAGGTTACACTTCCCTTTTCCGTGTATTTGGCAGCATTTGTGAGGATGTTGATGAGGACCTGTTTTATCCGGATCTCATCACCGTTTAACATTTTGGGTATGGAACCGTCGATATCAAGCTTTAGTTCCAGTCCTTTGGCGTTGGTTCTTAAATGAATGAAGTTGATCAGGTCATGTATGACGGATGAAAGGTCATAATCGACCGGGATGATCTCGATCTTGCCGGCTTCTATCTTGGAAAAATCAAGGATGTCATTGATCAGTCCAAGGAGCGTATCGCCCGCGGACCGGATGTTTTCCGAATAGCCTACGATCTTCGGATCATCGCATTCCCGAAGGACCATTTCGTTCATGCCGAGGATCGAGTTCAAGGGTGTCCGGATCTCATGAGACATACTGGACAAAAATGCTGATTTGGCTTCGCTCACCGCGATGGCGCGGATCGTTTCCTCTGCGGCTTTATTGGTGTTTACAAGGTCGATGGTATAGAGCAGCAGAGCCATGAATGTAAAAATCATATCCGTGGTGTCAATGCCCGGCAGCAGGACCTGTATAAACGGATCCAAAACAGGAATGATCGCGAAGATAAGCAACGAGATGCGAACATTTCTTTTCAGCTTTTTAAAATGCTGAAGGATCAGAGACATATCCATTACCAGCGTCACAAACGGCAGTAATGTAAAGAGCGGGTAAAGCAGCCCCTCCCGATATAGGTTTGATTCATCAAAATAATAAAACAGATCGGTAAACTGGAAGATAAAGACAAGCAGAGCTCCGGCGATCAGGAAGATACTGTTAAAGCGGAACCGCTTCAGACGCGGATCGAGATCTTTGTTTTCTGTAAACAGCTCTTTCAGATACAGATTGATCGTAAGAAAGAGCACAATGGTCATTTCATAACAAAGAAATGCGCCGATCCGGGCCATTCACCAGCTCAGGGGATCGGAGTTTCCTTCAAAGAGCCAGATGTAGCGGTCTGCAATAAGGAGGAGCGATGCGCTCAGTTCGAGAAAAAACAGGATCCGCCGTCTCCTGTTCCGCAGTCCGGCAAGAAGCATGGATAATGCCACTGCACCGCAGACATTTCCGAGGGAAAGCATGATATTCAACTGATGGTTTCTGATAAAATCCAAGATATTCATATGTTCAGTCCCACTATATCTGTTAAAATGTCCGGATCTATCCCCGTCAGAAAAAGCGTGACACAAAGCGGTTCCTTTTGTCAAGATAAAATATGGGAATTTGTGATGTTCTGCAGTTTTTCTGTGGTGATATGGCAGTGGCAGCGGTATAATGTTTGAAAGATGAGAAAATACTTTATTGACAATTTAAGATGGATGGTGATCTTGCTGCTGATCCCTTATCATGCTGCACAGGCGTTTAATACATGGGGAGAGCTGAACTATATTGTGTTTGATCCAAATAAAGTTATTAGCAGCATGATCGTTTTTCTCAGTCCGTTTTACATGCCGCTCATGTTTCTGCTGGCGGGGATGAGTACAAGGTATGCGTTGAAGAAGCGCTCATACTGTCAGTTTATTGCAGAGCGCGTCAGGAGACTGCTGATCCCTTCCGTGTTTGGTACGCTGTTCTTCTGTCCGGTCCTGGCATATATAGGGGATAAGACGAATTTCGGATATAACGGGGGATTTTTCGCGCACTATAAGGTATTCTTTACAAAATGGACTGACCTGTCCGGATTTGACGGCGGCTTCGGTGTGGGACAGTTCTGGTTCCTGTTTTTCCTCTTTATGATCTCCCTCGCAGGTCTTGTTATATCTGCGTTGGTAAACCGGATCTGCCGGAATAAAGAGCGCAGCCGGGATATCCCCTTTCCTGTTCTGTGCCTCTTCGTACTTCCCCTGCCTTTTTTATATGATCTGCTTGCGGTAGGCGGAAAGAGCTTTGCAGAGTATCTGTATATATTCCTGACAGGATTTTATCTCCTGTCGGACGACAGAGTAATAGAAAAGGCAGTAAGATACCGAGCGCTCACTTTACCGGCCGGACTGATCGCGTGTGTTCTGAATGTATATATGTTCATCTGGTCAGGAAAGGATTTCGGCTTTGTCAATACGATAGCAAAATCACTTGCGGAATGGTTTATGATCCTTGCACTGATAGGCATCGGGAAAAGACGGCTTGATCTTCACGGATCTGTTTCCCGATATCTGTCATCCAGGGCATTCCTTTTCTTCAGTGTTCATTTTGTGTGGGTTGTACTGTTGCAATACAATTTCTCCGTCGTATTTGGAGAGCATACGGCAATGCTTTACTTCCTGCCTGTGGTTTTAGCCTATCCGATCACAGCGGTCTTTGCAGAGATCTGTATCAGAATACCGGCCCTGCGTTACCTGATGGGGTCCAAATGAAAGTAAAAGAACCGGGATCGTCCGGTATTCCGGAAGCGGTTATCAAAGAAAGGAAAACGATCATGAAAAAACTGTATGAAAAAAATGAGATCATATTTGCAGTACTTTGGATCCTGGCATACTGTATCGCCATGACACCGGTCAAGGGACAGTTCGGATACGGAAGTATCTGGATGCTGCTCGTGCTGGTCCTGTTTGCAGCAGGGATCACTGCGTTTGTGAAAACAAACCGGCTTACAGAGAAGTACGGTCTGTCCGGTTTTCCCGCGGATATGAAGAAATTTCTGTTTTTTATCCCTATGTTCATTCTGGCGACAGGCAATCTGTGGGACGGTTTTTCCCTTTCCTATCGGGGAATGCCGCTTTTGCTTGCAACACTGTACATGATCCTTGTCGGCTATGTGGAGGAAATGATATTCAGGGGTTTCCTGTTCAAGGCTATGCTTGGAAACGGTAAAACGGTCCCGGCGATCGTCGTTTCCGCTTTGACTTTCGGGATCGGACATATCGTAAACCTGTTTGCGGGACAGGCAAGCTTTGAGACGGTGATACAGGTGATCTTCGCGATCAGTTGGGGATTTATCCTTACTATGGTATTCTATAAAAGCGGGAGCCTGATCCCGTGTATCATTGCACACGCCATGGTGGACGTTTTCTCGCTTTACGGTGCGGATAACGAACTGACAGATCAGATCTATATCGGAGTGACGATCCTTGTGGCGGTGCTCTATTGTATCTATCTTGGAAGATTGAAGAGTTCAACACAGTAATTTTGGAAGCATAAGAGCACATGGAAGAAAAAAAGAAAAAGACAAAACTGCCCTGTCTCCTGCCGGTCCGCTGCGTTCTTTTTATGGTACTGTTTGCGGTCGGATCCTGTATCACGGGGAAAGAGTTGCGTGACATCAGTCACTGGTGGACGATCGTTGCCACGATCGTAAATATCTTTACGATCGTGCTGCTCGTTTTTGCGGCAAAAAAGAACGGGATGACATATGGGGAACTGATCGGCTATCGGAAGGGAAGTACGAAGATCCGGCAGATCGTACTTATGTCGGTACTGATCCTTGTGCTGGGAACAGGCGGGATGTATCTTGCGGGCTTCCTGTGTTACGGAGTAATACCATATGCATCCCCCATGATGATAGAGCCGATCCCGAAGATCCTTGCGATCCTCAATTTTCTGCCGTTGCCGGTAACGACCGCGTTGGCGGAAGACGGATTATATCTTGGGTGCGGTGTGAACCACATTGAGAACAAGGTGCCTGCCATTATCATCCCCGCTTTCTTTTATGCATTGCAGCATTGCTTTATACCGACACTGCCTGATGGCAGGTATGTCTTATACCGATTCCTGTCCTATCTGCCGTTAACGATCATTTTATGTCTGTACTATCATAAAAAAAGAAATCCCGTGCCGGTCATGATCGGGCATGCGCTCATCGATATGATGACGGTATCCTGGGTGCTTGCGACATCCCTGAATCCGGGATTCTACGAAATGATGATAAATATGTAGTGTAGATGTAAATGAGGAGTCTGATCCATGCGTATATCCGAAAGCTGTGCAAAGTGTCTGTATGACAGACAACTGAATAAGACAGATCATCCCGGGTATCTTGCTGAAATAAAGGCGATCCTGGACAACCGCGGTGAGGACGATACCAGTCCCTATATGGTTTATCTTTTTAATCAGGTCCATGAGAGATACTTCGGAAAAGGAGCCGATTACGGGGATATCAAGAAAAGCTATAACGATCTGGTCCTCGGAATGGAGGATAAACTGCGTGATGAGATCGAAAAAGCAGCAGATCCGCTTTCAAAGGCCCTGATCATGTCCCGTGTCGGAAACTATATAGACTTCGGAGCCATGAATGAAGTGGACCGGAGCGAATTTCTGGCGCTGTTAAAAGATACGGAAATGCGGGAGGAAGATGTCCCGGTTTACGAGGCATTCTTAAGGGAATGCAAAACAGGAAGATCCTTTCTTCTCATATGTGATAACTGCGGTGAGATCATACTGGACAAGCTCTTTATCGAACAGCTTAAGAAACGTTTCCCGCATCTTGCAGTCAGAGCGCTTGTGCGCGGCAGGGAAGTGTTAAATGATGCCACGGTGGAAGACGCGCATTACGCGGGACTTGATAAAGTGGCGGAGATCCTTACGAATGGAGAAGCCATTGCCGGCACGATCTATGATATGCTGCCGAAGGAAGCAAGAACAGCACTGGATGAAGCGGACGTGATCCTTGCAAAGGGACAGGGAAATTATGAGTCCATGTCCGGCAGAGGACGGCATGCTTTCTATACATTCCTCTGCAAGTGCGATCTCTTTACAAGCAGATTTCATGTTCCAAGACTGACGGGAATGTTCGTAGAAGAGAGTTGAGATTAGGGCCGGATGATGCAGAAGCAAACTTCGGTTCCGGTGAGGCAGACAGAAGCTACTGGGAGAAAAACGGCCGGCTGGGGAAAGAAAGACCCCGGAGAGGATAATCTTCTAAAAATATGGTATAATCTATACAGCAAAAACAGGGGGGCTGTTTATGGAAGTACCACAGGGAATTAATCTGACCGCTGCGGTAGTTGCAGATTTTGCAGGTGCTCTTCTTTTGGTGCTTATTTTGCTGGCTAAAGGCTGGCAGCTTCCCGGCCGCAGATCGGAAAGCCGGATCCTTCTGATCCTGATCCTGGCGTCGCTCGTTGATAACGTGATCGACCCGTTCATCTTCATGGCCGATGGAAAGCCGGGGACATTGAATTACGTGATCGTGGCCTTCGGCAATTCTTTCCTGTTTCTCTACAATCTGGTTGTCGGGGCAGGCGTACTCGCCCTGATCGTAAGGCATATCCGGCAAAAGGTTTCAAAATTCACAATTGTGGCATCCTGGATCCTTGCCGGCATAGAGACCGTTCTTCTGGTCATCAACTTCTTCACTCCTATCGTTTTCTCCGTGGATGAAAACAACGTTTATAAACGCGGACCGCTCTATTGTGTATATATCATAGCAGCGGCTATTTTGCTTACTTACGGCCTGATCGTATACCTGAAAGCCAGGCGGAAGGTCGGAGCACTGCGATATTTTCCTGTTTGGGAATTCATCCTGCCGATCATCTTCGGCGTCACCCTGCAGACTGTGTTTTATGGGATCTCCACACAGCCGGTGTGTTTTGCGCTTGCATTTTGCAGCATCGTGATCAACCTGCAGAATGAGTACCTTTATATTGACAAACTGACAGGCGTCTATAACCGTTACGAACTCGATAAACTGGTTGAGTATTACACAAACCGCAGAAAAAAACAGTTTGTGGCGATCATGCTCGATCTCAACGGGTTCAAGTCCATCAACGATAATTATTCCCATAAGGAAGGCGATGAGGCGCTGCGCACGGTGGCAAACATCCTGAAAGACATCTGCGAGAACGAGGGAGACGTGATCCGCTTTGCGGGCGATGAGTTCGTTCTGATCCTCCACACTTTCGGAGAGGATGCCGTAGAGGACTTCCGGAACAGGATCCATAAGGCGTTTCAGGTATACAATGAAACCTCCGGAAAACCATACAAACTTTCCGCTGCGATCGGCGGCGCGCCGTTTGACGTTGGAGACGGCTATGATTTTATCGACCGTATCGACAGGCTGATGTATGAAGACAAGAGGAAATTCTATCAGGATCATGACAGGCGTAGCGTATGAGAACTCTTTTTATCGGAAACAGTCATACCTATTTCCATGATATGCCTAAAATTTTCAGGGATCTCTGCCTGGAAAACGGGATAGAGATGCAGGTGACCATGCTGACAAAGGCCGGCATGGGTTTTGATTATCATGCGGAAAACGAACAGACAAGGTTTAACATTCTCTACGGCGACTATGATTTCATCATACTGCAGCATGTCGCGCACCCGATGGGAGACTATGGAGTCATGGAAGCAGGGGCTGACCGGATCATGGAATGGATCAGACAGACAAATGCCGTTCCATGCTATTTCATGACATGGACGGAAGAAGACAATGAGGCATTCCAGCCTGAAATGGCTGCGAGATACAGAAAACTGGCAACGAAGCATAACTGTCTTGTGGCACCGGTCGGTGAGAGATGGTGGGAAGAATACCATAAAGATCCCTCTACGGACCTGTACTACACAGACCGGCAACACGCATCGCTTACAGGATCAAGGCTCGCAGCAGAAACGATCTTTGAAACATTAAGACCGGAACAGATAGCGCGTATTACCCGTTATGAACAGATGCTGCAAAAAGCAGAATATATGATAAGAGAAGGGCCGGAAGATCCGGATGCACTTAGGGATCTGATTGCCGAACTGGAGGCATATTATACAAGTGATGAGTGGAAGAAGGATTTTGCGGATGACGAAGCCGGTCTTCTTCCCGGAAACCTGAAACGGGGTGTACTGTCTGAGGACGGCATCCATAACTTACTCTCGGAATATTATGAACATGATGAAAGATAAAATACAAAAAAACACCATACTATCGTCCTGCATCATATTTGCGATCCTGATCCTTGTGCATGGATTTGAAGCGATCGTGCTTCGCACGGATGAGACCATTCTCGGAGAAAACTGTATCAACAAACTGTTCGGGATCCTGATGATCTTTATGATCCTGCGTATCCTTGACCGGAAATGGTCCGACATAGGATTTGCGAAGAGCGGATTTATAAAGTGTGTCTGCATCGGTTTTGCATTGGCGATCGCTTCTTTTGCGGTTTCCTACTGTGCGGAGATCCTTATCCTGAAAGGGCAGGGGCATGAGATCCGTCCTGGCGTCTTTACAACGGGATTTTCTCTGACGGGAAATACGGAGATCCATACAGGTGCCGGGTTTATTCTGATGTGTATCTTCTTCAATATCATTAATGTGATCATGGAGGAAGGTACTTTCCGCGGGCTGTTTTATAAACTCGTCGGGACCGACCATTCCATGAGATACGCTCTTTTGTTCCAGGCTTTTTTATTCGGAGTCTGGCATATCGTGACTCCGCTGCACAATCTCATTGACGGAGATATAAATATTGCATCTTTTGTGGGGCTCAGTATCGGATACGTGATCCTTGCAGGACTGATGGGTATCAAGTGGGGGCTGCTGTACCGTATGACAGGAAGTTTGTATGCGGGGATGGCGGACCACTTCTTCAATAATTGTATTGCGACAAATCTGCTGCATGTTCAAACGGAAACAGGCGTGGATGAAATGATGATCGTCCGCGTTATGATCGCACAACTGCTTTCATTTCTGATCGTCCTGATCCTGTGGCAGAAAAGAGGAAAACAAAAATAATGGAAAAGAAAAAATTATGGATCTATATCATAGTCGCGTTTATGGTCGCTTACGCCATGAACCTGCTGATGATCATTGGATTAAAAAAGAATTATGATCTGACGGCATTCGTCAATACGCAGATGATGTATCCGGCGTGTGGGGTCATCCTTGGGAAGTTGCTTTGCGGAAATAAAGAGGAGAAACTGCCCCGGGCCGGCTATATCACGGTTCTTGTGACAACAGCGGTCATGATGGCGATCAGCCTGTGCTCGCTGGCATTTTATCTGGAACCGCTCGAGATGAACGGTGTGAGAGTGGACATCTGGAACATGGCCAGTTCATCCGTACTGTCGATCGGAAGCCTTATTGCATATGTACTTTTCTGGACCTGCGGAAAGGAAAAGAGAAGTAATGCCGGCCTGCAACGGAAAAATATGAAAATGAGTATCCTTATGGTCGTTCTGTTTATCGCTTTGTTCTTTGGACGGATGATCTTCTCCGTTTATCTGAGGGATCTGACAGAACATACGACTGAGAACTGGGACACGTTTCTTTCGGTACTGTCCGATTCCCGGACATGGGCAACGATCGCAGTTTTGCCATTTAGTTTTTTCCTTAGTTTTATTGCTTTCTTTGGTGAAGAGTATGGCTGGCGGTACTATCTGCAGCCGGTCATGCAAAAGAAAATGGGAAAGCGTCCGGGTGTGCTTGTGCTTGGTCTGGTATGGGCAGTCTGGCACATCGGTGTCGACTTCATGTATTACACAAAAGAGACCGGTCCGCAGCAGTTTGTGGCGCAGATCATTACCTGCGTTGTGATGGCGGTATTCTTTGGATTCGCATATATGATGACAGACAATATATGGGTAGTGTTTGTCATGCATTATCTCAACAACAATCTGGCAGCAGTCTTCACGGGCGGCGGAGCAGACGCTCTTCAGAACCAGGTCATTCCCTGGTCGCAGATACCCATTCTCGCACTCTCGTCCGTTGCGTTCTTCCTGTTTATCCTGGCACCGGTGTATAGGAAAATGAAGGCGGATCCGGATCAGTCTGCTACCGGCCTGTCGTGATCTTGGGAGGATAACCGGATGAAATACAGAACGCTTGGAAGAACAGAAATACAGGTAAGCGAGATCGGTTTTGGCGGAGAATGGCTGGAGAGGCATGAAGAGGCGGAATCCGTTGAACTGCTTAAGTATGCCCATGAGAAAGGCATCAACATAGTGGACTGCTGGATGCCGGACCCCAAATCAAGGGATATCATCGGCAAGGCGATGGAAGGAAAAAGGGATTCGTGGCTTGTGCAGGGACATATCGGATCCACTTATCAGAACGGACAATATGTAAGAACGCGCGACATGAAACATGTCCGTCCTGCATTTGAAGATTTACTTAAGCGTCTTCACACCGACTATATCGATCTGGGAATGATCCACTATATTGACTCCATGGAAGACTGGAATAACACCATGCAGGGTGCGTTCATTCAGTATGTACATGAACTGCATGATAAAGGACTTATCAGACATATCGGACTCAGCACGCATAACCCCGTGATCGGAAAACTTGCCGTTGAGACCGGTTTTATTGAAATGATCCTGTTCAGTATCAATCCGGCATTTGATATGCGTCCGGCTACCGAGGATCTTGACTCAATGTTTGGCGGATACGATAAGGACCAGCTTTCCGGCATCGATCCGGAACGGGCGAGATTTTATCAACTGTGCGAGGAAGAAAATGTCGGCCTGACGGTCATGAAGGGATTCTTTGGAGGAGCCCTGCTGGATAAGGAAAGATCACCGTTCGGGGTTGCATTCACACCGGTGCAACTGATCCACTATGCACTCACAAGACCGGGTGTTTCTTCGATCCTGTGCGGATATGATACAAAAGACCAGATTGATGCAGCAGTCGCTTATGAGAATGCCACAGCGGATGAGAAGGATTACGCTTCCGTTCTTGCAACGGCACCGCTTCATTCCTATCGCGGTCAGTGTACCTATTGCGGACACTGTAAGCCTTGCCCGGTGGACATTGATATTGCAATGGTCAACAAGTTCTATGATCTTGCAACGGTACAGTCAGCCGTTCCGGAAAGTGTATTGGAACACTACAAAGCGTTGGGGCATACGGCAAGTGAATGTATCAGTTGCAGGGGATGTGAGAGCAGATGTCCGTTCGGGGTTGAGATCGCAGACAGAATGCAAAAGACAGCCGGGCTGTTTGGATGCTAATAGACAACTAAAAGAGGAGGTATTTTATGATCTACAAAGATTTTCAGGGTATGAAACTGTCCATGCTCGGATTCGGTGCCATGCGCCTGCCGGTCATAAACGGGAACGATGCTGACATAGATCGTGAGCAGGCTTTCAAAATGGTGGATACCGCGATCAGGAACGGGATCAATTATTTCGATACGGCATGGGGTTACCACAGCGGTAATTCGGAGCTTGTGATGGGAGAGGCTTTGTCCAAATACCCGAGAGATCAGTTTTACCTGACATCGAAATTTCCGGGATATGACCTTTCGAACATGCCGAAGGTGGAAGAGATCTTTGAAAAGCAGCTGAAGAAGACGGGAGTGGATTATTTTGACTTCTATCTGTTCCATAATGTCTGCGAAATGAATATAGAGCAGTATCTGGATCCGAAATACGGTATCTATGATTATCTGATGGAACAGAAAAGAAACGGCCGTATCCGTCATCTTGGCTTTTCCGCACACGGAGAAATGGATGTACTGACCGGATTTCTGGATGCCTACGGAAAAGATATGGAGTTTTGTCAGTTGCAGGTGAATTATCTGGATTGGAGTTTCCAGCATGCGAAAGAAAAGGTTGAACTGCTGAACCGGATGAACATTCCTGTCTGGGTCATGGAACCGCTTCGCGGCGGAAGGCTGGCAAAGCTGGAAGCACCGATGGAAGACAAACTGAAGGCACTCAGACCGGATGAGGAGATTCCGGCATGGGCTTTCCGTTTCCTTGAAACGATTCCCGGTGTGACTGTGATCCTGTCCGGCATGTCTGATGAGGAACAGTTGTCGGCAAACCTTGCCACGTTTGAGGAAGACAAACCACTCAATGACCGGGAAATGGAAGTGCTGATGGGGATCGCGGATGATATGATGTCTCGTAAATCGGTTCCCTGCACGGCCTGCCATTACTGCGTAAGTCACTGTCCGCAGGGTTTGGATATTCCTTACCTGCTATCATTGTACAATGAGCATATCCTGACGACCGATGCCGGAGGAATGGGGTTCATTGCACCCATGGCTCTGATGGCGATCCCGGAGGAAAACAGACCCGCAGCATGCCTGCACTGCCGCAGCTGTGAGCAGGTTTGCCCGCAGCAGATCCTGATATCGGAAGTCATGTCGGACTTTGTAGAAAAGATCGGATAAGACGGGTCTGATAGCGGAGAAACCGAAAAAGGCCGTGGATGAAAGGACCGGAACTAAACCACAGGTATATAGTGACCGTGTCATACGGATGTTAGTATAGAGAGGATTGATGCTTTGAGGCACAATCCTCTTTATGTTTGGACCCTATGGGCAGAAAAATGTACATGGAGGTGTGGTATTTATATGGTGTAGAAATGATGCAGGCAGGTGGAAACAGGCAGATGCCGGAGGAAAAATATGAACTATTACGAGATACATGCAAAGATCAGTGTATGCCGGAAAAAAACCGAAGAAGAGACCGGGGAAAAAATGCCGTTTGTCAGTCAGTCAGATATGAAGCGGTCTTATAAGGCATTCTGTAAGGAGATCAACGAACAGCTGGATATGAACAGCGAGCGCACCACATCCGTCTATGCATATCATGCGGCGGAAGGTGTTGTGAAATTCATTTATGAAGCGGACCAGAAGGAGATCCGGTCGGGAAAAGTCAGAAAGGAGATCGAGAAGATCTTGACCGGCTGTGATGAAGTAAAGAGTTTTTCCCTGATGAAACCGAAAGAGATTACGGGAGAGAATTTCTATAAGCTTGGCAGAAGCGCGAGCCGGAACAATTATATAGACCGGTTCTATGATGACGGGCTCGGTGTTTTCTGTAATCCCCATATCCCGTTCACGATCAAAGAGGCGCTGCTTCCGGATAAGAAACAGAGCAGGACGCAACTTCTGAAAGAAGCCGGGGAAGCGCTTGCGGATGATTCGTTCGTCCATGAGATCGAACGGATCTTTTCAGATGAAAACAAGAAAGAATACTATGGAAATCCCGTGCATTATTATCTGACCGTTTCGGGACGTGAATCAGTAAAGAAGATGGTTGCGATCCTCGGGAAGGCCCTGCTTGAAAACAAGAGACTGCTTGGGAGACGGATCACATATGTCAGTGAGATAGAAGAGGAATGCTATAACGAGGAAGATTTTGAAAACATGGTTGCCAGAAGCGATGGCAACATTGTTGTGTTCGACATGTCCGGATCCTATGAAGATCATGGCAGTTATGCAAATGCTTACCACAGGGTGATCGACTATGTGGATAAGATGTTCGGGAAATATCAGCGCAAAACTTTATGGGTCTTTGTGAAAAATCAGGAACATCCGGGATTTGCGGATGTCATGATCAGCAAAGTCGCAGACAGGGTCAAACTGGTCGGGCTGAAGGAAGGCGGCGGAAATGCGGAAAAGGCGCTCCGCTATCTGCAAGGCCTTGCAACGGATGACGGACAGCCGATCTCTGAAAGCGAGTTAAAGAAGGTGCTTTCCGCAAAGACTTATTATACCGTCGGTGAACTGCATGAGATCTACAGCAAATGTTTCAGCGATGTACTGATGTATGACATCTATAAGGCATATAAGACCTGCTCATACTTTACGGCAGATGATGGCAAAAAACTGTCCGGACCTTATGAAACTTTGCAGAACATGATCGGCCTTAGCGAGATCAAGAAGGTTGTTGATTCCGTTATCAATAATGCGCGTATCCAGAAGATCAGAAGCAGTAAGGGACTGGATACATATAAATCTTCCATGCATATGGTATTTACGGGAAATCCGGGATCGGCCAAAACAACGGTGGCGCGACTGATCGCACAGATCCTGGCCAAGGAAGGCATCATTGAGAAGAACGAGATCGTAGAATGCGGCAGAGCCGATCTGGTTGGGAGATATGTGGGATGGACTGCGAAAGAAGTGATCTTCAGATTCCGGCAGGCTTCCGGCGGGGTCCTCTTTATAGATGAGGCATATTCCCTGGTGGATGACAGTCACAGCTTTGGGGACGAAGCGATCAATACGATCGTGCAGGAGATGGAGAACCACAGGGATGATGTGATCGTCATCTTTGCGGGGTATCCGGATAAGATGCAGGAGTTCCTTGATAAAAACGAGGGACTCAGAAGCAGGATCGCGTTTCATCTGGATTTTCCGGATTACGATGAAGATGAACTTGTGCAGATCCTGCAACTGATGGCGAAGCAGAAAGGCTTCACGCTGGAAGACGGGGTGACGGAACGCTGCAGGGGTATCTTTGCCGACGCCCTGCGGCATAAAGATTTCGGAAACGGCCGGTTTGTCCGCAATCTTCTGGAGCAGGCGATCCTGGCGCAGGCCGACAGGCTTTACAGGGAATACAAGGGAAAGAGGATCAGTACGAAGGCACTGAACAGTCTGATCAGGGATGATTTTGACGTAAATGCCGGCAGACAGTATGTCGAGAAGAAGCCGGTGCTTGGATTCAGCGCATAAGGCCGTATCGCGAAAACCAAATAGGGTACACCAGGGCCGCAGACGCCGGATATTACAGTGTTTGCGGCTTTTTTATTTGACTCTTTGCAACTGTAAAGTAAACCACGCGTTTAGCGACAGTTGCATGGCCGTGCCATAAAATGGATGATGCAAGGAGGTGCGCAACAATGAGCAGGGAGTTGGAAATGCTGGAAAAGAAAGCGTCCGGAAACTGTATTGAAGACTTGGATACGATCGCACTCATCCTGGAACGTTTTCTGAACATGACTTACAGGCAGCTGATGGGCGACGTGGATGCCAACGGACTCGTGGCGAGGGATATCGCCATCGGATTCGATCTGGATGTACAGAAGGTTTATGACCTGACGCTCAGGGATATTCTGGTCCTGATCGGGTACGAACCAGCGTGGCCATATTACGCTTTGCCGGAAGAGGATACCTGGTTCTACAAGGGCAATCCGGACAAGCAATTCTATACGGCATCGAATAGTTTTTTACTGGGACTTATCATCATGAAACGTGAAAAAAAGGAACCTGTGTTGGAACAACTGATGCATATCGATTACCGGACATTTGTAAAATATGCCTCGTACAGGATGGCGGAAGCAGGCGGTGATATAACATCGCGGGATACATGCAGGAAAGGGATGCGTCTGAACAGGATCTTCTATCATACGAAAAAGTTTGTGATGGAAAACGGGAAATCAGACGAAGAGAAGGACTTAACGCTTTCGGATGTGATCACGACGGTCTGTACGGTGGGAAACCGGGGCTGGGCCTGTGGAGCCCTTTCGCTGGACACCTTCGTAGAAAGGACCCGCAAGGCATACGGACTCATGAAGGACCTGTTTATGGAAAGTATACGGATGACGCTGATCCAAACCGATCGTGCATACTTCAGGTCGCTGCTTGACCGATGCAGCCCCGAAGGAAAGTACGATAAAAATGTATTGAAGGAATACGCAGACTGCAGTGCGTGCTATGAATGAAAGGAGGATGAAAATGGCTAACATCATTCTGGAATCCGTAAGAGGATATGATTCCATCCCGATCACAGATCTGTTCCTGAAAGAGAGAAAGATCTTTCTGGTGGGAGAGGTAACGGAGGAATCGTGCAACATGCTGATCAAAGAACTTCTTTACATGGAATCGGAAGACGATACCAAGCCGGTCACGCTGTTCATTAATTCACCCGGCGGAGACGTCAGCGCAGGCCTTGCCGTCTATGATACGATCCGGCTTATGAAGAGCAGTGTCACTGCTGTCGTGACCGGGATCGCAGCATCCATGGGAAGCATCATTCTTCTGGCATGCGATGCGGATAAGAGGCTTTTGCTGCCGAGCAGCCGGATCCTGATCCATGACTGCTCTTTCGGACACCGTGACATTTCCGGAATGAAGCCGTTCCAGGTACAGGAAGAACTCAATCAGCTGACCCGGGTCAACGGGAGACTGGTCTCGATCATTGCCGAACGTACCGGCAAATCAGTGGAAGAGGTCTCGGAAGTGACAAAAACGGACCGTTATTTCAGTGCAGAGGAGGCGATCGCATTCGGCCTTGCCTCAAGAGTCATTGATTCCGACTGCCTGAGCAGTCTGATGCAGAAAGGAGCGTGATAACTTGGGAAGAAAGACAGAAAGATACGGTTACAGGTTTTTGGGAGAAAACCTGCGCGTGTCGAACGACACGAGAGTCACAAGACTGAACAACAACGATATCGTCTGCGGCTCTTCGGGTTCCTGCAAAACGGGAAGCATCGTGTATGCGCAACTGAAGTCCCTGCGGGATTCAAGCCTGATCGTGGCTGACACAAAAGGACGTCTTGAGAAGATGTTCCGGAAGGAACTGATCGCAAAGGGGTACAGGGTGAGAGTGCTTAACCTGGTCAATCCGGAAAAGAGCTGTCTCTATAATCCGCTGGCATATATCCGTGAAAACGGGACAGGCGGATACAGAGAACAGGACATCGCGAGACTTGCGACTGTGCTTGTACCATCCAATCTTCAATCGGAGGATCCGTTCTGGGAATTGAGTGCAAGAAGCGTTCTCGAACTGTTCATATCCTATACGCTTTTGGCCCTGCCCAAAGAGGACCACAACATGTATACGGTTTCCAGACTGTTTCGGGCATTCCTGAAGCCGATGGGAGAAATGGCGTTCCTGCCGTGGATCGAGGCGCATCCCGAGTCTCTTGCAGCCAAGCGGTACGCGCAGGTCAAGGGCATGCAAAGTGCCGAGAAGATGATGTCGAGTATTTATGCATTTGTCAATCTCGGGCTGAAACCGTTTGACTATGAGGACTACAGGAACGTTTTCGATCCGTCGTATGTGAGGAGAACACCGGGCGGCCGTCCAAAGAAAAGAGAGGAGACCGACATTGCCGCGATCGGAAAAGAAAAAACGGTGCTGTTTCTAAACATTTCGGATAACGATCACAGTATGGATGCGATGGTCAACATCTTCTATACGCAGGCACTGCAAACGCTGATCAGTGAAGCGGATTCGAATGCGGACGGACAGTTGAAGGTACCGGTCAGGATCGTGATGGATGATTTTGCCTCCAGTGCGGTCATTCCGGATTTCGACAAGATCATTTCGATCGTACGTTCCAGGGATATCTGGCTGACACTCTGCATCCAGAGTTTTACGCAGCTGGAAACGCTCTACACGCACTCGCAGGCCCTGACGATCATCAATAACTGTGATCACATTATTTACCTTGGATCCAATGATCTATCTTCTGCCCAGTTCATCGGAACAAGAGCACTGAAAACGCCGGAGATGGTCCTCTGTATGGACAGGGATAAGGAGTATGTGCTGGAAGCGGGCAAGCCGGTATCACTGGTCAAAAAGATCCCGGCGTACAGTTTTGAAGAAGCGGACGATCTATTTCAACTGTTTTAGGACGGCAAATACGTCTCTGTGATGCAGGTTTCTTGGCTCAAAGCGGATCAGGCTATAGACAAGCTGCATCACGAGACCTGCACCGAATGTGCTGATGAGCGTTCCGATCCCGACCGGGCCGCCGAGAAGATAGCCGGCAAGCAGCACAACGGCCCAAAGCATGACTTCCACGATCCCGATGGGAATTTTCGGCATCCGTTTTCCAAGGCCGACGAGCAGGGAGTCACGCGGCCCGCAGCATTGCTGTGCACTCATATAGATCCACATACCGAGCGCCATGAAGACAAAGCCGACGATCATGATGCCGATACCAAACCAGACATTTTGGTTTTCCGGGAACGGGTTGAGGGAATTGAACATCTGGACAAAGTTGCCGGTGAGCAGAGCGTCGATGATCGTACCGAACCCGATCCTCTCTTTCAACAGGATGTCGATGAAAAGGATCGTGACGGCCATGATCGTCATGGAAATACCGTAGTTAAAAGGTGTGTGCCTGGCAATTCCCATGCCGAGGCAGTCCCAGGGCGCCAGTCCGATGTTTGCATATATGGTCAGGTGAACGCCGAAGGAAAAAACGAGAAGTCCCGCCGCGATCTTCAGCCATTCGAGAAGGATAGTTTTTTTCATGATCTGTTTGTCCCTTTTCAAAATCAATTGATACCATTCTAACACAATCCTGTATGGTGAAGAAAGGAGGAATGCAAATGGAAGAAATACCGTTCTATGATGACAGGTACAAAACGGATGATCCGGATGAGGAGGATGCATACGACGAAGAACTGATCGATGATTGTCTTCTCGTGAAGGAAAACGGCGGGGGGCCTATGGAGGAAACAGAGGAAACAGAAAACAAAGAAGACCGGCCCTGCGTCGACACATCCAATCCGCTCGCCATCTACCGGTTCCTGCTGGAGCGTGTATATAAGCAGGACAGATACTGCAGAGATGCATCGATGATCCTGTATGATCACCTTCGCGGCATCACTTCCAGGAACATTGTGTGCGGACCGGCCGGATGCGGCAAAACCTACGTATGGGAATGCCTTAAAGAGATCTATCCGCGGATCATAACGGTTGATGTAGCCAATCTGACCAAGGAGGGCTGGAGCGGCGGCAGCAAGGTAAACGATTTCCTGGAAAAGGTCGAGGTGGATGTGAAGGACTATATCGTGGTATTTGATGAGTTTGACAAATGCGCTACCCCGATGTACTCCCGACACGATGAAAATGTTTCAGCCTCGATCCAAAGCGAGTTCCTCAAACTGGTTGAGGGAAAGGTGATAAAAAGTAAGCGCGCGTTTGGAAACGTGACGGTCGACACTTCGGGAATGACATTCGTTTTCTGCGGCTCGTTTGCACAAAAAGCCGAAGAGATCGCAGAGACCGCAACATCTTCGGGCTTCGGATTCGAGAAGGAACGCAAGGAGGGCGTGGCTTTTGAAAAGGAACTGACGCCTTCAGATCTGGTCGATTTCGGGGTCATTACAGAGCTGGTCTCCAGATGTACCAGACTGATCAATGTCCGTCCGCTGACTTTGGAGGATTATACATATCTTCTGGCTGAACATGGCGGATCTCCGCTGAAAATGCTTGAGAAAAAGTACGGTATGGAGTTTGAGATACCGGACGAAAAGAAGAAGGAGATCGCGCGTAATGCGTTTGAATCAGGACTGGGGATAAGGAATGTTTCGGCCCAGATCCAGCGGATGATGGATGACGAGATCTTCGCACGGTTCGTGAAAAAAGAAGAACACTCCGAGCCGCTCTGAGAACAGGACAAAACGGAATGACAGGAGGTAAAAAGATATGTTTTTGGATCTTAAGTATGAAGATGCATACGTAAAAAGTGTAGTGATCAAACCGGATCCGGAAGAGGATCCGGATACACTTCACGATTATTCGACGATGCTGCTGGTGAAAAATCCGGCAGCAGGCATGCACACAAATCCCATATCGCGTGGTTTTAACGACTGTGAGCTGCTCGATCACGACCTGATCTTAGCCAGGGTAAAGGAATTTGGCACCCGTTTCTTTGACGGGAAGGAAACCGTCAATGTCTTTCAGCTGGCCGCAACGCTTGCCGAGTATATCCTGGTAAACGACTATCTGTAAACCGCGTATCTGCCTGCCTCCCCTTTACTTTTCGAGCCTTTTGCTGCAAAATAAGGAAGGTATAATAAGATATAAAACGAGAGGCAGATCATGAAAAAGAGATTTGTGACTGTGGCGATCCCGGCACTGCTGGTCCTGACGATGTTATGCGGGTGTATCGGAAAAAAAGAAGATCCGGGACTGTCCGGAAAACTGGCGGAATTAAAAAAAACAGCAGGGGCGCAGGAAATGCAGGAAGAGGAGGCCGGACCGGAAGAAAAGTCTTCTGAAGAAGAGAACACAGAAACAGTGGAAAAAGCAGAGTCACCGGCCGTCCGGTCCGGTGAGGCCGTGCCGTATGATGGCCGTGTGATCTTCCGCGTATACGGCTACAGCTCTTTTTCCTATAGCGGATTGTTCGGTGAATTTTCCAGAAACGAATATCCGTATCAGCCCAATACAATTTATGCATTCGATCCGGCAAAGCCGGAAGACGGGATCAGCAAGATCTGTGATGACAACGGAAACGGAACAATGTATCTCATCAACGGAAACGAATTATACTCACAGATGACTGCAGAGGGAAATCCCGATCTTACCGACTTAAGCCGCGTCTATAAAAGAACCCTGCCAAACGGTAACGAGGAAGAGATCTGCTCCGGGCGGATCTGCGGCTTCTCTCCGGATGGCGGGCATTTTGTTGTCTACCGTACTTCCTACGATCCGTACATGCAGCATTATTTTATATATGAAACGGGAGATATGGATATCGACAGTGCTCACTACGAGAGCGACAGGATCTGCACGTTTCTTGGTATGGATGATCAGCGCGCCTTTTTCATGGAAGCCACCGATGACGGAAAGTACCGGGTCATACAACTTGAAAACAATGGGGAGACATATCTTCTGGCAGACTGTGATTTTACGGAGGCGGATTCCTATTACGGAGCGGAATATCCGGAGTTCAACGGGGAATTTGCAACGGAAGGGGACAAGTTTACCTTTACCGTTGATTTCTTTGAAGGCACGGGGCACTTTTATGCCATGAGTGTTGACGTGACCGTTCCCATCTGTTTGGACGGTGCGTCCTCTTCCGTGCTCTATGATGCAGTGATCGAGGGATACACAAAGCAGGGAGATCCGCAGATTGCCGTGCCGCAGCCGTTAGAGGGGATCGACAAATATGCTGACACGGAAACGGGGAATGGACTTGCCAACGTATTACAATATTACGAGACGCTGGAAGACGGTATTTTCTATACGGTCGCCCAAGCTCACAGGGATCCGTTTGAAGACATAGGATGGCGCATGTCTTACAGTATGCAGAATCTGCGCTACTATTTTCTGCCAAGTGGTAAAAAGGATCCAGTCCTCTTGCATACGATGTTTGAGCCTCTCGGAAAAAGAGGAACACTTTACGAATATGAGTATTACGAGATGCAGCCGACTATTTATGCGTATGCGCAGTTCCTGACGGACCGGGAGGATCAGATCTGCGGCGTGGTCTATGAGACAATTTATACGGAGGGACCTGAGACGCCGCTTGAACGGAGCGGGATTTACCATATGGCCATGCTCGCCGATGATTTTTACTTTGAGAACCTGAAGGATGACTACAGTCTGGACGAATTTGTCGTGGGCGGGCGCGATGCTCTCGCCGACACGATCTATAACCATTTGTACGGGGACGGGGCGCCGGTCAGAAAGGCATTGTATGGGGCTGCGGACCAGCTTGTGTTTGATCCGGAAATGTCGTTTACGGACGACGACAGGGTCTATATGTGCCATCTCGGATTTGATGCGGATGGAAACGTATACTATGTCCGTCCCGTGATCATGGACTGATCTATGTGAGGTTAAAGATATGAAAAGAACAAAACGGATCACTTCCCTGCTCTGCCTGCTGCTTACATCTACACTCCTGCTTGGCGGATGCGGATCCGGGAAGGCAAAATCAAAAGAGAACGGTTTATTGAACGGGCTGAAGGACAGGATCACGGAAGATAATCCGGAGGAACGGTCTGACGAAGCGACGGAAACGATACCTGTTATCACGGAAAGCGACAGTGTTGACCTCTCATCGGAAGCATCCATACGGGAGTTCCTGGCAGGGGAATGGACTTACCTGAACCGGGATACGGGAGAAACGTTTGGGACCCTCGTGATCCAACCGGACGGGACGGTTGATTTTACCCGCACGCATGATCAGGCGAAGGGACATGGCAGTATTTCTTTTTCGCACGGATACGCTAAAGAAAACGAAAACCCGGATCAGTTCGGGCTCAGTTTTACCGAGATGGACGGACTGATCCCGCAGGAAGCACTGGATCCGGCAGACTACCCGGCCAGTTTTGATACTTCCGGGATCTTCCGCATCGGGATCCTGCCGGATAAGGATACCCTTTACCTGAAAGAGATCGGCAACGGGGACACCATGATCTCCTGCTATGCTTTTAATATTTACGGGGACATGTCGGATCCGGAGAGGTGGTCACCGGAATGGCTCTTTTACAGGCAGCGTGAAGAAAAGGCGCAGACCGCAGATACAACGGATACTTTCTATGCCTGGGCCTGGGAGCGCGGACGTGACGGCGTGTACCTGCAGGCTTATGATGTTCATTCCTATGAAACGTATGAGGACTATACAGACAGAAAATTTCTGGGTGCATATTTTTCGGAACAGCCGGATATCAGAAGCGGATATTATAAGATCGATGAGAGTACCGACACCTCGGATCTGGTCGAAATGAGAAGATGGAGCTGTGACCATCCGCTGATGATGTACAGTGTGGAAGCAGAGGATGGGAAGATCTCAAAGATCACGGAAGTGGATCAGAGTTACTATAATATCTATGACCTGGGAGATATTGCGCCTTCCTTTAGTTACAGCGGAACCGTATTTAAGGTTGATAACTATGAGATCGATATGCGTGATCATGTGCCGCTGACCGATCAGATCATGAACTGTACGCAGGTCGGTAACTGGATCATCGTGGACTGCCATGTCAATCCGCAGTTCGGGATGTATGAATTCTATAATACGCTGTCCGGCGATATCGAGTATGAGATCCAGGGCAGTTTGCTGACATGGCGGGACGATGACCTGTCCACAGCGGTTTATGCGGTATATAACCAGATATATGACATCTGGGGCCATATGATCGGCTGGGTAGATGCGGGTGAAGTTTATGAACTTGCGTGGCTTGACGATGAGACCGTCGGTGCGAAGTGCTGGATCGTGGACGAGACCGGCAGGGAAAAAGAATTCACGGAGAAATTTGAATACAGAAAAAGAGATAAGGCGGTTTGGTCCTACTTAGAATATCAGCTTGGCGGTGACCGTCAGTGGCGTGAACTTCTCAGGGAGGCACCGGACGATGCGGTCGCACTTCTGATCGTCGATCCGCCGGAAAAACTGTTTGAGAAACTGGCGGATCCTGTCCCGTATGAGACAGGCGCGCTGGACAAGATCATGGTCGTAAGCCTGAAGGACGGAGCAAAACTGCATATTGAGCCGGGCGCGGATATGTCGGGAAACGGGGAGAATACCGGGATGATCTATGATCTTAACAGAGGGTTTGTAAAGTCGTTTGAGATCACTGTTCCCGAAGGTTTACCGAACGGGACGGTCGTGGTGCAGGTACCGGATCTTGGCGAGGCCAGATGGGACATCTGGCAGCTTTCCGGCGAAGCGCCTGTTATGAGCACATTTCTTACCACAGAATAAAAACGGGTAAAATGCTCAAATACCAGTGGGCAATCGCATCGCAAATGCTTTATGATAGTTAATCGGGGTGGTATAATCAAGACATGACTTTTTCCGATGATTTTACGATCGGCTCCATGCAGGAGCTTACAGACCTGATCGATCAGGTGGGCTTTGTCCCGTTTTTTATGAACGAGATCGAAGGCTTTTCCATAGAAGAACACATTGCCGACGGATGCTGGTACGATGATGCAAACGAGAATTTCTGGCCTGCATGGGAGTGGAAGGGTCCGGTCATCCGGCATATGAAATGCGCCTACGGGAAATTTCTGCGCGGGAAAGCGATGTATGTCAGTGCCGAATGGTTTCCCGATTTCGCAAATTTCAGAAGAGACGGGTATGATTTTGACGCCAGATACGATGACGGCCTTGCTTCTTTCTACGATAAGGAACTATTCGAACTCCTGCAGGAAAACGAGCCGGTGCTCTCGAAGAGGCTCAAGCAGATCGGGGACTACGGAAAAGGCGGCAAAAAGGGATTTGATACCATGATCACAAGATTGCAGAAACTCTGCTATGTGCTCACGGGTGATTTTCAATATGCAACAGACCGTTACGGAAATGCTTACGGCTGGGGGATCGCGGTGTACGAAACACCGGAACATTTCTTCGGCAGTCAGTTTGGCAGGAAGGTATACCGGCGCACGCCGGAAGAATCCTATGCGCGCATCGTGAAACAGTTTCAGAAGATCCTGCCGGATGCGGGCACTGAGCAGATCAGACGGATCCTGCGTTAGCGGGATCTCCAAAATATCAGGGAAGCGACAGGTCAAACCATGAAATCGTTACAGACCAAGATCAGTATTGCCATAGCGATCATCATGCTGCTTGCCACGGGTTGTCTTGTGTTGACGGCTATAACCAGATACCGGCAGCAGCTGGCCAAGGACTCGGAAGAGATCCTTATGCTGTCGGCGGATTACTACACCGATGAACTGAACGCCAAATTCACATCGGTGGAGCAGTCCGTAAAGTCCATCGGCAACTATGCGCAAAGCCGTGCTCAGGTGTATGATTCCTATCTTACGGATGCATCGCAACGTCAGGCTTTTACGGATGATATCCTTGGACTGGCCAAGAGTATAACGGACAACACACACGGGGCCATGAACGTATATTTCCGATACAATCCGGAACTGTTTGGTGCAACGGAGGGATTCTGTTATACGTTTGATCCGGAAAAGAACAGCTGGGAATGTGTGGAACCAACGGACTTAAGTCTTTATGACAGCAATGATATGGAGCACGCCGGCTGGTATTACCTGCCTGTCGCCGCAGGAGCGCCTGTCTGGATGGAGCCGTATTATAACGATCATCTCGGCATAGAGATGATAAGCTATGCCATGCCTTATATACAGGACGGCCAAACGATCGGCGTGATCGGCATGGACCTTGACTTACAGCCGCTGCGGGATGCAGTCTCAAATATCAGTATCTACGGCAGCGGACATGTTTATCTGACAAAAAAGAACGGCGACCTGGTCTACCACAGTAATTATCCGGCAGGTGTCGCGATGGATCAGTTATCCGACACGGAAAAGACGTATTTTCAAACCATTCTGCCACAGGAATATGACAAGGTTCATTTACTGAGGCTTGACATTAAAGGGCTTAGAAAGATCCTGTTAAAGGAACTTCGGAATGGAATGGTCCTTGTTATAGATGTTCCGAGACGTCTGATCGCGAGACCCCAGATCCGGCTGGTCACCCGCCTGTTCTTCACTTCTCTTCTGATCATTTATATTTCGATCCTTGTGGGTGTTATGTGGGTAAAAACCCTGATCAAACCGCTCACGAAGATGACGGATGTCGCGGACAGATATGCTGCGGGTGATTTCAGTGAACAGATGACCGTTAACAGTAAGGACGAAGTGGGCAGGCTGTCCAAAAGCCTGCAGACAATGTCTGTGTCCCTGAAGGAACAGATCGAGATCGCGGATTCGGCGAACAAAGCCAAGACCGCATTTCTGTCGAATATGTCGCATGAGATCCGCACGCCTATCAATGCCATTCTCGGCATGAACGAAATGGTGCTGAGAGAGTCTGCGGAAGAGAATACACTTCTCTATTCCGAGAACATCCGGAAGGCAGGAAATACGCTTCTTGGACTGGTGAATGACATTCTTGATTTTTCCAAGATCGAAGCCGGTAAGATCGAGATCATCCCTGTCGATTACGAACTCTCATCCTTGATCAATGATCTCGTCAACCTGGTCAGGATCCGTGCGGATGAAAAGGGTCTTGATCTTATACTCGATATTGACAGTACCATCCCGAGAATGCTGAACGGGGATGAGGTCCGTCTGAAACAGATCGTGACAAACATCCTTTCCAATGCTGTGAAGTATACAAAAAAAGGTTCCGTCACGTTTTTTGTCGGTTACGAGCGCTGTGAGTCGGATCCGGAAAGCATCCTGCTGAATGTTTCCGTCAGCGACACGGGGATCGGTATCCGTGAAGAGGACATGGGTAAACTGTTCTCGAAATTCAACCGGATCGAGGAGGAACGCAACCGTAACATTGAAGGTACAGGGCTCGGCCTGAGCATCACAAACAGCCTGCTCGAACTGATGGGATCCGGGTTGCAGGCCAAAAGTACCTACGGCGAAGGGTCGGAATTCTCCTTCTCGCTTCTGCAGAAAGTTGTCAAGTGGGATCCGATCGGCACGTTCAAAGAAACGTATCAGGTCAATACAGATACAAGAGGAAGATATAAGAGTGCGTTCACGGCCAGGAAGGCGAAGGTGCTCATGGTCGATGACAACATGATGAACGTGCTTGTGTTCAAGAGTCTGGTGAAGCAGACCTTGATCCGTGTGGATACTGCACTGTCCGGGGAAGAGTGCCTCGAATTGTGTGACAACATGCAATATGATGTCATCTTCCTTGACCATATGATGCCAGGTAAAGACGGCGTCGAAACACTGCATGAACTGAAAGCGTCACAGACCGGACGGAACATAAATACACCGGTGATCTGCCTGACTGCAAATGCGATCTCCGGCGCCAGGGAATCCTATATAAGCGAAGGGTTTGATGACTATCTTACAAAACCGATCGATTCGGAAAAACTCGAAAAGATGCTACTTGCCTATATCCCTGATGACAAGATCGATCAGGAATGCGAGGAGGAAGTGTTCGAGTTTGCCGCCGGCGAATCCGCCTCACGTGAACCGGAAGAAAATATTGAGCAGATCCTGCAGAAACTGCAGGGTTGCGGACAGATCGATCCGGCGGAAGGGATCAAAAACTGCGGGTTCGAGGATATCTATATTACTGTCCTGAACGTATTCTTATCTTCTCTGGATGAGGCGCTCACAGAACTTGATCCGCTTAAGAATGCAGAGGATCTGAAAGAATACGCGGTCAGGATCCACGGACTGAAGAGTTCGGCCAGAACGATCGGCGCCAAAGACCTCAGCGAAAAGGCACGCAGGCTTGAGGAAGCGGGCAATAACGGAGACCACGCATATATCAGTGAAAACCATGAAGCGTTTGTTGCAGGGTGTGTGGAAATAAAAGAGATCCTGCAGGATGCTCTATCATAGGATCAGACAGTGAACAGATCACAGAAAAAGGTGTCAGAAAGAATGAAAAAAAACCGTTTAACGGGCGGGGTTCTGCCGTTCCTGCTCTCTGCAGTGCTTGTGTTGCTTGCAGGCTGTGCTGACAGCAGTGTTCCGGCAGATGATTCTCTGCAAAAAGTACTCGACAAAAAAGAATTCGTGCTTGGCCTTGATGCAAATTATCCGCCCATGGGCTTCACGGATGAAAGCGGTGAGCTTGTCGGCTTCGATCTGGATGTGGCGCAGGAAGTATGCAACAGACTGGGCGTCTCTCTCGTAAAGCATCCGATCGACTGGGAAGAAAAAGAAAACGAACTCAACAGCGGCACGATCGACTGCATCTGGAACGGGCTGTCGGTGTCGGCGGAGCGTGCAGAAGCAATGAATCTGTCCGAGCCCTACATGCGCAACGAGCTGATCTTTATCGTACCGGCAAGCAGCAGTGCAAAGAGTGTATCGGATCTGGCCGGCAGATCGGTCGGTGTCCAGTCCGGTACAACGGCGCAGGAAGCACTGGAGGGGTCCCCCTTATGTGCGGAGATCGCGATGGTGGAATTTGCCGATAACCTGCAGATGCTGAATGAACTGACGCAGGGCAGGCTGGATGCGGGACTCATCGATTCGGTGGCCGCTTATTACTATATCGCCAGAAGCGAGGAACAGTTCTTCGTTCTGCCGGACAGTTTCGGCGAGGAGAGTCTGGCGATCGGATTCAGGAAGGACGACCATGCACTGCGGGACAGAGTGCAGGAGATCGTTAGCGAGATGAAGGCTGACGGAACACTTGGCGCGATCTCCGTCAAGTGGTTCGGTAATGATATTACGATCGTAAAATAGACGGGAACGGAATAAGAGATGAAACAGAACAGAAAAACGGGATTCTTTTCCGTACAGACCATGATCTTTACAACGATCATCATCCTGCTTTTTATCGGGGTGATCCTGGTTTACTATGCCCGTCTTTATTCCGAAACAAGGGAGAGGATCCTTAAGATCAGCGAACTGAACGCAGAATCCTCGGCGGAGCAGATCGATAAATACCTCTCGACAGGTGTGGATATCCTAAGACTCGCAGGCTACAGTCTCGACAATATGATCCGGGACGGCCGGTCACAGCAGGAGATCCGGGATTATCTTGTCAACCAGTCTTTTGCGATCCTGAACATTACATCTAAAAACTGCAATGGTCTCTACGGCTATATCAACGGCGAATATCTGGATGGCACGGACTGGGTACCGGAAGAGGGGTATGAGGCGACGGCCAGACCCTGGTATGTCGATGCGCGTGCAAGTATCGGAAGAGTAGCTATTGTGGATCCCTATATTGACGCCGAAACGCAGACGACCATGATCTCGCTGGCCAAGACCCTGTGCGACGGGAAAAGTGTTGTCGCAATGGATTTTTCCATCCAACGGCTACAGTCGATCGCGGAAGAACTGGCAGACCAGGGTGACTGTAAGACGTTGCTGCTTGACCGTGGATATCGTGTGATCGCGCATTCAGACAAGGAGGAGATCGGGAAGGATTATTTCCGCGGCGATGCATGCCTTGGCAGTGCGATCGTTGATCAGATGCGCTCCACCAATGAAAACTTCTTTTCTCTTGATTACGAGGGATCCGAATACATCGTTTATGCAACCACTGTGGCGAACGACTGGTTCTGTCTGTCCGTTACGGATGCGACACCGGCATTCAACCACCTGAAACGTTCCCTGTCACTGATCATCGCGGCGGCACTTCTGATCATTGGCGTCCAACTGTTCATTCTGGTCCGTTCCGAGAGGAATACAAGGATCACGCAACAGCTCGCCGAAGATCTTACACAGGCGGAGAACGATCTTTATGAACGTGAAGAGGAGATCGGACAGATCAGTCGGGTCGCGTTTCGCGATGCGTTGACCGGAGTTGGCAGTAAAGCGGCACTTGACCGCTTTGCGGGTGAATTTACACAAACGCTTGAAACGCAGCCGTCTGCGTTTGGCATTGTCATGATGGATGCCAACAACCTTAAATATATCAACGATGCATATGGCCATGAAGCAGGGGATAAATACCTATGCGGCTGCTGCCGGCTGATCTGCAAAACCTTCGCACATTCGCCGGTGTACCGTATCGGCGGAGATGAGTTTGTTGTTGTATTGCAGAATGCGGATTTTGAAAACCGAGCCGACCTGTTCCGGCAACTGAACGAAACATTTGAAAAGGCATATGCGAAAGAAGACGGTCCGGAATGGGAGCGTTACTCCATTTCGGCCGGCATGGCAGACGGCAGGCCGGAGGACAGGTCGATCGAACGTGCGCTCACGGAAGCGGATCATGCCATGTACAATGCGAAACAGGCATTCAGGAAAGATCACGGAAGTTACAGATAGAGAGGAAAAGAAATGCGAAACAAAAGAAACGGATGGATCGTAGCAGGCCTTGCAGGAATTCTGATGGCCTGCTGTCTTTTGGCCACGGGCTGTGACCGGGAGAAAACTGCAGACAACGGAAAGATACAGATCGTTGCAACTGTATTCCCGGAATACGATTGGACAAAAAACGTACTCGGCGATAATCCCGCGGGAGCGGAACTGACACTGTTGATCGATAAAGGAGTTGACCTGCACAGCTACCAGCCGACGACGGATGATATCTTAAAGATATCCACCTGTGATCTGCTGATCTATGTCGGAGGGGAAAGTGATGCCTGGGTGGAATCTGCCCTGCAGGAAGCCCTGAACAAGGATATGATCGTGATCGATCTTCTGGATGTGCTGGGTGAACGTGTCAAAGAGGAAGAGATTACCGAGGGTATGGAGGAAGAAGAGGAGGAAGAGGGAGCCGGGGAGGCGGAGCCGGAATATGACGAACACGTATGGCTCTCCTTAAGGAATACGGCTGTGTTTGTAAACACCATTGCAGAGGCCATGCAGAAACTGGACCCGGATCATGCGGACCTCTACCGGCAAAATGCCGGTCTCTATAACGGCAAACTCGATGCACTTGATAAGCAGTATGAAGCCGTGGTATCTGATGCAAACGTGACCACACTTCTTTTCGGGGACCGCTTTCCGTTCCGGTATCTGACCGATGACTACGGACTATCCTATTACGCTGCATTTCCCGGCTGTATGGCGGAAACGGAGGCCAGTTTTGAGACCATCACCTTTCTTGCAAAGAAGGTGGACGAACTGGACCTTGGGGCAGTCTTTACGATCGACGGAAGTGACGGCAGGATCGCGAAGACCATCATTGAGAACACACAGACAAAGAACGCGCAGATCCTGATGCTTGACTCCATGCAGTCCGTCACGGATACGGACATTCAAAACGGGACAACCTACCTTTCCGTCATGGAAGAAAACCTGAAAACGCTAAAAGCGTACCTTCAGGGACCCTGATTGCGGAATGATGGTGTTCGTGCTATTCTTATAGGAAATTTGCAGTACGTAAGGGGGTGAATTTGTATGAAAAAAAGAATCATGTGTCTGATCTTAACCATGGGACTTATCCTGCAGCTGAGTGCCTGCACAGCCGGTCCGGTAACGACAGAGCCTGCGGATACGCAGAGTGAAAGTACCGAAACGGAAGAAGTTGTTGAGGAAGCCTCCAAGAACTATGGATGTGATCTGTTTGAGATCACCCTTCCGGACGGGATCGGTCAGATCGCGCAGGTGGAGACCACTGAAGACAGGATTGATATTTACCATAAAGAGTCCGTGGATGCAGGCTTTGGCGGACTGGTCTTAAGTCTGTGGGGCGTGAAGGTTCCGAAGGAATTTGCCGGAGGTCCTTATGAGAAGATCGGCGAACTGACAAACGAAAATGGCGATACCTGTGATATGGTCAGGGGATACGCCACGGAGATCCAGTGGGATTACAACCTGCCGGATATGCCGGATGATTTTAAAAAGATCGATGATGCGGTGGATGAGATCATCGGATCGCTGAAAGGCGTCAACGGCTATACCTACCGGGAAGGTGCCGGTATGAAGGGCGATGACCTGTATCCGGATGTGCTCGCGAAATATGTGCAGGCCGTCAACGAATGCTGGGATGCCGATAAACTCGAGAGCGAAGAGATGTGCTCTGAGTTCTATTTTGTAGCGGCCTATTCCGATGACAACGCGCTTGACAAGATCGGATATGCATATGCGGATATCAATTCGGACGGTATTGAGGAACTCTTCCTCGGCGTGATCGATGACGAGGCACCGGAGGATGTGATCTATGATGTCTATACCATGGTTGACCGCAAGCCTGCAATTGTTGTCTCAGGGACGGCGAGGAACAGGTATTATAACTATGACAATGCTTTCCTGTGCAACGAATGGTCCGGCGGCGCCGGGCAGAGCGGTGTAGACGTATATGCGCTCATGTCCAATTCCACGGAACTCGTGTTCCAGTACGGATATAAATATGATTCCTATGAGGACGAGGAAAAGCCGTGGTTTTCAACTTACGATCAGGAAACCTATGAACCTGTCAGCGAGGAAGAATTCAACGAAAGAACGAACATAGACTATGTGAAGCCTGATTACCGCCCGCTTTCGGAAGTTGCAGCCGCTGCTGAAGGTACGGATACGGAAAAATCAGGATCCGCAAAGCTTCCGGCCTATGCATACCCGGGACCGGAGCTTTTCTACAGCGTTCTTTATCAGTATCTGATCGATACTTATGCAGGAGGATATCCTGCCGCGGACGTGACGATCCCCTGTCCGAACATTATCGCAGAGGATGAAAGTGACCCGGATGATATCCGTGTGTGGGGTGATTTCTGGGTTCTGAACTATGATCTGAACGGAGATATCCTGGAGAATGCATCCGGCGGTTCCTATCCCGGGTGTATCCATCTGAAAAAGACGGATGACGGTTATGAAGTTACCGGCATGGATGTTGTGGGCGACGGATCGGATTTTGAACCGACTGCAAAGAAGATCTTCGGAAAGTATTACGAAGACCTGATCAAGAGCTCGGCGGATACGGAAGGCCGCGAAAAGACCAGGGCACAGATCATTGCCAATTACGTGGCGGCCAATGATCTGCAGATCAAAGCCTATCAGGATTACGGCTGGGATCCGGTGGAACTGCCCGAAGAGAACATAGACAGTTTCTACAGTCAGTTGGATTGAGGACAGAACAGATCGGAACGTAAAGGAACGGGAACATGTCCGGAAAAGAGGAAGATCTGGCCTGGGAAGAGGTCAGGACTGAACATATCATACAGGATGAATGGATCGACATCAGGCGCAGTGCGTACCGCTTTCCGGACGGGACTGTTTTTGAACCGTTCTACAGTTACAGCCGCAGGAACTATGTCGTGATCGTTGCATCAGACATAAACGGCGACTATCTTTGCGTCAGACAGTACCGGCAGGGGATCCGTGAAGTGACGACGGAATTCCCTGCGGGTGCGATCGAAGGCACGGCGCAGGCACAGGAAGACACACTTGAAGCCGCAAAGCGGGAACTTCTGGAAGAAACGGGATATGTATCAAACGAATGGACCTATCTTCTCAAAGTTCCTTCTAATGCTACGCTTGCGGACAATTACGCACATATCTTTATGGCAAAGAACTGCAGGAAGGCATCCGGCCAGGATCTGGATGAGACGGAATTCCTGCACGTATACACTTTTTCAGCTTCAAAGATCGAGGCGATGATCGCTGACGGAGATTTCCAGCAGGCGGTCCATATCATGGCCTGGCTTCTCTCTCAAAAAAATAATTCAAATACAGACCTTTGACCGTATTGTGACGGTCAAAAATCCCATATAATGATTTTTACATGAATGGAATAGGAGGAAGGATCGGTATGAAAATGTTAAGAAACCGCACTGTCCTTTTTGCCTGTCTGATCGCAGGCTGCATGGCTTTAGCGGGCTGTGGCGGCAAGAAAAGCACGGACCCGAACGTGGGACATTATGACGCGGTCGGGCTGGAGTACGATGGTTTCTCTCTGGACACGGATGCGGATGAGAACTATATCGAACTGAAGGACAAAGGAAAGCTGGAGATCATGCTTGAGGGCGAAACAAGTTCCGGTAAATGGTCTCTGGATGGTGACGAGATCTCGATCAAACTGGCGCATGACAGTAACGACTATACGGGCGTACTGGACGGCGGCTATCTGGTGGTCGACCTGCAGGGTCTGGTTTATACCTTCTATAAGGAGGGCGGTGCTTCGGGCAGCGTTCTGCAACGTCTGAAGGATGTTGAAAACGGTGTACCGGTATACGCCGGCAAGGAAACGGAAGAAGACGGCAGGGGCGATTATTTTGAGGACGAGGACTACTGGGACGATGACAGCTCCTATGACGTTGAAGACTGGAACATTGACGAGCTGTTAGGCGATGACTGGTATGAAGAGGAAGAATAAAAGGAGACGGGAAAATGAATAAGAAATATCTGCTTACCTGCTTTTTGATCCCGGCTTGTGCCCTGCTTCTTTCGGCATGCGGAAAAAGCGATGTACCGGAAGGGTACTTCACTTTGAACGAGATCACGGAAGGGGACGAGACCGTAAAGGAAAAAGACCTCGATGACTACGGACTGGATGGCAGTTATCTGGTGTTTGACGAAGATGGCGAAGGATATATCATGCTTTTGGATACAGCGTCTGATATTTCCTTTAACAAGAAAGACCAGACCGTGGAGACCAAATACGGCGAGGTGGCGTTTAAAAAAGACGGCAAAAATGTGATCCTGTCCGACGGTCAGGTTTCCATGACATTCAAAAAGAGCAAGAAAGATGCACCCCAAAAGCCTGATAAAGCCGACTTTGGTAAGAAGAAACCGCAGGCTGATGCGGATGACGGCACAGACGATATCGACTGGGATGCAGTCATGGGCGTTGAAGGCGATGCGCTGGGTACGTTCTGGAACGACAAGTGGTTCGGCTGGTGGGAACTGGACGGCAACATCAATGAATGGGATCAGTATGAGGACATCAAGTTCCCGGTACTTGCCACCACGTCTCTTGACAGTGACGGAACCGGCAACATCTATCTGTGGGATAACGACGGGATGCTGGCAGACGTGACCTGTTCGAACAACGGATACGGCCTGACGGAATACGGCACGATGCTTTCAGAGAGCGGTGAGTTCTTCGGCGAGCCGATCGAACACGCGGACTGGAACATCGATCCGGGCATCTATGACGACCACAAAGGCTATATCCGGATCGATGCATATTACAGGGATAAAGACGGAAACAATCTTTTCAGTTACACGATCCATTTAGTAAAATGGGGTCTTCCGTGGGATGATTTCGATGAAGACGAACTGCCGGACAACTATGAATGGTACATGGATCAGATCAATTCCGGAAATCAGCAGCCGGAAACGATGCCTGAATGATTTGAGATAACGGAGGATAGAAGATATGGCTTTTTGTACAAATTGTGGAACGCAGCTTCCGGACGGAGCGAAGTTTTGTACAGTCTGCGGCGCAGCGCTTGCCGCTCCGCAGCCCATGCCGGCAGTGCAGCCCATGCAGCAGCCCATGCCGGAACCGCAACCGGCTCCGGAAGTGATCGCACAGCCGGTATTCGAACCGGAACCGGTGCAGATACAGCAGCCCATGCCGGAACCCATCGTACAGCCGGTACCCGAACCGGAACCGGTGCAGATACAGCAGCCTATGCCGGCTCCCATACCGGCCGGACCGTCCAAGATGATCGGCCTGGACGTTGAAGAAGTAGATATGGAAAGCGGTGAGCTGCCGCCGCCGATCGTAGGAACTTATGTATTCCCGGGGATGGGGCCGGCAGTACAGCCTGCGCCGCAACCGCAGATGCAACAGCCCATGCCGGCAGTACAGCCCGCACCGCAGCCGCAGATGCAGCAGCCCATGCCGGCGGTACAGCCCGTGCAGCAGACTGCAAGGCCGAAGAAGCAGGGAGGAAACAAGGCGCTCCCCATCATTTTAGGCATAGCAGGCGGCGTGGTGGCTCTGATCGTGATCATTGTGGTCGCGTTCACGGTGATCAGATCAAGCGGCACTGCCGCTACCGGAGAGGGCGATGCACTGGTGCAGCTTCTGGATGAAGCTGCCGAGAACCGCGAAGCAGACGGATGGTACGATTAACACGAACAACATATAAAAATGTAGGAGGATAAGATATGCAGTATTCAATCGAAGGCGGAAGTTTACCGGCACTCATCATCTCTTTGGAGCCGGGAGAAAAGCTGATCAGTGAGGTCGGCGGAAGAACTTGGAGCAGAGGAAATGTTTTAACGGAAACAACGTCAAACGGCGGTGCGGGAAAAGCACTCGGACGCATGCTGACAGGTGAGAGCCTGTTCATGAGCACCTATACGGCGCAGGGTCCTTCAGAGATCGCTTTTACCTCTTCGTTTCCGGGCAGGATCGTCGGGCGCGAACTGCAGCCGGGCGAATGCATCATCGCACAGAAATCGGCTTTCTTATGTGCAACGGCGGGCGTAAACCTTTCCGTGCATGTGAACAAGAAAATGGGTGCGGGACTTGCAGGCGGCGAAGGCTTCCTGATGCAGAAACTGACCGGCCCCGGTATGGTCTTCTTTGAGATCGACGGCTACTGCAAGGAGTACAAGTTACAGCCGGGCGAGCAGATCGTCTGCGATACAGGCGTACTTGCACTGATGGACGGAACCGTTACGATGGATGTACAGTCAGTCAAAGGCCTGAAGAACAAACTGCTTGGCGGTGAAGGTCTGTTTGATACGGTTTTAACCGGTCCGGGAAGCGTTTTCCTGCAGACCATGACGATCGAAAAGATCGCGAAACTGATGATCCCGTTTATTCCGAAAAAATAACAGAATCACCATAGCAGAAAGATCCGCCGCGGATGTACACGGCGGATCTTTTTGTGGTAAAATCGACATGTAGTCAGTTGAAGATCCGGGGGGAATACTTATGCCGATACTTGCCGCTTTTATGGTCCCGCATCCGCCGCTGATCGTTCCGATGATCGGGCGCGGGAGTGAAGAACAGGTCCGTGACACGATCCGCGCTTATGAAAGGGTAGCGGATGAAATCGCGGCACTGAAACCTGAAACGATCATCATCACGAGTCCGCATGCGACCATGTACGCCGATTATTTTCATGTGTCCCCGGGCAGGGCCGCCCAGGGGTCGTTTGCTTCTTTTGGAGCAGATGAGATCCGTTTTCAGGAAACCTATGATGAAGAGCTGACCGCACGCATCACGCGCCTTGCAGAGCAGTGGAAGATCGAAGCGGGAACGCTCGGTGAGCGGGACAGGCAGCTCGATCACGGAACGATGGTCCCGTTATGGTTCATCAGGCAGAAGTATCAGGATTTCAAGATCGTACGGATCGGTTTATCCGGACTGCCGCTTGCGGATCACTACAAACTGGGTATGCTGATCCGGGAAGTCACGGAAAGTACCGGCAGGCGCGCCGTATTTGTGGCAAGCGGTGACCTTTCTCATAAACTGCAGAAATACGGTCCCTACGGATTTGCAAAAGAAGGTCCGGAGTACGATAAGAGGATCATGGATGTCTGCGGGAGGGCAGCATTTTCGGAGTTGTTTGATTTTGACGAATCGTTCTGTGAAAAGGCCGCGGAATGCGGGCACAGATCGTTCGTGATCATGGCGGGTGCACTGGATGCAACGGCGGTGGAAGCGACGGTTTTATCGCATGAGGATGTTACGGGCGTGGGATACGGCATCTGCACGTTTTATCCCCAAGGGCCCGATGAACAGAGACATTTTTTGGACCGGTACCTGCAGAAATGGAGTCATGAGATGAGTCAGGATGCCTATGTGAACCTTGCAAGAAAATCACTTGAGAGTTACATTCTGCGCGGCGAGACGATCAGCGTACCGTCCGATCTGCCCGCAGAAATGCTTGAAACGCGCGCCGGCGCTTTTGTTTCGATCCACAAGTTCGGAAAACTGCGCGGTTGCATCGGCACGATCCTTCCGACGGAGAAGAATGTTGCCAAAGAGATCATCGAGAATGCCATCAGCGCTTCGACAAGAGACCCGCGGTTTGATCCGGTTGAGGCGGATGAACTGAAGTGGCTGGAGATCAACGTGGATGTGCTCAGTGAGCCGGAAGATATCGCATCTGCCGCAGAACTGGACGTGAAGAAGTACGGCGTCATCGTTACGAACGGAATGCGCAGGGGACTGCTTCTGCCAGACCTTGACGGCGTGGATACCGTGGAAGAACAGATCAGCATCGCAAAGCAGAAGGCCGGGATCTATCCGGATGAACCGGTCAGTCTGCAGCGTTTTGAAGTGATCAGGCATGTCTGAAAGGAGAGCACATGCGTTGTGACGTTTGCTTCAGGCACTGTGAGATAGAAGAGGGTGCAACCGGCTTTTGCGGCGCAAGAGGCTTAAGGGACGGGAAGATCGTGGCTTTGAATTACGGAAAAGTCACTTCGCTTGCCCTTGATCCGATCGAGAAAAAACCGTTGCACCGCTTTCATCCGGGAAGCAGGATCCTGTCTGTCGGCAGTTACGGATGCAACCTGCATTGTCCGTTCTGTCAGAATGCGGACATCTCCTGGTCAAAACAGGCCATGCGCTATGAGAGGACGGCAGAGGAACTGACGCCTTCCGAACTGGCTGAGATCGCAGTCTCTGCGAAAGATCGCGGCAATATCGGGGTGGCATTTACATATAACGAACCGTTGATCGGATACGAGTTTGTGCTGGATACGGCGAAACTGGTGCATGATGCGGGACTTTGCAATGTACTTGTGACAAACGGGTGCGTGACCGCTCCCGTTCTGGAAAAACTGTCGCCTTATATCGATGCGATGAATATCGACCTGAAAGGCTTTACGGACAGGTATTACCGGGAAGTCCTCAAAGGGGATCTTGAAACGGTAAAGGATGCGATCAGACAGGCGGTCACGTTCTGTCATGTGGAGCTGACAACGCTGATCGTTCCCGGCGAAAATGACAGTGAAGAGGAAATGCGTGCGATCAGCAGTTTTATCGCAGACCTGAAGGATGCATCGGGGGCACGGATCGGGGATAAGATCCCGCTGCATATCTCGCGGTTTTTCCCGCAGTTTAAAATGCTTGACCGGGAGGCGACGGATGTTTCGCTGATCTACCGGCTGAAAGAGATCGCAGGCGAAAAACTCCGGTATGTGTATACCGGAAACTGCTGAATATATGAGGAACTGTATGGAAAGTGAAAATCAAAAGAAACCCGTTATCAAAGGAGTGATCCTGGCAGCAGGCATGTCGAGCCGCATGGGACAGTTTAAGCCTATGCTGCAGGTGGGAGACACCTCATTCATCAAGCGCATCATCCATACCATGCGCGCAGCGGGACTGGAAGACATTCTGGTGGTGACAGGCGCGGGCAGGGACGAACTGGCCGAGCATCTGGCGGATGAAAATGTGCGTCTGCTCTTCAACGCACAGTATGAGACAACACAGATGCTTGAATCCGTGAAGCTGGCCATTCGTGAGGTACAGCGTATAGCGGACGCCATTGTGCTGACGCCGGTGGATATCTGTCTGCCCGGTATTCCGGTATACCGTGGCCTGCTTCGGAAAGTCTACAGCGCAGACTGTGTACGGCCCGTCTACGACGGCAGACCGGGGCATCCTGTCCTGATCGGAAAACGCGTCTTTTCCGCGGTGCTTGGCTATATGGGGCCGGGCGGCCTGAAAGGAGCCTTAAAGGATGCGGGTGCTACGACCGTTTCCGAAGAGGTCAACGATCCGGGGATCCTGTTTGACGCGGATACGCCGGAGGACTATGAGCTCCTGTTGCAGATGGTCAATTCGAAGAAGGATTACATTGTTGTCGCGGGCGGACTGAACATCGACATCGGAGGAACCTCCCATGTTCCGATGATCATGCATGATTCGAATCCGGGGATCGTGAAGATCTCTTCGGGCGGGGTTGCCAGAAATATCGCGCACAATCTGAGCCTGCTAAAGCAGCAGGTATATCTTCTGACGGCATACGGGGATGACCATTACAGGGATCTGATCGAAAAAGAGGCGGATGCGGCCGGGATCGATCTGACCTGTGCTCTGCGGCCATACGGCGAACGCTCCGCCACCTATCTGTTTGTCAATGAGAGTGACGGAAATCTGGCGGTGGCGATCAACGATATGCAGATCTGCAGGCATCTGACACCGGATTATTTTGCGCAGCATCTGGATCTTATAAACGGGGCGAGGCTTCTTGTCTTAGATGCCAATCTGCCGGAAGAGTCCATTGCATACCTGACGGAGAATGCGAAGGTGCCGGTTTTTGCAGATGTGGTCTCCGTGGCCAAGGCGGAACGGTTCCTGCCCTATCTTGGAAAGATCCACACGATCAAGCCCAATATCCTGGAAGCGGAAAAACTGTCCGGTGTAAAGATCACGGACGAAGCATCCCTTAGAAAGGCCGGCGAGAAGATCCATGCGATGGGCGTTAAAAACGTATTCCTTTCAACGGGAGGATCGGGATTGCTCATCGTGAATGATGAGGGCGTGCAGACAGTTGAACCCTGCAGAGCAAAACCCGTTAATATGACGGGAGCCGGTGATGCCTGTCTCGCGGCGCTGATCGTCGCTTACCTGCAGGGAAAGAGTGCGGCGGAATGCGGGCAGTACGGAAACGCAGCCGCTTCCATCGCGATCGAGAGCATGTATACGATCAGTGAGAAAATGAACCTGATAGAAGTGGAAGCAAGGGTAAAACAGTATAAACAGCAGAAAGACGAGGGATAAAACATGGAAGCATTAAAACAGTTACTGGAAGTTGCACCGGAAGTACAGGCGGCACTGGATGAAAACCGGCCGGTAGTGGCACTTGAATCGACGATCATCTCACACGGCATGCCGTATCCGCAGAACGTGGAAACAGCACTTGCGGTGGAAGACGTGATCCGTTCCAATGGCGCAACGCCTGCCACGATCGCCGTGATCGGCGGGAAGATGAAGGCAGGATGCAGCAGGGAAGAGATCGAACACCTCGGAAAATCCGGCACGAACGTGACCAAATGCTCCAGAAGGGATATGCCTGCGATCCTGGCACGTTCCATGGACGGTGCGACGACCGTTACGACTACGATGCTGATCGCGCATCTTGCGGGGATCAGTGTATTTGCGACCGGCGGGATCGGCGGCGTGCACAGGGGGGCGGAAGTGACCATGGATATTTCGGCCGACCTCGAGGAACTGGCCTCGACGCCTGTCATGGTGGTCTGCGCCGGTGCCAAATCGATCCTGGATCTGGGACTGACGCTGGAATATCTGGAAACAAAGGGAGTTCCGGTGCTCGGCTTCGGAACGGATGAACTGCCGGCATTTTATACGAGAAAGAGTGGTTTTTCCGTTGACTACAGGGTAGATACACCGGAAGAACTTGCGGATATGTTCCTAATGCAGAGAGCACTCGGGATGCCAAACGGCATGCTTGTGACCAATCCGATCCCGGAGGAATATTCCATGGATAAAGCCGTGATCGACAAGGCGATCGAAGAGGCACTTGCCGAAGCAAAAAGGCTTGGGATCCACGGGAAAGAGACCACACCCTTCCTGCTGGCAAAGATCAAGGATATCACGGGCGGAGACAGCCTGGATTCCAACATCCGCCTTGTGTTTAACAACGCGCGTGTCGCCAGTCTGACGGCTGCCGCGATCTGCCGCAAGAAAAAAGCATAAATATGCTATAGAGTGAATAAATATTCACGAGGTGACTATGTGGCACAAACATTGACAAATGCGCATAAAATCTGTATGATTAATCGTTGAGTATGCGTTGATTTTCGTTGGAGGAGTGGGCAGACGTGGCTAAGTATATTTTCAAAAGGGTTTTGCTGGCGATCGTTTCGATCATAATCGTCAGCGCGATCACTTTTTTTGTTATGAACGCGATCCCGGGCGGACCGTTCAATAAAGAAAAAGCGACAAGCGCACAGGCGCAGAAAGTATTGGAAGAAAGATACAATCTGGATAAACCGGTGCCCGAGCAGTACGTGCTGTATATGAACAACCTGCTGCACGGTGACTGGGGTGTTTCGCTACACAGCGGGCGCGATATCTGGGGCGAGATCTCTTCCCGGTTCAGCGTCTCGGCAAGACTCGGCGGAATGGCTGCGGCGGTCGCGATCGTACTCGGACTGATCCTCGGAGCCCTTGCGGCACTGACCAGAAACAGACTGCCGGACCGTGCCATCGTCTTCTTTACGACACTCGGAACAGCTATGCCTTCCTTCGTGCTGGCGACACTGCTGCTCCTGGTATTCTGTCTGAAACTGAAACTGGTTCCCGTCTGGTCCAGTTCCAATCCCAACTATGTATTACCCATCATCGCGTTGAGCGTATACCCGATGGCATATATCACAAGACTGACCAAGACCAGTATGCTGGACGCCCTGAATCAGGACTATGTCCGTACGGCCAAAGCCAAAGGCGTTCCGAACTGGAAGGTTATCTTTAAGCACGCCCTGCGGAACGCACTGATCCCCGTGATCACATATGTCGGCCCCATGGTGGCTTACATTCTGACAGGATCCATGGTCGTGGAAAACATCTTTACCATCGGTGGTCTCGGTTCTTCTTTTGTAACGAGTATTACAAACAGGGACTATACCATGATCATGGCTACGACCATCTTTTTGGCGATCTTAATGGTGATCGCGAATCTGTTGACGGATATTGCGTACAAGTTCGTGGATCCGCGCATCACTTTTGACTGATACTGAGGTTTGGGGAAGAGATTATGCAGGAAGAGAATCTGAAAAAAAGACAGTTTTTATCGGCGCAGGTGGATCTGAGCAAATTCAACCGGTCGCATTTTGAAGCAGCCACGGAAGATGAAAAACGGCAGCAGGACGTTATGGGCGAGTCGACTACGTTCTTAAAGGACGGTATGAGACGCCTGCGGAAAAACCCGCTTGCAATGGCAAGTATCATTGTACTGCTCCTGATCGTGTTAACGATCATCGTGGCGCCTTCTTTTGTACCCTACAGTTATTCGGAGATCATCTCCGTTAACGGGAAGCGTGACAAATCGGCTGCCAATCTGGGCCCGTTTGAGTATTCCAAGGCGGAACAGAGATACATGAAATCCACGGGAGAAAAACTGTTCCCGCATATCCTCGGGACGGACAGTCTCAGCCGTGATTACTTTATACGTGTGATCTACGGCACGCGTGTCAGCCTGTCTGTCGGCGTTGTAGCGGCGATCATGGTTCTCATCATCGGTCTGGTATACGGATCGGTTGCCGGGTACTTCGGCGGACGTGTGGACCTGATCATGATGCGGATCGTCGATATCATCTACTCCCTGCCGGACATGCTGATCATCATCCTGCTGTCCGTTGTGTTCAACGAACGCCTGAAACCCCTCATCGATAAAACGATCCTGCGGGTGCTTGGAACGAACATGATCTCCATGTTCCTGGTGTTCGGCCTGTTGTACTGGGTCAGCATGGCCAGACTCATCCGCGGCCAGATCCTTTCCATTAAGAACAATGAATATGTACTCGCCGCAAAGTGTATCGGTACAAAGAACGGAAGGATCCTGCGCAGGCATATCCTGCCGAACTGTCTTTCCGTCATCATCATCACGACGGCGCTTCAGGTACCGAGCGCGATCTTTACGGAGAGTTACTTAAGTTTCCTGGGACTTGGCGTTTCCGCGCCGCTGACTTCGCTCGGCTCCCTGGCCAATGACGCCAGAGCCGGCATGCAGTCCTATCCTTTGCGGCTGGTCGTACCTGCCGTGATCATCTGTCTGATCGTCCTTGCCTTAAACCTGCTCGGTGACGGCCTCAGAGACGCATTCGACTCCAAGTTGAACTAAGGAGGCATGAGATGAGCGAAGAGACAAAATACATTCTGGAAGTAAAAGACCTTCATACGAGCTTTTTCACGGATGCGGGCGAAGTCTGCGCCGTGAACGGCATTTCGTTCACACTGGAGCCGGGAAAGACTTTAGGGATCGTTGGTGAATCCGGATCCGGTAAATCCGTTACGGCTTATTCGGTCATGCAGATCCTTGCGGAGACCGGTAAGATCACGGGCGGCGAAGTCCTCTACAAGGGTGAGGACATTACAAAATGGGATAAAAAACAGATGCAGGGGTTCCGCGGATCCAAGTGTTCGATCATCTTTCAGGATCCGATGACCAGTTTAAATCCGGTCTTCACGGTCGGCTCCCAGTTGAAGGAAGCGATCCTTCTGCATACAGATAAGAATAAAAGGGAAGCATATGACAGAGCCGTTGAGATGCTGACACTGGTCGGTGTCAATGAACCGGAGAGCCGTATGCGTCAGTATCCGCATGAACTGTCCGGCGGTATGCGCCAGCGTGTCATGATCGCCATGGCACTTGCCTGTGAACCGGACATTCTGATCGCAGACGAGCCGACAACGGCATTGGATGTGACCATTCAGGCGCAGATCCTGGAACTCATGAAGGAACTGCAGGAGAAACTCGGGATGGCCATCATCATGGTCACGCATGATCTTGGCGTGATCGCAAGTATGTGTGATGAGATCCTTGTCATGTATGGCGGCAGGGTCTGTGAACGCGGCACGGCGGATGATATCTTCTACCGCTCTGCACATGAATACACAAAGGGACTGCTCCGTTCGATCCCGAAAAACGATAATCTGAACGAGAAGCTGATCCCGATCGGCGGAACACCGATCAACCTGCTGCAGATGCCGGAAGGCTGCGCGTTCTGCCCACGCTGTGAAAAGGCGATGAAGATCTGCTTAACACAGCAACCGGAAGAACTGCGTGTGTCCGAAACACATCTGGCCAGCTGCTTTATGAATGTAAAAGAACTGTTTGCGGCAGGGGAGGGAAATGCGTAATGGAGAATAAGAATCTTCTGGAAGTATCCCATCTGAAACAGTACTTCCCCGTGCGTCAGGGATTCCACAGGATCCCGCTCAAAGCCGTGGATGATGTTTCCTTTACGATCAAGCCCGGTGAGACACTGGGACTTGTCGGAGAATCCGGCTGCGGAAAAACGACCGTGGGACGGACGCTCTTACGTCTCTACCAGCCGACCGGCGGGCGGATCGTGTTTGATGGCGAAGTTTTATTTGACAGTGGCGAACAATATGATGATAATGGAAAACTGATCACGGACGGCGAAGGAAGACCCGTGATGGGTACCAGGATCGATGTGGACATGCTTCCGTACAGAAAGCAGATGCAGATGGTGTTCCAGGATCCCTATTCATCCCTGAACCCGCGCATGACCGTGGAAGATATCATCGGTGAGCCGCTGGATGTGCATAAACTGTACAGCAGCAAAAAGGAACGGCGTGAAAAGATCCTAAGCCTCATGGAAACGGTCGGACTGAATGCCGAGCATGCAATGCGCTATGCGCATGAGTTCTCCGGTGGACAGAGACAGAGGATCGGGATCGCAAGAGCGCTTGCGGTCAACCCGAAATTCATCGTCTGTGATGAACCGGTCTCCGCACTGGATGTATCCATTCAGGCGCAGGTCGTCAACATGTTTGAGGAACTGCAGGAAAAACTCGGTGTCGCTTATCTGTTCATAGCGCATGACCTGCTGGTCGTACATCATATATCCGACAGGATCGCAGTTATGTATCTCGGAAAGGTCGTAGAGATCGCGGATGCGGATGAACTGAATGCAAATCCGATGCATCCGTATACACTGAGCCTGCTTTCGGCCGTGCCGATCCCGGATCCGGAAACAGCCAGGAAAAGCAACCGCATCGTTCTGGAAGGAGACGTACCTTCTCCCTTAAGAATGCCAAGCGGCTGTCCGTTCCGCACCAGATGCAGATATGCGACGGAACAGTGCGCAATGGAAATGCCCCCGCTCTCAGACCGCGGAAACGGCCATTTCACGGCGTGCTGGAACAAATGATCCCGGTGTTATCCTAATAGTAGGTTACACATACATTTCATAAGTTAAACGGAGGAAAGCATTATGAAAAAGAAATTAATGTCTGTGCTTCTTGCCGCTGCCATGGTAGCAAGTCTCACAGCCTGCGGTTCGGGAAATCTCCCGCCGGCACCTGCGGCAGAAGATGTTGCAGAACAGGCAACGGACGCACCTGCGGCTGATGTAGCAGAAGCAGAAGCAACACCCACCAACGCTGATACCAACATCTTACGCATCAATCTGGCTTCCGAACCGGATTACCTGGATCCCGCACTCAACTCTTCTGTTGACGGCGGATGCCTTGCGGTAAACTCTTTTGCCGGATTATATACGTATGATGAGAGCGGCGCACTGATCCCCGATCTGGCAGACGGTATGCCGGAGGTTTCCGCAGACGGAACCACCTACACAGTCAAGATGATCGACAGTGTATGGTCTAACGGCGATCCGCTTACAGCGCAGGATTTCGTTTACAGCTGGAACCGTGTCATCGACGAAGCGACCGCAGCTGACTATGCGTACCTGTTTGATGTATTTGTAGCAAAATCAGACGGAACACTTGCGGTTGAAACACCGGATGATCACACTCTGGTTATGCAGCTGCAGGCTCCCTGCCCGTACTTCAATGACTTACTTGCATTCCCGACCTTCTTCCCGGTTCATCAGGCTTCCGTAGAGGCAGCGAATCCGGACGGAGACGTACCGGGCAAGTGGGCACAGGAAGCAGGCTTTGTCTGCAACGGTGCATACACACTTCAGGAGTGGAACCACGACGAGAGCATGGTTTATGTGAAGAACCCGAATTACCATGCAGCAGACACTGTAACGATGGACGAACTGCACTTCATGTTAAGTGCTGATGATACAGCCATCTATGCTGCATACAACAGCGGCGATGTAGACTACATCGATACGCTTCCCAACGACGAGATCGCTTCCTTAAACGGCATCAATCCTGAGTTCGGCATTCTGCCGCAGCTCGGAACCTACTATGTATGCTTCAACGTGAACGATCCGATGTTTGATGGCAAGACAGAAGAAGAAGCAGCTAACATGCGTAAGGCTATGAGCTACCTGATCGACCGCCAGTTCATCGTAGAGAACATCGGCCAGACCGGACAGGAAGCTGCAGACGCTTTCATTCCTGCAGGTATGTCCGACGGTAACGGCGGCGAGTTCAAGGCAGGCGTTTCCTACTATGATGCAACCAAGACAGGCGCTGACATGGTAGAAGATGCAAAGGCTCTTCTGGAGCAGGCAGGCTACAGCTTCACCGATAACGGCGACGGCACCTATACAGTCGATCCCGCGATCAACATGACCTACCTGACAAATGACGGAACAGGCCATATCAAGATCGCTGAATCCATCCAGCAGGATTTCGAAGCGCTCGGCATCAAGATCGAGATCAAGTCGGAAGACTGGAACGTATTCCTGGAGGATCGTAAGAACGGTAACTTCACGGTTGCACGTGAAGGCTGGATCGCAGACTACAATGACCCGATCAACATGCTGGAGATCTTTGCTTCCGAGTCCGGTAACAATGATGCACAGCTTGGTAAGGGTACACCGGTATCCTCTTCTCCGAAGTGGGATGAGTATGACAAGATGATCGATGAGATCCGTTATGACACCGATCTGGCTCATCGTGTGGAGACCATGCACAAGGCAGAAGACATGCTGATGAACACAGGCGCGATCATCCCGATCTACTACTACAACGATGTTTATATGCAGAAGTCCAATGTAAGCGGTATTTACGCAACCGTATTCGGTATGAAGTACTTCATGCATGCAGTAAAGAACTGAGTTTGAATCAGATCTGATAAAGCCCCCCGGCAAAAGCCGGGGGGTTTTGATTTGCTTGAATAATGGAAGGAGAAAGCGTATAATACCTTTCAGAAGGAGAGTCATCATGAACATTGCGATCGCTGTATGTACATGTGCATTAATGGGGTACCTGATCGGCAGTATCAATCTTTCCTATCTGCTGTCGAAGAAGAAGGGATATGACATCCGCGAACACGGATCGGGTAATGCCGGCGCGTCCAACGTTGTGATCCTCATGGGTAAGAAGGTCGGAGCTGTTGTCGCCATCGCAGATATCCTGAAAGCTTTTTTTGTCGTCCGTATCGCGATGTATCTCTATCCTGAATTTCCTTATGCACCCGTGATCGCAGCCACGGCCGTGATCTTAGGGCATATTTTCCCGTTCTATATGGGATTCCGCGGCGGCAAGGGTTTAGCGACGCTTGGCGGTTCGATCCTGGCGCTGGATTACAGACTGTTTCTGATCCTGCTCCTCTTTGCCCTGTTCATTGCGTTTGTGACGGATTACATCTGTTTCGCACCGATCACCTGTTCCGTACTGTTTCCGGTGATCTACGGGGTTGTACAGAAGAATCTCCGGTTTACGGCGATCCTGTCGATCTCTACGATCTTCATTCTTTACCGGCATATAGGGAACTTAAAACGGATCCGTTCCGGCAAGGAACTGCGCTTCAGTTTCTTATGGAACCGGAAAGCGGAAGCAGAGCGGCTCGGCGTGGAAGATGATGACGGGGTTAACTATCCGTTCTCCTATGACGAGAAGAACAAACAGGGACACAATATCTGACGGTAAAAATCATACAAACAGCCTTGATTTTTTAAAAAGGGAGTTCAAAAGAACTCTCTTTTTTGCTACAATAGATTGGATGTCGATGTATATTCGGCAAATATATTCAGAAACGGATCAGAAGATTATGCGTAAAAAAGAAGAAAACACAACAGAAACCTTAAGCATGAGCAAACAGAGAAAACTGGAGCGGGAGAAGAAGCGCGCAGCAAGCAAGCGCGAAGCGCTGCTCCTTCGGATTGCGGGGATCGTGATCTTAGTTGCTTTCATCGGTCTTGTCGGCTACGGGATCGGCAGTGCCGTGTACCGGAACATGAAGTCCGTGAAGCCGAGCAATGCTTACAGTGCGGAACTGGATGACAACGGATTCATCAAAAACGTGACCGCAAAGGACCTTGTAACTCTTCCGGAGTACAAGAACTATACGGCGCCGCTTTCGGAGATCGAATATCCGGATTCTTCCGTGGATGAGGATATCGAAAATGTTCTTTCCTCTCATCAGGTGCTGAATGAGGAAACGGATGCCAAGATCAAGGACGGCGACAAGGTTTCGATCGAATATGTGGGAACAGTGGACGGCGTTGCTTTTGAAGGCGGCAGCACGAACGGCACCCCTACGGATCTGACGATCGGTTCCGGCAGCTACATTGACGATTTTGAGCAGCAGCTGATCGGACACGGTATCGGCGAGACCGTCACGGTGGAAGTGACTTTCCCGGATGATTACGGCAATGAGGAACTGAACGGCAAGGATGCCGTATTTACGGTTGATATCGACGGGATCTATGAGAAGCCCGAATTCACGGATGCATTTGTCGAAGAGAACCTTTCCGAGTACGCATCGACGGTTGAAGAATACCGTCAGTACTTAAAAGACAGCCACTACGACGACAACCTGAAAGACTGGGTGGAGGATTATCTGGTGGATAACAGCACGGTCTCTTCCTACCCGAAAGCTTATCTCAAGAACCTGAAATCCACACAGAAATACACGGATCAGGAGCAGTTTGAGTCCATGAACCAGATGTACATGCAGTACTACGGTTCCACCATGTATGAAAGCTTTGAAGATTATGTGGGACAGACGGAAGCGGAATATGATGCATCCCTGCAGGAGACCTGCGAAGAACAGGCCAAGGCGGAACTCGTATACCAGGCGATCCTCGAAAACGAGGGCGTGACCGTCAGCGAAGCTGATTACAGGGCATATCTGACAGAGAAAGACGGTTCGGATGACTCCTTCAATTCGATGGTGGAAGAGCACGGTCTCGGCTATACAATGAAGGATATGGTCAAGAACAAAGCGGTGGAGATCGCACTGAAGGGCGTTACGGTAAAATAACCTGAAGCCTTTTAAGGAGAGCAATGGAAACATACATACCATTACGGGAACTGGCATCCCACCTACATCTGCATAAAGGCGACCGCATTTTTGTCACGTCTGACGTGAAGCAGCTTCTGTACGATCTGATCACGCATGAGGACGAGACGGATCTGCAGATCCTGATCGACGGGATCATCCGGGAGATCGGGGAAGAGGGTACGCTTGTTTTCCCGACCTTTAACTGGGCGTTCTGCAGGGGCGAGGCCTATGACCATTACAAGACGCCCTGCAAGACAGGGTCGCTTGGGAAACTGGCGCTTGCAAGGGATGATTTTAAAAGAACAAAACACCCGATCTATTCGTTTGCGGTTTGGGGAAAGGGGCAGGAGGAACTGTGCGCCATGGATAATCACAGTTCGTTCGGGATCGATTCCCCCTTTACCTACATGCTTGAACACGGTTTCCGCAATCTCTTCATAGACAAGGATCTGCAGCACTCTTTTGTGTTCGTACACTATGTGGAAGAAACCGTCGGGCCGGTCCCGTACCGCTATCTGAAGGATTTTACCGCGGATTACACGGACGATAAGGGTGTTACCAGAAAAGCGACCTACTCGATGAACGTGCGCGATCTGGATCTTGATGTGGAGAACGTGATCTACGCCTATGAGCCGGAATTCGAAGAAAAAGGCGTGATGGAGCGCTTCTTCGTGAACGGTCTGGAATATAAACTGATCGAATTGCAGGGCGCGTTTCCGATCATTGCGGAGGACGTGCGGCATAACCGTTCGAGAAGACTCTGTAGCTACATCGGGCAGGATGATACGAGATATCCCGATGAGGGACGTGCAATGTTTGATCTCTGCAAAGAGATGTTCCCGATCTGCAGGAGCATTACCGGAAACGGTGTACGGGAAACCTTTGCACTGATCCGGAAGATCCTTCCGGAAATGCAGCTGTTTGAAGTTCCGAGCGGAACGGAAGTGTTTGACTGGACGATCCCCAAAGAGTGGAATATCACGGAAGCCTATCTCGAGGATGAGAGCGGGAAGCGGATCGTGGACATGGCTGATACGAATCTGCATGTACTCGGTTATTCTGTTCCGGTCGACGAGAAACTCTCTCTGCAGGAACTGCAGGAGCATTTATACTCCCTGAAAGACCAGCCGGACCTGATCCCCTATGTAACTTCCTACTATAAGGAGCGCTGGGGCTTCTGCATGACACAGAAGATGCGGGATTCCCTTAAGGAGCAGACCTATCATGCCGTGATCCGCTCGACGCTGACAGACGGCAGTCTGACTTACGGCGAACTGATCGTACCCGGAGAAACGGATGAGGAGATCTTCCTGTCCAGTTATGTCTGCCATCCATCCATGGCAAACAACGAATGCTCGGGGCCTGCGCTTTTGACATATGTTGCGCGCTATATCCTTGCGATGCCGCATAGGAAATACACATACCGCCTTGTTCTGGCACCGGAAACGATCGGGGCCCTGACTTATTTAAGCAGGCACTTGTCGGAACTCCGCGAAAAAGTCATTGCGGCCTTTAACTTAACCTGCGTCGGGGATGACAGGACCTACTCCCTGGTGCACAGCAAATACAGGGATACGCTTGCGGACCGTGTGCTCGAAACCGTACTGAAGTTTCACGCACCGGACTACAAGGATTATTCCTATCTGAAGAGAGGTTCGGACGAGCGGCAGTACCAGGCACCGGGAGCCGATATCCCCATGGTGTGTTTTTGCCGTTCCAAATATCATGTTTATCCGGAATATCACACCAGTGCGGATAACCTGGATCTGATCTCGCCGGACGGACTGGCCGGCAGCTATGATGTGATCCTGCAGTGTATCGAGGCACTGGAACATAACGAAACGTATCAGATCACGACGATCGGGGAACCGAAGCTCGGAAAGTACGGTCTGATGCCGACGATGAGTTCCAAGGAAACCTACCAGGAAACGCTGATCATCAAAGATGTCTGCGCCTATGCGGACGGCAGGAATGATCTGCTGAAATTGTCGGAACTGATCGAAAAGCCTGTCAGGGAGATCATTCCGGTCATGGAAAAACTCAGGCAGGCGGGACTTTTGAAACCGGTATGACCATCGGAAAGGATACGGATGCTACCCATGAGCAGAGAAGAAGTATTTGAGAAAGTACAGGAAATATTCCGGGATGTCTTTGACGATGAGACCCTGACGATTTCCGATCAGACCAACTCTGATGAGATCGATGACTGGGATTCACTCGAGCATATCTCCCTGATCGTTTCGATGGAAAAGGAATTCTCCATGAAATTTGACATCAAGGAAGTGAACCTTCTGGAAAATGTCGGCGAAATGATCGACCTGATCATAAGAAAGATGAACGAAGCATGAACCGGTATACCTATGAAGAGATAACGATCGGACAGACGGAGCGCTTCAGCGTGACGGTCACGCAGCAGATGCAGGACGATTTCCGAAAGATCACGGGCGACTTAAACCCTCTGCACGCCGATGCTGCATATGCGGCATCCCACGGGCATAAGGGTCCTGTTGTTTTCGGAATGCTGACATTGTCGTTCCTGTCGACTTTGGCCGGTATGTATCTGCCCGGCGAGCGCAGCCTGATCCATGAGACGGAAGGGAAACTGCGCAGACCGGTCTATATCGGCGATGAACTCACCATTGAGGGGACCGTGTCCGATAAAAGCGATGCCGTGCATGTGATCACCGTGAAGTATACGATCACAAACCAGGACGGCGTCAAGGTTGCAAGAGGGCAAATGCAGATCGGAGTGGAAGGAGAAGGCAATGGATGAACAGAAACTGGAACAGTTGCGCACTTATATAGACGATGCGCAGAAAATCGTTTTTTTCGGCGGAGCAGGCGTTTCCACGGAAAGCGGTGTGCCGGATTTCCGCAGCAAGGACGGACTGTACAACCAGCATGACGTGCGGTTTGACAAATACCGCCCGGAATACCTGTTAAGCCACAGCTGCCTGATGCACGAACCCGAGGTCTATTTTGAGTTCCACAGGCAGAAGATGGATACCCGCAGGATCGAGCCGAACAATGCGCATAAGTATCTGGCGGAACTTGAGAAGATGGGCAAACTGACTGCGGTCGTGACACAGAATATCGACGGCCTGCATCAGAAGGCCGGCAGTAAAAAGGTTTATGAGATCCACGGGAGCGCACTGCGCAATTATTGCATCAGATGCGGTAAGACCTTCCCGGAAGACTATATTTTCGAATCAGCGGAAGCGATCCCGCACTGCGAATGCGGCGGCATGATCCGTCCGGACATCACTCTCTATGAAGAGAGCCTGCCGGAGGATGCGGTCGGTGCATCGATCAGCGCCATCGCCGATGCGGACATGCTGATCATCGGCGGCACATCGCTGACCGTTTATCCTGCAGCTTCCTATATCAATTATTTCTCCGGCAAATACCTCGTGATCATCAACCGCGATGCGCTGGACGTGCGTGCCGCCAAAAACACGCTCATGATCACGGACAAGATCGGAGAAGTCTTTGCGGCCCTTGCCGAAAAACAGGGGATAAAGCTGTAAAAAAGTCCTTGAATTGCCTATGTTTTTGTGTTATCATGGTTACTCGTGATACACTATAGGAATCCCGGCTCATGGAGATTCGCTTTGCGAAGAGCCGGACAAACCTTGCTCCGGTCGCGAACCGGGGCCAGAGACCAAAAGGAGGTATAGCATATGAGCAAATATGAATTATGCGTTGTTCTTAATGCTAAGATCGAAGACGAAGAGAGAGCGGCCGTTCTCGAAAAGGTTAAGGGGTACATCACCCGTTTCGGCGGCACGATCACAAACGTTGACGAGTGGGGCAAGAAGAAACTTGCTTACGAAGTGCAGAAGATGACTGAAGGCTTCTACTACTTCATTCAGTTTGACGCTGAAACAGACGCCCCTCGCGAGATCGAGAATCGCATTCGCATTATGGAAAACGTCATGAGATTTTTGATCGTTAAGCAAGACGCCTGATAGAAAGTGAGTATATTATGAATAAAGTCATTTTAATGGGTCGTTTAACAAGAGATCCCGAAGTGAGATACTCATCAGGGGATTCAAGCATGGCAATCGCAAGGTATTCCCTTGCTGTTGACAGAAGAGGCAGAAGAAACGGTAACGGTGACGAGCCGACAACGGATTTCTTTAACTGTGTTGCTTTTGGCAGACAGGGAGAATTCGCTGAGAAATACCTCAAGAAAGGTATGAAGATCGCTGTTACGGGACGTATTCAGACCGGCAGTTACACGAACAAGGAAGGGCAGAAGGTCAACACGGTGGATATCGTGGTGGAAGACCATGAATTCTGCGAGAGCAAGAACGCTTCTTCCGAAAATGCCGGCTTTGTACCTGCTGCAAAGCAGGAAACACAGACGAATGAAGTCAATGACGGCTTCATGAACATCCCGGACGGGATCGAGGAAGAACTGCCTTTTAATTAACTATTTGTTTTTCGCGTAGGAGGTAATCAAATGGCATATAATAAACCACAGGGTGACGGTGAGAGAAATGACTCTCAGATGAGAAGAAGAGGCGGGATCCGCAGAAGAAAGAAAGTATGCGTGTTCTGCGGCAAGGAAAAAGAACTTGACTACAAGGATGCAGCTACCTTAAAGAAATATGTATCCGAGAGAGGCAAGATCTTACCGAGACGTATCACAGGCAACTGCGCAAAGCATCAGAGAGCGCTCACGGTTGCGGTAAAAAGAGCAAGACACGTAGCGATCATGCCTTACGTACAGGACTAAACAGACCACAAAAGAGGGCTCCCCAAGAGGGGGCCCTTTGTTTGACAAAACAGGTGAAAACCCGTATACTTCACTTTAGCGAATAAAAGTGTAAAAGGGAGCAATTGCAATGCCTATTACAGATTTACTTGAAAGAAATGCGGATCAGTTTGGCGATGAGATCGCCCTGATCGAGATCAATCCGGAGATAAAAGAAAGAAGAAGGGTGACCTGGAAGGAATATGAACTGATCGAGGCCAGCCCCGAGACGCATTACCGCAGAGAGATCACATGGAGTGTATTTGACGAAAAAGCAAACCGGTTTGCGAACCTGCTGCTGCAGAGAGGCGTGAAACGCGGTGATAAAGTCGGTATCCTGATGATGAACTGCCTTGAATGGCTGCCGATCTATTTTGGCGTGTTAAAGACGGGCGCACTGGCTGTGCCGTTTAACTTCCGTTATTCTTCCGACGAGATCCTCTACTGCGCAAAACTTGCGCAGATCGATATTTTGGTGTTCGGCCCTGCTTTTATCGGCCGGATCGAAGAGATCTGCGAGCCGCTTTCCAAAGGCAGGCTGCTGATCTATGTCGGCGAGAACTGCCCGAGCTTTGCGGATGACTATAATTCGCTTTCGGCGAACTGCTCTTCGCAGCGCCCGGGGATCGTCATCAAAGATGAAGACCAGGCTGCGATCTATTTTTCATCCGGAACCACCGGTTTTCCCAAGGCGATCCTGCATACGCATGCGGGTCTGATGCATTCCTGTAAAACGGAACAGAATCATCACGGACAGCAGAGGGATGATGTGTTCTTATGCATTCCGCCGCTCTATCATACGGGCGCCAAGATGCACTGGTTCGGAAGCCTTTTGTCCGGCAGCAAGGCCGTGCTCTTAAAGGGCACCAAACCGGAATTTATTCTGGATGCCGTATCGAAAGAGAAGTGTACGATCGTATGGCTTTTGGTTCCGTGGGCACAGGACATCCTGGAAGCGATCGAGTCCGGCCGCGTGAACCTGAAGGATTATGAACTGGATCAATGGAGACTGATGCATATCGGTGCACAGCCGGTTCCCAGAAGTCTTGTAAAAAAATGGCTGGAATACTTCCCGCACCATGACTATGATACAAACTACGGTCTTTCCGAATCTTTAGGTCCCGGATGCGTGCATCTCGGGGTCGGAAACGTGGAAAAGGTCGGCACCATCGGCAAGGCCGGATACGGCTGGGAGACAAAGATCGTCGGTGAGGACAGACAGCCCGTAAAACCGGGTGAGGTCGGTGAACTGGCTGTACGCGGACCGTCCGTGATGGTGGAATACTATCATGACAAAAAAGCGACGGCAGAGGTTCTGCAGGACGGATGGCTCTATACCGGCGATATGGCAAAGGAAGACGAGGACGGGTTCATCCTTCTCGTTGACCGTAAGAAAGATGTCATCATCAGCGGTGGTGAGAACATCTACCCGGTACAGATCGAGGACTTTATCCGTACGAACGAAGCCGTGCACGATGCCGCGGTCATCGGGATCCCGGACAAGCGTCTCGGGGAGGTCACACTGGCCGTTATCGAATTGAAGAAGAATTATGTGGTCACGGAAGAGGAAATGCATGAATTCTGTCATGCGCTTCCGCGCTATAAGCGCCCGCACAAGATCATTTTTGCGGATATCCCGCGGAATCCGACAGGAAAGATCGAGAAACCGAAGCTGAGAGAGATCTTTGGGGGGAAAGGTCTGGTCGAAGCACAGAATATCGGCTGACAGTCATAAAGGAGAAGCGTATCCGTGAAGAAAGTCAAATTTAAGGGGCAATTACGCACCTATATGAGCTGGCCCGTTCTTTTGGTCATTCCATTGATCATATGTAACGTGGCGGTTTATTTCAAGGACCGCAGCGCCGGCTATATCATGAGCGCGGGGGTTGCCGTCTATCTGATCATTGCCCTGATCCTGTATTTTATCAACAAACATGCGGTCGTGAACGACATGGTCTCGTTTGCGACGCAGTACGGACAGGTGCAGAAGCAGCTTTTAAGGGACCTGGAGATCCCGTACGCCCTGTTGGATGAGGACGGCCGGATCATCTGGACCAATGAAGCTTTTGAACAGGCATTTCATATCAAAAGAGGGTACCGCAAGACGATCATGTCCCTTCTCCCGGATGTCCACAAGGAATCCCTTCCCGGGATCGAGTCCGAGACGGAAATGATGACGACGCATGAGGAGTCTGATTTTCGTGTCAACATGAAAAAAGTGGATATGCATATCGCACTGGAGTCTTCGGATCTTCTGGACACGGTCAATCTGGACAGTTATCTGATCGCGTTCTTCATGTTTGACGAGACCAAGATCAACCGTCTGCAGAGAGATATCGATGACCAGCAGCTGGCAACGGGTCTTATTTATATCGACAACTATGATGAGGCACTGGACAGTGTCGAGGATGTGCGCAGATCCCTGCTCGTTGCGCTGGTGGACAGAAAGATCAACAAGTATTTCTCTGCTTCGGATGCACTGGTCAAGAAGCTGGAGAAGGATAAATATCTGGTCACGATCCAGAAACGGCATCTGAAGGAACTGATGGAGAAACGCTTCGATCTGCTTGAGGACGTCAAGACGATCAATATCGGAAACGAGATCTCCGTGACACTCTCCATCGGGTTCGGTATCGAAACAGGTTCCTACCAGACCAATTACGAATATGCAAGAACAGCCATCGACCTTGCGCTCGGACGCGGCGGCGACCAGGCTGTCATAAAAACACCGGATGATATCACCTATTTTGGCGGCAAGAGCCAGATGGCTGAAAAGACAACACGTGTCAAAGCCAGAGTGAAGGCGCATGCCCTGCGTGAGATCATTGAGAGCAACGACCGTATCATCGTCATGGGACATAAGAACACGGACGTGGATACGTTCGGTGCGGCGATCGGTATTTTCCGTGCAGCCAAGACTTTTGAGAAGAAGGCGCATATCGTTGTCAACGAAGTTACGAATTCCATCCGTCCTCTGATGGATGAGATCATCCATGAAGGAGAGTATACGGAAGATCTGTTCTTAAACAGCCAGAGAGCGCTGGACGTTGCGGATGCCACAACGGCGCTGATCGTTGTGGATGTCAACAAACCGAGCTTTACGGAATGTAAGGAACTGATCGGAAAATGTACCTCCATCGTTGTATTGGATCATCACAGGCAGGGCACGGAGAAGATCCAGAATGCGACGCTCTCATATATCGAGCCGTATGCTTCTTCCGCTTCGGAAATGGTCGCTGAGATTTTGCAGTATATCCACGACAATGTCAAACTGCGTCCTGCGGAAGCCGACTGTATATATTCGGGTATCATGATCGATACAAATAACTTTACGGCCAAGACAGGCGTGAGAACCTTTGAGGCCGCGGCATATCTGCGCAGGAACGGGGCAGACGTGACGAGAGTACGGAAGATGTTCCGTAATAACATGGACGATTACAAGGCAAGGGCAGAAGCCGTCAGAAACGCGGAAGTCGTACTGGACGCTTATGCGATCTCCGTTTCGGCACCCGGAAGAGCCTCCGAATCACCGACGATCATCGGTGCGCAGGCTGCCAACGAACTTCTGAATATCGAAGGGATCAAGGCGTCGTTCGTGCTGACGGATTATCAGGGTGAGATCTATATCAGTGCGCGCTCCATCGATGAACTGAACGTGCAGCTCGTGATGGAGAAACTCGGTGGAGGCGGTCATATGAACATCGCCGGATGCCAGTTACAGGATATGTCGATCGATGAGGCGAAGGAATTGCTGATCCGTACACTGGAAACCATGCAGAGAGAAGGAGAGATCTGATGAAAGTCATTTTATTACAGGATGTGAAGAGCCTGGGGAAAAAGGGAGATGTTGTGGACGTCAGCGACGGATACGCAAGGAATTTTATCTTCCCCAAAAAACTGGGCGTGGAAGCCAATTCCAAAAATATGAACGACTTAAAACTGCAGAAAGCCAATGATGAGCGTGTGGCTGCGAAGAATCTTGCCGACGCACAGGCTTTTGCGAAGGTACTGGAAACAAAACAGGTGGTCGTAAAACTGAAAACGGGTGAGGGCGGTAAGACTTTCGGATCCGTTTCTTCCAAGGAGATCGCGGAAGAGGCGAAGGCACAGCAGGATCTGGACATCGATAAGAAGAAGATCGTGCTCCCGGAACCGCTCAAAAATCTGGGAACCTATGAAGTAACGGTCAAACTGCACCCGCAGGTCAGTGCGACACTGAAAGTGATAGTTGAAGGGGCGTAAGCAGTCTTATGGAAGAAAACGTGATCAAAAGAATCATGCCACATGATACGATGGCGGAGAAGTCCGTGATCGGCTCTATGATCATGTCCAAAGAGGCGATCCAGACTGCTTCCGAGATATTGCACAAGGATGATTTTTACGCAAATCAGTACGGGATCCTCTTTCAGGCCATGTGTGACCTGCAGAATGCCGGGAAAGCGGCGGATGTTGTGACGCTCCGCAGCCATCTGCAGGAAATGGGCGCTCCGGAAGAGATCTTAAATCCGGAGACCTTAAAGGACGTGGTCGCCACGGTCCCCAACTCCGGCCGGATCAGGGAATATGCGGAGATCGTCAGGGAAAAGGCGGTCCTGCGGAAACTGATCAAAGTGACGGAGGGCATTGAAAACGCATCCTATGCGCAGAATGACTCGCTGGAGCACATCCTGGACATGACGGAGAAGCAGATATTTGATGTGGTGCAGCACCGGCGTACGGAAGATTTTACGCCGATCGACCAGGTAGTCATGCGTGCGCTTGAAAAGATCAATATCGCTTCCCAGACACGCGGACCCGTTACGGGTATTGCGACAGGATTCAGTGATCTGGATTATAAGATGGCGGGGCTGCAGCCCTCGGACCTGATCCTTATCGCGGCGAGACCGTCCATGGGAAAAACGGCCTTTGTTTTGAACATTGTACGGAACATCTGCATGAAGCAGGAAAAATGCGCGGCTGTGTTCAGCCTGGAAATGCCGCAGGAACAGCTGGTCAACCGTCTGCTTTCCATGGAAGCACGCGTGGATTCCAATTCCCTGCGTACCGGTACGCTGAATGACCGGGACTGGGACAGCATTGTGGAGAGCGCTTCGGTCATAGCAAAATCAAACCTGATCATAGATGACACGCCCGGTATCTCCATTGGGGAACTCCGCTCGAAATGCCGGAAATACAAAATGGAAAACAACGTGGAAGTGATCCTGATCGACTATCTGCAGCTGATGACAGCGGACCGGCAGATCGACAACAAGCAGACGGAGGTTTCGGAGATCTCCCGTTCGCTGAAGGCACTTGCCAGGGAACTGAATGTTCCTGTCGTTGCACTGTCGCAGCTGTCGCGCGGACCGGAAAAGAGAGATGACCATCGTCCGATGCTTTCGGATCTGCGTGAGTCCGGTGCGATCGAGCAGGACGCGGATGTCGTCATGTTCCTGTACCGCGATGACTACTACCATAAGGACAGCGAGAAAAAGAACATTGCCGAGGTCATCGTGGCAAAACAGAGAAACGGCCCGACCGGCACGGTGGAACTGGTATGGATGCCGGATTATACCAAATTTGCCGACAAGATCAAGGAATAGATACAGAAAAAAAACGTCCGTACCCGTAAGGGTTCGGACGTTTTTTTATCCTTGCGAAATATTATTTCTCGGAAATAGCGCCAACAGGGCATGCGCCTGCACAGGAACCACAGCCTAAGCATTCGCTTTCTTTGATCTCGTATTTGCCATCGCCTTCAGAGATCGCGCCAACAGGGCACTGTCCTTCACATGTTCCGCAGCTGATGCAAGCATCACCGATTACATATGCCATAGTGAAAACCTCCTTTTTAGTTACGAATATTCAACATGTATATTTTAGTATACTCTTTCTGAATATACAAGAAAAACTTGAAAAGGAAGGCAAAAAGTGATAGTCTACAAAATGCGATACAGTTTGAGAGAAAAGGAGGCTGCGATCATGGCAGAATTTACGAAAGATATGACGATCGGTGAGGTCTTAAAGGCTGCACCGGATGTTGCACCGGTCCTGATGGAAGCAGGTATGCATTGCCTTGGCTGTCCGGCATCCCAGGCTGAGACCCTGGAAGAGGCAGCAATGGTACATGGTCTGGACGTAAACGGATTGATGGAGATGATCAACAACCGTTAACCTTGATTTCAGAACCAAAAAGGACTTCGGAAAGATCCGAAGTCCTTTTTTTGTATCTGCCGGCTGACCGGTAAAGGTCAGACAAATAAGAGCTTTGTCAGTGCATCATCCTGCATGATGGCCTCATTGTGCTCCTTGAAGAAAGCTTCTGTAGCCGTTGTGTATTTCTCCGGGGTTCCGTATTCGGAGATCATGTTGCATACACGGTTGAAGTCTTCCGGCGTATGGGATGATTTCGTAACGACCAGAAGGATACGGTTGTTCTGGCGGTTGCGGTATAAGGAACTCTTCCCGAAGTAGAAAGGCTCCAAAAGGTGAGCCACTCTTGCAGCGGTATCGATGTCCGCAAAGGAGTAGGCGCGGATGAGCTCGTCGCTGCTTTTGCTCTCGGCCGCCTCGATCTTGGGAGCACCTGTACCTTTTTCAGCATTCTCCTTGATCTTCCTGAACAGGTCAAGAACGTTGTCGCTCTCATCCGAAAGTGCCTGCAGAACATCATTCAGGCCCGATTCGTCATCTTCATGGATCGTGGGAGCAAAATTGGAAAAACGGGTATCCAGTTCTTCCGGATCTTCCACTTTCGTGATGATGAGGACGATGCTCTCGGATGATAAAGGGATGGCTTCTATCATAAGCGGGATGTCTTCTGCTTCGAAGCCGAATTCATATGCTGCCTGCTGCATCATGTCACGGAAGAGGTTCTTGGCCTTTTCGGTGCCGTAGGCAAGCTCGCTGAGCTTCAGCTCGCGGTCGGCAAGATCTGCCTTGGTCAGTGTCGCGCGAATCTGATGATCGTTCACTTTTTCCAGCTTCATAGCATCACATCCTTTCTGTTTTTTCTCATCATAAACTTTCGGATAGTATTCGTCAATAGATGTATCGGCAACAGTTTCTTAAAGTTTAATAAAAATATTCTTGCATATTTTAAACGAATCCATTACAATCATTTCACAGGGCTCCTTCCGCAATCTGTGGCGCGAAGGAGGGTAGGCAACAATACGTACCCATATTAGCAAATTTTTGTGCAATGCACACTCTCACCTGCACCGCAGGTGTCTTTTGGACAGATCTCTGTCCGGTCAAATGTTTCAGATCATGTCGGAAACGATGACTCCTTAGGTACTAAATGATTCACCAACTGCTTTTTTACTTTTTTACGTATTGTCATGCATACGGAGGAGCTTTGTTTCACGGGCATCAGCCGGGACCTGTGTATCACGAAATGCAGTACTTCCTTTTGGAACGTGTCCGTGAGTAACTGAAGGAATCGAGCATGTATTTGGAGGGATTACACATGAAAGATCCTTTAGAAGAGATCCGCATCGAGCAGAGACAGCAGGAAGCATATGCTTACCTTGACACGCTGTCGAAAGCCGGAATGCGTGTATCCGTGGAAGGCTATTATCTTCCTCTGGCACAGATGGCAAAAATGATCTCGCTCAGTGAAGAGATCTGCTATATGCCGGACTTTGTGACGGATACAAAAGGCAAACTGGTCGAGGTCCGATTCGACAGAGTCGCCCTCACTTAACTGACGTAAATGCCGGATTACCTTATCAAAACGCCGGGCCGTACCGTAGAATGAACCCAGACCCCTCATGCAACGCGGTACGGCCCGGTTGCGTTTTTCACTAACCAATGACAAACAGGCGAATGTCTGTTATAATGTGAGATTGGAAATCATTTGGAGGAATACGGTTTGGATAGTGAAAGAATAGCAAACAGGAGGCGCCGTCGCAGGAGAAGAAAGCTGCAAAGGCTGATCCCCGCAGCGATCGCGATCGTTCTGATCGCCGTGATCGCAACGGTCGGCTGGAAAACGGGATTGTTTGAGAGTTTTTTATATACATCTGAAGAAGCGGATCTTTTCAGCTATTTCGGCGCGATCGGTGATGATTATGCGGTGATCGTGGAAGACGGAGAGATCACGACCCGGCAGATGAAGGTCATTGACGGTGTGATGTATCAGGATCTGGATTCGGTCAAGGAAGAGTATAATGACCGGTTTTATCTGGATGTAAACGACAATGCGCTTCTGTATACAACGGCAGTGGAAGTCATCAGTGCACCGATCGGAGGGAATTCCTATACATCGCAGGGAAAAAGCGAGCAGCTTCCCTATGTGATCTGTATGCCGGAAAAGGACACCTATCTGGTGGCGCTTGATTATGTCCGGAAATATGCTGATTTTACCTACGATCTTTACGGCGGAACGGGGGAACCCTACCGTGCGAGCATCCGCACCGGGGCAAAGACCATTCCCGTCGCGACCGTCACGAAGGAGCAGGCGGTCAGGATCAGCCCCGATAAAAAGGCCAAGATCCTAAAGCAGATGCAGGAAGGCGACAAACTGACCGTTCTGGAAGAAGACACCGAATGGACGAAGGTCCAGACGCAGGATCTGATCATCGGCTATTACGAGACCAGATTCCTTGGTGAGACCGAAAACGAGACGGTTCAGGCACCGGAACCCCATACGGAGCCGGCCTTTACCTATATGACCAAGGACGGTCCCGTGCGGCTTGTCTGGGACATGGTCACGAACGAAACGGCTAACAGTGGCCTGAAGGACAGACTCGCGGGACAGGAGGGGCTGACCGTTGTTTCACCCACCTGGTTCTTTGTCTGCGATAACGACGGCAACATTGAATCCATCGCGAGCGAGAAATACGTGGAAACGGCACATGGCATGGGCCTGGAAGTGTGGGGTCTTGTTGAGAACATCACATACAACAACGACTTAAAGATGTATGACATCCTGTCCTATTCTTCCAAGCGCAGGCATCTGATCGACCAGCTGATGCAGTACGCAGCGGACTATGATCTGGACGGCATCAATCTGGATTTCGAGACCATACCCACGGAAGCCGGAGAGTGCTATGCCCAGTTTGTCCGCGAACTTTCGATCGCATGCCGCAGCGCACAGATCGTATTGTCCGTTGACAACTATGTACCCACAGGAAGTACGGAGCATTATAACCGCGCGCAGCAGGGCCTGTTTGCGGATTATCTCATCATCATGGGTTATGATGAACACTATAGCGGCTCCGAGGAGAGCGGTTCCGTGGCCTCGATCAATTTTGTGATCGAAGGGATCACCAAAACGCTGGAGGATGTTCCGGCAGAGCGCGTGATCAACGCGGTTCCTTTCTATACGAGAGTCTGGATCGAAACGCCCAAAACACAGGCAGAGATCGAAGCGGAAGAAGCCAATGACGCCTTCATCCCCTATACACTGGAAGTCAGGACGCTTGGCATGACTGACGCCCTGGATCTTCTGAAGGAAGTCGGAACGGAAGCCAGATGGGATGAAGAAACGGCGCAGAACTATGCGGAATGGCAGAAGGGCGAACGGACGTATAAGGTCTGGCTGGAAGACGGGGATTCCCTGTCTGCGAAAGTACAGACGATGCACAACTTCCATCTGGCAGGGATCGCCGCATGGCAGTTGAGTTACGCAACACCGGAGGCATGGGCCGCGATCGCGCAGTTCTAGTGCCTTTTCCGCAGAAATAAAGTATGCTATACTCATGAAAACGGACTATTACAGTTTGGATGAAAATCATATTGACCCTGCCGTGATCGAAAAAGCCGGAGAAGTGATCCGGCGCGGCGGTCTGGTGGCTTTTCCGACGGAGACTGTCTACGGCCTTGGCGGAGATGCCTTAAACCATACGGCATCAGGCAGGATCTACGCCGCGAAGGGACGCCCTTCCGACAATCCGCTGATCGTGCATATCGCCGATACGGAGGCGCTTAACAGGATCGCTGTCGGGATCAGCCCTGCGGCTCTGAAACTGGCAAAGCGTTTCTGGCCCGGGCCGCTCACGATGATCTTTCAAAAGGCAGACTGTGTCCCGAAGGAGACGACGGGCGGACTTGATACGGTTGCGATCCGCATGCCCGCAAACCCCATTGCCCTGGCACTGATCCGGGCATCCGGCGGTTATATCGCGGCGCCGAGTGCAAACCTGTCCGGACGGCCGAGCCCGACAAGCGGCAGGCACGTGATGCAGGACATGGACGGACGCATTGACATGGTGTTGGACGGTGGCGAAGCAAAGATCGGGCTTGAATCCACCATCGTGGATCTGACGGAAGAGGTGCCGACGATCTTAAGGCCCGGCTACATTTCCCTAGCGATGATCGAAGAGACGATCGGCAGGACCGTTTATGACCCTGCGATCTTAAAAGATACACAGACCGGGACCGCGCCGAAAGCGCCCGGGATGAAATATAAGCATTATGCGCCCAAAGGCGAACTGATCATTGTGAACGGTGAGCGGGAAGCGGTTGTCTCTTATATCCGGGAACAGATCGCGACGGCAAAGGAAGGCAGCAGGATCGGTGTGATCGCGACAGAAGAGACCTGCCGGCTCTATGCGGCGGACTTTGTGGAAAACATCGGCTCTGCCAAAGACGAGGAAGAAGTCGCGAGAAACCTGTACCGGGTCCTGCGTGATTTTGACGACAGGCAGGTCACCCTGATCTATTCGGAAGCATTTTACGGAGGCGGCATTTCGGTGGCGATCATGAACCGGCTGATCAAAGCCGCAGGACATAAAATCATAGAGGTATCGTAAATGAAAGTTGCAATCGGAAGCGATCACGGCGGATTCGACATGAAGGAGGCCGTTATCGCGCACTTAAAGGAAAAAGGTTATGAAGTAACGGACGTCGGATGTTATGACCGTCAGTCCTGCGACTATCCGCCCTACGGCAGGGCAGTCGCGCATGCGGTCGCGGACGGAAAGGCAGACAAAGGGATCGTGATCTGCACGACGGGGATCGGTATCTCCATCACCGCGAACAAAGTAAAGGGGATCCGTGCGGGTCTCTGCCATGATACCACATCCGCCTATCTGACCAGAGCCCACAACGACGCCAATGTTCTTGCCATGGGAGCCGGACTGATCGGGATCTATGTGGCGCTCGATATCGTGGATACGTTTCTGGAAACGGAATTTTCGGGCCTCGAAAAACATGCACGCCGTGTCGCGGCGATCGAAGAATAAAAATCACGCAAAAACTGGAGGGAATGAGGTATGAGCAAGGTTGTCATCATGGATCACCCGCTGATCCAGCACAAGATCGGTTACATCAGAAGGATCGATACCGGTACGAAGGATTTCAGACAGACGGTTTCCGAGATCGCGATGCTGATCTGTTATGAAGCAACGCGGGATCTGCAGCTGAAGGATGTCAAGATCGAAACACCGATCTGTGAAACAACGGTCAAAGCCTTAAAGGGCAGAAAACTTGCGATCGTTCCCATCCTGCGCGCGGGCCTTGGCATGGTGGACGGGATGCTGACACTGATCCCGACCGCAAAGGTAGGCCATATCGGACTGTACAGGGATCCCGAAACGCATAAACCGGTCGAATACTATTGCAAACTGCCTGCAGACAGTGCAGAGCGGGAAGTGTTCGTGGTAGATCCGATGCTGGCAACGGGCGGATCCGCAGTGTCTGCGATCCAGATGCTGAAGGACAAGGGCTGCAAGAAGATCCATTTCCTGTGCATCATTGCCGCACCGGAAGGACTTTCCATCCTGAAGGAAGCACATCCGGACGTGGACATCTATGTCGGTGCCCTGGATGAGAAACTGAACGAGAACGCATACATCGTACCGGGACTCGGAGATGCGGGCGACCGGATCTTCGGAACCAAGTAAAAGGATAAAGGAAAAAGATGAGCGATAAGAGAAGCGATTATATATCCTGGGATGAATACTTCATGGGCGTTGCCATGCTCTCCGGCATGCGGTCGAAAGACCCGAATACACAGGTCGGCGCATGCATCGTGAGCGAGGACAACAAGATCCTGTCCATGGGATACAACGGGTTTCCCAAGGGATGTTCGGATGACGAATTTCCCTGGTGCAGAGAGGGAAATCCCTATGACAATAAGTATTTCTACGTTACACACAGTGAACTGAACGCGATCTTAAACTACAGAGGCGGCAGTCTGGAGGGCGCAAAGATCTATGTGTCCCTCTTCCCCTGCAATGAATGCGCCAAGGCTATCATTCAGGCCGGGATCAGGACGGTCGTCTATTCCAGTGACAAGTATGCGGATTCCGATTCCACGAGAGCGTCCAAGCGGATGCTGGATGCGGCAGGCGTGCGGTACTACCAGTACTCCCACACCAACCGGAAGATCGAACTGGAACTGTAACCGGAGAATATGAAAAAGGGTACCCTGTTTCACAAATGCATAGCATGTACAATGGTGACTGCGCTTCTGGCGCAGCCCTTTTCATACCCGGTATTTGCCGAAACGACCTCGGAAAAGATCAAAAAAGCCGAGGAATTAAAGAAGCAGACTGAGGCACAGAAAGAACAGGTCGAGCAGAAGCGGGATGCGCTGGAGGATGAGAAGGACCAGCTGCAGGTCTATCTGAGCCAGCTGAACGCGGATCTCGAAGAGATCAGTGAGAATCTGGAAGATCTGGAAAAACAGGTGTCTGAAAAAGAGGCGCAGATCGAGGGGACGCTTGCGGACCTCGAAAACGCCAGATCGGAAGAACGGAACCAGTACGCACTGATGAAAAAGCGCGTGAAATATATCTATGAAAAGGGCGAATCCAGCCTGTTGGAAGCCTTTTTGACCGCCTCGAGTTATTCGGATTTTCTGAACAAGGCGGAATATGTTTCCAAGGTAGAGGAATATGATCAGAGGATGTTCGAGAACCTGGTAGCGATGCGCAGGGATATCGAGGACCGTGAGGCGAAGCTGGAAGCGGAACGCAAGGAACTGATCACGCTGCAGGAGCAGGCCGAAACGGAACAGAACAAGGTCAATGACATGGTCAATTCCACCTCCGGATCGCTTGCCGCAACGAACGGTGCGATCTCTGCGGCCGCACTGGAAGAGGCAGCCTACGAAGCGGAACTGAAAGCGCAGGAGGCCAATCTGGCAGCCCTGAAGAAACAGCTCGCCGAAGAGCAGGCCATGAGCGCGCGCGCCGCCAAGATGGCATGGCGTGATATTTCCGAGATCACATTCGAAGAAGGTGACCGCGAACTGCTGGCATGCCTCATCTACTGCGAGGCAGGTGCGGAACCCTATGAAGGACAGGTTGCGGTCGGCGCGGTCGTGATCAACCGCATGCGAAGCGCGGCCTATCCGAATACCATGGTCGGCGTGATCTATCAGAACAGACAGTTTTCACCCGTGGCTAGCGGCAGGCTGGCGACCAGGCTTGCGCTTGGCGCCAATTCTTCCTGCTACTCGGCGGCGGATGAAGCCATGAAAGGATCGACCCCCGTCGGAAACTGCCTGTATTTCAGGACAGTGATCCCGGAGATCAACGGACAGATCATCGGCGGACACGTATTCTACTGATCCGTTTCTTCAAATTTCTCGAGATTGATCTTGATGGAATCAAATTCGTTGCGATAGATGAGAGATAACAGCTTATTCAGCTTATAGAGCGCGTCTTCCGCCTGTTCTGCCGTTATGGCACCGGAAGCGAGCGCATCGGCGATCTCGTCGAGATCTACGACTTTGACGCGGCCGTCCGGAAAGAGAATGACGTCCGCAAGCAGATCGGTAAAGATGTAAGTATCCGTTTCTTCGTTATAGGTGTGGCTTATGATGTCGCAGTACCAATAGAGCAGTGTGTTGTCGGCATAGTAGAACTTGCTGATCTTGAACCCGTCCTTCAGGAAATAGCAGGAAAAGCCGTGATGCAGGTCTTTTTTCGGTTTCAGCGCTTTCCATTTTGTGACGATCATGTCGGAATCCTGATAGAGGATCTCGTCATCTTTCAGCAGGATGCATTCCGCGGGAATGATCCGCTTGCGATACAACTGCGTCTGACTCATAAAGCCTCCCAAACGTCTTTTATCTAGAATACTACATATAACTAGACCTTTTCAATAAAAAATGATATAATTTCGATAATTACAGCAAGCAAAGGGGCAAGAAGGATTGAAATATGAAAAGAGCGTATTAAGATCTCTGACCACGATCACGCAGTTCGGGATCTACATGCTTGTCCCGATCCTGTTATGTACGTTCCTCGGTATTTTTCTGGACAGATTGTTTTCCACATCCTTTCTGGTGATCGTCCTTTTTTTTATCGGAGCGCTTGCCGGATTTACCAACATATTCCGCTTGGCGAAGCGGATCTATTCCGGGTCGGATGAGAAACACATCAATTACTATGAAACGGAAGGGACGATAGATAAGAGCGATGATCAGGAAGACGCTGGCGGAAAATAAAACACTCCTGGAAATGATCCCGGGAATGATAGTATACGGCGTACTGATCCAGATATTGCTTGCGGTTTTCTTTCCGTTGCGGCTCTACCGCGCAGCGGGACTGTGGCTTGGAATCCTCTGCGGGTTTGCCATGGCGGTCCATATGGCGGTCTGCCTTGAGAAAACCGTTCTGCTCGATGAAAAGAGCGCAAATGCATATGCAAAACGGACAACGCTCATCCGGTATGCGTGCGTATGTCTTGTCATGTTTGCGGTTGCCTTTTCGGGTCTCGCAGATCCGGTGGCATTCGTGTTCGGAACGCTGGGGCTCAAGATCGGCGCGTATCTGCAGCCGGTTTCACACAGGCTCTTTGAGAAGTTCCGGGATATAAGGGAAATCGATAAAAACAGCAAGGAAGGTGAACAGAATTGATTCCTGCAATGATTTTTGCCGGCGATATTGATTTCATGATCAAAGGGTTGTTTTCCTACCATCTTTTCGGTCAGGAAGTCTGGATCACGACGACACACGTCTGTACGCTGATCGTCATGCTGATCCTGGTGATCTTTGCCATCTGTGCCAACCGCACCATCAGAAAAGCGGAAGTGATGGATACGCCGGGAACCTTTCAGAACATTGCCGAACTGATCGTCGAGATGCTGGACAACATGGTCAGCAACGTAATGGGCAAAAACGCGATCAAGTTCGCGAACTACATATCTACGATCTTTTTATTCATTCTGCTCAGCAATATTTCGGGCCTGCTCGGGTTGAGGCCGCCGACAGCGGACTACGGCGTCACGTTCCCGATGGGTGTCATCACCTTCTGCCTGATCTTCTTCAATAAACTGAAACATCAGAAACTCAGCGGATTTATCAAGGGACTGTGCGATCCGTGGCCGATCTGGGCACCGATCAATATCATCGGTGACGTGGCGGTTCCCATTTCGCTCTCCCTGCGTCTTTTTGCAAACGTACTGTCGGGAACGGTCATGATGGCCCTGTATTACGGGCTGCTTCCGATCTTCGTCAAGATCGGTATCCCGTCGGCGCTGCATGTTTACTTTGACCTGTTTTCCGGTGCGATCCAGACCTATGTTTTCTGTATGCTGACGATGACATATATCACGGACGCCATCGGAGACAAATAAAACAGTATAATCATGGCTTAGCCCTGAATATAGAACACTCATTTTAAGGAGGAAAAATCATGAACATTAACGGACAGGACTTTATCTTAGGTTGTTCTGCAATCGGAGCCGGTCTGGCACTGATCGCAGGTATCGGTCCCGGTGTCGGCCAGGGTATTGCCGCAGGCCACGCTGCATCCGCAGTAGGAAGGAACCCCGGAGCAAAGTCGGATGTCACATCCACCATGCTTTTGGGACAGGCGGTTGCCGAGACAACAGGTCTGTACGGTCTGCTGGTTGCGATGCTGCTCTTATTCGTTAGACCTCTGGACATCTATAAATAAAGCAGGGTGATACTCTGTGAAGGAAGGAGGCTTTAGAATTGGGACAGATGATTAGTTTCGCATTTCTTGCGTCTGATCAGACCATGGAGAGACTGTTCGATCTGGATGTGCAATTGCTTCACGATGCGATCCTGACGGCGCTCGCGCTGTTCATCCTGTTTCTCGTCATGTCGTATCTTCTGTTCAATCCTGTCAGGGATATGCTGAAGAAGAGACAGGAGAAGATCCGCACGGATATCGAGACGGCGGATCAGGACAAGCAGGATGCGGCGGCACTGAAGGAAGAATACGACGCCAAGCTCAAGCAGGCGGATGCCGAGGTGGACGAGATCCTTTCGGAAGCCAGAAAAAAAGCAGTTGCCAATGAAGCACAGATCGTGGCCGAGGCCAAGGAAGAGGCGGCCCGCATCATCAAGCAGGCCAGAAGCGAAGCGGAACTCGAGAAACAGCGTGCTGCGGACGAGATGAAGCAGGAGATGATCAAGATCGCGTCCATGATGGCGGGCAAGGTTGTCAGCGCTTCGATCGATACAACGGTCCAGGATCAGCTGGTTGAGGAAACGCTGAATGAAATAGGTGGAGAAGTATGGCAAAGTTAGCATCCAAAACATACGGTGACGCCTTATTTGAACTGGCGCAGGAAGAGAATAAAATAGATGATCTGTACGCACAGGTACAGGTATTGCAGACTGTGCTGAAAGATAATCCGGATTTTTCCAGACTGATGAATCATCCGAAGATCGTCAAGGAAGAAAAGGAAGCGGTCATGGAAGCAGTATTAAAGGGCCGTGTCAGCGATGAGATGGCCGGATTTTTCCATATCATCGTTACCAATAACCGGTATCCGGAGATCTTCGATATCCTGGATTATTTTACGAAACAGGTCAAGGAATACAAACGGATCGGAACAGCGTATGTATCGACACCGCTTCCGCTCAGCGATGCGCAGAAGCAGGCTGTCGAGAAGAAACTGTTAGACACGACCGATTATGATTCCATGGAAATGAATTATGATGTTAATCCGTCCCTGATCGGCGGGATGATCATCCGGATCGGCGATAAAGTCGTTGATTCCAGCGTGAGATCCAAGCTCGACGAGCTGACGAAAGATCTGAAGAAGATCCAGCTCGCAAGATATGAGGCGGGAACACAAATTTAGGAAAGGTGCAATAGATCCATGAATTTAAGACCAGAAGAAATCAGTTCTGTAATTAAAGAGCAGATCAAGAGATATGCCGGCGAGCTGGAAGTTTCGCAGGTCGGAACGGTCATTCAGGTTGCGGACGGGATCGCACGTGTTCATGGTCTGGAGAATGCCATGCAGGGCGAACTGCTTGAATTCCCCGGAGACGTGTACGGCATGGTCATGAACCTTGAGGAAGACAATGTCGGTGCCGTGCTACTTGGCGCGGACCGTAACATCAACGAGGGCGACACTGTCAAGACAACGGGGCGCGTGGTGGAAGTACCTGTCGGCGATGTGATGCTGGGCCGCGTTGTGAATGCACTGGGACAGCCGCTTGACGGAAAAGGACCCATTCAGACGGACCGTTATCGCCGGATCGAACGTGTCGCATCGGGTGTTATCACGAGAAAATCCGTGGATACGCCGCTGCAGACCGGTATCAAAGCGATCGATTCGATGATCCCGATCGGAAGAGGACAGCGTGAGCTGATCATCGGCGACAGACAGACCGGTAAGACTGCGATCGCCATCGATACGATCATCAACCAGAAGGGTCAGAACGTAAAATGTATCTACGTTGCGATCGGCCAGAAATCATCCACGGTTGCTTCCATCGTAAAAACCCTGGAGGAGCATGATGCCATGGCCTATACGACGGTAGTTGCTTCTACAGCCAGTGAGATGGCACCCCTGCAGTACATTGCACCGTACAGCGGATGCGCGATCGGTGAGGAATGGATGGAGAACGGCGAGGACGTGCTGGTCATCTATGATGATCTGAGTAAGCACGCAACGGCGTACAGAACACTCTCTCTGCTGTTGAGACGTCCGCCCGGCCGTGAAGCATATCCCGGTGATGTATTCTATCTGCACTCGAGACTGCTCGAGCGTGCGGCGAGAATGAGCGAGGAATACGGCGGCGGTTCACTGACGGCACTGCCTATCATCGAGACGCAGGCCGGTGACGTATCGGCGTATATCCCGACCAATGTCATTTCCATCACGGACGGACAGATCTATCTGGAGACCGAGATGTTTAACGCAGGTTTCAGACCGGCTATCAATGCAGGTCTTTCCGTATCCCGTGTGGGTGGCGCTGCGCAGATCAAAGCCATGAAAAAGATCGCGGCACCGATCCGTACGGAACTTGCACAGTATCGTGAACTTGCCGCTTTTGCGCAGTTCGGTTCCGAACTGGATGCGGATACAAAGGAAAAACTTGCACAGGGCGAACGTATCAGGGAAGTCCTGAAGCAGGCACAGTATCAGCCGATGCCGGTAGAATTCCAGGTCATCATGATCTATGTTGTGACCGGTAAGTATCTGCTGGATGTGGACGTGGAAAAAGTCACCCGTTTTGAGAAGGAATTCTTCGAATACATCAAGACCAGTTATCCGGAGATCCCCGCAGCGATCAGAGATGAAAAAGTCATTTCGGATGAAACGGATGCCAAACTGAAGAAAGCGATTGCCGCGTTCAAGGAAGATTTCAAATAAGAGGTGATAGTGTATGGCTTCCATGAGAGACATCAAACGCCGTAAAGTCAGCATCCAGAGCACGCAGCAGATCACCAAGGCGATGAAGCTCGTGTCAACGGTCAAGCTGCAGAGAGCCAAACAACGCGCCGAAAGATCGCAGACCTACTTTTTGAGCATGTACCAGACGGTCGTGAATATCCTGAAACGTTCCGGATATATGGAGCACCCGTATATGAAACCGAACGTTTCCGGCAAAAAAGCGGTGATCGTCATTACTTCCAACCGCGGCCTGGCCGGCGGATACAATTCCAATATCGTGAAGCTGATCACGCAACAGGAATGGAAGAAGGAAGAAGTGATCATCTACGCGATCGGTAAAAAGGGACGGGATGCTCTGCGCCGCAAGGGGTATGAGGTCATCGCCGACGAGTCTGAAATGATCAACGAACCGTTGTACTCGGATGCGATGGAACTGAGCGATCGTCTTCTGCAGGATTTTTCGGACGGAAAGATCGGAGAGATCTATCTGGCTTATACGCATTTCAGGAATACGGTGAGCCATATTCCGACGATGTTAAAACTTCTGCCGGTCGATATGGAAGAAGCGGCCGAGAAATCGGAGATAGACTCTGAAGTAGAAGACAAAACACTGATGAACTATGAGCCGGAAGAAGTCGAGGCGCTGAACATGATCATTCCGAAATATGTGACCAGCATCATTTACGGAGCGCTGGTGGAAGCTGTCGCGAGTGAGAACGGCGCAAGAATGCAGGCCATGGATTCGGCGACCAGCAACGCGGAAGAAATGATCGGCAGTCTGGAACTGCAGTATAACAGAGCCCGTCAGGGTCATATCACGCAGGAACTGACAGAGATCATCGGCGGAGCCGAGGCTTTAAGTAATTAATCACAGATCTATATAAACAGTAGAAGGAGAAAATGACAGTGGCAGATAAGAACACAGGTAAGATCACCCAGATCATCGGTGCCGTATTGGACGTAAAGTATGCGGAAGGAAGTTTGCCTGAGATCAATGAGGCGATCAGCGTAACCAGAAGCGACGGTTCCACACTGATCGTAGAGGTCGCACAGCACCTTGGCGACGATACGGTCAGATGTATCGCCATGGGTCCGACGGACGGTCTCGTTAGAGGAATGGATGCGGTCGCAACCGGCGCACCGATCTCCGTACCGGTAGGAGAGAATACGCTTGGACGTATTTTCAACGTGCTGGGTGAACCGATCGATAATAAACCGGCTCCGGAAGGCGTAAGTTATGAGCCGATCCACCGGAAAGCTCCTGAATTTGAAGAACAGTCCACGTCCCAGGAACTGCTGGAGACGGGTATCAAGGTGGTTGACCTGCTCTGTCCGTATCAGAAGGGCGGAAAGATCGGACTGTTTGGCGGTGCCGGCGTTGGTAAGACGGTCCTGATCCAGGAACTGATCCGTAACATCGCCACAGAGCACGGCGGCTATTCCGTGTTTACCGGCGTTGGAGAACGTACCCGTGAAGGTAACGATCTGTACTATGAAATGACAGAATCGGGCGTTATCGATAAGACGACAATGGTGTTCGGACAGATGAACGAGCCCCCCGGGGCAAGAATGAGAGTCGGCCTGTCCGGACTGACAATGGCGGAATATTTCCGTGACAAGGGCGGAAAAGACGTCCTGCTGTTTATTGACAATATCTTCCGTTTCACACAGGCCGGATCAGAGGTATCGGCGCTGCTCGGACGTATGCCTTCCGCAGTAGGTTACCAGCCTACACTGCAGACGGAAATGGGTGCCCTGCAGGAGCGCATCACCTCCACCAAGAACGGTTCCATTACTTCCGTTCAGGCCGTATATGTGCCTGCGGATGACCTGACGGACCCCGCACCGGCAACAACATTCGCACATCTGGATGCCACAACGGTTCTTTCCAGACAGATCGTTGAGCTGGGTATCTACCCTGCGGTCGATCCGCTGGAGTCCACATCCCGTATCCTGGATCCCAGGATCGTGGGTGAAGATCATTACCAGGTGGCACGCGGTGTGCAGGAGATCCTGCAGAAATACAAAGAGTTACAGGATATCATCGCGATCCTCGGTATGGATGAATTATCGGAAGAAGATAAGCTGACCGTATCCAGAGCCAGAAAGGTACAGAGATTCCTGTCACAGCCGTTCTTCGTAGCGGGACAGTTCACAGGTCTGGAAGGCCGTTATGTACCGATCTCCGAAACCATCCAGGGCTTCAAGGAGATCCTGGAAGGAAAGCATGATGACATTCCGGAGAGTTATTTCCTGAATGCAGGCGGTATTGATGACGTGCTCGCCAAGGTAAAATAAGCTGCGAGGTATGTGAAATGGCAGATAATCTGTTCAAATTGAAGATCATATCGCCGGAACGGACCTTCTACGAAGGAGAAGTGACCATGTTCGAGTGCCGTACCACGGAGGGCGAGATCGGGATCTTAAAGAATCATATTCCGCTGACGGCGGTTCTGGCACCGGGTGTTGCAAGGATCATGGAGCCGGATAAAGAGAACGCGAAAGCAGCGCTGATCAGCGGGTTTATCGAGATACTGCAGGATGAGGTGACGGTGCTTGCGGAAATTGCGGAGTGGCCGGATGAGATTGACGTGAAACGCGCAGAAGAAGCAAAGATCCGCGCGCAGAGACGCCTGCAGGAAAAAGCGACCGGCACAAATCTTGCAAGGGCTACCCTGGCACTGCAAAGATCGATCGCGAGGATCGAGGCTGCCAAGAAATAAGACCGATTCAGAATGAAACGAAAAATCAAAAAAAACCTTTTGCGTATCGGTGTGTTCCTTTCGGTCTTCTTCCTTTCCATGGCGGTTGCGGAGAAACTCTTAAACCGCGGAAACACGGATATGACGGCTGAAATGGGACAGGCGACTCTTCCCATTGTATATATGAACGTCAATGACGAATATGTAAATCCCCTTCATGGCTACACGGTAGACATGGAGGGGAGTTATTTGCGTGGGGCGATCACGCCGCTGAAAGCCAATCGTGAGGTGGATATCCTGATCGATACTTACGGGGCGATCATCAGTAAGATCGGATACGAAGTACGCAGTAAGGATATGCAGCGTCTTATCGAAGATACGGACCTGGACGGATACAAATATGAGAACGACATGATCACGGCAACTCTTCCCATCAAAGATCTGATCGATGATGACAAGGAATACATGCTCGTGATCAAAGTCACGGACGGTGCGGGTAAGGTGACGAAGTACTATACGCGCATCATCAACAAGTCCGAACTCTACCTGACCGACAAATTCGGCTTTGTGAAAGATTTTTCCGCAAAGACCTTTGACAAGGTCGCGGCCAGGGAATTGAAGACCTATATGGAGACCAACGCGGAAGGGGACAATTCCAGCTACGGCTATGTGAATATCCACTCCAACTTCAACCAGCTGACGTGGGGAGAACTCCAGCCGATCGTTTCTTCGGAAAAGGAACTGTACCTTCTGGAAGTGGATTCCTTAAACGCCTGCATCGAACTGTGCTATCGCGTATTTATCAAAAACGAATACTACAATGTGAAAGAATATTTCCGGATCCGCAGGGGGCAGGAGCGGATTTATCTGATGGAATATGAAAGACATATGAATCAGGTGTTTGACGAGGATAAGAATGTACTCGTCAACGGAAAGATCCTGCACGGCATCCTGGACGAGAAACTGCAGTGGAAGGAAAACAAGGCTGCGAACATTTACTGTTTTGTGCAGCAGAATTCCCTCTATTCTTTCAACATGACAAATAATAACCTCTCCAAGGTCTTCTCCTTCTATGACAAGGACAACAATGATCTGCGCACCAGATATGATGCACACGGGGTCAAGATCCTGTCGCTCGATGATGCCGGCAACATTCTTTTTCTGGTCTACGGTTACATGAACCGCGGAGATCATGAGGGAGAAGTGGGCGCCTGCATTTATTCCTATGACGGCGGGTTAAATACAGTAGAGGAAGAAATGTTCTTCCCTTATACCAAATCCTTCCAGATGCTGAAACAGGATATGACGGCACTCAGTTATATCAATAACCGCAATATCTTCTATATGCTGATGGACGGTAGTGTTTACCGCATTAACATGGAATCCAAAAAGATCGAAGTGATCGCGTCGAATCTCGATGACAACCGCTTTGTATCGTCGGAAGACAATAGCATGATCGCCTGGCAGGAAGACGGTTCGGATGCGATCCAATTGTTCTCGTTGAACACAGCAAGCCCTGTGGTGATCACGTCCGATCCCGGAGAGACCATCGTACCGCTCGGATTTATGGATTCGGATCTGATCTACGGCTGTGCGAGATTATCCGAAGTGACGACGGATATGTCGGGCAGTACGGTCGTACCGATGTATGCCGTTTTGATCCGGAACATAACGGACGGGATCCTGAAAGAATACAGACAGGACGGGGTCTATATGCTCGGGATCGAAGTGGAAGATAATATGATCACACTTGACAGGGCAGTCTATAATGTGGAACTCGGATACTATGTGGAGACCGAGCCGGATCAGATCATGAACAACCAGAGCGCGCATGAGACGAAAAACAAATACACCAGCGTCGTGACGGAAGAGATGGAGACCACCTACCAGACGGTCCTTGCAAAAGAACCCGCAAACAATACACTGAAGAAACTGTCGCCCAAGCATGTCATTTTTGAAGGCAGCAGGGATATCGAACTGGAGGCGGAAGACGACAGGGAGCGGTATTATGTGTATGTGATGGGCGCGATCGTCGGCATCTATGCGGATCCGGCCGAAGCGATCAACCGCGCCGCGGAATCGTTCGGCGTGGTCGTGGACAGAAAGGATTCCTATATCTGGCAGAGCGGCAACCGTTATCTTGCGAAACAGATCAAGGGACTTGAGACAAATGGCGTGGACGGGATGCGTACTTCTACCGCCTGCTGTGTGGATGAAGTACTGAAACTGCAGGGGATCTATCTGGATGCAAGAACGATGATGCAGGGACGTACCGTCTTATCCGTTCTGAAAGAAAACCTGCCCGATGAAATGGTGCTTGACCTGACCGGCTGCTCGCTGGATGCGGTGCAGTACTATATCAGTTGCGGGAATCCGGTGATCGCCATGGTCGAAGCGGATGAAGCCGTCCTGCTTACGGGATACGACAGCCAGAACGTTACGATCTACGATCCGAGACAGGGCCTGCAGGATAAGTACGGCCGGATAGAAGTGGAAGACTGGCTCAGACAAAACGGAAACAGATTTGTTTCCTTTATTCATACAAAACAATAAATCCGAAGGGAGATCAAACATGGACGCAAGGATCATAAAACTGGCACAGAATCTGGTGCATTATTCCTGTGAGGTAAAACCGGGCGATAAGGTGTATATCCATTATATCGGTAACGCCACAAAGGAACTGGCAAGGGCACTGGTCAAGGAGGTATATCAGACCGGAGGCGTTCCGTTCATACATTTTGAAGACCCGCAGATGCGACGCGAAATGATCTTACACTGCTCAGAGGAACAGATGAAACTCAGGGCAGAGATCGACGGCGCAGAAATGAAAAAAATGGACTGCTATATAGGGATCCGCGGAACCGACAATGTATCGGAACTTGCGGATGTGCCTTCCGAAAAAATGGCTATCTATGAGAAGTATTATGCCAACGAAGTGCACGGAAAGATCCGTGTGCCGCACACGCGCTGGGTGATCCTGCGTTATCCCAATGCCGCCATGGCACAGCTGAACAACACCAGCCAGGAAGCGTTTGAGGATTTCTTCTTTGACGTATGTACCATGGATTATTCCAAAATGGGAAAAGCCATGAAGAATCTTGTGGACCTCATGAACAAAACAGACCGTGTGCGTCTGACCGGTCCCGGTACGGATCTGTCCTTTTCCATCAAAGACATTCCGGCCATTCCCTGCGACGGCAAACTGAACATTCCGGACGGAGAAGTGTTCACGGCGCCTGTCAGGGATTCCGTTAACGGTGTGATCACTTACAATACACCATCATTGTATCAGGGCTATACATATGAAAACGTATCCTTAACCTTTGAGAACGGCAAGATCGTCAAGGCGGAAAGCAACAACACGGAAAAGATCAATCAGGTGTTTGATACGGACGAAGGAAGCAGATATGTGGGTGAATTTGCGATCGGCGTGAACCCTTATGTGCTCACGCCGATGAAAGATATCCTGTTTGATGAAAAAATCATGGGATCGATCCATTTCACGCCCGGAAAGTGCTATGACGAGGCACCAAACGGAAATACCTCGGCGATCCACTGGGATCTGGTACTGATCCAGACAGAAGAATACGGCGGCGGGGAGATCTGGTTTGATGATGTCCTGATCCGCAAAAACGGCCGGTTTGTGCTGCCGGAACTGGATGTCCTGAATCCCGAGAACCTGAAATGATCATTCTTCTGTATTCCCGCTTCTGCGCATGACGCGGTGAAAAGCAGGGAACAGCAGGATACCGAACACGTAACCGGAGATCACTTCTCCGAGAAAAACCGTGATCGTAAACAGAATATATGCGCTTTGGAACGGATAGATCTTATCCGTGATCAGCGAAACATCCGAAAGGCCCATGCCGTATACATAGATCAGGATCGGCGGGACGATGAGCGTGTTGCTGATCACATTCGGAACGGGCGATAAAAGCGCCAGACGCTTATAGGCTTTGCTGTCAGCAGCAAGGCCTTTTGCTTTGGTTCCGATCCATGCGCAGACGAGTGCTCCGATCAGCGTGGCAAAGCTGCCGAATACGATATCCCAGGGTGCGCAGCCTGTGATCAGGTTGGCAAGGATACAGCCGATATAGAGCCCGATGCTGAGCGAGGGGGAAAAGAAAGGAAGCACACAGAGTGCTTCGGAGATCCTGACCTGGATGATCCCGCTTGCCAGTCCCAGACTGTTTGAGAGGATGGTCAGAACAACATAGAGCGCGGCTACTGCAGCTGCCTGCACCATCCGCACGGGGTTGAAAGTTTTCATGAATTGTCTCCTTTAGTTTTGTTTTAAGTGAGGAAGGTCTCGAACTCACTGTGCCTGTATATGATAAGGGGGATGCGGCGTTATGTCAAGAAATAAAACGGGATCTGCCATATGGCAGATCCCTTCCTCCCAATACTGCAAATATGCAGTCTCAAGGATCCTCTTTAAGAGAATCCTCATAAGCTTTTAGGATCAGCGCCTGCAGGCTTTCTCTGGACTGTGTGCTGATCGGATGTGCAATGTCCCGGTATTCGCCTTCGGCGGTCTTGCGGGAAGGCATTGCGATGAACAGGCCCTTATCGCCGTCAATGACTTTGATATCGTGCACTACAAATTCATTGTCAAACGTAATGGATACAACAGCTTTCATCTTTCCTTCTTTGGTTACTTTACGTACGCGGATGTCGGTAATGTTCATGGATCTTCCTCCTTTTGATTGCCGAATTAAAATACGTATCTTTCGCTGTTCTCCAGGACGACCTGAATGCCGTCCTCTCCCTTGAAATAGGAATCGGCGCGGATCGTTCCGCGGCTTTCCACAATGCAGTTTTCAATGTGTGTGTTGTTGCCGATATACACGTCGTTCAGAATGATGGAATTCTTGATCACACAGTTGTTACCGATGAATACTTTCTTAAAGATCACGGAATCTTCCACCGTTCCGTTGATGATGCTTCCGCTTGCAATCAGGGAGTTCCTGACGTTGGATCCGACATTGTATTTGGCCGGCGGGAGATCATCGACTTTTGAATAGACCTCCGGATACTGTCTGAAGAAGTAATCGCGCACTTCGGGTTTCAGGAAGTCCATATTGGTCTGATAGTAGGATTCCACGGAAGCGATGTTGCTCCAGTATCCTTCATGTTTATAAGCGTAAATGTTCTTCAGGTCCTTGTAACGGATCAGGATATCCCTTACGAAATCAAAGCGGTCTTCCGCGGCACACTTCTCGATCAGGTCGATCAGAAGGCGGCGTCTGACAACATAGATCCCGCAGGAAATGGTGTTGGTCTTTGCAACGATCGGTTTCTCCTCGAAATCGGTAATGCGGCCGTCCTCATTGACGCTCACAAAACCGAACCGTTCGCATTCCCCGTCGATATGGATATCCTTGCAGACCACTGTGATGTCCGCGTTCTTCTCAATATGGAAATCCAGAACCTTGTTGTAATCCATCTTATAGATGCCGTCTCCGCTGACGATCACAACATAGGGCTCATGGCTCTGCTTTAAGAATGCAAGATTCTGATAGATGGAATCCGCGGTGCCGCGGTACCAGAAATTATTATCCTGTGTCACGGTCGGTGTGAAGACAAACAGACCGCCCTGTTTACGTCCGAAGTCCCACCACTTGCTGGAACTTAAATGTTCGTTCAGACTGCGAGCGTTGTATTGCGTCAATACGCCCACCTTGGAGATGTGGGAAAATGACATATTCGAAAGAGAAAAATCAATGCTGCGGAAACTTCCCGCGATCGGCATGGCCGATACGGCTCTTTTCTGGGAAAGTTCCTTCATTCTGAAATTATTGCCCCCGGCTAATACAACTCCTATTGCTTTCATACCTGTTCTCCTGTCTTGATTAATGATTTGCCGCTTCCGAGCACACCGTCTTCATAATCGGATTCCTTGGTCTCCCCGGAGATCACGCTGTTCTTGCCGACGCGGATGTTCTCGGGAATGACGGAATCCTCACCGACGGTAACGAGACCGTTCGTGTAAATGTGCGGATCTGTCTCATTGGGGGCTTCATCAAAGGTTCCCAGGATACATCCACTGCCGATCGTGGTATTTTCTGCAATGATGGATTTATTCAGTTCACAGTTTTCCTTGATGACTGCGTTGTTCATGATGATGGAATCCCGGATCACGGTGTCTTTTCCGATCGTGACGTTGCAGCCGATCACGGAGTTGTAGACTTTGCCGTAGACCTCCGTACCCTCACCGATGATACTGCGTTCGACAACGCTGTCGGCGGAAATGTACTGCGGCGGTATGGCGTTGTTTTTGGTATAGATACGCCAGTACTCTTCGTAAAGGTTGAATTCCGGAACGATATCGATCAGTTCCATGTTGGCTTCCCAGTAGGAATTCAGTGTACCGACATCCTTCCAGTAGCCGTTGTATTCATAGGCAAACAGGCGCGCCCCTTTTTCGTGGCAGAAGGGGATGACGTGTTTGCCGAAATCAAGCGCCGGCTGTTCCGCTTTGGCGATCAGCGCTTTCTTAAGGGTCTTCCAGTTGAAGATGTAGATACCCATCGAAGCGAGATTGGACCGCGGGTTCTCGGGCTTTTCTTCAAAATCATTGATCTGGCGGTTCTCATCCGTGATCAGGATACCGAAACGTTTGGCTTCCTCATAAGGAACCGGCATGGCCGCAATGGTCACATCCGCCTTATTGGCCTTGTGGAAGTCCAGCATGACTTCGTAATCCATTTTATAGATATGGTCACCCGAAAGGATCAAAACATAATCGGGGTTGAACATTTCCATATAAGTCATATTCTGGTAAATGGCATTGGCTGTTCCGGTGTACCATTCACTGTTCCCGCTCTTCTCGTACGGCGGCAGCACAGTCACACCGCCCACGTTCCGGTCAAGGTCCCAGGGGATCCCGATCCCGATGTGCGTATTCAGACGGAGAGGCTGATACTGTGTCAAGACACCTACTGTATCGATTCCCGAATTGATACAGTTGCTCAACGGAAAGTCAATGATACGGTACTTGCCGCCGAAAGAAACGGCGGGTTTGGCGACTTTGGATGTGAGTACGCCCAAACGCGAGCCCTGACCACCGGCCAGAAGCATGGCAATCATCTCTTTTTTAATCATCGTGCGCTCCTTATTGCAGTATTGTTTAATAGGTACTTATTATAGCATGCTTTGTGCAGAAAGTATAGACAGAAAAGCCTTTCGCGGTATTTTTTATGAGTTATTACCAAAAAACGGACCACCTTGTTTTTTCAAAAAATATGTTCTATCCTATATATGGTGTTTTGACACAGAGAAAGGAACAAGAAGATGTATCAGATCCATTTTGACAAACCTGTACATGTTCACTTCATCGGGATCGGCGGGATCAGTATGAGCGGCCTTGCAGAGGTCCTGCACGAGAAGGGATTTCAGGTTTCCGGGTCCGACAATGCAGAGACGGACTTAACGGACAGACTGGCAGAGCAGGGCATGCGCATTGACTACGGACAACGCGCGGAAAACATCACGGACGATGTGGATCTTGTCGTTTATACGGCAGCCATCCATGAAGACAATCCGGAAATGGCGGAAGTGATCAGAAGAGGACTGCCGAAGCTGACCAGGGCGGAACTGCTCGGGCAGCTGATGCTGAATTATGAGGTGCCGATCGCCGTTTCGGGAACGCACGGGAAGACCACGACCACTTCCATGGTCTCCATGATCTTGCTGGAAGCTGGCATGGATCCCACGATCAGCGTCGGCGGCATGCTGGATGCGATCGGCGGGAATTTAAGGATCGGGCAGTCCGGGTATTTTGTTACGGAGGCCTGTGAGTATACGAACAGTTTTCTGGATTTTCATCCGAAGATCGGGATCATATTAAATATAGAAGAAGATCATCTGGATTTCTTCAAAGACATCCATGATATCTATGCTTCTTTCCGGAAGTTTGCGGATCTCCTCGGAAAGGACGGCGTTCTGATCATCAACAGGGATATCGCGGACTATGAAAAGTTCACGGAGGGCCTGCCCTGCAAGGTGATCACGTTCTCCCTGCACAATACGGACGCGGATTACAGGGCGGATTCCGTCAGTTATGACGCAGGCGGCAGAGCTTCTTTTCAGGTATATACCGATTATGCACCGCGCAGTTTCAAACTGAACGTGCCCGGTGAGCACAATGTCTGCAATGCACTGGCTGCGATCGCGCTGTCGGACGCGCTGAAGATCCCGGAGCAGACGATCGCGGACGGCCTTCTGAAATTTACGGGAACGGACAGGAGATTCCAGATCAAGGGAAAACTTGGCGGGATCACCATCGTGGACGATTACGCCCACCATCCGACAGAGATAAAGGCGACGCTGAAAGCATGCGACAACTATCCCAAGGAGCGCGTTGTCTGCGTGTTCCAGCCGCATACCTATTCGCGCACCAAAGCATTTTTCCATGAGTTTGCCAAGGCGCTGTCCCTGGCGGATCTGGTTGTACTCGCGGACATTTATGCGGCCAGGGAAGTGGATGACCATACGGTCTCTTCGGCAGACCTGATGGAAGAGATCCGTTCGCTTGGCACAGAGTGTTACTATTTCCCCTCGTTTGACGAGATTGAAAATTTTTTATTGCAAAATTGTATGCACGGCGATCTGTTGATAACTATGGGGGCCGGGGATATCGTAAAAGTCGGCGAGAAATTACTGGGGCAGTAAGTTGTCCACAGTATCCACAGCAGGAACGTACAAAACGAACATCTGATCGGTGGATTACTCGCATTAACATAATCAAAATATCCCGGCGGAAAAAGCCGCCAAGAAACGAGCATTGCCCGGATGACATAATCGGACGACAAAGTTTCATCCACAGAATCCACATTATCCACACATGCGAAAAAGCCCGATTTTATCGCATTTTTGAGTAATTTTAAAGATTGATTTTTCCATTCCGTATGCTATAATTTTTGGTGCTAATATGAAAAACAGCAGGTGATGGAATGAGTCAGGTTACTCTGTACGGTGATTGTGTGAGTGGGGCGACGATCCTTTCAAATCGCTTCATTGATATATATATGGGGAATGCAAATGATGCGCAGATCAAGATCTATCTGTATCTTCTGCGCTGCATCGGCGGGAATCTGCCGGTGTCGGTTTCGATCATTGCAGACTTTTTCAACTACACGGAAAAAGATGTATTGCGCGCCTTAAAGTACTGGGAGAAGCAACGGCTTTTGAAGCTTTCTTTCTCGGATACGAAGCAGCTTACGGAGATCCAGCTGCTGCCGATCCAGGCCATCGCTTCCACGGACCAGTCTGCGCTCAGTGCCGTTACGATCGAGCCGTCCACCGAGGAAAGGATGGATGCGAAAGTGTTCAGACTACCCGAGAAACCCAATTATTCCAAAGAAAAACTCCTTGATTTCAAAAGCAAACCGGATATCGAGCAGTTTCTGTTTGTCGCGGAACAGTACATGAAAAAGACACTGAACAGCAATGAAGTGGCTTCTTTCCTGTATATGTACGACGCGCTTGGTTTTGATGCGGATCTGCTGGAATATCTGGTGGAATACTGTGCAAATAACAAAAAGAAGAGCATCCGTTACATAGAGTCGGTCGCGAATGCCTGGGCAGCCGCGGGGATCCGTTATGTGGAAGAGGCCAAAGAATATACGCCGGACGTTCCCGACGAGATCTATGAGGTCTTTAAGGCGTTTGGGATCCGCACGAACAGGATCCCGTTAGAAACGGAGCTGTCCTATGTGCGCAAGTGGAAGAGCGCAGGTTTTTCTGCGGAGCTGATGATCGAGGCCTGCACCAGGACCGTGATGGCAACCCACAATCCCAGTTTCGCCTATGCGGACAAGATCTTAAGCAACTGGGAGCTTCAGCACGTACACAGTCTTTCGGATGTGGAACGCCTGGACGCTGATCACAGGATGGCGGCCGCAAAAGAGCCGAAACAGGAAGAGGGCACTGCCGTCAAAAAGCAGACCGGAAGCACCAACCGTTTTCAGGATTTCAAACAGAGAACTTACGACTATTCTGCGCTGGAGCAGGAAGCGTTCCAATAAGGATGGGAATGAAATATGCCACTTAGCAACGCGCAATATGACGCGATCATGCGTACATATGAAGAGCGACGGAACGCGAACCGTCATATACAGGAAGAGCATAAGGCGGAAGTCTATGATCTGATCCCGTCTTTTCAGCAACTGGATGCGGATCTCGGAAATATCAGCCTGGAACTCGGGGCAAAACTGATCGGCGGCGATCCTTCAGCCCTTACGGAACTGAAAGAACGGACGAAGGAGATCCGGGAAAAGAAGCAGCAACTGCTTGAGGAATACGGTTTTCCGGCGGATTATCTGGAACCGGTCTATACCTGCCCGCTCTGTAAGGACAGCGGCTATGTGGACGGCGGCAAGTGTTCCTGCCTGAAGCAGGAGATCATCCGCTGCCTCTATGCGCAGTCGAATATAGAGGGCGTCCTGAAAGAAGAGAATTTTGACAACCTTTCTTATGAATATTATAATGATTCCGACGTGGAGAAAATGCGTCAGATCGTAGGCGAGTGCAAGTCGTTCGTGGATGATTTTGACAAAACGTACGGAAATCTTCTGCTGATCGGTTCGGTCGGCGTGGGCAAGACCTATCTGACGAACTGCATTGCCAAAGAATTACTGGAATCCGGCCATTCCGTCATTTATTTTTCCTCTTTTAAGCTGTTTGATCTGCTCGCGAAGTATACGTTCCGTGCGAACGAAACCGATGAGGATATCGAAGCGGTCCATGAGGACATTTTTTCCTGTGATCTTCTGATCATAGATGATCTGGGGACGGAAATGACCAATTCGTTTGTTGCAGCGCAGCTGTTTGCCATCCTGAATGAACGGAATAACCGCAAGCGCTCTACGATCATATCTACAAATCTTTCCTTGGAACAGTTGAACGAGAAGTATTCGGAACGGAATTTCTCAAGGATATTCGGGTACTACAGGATGATCCGGATCGAGATCGATGATATTAGACTTGCGATGAAACGGATCAAAAACACACGTAACTGAAAGTGAGGTATGCGATGCCGTCGCTCGAAGAAAAGAGAAAGCTGGAAACAATTCCCGTCGGAACCCTGCGGATGATCCCCCTGAAGGGATGCAGGGAGCTTGGAGAAAAGATTGACCGTTATCTGATCAAGTGGCGCGAGGAGCGCGAACACGAACATCAGTCCTCTCTGGCCTTTGCGGGATATCAGCGGGATTCCTACATTATGGATGCCGAGATCTCAAGGTTCGGTACCGGTGAGGCCAAAGGCGTGATCAAGGAATCCGTCCGGGGAACGGACCTCTACCTTCTCGTGGACGTCAGCAATTACAGCCTGACTTATTCCCTTTGCGGACATGAAAATCACATGTCCCCTGATGATCATTATCAGGATCTGAAGCGTATCATCGCGGCGGTCGGCGGAAAAGCACGCCGCATCACGGTTATCATGCCGTTTCTGTATGAATCCAGGCAACACAAACGAAATACCAGGGAATCACTGGACTGTGCGATCGCACTGCAGGAGCTGGTCTCCATGGGCGTGGATAACATCATCACGTTTGATGCACACGACGCCAGGGTTCAGAATGCGATCCCTCTGTCCGGATTTGAGACAATTCAGCCCACTTACCAGTTTGTGAAGGGGCTTTTAAGAGATATCAAGGATATCACGATCGATGCGGACCATATGATGATCATCAGCCCGGATGAGGGCGGTATGGGACGCGCGATCTATATGGCAAACGTGCTCGGTCTGGATATCGGCATGTTTTATAAGCGCAGGGACTACACCTGTGTTGTCAACGGAAGGAACCCGATCCTTTCCCATGAGTTCCTCGGCTCGTCCGTTGAGGGCAAGGATGTGATCGTGATCGATGATATGATCTCTTCCGGTGACAGCGTACTGGATGTTGCGAGCCAGTTAAAGAAGAGAAAGGCGAAACGGATCTTTGTGGCTTCCACTTTCGGTCTTTTTACAAACGGTCTGGATGCGTTTGACAAGGCGTATGAAGAAGGAACGATCCACCGGCTGCTGACGACGAATCTGGTGTACCAGAGTCCGGAACTGCTTGAGAAACCGTACTATATCAATTGCGACATGAGTAAATATATCGCCTATATCATAGATACGCTCAACCATGATATTTCGATCAGCGATCTGCTTAATCCGAGTGACAGGATCAGACAGCTGGTAGCGGAATATAAGAAAGAACAACAAAACGGTTAAGAAGGGAGTTTATTATGGGAGGTTTTATTTTCGGACTTGTGATCATTGTTTTAGCGCTGATCCTGATCTTTTCCTGCATCTGCATCGTACCGCAGGCGAGCGCCTGGGTCATTGAATTCTTGGGGCAGTACAGGGCATCCTGGGAAGCAGGCCTGCATTTTAAGGTCCCGTTTTTCTACAGGGTTGTCAAGAAAGTATCCTTAAAGGAACAGGTGGCGGATTTTGAGCCGCAGCCCGTTATCACCAAGGATAATGTAACCATGATGGTGGATTCGGTCGTATTCTTTGAGGTCTTTGATCCGAAGCTGTTTTCCTACGGCGTGGAGCGTCCGATCGCGGCGATCGAGAATCTGTCGGCGACAACGCTCAGAAATATCATCGGTTCGATGACACTGGATGAGACACTGACGAGCCGTGACAGCATCAACGGACAGATCACATCCATTCTGGATGAGGCAACGGATAAATGGGGCATCAAAGTCAACCGCGTGGAAGTAAAGAACATCCAGCCGCCCAAGACCATTCAGGACGCGATGGAAAAGCAGATGCGTGCAGAGAGAGAAAAGAGAGAAGCGATCCTGACGGCGGAAGGTAAAAAACAGTCCGCGATCACGCTTGCGGAAGGTGAAAAGGAAGCGGCGATCTTAAGGGCTGACGCAGTCAAGGAGCAGCGCATCAGGGAGGCGGAAGGTGAAGCACAGGCTTTGCTTGCCGTACAGCGTGCACAGGCGGAAAGTATCCGTCTGATCAATGAAGCGGCGCCTTCGAACCAGTATCTGGCGCTGAAGCAGTATGAAGCGGCTGTCAACATGGCAAACGGACAGGCGACCAAGATCATTGTTCCTTCCGACATTTCCAATCTGGCAGGAACGGTCAGTGCCGTGGCGGAATCTGTCCGCAATCAGTAAGATATGGGCGGCGCGATCTTCTCAGCGGTCATCTATGTAGTGATCGCGGTCTTTGCAATCCGGAAACTCCGTCAGATAAAGGGCGGAAACGCATCGGAGCGTCCGACGCCCGTGCAGCGGCAGCAGGGGAACCTGACAGCACCGCCTGTACGGACAGGTACGGCGCACAGAAAAGTGAATAACGGTGTCAACACTATTATCATTGTCCAAACTTAATCTCATGTCATGATCGATGATCGGAAGCTTGAATTCTATAGACTTTATCCACTGTCCGTTCGGCTGACGTTCTTCATATACATACACCGCATATAACAGCTTTTCATAGAACGCCCGTTTCTCGGTTTCGCTCATCTTCTCATATAATTGATCAAAGAATATAAGTGCTTTGTATATGTTTTCGCCGGATATCTTTTCAGCCAGGACCGACCTTCGTTTTGCTTTTGCTTCTGTCAGCAACGACTCCATCTCATCCATTTTATCATAGGTCCGGTAGAGCCTGTTTTCCAGATCTGTCTTTCTGCGCTGATAATGCTTATCGTCATAGTCAAGCGAATCCAGATCTCTGATGATCGCATCCTTATTGGAATAGCACTGGCGGAGTTGCTTTTCGTAATTGGAAATCTCCTGGTCGAGTACAGAAGTATCCACTTCCATGTTTATCTTCTGCTTCATCATATTTGCAAACTTCTTATTGCTTACCAGTTTCTTTATGATCTCGGCAACCGCCTCATCTAGCAGTTCCTCTCTGATCTGTTTTCTGTAATCACATTTATGGCCACGGTTCATATCACGGTGTTTACAGCCATAATAATAAAAGTCCTTATACCTGGTTCCGTCTTTTCGGTGTTTTATACATTTATTGGCATACATCCCGGCGCCACATAACGGACACTTCACGATCCCTGTCAAAAGATGCGTTCGCTCGCCTTTGCCACGATTGACATGCTCATACTTCTTTGCCTGAGCTATGACCTTGATCTGAGCCTGCTCCCATACTTCTTCCGATACAATCCCTTCGTGAAGTCCGTCTACAAGCAGATAATCCTCCTGTTCTACCAAATGATAATCATTACGGGTTCCTGTCACCTTTTCGGTCTTTCGTCTGCCGTATGCGATCTTTCCACAGTAGACCGGATTCTTAATTATTCTTCTGATCAGTCCCGCCTCAAACAATGGGTTCTTTCCATTCTGTCTCGGGATCTTATGTATTCCGTGGTTTTCAAGGTATTTTGAAAGGCCGTTCGCACCGATGTCTGTATTCACATATCTGTCAAATATGACACGTATAGCCTCAGCCTCTTCTTCATTAATATAAAGCTTCCCGTCTTTCAGCTCGTATCCGTACGGTGCAAATCCTCCGTTCCATCTGCCCTCGCGCGCTTTCTGCATGCGCCCTTCCATAGTCTGAACCCGGATATTCTCACGCTCGATCTCTGCAACAGCCGAGAGAACAGATATCATCAGTTTTCCGGCATCTTTCGAAGAATCGATCCCATCCTCTACACAGATCAGATTCACATCATAGTCCTGCATTACTTGAAGTGCCGACAGAACATCTGCAGCGTTACGTCCAAACCTTGACAGTTTGAAAACCAGAACATACGATACCCCATCCTTGCCGGATTTGATGTCATCCATCATCCTGTTAAATGATGCACGCCCTTCAATCGATTTCCCGGACTTACCGGCATCCTCATATTCCCCGGCAATTTCATAATCGTTATACTCGCAAAATGCTTTCATCTTGCTTTTCTGAGCATCAAGCGAATATCCATCTATCTGCATCACTGTGGATACGCGCGTATAAAGATAGACCTTGGTTTTTTCTTTGCTCATTATTACCACTCCTGTGTCTTCAATTACGCCCCAACTTGGGGCATAAATAAAAAATAGTGTATTGACATCGAATCCATTTATATGTTAAATTCACTTCAAAGAGAAATGGGTTTTTGCCAAGTAAAGTCTATGACTCCAAAGGGTTGCTCGTTTCTTTTTTTATATCTATAACATCGTATAAATACATTTTCCCGTCATTGTCGTGCCTTATCAACAATGATGCATGAAAAGTATTGTACCGTTCTACATTCCCATCCTCTGAGTATACCGGTAACGCAAATCTTGAATTATACCGATACCACCCATACCGCGCACTCCATCGATGCTTCTCGCCCTGGTTTTCCTTGAAATGTTTATCAGTAGCGATCTCTATCAATTCGGGAATCCCCTGTGCTGCATTAGCCTTTGCTTTTGCGGCCGTTCCTTTTAATCCGTGTGTATATTTTGATCCCGTGTATTCATCCGGCAGTTTATTCCCAATGTAAATAATATCTTCTGAAGATGCTATCTGATAAAACTGACCAACATATTCTTCAAGATACGCTTTGACATCGTTCCAATCTACCGAACGCTTTCCCTTAAAACGGATATCATTTATCCGCACAAGTTTCTTGCCGTTGTTATCTGTTATTATTTCAACATTTCTATCCACTATTTTTTTCTCCGTTCTATAAATCCTCCAACTTTTCCAGTTTCTTTAGAGTCTGTACGTAAGCCAGCAGTCTTTTCCTCTGACTGTCCTGCATGCCATGAAAATCTTCCAAAAGCTTTTTATCTGATTTATCGATATGGAACCAGTCCGTTGACGTTTCGATTTCATCTGCATCATCAATTCCTTTACCCGTCAAAAGCTGTTCCGGTGTTATATCAAGTGCATTACATATATCCATGATCTTTTCAGCGGAAGGATTGGTCTTTTTCCTCTTCCAATCACTTATGGCACTGTTTGAGAAGCCTGCTCGTTTGGCAAACTCCATTTGTGTCATCTTCTTGTTTTTTAAGATTTTAAAAATCCTTTCACTGATAGTCATGGCATACTCCTTTATATCCGTCTTTGCGATATCAGTAATTACGCTCATGCGAAAATCTTATCATATGTTGATTTCGATTTCAATGGATTTTCTTTCTTAATGCATCCGGATCAAGATCTTTTCATTTCATACTCCAGATCTATTCTCCCTTTCATTGTTCTGTTTCTTCTGGCTGTGTATCTTCTGTATGATTCTTCCATTGCTCTTTTCAGGAGATACTTGTTCGGATCAGGCATTCCTTCGAAATCCATTTCGTCCGCATATTTCGCTATCAGGTCCGCCAGCAGATCTGCCAGTGGTCCCCACTCATCCGAACTATTTACAACTACATTTCTTGTTGAATTCTCTGACACTCTCGCTCATCCTTTCCTGAATTTCGTCGATAGCTTTTTTCCCTTCATCTTCCGTGTGGTAGATCAGGAATTCATAATCATCTTCAATGGTATCTGCCATTTTGATGATCCACCGATACTCTTCGTTATCTGTGAGGGCTTTTCTTACTTTTTCTTCTACTATCCATTTCGCTTCCCTTATCTCCGATAAGAATTCAAGAAGTTCTCTGCACAGATCCCGTTTTCTTACGGCAAACTCCCGATCATTTCTTTCTGCCATGTTCTCTCTCAATCTCATCCCTCCTTTCCTGAGTTTTTATTGTTTTCTTTCTTCGCAAGCAGGGGATCGGTGATAACCGATCCATCTTTCGCAAGCAGTGCCTCTGTAGCCACAGGCCACGTTTGCGACTTGTTGGGATCCTCCCAAACCCTCTGAGCCGGAAATTCTTTCCAGAGCTTGCGTTTCATTTTTCCTTCTTTCTTCGCCAGAGTTGTCGTAAACTTCTTGTCCGGATTCTCTCTATTCTGTTTTCAAGGTTCGTCTCATTACATTTGGATTGTAAACCGAAAAAATGCTTCATCCTGTATATCCAAAAGGTGGGAATAAAAACAAAAAAACAGAAATTTCCATGTTTACGGAAATTCCTGTTGACGCTAAATCTGTTAAATGATTATGATATGAAAAAAACAATTTATCAGCTTATCTGAAAGAGGGAAAATATAATGAAATGTACTTTGTCCATACAGGAAAAATTAAAAGATCTCAGAGTCGGAAAAGGATTAAGCCTTGAAGAACTGGCCAAAGAAACTGGCCTTTCCAAATCTGCTCTTGGAAGTTATGAGAGTAATGATTACAAAGACATTTCTCACACTGCTATCATCTCGCTCGCAAAGTATTATGGCGTATCGGCAGATTATCTTCTGGGACTGACGGAGAATATTGTTGAAGATTCATCTACAATTTCCGAATTGAAACTCGATGATGAAACCGTGAAAATATTAAAAAGCGGCGTTATCAATAACCGGCTGCTTTGTGAGATCATAAAACATCCGGACTTCTGGAAATTCATGAGTGATACCGAAATATACATTGACTCCTTAGCTGAAATGCAGATCCGCAACCTGAACAGTTTTGTCGCTCTGATGAGAAATAAGATCCTGCTCAGAGATGAGATTTCTGATTCTGATCACTATCTGCAAACTCTGAAATCCTGTGAGATCGAAGAAAATGAATATTTCAGCAGACTGATCAGTGAAGACATAACCGCCATCACAAAAGATTTAAAAGAATCTCACCGCCGGGATACCGATACCGGTGATGAGAATAATCCACTTAACGATGTGATCGATATTGTAAAAGAATATGCCACTGCCACAGACCCCATGAAGGCTACACTGTCAACTCTGTCCAAACAGCTTGGCATGAATTTCAACAAAATGGATCCAGCCGAAGTTCAGTTCTTTACAACACTCGTCGAAAAGTATTCGACCGTATATAGAAGCATGCTGCCTAAAAAGGGGCGCGGTAAAAAATAGCGAACTATTTCGCGTAGCTCATCAGCATTTTGCAGATGTTACGGGGATTGGGGCTTTGACCCAACAAGCGAAAGCGGGCATCGGTATATACCGATGCCCTGCTTGCGAATTTGCATCTCGGGCCCGAGATGCACTGCTTGCGAAAGAACCGCCTCTCTTTACTGTCATTAGACTCCTCGTTTTGTCCTTTGAGTAGTATTCCTTTGCCGTATCAAAGATGCTCTTGGTCCTTTCGTTCGTTTCAACCGCTTTCTTTCAAATCTTTACCGGCTTTGTAAAGATATCCGCCACCATCCTGATCTTTGATTCTATGGCTGCTCTGTCCGATACGATCTCATCGTAAAAACTCCTTGTATTGGAATCCATGGATGCAACCTGTTCCTCGGAAAGATCGCATATCTGAAGCTGCATATTCAGTATATCGAGTACGTTACTGCATAAGAAAAACGCCGCAGAATCAATCTGCGACGTTTCACTCATAAATATGAACATTTGCAAAGGTACAGCAAGTATTACTCATCAACCAAGTGCTACATCAAGCGCCATCATAAGCGTAAATCCCATGACGAACATGACCACCCCTATGTTGGAATGCTCTCCCTCTGACATTTCGGGGATCAGTTCCTCAACCACCACATACATCATTGCGCCCGCTGCAAAGCTCAGCAGATACGGCATTGCCGGAATGATAAAGCTTGCAGCCACTATCGTAAGAGCTGCACCTACCGGTTCAACGGCGCCGGACAGTACCCCGTAGAAAAACGCCCTGCCTTTGCTGTTCCCTTCAGCGCAAAGAGGCATCGATATTATCGCTCCTTCAGGAAAGTTCTGTATCGCTATTCCGAGCGCGAGTGCAAGAGCGCCGCCTGATGTGATGAGTGCATTCCCTGATGCCAGTCCGGCAAACACAACACCAACCGCCATTCCCTCCGGTATGTTGTGGAGCGTGACGGCAAGCACCATCATGGTTGTTCTCTTAAGTCTTGCCTTGGGCCCCTCGGCTTTTTCGGCGTTAAGATGCAGATGAGGAATGACACTGTCGAGGATCAGCAGGAACAATGCCCCGAGCCAGAATCCTATAAACGCAGGAACGAAACTGAGTTTTCCCATATCCTCACACTGCTCCATGGCAGGAATAATGAGGCTCCAGATAGATGCCGCAACCATAACGCCGGCTGCGAACCCCGACAATGCTCTTTGAACCGACACTTTCAGCTCGTTCTTCATAAAAAAGACGCACGCCGCCCCAAGCGAAGTTCCTATAAACGGTATCATGATGCCTGAAACCACCCCTGAATTCATACGATCAATCCTTTCTCTTTGAACTCCGGTCCATTATCATTCATCATAACACCACTGTTACGGTTATGCCAGTTTCCAGCTGACAGCCTGTTTTCTTCCCGTTATAAAGTTCTTATAGATCCCCTCCTGTTTCAGCAGTTCATCATGTTTACCCTTCTGGACTATCTTACCCTTGTCGACCACAATGATCTGATCGGCATTTCTGACGGTTTTAAGTCTGTGCGCGATCATGATGATGGTTTTCTTCTTTGTAAGATTCTCCATCGCTTCGGTAAGCTCTTTCTCATTTTCCGGATCGACATTCGCTGTCGCCTCATCCAGAATAATAATAGGCGCATCTTTCATTATCGCACGTGCTATGGCGATCCTCTGCTTTTCACCTCCGGACAGAGTTGCGCCGCCTTCTCCTATAACGGTTTCATATCCGTCGGGAAGTGCCATTATAAAATCATGACATGCAGCTTTTTTTGCAGCCCCGATAACATCATCCATTGAAGCTTCCGGTCGTCCAAAGCGGATATTGTTAGATATCGTATCCTCAAAAAGATATACCCTCTGGAATACGAAACTGAAGTTTTCCATCAGGCTGTCAAAACTGTAGTCCCTGACATTTCGTCCGCCGAGCGTAACCTCTCCCTCCTGTACATCCCAGAACCGGGCAATAAGAGATGTAATGGTGGTCTTTCCTCCGCCTGAAGGGCCTACGATCGCGGTTGTCGAATTTTCTTTGATGTCCAGGGTAACATCATCAATGATCTTTCTGTTTTCGTATGCAAAGCCGACATGCTCCAGATGAATATCCCTGTTTACCGGTTTTATATCTTCTCCGTCGATATCCATCTGTTCGATACTTAAGATCTCGTCAGCCAAATCCACACCCTTTCCTATGACTTTCAGCAGAGCTGTATATATACCTGCCAGATCCAGCGATTCAAAGATCATAAAGGAGCACAGAAGCATCGTGATCGTATACACAAGTTCCATCGTTCCTGTAAGATAGAACCACAGGGAGGCTCCGGCTATCGCAACACCGATAAGCTTTACTATCAGGTTCTGAACTCCAACTGCCGGTATAGCTGCGAGTTCCGCACTTATATCTGCATTCTGCTTTCTTTCTATCGACTTTTGTACTCTCGACTGATTCTGATCTATGATGTTGTAATTCCTGATCTCCTCGATCCCCTGAATGAATTCGAGTATCACTCCGACCATTTCCCTGTCTGCCGAGAGTTTTTCATCCGCCACTTTTGCAACGCATCTGTTCGTCCACTGATTGACAAGAAGGAAAATACCGATGCCCGCCAGAGAGATCAGTCCTATCCCCACATCAAAAGCAAACATGAACAGAGCCACAACCACGGTTGTGATACTTCCCTGCAGGACCATCATGATCGCACGTGTTGCAATATCCCCAACCTGTTCCATCGTATTGGTCGTCACCGATGTGATATGCCCAAGACTCGTATCATTGAAATATCCCATCGGCAGATATCGCAGATGCTCTCCGATCTCAATACGTTTCAACGCACATGTATCATACCCTGCCTCTGTCTGGAGCATGGACGAAAAGCGGTTCACGATCATCTTTCCCAAGGTACTTATCAGCATAAATCCTATAACGGTCAGCATTACCTTTGTATCTATGCTTTTATCCAGCACAGCCTTTATCGCAAAAAATGCAGCAGGTATCTTCATGGCCGTAAACATCGCCTCGAGTACTCCAAGTACAGCCGAGCAATAAAACTTGTTTCTGTTCTTTCTGCTGCAGAAATCAAAGAACTTTTTTACCATCTTAAGCATATGCGACCTCCTTATCACTGTCCTTTGCCATGCTGTGAGCTTCCCACATCTTTTGGTACAGCTCACAGGAGCCGAGCAGTTCTTCCTGCGTTCCCTGCGCTTCCACGTTTCCGTCCCTGATCACAAAGATCCTGTCCGCATCCACTATCGTGGACAGGCGATGTGCGATCACGATGAGTGTTCTGCCCTTTATAAGCTTTGCCACACTCATCTGTACCAACGCTTCATTCTCAGGATCCGTATATGCCGTAGCTTCGTCAAGGATCACGACCGGCGCATCCTTAAGCATCGCCCTTGCGATACATATCCTCTGTCTCTCACCTCCCGACAGATGGCCTCCCGCACCGCCGACAATTGTGTCATATCCGTTCTCAAGTCCCAGGATAAAATCATGACATCCGGTCGCCTTGGCTGCGTTTATGACATCCTCATCCGATGCACCGGCTCTTCCCAGCCTGATATTTTCCTTGACCGACATATCAAACAGATAATTGTCCTGAGCCACATAAGCGATCTGAGAGGTATAATATTCAAGCGGCAGCTCCCTGATGTTCACCCCGCCGTATATGATCGTTCCCGAATCCACATCCCACAGGGAATCGATAAGTCTTGCGATCGTACTTTTCCCTGATCCGGACGGCCCGACGATAGCTGCAACCTCGCCCTGTCTTATCTCCATGTTGATACCGTGCAGCACTTCTTTGTCTTTGTATGTAAATCTCACATCCTTAAGTATGATATCCGCCCCTTCAGGCTCTTTTATGACCGACTCCGGCCTTACCATATCTTCCCTTTCCAGGATCTCAGTCACTTCACCGAAGATCGTTCCCATCTTCAAGAGGTCATCCGTGTAGGAAAAAGCAACAACTAACGGTGTGATCAGGCCTGTCGACAAAATGATGCAGGTAATAAAATCCGCGGGAGACAGAGAACCGTTTTTCACAAGAATAAGGCCTATCGGTAGCACTCCCAGAAACGTCGCCGGCAGAAACGTCATGGTACCTGCCTGCGGCCATATGCATTTCCTCATCCAGTCTATGAACACATCCGCACCTTCCCTTGCGGCTGTCACGAACTTCTCATAGGAACTGCCGGTCTTTCCGAAAGCCTTGATTACCTCTATGCCATTGATATACTCCACGGCGGTGTCATTAAGTTTCTTGGTTTTCTGAACCGAAAGCTCATATCCGCCACGGCTCTTATACATCATGACTGCCATAAAAAAGAGTCCTATCACTGCGCCGACAAAATTGGCCAGCCCCAGTCGCCAGTCGATCGTCAGGATGTAAATGAACATCACGATCGGCAGTAAAATATTCGCAGTGAACTCCGGCACTATATGGGCAAGTGTCGTTTCCATTGAGTCAACGCGTTCGACGATTATGTTTTTATAACTTCCGCTGTTATCATCAAGCACGGATCCCAATGGGATCTTTGAAAGTTTCTCACACAGCTGCTTTCTGATCCCTCCGAGAACAGTGAACGTCGCGGCATGTGATAATGATGTGGATAACGAATGCAATGTCATTCTGATCAGCCAGTACAGTCCCATCAGGAGGACCTGCTTTAAGTAATAATCCCATTCCCTGTTACCGGCCAGGAGCTGCCCCACGATCCTTGCTATGACCAGATACGGAAGAAAAGATGCCGCCACTCCAAACACTGCCAGAACTACGCTACCACCGAAGTAGCCTCTCTTCCTTCCGGCAAACTCAAGCACCCAGGATAATAATCCTCTCTTTTTCATTTTGTTTATCTCCTCTTTAGTATTATTGTGAAGTTAGAGTTTGTATTTATGTTAGCATATGCTAACTCATGCGCCATTATATAGGGAAGCACAGACATAAACGCTTCCCTGTTTGTTTATTTTTTCTCATCCTCCAAAAAGAAATATCGTCAATATCATTTATCCTGACCGCCTCTTCCACGGGATGCATCTGTTGACGCTTTTCTTATATTCTTCATATTCTGCGCCATACAGATCAGTAAGCCATTTTTCCTCTGTATTCTTGAGGACGATCGTCATGATACCCCAATTGATAAAGAAAACCGGGATCAGGCAGACGTTATGCCACAGTAAACTAATTCCTGTAAGAGCAATCCACCAACCGCTGTACATTGGATTCCTGACCCACGCATATATACCGGTTGTCTTTAATTTGTTTTCGGTAATACTCTCATCCATGCCGGATTTCAGTGCTCCGACATACCAGATGATAAATCCGAGAATGATAAGGATGCCCCCTGTTATCCTGAATACCCAAACCGGATTGCCGTTCACGTTTCCAATCTTAAAACCATATACGAACAAAACGATAAAGATTGCCGTCAAAAGCCCAATCCCGTATATCAGATACGGTCCTATACCAAAAAGCGGAAGCTTCTGTCCTTCCTTTGTATAGTTTTTTAGTTTCATTTTCTTATTTTTCACATTTGAAGTATACGATCGATCCATCCGTATGAAGATCGACGCTCGCATACAAGCGCTCAAGAATACCAAGCAGCTGTTCCCGGGTCGGAAATGGCGGTGTGAACCAGCCTTTCTTAGCCAATACCCTGTGTACCAGTCGGTCCGTTCTTGCGCATTCTCCCTTTATGTAGAAGCACGCTATGAACATCCCACCCTTCTTAAGTACACGGTACGTTTCACGAAAAGCCTTGTTCTTGTCGGGAAAAGCGTGAAAACCGTTCATGCTCATCACGATATCGCAGCTTTCATCCGAGATCGGAAGATGCGCAACATCGCCCTGCATAAGCGTTATATGATCACAGTTTCCCAGCCTCTGTTTCGCTTTTTCAAGCATGTCCACGCTATAGTCAAGACAGGTTATCTTAGCTTCCGAGAGTTTTTTCCATTTTTTCTCGGTAAACACGGCCGTCCCTACCGGAACATCAAGTACAGTACCGGTAAAATCATCAGGAATATACGATAATATCTTCCTCGCCACTTCATTATCATCGGTATCGCTCCAGAAGAATTTCATATACGCCCTGCTCCAGATGTTTCCTCGCGTAAGGACTGTGTCATATATGTCCTTCGAGTCATGATATGCGCTTTGGATCCTGTCCGATACAGGTAAAGCCTTTTCCAGTCTTATGTTTCTTGCATTTTCTTCGGTATCCTCGCGCTCGTCATATCCGTCATAAGGTGCATTCGAATCATGCGGTTTCTGTTTTTTCATACTGTCACAAACCCGGTCCTTATGTGCAAAAACAAAATCAAGATCATCCGACCAGCCCGTATGTCCTGTGATAACCTTGGGGCTGATACCTCTGTTTCTCAGAAGATTCTCGAGTTTAACCAGGGATCTCTTAGCCAGTTCGTTGTCTTCTGCCAGCGAATTGATAAAACTGTAGCCTCCGTCGGCGCCGAACCAGATCGTATCGCCGGTAAACAGATATGCATCATCGACCAGATAAACCATGTGACCCCATGTATGTCCCGGCACAAGGATAGCTTCCACCTTTATATCGTCTATATAAAACACATCACCGTCC
>JAFZQU010000037.1 GCA_017620255.1 Lachnospiraceae bacterium
ATAGTTTTCCTGCACCCACTCCGCTATTTCCCTGTATGTTGCCTTACTCTCCGCACAAGTCAAATCCATCTCATCCATTTCGACTTTTATATTCACAAAATGCTTCGCCTCAGAAAGTTTGGACAAAAGTGCCACCGTCTCAACGCGCACATGGCCAGGGAAAAGATCAATATCCGCGGCTGGGAAGACAGAAAAAATGACTGGCTTGCCAGACAGATGGAGGAAGAGAGGATCTCACAGCGCAGGATGTCGGAGATGTTTCAGATGAAGATGGAACACAGGTATAACTGTGAAGCGGAAATGCTGAAACAGTTCCATGAGCAGCACTGCAGTGCAGAAGGCGTGGACAGCGGAGAAATATGATCAAAAAAAGGATGCCAAGGCATCCTTTTTTTGATGTATAAAACCGTGGGATGTGCCGGATAAACAAAAGACCGTACATCTTCAGACACAGCCGATCAGTGAGTTGACATCGTCGATCTTCTGATCCCGCATAAAGGCCTCGATCCCTTCGATAACACGGACCGTAGTATAGGGATCGTGAAAATTCATCGCCCCGACGGCAACCGCCGTGGCACCGGCCATCATGAATTCAACAGCATCTTCCGCATTTGCGATCCCGCCCATGCCGATCACCGGAATGGAGACCGCATGAGATGCTTCGTATACCATCCGGACTGCAATGGGTTTGATGGCAGGCCCGGACAGACCGCCGGTCCTGTTTGCGAGTGCAAAACGGCGCCGGTATATGTCGATCTTCATTGCCGTAAAGGTATTGATGAGAGAGATGGCATCGGCGCCGGCTGCTTCCGCGGCCTTTGCCATTTCAGAGATCGAGGTCACGTTGGGAGACAGTTTCATGATCACGGGCTGCTTCGCTTTCTTTTTGATCGCGGCAGTGATATCGGAAAGTGCTTTTGTATCCTGGCCGAAGGCGATCGCGCCTTCTTTGACGTTCGGGCAGGAGACGTTGATCTCAAGCATGTCAACGGACGTATCGGCCAGTCTTTCAACGACGGTCACATATTCGTCGACCGTACGACCGCATACATTGACGATGACGCGTGTCCTGTACTGTTTCAGAAAGGCAAGATCCCGTTCGATGAAGAGATCGATCCCGGGATTTTGCAGGCCGATCGCGTTCAGCATCCCGCCGTAGGTCTCAGCTACCCGCGGCGTTTTATTCCCTGCCCAGGGAACGCTCGCGACGCCTTTTGTGACTACGGCGCCCAGCCGGTTGAGATCGACGAAGGCGTTATACTCCATACCGGATCCGAAGGTGCCGGATGCGGTCATGACCGGGTTTTGAAAGGTAACTCCCGCGATGCTTACCTGTGTGTTCATAGTATCACCTCCGAGGCGGCAAAGACGGGGCCGTCCTTGCAGATCCGCTTGTTGTTTACGAGAGAGTGTGCATCGGTCTCCGTTGATTCACACACACAGCCGAGGCAGGCGCCCACGCCGCAGGCCATCCGTTCTTCGAGTGACAGCCAGGCGGGGATATTTTGTGCAGCCGCGTATTCTTTGACGGCACGCAGCATCGGAATGGGACCGCAGGCATAGATGACTTTCCCGGAAAGAGGATGCGCTGCAATGGCGTCCATCACGGTGCCGCGGGTCCCTGTACACCCGTCTTCCGTTGCAAGGATCACGTCACCGAAAGCACTGAGTTCATCCTGCAGGAAAGGCGTGCTCCGGTAACCCAGCACGATCTCTTTTTTTCCGGTAAGTGCCTTTGCAAGTGCGAGCATCGGCGGTATGCCGATCCCGCCGGCGATCAGGACGGCATCCTCACCGCTTAAGGGGAAGCCGTTTCCAAGCGGTCCTAAGATGGAGACCGGGTCGTTTGCATGATAGCGGGAAAATTCTTCGGTGCCTTTTCCGGCGATACGGTATACGATCCGCAGGCAGTCCTGTTTCGTCTCGCAGATACTGATCGGACGCGGTAACAGTCTTGCCGCATTGTTTGTATATACGGAGATGAACTGGCCGGGACAGGCTTCGTTTGCGAGAGGGGTTTTGATCCACATGCTGTAGATCCCGTCAGCTATGCATTCCTGTCTTAAGACCGTTGCGGTCTGTTTTTCCATGATACTGTTTCCTCCTGGTTTCTGTATGAGATCTTACCGTCTGCGATGGTAAACTGAACCACGCCGGTCAGTTCCGCTCCGGCAAAGGGCGTGTTGCATGATCTGGAATAGAACCGGTCGACTCTCTGCACCGCTTCCGGATCAAAGAGCACGAGATCGGCAGGGGCTCCTTCGCGGATGCCGCAGGGCAGGTTGTAGAGGGATGCCGGGGAGGCGGTCATCGCCTTTAAAAGCTGCATCATGGTAAGATATCCCGGCAATACCAGATGGGTAATGCCAAGGGGCAGTGCGGTCTCGAGACCGGTGATCCCGCTGGGGGCAGCCGTGAAATCCCGTGATTTTTCCTCTGCCGCATGCGGCGCATGGTCAGTTGCGATGGTCTCGATGGTCCCGTCGGCCAGTCCTTCTATGATCGCAAGGCGGTCTTCTTCCGTACGAAGGGGCGGATTCATCTTGGCATTGGTTCCGTATTTCAAAACAGCGTTTTCATTCAGGGAAAAATGATGCGGCGTTGCTTCCGCATGGATCCGCGGATTGACTGCCCTTGCCGCCCTGATCAGATCCACACCTTCCTTTGTGCTGATGTGCTGGATGTTTACGATAGCGCCTGTACGGTTTGCGATCTCTATATCCCGTCTGATCATGGAGATCTCAGCTTCTCTGGGAGAGCCGGTCAGATGCAGGGCGGAAGATACGGCCCCGGCGTTGATCCCGTTTTCCGTGATCAGCCGCGGATCTTCTTCATGCAGGCTGACAGGACGGCCCACCTTCTCCGCCAGGGAAAAGGCATTCTGAAGGAGCGTTTCGTCAAGGATGGGGATCCCGTCATCGGTAAACCCTACAGCTCCCGCATCCGAAAGAGATACAAAATCCGTCAGTTCCCTGCCAAGCAGTCCCTTTGTGACCGTGGCAGACGGCAGGATATGGAGCGGGATCTGCCGGTTGACGCTCTCAATGCGCGCTTTCAGCATCTGCAGCGTTTCCACACTGTCTACACACGGTTTTGTATTGGCCATCATGACGACGGTCGTAAAGCCGCCCGCAACAGCGGCAAGCGAACCCGTTTCGATGTCTTCTTTATAGGTAAAGCCCGGTTCCCGGAAGTGTACATGGATGTCAACAAGACCGGGCGCGGCGATCAGTCCGTCAGCCTCGATCCTGCAGGTGTCCTCAGGCATTGTCATGGGACCTAAAGGGCCGATACGTGTGATCTTTCCATCCGATATGAAAATATCCGATACCGCGTCAAGACCGGATGAGGGGTCCATGATCCTGGCGCCGTGCAAATAAATATTCATGTGAAAATTATAAAAGACAGCCCTCAAAAAAGCAATGACAGGTCGCTTGAGCGCCATCCCGGAATATGGTATGATGAAAACTGTGGTTGAAGACTTATATGCAGGAGGATATATATGAGCAGTGAGATCAGAGATTTAAACCTTGCGGCAGCCGGTGAACAGAAGATCGAGTGGGTTAAGAGAAACTGCGATCTGCTCCGGACGCTGGAAGAGGAGTTCACGAAAACAAAACCCTTTGCGGGGAAAAAGATCGCACTTTCCGTGCATCTGGAAGCAAAGACGGCCTATCTGTGCAAGGTACTTGCGGCAGGCGGTGCCGAGATGTACGTGACCGGCTCCAATCCGCTTTCCACGCAGGATGACGTGGCCGCTGCGCTTGTGGCGGACGGACTGGAAGTCCACGCATGGTACGGCAGTACACCGGAAGAGTATAACCGGCACATCAGAGCCGTCCTGGAGATCGGCCCCAACATCATCATCGATGACGGCGGCGATCTGGTACACATGCTGCACACGGAACTGCCGCATCTCATCCCCGGCGTGATCGGCGGGTGTGAAGAGACAACGACAGGCATCTTAAGGCTGCTTGCCATGGACCGTGAGGGACAGCTGAAATTCCCGATGGTGCTTGTCAACAACGCGGACTGCAAACATTTCTTTGATAACCGCTACGGTACGGGCCAGTCCGTATGGGACGGGATCAACCGTACCACGAACCTGATCGTGGCAGGCAAGATCGTTGTTGTAGCAGGCTACGGCTGGTGCGGTAAGGGTGTTGCGATGCGCGCGAAAGGACTTGGCGCAAGAGTCATCGTGACGGAGATCGATCCCGTAAAAGCGATCGAGGCCGTGATGGACGGATTTGATGTGATGCCGATGGTGGAAGCGGCAAAACTGGGTGATTTCTTTGTAACCGTAACGGGATGCGACAAAGTCATTGACGCGGAGGATTTTGCGGTCATGAAGGAAGGCGCGATCCTGTGCAATGCCGGACATTTCGACTGTGAGATCGACATGGCGGGTCTTCGTAAGATCGCGGTCGAGACCAAAGAGATGCGCAAAAACATCCAGGGATACAAACTGCCTACGGGTCAGTGGATCTTTGTGATCGCGGAAGGCAGACTGGTCAATCTGGCAGCAGGCGACGGGCATCCCGCTGAGATCATGGATATGTCGTTTGCGATCCAGGCATTGTCCGCAAAGTATCTTGTGGAACATGAAGGACAGATCGATAAGATGATCGTTGACGTGCCGCGCGAGGTTGATAACGATGTGGCGGTACGGAAACTGAATTTCTTGGGAAAACATATCGATGTACTGACACCGGAACAGGAACGTTATTTAAACAGTTCCAGCATTTCATAATAAGTGTACAGAACAGACAGAGAGACGGGATGCCTATGGCATCCCGTCTCTCTTACTTATCCACAATCATCACAAATCATCAGATCACTGCGGATTCTTCAGCCCAATTATCAAACTTCTGCATAACGGCGTCATAAGTCTGGGAAGAGATCTCCGGGAGGTCGCGTCCCCATGTTTTGGTCGCTTCCTTGAATCCCTTTTCAAATGCACTGCGCATTTCTTCGATCTTATCCGGATCGCCGCCTGTAAGAGCCTTGGCCATTTCGATGATCCTGTCACTGGTCTTGTTCACGCCCCAGTAGCCGTCTTCAGAGATCGCTTTCTGCGCCTCTTCCTTGGCTGCCTGCGTTACGGTGAAATGACCGCTTGCCAGGAAACGCCAGAAGTCATCGGATGCAGCGAGGGCATTGCCCTGTCCCATAATGGTCTTCTGCACCATGCTGCGGAAACTTTCTTCCTGTGCAGCTGCGTCAGCCTTCAACATTTCCACCATGGAAACATTGGGGGTATATTTTGCCGCCGCATCGGATTTCTCATAAACCGCGCCGACTTCTTCTGCCTTTACCGGCTCTTCCGTTGTCTTGGGGGGATTTTTGTACGTGTTGTACGCATCTAATTGCGAATAACCCGAAACTCCGTTTACGTTCATGCTTTACCCTCCTTGGTAATGGTTTGATGAATGGTTGTATGAAAAGTATCTTCAGATACTTCAAATCATATATCGGATAAAGGGGGAAGATAATTAACCCCACTTGCGGCAAAAAACAAAAAAAGATATAATAGATGTGCAAAGTATACAAAATACAAAAAAAATACAATTTATCGGATGAGAATATGGACAAGATCAGTTTAAAAGCACTGGGAAAGATCAATCTTGCCCTGGATGTGACCGGCAGGCGCGAAAACGGATATCACGATGTACGCATGATCATGCAGAGCGTACAGGTCTATGACCGGCTGACGGTAACGAAAACGCACGAGAGCGGGATACGTGTGACCACAAACAGGCCGTATCTGCCAACGGACGAGAACAATCTGGTATACAAGGCCGCCAAACTGCTGACCGATGAGTTCGGGATCACGGAAGGTTTGCATATCGACCTGAAGAAATTCCTGCCCGTTGCAGCGGGTATGGCAGGCGGCAGTTCCGATGCCGCGGCGATCCTGTACGGGCTGAACCGGATGTTCAGGCTGGGGCTTGGTATGGAAGAACTGATGAAAAGAGGCGTTACCATCGGTGCGGATATCCCGTTCTGTATCATGCGCGGAACCGTCCTTGCGGAGGGGATCGGAGAGATCCTGACGCCGCTTAAGAGCGCACCGCAATGTCATGTGCTGATCGCTAAGCCCGGTGTCAATGTTTCCACCGGCTATGTCTATGAACAGCTGGACAAGCAGCCGGTTACGGATCACCCGGATATTGACGGGATGCTTCACGCGATCAAACAGGAAGACCTTGCCGGCATGGCGGGAAAACTCGGTAACGTGCTTGAAAATATAACGAAGACGGAATATCCGCTGATCGGTCAGATCGAAAGCATTATGCTTGAGAACGGTGCGCTCGGGGCAGCGATGAGCGGCAGCGGACCGACGGTGTTCGGCCTGTATGAAGAGGAAAAGGCGGCCCTTGCCGCGTATGATAAACTGAAAGGCATGCATCTGGCAAAGCAGATCTATCTGACAGGGTTTTACCGGCCGGGAAATGCATGGAAACAGGAGGAGCAAAATGCCTGAATATAAACTGCAGATGAGACTGGATGAATATCTGCCGCTTCGGGATGTGGTATTCAACACACTCAGACAGGCGATCTTAACCGGAGAACTGAAGCCGGGAGAGCGGTTGATGGAATTGCATCTGGCACACGATCTCGGTGTCAGCCGGACACCGATCAGGGAAGCGATCCGGATGCTGGAACTGGAGGGGCTTGTGACCATGATCCCGCGAAAAGGGGCCGAGGTATCGAGGATCTCCGGGCAGGACATTTCCGATGTGCTGGAAGTGAGAGGTTCGCTCGACATGCTGGCGGTCCAGCTTGCCTGTGAGCGGATCACGGAGGATGAGATCAAGGAGCTCAAAGAAGCGGCGGAAGCGTTCAAGAGGGCCGTGCAGACGGGCGACCCGACGGCGGTCGCGCAGGCTGACGTCAATTTCCATGACAGGATCATCTCCGCTACCAAGAACAAACGTCTCATGCAGATGGTAAACAATCTGGCGGAACGCGTATACAGATACCGGCTGGAATACATAAAAGATACGGAAAATCACGGAAATCTCATCCGGGAACATGAGAAGATCTTAAACTGCATCGTTAACAGGGATGCGGGGCGTGCCAAGGAAGAGATCTACAAACATGTAAAGAATCAGGAAAAGGCGATCATCAGCCAGCTGAATGAGGTCTGATCATGACGAAGGATGTATTGATCTCCATATCCGGGATCCAGTTCGGACCGGATGTGGACGGAGACAAAGTGGAAGTGATCACGGGAGGCAGTTATTACAAAAGGAAAGACAAGCATTATCTGCTCTATGAGGAGATCACGGAAGGCATGGAAGGCGTTACGAAGAATATTGTGAAGTTCGATGACAAGGCATTGCAGCTGACCAAGTCGGGCGTTACGAACGTGAACATGCTCTTTGAAGAGAACAAGCGGAACATCACCAACTATATCACGCCTTTCGGCAGTATTACGATCGGCGTAGACGCGCATGATTTTGAAGTAACGGAAACGGAAGAACTGATAAAGATCCGGATCGGGTACGCGCTGGATGTCAATTACAAACATCTGGCAAACTGTGAGATCCGTATGGATGTCACGGCCAAGAACGAAAATGCGTTCTCACTGGACCAGCAAATAATCGAATAAACAGCGGGAGGATACACGATGAAAGTCAGAAAAGCCATCATTCCGGCAGCAGGCCTCGGGACCAGATTTCTGCCGGCAACCAAAGCACAGCCAAAGGAGATGCTGCCGATCGTGGATAAGCCTACGATCCAGTATATCATCGAAGAGGCGGTTGCCTCCGGGATCGAGGATATCATTATTGTAACGGGACGCAATAAACGTTCCATTGAGGATCATTTTGACAAATCCATCGAGCTCGAACTGGAACTCGAGAGAGGGAATAAACAGGAACTGCTCGAGATGGTCCGTGACATTTCCGAAATGGCCAATATCCATTATATCCGTCAGAAAGAACCGAGAGGCCTCGGACATGCGATCTTGACCGCGAAGCATTTTGTCGGCAATGAGCCGTTTGCCGTGCTGCTTGGCGATGACGTGGTCGTATCGAAGAAACCCTGTCTGATGCAGATGCTGGAAGTGTTTGGCGAATACAAGACAACGATCCTCGGCGTGCAGGAAGTGGCACATGAGGTTGTGAACAAATACGGGATCGTGGACTGCAAGAATATCGAAAACAACGTGTACAAAGTGCATGATCTGGTTGAGAAACCACGGGTCGAAGACGCGCCGAGCAACATAGCGATCCTCGGCAGATACATCATCACGCCTTCTGTTTTCTCTTATCTGGAGACACAGGATGCCGGAACGGGCGGCGAGATCCAGCTGACAGACGCCTTAAAACGTCTGGCAGCCGATGAAGCCATGTATGCATATGCGTTCAAGGGGCACCGTTACGATGTCGGAACGAAATGCGGATTCCTGCAGGCCAATCTGGAATTCTCCCTGCGGAATCCGGAAACGAAAGAGGAAATGCTTCAGTATATCAACAGGCTGCATGACAACATGGACGCCATGCTGTCATACGAATGATCATTTGATCGGCTTGGCGCCCAGTTTTTCCTGTGCGCGTTCAATGGCCATTTTGAAGCGGCTCTTCTTTTTGGGCTCAGCCGCGATGCTCTTGCCGTGCAGGCCCTTCACACCTGTGATGTAGATGCCGCTGACGGTTGCTTTGACTTCTTTTTTGACCGGAATGTCATCAAAGATCTTGTCATCGCACATTAAGGACAATACCTGCGGGCCGACCTTGGCTTTTACAATGGGAACCTTGGACCAGCGCAGATATTTGGGTGTCTGCTCGAGGACCATGGCCGGCAGGCCGGAATCCTTGATCTTCATCCGCTTTTTATCGATGATCAGCATACTGACCGTCTGTTTGGCGGCTTCGATCTGGGACTGCTGTTCATCCTGCTTCTTCTGCATCCTCTTGCCGAGGAAATACAGGACCACGAGCACGATGACCAGGATAGCCAGTATGATCAATAAGATAATGGATACTTTCGACATGTGTAACCTCCGGACTGCGCATCAATGCGTTTTTCGGTAATCATTCTAACATAGTAAGCAGGTTCTGTGCAAGATTGGAATCCTGCAGGGGGCGCTGCCTCCTCTTCTTGAATTTGCGCAGGTCCTGTGTTAGTATGTTCATTGTTTATGATTGATGAGGAGAGTAACATGCAAGCAAAAAAACGGATCATTTTATGCATCCTTCCCGTTCTGGTACTGTGTGGCTGCGGCAGTTCCCGCATGAAGATCGAACCGCTCGACTATGTGGAACTTGGCGATTACAAGGGCCTGAACGTGACCAGGATGTCTACGGAGATCTCCGAAGAAGACCTGGATAAGCAGGTTGAACGGATGCTCAGTGCTTATGCGACAAAGGAGCCTGTCACAGACCGTGACGATGTGCAGGACGGCGATGTCGCAAACATCGATTATGTCGGCATGATCGACGGCGAGGCGTTTGAAGGCGGCAGCGCGGTCGGTTTCGATCTGGAGATCGGATCGGGAACGTTCATCCCCGGTTTTGAGGAAGGACTGATCGGTGCAAAGAAAGGGGAAACCGTGGATGTACCCGTTACGTTTCCGGATGAGTACACCAATAACCCGGCCCTGGCCGGAAAGCCGGCCGTCTTTACGGTGACCGTCAATGAGATCAGTAAAAAAGTCCTGCCGGAACTGACGGAGGAATTCTTAAGCGAGAAGACCGGCGGACAGTTTAAGAGCGTGGATGAGATCCGCGACTATTTCAAGACGCAGGCGACCGCTTCCCTGACCAGTTATGCGGACTCCGCGATGCATACGCAGCTGGTCAACCAGGCGGTTGAGAATGCAACGCTGAAACAGGACATCCCGGAGAAATATCTGGAAGAGAAGAAGCAGGCCATGATCCGTACGGCAAAATCAAACGCGGAAGCATACGGCAAGACCTACGAGGATTACCTGCATTCCTATCTCAACATGGATGAGGCGACGTTTCTCGAGACCATCGACAAGTCGACCACCCAGATCGCAAAGCAGAGTCTGGTCATCGGCGCGATCGCAGAGACGGAAAACATCACGGTCAGCGATGAGGAACTGAAAGAAAAGATCGCGTCCACCATGGCGGAATACGGCTATGAGAAGGAAAAAGACCTGTTTGAGACGGTCTCCAAAGAAGATATCCTAGATGACCTGCTGCTTGAAAAGGTACAGGATTTCCTGGCAGACAATGCCGTGATCAGTAAACCGGAATAAACATATTCATTATAAAAAGAAGGCGGAAAGAAACATGGAACTGACATCGATCAAAGACCTTTACAGGGAAAAAGAAAAGTATCTTGACAAAAAAGTGACGATCGGCGGATGGGTCAGAAGTCTGCGTGACTCCAAAACATTCGGATTTATCGTCCTTGCGGACGGCACGTTCTTTGAGCCGCTGCAGATCGTGTATGCGGATAAACTGGACAATTTTGCCGAGATCTCCAAGTGCAACGTGGGTACGGCCCTGATCGTGACCGGAACACTGGTCGCAACGCCGGAAGCCAAGCAGCCTTTCGAGATCCAGGCGGATGAAGTGATCATCGAAGGTGCATCCACACCGGATTACCCGCTGCAGAAAAAGAGACATTCCATGGAGTACCTGCGTACCATCGCGCACCTGCGCCCCAGGACCAATACGTTTCAGGCGGTCTTTCGTGTACGTTCGCTGATCGCTTATGCGATCCATCAGTTCTTCCAGGAGAGGGGCTTTGTCTATGTACATACGCCGCTGATCACGGGAAGCGACTGTGAGGGTGCCGGCGAGATGTTCCGCGTGAGTACGCTGGATCTGAACGACCTGCCGCGTCTTGCGGACGGATCGGTTGATTTTTCACAGGATTTCTTCGGAAAAGAAACCAATCTGACGGTCAGCGGCCAGCTGAACGGCGAGACCTTTGCCATGGCGTTCAAGAACATCTATACCTTCGGACCTACGTTCCGCGCGGAGAATTCCAACACGACCAGACACGCGGCAGAGTTCTGGATGATCGAGCCGGAAATGGCCTTTGCGGATCTGAAGGATGATATGATCATCGCAGAGAGCATGATCAAATATATCATCCGCTATGTGCTGGAAAATGCGCCGGAAGAGATGCAGTTCTTTAACAACTTCGTTGACAAGGGACTTTTGGAGCGGCTTGAACATGTGGCCAACTCCGATTTCGGGCATGTCACCTATACGGAAGCCGTCGATATCCTGATGAAACACAACGATCAGTTTGACTATAAGGTATTCTGGGGTTGCGACCTGCAGACAGAGCACGAGCGTTATCTGACAGAGCAGGTCTTCAAGCGTCCCGTATTCGTAACGGATTATCCGAAGGAGATCAAGGCATTCTATATGAAGCTGAACGAGGACGGCAAGACGGTCGCTGCCATGGACTGCCTGGTACCGGGGATCGGCGAGATCATCGGCGGCTCGCAGAGAGAGGATGACTACGACACGCTGCTTGCACGCATGAAGGAGCTGGGGTTAAAAGAAGAGGATTATGCTTTTTACCTCGACCTTCGCAAGTACGGAACGGCAAGACATGCGGGCTTCGGACTCGGCTTTGAGCGCTGCGTCATGTATCTGACCGGTATGTCCAATATCCGTGACGTGATCCCGTTCCCGAGAACGGTCAACAACTGCGAATTATAGTCAAAATTCGAAAAAATCATTGAATTACATAACATCATTGCTTATAATAAAAGCAGATCTACAGAGGGGTGGATCTGCTTTTTGTATGATAAAGGGAGTATAAGATGAATAAGCGGGTTGTCTGTTTTCTGGCGGCATTCCTTGTAGGACTGTCCCCTGCGATGCAGGTATGGGCAACTGCCATTTCGGATGCCAAACAGCAAAAGAAAGAAACCGAAGCAAAACTGTCCAATGTACAGGCAGATATCGATGACCTGGAAGAGGGCATCGAAGAGACCGAGGCCGAGATCGAAGAGATCGACGGCCAGCTTGTCGTGTTGCTGATGACGGTAGATATCCTAAAGGGAGATATCGCCGATAAAGAAGTTGCCATCGCGCAGGCGGAGGCGGATTACGAAGCGGCGCTTGCCAAGGAACAGGCCCAGCATGAGGCGATGAAGCGCAGGATCAAGTTCATGTATGAAAAAGGTGATCCGACATATGCGCAGCTGTTCCTGCAGTCCCAGAGCATGGCGGATCTTCTGAACAAGGTTGATTACACGGAAAAACTCTACGACTATGACAGAAAACTGCTGTTAGAGTACCAGTATACCAAGCAGGAAGTCATGGAGGCTAAGCAGACGCTGGAAGAAGAGAAGGCAGAGATCGAGGAAGTGGAAGCCGATCTGGAAGACCAGTCAGCCGAACTGCAGCGTCTGCTGGATGAAAAGAGGCAAACCGTAGAGGATTTCGATGCGCAGCTGAGTGCCGCAAAAAACAAGGCGAAGGAATATCAGAACGAGATCAAGGAACAGACTGCGAAGATCAAGCAGCTGGAAGCGGAGGAAGCGGCCAGAAAGAAAGCCGAAGCCGAGGCGAAACGCAAAGCGGAAGAAGAAGCGATGCGTAAGAAACTGGAAGAGGAGCGCAAGCAGAAAGACGCAGGTGATGGCGGCGAGATCACCGTGGAAGACAATTCCGGATCGTCGCAGGAAGAAAAGAAGGAAGAGACACCTGCCCCGTCTTCTTCCGGCGGCAGTGCAAAGGGAAGAGAGATTGCGGATTATGCCTGTCAGTTTGTGGGCAATCCCTATGTGGCAGGCGGTACATCCTTAACAAACGGCTGTGACTGCTCCGGCTTTACCGGCGCTGTTTATTCCCACTTCGGTATCTCGCTGCCGCGCAGTTCCTACGCGCAGTCCACTGCCGGACGGGAAGTCAGTGTATCGGATATGCAGCCGGGCGATATCCTCTATTATGGCGGACATGTCGGGATCTATGTCGGCAACGGCATGATCGTGCATGCATCCACTTCGGCGACCGGGATCAAATACAGCAGCGCCTATTACAGGACCATTATCACGGTCAGACGGTTCGTATAAAATCATTGACAAAGTCGGTCCAAGATACAACAATAGAAGAAAAGATCTTGCAAAGAGAGGGTGCGATATGTCAGACAACAAAAGACCGGATTCCATGGAACGGATCACAAACGAAACATTGGCAAATGCTTTTATCGAAGAACAGCTGAAGGCATTAAGGGAGCAGATCGGAGATCAGAAAGTGCTCTTGGCGCTCTCAGGCGGCGTGGATTCTTCGGTGGTTGCGGCACTGCTGATCAGGGCGATCGGCAAAAACCTGGTATGTGTACATGTGAACCACGGGCTGCTCAGAAAAGGCGAACCGGAGCAGGTCATCGAAGTATTCAGGAATCAGATGGATGCGAACCTGATCTATGTGGATGCCACGGACCGTTTTCTGGACAAGCTGGCAGGTGTTGCCGATCCGGAACAGAAACGCAAGATCATCGGCGCGGAATTCATCAACGTGTTTGCCGAAGAGGCCGCAAAACTTTCGGGGATCGCTTTTCTGGCACAGGGAACGATCTACCCGGACATCCTCGAATCGGATGGCGTCAAGGCACATCATAACGTGGGCGGACTGCCGGAAGAGATGCAGTTTGAACTGGTAGAGCCCGTGAAGTTTCTTTATAAAGATGAAGTCAGGGTAGTCGGCAAAGCACTGGGGCTGCCCGATGACATGGTATACAGACAGCCGTTCCCAGGCCCGGGACTCGGCGTACGCTGTGTCGGTGCGATCACAAGAGAACGTCTGGAAGCCGTACGGGAATCCGACGCGATCCTGCGCGAAGAGTTTGCCAAAAACGGACTGGAAGGGAAGGTATGGCAGTATTTCACGGTCGTTCCGCCCTTTACCTCCACAGGTATCCGTGACGGCAAGCGTCTCGATGACTGGATGGTCATCATCCGTGCGGTCAACTCGGTAGATGCAACCGCAGCGACGATCGAGGAGATCCCGTATCCGCTCCTGCATCATATCGTACAGCGGATCATCACGGAAGTACCGCACGTCAACCGGGTGGCTTATGACCTGAGCCCGAAACCGACGGCGACGATCGAATTCGAATAGGAATCCCTTATCTTGCAACGCGAATTATTTGAAAACATGCCGGTACCGCGCGCTTATCTGAAAGTGTCGGTACCGGTCGTATTGGCCATGCTGATCGGCGTGGTCTACAATATGGTGGACACCTGGTTTATTTCCATGACCGGCAATACCGATCTGGTGGCCGGGGTGTCCGTATGCGCGCCTGTCTTTGTCCTGTCCGTTGCGTTGGGTGATATCTGGGGACTTGGCGGAAGTTCTCTCATCTCCCGTCTTCTCGGACAGAAGAAGGACGAGGAAGCCGGCAGCGTATCTGCATTTACGATGTATGCCTCATTCGGAACAGGTCTGCTGTTCATGGCGCTTCTGCTTTTGTTCCGTACCCCCATCCTGCATCTGCTTGGCGCCAATGACGCCTCTTTTGCGCATGCCTCTGCGTATTTTTCCTGGATCGCAGTCGGTACGCCTTTCATTATTTTCTACCTGATCCCCAACAACGAACTTCGGACGGAAGGGTTGGCAAATCTCGGCATGTGGGGAGCGATCGCAGGATCTGTCGCCAATATCGCGCTGGATCCCCTGTTCATCTTCGGGCTGCATATGGGAGCTGCAGGCGCGGCACTTGCGACAACGCTGAGCAACGTTTTATCCTGTACGCTCTATGTGCTGATCATCCGGAAGAAATGCAGGATCCTGACAGTCGATCCTGCGAAGATCAGAGTCAGCAAGGAGCACGCTATGGAGGTGCTCCGGATCGGTCTTCCCGCTTCCGTAACAAATATCACGTTCAGTTTCAGTATGATGCTCACCAACCGTGTACTCGAATCGTTTGGAAATGACCGAATCGCTGCCATGGGGATCGCCATGAAGATCAATATGGTGTCCATGATGACGCTCATCGGTTTTGCTTTTGGCGGGCAGCCGCTGATCGGATACGCTTTCGGCAGCCGGGATGTGAAACGGTTTCGCGCGATCCTGCGTTTTGCCTATCTGTTCGAAGCTTGTCTCGGTGCCTGTTTTGCCGTGATCCTGTATTTTGCGGCACCGTTTTTAATGGGCCTTTTCTTAGATGATCCGGCGGTTGTAGCCGCAGGGATCAGTATGATCCGGTTCATGCAGATCAGTTCGCTCCTGCTTGGCTTTGCGCTTGTGACCACCTGTGTCTGTCAGGCCGTGGGAAATGCAACGGGCTCCTTCATCCTTTCGCTCTGCCGCCAGGGTGTTCTGTTCTTTGCCGCGATCATGATCCTGCCGGGTCTGCTCGGATTTACGGGCGTCCTGTTGGCACAGCCCGCTGCCGATCTGCTGACCGACATACCGGCCCTGCTGATCCTCCTTATGATCCTGAAAAAACAGAAAGCCTAAAGAAGCGGGTATATTGATGAAACAGCGGACACTGAATACCTATCTGCGGGAAAAATACTGAAAGAAATTATACAAAGTTTCGATCAATGCAGGCTTTACCTGCCCGAACCGGGACGGAACGCTGTCCGGTCGCGGCTGTATCTTCTGTTCGGGAAGCGGGTCGGGTGATTTTGCAGAAGATCCTTCGTTATCCGTTACGGAACAGATCGAGCGGGGGAAGCGGCGCATCGCTTCCAAACTGCCAAATGGCCCCATCGGCCTCATCGCCTATTTTCAGGCATATACAAATACCTATGCACCCGTTGAAACGCTCAGAAAGGTTTTTACAGAGGCGATCGCCCATCCGGAAGTGGAGATCCTGTCCGTTGCGACCAGGCCCGACTGCCTTGGTGAGGATGTGCTTTCCCTGCTTAGTGAACTCAACGAACAAAAACCGGTATGGGTGGAACTGGGACTGCAGACGATCCATGAAAAGAGTGCAGCCTATATCCGCAGAGGCTATCCGCTCCCTGTTTATGACAAAGCGGTCACGGATCTGAAGGCACGCGGACTGGAAACGATCGTGCATGTGATCCTCGGACTTCCCGGTGAAACGGAAGAAGAGATGCTTGATACGGTCCGCTACGTCGGCGAGAGCGGTGTGGAAGGGATCAAACTGCAGCTTCTGCATGTCCTCCGGGGCACCGATCTGGCGGACGAATATCTGGCAGGAAAGTTTCAGTGTCTGTCCCTGGAAGCATATCTGGACCTGTTAAAAAAGGCACTCGATGTTTTGCCGCCATCCATCGTGATCCACCGGATGACCGGCGACGGGGACAAGAAACTTCTGATCGCACCGGAATGGAGCAGGGATAAAAAGAAAGTGCTCAACCGGATTTACGGCCCCGGTGGCTTTTCATAATCGTTAATATGTAGTAAGATATAATATCATAGGAGGCATGTGTAAATGCGAAACAAGGGTTTATGGGCAGGAATTATGCTTCTTGCCATGACATTGACGGCCTGCAGCGCATCTGTGGATACAGGAAAAGCTGCGGATGCACCTGCGGATGCGGAAAACGAGACCGTAGAGGAAACACCTTCTGATGAAGAAGCGCAGGAAACGCAGGAACCGGTCGATATAGAGATCCCGGAAGGCTATCAGCTGGTCTTTGCGGATGAGTTTGACGGGGACAGTTTAAGTGAAGATGACTGGAATTATGAGACGCATGAAAAGGGCTGGGTGAATCATGAGCTGCAGGAATATGTCCCGAGCACGGATTATGCGTACGTAAAGGACGGCGAGCTGGTGATCCGTCCCGTGAAGGAAGAAGAGGACGGAAAAGTCATTTACAGATCCGGCCGTGTGAATACGCAGAACAAGCATGATATAAAGTACGGGCGCATTGAAGCAAAGATCAAGGTGCCAAAAGGGAAGGGTTTCCTGCCGGCGTTCTGGATGATGCCGCAGGATGAATCGTTCTACGGACAGTGGCCGAAGTGCGGCGAGATCGACATCATGGAAGTCCTCGGGGACAGCACCAAGGTGAATTACGGCACGCTGCATTACGGTGAGCCGCACAAGCAGAGCCAGGGAACATATGCCCTGACGGACGGTGATTTTGCCGAAGAATACCATGTCTTTGCGATCGAATGGGAACCGGGCGAGATCCGCTGGTACTGCGACGGTGAACAGTATCATGCCGAGAATGACTGGTTCAGCGCGGTGAACGGTGAAGACGAGAAGCCGTATCCGGCACCCTTCAACCAGCCGTTCCATGTGATCTTAAACGTGGCGGTCGGCGGCGACTGGCCGGGCGATCCGGACGAGACCACCGTCTTTGATGACCGGGCCTGCATGTATGTGGATTATGTCCGTATGTTCCAGAAGGATTCCTATGACGAGAACGTGGAGAAACCCGTGAAACAGCTTGACTTAAGAGAACCGGATGAGAACGGGAACTTTGTATACAACAGTGATTTTGCAGACAAGGAAGACCTGACGGACGATGAAAACTGGAAATTCCTGCTTTTCAACGGCGGCGAGGGGTCGGCTGAGATCGGGGATCATGAGATCATCATCACATCCGAAAAAGAGGGTACGGAAGAGTACTCCGTGCAGCTCGTACAGCCGAAGATGCCCATGGAACAGGGATGCTCCTATGAATTTTCCTTTGAGGCAAAGGCGGATGAGCCGCGTACCATCAAGCCTGCCATCACTGCGCCGGATGTGGACTGGATCCGCTATTTCCCGGATACACCCGTGGATCTCACGACGGAATGGCAGACCTTCACGTTTGACGTGGATATGAAAGATAATACGGATGATAACGGACGCGTGGAATTCAACATGGGTAAACAGGGTTCGACCGCGACCGTGCACATCCGGAATGTAAAACTGATCAAAAAGTAACGGAAACACAGGAATGAAAGCAATCCGAAAATTCGACAACAAAGCTATACTGATCTGGGGCTACGGGCGCGAAGGACAGTCCACCGAGCAGTTCTTAAGGAGATGCTGCAGACCGAAAAGCATTGAGATCTTTGAGGGAAAGCGCGAAGACATCCATGAGGACTGGTACGACTATATCATCAAGAGCCCCGGGATCGCCATGGACGGGGATGATCCGAAATATACGTCCCAGACGGAGATCTTTTTAGAGGCGTTTGCCGGGAGAACGGTCGGCGTGACGGGCACGAAGGGCAAGAGTACGACTGCCGCGATGCTGCACAGTGTCCTGAGCGAGGGCCTGAATAAAAAAGTGATCTTCTTAGGGAACATCGGGGAGCCCTGCTTAAGCCACTTTGAGGAAGTGGACGGGAATACCGTTGTCGTTTTTGAGATGTCCTGCCATCAGTTGGCACATACCGCTTTCTCCCCGCACATTGCGGTGTTCCTGAATCTGTATGAGGAACATCTCGATTACTATAAGACGTTTGACCGTTATTTCGCGGCCAAGCAGAATATCTCGCGTCACCAGACAGGGAAAGATGTGCTGTATATCGGTGCACAGGTGCCTCCGTTCCAGACAAAGGCCAAAAAGATCGTGATCGATGAGCCGGTCGGCAAATACGATCTGAAGATCTTAGGCGGACACAACAACTACAACGCGGAATTTGTATTCCGTGTCGCGACGGAACAGTTTCATATCGATCCGGGCACGGTCAGGGACATTCTGCATGACTTTGAAGGCCTGCCGCACCGTCTGCAGTTCATAGGTGAGAAGGATGGCATTTTGTATTATGACGATTCGATCTCCACGATCCCGGACGCGACCGTGCATGCCCTACAATCTGTACCGCATGCCTACAGCGTACTGATCGGCGGCATGGACCGCGGGATCGACTACGGTACACTGGTCAGGTTTATGAAAGAACATAAGGAATACGCTTATATCTGCATGTACGATTCGGGCAGACGCATCCTTGACGAACTCGGAGAACAGGAAAACTGCTATTATGCAAAAGACCTGCAGGCTGCAGTGAAACTCGCAGGATCCGTCACACCGCAGGGCAGGGCCTGCATACTTTCACCCGCATCTGCTTCGTACGGCTTTTTCACGAATTTCGAGGAACGCGGCGATAAATTCAGGGAATACGCGGGACTGTAGGACATGAGGAGTGTATGGAAGAAACAACACTGATCTTTACCGGCGATATCGGGTTTGACAAATACATGGATCGCAAGTGGGAGGACCCGCTTCTGGTTTCGGAAGAGGTCCTTTCTTATCTGCATACGGCCGATCATCTGATCGTAAATGTGGAAGGGCCGCTCTCCGACATGAAAAAGGTGCAAAAGGAGAATGCGGTTGCAGCTCTTATGCACAGCATGGATCCGGCTGCAGCTTCTTTCTTAAAAAAGATCGGCGCGGATGTCTGGAATATCTGCAATAACCACATCATGGATGCGGGAGCGGACGGGATCAGGGACACGCTTACGGAAGCGCGTGCCTGCAATGCGTTAACGCTCGGGGCAGGCATGAACGAAGAAGAGGCCAGACGGCCTGTGATATTTCCTGAGGCAGGCGGGATCGGCATGATCGGCGTCGGCTATCAGCGCGCCTGCAGAAGGGCGGGTACGGATACTCCCGGCTGCTTTAGCTGGAGTGATATGGACGCGATCGAAACCGCGATCCGCAAGATCAAGGAAAAAAACCGCTGGTGCATCGTTGTCGCACACGGCGGGGAAGAATTCACGTCACTTCCGTCTCCCTATACGCGGGACCGCTACATTGCCTATCTGCAGATGGGCGCGGATCTCGTCGTGGGTCATCATCCCCACGTTCCCATGAACTTTGAAACGTTTCCCGGGAAGGCTATCTTTTATTCCCTCGGAAATTTTGTATTTGACACGGATTATCAGCGTTCCCAGTTCCACACGGAAACGGGCCTGTTTCTGAAACTGAAACTGACAAAAGAGCAGTTTTCGTTTGAACCGTACGGGATCCTGATCGACCGGGAAACGGACAGGATCGTTCCTGCCGGTGTCCCTAAGATCTTTGCAGATGTCTCCGAAGAGGAATACCGGAAGCTGATCCCGCTTTCTACGAAAGCGTTTCTTGAGAATACAAAAAGACAACTCCGTTTCCTAAAACCAGCGGAGTTTGAAAACGCAACAGAGGAAGATTTCTACCGGAATTTCTACGAACCGCTCCGCAGCGGCCGTGTACCCGGAGAAGTGCTGGATTTCCAGATCCTTTATCCCCTGGCGATGCAGGAAGAAAAAGGTGAGTGGAAGACGAGCACGCTTGAAAATGTTAAGGAATTTATTCTTGAGCAGATGTGACCACTTTATCACCCGGCAGATGCTTTAACAGCATGGCTTCCAGATCCGCGCCATGTACGGGCTTGGAGAGATATCCCGCAAAGCCCAGATCCATATATTCTTCTTTGGCACCGGTCAGCGCATTGGCAGTCAGCATGATGACCGGTGTTTCCTGATTCATTCCCTCTTTAGAGATCGTCTTAAATACCGCGACACCGTCCGGATCGGGCATTCTGTGGTCAAGCAGGATCACGTCATAGTGCGTGTGCATACACAGTTCGATCGCCTTTTGCCCGCCGTCTGCCGTATCTATATTGATCTTTGTTTTTTTCAACAGTGCCGTAATGAGCTTTAAATTCATCGGCACATCGTCGACAACAAGGATCCTTGCATTCTCTGCCCGGAAACTTTCTTTGTATCTGTGTCCGGTGGGACTTGGCAACTGTACATGGAAAGGCCCGATCGGAGCAGGATCTGCGATTCCCTGCGGCAATTCCACGCAGAAACGGCTGCCCTGTCCCGGCTCGCTTTCCACCCGGATCGTTCCCTGCATAAGTGTTACGAGTTCTTTTGTGATGGCAAGCCCGAGGCCTGTCCCCTGAATATTCGCTGTCATTTGCTCATTGACGCGCCGGAAGGCATCAAAGAGATGTTCCACATCTTCTTTTGCGATCCCGATCCCGGTATCGCGTACGGTCAGGGAAAGGGTGGCCGTACCGTCAGCAGAGTCTGCACCCATTTCAATCTCCACACCGCCCTCTTTGGTATACTTGACCGCATTGCTGATCATATTGGAAAGTATCTGGCGGATATGATTTTCATCCCCGATCAGTCTCTTTGGCATGTTTTCATCACACTTTACCCGCAGATACAGTTCGTGCTCCTGTGCTGTCTGGTAAAAGAAGTGATAGCAGTCACGGAGCAGTTTGTGCGGATCGTATTCGGACGATACGATATCCATCTTGTTTGCTTCGATCTTGGAAAAATCAAGAATGTCGTTGATCAGGGACAGGAGCGTGTCGCCGGACTGGCGGATCGACTCCGCATATTCGAGTAATTGCGGATCGTCCGTATTCCGGAGGATCATTTCATTCATGCCCAGAACGGAATTTAAAGGGGTGCGGATCTCATGCGACATGCTTGCCAGGAAGGAACTCTTTGCCTTGTTGGCATTGTCCGCTTCGTTTTTGGCCTCATTGATCTCATTCAGGTAATGAACTTCTTCCGTGGAGTCTTCCACGAGAAAATAAGAGCCGATGCGCGCGCCCTTCCGGTCCGCCAGTTCATCATAGCGGATCTTATAATACCGTCTGGAAACGGCATTGTCTGCGTCTCCTTCTTTGATGTAGACAGCCTCTCCGAAAGTCTGTCCGTTCTTTGCAAGTGTATCGATCACCGTGGCAATGGGTTCCACAGAATAATCACAGGTTTCTTCATCCAGTTCGAAATGCTCTCTGGCAAATGTGTTCAGATAGATGCAGTTGTTGCTGATATCAAACAGGATCAGGCCTTCGTTCATGTCATCGGCCGCCCGGCGGATCGCGACGTTCATCAGCCTTCGCGGAACGAAGATACAGATACTGAAATAGATCAGTGTTCCTGCAACCGCATAGAAAACAACGGAAGCATCCAGTACCAGTGACATGGTCATATAGGCAATGTTTAAGGCGATGATGAACAGCAGGATGGATAAAATGATCACATATTTGACGCGGTAGATGCTGTAGCTGCGAAAGATCCTGACGATGATCAGAACGAGAACGAGAAGGATCGCAGTATAATCGAGAGCAAGATGCAGATAATAAGCGCTGTTGAAACCGGTCTGGTAAAAAACGATGTTGCCCGGCCGGATGTTTGTATAGATGTAAAACTGATGTCTGAAAACCGGGTTGGCACAGATCGAGATCGTGTCTGCCAGCATGAGCAGACCGGCGGGCAGCGCGATCTTTTTGACGACATCGTGGTGATCCGTATAATTCAGGCAGAAACCACATAAAAAGTAGATCACCCAGTCTATGGAAATAAAATAGATGCTGTAGGCGATCTCCGCAGATATTTCGTTGAAGGAAAGCGCGATCATGATGTTGGCAAGGATCGCGATGATCGCGAGGATCATGGCGTTTTTCAAAGATCTTCCGTACGTTTCCCTGATCTGGCGGATCGCGTTTAACGTCAGGAAGATATCGATGATGGCCAAAACGTCGATGATCACATAGATGGTTTTTGTATACATAGGATCTCCGCGTTTGATTTAATAATCATTATACTTTATAATATGTAAAAATAAAAGAATTCATATATTTACAGGTAAGGAGATGAAAACAATGAAGAAAATAATGAAGAGAACGACAGCGGTCATGCTGATTCTTTCCCTGTTTCTGTTGCAGGGCTGCGCCGGTGCCGCGAAAGGTCCTGTAGAACTGACCGTGTTTGCGGCAGCTTCCATGACAGAAACCCTGACAGAGATCGCAGAACAGTATAAGAGCGTTGCACCGGATGTGACGATCCTGTTTAATTTTGACTCTTCGGGAACGTTAAAAACACAGATCGAAGAAGGTGCGGACTGTGATCTTTTTATCTCGGCGGCACCCAAGCAGATGAACGCCCTTGACGGAACGCTTGATGCGGATGGCGGAAATGAAAAGGGACAGGACCTTATTCTTTCGGATACCAGGGTGAATCTTCTGGAAAACAAGGTGACACTGGCTGTTCCCGACGGAAATCCCAAAGGACTGCAATCCTTTGACGATCTTGCGCAGGGACTAAAGGACGGGTCGGTATTGCTTGCCATGGGAAACGAAGATGTACCGGTCGGGCAGTATACCCGGAAGATCCTTGCTTACTACGGACTGTCGGAAGAGGAACTGGCAGCAAACGGCACACTCACGTACGGAAGTAATGTAAAAGAAGTGACAACACAGGTCAGTGAAGGCGTTGTTGATGCCGGTGTGATCTACGCGACGGATGCTTTTTCCGCAGGTCTTACGGTGGTGGATACCGCCACGGCCGAAATGTGCGGCCAGGTCATCTATCCCGCGGCGGTATTAAAGAATACAAAACAGGAAGAAGCAGCAAAGGCATTTCTTGACTATCTGAAGACTCCGGAAGCTTCCGCAGTCTTTGAAAAGGTCGGGTTTACTCCGCTGTTTTGATCGCAAATCCTTCGAGGCATTTTATGGATCTTTTCCCGCTTTGGAACTCCATCAGGATCGCAGGGATCAGTACGGTGATCGTTTTTTTCACCGGGATCCTTGCGGCCTATTATATCGCAAAGACGCCGCGTGTTCTGAAAGGTGTTCTGGATGTGATACTGACTCTTCCGCTGGTGCTTCCGCCTACGGTTGTCGGCTATCTTCTGTTGCGCGTGCTCGGACCGAAGCGCCCTGTCGGCGCCTGGGTCCTTTCCCACTTTGACATGAAGATCACGATGACCTGGTGGTCTGCGATCTTTGCGACAAGCGTTGTGATCTTTCCGCTGATGTACAGGACGGCGCGCGGCGCGTTTGAATCCTTTGACGAAACACTTTCACATGCCGGCCGCACGATCGGACTGAGTAATACCTATATTTTCTGGCGTATACGCATGCCGGCCTGCAGACAGGGGATCTTAGCCGGATGTGTACTGTCTTTTGCAAGGGCCCTTGGGGAATACGGGGCGACAAGCATGATCGCAGGATATACACCGGGGCGTACAGCCACGATCTCCACGACGGTCTACCAGCTCTGGAGGACAAATGATGATGCGCTGGCGGTCAAATGGGTCCTTATCAATCTGTCACTTTCGTTTCTGGTGTTACTGGTGATCAATCTGCTCGAAAAAAAGGAGGGACGAAATGTCGCTCATTCTTGATATCGAAAAGCGGGCAGGTGATTTTCACCTGAAAGCAGATCTTAAATGCGGGGATGAAGTCCTTGCCCTGCTTGGTGCCTCCGGATGCGGCAAAAGCATGACGCTTCGGTGCATTGCAGGCATTGACAGACCTGACCGCGGAAGGATCGTGTTAAATGACCGCGTGCTCTTTGATTCGGAAAAGAAGATCAATGTAAGTGCGCAGAAGCGGCGTACGGGACTGCTTTTCCAGAATTATGCCCTGTTCCCGAACATGACAGTCGAAAAGAATATCCGTCTCGGGAGTCTCAGGGACCGGAACGCGGAGACAGACGTGCGTAAGATCCTGGAACGGTTTCATCTGACGGAAGTTGCAGGGCTGTACCCTTCCCAGCTTTCCGGCGGGCAGCAGCAGAGGACGGCACTTGCAAGGATCCTGCTCTCACAACCGGATATCCTGCTCCTCGACGAACCGTTTTCCGCGCTGGATTCGCATCTGCGCTTCCGGATGGAAGAGGAGATCCGCGAAGTGATCCGGTCTTTCCAAAAGACAGTGATCCTTGTTTCCCATAACCGCGATGAAGTGTTCAGGCTGTCTGACCGGGTCGCGATCCTGAAAGACGGCAGTGTGGACAGGATCGGCAGCAGGGAGGACGTTTTCAGGGATCCCATGACGAAGAATGCGGCGGTCCTGACCGGATGCAAAAACGTATCTCCGGTAGAGATCACGGATGACAAGCATCTTCTTGCAACAGACTTCGGCATGATTCTTGCCGTTCCAAAGATTCCGGAAGATACACGCTATGTCGGGATCAGGATGCACCATATTTATCCTGGAGACGGGGAAAACGCATTTGACTGCACTGTCACGGAGGAGATCGAGAATCCGTTTTCCTATACGCTGATGCTGAAGAAAACGGGGGCGGATAACGTTAAGCCGTTTGGCTTTGAAGTTGGTAAAGAAGTGTGGAACAAATGCAGGGCACACACGGTCAGGGTGCACATTCCGGGGTCTTCCCTGCATTTCCTGCGTGAATAAAAGACAGATGATCCGAGGGTTTTAGAAGTTATGAAAAAAGTAAAAGTCGAAGAAGCGTTAGGTATGAAACTGTGTCATGACATCACGGCTATGCGTGAAGGCTTCAAAGGAGCAGCATTTAAGAGAGGACATGTGATCAGGGAAGAAGATATCCCGTTGCTTCTAAACATCGGCAAGCGGCATGTCTACATATGGGAAGATACAGCCGGTGAGATCCATGAGGAAGAAGCGGCAAAACGCATGGCGGAGATGATCGGTCTTGAAAATGCACACTATGGTCCGCCGAAGGAAGGAAAGATCGTTCTGACTTCGGGCATTTCGGGTTTGTATCGCGTTAATACGAAACTGCTTAAAAAGATCAATTCGATCGAAGATATCACGATCGCGACACTTCCGGATCACTATCCGGTCAAAAAGGGAACAAAAGTCGCATCAATGCGTATCATCCCGCTTGTTACAAAAGAAGAGAACATTCTTGCGGCGGAGAAACTCTGTAGAAAAGAACGGCTGCTTAAGATCCTGCCGTACCGGCAGAGAAGGATCGGTGTGATCATCACGGGATCGGAAATATACACGGGCAGGATAGAAGACAGGTTCGAACCGGTGGTGAGATCCAAAGTGCTGCAGTACCCGGCGGATATCATCGGTGTATCGGTCTGTGATGACGATATTGCCATGATCGATGAGCAGGCAAAAGAATTACTGAAACGGGGCGCTGATCTTCTGATCTTTGCGGGCGGCATGTCTGTGGATCCGGATGATGTGACACCTGCGGCGATCGAAGCACTCGGCGCGGATATCATATCATACGGCGTTCCGGCTCAGCCGGGTAACATGACCCTGGCCGCGTATCTGGGTGATACGGCGATCCTCGGTGTGCCGGGCGCGGCGATCAGCCTGCCGACTACCATGTTTGATGTCCTGCTTCCGCAGATGTTTACAGATGAGAAACTGACAAGGGAGGATCTGGTCAGGCTCGGGGAAGGCGGTCTCTGCCAGCGGTGCAGACGCTGCCATTTTCCGAACTGTACGTTTGGAAGATACTGATGATCGATACATTTGGCAGAACCATTTCCTATCTGCGCCTTTCCGTCACGGACCGTTGCAATTTGCGATGCAGGTACTGCATGTCTGCAGATGGGATCTGTAAAAAAGACCATAATGAGATGCTGACGGAAGAGGAAACGGTCATGGCCGTTTCCGCAGCTGCAAGGCTCGGTGTTTCCAAACTGCGCATCACCGGCGGGGAACCGCTCTTAAAGCAGAACATCCTGTCGGTCTGTGAGAGAACGGCAGGGATCCCGGGTATCCGCGAACTGTCCTTGACAACGAACGGGATCCTTTTGCCGGAGTATGCGCAGGATCTGAAAGCCTGCGGCGTCAAAAGGATCAATTTAAGCCTTGATACATTAAATCCCGAAAAATACAGATACCTTACAAGGACTGGCAGCCTTGATCAGGCACTTCGCGGATTGGATGCCGCACTTTCTGCGGGCTTTGAGAAAGTGAAGATCAATACGGTACTGATCGGCGGCTGCAACGATGATGAGATCGGAGATCTTGCCGCCCTGACACAGAAGTATCCGGTGGATGTCAGGTTCATAGAACTGATGCCGATGTATGACGGAGGAGATTTCGGGCCTGAAGCTTATATAGATGCAGAGAGCGTATTGACAGCCTTAAACGGCCGGCTGACATTGTGGAAACAGGACGGTGTCGCAACACTGTACCGGATGGAGAACGCAAAGGGCTGTATCGGCCTGATCCGGCCGATCAGTGAAAACTTCTGCGCTTCCTGCAACCGGTTGCGCCTGACCGCGGACGGCAGGATCAAACCCTGTCTGCACGCGGCGATGGAGATACCTGTTAAGGGAATGAATGAAGAAGAAATGCTGCATGCGTTTGAAAGAGCCGCAACTTTTAAACCGGAATGGCACGGAGTTTTGACACCCTGCTTCCGCAGCGGTGCGGGACGGAACATGAACGAGATCGGAGGCTGAACATGGAAGAACTGACACATTTTGATGCTGCGGGGAATGCCAGAATGGTAGATGTCGGTGACAAGCCGCAGAGTGAGCGCACGGCTGTAGCACAGGGACGCGTCAGATTGAACGCGGAAACCTTTGCGCTTATCAAAGACGGGAAAATGAAAAAGGGCGATGTGCTTTCTGTCGCACAGATCGCCGGGATCATGGGCGCCAAGAAGACACCGGATCTGATCCCGCTCTGTCACCCCATACAGTTGAACCGGATCGACCTGACACTGACGCCCGAAGAAGAGACACATTCGATCGTGATCCGGGCGGAAGCGGGATGCATGGGACAGACCGGGGTGGAAATGGAAGTGCTGAGCGCGGTTTCGGTTGCGGCCCTGACAGTGTATGATATGTGTAAGGCAGTACAGAAGGATATAGAGATCGGAGAGATCCGCCTGCTGTCAAAGACGGGAGGCGTACATGGAGATTACGAATGGGATTCACGGCAGCAGTCATAACGGTAAGTGACAGAGGATATAACGGGCAGAGAGAAGATACAAGCGGCCCCGCGGTCCGGAAAACGGTGACGGAGTACGGGTATGAGGTTCTTTATGAGACGATCGTACCGGATGAAGCGGAAGCGATCCGGTCTGCCCTGCTTTTGTGCGCAGATACACAGGGGATCGATCTGATCCTTACGACCGGCGGTACCGGCTTTTCTCCAAGGGATATCACACCCGAGGTCACAAAAGAGGTCATTGAAAGGGAAGCGCCGGGGATCCCGGAGCAGATGCGGGCGAAGAGCATGCAGATCACGCAAAGGGCCTGTCTGTCACGTTCCGTTGCAGGGATCCGGGGGGAATCCCTGATCGTGAATCTGCCGGGAAGTCCGAAGGCGGCAGTGGAAAATCTGTCTGCCGTGATAGAGCCGCTCCGGCACGGGCTGGAGATGCTGCAAGGCGGAAGCGCCGACTGTGCCGATTCTTGACAAAACAGGCGCCGACAGATAAAATTTAGGCACAACGAACACGTTCGCGAAGCGAATCAAGGGAGGGTATGATTATGGCTTGTTTTCTGGTACCGACAGCCGAAGCGGTTGTCACAACGATCGCGACCAAAGTGATCGAATCCAAAGAGAAGGAGAATCCTTCCAAAGCACAGGCAGAAGAAGTACAGGAACTGCCTGTTACAAAGGTACCTTTTTCAAGAAAGATGAAGTGGCTTAACAGCATGCTCTGGGGTGGCAGTGCGCTGCTTGCTTTTGAGCATGTATGGCACGGGGAAGTCGTTCCGTTCTTTCCGTTCCTGACAGCTGCTGAAGATCCTGCGTCCGCAGCGGAGATGCTGCATGAAATGGCGACGGCAGGTGTACTGATGGCGGTTCTTGTGACCGCTGTATGGGGTTGCATCGTTGCCACGGTGAACTTCATGGAAAAAAGAGCTGCAGAAGGCAATACGGTAAAAGAATAGGGGGAACGGATCATGACATTACTGACTTCGATCACGGCTGCTGTGATCTGCACGATCATCTGGTACCGGTCCGAACAGAGAAGTGAGATGAAACTCGGCTTTCTCTGTCTGATGTTCTGGAGCGCATCACTGATGTGGCTCGTGGATGCATTCTTTGAATATGCGGAACTCGGTGCCGACTACTTTGCACCGGAAGCGGCGGATATGCTGAACGATCTCTATCTGGGACTTTCGGTCGTGGCATTGGGCCTGATCATCTGGCTGGTTGTCCTGCTGATCAGGGATCCGAAGGGTATTGTAAGAGATACCCTGTTTCGGAAAAATCAATAACCAGAACAAGCGGTTCCGCACAGGTCTGCGGAGCCGCTTTTTTGCATGGTAGGGAGAATTTGGAATGATGAATACGGAAGCCGCAAGGATCTTAAGATCCGTGGAGAGCGGCGACATGACTGCGGAAGAAGCGCTGCTGAAACTGAAGACGGCACCGTTTGAGGATATCGGGTTTGCAAAGATCGATCTGCACCGGAAGATCAGACAGGGTGTTCCGGAAGTGATCTACGGGGCCGGAAAGAGTGCGGAACAGATCATAGGGATCTTAAAAACCCTCCGGGAAAACGGACAGGAACGGATCCTGATCACCAGAGTTTCCAGGGAAGCCGCGGATAAGATCAGCCGTACCGTTGCGATCACCTATGAGGAGACAGCACGGATCGCCTATACCGGGCAGATGCCGGAACCTGACGGGATCGGTCCGGTCGTCGTTGCGACCGGCGGCACGAGCGATATTCCGGTAGCGGAAGAAGCAGCACTCACTGCTGCATTTCTTGGCAATGAGGTGATCCGTTTGTATGATGTCGGCGTGGCCGGGCTTCACAGACTGCTGGCACATACGGATGAGATCATGCGCGCAAGCGTGATCATTGCCATCGCCGGCATGGAGGGTGCACTTGCCAGTGTGATCGGCGGCCTGGCGGACTGCCCCGTGATCGCGGTACCGACAAGTGTCGGTTACGGCGCGTCCTTTGAGGGTTTGTCTGCACTGCTGTCCATGATGAATTCCTGTGCGAGCGGTGTATCCGTCGTCAATATCGATAACGGATTCGGCGCAGGATATCTGGCAGGCATGATCAACCATATGCAGTATAAAAACGGAGGAAATGTATGAAAACACTTTACATAGACTGCGGCATGGGAGCAGCGGGTGATATGCTGACTGCGGCGCTTTTGGAACTGCTTCCCGATCCGGATGCATTTATTGCCCGCATGAATGACCTTGGGATCCCGGGCGTGTCGATCACGCGGGAAAAAAGTGTTAAATGCGGCATTACCGGTACGCATGTTCGCGTTACGGTTCATGGAGAGGAAGAGGGCGATCATCATACGCATGCACATGAACACGAACATCCTGCACATGATCATGGTCATACACACGAACATGAGCATGACCATGACCATGAAGACGGTCATTCCCACCCGCATAAACACCATCACGGTTCCATGCATGAAGTGGAGCATCTGGTACGTGACCATATGAAACTTCCGGCAGATACTGCAGCGGATGTTCTGGCGGTCTACCAACTGATCGCCGAAGCGGAAAGCCATGTACACGGCGTTCCCGTGACGGATATCCACTTTCACGAAGTGGGAACGATGGATGCCCTCGCGGATATCACGGCTGTCTGTCTGCTGATGCGGGAGATCGGAGCAGATACTGTCATTGTCTCGCCGGTCCATGTCGGCTGCGGACAGGTACAATGTGCGCACGGGATCCTGCCGGTACCGGCACCCGCTACGGCATATATCCTGAAGGATGTTCCCGTCTATGGCGGAAAGATCGAGGGAGAACTCTGCACACCGACCGGCGCTGCGTTGCTTAAGTATTTTGCCACCGGTTTCGGAGAAATGCCGGTCATGAAAACACAGAATATCGGATACGGCATGGGACGGAAAGATTTCCCGGCAGCTAACTGCGTACGTGTCCTGCTTGGCGAGAGCGGAGAAGAGACGGAAAGTGTATTGGAGCTTTCCTGCAACGTGGACGACATGAGTGCGGAAGAGACCGGATTTGCCATGGAACGCCTGTTTGAAGGGGGCGCCCTGGAAGTATATACCGTACCGGTCGGTATGAAAAAATCAAGGCCCGGCACGCTGCTTCGTGTGATGTGCCTGGCGGCAGACAGGGAAAAGATGCTCGAACTTCTCTTTACGCACACCACAACGATCGGCGTAAGGGAGATCGAGACAAAGCGATATGTACTGGACCGCAGGATCGAAACACTGCAGACACCGTTTGGGGAAGTGAGACGCAAAGTTTCCAAAGGCTACGGTACAGTGCGTGAGAAATACGAATACGAAGACCTCGCAAGGATCGCACAGTCGCAAAACATGAGCCTTGCAGAGGTACGAAAGAAACTTGAGGAATGACAGCGGATAAACCGTAACGGAAAGGACCGTAAGATCATGCTGAAATGTATATCCTGGAATGTAAACGGGCTGCGTGCCGCAGCAGGAAAAGGCTTTTGGGATTTTTTTGAAACGGAAAGCGCCGATCTGTTCGCACTGCAGGAGATCAAGCTCTCAGAGGGGCAGTACGAAACGGAAAAGGAAGGCTACCATGTATACTGGAACTATGCCGAGAAAAAGGGGTATTCCGGAACAGCGGTGTTTGCAAAGGAAGAGCCGCTTTCCGTATCATACGGGATCGGGATCGAAGAACACGACCATGAAGGGCGTGTGATCACGCTGGAATATGAAAAGTTTTATTTTGTGACCTGCTATACACCGAATTCCCAGGATGAACTCAAACGTCTTTCCTACCGTATGGAATGGGAGGATGCGTTTCGGGCCTATCTTTTGAAACTGAATGAAAAGAAAGGCGTCATTGTCTGCGGGGATCTGAATGTGGCGCATGAGGAGATCGATCTGAAAAATCCGAAATCCAACCGGCACAATGCCGGTTTTACGGATGAGGAGAGGGGTAAGATGACCGAACTCCTTTCGGCGGGATTCATCGACAGCTTCCGCTATTTTTACCCGGATCAGAAGGATATCTATTCCTGGTGGTCCTACCGTTTTCATGCCAGGGAAAAGAATGCAGGGTGGCGCATTGACTATTTTCTGGTGTCAAAAGATCTGGAAAGAGCCATGCAGGATGCAAAGATCCACACTGAAACAATGGGATCCGATCACTGTCCCGTGGAGTTGCTGATCGATCCGTGATCGCTGTTCCGGTTGAGAATGTTTGGGATTTACATTATAATCTGATATAAGCCTGAAACGGCAAAAATGTGACCAGAGAGGAGAGGCTATGACAAACAATAAACTGACAGATGACATCTTTTATGTGGGGGTGAACGATCATAAGATCGACCTGTTCGAGGGACAGTATGACGTGCCGAACGGAATGGCATACAATTCCTATGCGATCGTGGATGAGAAGATCGCGATCATGGATTCCGTGGATGCGAAGTTCACACATGAGTGGCTGGATAACATTGCTTCCGTTCTCGGAGACAGAAAGCCGGATTATCTGGTCGTTCAGCACATGGAGCCGGACCATTCGGCCAATATCGTGAATTTTATGAATAATTACCCGGATGCAAAAGTCGCTTCTTCCGACAAGGCATTCGTGATGATGCAGAACTTCTTCGGCAAGGATTTTGCGGACCGCAGGGTTGTGATCGGCGAAGACAAGCCGCTCTCTCTCGGAAAACATACGCTGCAGTTTGTGGCAGCGCCGATGGTACACTGGCCGGAGGTACTGATGACATATGACAGCACGGACAAGGTTCTTTTCTCTGCGGACGGCTTCGGCAAATTCGGCGCGCTCGACGTGGAGGAAGACTGGGCGTGCGAAGCGAGACGGTATTATTTCGGGATCGTCGGCAAATACGGCGTGCAGGTGCAGAACGTCCTGAAGAAGGCAGCAGGGCTGGATATTCAGAAGATCTTCCCGCTGCACGGACCGATGCTTACGGAAAATCTCGGCTATTATCTGGGACTTTATGAGACCTGGTCGAGCTGGGGCGTGGAGAGCGAAGGCATCGTGATCGCCTACACTTCCGTTTACGGAAATACAAAGAAAGCAGTGGAACTGCTGGCAGATAAGTTAAAAGAAAAAGGCTGCCCGAAGGTTGCCGTCAATGATCTGGCGCGCTGTGATATGGCGGAAGCCGTGGAAGATGCGTTCCGTTACGGCAAGATCGTTCTGGCGACGACGACCTATAACGCGGAGATCTTCCCGTTCATGCGGGAGTTCCTGGATCATCTGGTCGAAAGAGGATTTAAGGGCAGGACCGTCGGTCTCATCGAAAACGGTACCTGGGCGCCCCAGGCAGCCAAGATCATGCGTGCGAAACTGGAGGGTTGCAAGGATCTGGTGTTTACGGATACGACCGTGAAGATCATGTCTGCCATGAATGATGAAAACAAAAAACAGATCGAGGCACTGGCAGAGGAACTCTGCAAGGATTATCTGGCGATCCGCGATGATACGGCCAACAAGAACGACATGACGGCCCTGTTTAAGATCGGATACGGCCTTTATGTAGTAACATCGAACGACGGGAAGAAGGACAACGGCTGTATCGTGAACACGGTCAGCCAGGTGACCAGTTCCCCGAACCGCATCGCGGTATGTATCAACAAGCAGAACTACACGCATCATATCGTGCAGCAGAGCGGGATCATGAACATCAACTGCCTGTCCGTGGACGCACCGTTCAAGGTATTTGAGGACTACGGTTTCAGGAGCGGCAGGAACGTGGATAAGTTTGAGGGAATGACCATGCCGCGATCCGCAAACGGCCTGATCATGCTCCCGAACTATGTGAATGCGGTCATGTCCTTAAAGGTGGAACAGTACGTGGATCTGGATACGCACGGCATGTTCATCTGCACTGTCACGGAAGCAAGGGTATTATCTGACAGGGAGACAATGACCTATACCTATTATCAGAACAATGTAAAACCCAAACCCGATACGGAAGGCAAGAAAGGCTGGGTATGCAAGGTGTGCGGCTATGTTTATGAAGGGGAAGAACTTCCCGAAGATTTCATCTGCCCGCTTTGCAAACACGGCGCAGCAGACTTTGAACGTTTGTAGTAGGTGTTCACAGAACACCTGCTACGCAGCCCCGGCCCTTCGCGAAGCGAACCGGGATGGGCCGGGTTTCCAACGTCTGTAACAGATGTACGAAGAACAGGAGGAAACAATATGGCTGAGATCACTGTAACAAAAGCGAATTTCGAACAGGAAGTATTGCAGGCAAAGCTGCCGGTCCTGGTTGATTTCTGGGCAACCTGGTGCGGACCGTGCAAGATGCTCGGACCGGAACTTGCGGCACTGGCTGAAGAACAGGAAGGCAAACTGATCGTTGCCAAGGTCAATGTGGACGAGGAAGAGGAACTCTCGGAGCAGTTTGGTGTGATGAGCATTCCTACCATGATCCTTTTTAAGGACGGAAAAGAAGCAGGCAAGAAGATCGGTTTCTGCAGGAAGGAAGAGGTCCTTTCCTTCGTGGAAGGCGCATAATGGAAACGATCTCCATGACACGCGTCCTGAATAAACTGGACGCATACCTGGACAGGGACCAATACAGCGCAGCTGAGAGACATTTACAGTACTGGCTGCAGGAGGCAGACGCTCTGGGAGATTCCCGGAGCGCTTTTGCCATTTTGAACGAAATGGTCGGTCTCTACAGAAAACTGGAAAAGCAGAGCGAGGCGTTTACGGCCTGCAACAGACTGCTGCAGCTGACGGAAGAGACGGGCATGGGCAAAACGGTCAGCGGGGCAACGGCCTACGTCAATATCGCAACGGCTTACAAAAGCTTCGGGATGGCAGAAACGGCACTGCCGCTCTACGAGCAGGCTAAAACGGTCTATGAGCGGGAACCGGTCCGGGACGCACGCCTGGCAGCCCTGTATAACAATATGGCTCTGGCGCTTTCGGATCTTTCACGGTATGAGGAGGCGCAGCAGTTGTATGCCAAAGCACTGGAAGTGCTTTCACAGGTGGAAGGGAGCGAGCCGGAGATGGCGGTCACGCATTTGAACCGGGCGGATCTTCTCACGCTATCCCTCGGCGCGGAAGCAGCGGAAGAAGCCGTCACGCAGGATATCCTGCAGGCAAAAGAACTGCTGGATCAAGCCTGGGAAACGGGGGAGCGGAACGGAAACTTTGTATTTACAGCCGGAAAATGTATTCCCGTTTTCCGTTATTACGGCTATTTTCTCTATGCCTCTGTCCTGGAAGAACGGGTGAAAACAGTACGTTCCATGATGGATCCGGCAGACACGGATCCGACAAAATGAAAATAAAATAAAACTTATTGTAAAATATACTTGACACTATGTCAAAATAGTTGTATATTGCATATAGGATATCCAAATGCAATGTACAACTTGTTTTTTTAGGAGGATAAAAAAATGGATGCATACAATATTGGAAAATTAGCCGGAGTATTAACCGGATTCGTAGTAGGTATTGTGCTTGTTGCGGTGATCGCACGGTTTGCCAACCGGAACAAAAAGATGAAAACAGAATATGATGAACGGCAGAACGTGATCCGCGGTATGGGATATAAATACGGGTTCTATGCGGTGGTACTCTATGCAGCCCTGCAGACGATATTGGCGGTTGCCGGGATCGAGCTGCCGATGGCACCGGAAGTACTGGCATTTTCCTATATCTTTCTCGGTGTGACCGTTACCTTTGTCTACTGCGTTCTCAACGATGCGTACTGGGGACTGAACAATAACAGAAGGCGTTATCTGATCCTGATGGGACTGATCATGCTGTTAAACGGCGCAGGCGTTGCAAGAGCCATTGCGGACGGAAGCCTGATCGTGGACGGGAAACTGAGTACCATGGGCATGAACCTGCTTGTAACGGTGATGTTCATCATCATGATGGCTGTCATGGGCATCCAGACGCTCAGGGAAAAGGCGGAGGACTGATATGAAAAACCTGAAATTAAAATCAGCCAGGGCCGCACTCGATCTTTCGCAGGAGGAACTGGCAAAGCGCTGCAATGTTTCCAGACAGACGATCAATGCGATCGAAAAGGGAGATTATAACCCGACGATCAATCTGTGCATCGCGATCTGCAGGGAACTGCATAAGACACTGGATGAACTGTTCTGGGAAGAAGATTAGGCCTTATACGCCTAAAAAGATGTTCCAGTTTCTGAGCGTACCGTCTTTGATACGGTCATTTACAAGATAAGCATGTTTTTCAAGATCCGCGCCGGTGGCCTGCGTCAGCTGTTCTGCTTTTAACGCCTGTACCATCAGCGCGGCTGTGTCTTCGATCATTTCCGATTTCACGCTTGCGGTTTTCTCATCATTCTCAGAGGAGATCAGGAATTCCAGGGATTCAGACAGATTCCCGAACAGGGAAAGCGACCGCAGTGCGTAAAAACTCCACTTATAATAAGGCATATAGGTACGGTTCAGCAGAAAGACCACATGCAGGGCGGCATCCGTGAAGGTGTGCACGGCAAGCTGTGCCGCACCCGTTTCACCGCGTTTCAGAAGGCGCGGATAATTGTACTGTCCGGCCTGACCCATGGTCAGAAGATAGCCGGCCAGTTTTTTCAGACGGACCGGCTCGGGATAATAGGACAGCTTTTCCCGGATCGCGCTGAACGCACCGGAACCGTCAAAAAAGACTTCGCCGTTGACTGCTTCCGCCAGAGCATATTCCGGCGTCATCAGCCATTGCATCGAAGTCAGTTCCCCGTTTTTGCTGCCGCACTTGCTTTCGTAAAAATCAGCCATGCGCAGGACACCGTGGCGGTTCCCGCCGACAGGGCTTAACGGGCTTCTGTCATAGCCCATAAAAGAATCCGGCAGATGTGTATAGGCGCGCTGCAGGCGGAATGCGGTCTTTTCATCGACCGTTTCCTCATCCGGCAGGAAGATGCAGAACCCCGGTTCGAAATCATGATCCGTGGAGATCTCATCGTCATATCCGAAACACTCCGAACCACTTCCCACAAGACCTGTGGCAAGGTATGGCAACACTTCCGGAAAGGATTCCGCAAGCATCGGGGCGCCGTATGTTTCATAGAAGTCTTTTGCCAGCTTCAGTCCCTGCATAAGGCTTATAATTCCATTGCGATATCGTACACTTCGGGATTGAGTTCCCGGATGTAATCCATATGCTCGTTCAGCAGTTCGATGTTGTTGTCATAGTCCTTGTGGAAATATTTGATCAGGTTGAAGAAAGACCAGGCGGAATTGGCGTCGGGATAAACCGTTGCTTTGGTGAAGTATTCCTTGGCCAGGGCCGTATCGATGTATTCCCGGCAGGTGATCTTGCCGCCTTTGCCCTTGATCTCGCCGGTCATATAGAACAGCCCCAGGCGGTTGGCCGCATAGGGCTCGTATTTATCTGCGGAGATCTTCAGATAATGGATGTATTTCATGATGCATTCTTTCAGGAATTCTTCGTCTTTGCCGCTCTGGCTCATGCGGATGATCCTTGCCGCTTCCCTGGCGGCTAAGTTGTTGCAGGCGTAGACATAGCCTTCCTGTGCGCTGGTCGCAAAGAAGAGTTCCGCGATGGCCGCGCATTGTGCGGAACTGTCGCAGGAAGTGACTTTTAAAGAGATCTCGGGAAAATCACGGTCTGCAACCGTTTCACGGATCACGTCTTTTAAGGCTGCAAACGTTTCTTCGTCCCCGGCAGCTTCCCGGAGGATCCGGCCGACCAGATTGATGGCGCCGGAAGCGTTGATGAAGGTAATACAGGCAACGGCCAGTTCCAGTGCCGTTGCGAGACGCTCGTAGATGGTCATGGATTCGATCAGATCGATCGTTTCGCACTTCTGCAGGGAAGATTCCCGGCGGTAGTTGACCAGATAATACCCGATGGTCCAGAACGAAAGCGGATAGGAAACGCCGCTGCAGTGCCACTCCCCGTTCTCCACGGTGATCCCGGCAGATCTTAAATAGAGCGAGAAAGCTTCGCGGTAAGGATTTCTGCGCAGGATCTTTTTATAAAAGACCAGGTCCGCATACAGTTTGCAGGCGACCGTATTGCCTTCGTCTGCCAGACACATGATCTCGCGTTCCGCCGTCTGGGATGAGACGCCGGATTTTTCCAGGATCTGTTCGGTGTAATCTTTCAGGTCGTTTTCGTAACTGCCGTCGCAGGTAAATCTGTTCATCTGATCCGTCCCCTCCGAATAGTAAGAGTTCGTTACTTCCGCTCCATATTATATCACAGAATCGGTTTACGCACAGGCTCTTTCGGGAAATGCCACGCTCTTGAAAAAACACGATAAAACCGCCATTTGTCGTGCAAAAAGCACAATGTTTTGATGTGACTTTGCATGTTTTTGTGCAATATAGCCAAAAAGGAAGGGCGAAAATTGTCGACAATCCGATTGACATGCAGGCACTGAAATTCTAAAATATTTATAAAGTGTTATGAAGTGATACGGACTTCTCATCGCCGGTAAGGGGGACATACATGAAAACATTCAAGATCCCATATTACACGTCAACGCTTGACCTGCATGTCGATGAAGCCAATCTGGAAGCTGAAATTTACGCCAAAACAGATGAATACAAAGCAGACAAGTCTGAAGAGGAACTGGTAAAGGATGCACTGGAACATCCGATCGGTTCTAAAAAACTGCGCGAGCTCGCGGCCGGGAAGGAAAAAGTCGTGATCGTAACGAGTGATCATACCCGGGCGGTCCCGAGTAAACTGACTTTGCCGATCCTGCTTAGTGAGATCCGCACGGGAAATCCCGATGCGGACATCACGATCCTGATCGCGACGGGACTTCACAGGGCCACAACGCCTGAGGAGCAGCGCAGGATGTTCGGGGATGCGATCGTGGACAACGAGAAGATCGTTGTAAACGAGGCATTTAAGGAGGATGATTTTGCCTTTATAAGAACGCTTCCTTCAGGCGCCGATCTGTGGGTCAACAAAGTAGCAGTCAATTGTGATCTCCTGATCACGGAAGGTTTCATTGAACCGCACTTTTTCGCAGGTTTTTCCGGCGGGAGAAAGAGCATCCTGCCCGGTATCTGCAATGCAACGACCGTCAATGAAAATCATTCCTACAAGGCGATCTCCAGTCCGTTCTCCACGACGGGCGTTCTTGCAAACAATCCGATCCATGAGGATATGATCTGCGCGGCACGGGCCGTCAATGTGCAGTTTATCTTAAACGTAGCCTTAAACGGAGAGAAAAAAGTGATCGCCGCCTTTGCGGGAGATCTGGAAGAAGCACACGCAGAAGGCGTTTCATTTGTCAGAAGCCTTGCGCAGTGTCCTTCCGTTACGGGCGACATTGTCATCACCAGTAACGGCGGGTATCCGCTCGACCAGAACCTGTACCAGAGCCCGAAAGCGGTCGCGACCGCGGAAGCCTGCTGCAGGGACGGCGGCGTGATCATCATGTGCGCTTCCTGCTATGACGGCATGGGCGGCACGCATTTCGAGAAGCTGATCGTCAAGGGAACGGTGGATGAGATCGATGAATATCTGTCGAAGATCCCGCCCAAAGAAACGATCCCCGAACAGTGGTGCGCACAGATCTATTCCAGGATCCTGAAGAAGCACACCGTGATCCTGGTAACGACGTATCTGGATCATGAGCTGGTGAAGAAAGCCAATATGGTCCCGGCTTCTTCGCCGGATGAAGCCCTTGCGATGGCATATGACATGGTAGGAAAAGACGCAAGAGTCGTTGTGATCCCGGACGGTGTTGCGGTGCTGGCTGTTAAACCGTAATACTGCGGCAACAGGATGGAGGCAGAACATGGAAATGAAACTTGCATTAAAAGTTGACGATCTTGATAACGTGGCCACGATCTTTGCCAATGACGTGACTGCGGGTACGACCGTTGAAGTACGTGACAAGCAGGGAAAGACGGAACAGATCCGTCTGAGTGCCGATGTGCCCTACGGTCACAAGATCGCGCTGACAGACATCGCACGCGGCGATAAGATCATGAAGTACGGTGAGTGTATCGGTGCCGCAAGCACTGATATCAAAAAGGGCGACTATGTGCATGTGCACAATCTGGAAGCGCTTCGCGGAAGAGGGGATATCCCCGGCTGAGGATGCGAAGATCAGGAGGTAGGATATGAAATTTCAAGGATACAGACGTGCAAATGGAAAGGTCGGATCGAGAAATCTGGTCGCGGTGATCCCGAGCGTGATCTGTGCAAATGATGTGGGACAGGCGATCTGCCGGCAGGTGCAGGGAACGATCGGCTATTTCCACCATCAGGGTTGCTGTCAGCTTCCCATCGATCTGAAGAGGGTAACGGATACGCTTTCCAATCTGGGACAGAGCCCGAACGTCGGCGCTGCGCTCATTGTCAGTCTCGGCTGCGAGGGAACGGATCACGAACGGCTCGTGCAGGAGATCGCAGCCAGCGGCAAACCGGTTGAGATCATAAGGATCCAGGAACTCGGCGGCACGAGCAGAGCCATTCAGGAAGGGATCGATCTGGCGCAGAAACTGGTACAGGAGATCTCCGTGCAACAGAGAGAGGAAGCGGATATTTCCGAAGTGGTCATGGCGATCAAGTGCGGTGCGAGTGATACGACATCCGGCATGGCCAGCAACTGCGTGATCGGATATGTGGCCGACAAACTCGTCGATCTGGGCGCCACCGTTGTATTCGGTGAAACGACGGAGTTCTTGGGCGGAGAACATATTCTGGCACGCCGCGCCGTCGGCGGGGAAAACGGTCCTGTGGGTCAGAAGATCTACGAGATCGTGAACCGTATGGAAGAGCGCGCGAAATCCGTCGGAGAAGACATGCGCGGCGGGCAGCCGACGCCCGGAAACATCGCAGGCGGGCTTTCCAGTATCGAGGAAAAGAGCCTTGGCGCCATTGTAAAGTCAGGTCATCGTCCTATTCAGGGCGTTTTGGAATATACGGAACGGATAGACGGTCAGAAGGGACTCTGGATCAAGGATGCCCCGGGACGCGAACCCGAGATCTTAACGGGTATGGCGGCAACCGGCGCCCAGTTCATGATGTTCTCTACCGGCCGTGGGGCTCCGCAGGGGTTCCCGTCGATGCCTGTGATCAAGATCTGTGGCAATCCCAATACCTACGAACGCATGCAGCATGATATGGATCTGAATGCCGGACGTATCATATTGGGTGAGAAGACCATAGAGGAAGTCGGAGAGGAAGCATTTGCCCTGATGCTGGAAGTCCTGTCCGGCAGGATGACGAAGAACGAGGCACTTGGATATTACGGCTCCATGGATATCTTCTGCTTAGGTCCCGTCATCTGAGATTTTAAGTACTTATTTTATGGGAAACTATCAAACTATGAAGGAGGGATGTTTCGTATGGGTATTAATCCGGTAGTAGCGATGCTGATCGGTATCGTTGTAATGCTGGTCCTGATCATCTTCACAAAGATGCACGCTTTTCCGTCGCTGATCATTTCCGCGATCCTGATCGCGGTACTGGCAACGGACTTTTCCGCGGAGGACGCATCTTTGCCGGGGACGATCGGCACTGTAACTAAGGGCTTTGGTAACACGATGGCCAGCATCGGTGTTGTCATCGGCTTTGGTTGTATCATGGGTATTTTCTTAGAGAGGAGCGGTGCCGCAAAGAGAATGGCACTGACGATCTTAAAACTTGTCGGGGTTAAGAACTGCGATGTGGTTCTCGGCCTGACGGGCTTCATCGTATCGATCCCGGTATTCTGTGATTCCGGTTTCGTGATCCTTTCCTCTCTTGCGAAAGAATTCTCACGCCTGACCAAGAAATCCATGGTATGGCTTGGCGGTATTCTCGGTATGGGACTTTATATCACACACTTTATGGTTCCGCCGACGCCGGGCCCGCTTGCAGTGGTAAGTACTTTCCAGGAAAACGGATTTGACATCGATCTGGGGTTATATATCATCTTTGGTATCCTGATCTCCATTCCGCTGTTTATCTTCTCCGTATTCCTGTTCAGATGGTTTGGTAAGAAGTTCCCGAATCTCATCGTTCCCTATGATATTGACCGTTCCAAATACACCGAGGCGCAGCTGACGGTTTTGGACCGTATCAAAGAAAAACAGGACAAGAACGAAGATCTGGTAACGGAAGACTTCGCAGAGCTTTTGAATGCAGAGACACTGCCGAGCGCAGGCCTTTCCTTTGCAACGCTCCTGATCCCGATCGTTCTGATCTTCTGCAACACGATCGTCGGACAGATCGGTGCACTGAAGGGAACCGGTTTCGCAAGTGTAGTACAGTTCTTAGGACAGCCGGTCATGGCACTGTTCATTTCCATTCTGATGGGTGCTTTCCTGCTCTGCAAGACATATGACAAGAAGACCTGTATCTCCATGATGAATGATGCCTGCAAAGACGCGGGCCCGATCGTATTCATCACGGCAGCAGGCGGCGCACTCGGTGCAGTCATCAATGCAACCGGTGCAGCACAGATGATGGCAGACGGCATCGTTGCAGCAGGTGTTCCTGCGATCTTGGTTCCGATCATTATCGGTGTGATCATGAGATTCCCGCAGGGTTCCGGCACAACGGCAATGGTTACGGGTTCCGCGATCGTAGCACCGATGGTAACGGCACTCGGACTGAATCCGTATATCGCGGCACTGACCCTTTGCTTAACGACCATGTGCCCGAGTTATCTGAACGATTCTTATTTCCATGTTGTTACGAACTTCTCCGGAATGGATATCAAGACGAGTTTGAAGACATGGACGATAGGAACGATCCTGGTTCCGATCTTCGGTTCCATCATTTTTGCGATCCTGTCGATCTTTATCCACTGACCGGCAGTTTAGACAGACTATAGTTTTCCATAAAACCGGGGAACGCCGCTTTCACATGGGCGTTCCTCATTTGTTTTCGGGATATTTTTCATTCAGATATGTAATAATGGCTTCTTTGGCGAGAAGCAGATGTTTGCTGTTGATCCGGACTGCTTCTTCCCTATCGTCGTCAAGCAGCGCGCGGATGATCTGTGTATGCTCATCGACGGATTCGTGAAAACGCTGCAGGCTTTTGAGGGAATAGATCCGGAACTGCTGCATCATATCGGCGGTCCGCTCGTAGGTGCTGATGACTAGATTGTTTTTGCTCATGGAAACGATCTTGTGATGCAGTTTCGCATCTTCCGCAATATAGTCTTCCAGATTGCCTGCCTTGTGGCAGGCTTCCAGATCTTCCAGCGCCCTGTTCAGTATGCGCAGATTCTCCGGGCTCACGTTGTCGATATGGCGGATCGCGTAATTTTCGAGCAGCGTGCGCAGATCAAAGATATCTTCTATGTCCTTGGCGGTGTATTTTTTGACAAACACACCCCTGTTCGGGAATTCCACCAGCAGACCGTCAGAAACCAGCTGCCTGAGCGTTTCCCTGACGGGGCTCCTTGAACTCTGAAAGCGTTCGGCCAGTTCCTGCTCGTGCATCTGCGTGCCGGGGCTGTAAACACCGCCGCTGATCTCCTTTTTTAAAGTCTCATAGATCTTCTGTTTGAGCGTCTTCATAGTATGATCTTATTTTGATCCGCGCGAAAAGTCAACGATTGAAGTATGGGGACCAATCATGTAAAATATGGCTGATACGGGCATTTTATATGTTACGGGAGGGTACTTTATTATGAAAAGAACGATCACATGGATACTGGTGCTTGCAATGGTCCTGGCATTTTCCGGGTGCGGGATGGATGCGGCGGAACCTGCAGCGCCCGCTGAAGAAAAAACGGAGACCGTGCAGGAAGCCACGGATACGGACAGCGGGGAAGCAGATGCAGAGGCTGACGAAGAACAGGAAACAGCGGAGGAAGGTTCCGGCGTTGGCGTGAACATGGTCGTGAACGGCGATTTCAGCAACGGCATTGAAAACTGGGGGACTTACTTAAACCACGGCGGTTCCTGTGATTTTCGCGAAGAGAATGAACAGGCGATCGTTGATATCGATAAGGCCGGTGCCACGGATTACGGCGTGCAGATCTTTTATGACGGCTTCAAACTGGATCAGGGTGGCGTCTATGAATTCTCTTTTGATATCGATACGACACTGGAGAGGGATGTCGAAGTCAGACTGCAGTTAAACGGCGGCGACTATCATGCCTATTTCGGACAGATCCTGACGGTCAAACCGGGCATGGAACACTATTCTTTTGAATTTACCATGGAGGAAGAGACGGATGTGGCGCCGAGACTGTGCTTCAACTTCGGTACGCCGGCAAGCGTGACCGCGCTGGATCCGCATGTGATCACGCTCGATAATGTAGCGGTCATTCTGTTAGATGATTCGCACGTGATCAAATCGGAAGTGGTCGATCTCAGTAAGAACGTGAACCTGGATCAGGTCGGTTTCCTGCCGGATGCCCGCAAGACGGCTGTGATCCGGAGTGAAGGGATCGACGGAACCTTTACCGTAAAAGATACGTCCGGAAAGGAAGTGTATTCCGGAAAACTCACCGGCCCCGTGGATGCAGTCAATGCGGATGAAAAGGTATACCGGGCGGACTTCAGTGACTTTAAGACACCGGGCGAATATACGGTCTGCGTATCGAACGGGGATGAATCCTATCCGTTTAAGATCGGAGAGGATGTGTATGACGATCTGTTAAAGGATACGTTCCTGATGTTATACAGGCAGAGATGCGGCATGGAGACCGAGGAGAAGATCGCGGGTGAATTTGCACATCCCGTATGTCACGACAGTGAGGCGCTGATCTACGGAACGGACACCTATAAGGATGTGAGCGGCGGCTGGCACGACGCGGGTGATTACGGCAGATATGTCGTTGCCGGTGCCACGACAGTCGAGGATCTGTTCCTTGCCTATGAAGATTTCCCCACGCTCTGGGACAGAGATGACATCGGGATCCCGGAGAGCGGGAACGGCATCCCGGACATTCTGGACGAGGCAGCTTATGAACTGAAATGGATGCTGAAGATGCAGGATGAAAAGACCGGCGGCGTATATCATAAGGTTACCTGCCGTGAATTCCCTGAATTCGTAATGCCGCAGGAAGAAACGGAAGAGCTGGTGATCGCGGCTGTTTCCAATACGGCGACGGGTGATTTTGCCGCTGTGATGGCAAAGGCCTCCGATCTGTATGCGGATATTGATCCCGCGTTTGCAAAGACGGCGCTTGATGCGGCAAAGAAGGCATACGCATATCTGGAAGAGCATAAGAGCGCACCGAGTTACAAGAACCCTGAAGAGATCACGACCGGCGAATATCCGGACGGACAGTACAAGGATGAGATGTACTGGGCGGCTGTGGAGCTTTACCGGCTCACCGGAGAGGAAAAATACAAACAGTATGCGGAGGAACTGCTGGATCTCTACATCCTGCACGGTTTCGGTTGGGATAAGATGGGCAGTTACGGAAATATCGCCTATCTCCGGATGGATGAAGCAAAGCAGGATCCGGCATTCCGTGAAAAGATCCTTACGGATATCAAAAAGAAGGCGGATGAGTATCTGCAGAATGCGGAAACGGACGGCTATATGGTGGCGCTCGGTGACAATTACTGCTGGGGCTCTAACTTAAGCGTCTGTGCGTATGCAAGGCAGATGCTGCTTGCAAGAGAGGCGCCGGGTGCGGATCAAGACGCATATGAACAGGCTGCATACGACCAGCTTTCCTATATTCTCGGACAGAATGCGACAGGATACTGTTTTGTGACCGGATACGGCGGTCTGTCCGCGCAGAATCCGCACCACAGGCCGAGCGTTGCCGTCGGAAAACCGATGCCAGGCATGGTCATCGGCGGGCCGGACGGGTTCGGCGAGGATTCCTATGTCAAATCCGTGCTGGCGGATGAACCGCCTGCAAAGTGCTATGCGGACAACGCGCAGAGTTATTCCACCAATGAGGTCACGATCTACTGGAATTCGCCCTTCGTATATCTGCTTTCGGCCATGATGGATACATATTAGCAATTTTTAGGAACTGAAAAGCAATAATCATATAGTCACGGACGCTTCTTTATGTTTTCATTTTTATTATGAAGAGAGCGAACGAAAGAAAACCGTTGATCAGGACCATTTATACGGCAGATCCTTCCGCCCATGTGTTTGACGGAAAGATCTATATCTATCCTTCGCACGATTTTGCCCACGATTGTCCGGATGACGACAACGGAGACCAGTACATCATGAAGGACTATCATGTCCTGTCCATGGAAGATCTGGATTCCGAATGTGTTGATAACGGGCTGGCGCTTTCCGAGGATGATGTACCCTGGGTGAGCAGACAGATGTGGGCGCCGGACTGCGTGAAGGTAGACGGGAAGTTTTATCTGGTCTTCCCGGCCAAGGATCATGACGGGATCTTCCGGATCGGCGTTGCGGTTTCCGATTCACCAACCGGACCGTTCGTACCGCAGAAGGACTATATACAGGGGAGTTACAGTATCGATCCCGCTGTCCTGGTGGACGATGATGAACGGATCTACTGCTATTACGGCGGCCTCTGGGGCGGACAGCTTGAGATGTGGCAGTCGGGCAGCTTCGATGAGAACGCACACAGGCCCGAAGGCGACGAAGATGCGCTGGGACCGATGTTTGCCGAATTCAACAGGGAAATGAACGCTTTCATCACCGAGCCGAAACATTTGGAGATCCTGGATGAAAACGGGCAGAAACTGAAGGCTAAAGACGAGGACCGCAGATATTTTGAAGGCCCCTGGATGCATAAATACAACGGGAAATACTACTTATCCTATTCCACGGGCACAACGCATTATCTGTGCTATGCGGAGGGGGACAGACCGGACGGTCCCTTTACCTATAAGGGAAGGATCATGGAACCGGTGCTCGGCTGGACAACACATCACTCGATCGTGGAGATCGCAGGCGAGTGGTATCTGTTCTATCATGACTGTGAATTATCCGGCGGGATCACACACGAACGCTGCGTGAAATATACAACACTTCAGATCGCGAAGGACGGTACGATCGAAACGATCCACCCCTATGAATAAGGCGTTTGTGAACAGATGTGAATAAATTGTGAATAAATTTTAAATTTTTTGCGTGACATATGAACAAAAGTGTGATATCATCATCCATGTATCAATGATATAAGGCATAGTGCTTTATATATATTACGCAAGGGAGGAAACGAAATGAAAAAGAAAGTTTTAAGCGTAGTACTTAGCGTTGCTATGGTAGCTACACTGCTTGCCGGATGTGGCGCAGCAGCAGAAGCACCCGTAGCAGAAGCTCCTGCAGCAGAAGAACCTGCAGCAGAAGAGCCTGCAGCAGAAGAGCCTGCAGCAGCAGAAGAAGTTGCTGAAGCTCCGGCTGGCGACAATGTGATCAATCTGTGGTCCTTCACAGACGAGATCCCGGGAATGGTTGACAAGTTCTTAGAGGCTAATCCTGATTTCGGTTACACTGTAAACACAACCATCATCGCTACAACAGATGGTGCTTATCAGCCCGCTCTGGACGCAGCTCTGGCAGCAGGTGGCGCAGAAGCTCCTGATATGTATGCAGCAGAAGCAGCTTTCGTTCTGAAGTATACACAGGGTGATGCTTACCAGTATGCAGCTCCTTACAAGGATCTCGGTATCGATGTTGATAACGAGCTCAAGGCTGCTGACATCGCTCAGTACACAGTTGATATCGGAACAAACCCGGATGGTGATCTGGTAGCTCTTGGTTATCAGGCAACAGGCGGTGCTTTCATTTACCGTCGTTCCATCGCTAAGGACGTATTCGGTTCTGATGATCCGGAAACCGTTGCAGCTGAGATCGGTGCAGGTTCCCAGAACTTCGATAAGTTCTTCGAAGCAGCTAAGAAGTTAAAAGACAAAGGTTATGCTATCGTATCCGGTGACGGCGATCTGTGGCACGCAGTTGAGAACAGCTCCGATCAGGGCTGGATCGTAGACGGCAAGCTGACGATCGATCCTAAGAGAGAAGCTTTCTTAGACTACTCCAAGGAACTGAAAGACAACGGTTATCATAATGATACTCAGGACTGGACAGATGCATGGTTCGCTGATATGAAGGACGAAGGTCCTAAGGGCGTATTCGCATTCTTTGGTCCTGCATGGCTGATCAACTACACACTGGCTCCTAACTGTGGTGGCGAAGCTGTTGGCGAAGGCACATACGGTGACTGGGCAGTATGCGCACCTCCGGTTGGTTTCTTCTGGGGCGGCACATGGGTTCTTGCTAACAAGGATTCGACAAAGAAAGAAGCAGTTGGCCAGATCATTGACTGGATCACTCTGAACTGCACAGAAGACGGCTTACAGTACAAGTGGGCAAACGGTACTCTGAACGGCGAAGGCGGTACAAAGGACTGCGTAGCTTCCGGTACAGTAATGGCTATGTCCGATGGTTCTCTTGATTTCTTAGGCGGACAGAACATGTTCGATGCATTTGTTCCTGCTAACCAGTATGCAAATGGTAAGAACCTGACTCAGTACGACGAGACGATCAACTCCTACTGGAGAGATGCTGTTCGTCAGTACACATCAGGTGACAAGGACAGAGATGCTGCAATCGCAGACTTCAAGACAAACGTTGGTGACAACCTTGACGTTGTAGTTGAATAATCTATATAGATAATCAACTGACTCTGTGATATAATATGGGCGGTGGAGCATTCTCCGCCGCCCATAATTTATGCAATGTATTGTTGGAGGACATGTATGAAGCAAAAGAAACTCAGCTATGCGAAATACGGATATATGTTCTGTATTCCGTTTACGATCGCTTTTCTGATCTTTCAGCTCTACCCCGTATTGTACACGGCGGCGATCGGTTTTACCGATCTGAAGGGCCTTGGCAATACGGCGATCCATTTCTTATCCAGTGATCCGTTCAAGAATTTCAAAACGATCTTAACAAACGGTTCCTTCAGGACAGCGTTTAAGAACACCTGGATGATCTGGGGGCTGAACTTTGTACCGCAGGTGCTTTTGGCACTGCTGCTTGCCGCTATCTTTACCAGTACCAGAGGAAAGATCAAGGGGCAGGGATTTTTCAAAGTCGTATTCTATATGCCGAACATCATCACGGCCGCAACGGTTGCGATCCTGTTCGCATCGTTCTTCGGATATCCGATGGGCCCGATGAACGACATCGTAACTACTCTGGGCATTTCCGATAAGCCTGTCTTTTTCCTGCAAAGCAAGACAACGGCGAGAGGGATCGTCGCCTTCATCCAGTTCTGGATGTGGTACGGCTATTCCATGATCGTTTTCATATCCGGTATCCTGGGTATCAGCCCGGATATCTTTGAGGCAGCCGAAGTGGACGGCGCGACCAGATTCCAGCAGTTTATCCATGTTACACTGCCGAACCTGCGTACGATCATGCTGTTCTCGCTTGTTACATCCCTGATCGGTGGTCTGCAGATGTTCGATATCCCGCAGCTCTTCATCACCAAGAGCGGCCCGGACAATGCAACACTGACGACCAGCTGCTTCATTTACAACCAGGCGTTTGCCGGCAGTTACATGTACAACCGTGCAGCCGCCGCAAGTATGATCATGTTCCTGATCATTTGTGTATGCTCCGCGATCCTGTTCTATCTCATGAGAGACAAGGACGAGGTTGCCCTGCATAAGATGATCAGACAGCAGGAGAAAGAATACAGAAAGAGATTAAAAGCAGAAAAACAGGGAGGTGACCGCTAATGCATACTAAAAAACGTACTCCCGTAGCTTATCTGATCATTGTATATATTCTTTGTATCTTACTGGCAGCATTAAGTATTTTCCCGTTCTGGGTAATGGTTGTGAACGCAACACGTTCTACGACGCAGATCCAGCAGCACGCTGTATCGCTTGTTCCGTCGTCTTACCTGATGAACAACTTAAGGATCCTGCTCGGTAAGAGCTTTAACCCGGCCAGAGGGTTTATGAACTCCATCATCATTTCCGTCTGCGCAACGGCCTGCTCCGTTTACTTCTCAACTTTGACGGCATACGGCATCGTTGTTTACAACTGGAAACTGAAAAGAGCGTTCTTCACCTTCATCATGGCGATCATGATGATCCCCGGCCAGGTAACTATGATCGGTTACTATCAGATGGTTTACAAGATCCACATGACAAACAATCTGTTAATGCTGATCCTGCCTGCGATCCAGGCACCGGCCATGGTATTCTTTATGAGACAGTACATGATCCCGGCACTTTCGCTTGAGATCGTACAGTCGGCCCGTATCGACGGCGCAAAGGAATTCTACATCTTCAACCGTATCGCGCTTCCGATCATGAAACCGGCTATTGCCACACAGGCGATCTTCAGTTTCGTAACGAACTGGAATGACCTGTTCCGCCCGATGGTTCTTTTGACAGACCAGAAGAACTACACCATGCCGATCATGGTAAGTCTTCTGAAGGGTGATATTTATAAGACCGAATTCGGTTCCATTTATCTCGGCCTGACACTGACGGTACTTCCGCTGTTTGTTGTATACTTCCTGTTATCGAAGTACATCATCGCGGGTGTTGCCCTTGGTTCCGTAAAAGGCTGACCGGACCGGATCTCCGACAAGATATTGCAAGATGGACGGGGTGCAAAAGCACCCCGTTTTTTATGCGATTCTTCCGACAAAATCATGCGGATATGGTATAATAAGGCAGTATGGGAGGAAGGCATGGCTGTAAAGATGACAACGGAAAAAATGAATGACCGTAATGAGATCCTTACGGACCTGATCAGTCTCGGAAAGCGGGGCTCCATGTTGCCGTCCGGACTCTCCGAAGAGGACACCGTTCCGGCGCTTTTTGAGAAGACGGATGCTGTCGTGGAAGGACTTGCTGCAGGCCTGAGTGAGCGGTTGCACAATCCGAAGAACTTTATGATCGCGTTCGTTTCCTTTGCCATGTATGCGGGCATGGGTGCGGTGCGTTTATACGGGGAAGATCCCATAGCTGTGGAGAAAGAGGGGGTGCTGGAAACGTTGCTTTTCCGTACGGACCTTTTGTCTCTGGATACCTATGTGTCAGATCTTGTACAGATCGATGCCGATCCGGCCTATGCCATGAAATTTCGTGATTTTCTGGGCCTGTTTCAGACACGTGCCCTGATGCTTTGCTGCAATAAGGACGTGGGCAGGCTGAATGAAGATACCTGCAGGGAGGCCGCCGGGGCGATGTACAGGCTCGGCCTGTTAATGGAAGTGAACCGTGAAAAGGGAGAGGGCTGACAGAATGAAACGTGAACCGTGGCAGAGATGCGCAGCATACCAGATCTACCCCAAAAGCTTCATGGACAGCAACGGGGACGGGATCGGTGACTTGAGAGGCATCCTTTCCAAACTGGATTATTTAAAGGATCTCGGGATCGATATCCTCTGGCTTTCCCCAATCTACTGCTCGCCGCTTGCGGACGAGGGATACGATATCTCCGATTATTTTCATATCGATCCGCGTTTCGGTACCATGGAGGATATGCAGGAACTCCTTGCTGAAGCGGACAAACGCGGGATCCGCGTTCTGATGGACCTTGTTGTCAATCACTGCTCCGATGAGCATGAATGGTTTCAGAAGGCCTGTAAGGACCCTGACGGACCATACGGCAAATACTTCTATATCGTGGATGCAAACGATCCGAACCCTGTCATAGCGCGTAATATCCGTGCAGGGAAGGCACCGACGAACTGGCGGTCGTATTTTGGCGGATCCGCCTGGGATAAATTGCCGGGACATGATGATAAATACTATCTGCATTTATTCCATAAGAAGCAGCCTGACTTAAACTGGGAAAACCCGGCGCTCAGGCAGGAAGTGTATGCGATGGTCAACTGGTGGCTTGACCGCGGGCTTGCAGGCTTCCGGATCGACGCCATCATCAATATCAAAAAAGCACTGCCGATGCACGATTATCCGGCGGACCGCCCGGACGGGATGTGTTCGCTGCACGAGATGCTGGTGGAAGCGGAAGGCGTCGGCGTCTTTTTGCGGGAACTCAGGGAAGAGACTTTTGCAAAACATAACGCCTTCACGGTCGGTGAAGTGTTTGATATCGAACCGGATGAGATCCGCGATTATATCGGCGATGACGGATATTTTTCCACGATGTTTGACTTCAGTGCCGTTGCGCTTGGAACCAGTCCCAAAGGCTGGTATGATTTTTCCGAAGTGGATCCCGTAGAATATATCGAGAGCATCTACCGTACGCAGGAGACGGTCGGTGACAACGGATTCATGAGCAATATCATTGAAAATCATGATGAGCCGAGGGGCGCTTCCCATTTCCTTCCGGAAGGGAACGTGACGCTTGCCGGGAAAAAGATGCTTGCCGTGATCACGATGATGAAGAGAGGACTCCCGTTCTTGTATCAGGGGCAGGAGATCGGCATGGAAAACTGCGATTTCCCTTCGATCGATGCGATCGATGACTGCTCCTCGAAGGATGCTTACGAAGTGGCTCTGTCTGACGGGTGCAGTGAGGAAAAAGCCATGCATGCCCTGCGCAGGATGTCCAGGGACAACTCGCGTACGCCGATGCAGTGGAGTGATGAAGAAAACGCAGGTTTCACAACGGGCAGGCCCTGGATGATGTGCAATCCGAATTACACATCGATCAACGTGGCCTCACAGATACACGATCCGGCTTCGCTCTATTCCCTCTATAAGGAACTGATCGCGCTTCGGAAATCAGAGGAATACGGGGAAACGGTCGTTTACGGTGACTTTGTAAAGGCGGCCGGAGATGACCCCGGAGTCATGGCTTTTTACAGATTGGATCATAAGAAAAAGCTGCTTGTGATCGCCAATTACCAGAACCGTGAGGGCAGATATAAACTGACGGAACGGTATAAGAAGATCCTGATCAATAACACCGCGCGTCTTCAGGAGACAGGGCAGGAACTGATCCTTGAAGCATATCAGGCGGTGATTTTGGAGATGACAGTATGAAGATATCAAAAAGAATCAGAAACTACATGCAGACCGAGATGAGTGAAGTCATGCATACAACGCTGAATCCGGAAGGACCGGGCGTTGTCCGCATCCACCTCGTGCCGCCCAGATACGATGAGACAGGGCCCTGCAGCGTGGCCATCATCAACGGGTCGGACATCATCCCCGTGAACCTTTCCTGGGCGATCCTTCTGACGGAATTTATCCGTGAAGTCAACCGCTATCACGGACAGCCGATCACGCAGGAAGACAGCAACGCGATCATGAAGCAGGTCATTAAGAACATGCACAGGCTCTATCCGCTGTTGCCTTCGTTTATGCTAAAGCGCGACATTGCGGTCATGCTGCATACTTTTACGCAGATCGCGAGATCCAAAGTGCCGGATGTGCCTGTCGGCTATATGCGTATCGGCGATTACGCGCCCTATATGAAGGCACCGCACAGAATGGATCTGATGATCAGCGCGATGGAAAAGGACGGCAGATGGAACTGCAACCAGCAGTGTGTGCACTGTTATGCGGCCGGACAGAAATGCGCCGGTGAGACGGAACTTTCTACGGAAGAATGGAAACAGATCATCGATAACTGCAGGGCTGCAGGCATTCCGCAGGTGACTTTTACGGGCGGGGAACCGACCATGCGGGAAGACCTGACGGAACTGATCAGCCATGCGGCGTGGTTTGTTACAAGACTGAACACCAATGGCGTAAAACTTACGAAGGAATACTGCGAAGCGCTGTTTCAGGCATCGCTTGACAGCGTGCAGATCACTTTCTATTCCTCTGACCGGGAGATCCATGAGAAACTCGTCGGAGCCGCACAATATGAGGGCACGGTCGCCGGTATTGAAAACGCCCTGGCCTGCGGACTGAGCCTCAGTGTGAACACACCGCTCTGCACACTGAATAAGGATTACGTGAAGACGCTGGAGTTCCTGCATGAAAAGGGCGTGCAGTATGTGACCTGCTCCGGCCTGATCTTAACCGGAAATGCGAAGGATGCGGAATCCGAAGAACTGCAGCTTAGCGGGGAGGAACTCCGTGAGATCCTAAAGGACGCGGTTGCTTTCTGCCATGCAAATGAGATGGAGATCGCTTTCACGTCTCCGGGCTGGATCGGAAGTGACTTCTTTGAGGAACTGGGCATTGCAACGCCGACCTGCGGTGCATGCTTAAGCAATATGGCCGTGACACCGGGCGGCAATATTGTTCCGTGCCAGAGCTGGCTTGATGATGCGCCGCTTGGAAACATGCTGGCCGATCCGTGGGAGAAGATCTGGGAAAGCGAGAGATGTAAAAAACAGCGGGAGGTTTCCGCGAAGATGACCGGAATATGCTATTTGAATGGAGAGAACCGGAATGAATAAGAAACTGTTCAAAGTGCTTGGCACTATCATGATCTGTCTCGTTGCCTGCTTTGGCATGCAGCGCAGTGCGAATGCAAAACCGCTCGATGAGATCGAAAACTTTATCATCACGGTCAAAGTGAATGACGATGCCTCGCTGGATATGACATACCATCTGGACTGGAGAGTTCTGGATTCCGATTCGGAAGGCCCGCTCACCTGGGTACAGATCGGTGCCCCGAATAAAAATCATGTCAGTAACGTGACGGCGCTCAGCGACACGGTCAGCAGTGCAAAACTGGATGGGAGCAAATTCAGGATCGATCTGGACCGCGCCTATACGGAGGGCGAGCTGGTCAGCTTTGATTTCGGCTTCCGCCAGGATTACCTGTATCAGGTGAACAAGTTCCATGAAGGACAGACCGTCTATACCTATACACCCGGCTGGTTTGACGATATTGAGGTGGATGAACTTGTGATCCTGTGGGCGGAGGAAAAAGTGGACAGTTTTACGCCGGAAGCGGATCTGCAGGCAGACTGGTATGTCTTTACAACACATCTTGCACCGGGAGAAAAATATACGGTCACGGTCACCTATCCGAACGATGCCTACGGATTTGACTTAAGTCATACCGAGGAAGAGGATGATTCGGACCCGTGGTATATTTCGCTCATTGCCATCGTGATCTCGCTTGCCTCCATCGGGATGATGGTCGCTTTCTGTCTGCTGTTTTATTTTGCGATCGCTTATGTGGCCAATGCCGGATTCGGACTGCTCGGATACGGGCTCTCTGCCCTGACGGGGTCGAACAAAAAGGTTACGCGCACGAAGATCGAATACTATAATGCCTGCCCGGGCTGCGGCGGACCGCGTGTGGAAGGGCAGGATATCTGCGCATACTGCGGCAAGAACATGATCAAGAGCACCGAGACGATCACGGAAGAGCAACTGAACAAAGAATACAAGAATGCGAAGAACTTTAAGGTGGACGGCGATTATAAGATCGGTAACTCCGGGAATGAATTTATCCGTGTGAGCACTGTGCCGATCACGCTTTCTTCCTATATGAAGAACGCTGCAAAAAGCAGCAGGGGAAGAGGAGGCGGAACGTCGCACCATTCGTCCTGTGCGCACAGTTCCTGCGCCTGTGCCTGTGCATGCGCCTGCGCGGGAGGCGGCAGGGCAGGCTGCTCCAATAAGGATTTTTACAAGACGGATCTGAAGCTTAAATATTTTGAAAACGCTAAACATCGGACGGATTCTATGGTATAATACAAGTATCAAACTGGTTGCAAAGGAGAGAGCCTATGCAGAAGACAACGCAACTGACTGTTTTGGAAGTGCTGCTGATGATCTTATCCGCGTTTCTTGTGGGCGCGATCGGCGGCGTGCTTGTAAATTCGATCTACAAGCGTCTGACACGTGCCACGCAATACACGCAGTCCAAGGAACATAAAGCGGCGGATGATTTTCATGACGATCTCGTCATGGAAATGAGTGAACTGCGTTGAGACCTTTAGCGGAAAATAGAGAGAGGTGCCTTTGTGGCGCCTCTTTTTGTGCAAAATGGGCAGGGAGCATCCTCTGGATCGCTGCCTGCTTTTTGCTGGCTGCCTGCAACACGGAGAATGCGGGGGAAACGCAGGAAGATATGCTGCCTGTGATCACGATCAGGCAGGCAGAGCCTGAAGCGGCTCCTGCCGGTGATGCTTCTTCGGAGGAGCTGCAGCAGGATACGACGTCTGAAGCGGGATCTGATGTGCCTGCGTGGGAGAGCGGAGATATCAGTGAACAGTTCTACAGTAGCGAGATCTCAGACGAACTCTTTGCCACGATGTACGGAAAATCCTTTAAGGAGGACTGCACGCTGCCAAGGGAGGACCTCAGGTATCTGCATGTTCTGCATAAGACGATCGAAGGCGAAACGATGGAAGGCGAGCTGGTCGTCAACTTTCATATTGCAGACCAGGTGCTTGCCATCTTCCGCGAGCTCTATGAAAACGACTACCCGATCGAAAAGATCCGGCTGATCGATGTCTATGATGCGGACGACGAGCGGTCCATGGCGGACAACAACACGTCCTGCTTCAATTACCGGCTGGTGTCCGATACGAACAATATTTCCAAGCACGGCAGGGGGCTCGCGATCGACTTAAATCCGTTTTACAACCCTTATGTCAGGAGCAGAAACGGAGAAACGGTGATCGAGCCTGCAGGTTCCGATGCATATGCCGACCGGGCGGCTGATTTTCCCTATAAGATCGACACGGACGACCTGGCCTACCGGCTGTTTACGCAGCAGGGATTCACCTGGGGCGGGTCGTGGAAAAATTCAAAGGATTACCAGCATTTTGAGGTCCCCGCGGAACAGATAAAGATCTGGTATCCGGAGTAGCCCGGACGTTTATATACAGGCGTATTTGTAGTATAATCTGATTGGATGGACTTATGTCGGATCCTAAGGAGGTATGGGATGGTATTGGAGAAGATCAGTGAATCCGTTGTGAAAAAGGATCACGCCCCCAAAATGGCTGGGGAAAGCATTTATGTGGCCGATTACAATACGGCCAAAGACGGCAGCAGGATCCTGACCGGAAAGGTACTGCATGCAAAGATCGCGCGTGCGAAGGTCCTCGGCGTGGATCTGCCGGAAATGCCAGACGGGTATTTGTATGTGGATGCGAAAGACATCCCCGGGGATAATAACGTCAACATCGTGCTGGACGACATGCCCGTATTTTGCCGTGATACGGTTGAATACATCGGCGAGGCGATCGGCATGGTTGTAGGCCCCGATGAAAAAGAAGTGGACAGGATCCTGTCCGCGATAGAAGTCAGATACGAGGAACTGCCGCCGGTGCTCGATCTTCGTACTGCCAAAGAAGCATTCTTCACATACGAATACGGGCACGGCGATATGGAAAAAGCATTCGCCGAGGCAGACCATGTGTATGAGGAAGAATTCGAGACCGGCTATCAGGAACAGACTTATCTGGAGACGCAGGGCATGATGGCCGAGCCGGAGGCGGACGGCAGTATGTATGTGCATGGCAGTATGCAGTGTATCTACTATGTGCACGGCGCGGTCAAGAGGGTCTTGAACTGTGAACAGGACGGCGTGCACATCTTTCAGGATGTGACAGGCGGCGGATTTGGCGGAAAAGAAGCGTTTCCGTCAATCCTGGCAACGCAGGTCGCCGTTGCGGCAAAGAAAGCAAATGCACCGGTCCGCTGCGTGTTTGACCGCAGAGAGGACATGGAATACACCTCGAAGCGTCATCCTTCGATCTGCCGTTACCGCGCAGCCGTCAAAGACGGGAAAGTCACGGCGATGGACTGTGATGTCGTCTTTAACGCAGGCGCGTATTCCACGCTTTCGGCAGTTGTCCTGCAGCGCGGACTGATCGCAGCCCCCGGCGTCTATAACATACCGAATATCCATGTGACCGGAAGAGCACTGAAGACCAACACATCTCCCTGCGGCGCCTACAGAGGGTTTGGTGCACCGCAGACTTTCTTTGCGATCGAGCGGATCATGGATCATATCGCACAGGACCTTTCGATCGAGCCGCTTGCATTTCGTGAAGCGCACCTTGTAAAAGAAGGAGATTCAACATCGACCTGCGGTCGATACCACTTCCCGGTGCCGCTGCAGGATATGATCAATGAGATCGATAAGGTTTCCGATTTCCGCAAAAAACGGATCGAATACAATAAACCGCAGACCGGCAGATACCGCAGGGGGATCGGCATTTCCTTAAATTTCCACGGGGCCGGTTTTACGGGTTCAGGTGAGAGAGATATCATCAAAGCAGTCACCAGACTGCGTAAATACGCCGACGGAAGCGTAGAGATCCTGGCATCAAACGGTGAGATCGGACAGGGTGTCAGGACCACGTTCTGCAAGATCGTCGCCAATGAACTGAACCTGCCCCTTTCCAAGGTGCGCTATGAGCATCCGGATACGGCAAGGGTTCCCGACTCAGGGCCGACGGTCGCATCCAGATCCCTGATGACGGTTGGCGAGCTGCTCCGCCGTGCATCGATCCAGCTTCGGGAGATCTGGGAGGACGGGATCGAACAGGAAGTGGAAGAGAGATACAGGCAGCCGGATTTCCTGATCCCGTTTGATCTGGATAAATTTGAAGGCGACGCCTATCCGACATACGCATGGGCGGTTAATGCCGTGGAACTGGAAGTGGATACATACACGGGTATCGCGCAGGTGCTTGGCGCGTACGGCAACTTCGATGTGGGTACACCGATGGATTACAACATCGTCATGGGCCAGATGGAAGGCGGATTCCTGCAGGGGATCGGGTATTCCTCCATCGAGAAGATGGACTATGACAACAAGGGACGGATCCGGAACAATTCTTTCTCGGATTATCTGATCCCGACCACAAAAGATGTGCCGAACATGCAGTGCATGCTGCACGTCGTAAAATATCCCGACGGACCGTACGGTGCGAAGGGAGCCGGGGAACTGCCGTTAGTCGGTGTGCCGGGTGCTTACGTCAGCGCACTTGAGCAGGCACTTGGCGGATGCAAAAAACACAGCCTGAATCATGCGCCGTTTACGGCGGAAGATACGCTGCTGGAACTGATGAAGGAGGCGGAATGATATGGTTGAATTTGTATTGAACGGACAAAATGTATCATATGACGGAGATCCCGCAGACCGCCTGCTGGATGTACTGCGAGATGTATTTGACTGTAAGAGCGTAAAGTGCGGATGTAAAGAAGGAGAGTGCGGCGCCTGCGCCGTTTTGATCGACGGGATCCTGTACAATTCCTGCTGTGTGGCCATGGGATCCTTATCCGGCAGATCCGTCCTGACACTTGAGGGATACCGGGAAACGGAGCGGTTTGCCGTGCTTGACAAGGCTTTTGGCGAAGCGTCGGCCGTACAGTGCGGTTTCTGTATTCCGGGCATGGTAATGGCGGCAGAAGCGCTGCTTTCAAAGAATCCGCATCCGGATAAGGATGAGATCCGCGAGGGCCTTTCCGGAAATCTGTGCCGCTGCACAGGCTATAATGCGATCGTGACCGCGATTGAAAACGCAGCAAAGGAGGGCAACGGATTATGGTAAATTACGCACCCCTGACATTGGATGAAGCATTATCGGTCCGTTCCTCTATGGAGGTTGTGCCTTATGCCGGCGGAACGGATCTGATGGTTGAAAACCGCAAGGATGTGACCTATCTGTTTTTAAACCGCATCGATGAATTGAAGCAGATCCGGGAAGATGACCGCTATATCCGGATCGGCGCCGGTGTGACTTTTACGCAGGCGCTTGGCTGTGAGTTCGTCCCGCAGATCATGAAGGATGCACTCGCAAAGATCGCGGCTCCTGCGATCCGCAATGCCGGCACGTTCGGCGGCAATCTGGGAAACGGATCCGCAAAAGCGGATTCCGTCCTGATCGAATATGCAATGGATGCAAAGATCGTTCTGCGCTCCAAAGACGGAGAGCGGATCGTGGATGTCGACAGATTCTATCGCGGCAACAGGGACATCGACTTAAATAAGGACGAACTGATCACGGAGATCCTGCTTCCGAAGGATCCCATCGGCACCTACCGTTACCAGAAAGTCGGCGGCAGAAATGCACTTGCCATTTCCCGGATCAGTTTTGCCGGGATCTGCAAAACGGACGGGGAGAAGGTGACAAACTTTGCGGTTGCCTTTGGGGCGGTCAGCGCGACCGTTCTGCGCTTTAAGGAGATCGAAGCACGCCTTATTGGCAAGACGGTCAAAGAATGCGCTGCGATGAAAGAAGAGATCCTGAAACAATACAGTGATGCCATGGTACTGACCAGGGGACGCGTGTCGGCGGAATACAGAAAGGCTGTCTGCACAAACCTGCTGCGTGACTTCCTGGACTCGGTTTTCTGATACGGAGAGAAAGATGTATACGATCAATATCAACGGAAAAGACTATGAATGTGCGCATGACAAGAAACTCCTGCGCTTCCTGCGTGATGACCTCCATCTGACCGCGGCAAAGGACGGATGTTCCGAGGGCGCCTGCGGTACCTGTACGGTCCTGGTGGACGGGCAGAAGGTCAAGGCGTGTGTACCGCTCTTGTCCAAGCTGGAAGGGAAAAAGATCCTTACGGTAGAGGGGATCGATCCGGAGGAGATGCGCGTCTATGAACACTGCTTTGCACAGGCGGGAGCCGTGCAGTGCGGATTCTGCATTCCCGGCATGATCATTTCCGCAAAAAGCCTGTTGGACGTGAACAAAAACCCCACCAGAAAGGATGTCAAGGCAGCGATCAAAGGAAATCTCTGCCGTTGCACCGGCTACCGGAAGATAGAGGATGCGATCCTGCTTGCGGCTGATTTCTTCAGGGAAAAGAAAGAGATCCCGGCAGCCCCTTCGCAACTGCATATGAATGAACATGCAAAGCGGATCGATGCGGCGGAAAAGGTAAACGGAAAAGGGATCTATACGGATGATATCTATCTGCCGGGCATGCTGTACGGAAAATGCCTCTATTCCAAATATCCGCGGGCCGTCATCAACGCGATCCGTGTGGAAAAAGCGCTCGCACATCCCGATTGTGTGGAGATCCTGACCAAAGAGGACGTGCCCTACAATCTCATCGGGCACCTGAAACAGGACTGGGATGTAATGATGGGCGTGGGCGATACCACGAAGTATCTCGGGAACGTACTGGCTGTTGTTGCTTCCAACAAACAGGAAGCACTGGATGAGATCCTCTCCCTGATCGAAGTGGATTATACCGAACTGAAACCGGTCACCTCCCCGTATGATGCGCTGCGGGGCGATGCACCGCTGCTCCATCCGGACGGGAATGTGATGAGCCGCGCCAATCTGGTCCGCGGAAACGCAGATCAGGCTATTGCAAATTCCAAATATGTGGTCACGAGAAAATATAAGACACCCTGGCAGGAACACGGCTTCATGGAGCCGGAATGCTGCGTGGCACTTCCGGAAGGGGAAGACGGACTTCTGATCTATACGACGAGCCAGTCCATTTATGACGTGCAGCGCGAATGCGCGCAGATGTTAAAGCTCCCGCCGGAAAAAGTACACGTGCATGCACCGCTTGTCGGCGGCGGTTTCGGCGGCAAAGAAGACATGACCGTGCAGCCGTATGCGGCGCTGTTAGCCTGGGTTCTGAAACAGCCCGTCAAGATCAAATATTCCAGACAGGAAAGCCTTGCCTACCATGTCAAGCGCCATCCGATGGAAATGGAATTTACGACGGCCTGCGATGAAAACGGGATACTCACCGCCATGAAAGGCATAATCATAGCAGATACGGGTGCGTACGCTTCCCTTGGAGGACCGGTACTCCACCGGGCCTGCACGCATGCCGCGGGACCGTATAATTATCAGAATATCGATATCTTCGGCATGTCGGTCTATACCAATAATGTCGTAGCAGGAGCCTTCCGCGGGTTTGGCGTTACGCAGAGCTGCTTTGCCACGGAAATGAACATCAATCTGCTTGCGGAAATGGTCGGACTCGACCCGTGGGAATTCCGCAGGAGAAACGCGATCAAACCGGGAGATATCTTACCGAACGGACAGACGGCAGACCCGAATACGAACATGGAAGCCTGCCTGGATGCCGTGAAGGATATCTTTTACCAAAACAAATATGCAGGCATCGCCTGCGGGTTCAAGAATTCCGGAACCGGTATGGGAAAAAAGGATATCGGACGTGTTCTTTTATCCGTGGAAGACGGAAAGATCCATATCCGCACCTCCGCTTCCTGTATGGGACAGGGGATCGGGCAGATGGTCCTGACCGAGATCTGTCATGTCACGGATCTGGATCCGGCGCTGTTTGTCTTTGAGAATGCCGACACGGTCAGGACGCCTGATGCAGGCACATCCACCGCGTCGCGCCAGACAGTCATGACAGGTGAAGCCGCCAGACGCGCCGGCGAGAAACTGAAACTGGCGATGCAGGGTAAAACGGTCAGTGATCTGAACGGGATGGAATTCTTCGGCGAGTTCTCCGCCATCACGGATCCGCTCGGAGCCATCAAGGAAAATCCTGTCAGCCATATTTCTTACTCCTACGGTGTGCAGGTGGTGATCCTGAATGAAGAGGGCAGGATCGAAAAAGCCGTTTCCGCATTTGATGTGGGAACGCCCGTGAACATCCAGTCCGTGGAAGGACAGATCGAGGGCGGCATGCTCATGGGAATCGGCTATGGTGTGACCGAGAAGTTTGAATGTGTGGACGGCTATCCGAAGAGCCGGTTCGGAACGATCGGATTTATGCGTGCGGACGCAGCCCCCGAACTGGATGTGATCTTATGCGAACCGAAGGAAGAGGATAAATTGCAATATTCGCTTGGCGCCAAAGGGTGCGGGGAACTGTGTATGATCCCGACTGCACCGGCTTGTGCGCTGGCTTACTACAGATATGACGGCAAATTCAGGCAGGAACTTCCGCTTGCGGATACGCCCTACAGGCCGGGTAAATAATATAGAAAGATTGGAAGCAAGAAAATGAGTTGGTTTTTTCTGTCGATCATCACGATGCTGTGCTGGGGCACGGCGGATCTGTTTTACAAGAAAGGAACGGATGAAAACGACCCGCAATCGCATCTGAAGATCGCGGTATGGGTCGGCCTTGTCATGGGGATCTGCGCCCTTTTTCTGCTTCCGTTTACGGAATCGTCTTTTTCCCTGTCTTCGTTTTTGACAAATGCCGTGAAATATGCCCCTGCATCGCTTGCCTATATCCTGTCCATGGTGATCGGATATGCGGGCTTAAGGTATCTGGAAGTGTCTATCGTTTCTCCGGTCCAGAATGCTTCGGGCGCTTTTTCGCTGATCGCGATGGCGGCCTTTTTCCTGTTTACCGGCAGGATGGGATCCATCTGGGAGGAATTCACCGTTCTGGATCTTGCAGGAACGATCCTGATCATTGCAGGCGTTGTTGCACTGGCCATTGTGGAAAAGAAACTGGAAGGGACTGTGCAGAAAACGGACAAATACCGTTTCTCGGCGCTGGCCCTGCTCTTTCCCATTGCCTATTGTATCTTTGATACGATCGGAACGGCGGCAGACGGGATCATCCTCGATGAGGAAGCGGGACTCGGACTCGGTGAGATCGACGTTCTGGTCCTCTACGGTCTGACTTTTCTGGTGGCAGGCCTTGCAGCCTGGCTGTATCTGCTGCTCAAAAACAGAAAAGCCTACAATCCTTTCGCAAAGAGCGAACGCGACAAAGGTATTGCAGCGCTGTTTGAGGAAGGCGGCCAGATCTTTTATGTGTTTGCGATGGCATCCAGACCGCTGCTGGCCGCACCGCTTGTGGCGTCCTACTGTATCGTATCCGTGATCCTCTCAAGGATCTTTATTCACGAAAAACTGAAAAGAATGCAATATGCCTGCGTTTTTACGGTCATTGCGGGGATCGTGCTGCTTGGGATCGCCGAAGGCCTTGCCTCTTAAAACTGCGGGCATGGGAGGGATGAACCATGGGACTGTTTCAGAAGAAATATAAAGCGTCTTATATGGATCTGTGCCAGACTCCGTTTGTGATCCTGCGTCTGCTCATGGACGAGCAGGGAAATCCTGCCGATCTTTTATGCACCTATGCGAATCTGGAGATCGCAAACATCGAGCATGAGACGCAGTCTTCCTTAACGGGTATGCGGTTTTCGCAAAAGCACGGAGACGCCGCCGTTGACTGGGCCAGGATGCTGTATCCGTGTGCGTTCAAACACGAAGAAGTAAAGTGCAGGATGTATATCGAGACGCTCGGCATCGTTGCGCAGATCACGGCTTTTCCCATTGAAGAAGGCGTTGTCGGCATGCTTTTGCAGGACCATACTTCCCTGGTCAGACGGACCGTGAAAGGGATCGCCGGCAGAGAAGTCGGCATCTTCTATTATGATATCGCAAAAGATGTCATGATCGTTGACCGTTCCATGATGGAACTGTTTCAGGCAAAGAGCAGGTACGAAGGACTGCTTTCCTCTTTTGCTATGGAACGGATCGACGAGACCTATGTGGACCTGCTGCGTTCCCAGCTTGCCCTGTTTCCGGGACAATCACAGCTGATCGAAGCCAATCTGAAGTTAAAGAGCGGGCAGTTTGTACATCTTTCCCTTTCGGCGGATCCGACTGAGCCGGAAGGCTCCCTGGCAGTCGGTTATCTGGAGGATGTGACGCACGCGCCTTCCTTTGCGGAACAGGCGGAACGCGATACCCTGACAGGACTTTTCCACGCCGTATCGGCCAAAGAACGTATCGACGAAGCGATCATGTCCTGTTACGAAAGCGGGAGGATCGATGCGATGCTCTTGCTGGATCTGGATCATTTTGACAGGGTAAATGGTACGGCCGGTTATGAGGCCGGAGACGAGATGCTCAAAAAAGTTGCAGAGGTCTTAAAGAACAACTTCAAAGGAAAAGATATCCTTGCAAGACCCGGCGGGGACTCGTTCATCGTGTATGTTTCCGATCTGAACGACAAACGAGCGGCCTTGCAGATCAGCCGCACGCTCAATAAACTCGTGACGCAGACGATCCAGGATAAGGAAGGAGAACCGATCCGGATCACGGCTTCCATCGGCGTTGCTTTTGCCTGCGATAACGGCGGAAACTATGAAAAACTCTATAAAAATGCCGAAGCAGCCATGTATGAGACCAAGGCCAACGGGCGGAACGGATATACCCTCGCATGAGTTGACAAAGCAGGGAAGAAAGTGAGAAAATGTACCTCGGTCAAAGTCAGGGAATGAGGTCCCTGTTTTGCCCCGACTACAGTTTCGGAAGGGAATGAAAAGATGACAAAAATAGATATCATATCGGGATTTTTAGGCGCTGGCAAGACTACGCTGATCAAAAAACTCTTACAGGAGGCGCTTGCCGGCACGAAGGTCGTTCTGATCGAGAACGAATTCGGTGAGATCGGTATCGACGGCGGTTTCTTAAAGGATGCCGGGATCGAGATCAAGGAAATGAACAGCGGCTGTATTTGCTGTTCGCTCGTAGGTGATTTTGGTGCCAGTTTAAAAGAAGTGCTTGCGAAGTACACACCGGAGCGCATCATCATCGAGCCGTCCGGCGTCGGCAAATTATCGGATGTCATGGCAGCCGTGAAGAATGCGACGGAGCACGACGATGCGGAACTTGGCAGTGCGGTCGCAGTTGTTGATGCGAAGAAAGCCAAAATGTATATCAAGAATTTCGGTGAGTTCTTTGTGAACCAGATCGCACATGCGGGCACGATCGTACTCAGCCGTACGGATCAGCTTTCCGATGAGAAGGTCGCGGAAGTGGTGGACATGCTCCGTGTGCACAATCAAAAGGCAACGGTGATCACAACTCCCTGGCCCAAACTGCAGGGTTCGCAGATCCTTCAGACCATCGAGGGCGCTTCGGATCTGGAAGCGGAACTGATGGAGGAAGCCCTGCGCGCGCATGCAGAACATGAGCACGAGCATCACCATCACCATCATGATCATGATCACGAGCATGAGCATCATCACGAACATGAGCATGAGCACGACCATGATCATGAACACGATCATGAGCATGAGCACGAACATCATCATGAGCATGACCACGATCACGAGCATGAGCATCATCATGACCATGAACACCACCATCACCATGATCATGACGCCGATGAGATCTTCACGAGCCTTGGCATGGAAACAGTAGCCAGGTTCACAAAGGAGCAGATCGAAAAGATCTTAAGTGAACTGGAGCATGAAGAGGAATACGGCATGATCCTGCGTGCTAAAGGGATCGTTGCGGGAGCGGATGCGTGGATCCACTTTGATTACACGCCCGGCGAAACGGATGTCCGGGAAGGCAGCGCGGATGTGACGGGTAAGATCTGCGTGATCGGTGCAGATCTGAAGGAAGATGCGATCAGGAACCTCTTTTTACGGTAAGAGAAGAGGCAGCAGATAAGGAGAGCATGACATGAAGCCGGTATATATGATCAACGGTTTTTTGGAGAGCGGAAAATCATCATTTATAGCGTATACACTTTCACAGCCTTACTTTAAGATCAGCGGGACGACGCTGCTGGTTCTTTGCGAAGAGGGCGAAGTGGAATACGATGATGTACTTCTGAAAAGAAGCAAAACGGTCCTTGAGGTCATTGAAGACGAGGCGGATTTCACGCCGGAACGTCTGCTGGAACTGGACAAAAAATATGATCCGGAACGGATCGTGATCGAATATAACGGTATGTGGGACTACAGAAACATGAAACTTCCCGTTGTATGGGCGATGGAGCAGCAGATCACGATGATCGATGCTTCCACGTTCATCAGTTATTTTGCCAACATGAAATCCCTGCTGGTAGAACAGCTGCGCAAATCCGAGCTGGTGATCTTCAACAGATGCGACGGGATCGAAGATCTGCACAACTACAAGCGGAACGTGAAAGCGATCGCGCAGTCCGCGGAGATGATCTTTGAAGATAAGAACGGTGAGATCAATGTGACAATGGATGAGGAACTGCCGTTTGACGTGCATGCGGATCATATCGATCTGGATGACAACGGATACGGGGCGTGGTACATCGACTCCCTGGATAACCTGCAGCGCTATGTCGGCAAAACGATCTCTTTTATGGCAATGGTCATGAAACCGCGGAAGTTCCCGAAAGGATTCTTTGTACCGGGAAGACAGGCGATGACCTGCTGTGCCAATGATATCGCATTTCTCGGATTTGCCTGCCGGTATGACAAGGTCAACGAACTGAAGGAAGGCAGCTGGATCAAGATCACTGCCAAAGTGAACCGGGAATACTTTTCCGAATACAGGGGTGAGGGCCCGGTACTGGATGCCGTCTCGATCGTCCCGGCTGTGAAACCTGAAAAGGAGATCATTGATTTTACCTCGTGATCCACGGGGCAGGATGAGAGAACATTATGACGATTGCATTGAACATCATTTCGCTCCTTGGCGGCCTGGCCATGTTTTTGTACGGCATGCGCCTGATGGGGGCAAATTTGAAAGAGGGCTCCTCCGGCACGTTAAAACTTGCCATGGAGAAAGTCACCAATAACCATATCAAAGCATTTTTCCTGGGTTTGGCTGTTACGGCGATCATCCAGTCTTCCACGGCTACCATTGTTATCACTTCCGGTCTGGTCGCCGCAGGGATCATTTCCCTGGACCAGTCCCTTGGGATCATCATCGGCGCCAATGTCGGTACCACGGTCACCGGTCAGATCATCCGTCTTCTGGATGTCAATGCGGAGGCGGGTTCGGTCCTGCAGTTTTTCCAGCCGTCCACACTTGCGCCTTTGGCATTGACCATTGGTATGATCCTGATCATGGGTGTCAAATTCAGGAGATCGGACAGGGTCGGCAGCATTGCCGTCGGGTTCGGTATCCTGTTTTCGGGGCTTCTAAACATGACGAGTGCCGTGAGTTCGTTCGCAAACAGCGGGATCATCGACAAGATGTTCGCAAATCTCGGAGACAACCCGTTCCTGGGCTATTTCGCAGGCGCCGGTATCGCGTTTGTGCTGCAGAGTTCCTCTGCGACAGTCGGTATCCTGCAGGCGTTTTCCATGGCGGGCGGGATCCCGTTCAAGACGATCTATGTCATGATCGTCGGTGTTTACCTCGGCGACTGTGTGACGACGGCCATTGTATGTTCCATCGGTGCCAAGGCGGATGCAAAACGTGTCGGTATCGTGAACATTCTCTACAATGTAGGCAAGACACTGCTCGTGATCGTGATCGTGGGGATCGTGTACCGGATGGGACTGCTGGAATCGCTTTGGAACAAACCGATGCATTCGGGCGGTATTGCCAATATCAATACGGTCTTTAACCTGGGGAGCGCCTTTTTACTGCTGCCGATCGTCGGTCTCTTTAAGAAACTGAGTTACGTGATCGTGAAGGAAGAACCGGCCAAGACAGATCCTTACGCCTCTCAGGTCAGTGCCTTAAACCCGGTCTTTTTCTCCACGCCGGCACTCGCGCTGCGCAGCTGTTATGATATTCTGACCATCATGTTTAATCTGTCCTATGACGGTATCAACAAGGCTTTCGGGCTGATCACGCACTTTGACCAAAAGGTCTATGACGAGATATTGGAAAACGAAGAGCATGTGGATCATCTGACAGACTGTGTCGACAACTATCTGGTGCAACTGTCCCCGCATACCAATGAGGAACACTTCATCCGCATCCTGACGCAGTATCATAAACTGATCTCAGAGTTTGAGCATTTGGGGGATGACGCTGTATACATTGCCGAAACGGCCAGAAAAAAACAGGAAGAAAATGTTGAATTTACGGAAATGGCCCTGAAAGAACTGGCCCTGACAAGACTGCTTATAAACAGTATCCTGGAATACGCCAAGACGGCGTTTGAAAAACGGGATGTGGACAGTGCGTACCATATTGAACCTCTCGAAGAGGTAATGAACGATATGATCCATACCCTGCATGATAATCATCTTGCAAGGCTTAGGGAAGGGACCTGCAGTATCCGTGCCGGGATCCTCCTGATGGAGATCCTGTCCAACATGGAACGGATCGCAGATACCTGTTCCAACATCGGTGTCGCAACCATCGTCCGTGTCCATCCGGAGAAGACGGATGTTGCGCACACCTTCATCTCTTCCCTGCATCAGGGAAATGATTCCGCGTTCAACCGCGAATATCAGAGAGTACATGAACTGTACTTCACGCAGCTGACGCAGGTTGAAAAACCGGTTAACCCATCATCATGAAGTTGATCAGCTTCTCAACGTCCTTGGGATCATAAGCTACCAGCTCGATCTCAGGGATCTCGGGTTTTACTTCTCCGTTCGGATTGAAGATGTTTGTTAAGGAAATGAACTGAGACAGTTTGGACTTCAGATTCAGTCTGTCGCCTTCACTGGTAACGAGTTCTACCTTACCCTGACATTCATCGACTACCTCGAAGAATTTCTCCACGTTCTTAATGTTTGAGATCTTCATATTGTACCTCCTTTTATTGATAACTGTTTATGTGTGCCGGAAGCACCATGCGCCGCAGGCGCATGCGTGATTTTTGCAATGGGCCGGGCCGGTAAATGCATTTACCGTGCCGGCCCGTTGCGAAAATTCAATATGCAGCTTTGCTGCATATGACTTCCGTCACACTACCTACGCTGTTATCATATAGCAACGCAGGTATTTGTGCAATATAAACAAATACCAAAATATTATTTGTGCATAATGACGAATTTGGGAACTATGCATCTGAATATTCGCCGCCTGTGACGTGTTCCTCGGCATTTTGCACAGTTTTTTCGTGAACTTTGGCGGTTTCTTCTATCGCGTCGTCGAGACCCGTCAGTGCGGCAAAGGGTGCGAACTGCGCCGCTCTGTTCATTTCGCTCATACGCGGATGCTTTTTGGATGTGGGATGTTCTAAATGAAGAATGTCTTCATAGGGGTTCATGCTCTGTATCCTCCGTCCGGGATAAAAAGGGACTATGCCTTATGGCCGCCGATCTGTCTGTTTCGTTCCATGGCCGTTGCGCCCTCCTGCAGGTTGCTGCCTTTGAGGATCGCGTTTTTGCCGTATTTTTTCTTAATGGACAGCATGGCTTCCTGCAGCCTGCGCTCCTTTTCCTCAAATTCTTCAGCGCCTTCGTCCACTGTTTCAGAAAGACCGTAATCCGAAAACAGATCCATCTGGACAAACTCTTCTTTAGGCGCATCCGTTTGGCGGATCACGTGATTTGCAACAACGTACATGCGCCGGACGAGCAGAATGGGGTCGACGATCCGGTCATAGAGTTCCATGGCGGCCTTCAGGATCTTCGCGGAAGATGAGGTGTGGCCGGAAAGGTTGATGCTGCCGTGTGCGGCTTTGGGTACGAGCCGTCCGTAGCGGTCGGCTTTGGCTTCCCCGTGATATTTTTTGCGCCTGTCTTCATCCGTCAGGTTTTCAACGTCATATCCAACTGTCAGGACGAGCTGGTCGGTCACAAGACCCTTGTCCACCAGGTCCAGCACGAGTGCATCCGTCATTTCCCAGACCACGAGTCGGGCCTTGTCAAAAGGATAGGGCCCTGTCAGGACCTGGCCGTGGCTGATGGAATTGCTTTCCGGACGGTAGGCCTTGATCTGGGCGATCGTGCACGGTTCCCAACCCCAGGCGTGGTCGATGAGCAGCTCCGCGTTCACGCCGAAAAGGCGGTAGAGCAGATCCTCGTTGTAATAGTCGTTCTCACTCCCGATCGAACAACGTGCCACATCCCCGAGCGTGAACATGCCGTTTGCCTCAAGTTTCTTTGCGATCCCGGGGCCGATGCGCCAGAAATCCGTGAGCGGACGGTGGGTCCAGAGCGTTTCCCGAAAGCCCATTTCGGTTAGTTCCGCGATCCGGACGCCGTTTTCGTCTGCCGGGATATGTTTTGCAACGATATCCATGGCGATCTTCGACAAAAAGAGATTGGTACCGATCCCCGCAGTCGCCGTGATCCCGGTCTCTGCGAGCACGCTCTCGATCATCTCCCTGGCAAGTTCATGCGCGTTTTTCTTATACAGGATCAGATAATCGGTGATATCGATAAAGACTTCATCCACGGAATACACATGGATGTCTTCTTCAGACACATATCTTAAATAGATCCGGTAGATCTTTGTACTGTAGTCCATGTACAGGGACATGCGCGGCGTGGCTACGATGTAGCTGATCTGATCGTCCGCGGGTCTTGTCCTGTTCAGTTCTTTTACCTTGGCGACGACTTCAAAGAGCCTTGCACGTCCCGGGATACCGTACTGCTTCAGTGCGGGGGAGACGGCCAGACAGATCGTTTTTTCCGTGCGCGATGCATCGGCCACCACCAGTTTGGCGGTGAGCGGGTCCAGTCCGCGCTCTGTGCATTCCACGGACGCATAGAAGGATTTCAGATCGATCGCAAGATATGTACGGCCTTTGCTGTTCATTCTTATATTATAGCATATCCGTTTTGCATTATTTTGAGAACAAAAGAGAAAAATGTGTGCAAAACACAGATGTTACAATTGTTTTAACGTGTGAAAAGTGCTAAAATTATACGGAATGTGTGGACTAACACAATTTAACATGCGACGCGCATGGATCATGCGCGCTCTATAATAAAAAGGAGGAATAAGATATGCCAAGAAACAAACAGTCTATGGACGGCAATACCGCGGCTGCTCATGTAGCGTACGCGTTTACCGAAGTGGCCGGCATTTACCCGATCACACCGTCCAGCCCGATGGCAGACATGGTCGACCAGTGGTCGGCAACGGGCCTCAAGAACATTTTCGGCAGCACCGTAAAGGTTGTTGAAATGGAATCCGAGGCAGGCGCAGCAGGTACCGTTCACGGTTCTCTTGCAGCAGGTGCGCTGACAACAACATTCACTGCTTCCCAGGGACTTCTTCTGATGATCCCCAATATGTATAAGATCGCAGGTGAGCAGCTGCCCAGCGTATTCCATGTAAGTGCGCGTACAGTTGCAACGCATGCGTTGAATATCTTCGGTGACCACAGTGATGTTTACGCCTGCCGTCAGACAGGTTTTGCAATGCTGTGTGAATCCGACCCGCAGGAAGTTATGGATCTTGCTCCGGTTGCACATTTGGCAGCACTGGAAGGCAAAGTTCCTTTCATTAACTTCTTTGACGGTTTCCGTACATCCCATGAGATCCAGAAGATCGAGACCTGGGATTTTGAGGACCTGAAAGAAATGACTCCGATGGACGCTGTGGACGAGTTCCGTGCACATGCACTGAATCCGGAACATCCGTCGGCAAGAGGTTCCCATGAGAACGGCGATATCTTCTTCCAGCACCGCGAGGCATGCAACAAGGCATATGATGCCCTGCCCGCTGTTGTTGAGAAGTATATGAAGAAAGTCAATGAGAAGATCGGTACCAACTACGATCTGTTCAACTACTACGGCGCAGAAGATGCAGAGCGCGTGATCGTCTGCATGGGTTCCTTCTGTGATGTTGCGGAAGAAGTCATCGACTATCTGACGGCAAAGGGTGAAAAAGTCGGCCTGATCAAGGTTCGTCTGTATCGTCCGTGGGCACCGAAGGCCCTGCTGAAAGTTCTTCCGAAGAGCGTCAAGAAGATCGCGGTACTGGATCGTACCAAAGAGCCGGGCGCTCTTGGCGATCCGCTGTATCTGGATGTTGTAACAACACTGCATGAAGCAGGCATGAACGATGTGATCGTAACCGGCGGCCGTTATGGTCTCGGTTCCAAGGACACACCGCCTTCAAGCGTATTTGCAGTATTCACGGAACTGGAGAAAGACGCACCCAAGCCGCGCTTTACCATCGGTATCGTGGATGACGTTACAAACTTAAGCCTTCCGGAAGTGAAGCCGGCTCCGATCGTTTCCGCACCGGGTACGAAAGAATGCAAGTTCTGGGGTCTTGGCGGCGACGGCACCGTTGGCGCGAACAAGAACTCCACCAAGATCATCGGTGACCATACCGACAAATATATTCAGGCATATTTCCAGTATGACTCCAAGAAGACCGGCGGTATCACCATTTCGCATCTGCGTTTTGGCGACAACCCGATCAAGAGTTCCTACTATATCAATCAGGCTGACTTCGTAGCCTGCCACAATCCCGCTTATGTAACACAGGGAATGAAGATGGTTCAGGATGTAAAACCGGGCGGCGTATTCATGATCAACTGCCAGTGGACGGATGAAGAACTGGGGCACCATCTGAATGCAGATGCCAAGAAGTACATCGCTGACAACAACATTCAGCTCTACACGATCAACGCGATCGACAAGGCTATCGAGATCGGCATGGGCAAGAGGACCAATACGATCCTGCAGTCCGCTTTCTTCAAACTGGCTGACGTAATGCCGATCGATCAGGCTGTAGATTACATGAAACAGGCGGCTAAGAAGTCCTATTCCAAGAAGGGTGACGCCGTTGTTGAAATGAACTACAAGGCGATCGATGCAGGTCTGGATGCGATCCACAAAGTGGAAGTTCCCGATTCCTGGAAGAATCCGGAAGCAGACGCACCTGCAAAGGAACTGACCGGACGTCCGGAAGTTGTAAAACTTGTAAAAGACATGCTCGAGCCCATCTCCAAGATGGACGGCGACAGCCTGCCGGTATCCGCATTTGCAGATATCGCGGACGGCCAGTTCGTGACCGGTGCTTCCGCATACGAGAAGCGCGGTACGGCTGTAACGGTTCCCTGCTGGGATGCAGAAAAATGTATCCAGTGTAACAACTGTGCATTTGTATGTTCCCATGCAACGATCCGTCCGTTCCTGCTTGATGATGCAGAAGTAAAGGCAGCACCCGCAAATATCAAGCTTGCGGATACAAAGCCGAAAGCATCCGAATACAAGTACACGATGACGGTATCTCCGCTTGACTGCATGGGCTGCGGCGAATGTATCACAGTCTGCCCGACCTCTGCGATCGAAATGGTTCCGCAGGAATCCCAGGCGGCAGAACAGCCGGTATTCGATTACCTCGTTGCAAACGTAGGCAAGAAGGACAGCGGTTTCTCCGATTTCACACCGAAGGGTTCGCAGTTCAACCAGCCGTTGCTTGAGTTCTCCGGCAGCTGCGCAGGTTGTGCGGAAACTTCTTATGCAAGACTGATCACACAGCTGTTCGGCGAGCAGATGTACATCTCCAATGCAACGGGATGTTCCTCGATCTGGGGCAACCCGGCAGCAACCTCGCCTTACACGGTTAACAAAGATTCCAAGAAGGGTCCGGCATGGTCCAATTCCCTGTTCGAAGACAACGCAGAACACGGTCTCGGTATGCAGGTCGGCCAGAAGTATATCAGGGATCAGCTGATCGCCAAAGTGGAAGAAATGGCCGCAGGCGACAAGGCAACTGCAGAATTCAAGGCAGCTGCACAGAAATACCTGGATACAAAGAACAACACCAAGGAAAATGCACCGGCAACGGAAGCCCTTGTTGCAGAGCTTGAGAAAGCGGCAGCAGGCGGATGTCCTACCGCAAAAGAGATCCTCTCCAAGAAAGATTATCTGTCCAAGAAGTCGATCTGGATCTTCGGCGGTGACGGCTGGGCATATGATATCGGTTTCGGTGGCCTCGACCATGTTCTGGCTTCCGGCGAGAACGTAAATGTAATGGTATTCGATACAGAGATGTATTCCAATACCGGCGGACAGGCTTCCAAGGCTTCCAACATCGGTGAGGTCTGCCAGTTCGCTGCAGCCGGTAAGGAGATCGGCAAGAAGTCTCTTGCAGAGATCGCAATGAGTTACGGTTATGTCTATGTGGCACAGATCGCACTCGGCGCAAATCCGGCACAGGCAGTCAAAGTCATTGCCGAAGCGGAAGCTTACAACGGACCGTCCCTGATCATCGGTTATGCACCCTGCGAACTGCACGGTATCGCAAAGGGCGGCATGAACCATTGCCAGGATGAGATGAAGAAGGCAGTGGCAGCAGGCTACTGGAACCTGTTCTCCTTCAATCCGGCTCTGAAGGCCGAGGGCAAGAATCCGTTCACGCTGACAAGTAAGGCCGGCGACGGTTCCTATCAGGATTTCCTGAACAACGAAGCGCGTTATACGCGTCTGATCAAACCGTTCCCGGAGAGAGCAGAGAGACTCTTCAAGGAGTCCGAAGAAGCTGCAACTGCCCGTTTCGAGCATCTGCAGAAGTTAGTGGAACTCTACAAGTAATCTGCAAAATTGTGATCAAAAAGAGGGCTGCCGTCTGGCAGTCCTCTTTGTTTGTGTTGATCCGTATATTATCTGCGGGGCGGTACCCGCTGTGACTGTTTATGCTCGATCTGTTTCAGGTTGATATACTGGCCGACAGTCTCGTTAGGTTTGTCAAACTGGCAGCCGATCACCGTTCTTCTCGGATCGGAATCGTCTTTTCTGGCCACGATGGCCTTGAGGCTGAAGTTGAATTCCTTCGGAAGACCGTTGCTGGTCCTGACTTTATCCGTATAGGTGATATGGACGGTCTCGCCGATCCGCGGCGCCACTTCACCGTCTACCACCAGCCCGATCCCGCCGGTGCTGATATCTTTGACTACGACATCCCGGCTTCCGGGCTCCAGTCCCAACTTCAGGTTTCCGTCGTGTCCGACCCACTGCCTGTATCCGGCGCGCCGGTTACTCTCTTTGGCATTCTGGTTGGACATGATCAGATAGTAGTTGTCTTTTTTGAAGGCGGCAACGATGATCTTGACTTCCGTCCAGGCATAAGGCTTCTTGTCCACGATACAGTACACGTGCATTTCGGAATCTTCCGTCAGATGGAAACCGACAAATTTGCCGTCCCGTTCGATCGCATCTGCCAGGGTGCCGCTGCCGAAGCGGTATTTCTTAAAGAAGGCCTGTACCATCTTTTCATCGACGGGATTCTGCGGCGTACGGGCAAACGTACAGAGGGAAATCTTCTTGTCTCCGTTTGTGACATTGATCTCGATCGATGATCCGTCGGGTATCTCGCCGATATACATGATTTTCCCTCCTTTCCCTGACTCTGTATAATATTATAATAAATTGCCTGAAATGAAAAGATGCGTTATACTATTTTTAACCGGCCGGATCGAAAATGTATGCAGGCCGGATGGAGGGACCTATGGGCGTAATGGTATTGATCTTATTTATCGCGATCGTCGCAGCGGTTGTGGTATCGGCGGTAACGGCCGTGTTATCGGGCGTGATCGCGAGCGAGGAAGACGAAGAGGAATAAAATGGACTATCAGCTTCGGTTTCCAAACGGAAAGTTAAAAGCACTCACCTTCAGTTATGACGACGGTACGGAATGCGACAGGCGTCTGGTCGATCTGTTTGACCGTTATCGCCTGAAGGGGACTTTTCATTTAAATACCGGCAAGTTCGGCACGTCCAATCCGTTTGAGGATTATATCCTTGCCGACGAGGTGGAGGAACTGTACGAGGGACATGAGGTAAGCTGTCACAGTTTCGACCATCCGTTCTTTTCCCATCTGACAAAACAGCAGATGCTGACACAGCTTCTGGATGACAAGAAGGCGTTGGAAGACCTTTGCCATTATCCTGTACGCGGCATGTCCTATCCTTTCGGGGAATTCTTCCGCGAGATGATCGATGTTGCACAGGCGGTGGGGCTTGAGTATTCACGGACCGTGGAAGATACCATGAACTTTAATCTTCCGACGGACTTTATGAGGTGGCATCCGACCTGCCACCATAACAAGGCATTTTCCCTGCTGGATGATTTTCAGAGCACACCGGAGTGGAGAGGTTTGAGTCTTTTCTATATCTGGGGACACAGTTTTGAATTCGAACGGGAAAACACCTGGGACATGATCGAGGAGCTTTGTAAGAGGCTGGGTGACAGGCAGGATATCTGGTATGCGACCAACATTGAGATCAAGGATTACCTGTGTGCGGCAAGGGGCCTGATCTCATCGGCGGATGGCAGTATGCTTTACAATCCGTACGCGCAGACTGTATATCTGGATGTAAAAGGAGAATTGAAAACGATCGCTGCGGGAGAGAGCCTGCAGCTTAAATAAGAGACAGGGATCATTTATGAGAGAGTCTTGCGAATGCTCTGCGGCGTACTGCCGTAGAGCTTTTTAAATGTGCGGATAAAGACTTTGTAGTTGGAAATGTGGCTCTGTTCCATGAGCGCGGGGATCGGCGCGTCACTGTCCTTGAGTTTTTCAAAGAAAGCCATGGTACGGAGCGCATACAGGTATTCCAAGAAAGTCTGCCCGGTATACTTACGGAACATGCGGCAGAAATACTCGCGCGTGACATGGAGATGATCTGCGGCCATGTTCAGGGACAGATCTTCCATGCAGTTCTCCTTGATCCAATCGAGCAGCTCCGTCATACGGGAACGTTCGCGGACATCTGCGGCATCGTGTTCGGGCGTGACGGAATGATTTTTATAAATATGAAAGAACAGCTCGTAAAGCCTGGAAGTAAAGAGAAAAGGATAACCGTCGGAGGCTTCTTTCTGGATCTTTCTTAAATCCGTAAAAAGCGCGGCGCAGGCACTGTCGCCCCGGATCAGGTTGGAAAAGCAGAACAGGCCGGCATCGCCGCTTAAGTCGGCGAAGTATTTCTTGTTGATCTGCAGCAGGAGATAGGAGGTATCATCGCCGGTCTGCGTCATATGCAGTTCCTCGCTGTTGACGGTCAGGATATCCGACGGAAGCAGATCAAATGACTTTGCCTGTACGACTGCGTGCATGCTGCCGCTTAAAATGCAGAGAAATTCCCAGTATTCGTGCCAGTGGACGGGAAAGGTGGAATTGCTTTCATGAACTTCTTCGAAGCGGACCGGCAGTCCTGCACTTTCATTTACGCTTTCGTGCCAGTAATCGGCTAAGGGATATTTGTTCATACTCGACTGGAATAGAGGTTCCTGAATTCGGTGGGCGTGCAGCCTTTGACGATCTTAAACATGCGCATGAACGCAGAGATGCTGTTAAAGCCGGAGCGGACAGCGGCCTCTGTCACGTTGATGTTCGGGTCGAGAAGCAGTTTTTCCGCATGTGCGATCCTGCGGACATTCAGATATTTATAAAAGGAAGTGTTTGTAAATTCCTTAAAGAGCCGGCTGAAATGGAACTTGGAAAAGCCTGTCATGGCGGAGATCTCGTCCAAAGTCAGTTCTTCCGTACAATGATTGTTGATATAATCGCAGATCGCCATGAATTTTTCGATGTATTCCTGCTGCTTGGTGGGCTTGATGTCGGTGAACTTGTCGGGCAGGGAAGTAAAAACACGGCTGACGCCGACCATCAGCTGCAACAGGCAGGCGCAGACAGCTGCGTCGCGGAAAGCGGAGTTGCTGAAATACTCCCGGTCGATCTTATGCATCAGTTCGACAGCTTCTGCATGGATCCCGGGATAATCCTCCGGTGTGATCAGGATCGCGGGGCTCATGATCGAAAGCAGGGATTCAAATTCACTGAAAGAACCCAGGATGTTGATATCCGCCTGGAATATGTAGCGTTTTCCGTGTTCGGCCAGACATTTGTGCAGGACGCCCGGCGCGACGATCAGAATATCGTTTTCCCGCATATGAAACGGGATCCCGGAACAGACCATGTTATAGGAATTCTCCGTCGGCATGACGATCTCGATCGGCGTATGCCAGTGTGTGGGATATTCCTCATATTCGTCGTTGTCGAAAAGCATGAATAACGTGCTTTTGTCGAAGCTGACGGTCTCTTTTGTACCTTCCAGGATCTTGATCATATGGCACGCTCCGTGATCAGATTGCAAGTGTTGTTATAACAATTCGTGCTAAAAATAAGAATACTAAATTCCTGAAAAAAAATCAAGAAAAGGGTAAAAACATACAATATGCCCAAAATCAGACGTATACACTTGTGATTTATATACAATAAGACAACTGATAAATCACAACGTGATATAAATTGTAGCAACATTTCGTTAGCGATTAACAAGAATTGAATAGATTATGGATATGCTCTCATACTATGATAAGAATGGTAATGTAAATACCAATCAAACAAGGGAGGTATGTTTATGAAATTCAGAAAAGTATTGGCAGTAGTTCTGAGTGCGGCCATGACGATCGGCGCTCTTGCCGGTTGCGGCGGCACCACTGCACAGGCTCCTGCTCCGGCAGCAACGGAAGAAGCAGCTCCGGCAGCAACGGAAGAACCTGCTCTGGCAGCAACGGAAGAGGCAGCTCCGGCAGAAGACGGAGAGGTTCAGGAGATCACCTTTATGGTATGGGATGACCTTGAGGCTTCCCAGGACCTGATCACCAAGGGCTACAAGCAGTCCGTCGACAGATTCAATGAGGATTTTGCCGGCAAGTATCACTGCACACCGATCACAACGAACCTTGAGGAGTATTATGACAAACTCAATGCGCTCGTTACCGCAGGCGACACACCTGATGTATTCATCGCATCCCCCGGTGCAAACCTGAATGACTATGCAACAACAGGTGTAGCTGCGAAAATGGATGATTATCTGAATGCTGACGGCTGGAAGCAGACCTTCACATCTGATGCCGTATTTGCAGGCGGCACATATGGTGATGACGGCGGCGACGGCCCGGGCATCTATGCGATCCCTCTTAACATCGCAGCAGCATGTGTATTCTACAACACCGAGATGTTTGCAGATGCAGGCGCAGAAGTTCCCAAGACATTTGATGAACTTCTGGATGCATGCCAGAAATTACAGGACAAGGGTTATACACCGATCACGATCTCCGCAGGTACAGCATGGTGCTTATCCATGGTAGCAGGTTATCTGTGCGACAGAAACGGTTTAAATCTTCAGGATATCAAGGATCATAAGACAGACTGGATGGATCCGAAGGTCATCAATGCCGGCAAACAGATCCAGCAGTTATCCAAGTACTTCCAGAAGACAGCGGCAGGCGATGACAACGATATCGCAACAGCAGCATTCTACAACGGCGAAGCAGCGATCCTGATCCAGGGTTCCTGGGCGATCGGCCAGATCAACGGTTCCTGTGCAGAAGGCTTTGCTGACAAGGTTGGCGTATTCGCATTCCCGGCGGTTGACGGATCCAGCGCTGATCCCAACAGAGTGATCGCAAAATCCGACTCTCTCTGCATGAGTGCACAGACCCAGTATCCTGATGCAGCAGTACAGCTCATTAAATACTTCGTTGATGATACAGCAAGTAAGTACACCGCTGAAGTCGGCGGCAAGATCCCTGTAACGAACGTTCAGTACGATACAGCAGTTGCTCCTCCGGAACTTGCATATGTAATGGATGTATTCAAGAGTGCATCTTCCACCTTCGGTTTCTACAACGAGTCCCTGTATGATACAGAGGCAGGCTCCACATTTGATAACTGCTTCGTTGAGATCTTCAAGGGCGAAGATCCTGAAACGGCACTGGAGCCGATCCAGGAGTATTACGAAGAAAACGTCTGGTAAGGATTTTTCCGACCATTCGTGTATAAAAGGCCAGCACCTCAAAAGGGTGCTGACCTTTATATAGGGGATTATTCGGTTCCGTTAAGCCTGACGGATAGTCTCTTATATAAAGGTTTTTAGGAAGTGAGGAGGTATTCTATGGACAGATTATTGAGAAACAAGAAAGCGATCATCCTGTTTATCGCTCCGGCGTTCATTTTGTTCACGCTGGTTCTGTTTGTCCCCATCTGCAAGGCAGTGTATTACTCGTTCTGTAACTACAAAACACTGCATCCCATCAAGTTCATCGGACTCAATAACTATGTGAAGTTGTTTACCAAGGACCGGGCAATGGCTGCTGCCCTTAAGAATTCCATTTTCTTTATGATCTTTTCGATCGTAACGCAGTTTGTCATGGGATTGTTCCTTGCAGCGCTCCTTACCAATATCAGGAGAGGCCGTAACCTGTTCAAGAATATCTACTATCTGCCCTGCGTACTTTCGTCGGCTGCACTCGGACTTTTGTGGATGTTCGTGTTCACGCCGAAGCTCGGAATCAACCAGATGATGACCAGTTTCGGCTGGATCTCCGACTGTACCGAAGGTCCGCAGTGGCTGTTCAATACGGACGGATACATCATACTGCCGATCATCGTGATCTCGTTTGTTGCCTTGTGGCAGTATGTCGGGCAGTCGATGATGCTCTATATGGCGCAGATATCGGGGATCAGTAGCGACATCTATGAGGCAGCGGCTATAGACGGGTGCTCCAAGTCACAGGCTTTTTTCCGGATCACGCTTCCGCTCATCCGGCCGATGATCGCAACTGCGATGTCCCTGAACGCGATCGGATCGTTAAAGTTCTTTGATCTCGTGTACAATATGATCCCGGAGGGATTTCTGGGAGATAAGGCGCATGTGCTTGCGACCCATATGTATACGCAGGCGTTTAAGTTCAATAAGCTCGGTTACGGTTCTGCCATAGGGTGTGTGCTGCTGGTGATGTGCCTTGTAGTGACTGTGATCATAAACAAGTTTGTTAAAGTTGAACCCTATGACATGTAATACGATTGGAAGGGAGAATCGACATGAGCGCTAAGACAGAGACCATTTCGGTCGCAAATCACAAAACCAAGATCGTTCACGGATTTATATATGCATTCCTCATCATACTGGCACTGATCTACCTTCTACCTCTTGCATGGGTTGTGATTACCTCCCTGAAGGATGACAGTGTGCTGATGATATCACCCTGGGCACTTCCTGCAAGGCCTATGTTTGAAAATTACAGTTTTTCCTGGACTATGGGGCATCTGGGAACGGCGACACTGAATTCGTTCATCGTGTGTACGGTCACGCTTTTCTTTTCGATGGTCTTCGGAGCTATGGCCGCATTCGGCATTGCCAAGATGCGCTGGAAGCTTTCAAAGTACATGCTTATCTATTTTATGGTCGGAATGATGATCCCCGTACACTGCGTTCTCATACCGCTGTTCGTTCAGTTTTCGTCACTCAAGTTAAGCAATACACTTGTTGGGATCGTCATCCCTTATATCACTTTTTCACTACCGATCACCATTTATATCCTGGTGGGCTTTTTTGAAAGCATCCCGAACGAGTTGTTTGAATCCGCCTGTATTGACGGGTGTTCCGTATTCAGGATGTTTACGACAGTGGGAATTCCGCTTGCCAAGACAGGGTTCATGGTAACCGGACTGATGACGTTTGTAGGGAACTGGAATGAACTCCTGCTCGCCATGGTGTTTATTTCCAACGAAGCCAAGAAAACACTGCCCGTCTCACTTACGAAATTCGTCGGGCCGTACCATACGAACTACTGTCAGATGTTCGCTGCGATCATGATCGCAGTCATCCCGACGATCGTCGTATACTGCTGCTTTGCGAACCAGATCGTTGAAGGCCTGACGGCCGGAGCGGTCAAAGGCTGATTTAGTTTACTAACTAAACAAATGGGTGTATACTCCTGTTGTAACCCTGCCAGGCAGGGAATGGCAACAGGAGTTTTTTATGGTCACCGGAAGCAAAGAACTGATCAGAGATATCAATACGCACCTGGTCCTTGAGACGGTCCTGAACGAGGGCCCTGTTTCGCGTGCAGCCATTGCGGCAAAACTCGGCCTTACCAAAGCGACGGTCTCCGCGATCGTTGCCGGTCTGCTGGAGGAACAGATGGTGCGCGAGATCGAAAGCGAACCGGCTTCGATCGGGCGCCGGCCGATCCTGTTGGAGTTTTGCAGGGAGAACGGACGGATCCTGTCGATCGACCTGGGAGTGAATACGATCGTTGCCTTTACTTCGGACCTGACCGGAAACGACTGCGGACTGCAGCAGTACAGAAACACCTATACGCGGGATACGGTCATAAAGGGGCTTGCCGGGATCATCAAAAAGACGATGAACAGGCTCGAAAAGACGCCTTTTGGCGTTGTCGGGATCTGCATCGGCATCCACGGAACGGTGCATGAAAACGAGATCACATTTGCACCGTATTACGATTATGCGCATCTGCCGTTCGCCAAAGAACTGTCAGAGAAGTTCGGGGTGCCGGTATATCTGGAAAACGAGGCAAACCTGTCCGTTGTCGGAGAAAAGAGTTTTTGTTTCCATGCAAAAGACCTGATCGGGATCAGTGTACATTCCGGGATCGGTGTCGGGATCATTGCGGACGGTACGCTCTATACGGGGGCAAAAGGAAACGCAGGCGAATTCGGCCATACGATCGTGGAAGCGCGTGGCAGACAGTGCCCCTGCGGCAACCAGGGCTGCCTGGAGCAGTATGCATCGGAGCGGGCCATCCTGCAGGATTATGCCAAAGCGGTGGGCGCAAAGTCCGTATCGATCGACCGGCTGATCGCGGACTATAACGCGAACGATCCCGTGGCACTTACCATGCTCGACCGCTTTGTCCGCTATATCGCGGTCGGGATCAATAACCTTGTCAATACATTTGACCCGGAGATCGTTGTGATCAATTCGGGTTTCACGATCTATATACCGGACCTTACCGAACGGATCTTTGCAGAACTGAAAAACCGGATGAACGATTGCAGGATCGTTCCATCCGGTCTTCAGGATACCTCCATTCTGTTGGGAGGCGTCTGTGTATGTATTCATCATTTCCTTGGCGTTGATTACCTGTCGCCGAATAATCCCTTAACAGTCGGGTAGAGCTTTTTGAACTTCGCATAGCGCTCTTCGTATTTTGCGACAAGTGCAGGATCGGGCACTTCGGCACCGGTCACTTTCACAAGTTTGTCGGCTGCTTCCTCCACGCTTGCATAAACGCCGCATCCGACCGCCGCAAGAACGGCGCCGCCGTATCCGGGACCTTCTTCCGACTCAATGGTCTCCACGGGGATCCCGAGCACGTTAGCCATGATCTTTCTCCAGAGAGGGCTCTTTGCGCCGCCGCCGCAGATCTTGGTCTTCTCGATCCTGATCCCGAGAGATCTGGCAACTTCAAACGAATCCCTGATACCGAAAGCCACGCCTTCGAGAACAGCCTGTGTCATGTCGGAGCGGGTCGTATCCATGGACATGCCGATGAACATGGCGCGTGCATCCGGATTGTTATGCGGTGAACGTTCTCCCATCAGATAAGGAAGGAAGAATACGTTGTTTTCGCCGAGCTTATCGATCTTAGTCTGCTCTCCGGCATAATCATCCGTGCCGACGATGTCTTTCATCCACCATTTGTTGCAGGAAGCAGCGGAAAGCATGCAGCCCATCAGATGGTAGTTGCCGTCTGCGTGTGCAAACGCATGCAGCGCATTGTTTTCGTCCACGCAGAAGTTCTTGCTGGAGATAAAGATCGTTCCGCTCGTTCCGAGAGAGATATTACATTTTCCGTCGCCGACCGTTGCGGTACCGATCGCTGCAGCGGCATTGTCGCCTGCGCCTGCGATGATCTTCACGGTCTCCGGGAAGCCGAGTTCTTTTGCAACATCGGGAAGGATCGTGCCGACCACGTCATAACTCTCGTAGATGCCGGCCAGCTGGTCTTCGCTGACAGAGCAGATCTCCATCATTTCTTTGGACCAGCATTTATTCTTCACGTCAAAGAGGAGCATGCCGGACGCATCGGAAACATCCGTGCAGTGCACGCCGCTCAGTTTATAAGCAATGTAATCCTTGGGAAGCATGATCTTTTTGATCTTTGCAAAGAGTTCCGGCTCGTTGGCTTTCATCCAGAGAAGCTTCGGTGCCGTGAATCCGGCAAACGCAATGTTGGCGGTGTATGCGGACAGTTTGTCCTTGCCGATGACATTGTTCAGATATTCCACTTCCTTGCCCGTACGGCCGTCATTCCAAAGGATAGCGGGACGGATCACGTTGTCCTGCTCGTCCAGTACGACCAGACCGTGCATCTGACCGCCGAAACTGATCCCGGCGATCTGACTCTTGTCACAGGATGCCGTCAGTTCCTTCAGACCTGCAACGGACTGTGCCCACCAGTCTTCCGGTTTCTGCTCGGACCAGCCGGGCTGGGGGAACGAAAGAGGATATTCCTTGGAAACCACGTTGGCGATGTGCCCGTTTTCTTCCATTAATAACAGTTTTACTGCAGATGTGCCCAGATCAACACCAATAAAATACATGATATACCTCCGTAGTCAGATTTGTCGCATAAAAGCATAACAAATATAGCATGATTTTTAGGAAAAATCAACGAAAAGGGGTGTTAATCGGGCTGAAATGTTGTACAATAATAACGATACGCCATGCAGTCCGCCATGGCCTTCCGAAAGAGTGATTTTGCTTGACGGAAGAGGGCGATGCGTGGTAGCATCAATTTAGTTTAATGAATAAACTAAATTGAAATAAGGAAGGTAGGAGGTTCTTATGGTTATCAAGAGTATCAATGACCCGTCATTTCGTAAGTACGGAAAAGTCATCAAGGGCATCGATTTCAGCGCCTCTATTGAAGTACTGAAAACACTCCCCTGTCCGGATGCGGATGTCATCTATGAGCCGGGCAGACCGGAACTCGAGGCGACACCTGAGATGAAGGCTGTACGCGAAAGCCTTTACGGCGGGATGCCTGTGCAGTACGGTTACTGCAACGGTGACAACATTTATCTGAATGCCGTGGAATATCATCGTGATTCCGAGATCAATATCGCGGCAACGGACTGCATCATGCTTTGGGGCAGCGAACAGGACATTACGGATGATTTTACCTATGACACATCCAAAATGGAAGCGTTTCTGATCCCGGCAGGCACGGCTGTGGAATGCTATGCGACCACGCTGCACTATGCACCGTGCAATGCAAACGGCAATAAGTTCCGCGTAGGCGTGGTCCTTCCCAAAGAGACCAACACGGATCTTGATTTTACCGCCGGATCCACACCCGAAGATAAACTGCTGTTTGCAAGGAACAAATGGCTGATCAGCCATAAAGATGCAAACATCGAAGGTTCTTTTGAAGGTCTTGTCGGTGAGAACATCCACGTATAAAGATCCGACGCACATGAATGATCCCGTCCCATATCCCGCAGTGTGGCGGAAGAGGACGGCATAAAAAATAAACCAGGAGGATAAACATGAATAACATTCCCAAAATCAAAATCGGTATTGTAGCGGTTTCCCGCGACTGTTTCCCGGAATCCCTTTCCGTGAACAGAAGAAAAGCACTGGTTGAAGCATACCAGAAGAAGTATGATGCTTCCGATATCTATGAGTGCCCGGTCTGCATCGTGGAGAGCGAGATCCACATGCTGCAGGCTCTGGAAGATATCAAAAAAGCAGGATGTAACGCACTTTGCGTATATCTTGGCAACTTTGGTCCCGAGATCTCCGAGACCATGCTGGCTCAGAATTTTGACGGCCCGAAGATGTTCTGTGCAGCAGCAGAGGAAGACTACGATTCCGTTACCACAAAAGGACGTGGCGATGCTTACTGCGGTATGCTGAATGCAAGCTACAACCTGGCACTCCGTAACGTGAAGGCTTATATCCCCGAGTATCCGGTAGGTGACGCAGAAGACTGTGCGGATATGATCCATGAATTCGTTCCGATCGCTCGCGCGATCGCCGGCCTGAAAGATCTGAAGATCTTCGGTTTCGGTCCGAGACCTTTGAATTTCCTTGCATGTAATGCACCGATCAAACAGCTCTACAATCTGGGCGTTGAGATCGAAGAGAACTCCGAGCTGGATCTGTTCGAAGCATACCACAAACTCGACAACGATCCCCGTATCGCAGACGTTGTAAAGGATATGGAAGCAGAACTTGGCGCAGGCAACAACAAGCCGGAAGTTCTGCCGAAACTGGCTCAGTACGAACTGACCCTGCTCGACTGGATCGAAGCACACAAGGGTTCCAAGAAATACTTTGCGATCGCAGGAAAATGCTGGCCCGCATTCCAGACCATGTTCGGTTTTGTTCCCTGCTATGTGAACAGCCGTCTGACAGGTCGCGGGATCCCGGTATCCTGTGAAGTGGATATCTACGGCTGCCTGTCCGAGTTCATCGGTACAGCTGTATCGGACGATATCGTAACACTGCTGGATATCAACAACTCCGTTCCGAAGTGCATGTACGAAGATTCCATCAAGGGCAAATTCGATTACAAGCACACGGATACATTCATGGGCTTCCACTGCGGCAACACCTGCTCCAAGAAGCTTAAGAAAGCTTCCATGGAATACCAGGCTATCATGGCCCGTTCGCTTCCGATCGAGGTTACGAACGGAACGCTCGAAGGCGATATCGCTCCGGGCAAGATCACATTCTACCGCCTGCAGTCCACAGCTGACAACATCCTGCGTGCATACGTTGCAGAGGGTGAAGTACTGGATGTTCCGACCAGATCGTTCGGCGGCATCGGCGTATTCGCGATCCCTGAGATGGGCCGTTTCTACCGCCATGCTCTGATCGAGAAGAACTTCCCGCATCACGGCGCGGTTGCGTTCGGACATTTCGGCAAGGCACTGTATGAGGTATTCAAGTATATCGGCGTGAAGTATGATGAGATCGGCTACAATCAGCCGGCAGGCGTACGCTATCCGAGCGAGAATCCTTTTGCCTGATCGTCACATTATATGATATGATGGAATGCGGGAGCAAAAAACTCCCGCATTCTTTGCGTTCAGGGGGCCAGAGAATGAGAGACAGACATCATACAAAGGAAAAGGTGGAAAACATGCTGGAACAATTGAAAAAAGAAGTGTATGAAGCAAATATGCTGCTTCCAAAGCACGGCCTCGTGACTTTTACATGGGGAAATGTCAGCGGACTGGACCGCGAGAGCGGTCTCTTTGCGATCAAACCAAGCGGAGTGGAGTACGACAAACTGACACCTGACGACATGGTGATCGTAAACCTCGCCGGTGAAGTGGTGGAAGGAAAATACAAACCCTCATCCGATACGGCCTCCCATGTGGAACTCTACAAGGCTTTCCCTGAGATCGGCGGGATCGTACATACGCATTCTCCGTGGGCGACCAGCTGGGCACAGGCAGGCCGCGTGATCCCGTGTTACGGCACCACGCACGCCGACTATATGTACGGGGAGATCCCCTGCGTACGCAATCTTACCAAGGAAGAGATTGATGCGGGATACGAAAAGAACACAGGTATCCTGATCGTGGATCACTTTAAGGAACATGTAAAAGACATCCTGGCCATGCCGGCGGTACTGTGCAAAAATCACGGTCCCTTCACGTGGGGCAAGGATGCGCATGAAGCGGTGCATAATGCAGTGGTGCTCGAAGAAGTGGCCAAGATGGCAGCCCGCTGTGAGATGATCAATCCGGAAGTGAAGCCTGCACCGCAGGTATTGCAGGACAAGCACTATTACAGAAAGCACGGCGCAAACGCGTACTACGGTCAGAACTGATTTTTCAGACGGTATTCGCGGGGCGTCATGCCCGTACTTTTCCGGAAGGCAGCCGTAAAATGGCTTTGTGAGCTGAATTCCAGGATATTTCCTATCTCAAGGAACGACAGTTCCGTCGTTTCGATCATATGACAGGCCCGCTCGATACGGATCCGGTTGATAAACTGTGTAAGAGATCCGCCTGTTTCTTTACAGAACAGGGCGGACAGATATTTGGGCGTTAAATGGATCTCCTCTGCCAGTTCATCCACCGTGATCCTGCCGGGCATGCGGTCGTTGATCAGCCGGATACAGGACCGTACCGTACCCGAGTAATGATCAAGCATCTGTATGGCAATGTTTTGAACCCCTTCTGCAAAAGCACATAACGCATTATGCATCAGACGGTAGAATTCCAACATCTGATGGCAGGACTGGAGCTGGATCGCATAGGAATGGAACAGGGCGTATGCGGCTTCCGGACGCATACCGCCGGTTATGGACGCGTTTCTTCCTATAGAAAGCAGCGCGATCGCATAGATAAAATTCTCTCTCTGTGACTGCGCGGGAAGCAGGAGCGCGACCCGGTCCCGCTGCGTCATGATCTCATCCACCGTATCCGCATTTCCGTTTTTGATCTGAAAATACAATTCGTGCTCCAGTTCATGGGCCTGTTTAACGGAATAGAAATCCGTCCGGACTTCGCCGGTCAGCAGGTTGTAATCCTTACTTTCTTCATAATAATAATGTGTCATCGGGAGCGTATCCGCGATCTGCAGCGGATTCAGATGCTGGATCCCGAAGGTCTGCATGATGAAGCGGCCGTTGAGCAGGAATGCTTCCAGGGTCAGAACAGGCATCAGGCGCATGGTCTCTTCCTTGCGGTTCGACCAGACGTGTTTGTGAAAAGTGAATTCCTCCCAGATCTCCTCACTCGGATAGGTAAGCAGTCCGGGACCGATCACGACCGTGTGTACACGCCGCCTGTCCACGGCAAACTGGAAGCAGAGATACGCTTCGTTGGAATTCCCGTACAGTTTCATACAGTCCATGTAGTTGGCTTCGGACCGGTATTTCTCCGCGATCGGCGAAATGGCGTCCATTAAATGCAGAAGGACGGCGCTGGTAAAGTTCGTAAATTTCAGAGAGCCGTTCTTGTCATAGACCCAAACGGGCATTTTGGCGTTCTGGTAATAGTTGTTCAGGATTTCTTTTGTTTTGGCTATTTCTATCAGATTCATAGGCCCACCCGTCACATATAGGCAAATAAGTGATATTTATAAATAGCAAGAATTCGGAGGCTCCCAAAATGGGCTTTGCGAAAATTTACGAAAACGATTAAGTAAAACAACTGTTCAAAAACGCAAAACCGGTCAAAAACCATTGTCATTTTGCACAAAAGCAGATGTATGCTTTGGTGCAAAATAGAAAAAGCGCACAATCATATCAAAAACATAGAGAAATATTGATAGACATCGGGGATATTTGATATAAATGTGCATGCCCCTATGATAGCATACCGACATCAATTCGGCAATCGAATTGTGCTAAAAATTGTGCCGGACAAAAACCACCGGCATCACAGGTAAATCTTAGGGAGGAAAAAAAGAGATGAAAAACAACCTGATCAAGAAACTCATTTCCATCGTTGCGATCTCTGCAATGACCGCCAGTCTGCTTGCAGGCTGCGGACAGGAAGCTGCCGCACCGGCACCGGAACCTGCAGCGACGGAAGAACCTGCTGTTGAAGAAGCAGCTCCCGCAGAAGAGGAAGCTCCTGCAGCAGAGGAAACGGCGGAGGGCGAACTTCCCCGTAACGAAACTCTGTATTTTGCCGGCCAGCAGTGGGGCACGGTTAACAGCTGGAACGTGATCGGCGTTAACCAGAACAACTCCATGGCGATCGCAGGCGGCGCATCCGGATATCGTACACTGATGTTCGAAACATTATATATGTATGATCCGCTTTCAGGTAAGTGCTTACCTCTGCTCGCAGACGGTGATTACCAGTGGAATGATGATCAGACGGAAATGACCGTTAAGATCAAAGATGCAGCTAAATGGTCCGATGGTTCCGACGTAACAGGCGCAGACGTTGTCCGCACCTTTGATATCGGCGTTGAGATCGGAAACGGCACAGGCGCAACATTCGGTGCTTACATCGACAAGATCGAAGCTGATGGCAAGAACATCAAGATCTACGCTGCTAAGACAGATGCAGGCCAGCCGGTTAACCCGCTGTTCGTAGTTGACTTCTTAACAGGTACACCGATCGCACAGGCTGCATGGATCGACAAACTGGTTGACCGTTGCGGCGGCGATGCAAATGCGATCTTAAACGATCCCGGCGAAGACGTTGTTTGGTCCGGTCCTTACACAAAATACTTCACGGATGACCAGAAAGTCGTTCTGGTACGTGATGACAATTACTGGGGCCAGGATGCTTCCATGTGGGGCTCCCTTCCGGTTCCGAAGTACATCGCTCATACGATCTATGCCGACAACCCGGCAGGCCAGGCCGCTCTGCAGGCAGGCGAAGTTGATGTATGTCAGCAGTTCATTTCCAACGTACAGGATCTGTGGGAAAAAGACGGACTTCCGATCTCTACCTATTATGAAGAAGCTCCTTACGGCGTATGCTTAACAATGCCGACAGCATGGTACAACATGAACATGCCTGTACTTGCTGAAAACGCAGCTCTTCGTAAAGCGATCGCAATGGCAGTTGATTATGACAGCATCATTGCAAACGCTATGACGAACCAGTCTCCTTCCTTCTCGGATGTTCCTCGTTCCCTGATGAACCCGACCGATGGTGAGCAGGCTCTCTATGATCATGACGCTGTTAAGGATCTGCAGTGGGCAGGCAACGACATCGACGGCGCGATCGCTCTGTTAGATGAAGCAGGCCTGAAAGATTCCGACGGTGACGGTTATCGTGAATACAATGGCGAGAAGATCTCCCTGAACGCAGTTTGCCCGAATGGTTGGACAGACTGGCAGGCAGCAATGGAAATCGTTGCAGCTGCAGGCGAGAAGATCGGCGTTGAGATCACAACCCTGTATCCTGAGTGGGATATTTACCAGACTGTATTCGTAGATCCTTCGCAGACAGAATATGCGATCTTCATGTGGTCTCCGGAAGCAGCTTCTCCTTCCAACCCTTGGCATCGTGTAAACCAGTTCCTTGGCTCCGAATATGTTGGTGTTGAGAACAACTGGTCCGGTAACTGGGGACAGTACAAGAACGACGAAGCTGACAAGCTGATCAAGCAGATCCCGCTGACAACAGATGCAGCTGAGATCAAAGATCTGTATACACAGCTGACAGAGATCTACTTAACAGAGGTTCCTTCCTTCTCACTGATGTACAGACCTTCCGTATTCCATGCGGTTAACGAGTCTGTATGGACGAACTTCCCGTCAGCTGATGACGGACGTAACATTCCGCCTCTTGATTGTACAGACGGTTACGGTATCGCAGCTCTGTATGGTCTGGAACTGGTTGAATAGTCCGGCACTGTACTGAATAACATTTAGCACCTATGGTGGCCATGCTTCGACTGGTCGATGCATGGCCACCGTTTTCAAAAACAGTCAATCAAAGAGGTAGTCATGCAGGGTTATCGAAAATATTTTACGAAGAAACTGGTTTGGTTCCTGATCACCTTCATTGTTGCCGTGACATTGAACTTCATCCTGCCCCGTCTGATGCCTGCAGATCCCGTATCGGCGATCACAGGTAAACTGGCAGCCGGCAATTCGGATGCAAAGGCCGTACAGAAGATCTATGACCGGTATGCGGAAGAGTTCGGGACCAACAAACCGATGTGGCAGCAGTATCTGCTGTTTATCAAGAACATGTTCAGGGGTGATTTCGGCACCTCGTTTTCACAGTATCCGAGAAAAGTCAGCAATATCATTGCCAGTGCGATCTGGTGGACAGTCTGTCTCCAGTTGCCGGCCATCCTGGTGGGATGGATCTTAGGTAACGTGCTTGGCGCACTTGCAGCTTATCTGCGAAAAGGATGGGATAAAGTATTACTTCCCATCACGATCTTTTTAAGTAATGTGCCTGCCTTCGGTATGGCAGTCACCCTGCTGGTACTGTTTGCGATCAAATGGAAGATCGCGCCGGTAGCCGGCGGTTATGCTTTTGACCAGATCCCGAATTTTTCCTGGGCTTTCATCAAATCTGTCATCACGCATTACCAGCTGCCGTTCTGGTCCATCGTGATCATTTCCATCGGCGGACAGGCGATCGGTATGCGTTCCATGTCCATCTACGAACTGAATGCGGACTATGTGAAATACGCACGTTTTCTCGGTGTAAAAGACCGGAAGATTGTCGGTTATGTTTTCCGGAATGCGATGCTGCCCCAGATCACGGGTCTTGCGCTTTCGATCGGTACCATGATCGGCGGAGCGCTGGTTGCCGAGATCATTTTCTCTTATCCGGGACTTGGCAGTACGATGTATGCGGCGGTCACGGCCGCAGATTATCCGCTGATCTCAGCGACGACCCTGATCATCACGATCATGGTCCTGATCGTGACTTTGCTGCTGGATATCATTTACGGCTTTATCGACCCGCGCGTCAAAGCCGCACAGTTTGATTCATAAGGAGGGTGCAGGATGAAAAATACACTCAGACAATTGATGCACTCTTCCAAATTTGTGGTTGGTGCGGGAATATTTGTTTTAATACTGCTTACCATGCTGATCTATCCGCTGATCAATCCGGGCAATCCGCTTGAGATGATCGGTGTAGGTACCTTTGCAAAACCGGGAACTTATTTTTCCTTATATGATGCGATGGATACCAAGACAGAGACGCTGAAGATAAAAGACGCCGAAGAAAACCGCTTAACTTCCATCGTGAGTATGGAAGACCGTGTATCCATGGTGGAATTCATGGAGAAGATCGGCGTGGATGTTTCCGGTGTGGAAATGGATGACGTTGACACGATCCTGGAAATGTGGCGTGCAAACTTTGACGAGAAGAGCAAGCCCAAAGGGATCACAAACGCAAAATGGCGCAACTATAAGACGTTAAACAACCGTCTTTCCAAGATCGGAAAAGAAGAGCGCGTGATCTATGACCTGGATCCGGCAACGAATGAAGAACATAAACTGAAGGTAGTGGGAGGCACCGACTATGTCAATATCAACGGTGTCGTAAACACCAAAACGCTGCCGCTTGGAACCGATAACTTCGGACGGGATGTGCTGAAGGAACTTGTCAGTGCCTGCGGTACTTCGATCCTGATCGGCCTGGTGGCCGGTGCGGTCGCAACCTTTATCGGACTGCTGTTCGGCCTGCTCGCCGGGTATCTCGGCGGTATCGCGGATGATATCATCATGTTCGTAACAAACGTGTTCACGGTCATCCCGAGTTTCGTGCTCCTGATCCTGATCTCCTATTCGATCGGGCAGGAACAAAGGGGCGCAACGGTCGTCGCTGTCGTGATCGGTCTGACTTCCTGGACCTGGACAGCCCGTTCGGTCCGTTCGCAGGTTATATCCCTTCGGAACCGCGATCACGTAAACCTGTCCAAATTATCCGGACACAGCCTGGCACGGATCATCCTGACGGATATCCTGCCTTATATCGCAAGTTATGTAGTGATGGCATTTATCCTGCAGGTTTCTTCCGGTATTCTTTCGGAAGCACAGCTGTCCCTGTTAGGTCTTGGTCCCAAGACGACAACGACACCGACGCTGGGCCTGATGATGAACTGGGCTATGTTATATGCGGCGCATACCAACGGGTACTGGTGGGCATATTTCCCTGTCATCTTAACGATCACACTCATCTCGTTCTCTCTGAACCTGATGAATACAGGTATGGATCAGGTATTTAACCCGACCCTGAGAGACTAAGGAGGTAAGAGATGGCTAAGAAAATGCTGGAAGTCAGGGAACTGACGACAAAATATATCACACGCTTCCATGAGGATGTATACGCGGTCGACCACGTTTCTCTGTCGATCGAAGAAGGAAAGAGCCTCGGGATCGCCGGTGAGTCGGGTTGCGGCAAATCGACGCTGGCGCTCTCCCTGATGGGTTACTATTTCCCGCCGCTGCACTATACCAGCGGGGACATCATCATAGACGGCACCAATATTTCCGGAATGAATCCGGACGATGTAAGAAAAAATATACTGGGAACGGAGATCGCCTACATTCCGCAGGCGGCCATGAATGCGCTGAATCCGACACAGAAGATCATGAAATTTGTGGAAGATGTTATCAATGCGCATGATCCGAAGATGCCAAAGAACGATATCCATGACATGGCCTATAAGCGTTTTGAACTGCTCGGCCTGCCGAAGGAAGCACTCGAAAAACATGCGGTGGAGCTTTCCGGCGGTATGAAGCAGAGGGTGGTCATCGCGATCTCGACGATCCTTTCGCCTAAAGTACTGATCGCGGACGAGCCGAGTTCGGCGCTCGACGTGACCAGCCAGAAGATGGTCATTAAGATGCTGCGTGACATGATGGAATCGGGCATGATCAAATCCATGATCTTTATCACGCACGAACTTCCGCTTCTCTATAACGTAACGGATGACATCATGGTCATGTATGCCGGACAGATCGTAGAGAGAGGTACGGCCAAAGAAATGGTATTCGATCCGATCCATCCGTACTCCAAGGGTCTGATGGGCTCGATCATCGTACCCGAAGAAGGCACGAGGGATAAGGTGCTGACAGCGATCCCCGGAACACCGCCGAACTTAAAGAACCCGCCCAAGGGCTGCAGGTTCGCACCGCGTTGTAAATATGCGACGCCCACATGTTCCGCGATGTCCATTGAAACCAAAGAATTCGGCGAAGGCAGAAATTACCGCTGCTTAATGTCCGTACGGAAGATCAGGGAGGTGTATGAGAGTGAGCAACAGTAACGAAGAAAGAAAATCCTGCCTGAGAGGTGTCGGCGTGACCAAGGTCTTCGGATCCGGCAGCAAAAAGACCGTAGCCGTGGACCATGTTGATTTTGACTTCAAGGAAGGCGAGATCGTAACGATCGTCGGCGAGTCGGGTTCCGGAAAGACAACCCTTTCCAAGATGCTGCTCGGTCTGATCGCGGTGACGGAAGGCGAAGTCTTCTATCAGGGACAACCGAGAGATATCAAGGGTGCCCGTAAGAAAAAAGAATACTGGAAAAACATTCAAGCGATCTTTCAGGATCCGTTTGCTTCCTATAATATGTTCCACAAGATCGACGATGTGCTTCTGGATTGCCTGAACATGCGTGGCTGCAAGGATCTGCCCATGGAACAGAAGGTGCAGATGATGACGGAAGCCTGCAGCTTCGTCAACCTGAAGTTTGAAGAACTGACCAATAAATATCCGTTCGAGTTATCAGGCGGTCAGCAGCAGCGCCTTATGATCGCGCGTATCTTCCTGCTGAAGCCGAAGATCCTTCTGGCGGATGAACCGACCTCCATGATCGATGCATGTTCGCGTTCAACGATCCTCGACATGCTGACAAAACTGCGTGACGAGATCAACATGACGGTCATCTTTATCACACATGATATCGGATTGGCCTACAAGATCTCGGATAAGGTATATATCATGGAGCACGGGAAATTCGTGGAATCCGGAGACGCGGAAGAAGTGATCATCCACCCGAAGGCGGATTATACGAAACGTCTGATCAGCGACGTACCGAAGATCTATGAAGAGTGGGATCTTTCCACTGTATAAAAATCAAAACGATAACCCTGAAAAAGGAGCCGTGCATTCACGGCTCCTTTTGTTATCCGAGCAGTTTTTCCGAGAGTTTTAAACCGGTCGGCGTGGTGGCCAGTCCGCCCTGCGCCGTTTCCCGAAGCGCACAGGGGAGTGTCGATCCGACTTCGTTCATGGCAGATAAGACCTCATCGATGGGGATGACGCTTTTGATCCCTGCAAGAGCCAGATCGGCGGCCATGATCGCACACATGATGCTTCCGGCATTGCGCTTGATACAGGGCACTTCCACAAGACCCGCAACCGGATCGCAGACGAGTCCCAGTTGATTTTTGATGGAGATCGCCATGGCGTGTCCGGCCATTTCGGGCGTTCCGCCGTTTAATTCCACCAGGGCAGCGGCGGCCATGGCTGCCGCAGAGCCGCACTCAGCCTGACAACCGCCGGTCGCACCGGCGATACTTGCCACGTTGGCGATGACCATCCCGACACCGCCCGCCAGAACCAGCGCCATGCATGCGTCCTGCCGGCTTGTGTGCCTGTATTCCATCATGCTTAAGACGGCAGCAGGGAGGATCCCGCAGCTGCCTGCAGTCGGTGCGGCAACGATCCGCCCCATGGAAGCGTTGTATTCCGCAACGGCAAGGGCCGTGGAGATCGCAGCGGCACAGAAGTCCCCGGACAGGGAACCGGTATTCTTATGGAACTGTAACATTTTATAAGCATCGCCGCCCGTTAGACCGCTGGTCGATTTAAGTCCTGCTTCCTTTCCTTTTGCGGCGGATTCCTCCATCACGGCCAATTGTTCGTCCATCCGTTTCAAGAGAAGGTCCTTATCTGTTTCCATGGATGCGGCCTGGTCGTTTAAGATCAGTTTTGACAGGCGGATCTTTTGCGCCTCTGCCAGATCGATCATTTCCTGTATCGATTCATAAGTCATATGTTTACCCTCTTACAGCTTTTATTCAGTGTGCTTTCAGATAGACGACCTGCGTAACGTTCGCCTGTCTTTTCAGTAATTCCAGGATCTGCGGCGTCGCTTCGCTGTCGATCTCAAGCGTCATGATCGCCTGTTGGCCCTTATGCGGTCTTGCCAGACGGAAGCTGCCGATATTGATCTCAAACATCGCAAAGGCACTTGCCACGTCGGCAATGACGCCCGGTGCATCCGTATGCGCCACGATCACCGTATTGTTTTCCCCGGTGAACGCAGAGAGCATACCGTTCAGTTTGCTGATCAGGATATTGCCGCCGCCGATACTGGCACCCTCGATCTCGACTTCCGTCCCGTCACTGCCAAACAGGCGGATGATCGCCGTATTCGGATGGCATTTTGCAAGGTCTGCCGTTTCGATGCTGTATTCCAATCCGGCTTCTTTTGCAAGGCGCAGGGAATCGGGCAGCCGCAGATCATCCGGCAACATGCCGAGAATACCTGCGATGACGGCTTTATCGGTACCGTGGCCGTGATACGTCTTTGCAAAACTGCCGGCGAAAGTGATGTTAGCCCTGACAGGATTCGATGAGAGCAGTTTGCGTGCCACCAGACCGATCCGGCAGGCGCCGGCTGTATGAGATGAACTTGGCCCGATCATCACGGGACCGATGATATCAAAGATGTTCATAAAGGACTCCTTATGATTTTGATTCCATCTCTTATTATATGGGATGCAAAACGGATTTACAACTTGGCAGATCCTTTCACGGAACCGTTCCGGATATGGTATAATAGGACCCATGAAGATCAAAGTAAAAGATGCCTCTTATGAAGAGGTCATGGCAAAGAAACGCCCGCTTCCGCAGAAGCCGGTAAGACAGAGTACCCTGCTTCGGACGCTCATGAAGACGCTGTCTGCTTCCGAATTGAAAAAGGTACATTTTACGCACACGGAAACGGATATGGAAGACGTGCGGCACACACCCTGTCTGGTGCTCATGAACCATTCCAGTTTTATCGATCTGGAGATCGCAGCCACCCTGCTCTACCCGGATCCTTTCCATATCATATGCACTTCGGACGGTTTTGTCGGCAAGTACAAACTGATGCGGGATCTCGGCTGTATCCCGACGCAGAAATTTGTCACGGACTCCAGGCTTGTCAAGGATATGCTCTATGCACTGAAGACGCTGAAGAGCTCTGTTCTTATGTATCCGGAGGCCAGCTACTCGTTTGACGGATGCGCAACACCGCTTCCGCGCAGTCTCGGAAAATGTATCAAAGTGCTGAAGGTTCCGGTGGTGATGATCCATACATACGGAGCGTTTGCCTACGATCCGCTCTATAACTGTCTGCAGAAGCGGAATGTGGATGTCAGTGCCACGATGCGCTGCCTGCTGAAGCCGGAAGAGACCGAAAGGATGTCTGCAGACGAGATCAACCATGTGCTGGCGGAGGCGTTCCGCTTTGATAATTTCCGCTGGCAGCAGGAAAACCATATCCGGATAGAGGAAAGTTTCCGCGCGGACGGGCTGAACCGTGTACTGTATAAATGCGCAGCCTGCGGGACGGAAGGAGAAACGGAAGGAAAAGGAACCGCGATAAGATGCAGGCACTGCGGGGCAGAATGGGAACTGACGGAAGAAGGTGCCCTGAAAAAGACTGCAGACGGAAATGCACAGGGGAGCGGTCGCGAACTTACGCATATTCCCGACTGGTACCGCTGGGAAAGAGAGTGTGTCCGGGAGGAATTACAAAACGGCACCTACCGGCTGGATGTTCCGGTGGACATTATCATGATGGTCGACTATGAGGCCGTATACCGCGTCGGGGAGGGAAGACTGACCCACGGTCGGGAAGGTTTTCATCTGACGGGCTGTGACGGAAAACTGGATCACGAACAGTCACCGCTTGCTTCCTATTCATTATATGCGGATTATTACTGGTATGAGTTGGGTGACATGATCTGCATCGGCACGAAGGATGTGCTCTACTACTGCTTCCCGAAGACAGACCGCGACATAGTGGCCAAAACCCGCCTGGCCGCAGAAGAGTTATATAAGTTGAGTAAGGATGTAAAATCTGCATTTATATAAGGAAAGGACATACAATGGCAAAACTGTATTTCAGACACGGCGCCATGGGCAGCTCAAAGACGGCAAACGCCCTGATGGTGGAATATAACTATTATGAAAGAGGAAAAAAAGCGCTGCTTTTAAAGCCGCAACTGGATAACCGGGACGGGGAAAAGATCATCCGCAGCCGCATGGGCCTGCAAAAAGAGTGCATGTTTGTGGAGGATCTGGTCAAAATGTCCGATAAAGAAATACAGGAATATGACTGCGTGATCGTGGACGAGGCACAGTTCTGCAAAAAGGCGGAGATCGAGCTGTTTGTCCATATCGTGGATGATCTGAGCATTCCGGTGATCTGCTATGGCCTTCGGACCGATTTCAGGCGTGAACCGTTTGAAGGATCGATCTGGCTGTTAGCCTGGGCGGATGTGATCGAGGAGATCAAGACAGTCTGCTGGTGCGGACAGGGTGCACAGTGCAACACCAGGATCACGCCGGAGGGCAAAGTCGTCAAGCAGGGTGCGCAGATCGTTCTCGGCGCAAATGATAACTATGTGGCGCTCTGTCGCAGGCATTATAAAGAGGAAAAGATCGGGCCGGACGCTTAACAGGCACCCGTTTCCCGAAAAAAGTCACATTTATTCTGAAATTTAACAAAAAAAAATACTAAAGTCTTTATAAAATCGTCCGATAAAATAAATGTAAGAGTTTATATGCGTTTTCACATGGCGGTGGAAACGATCAAAAAATCCAAGGAAGGAAAGGGGAGAACAACATGCGTATTGAAGCGTACAATCAGGTCAACCAGATTTACCAGTCGCAGAAGATCAACAAAACTGTGAAGACCGGCAAGACCTCTCGCATGGACCAGGTACAGATCTCCAGCCTCGGTAAGGATATTCAGACTCTGAAACAGGCCGTTAAGGATGCGCCTGATATCAGGGAAGAACTGACCACGCCGTTGAAAGAGAAAATCAATGCCGGGACCTACGATGTTGACGGTTCTGATTTTGCAAGCAAGCTGTTGGAGAAGTACGAAGCCTGGAGGTAATCATCATTGGCCAGTCTTATGGAAGAGCTCTTAACCGTGCTCACTGAAGAAGAAGCGACTTTCAAACAGCTGCTCGACATTACCAGTCGAAAGACACAAATTATCGTGCAGAACGATATTGATAAACTGCGCGCTATCACGGACGAAGAACAAAACGTCATGAATCATATCAGTCACCTGGACAAAAAACGGGAAACGGTGACCCATGATATAGCAGACGTGATCAACAAGGATGTTGAAACATTAAAACTGTCGGCGCTGGCTGGCTTACTGAAGAGCCAGCCGGAAGAGAGAGATCGGCTGAACGCGCTCATTGACGGACTGTCAACGACGGTTCGTCAGATCCGCAGGATCAACGAGCAGAACACCGAACTCATCAAGCACTCCCTGGAAATGGTCGAATTTGACCTGCGAATGGTCCAGGCGATGCGCGAAGCGCCGCAGACCGCCAATTACGGCAGAACTGCAACGAACATTGGCGGAACCCTCGGAACTATGCCAGACGGGTTTGATGCGAAACAGTGAGGTGATCCTATGCCATTAATGGGAAGCTATTATATCGGAGTGTCCGGGTTACAGACCAGTCAGAATGCGCTGAATACCACAGCGCATAATTTATCCAATTTAGAAACTGAAGGCTATACCAGACAGCAGACTCTGCTTGAGGATCGTTTTTACAACACGATCGGCAACGCGGCCGTTTCCGCAAAGCAGCAGGGTCTTGGTGTGGAATACGCCGATGTCAGACAAGTCAGAGATTTTTTCCTTGACCAGTCCTACCGCGAAGAAACCGGAAGAAAAGAATTCTATGAGATCGCCTACGAAACCTCCACAGAGATCGAAACGCTCCTTGGAGAAATGGCAGGCGCTTCTTTTCATGATTCGATCGGCGATTACTGGACAGCCATCCAGGAATTGCAGAAGGATCCTACCAGCGCAGTTGTGCAGGGACAGTTCGTTACGACCGCCCTGCAGTTTCTGGAGCGTGCGCAGGCAGTATATGACGGATTAAGCAGCTATCAGGACAACCTGAACGCCAGAGTAACGGATCAGGTCAAACTGATCAACGAATACGGACATAAGATCAAAGAATTAAACGACGCGATCAAGAGAACGGAGATCGGACAGGAAGAGGCAAACGATATCAGGGATGCCAGAAACCTGATACTGGATAAACTCTCCGGGATGTGCAATATCAGCTATTCGGAAAACATAGATAATGTTGTGGAAGTACAGGTGGAAGGAACCCCGTTCGTATGCCGCGACCGCGTTTTCGAGATGGATTGCAAGCTGGACGATGCAACCGGCTTCTACACACCGGTCTGGCCGTGGAATGATGACGCGGAAGTCTTTGATCTGGACAGAGTGATCGATTCCGCAGACGATACGGATGTCGGGGAACTGAAGTCCATCCTGATCATGCGCGGTGACAGAAGAGCCAACTTCACGGATCTTTTCACAGACCGCAAGGTCGGCACCGATCCCACGGAATATGATGTATACAACGAGGGTTACAAGGATGCGGACGGAAAAGAGAGGGTCGCGACCAAGAAATCCGTGATCCTGACCATGCAGGCAGAACTCGACAACCTGATCCATTCCTTAACGACCACCGTGAACGATGTTCTCTGCAACGAGTACGGGAAAGCCAATGAGGACCGCTTCTATGCGAACGAAGAAGATCTGCCGATCGAACTGTTCCAGCGTCTCGGCCAGTCGAGCAGATACGAGCAGCGTGACGGTGCGCATGGTATTGGCTGGTACTACATTCCGGAAGAAACAAACAATTCTCCGGTAGATGTTTCCAGCATGTATACGCTTTCCAACCTGAAGATCAATCCGGATCTGTTAAAGCAGCCGACCAAGCTTTCTTTCTTAACGAAAGACAAGCAGGCCGACCAGGCCAAGGCAGATAAACTGGCACAGGCCTTCAAGGATCCGTTTGGGACACTGAATCCGGATACCAATAAGGAATACAATTTTACGGATTATTATGATGCGATGGTCGTACAGGTCGGCAATACCGGCTTCATCTACAAGACGATCGCAGACAGCCAGAACAGCACGGTCGTATCCCTGGAGAACGCAAGACAGGCTGTCATGGGTGTTTCATCCAACGAAGAACTGAGTAACATGATCAAGTTCCAGAATGCTTACAATGCAGCAAGCCGCTACATCAATGCGGTGGATGCGATGCTGGAGCACCTGATCAATCGTTTATCATAATGTGTATTTGAAATGGGCGTAAAACACTTTCTCATCTCGCTGACACGCTCGCTCGAAAGGTTTTACCGCCCTTATTCAACAAACTGATATATGAGGAAAGGAGCAACAGATGCCTTCACAATTTTTCGGACTGAATATCGCATATACGGGACTGCAGGCAGCGAATGCCGCACTGAATACAACGGCCAACAACATCTCCAATGTGGAGACCGAGGGTTATTCCCGTCAGAATACCGTGCAGCAGGCATCTGATGCACTGCACACCTGGACGACATACGGCATGGCCGGCGCCGGCGTGGATACGATCCGCATCGACCAGACCAGGAACCAGTATTACGATCTGAAGTACTGGGAGAACAACGCGAACGCAGGTACTTTTGAGATCAAGCAGTATTATATGAAGCAGCTGGAAGACTACTTCACGGAAACGGATATGAAGGAAGGCTTCGGCACGATATACAAGAACAGCTTCCATGCACTGGAAGAAGTGTTCAAGAGCCCGGGCGATGATACGGTCAAGACGCAGTATCTGGCTGCGGCACAGAGCCTGTGTGACTATTTTGCCTCCATGTATTCCAGTCTGCAGAAGGTGCAGCTGGATGCAAACGCGGAGATCAAGAATAAAGTCGATGAGATCAATTCCGTTGCATCCCAGATCGCGACACTGAACAAGCAGATCAACACGATCGAGATCACCGGCAGCCGGGCCAATGAACTGCGCGACCAGCGCGCACTTTTAGTGGACGAGCTTTCCAAGATCGTTGACGTGAAGATCACAGAGATCCCGATCTATGTATCTGAAGGCAGCAAGGAGCCTTCCGGGATCTACACCTACTGTGTGGACATCGCAGGCGGACAGAGCCTGGTGCTCGGATATGAATACAATACGCTGGAATGCACGACCAGACCGCAGAAGATCAATCAGTCCGATGCGGACGGACTCTACGAGATCAAGTGGTCCAACGACCTGGAATTCAATCTTTACGGCAAAAATCTGGGCGGCGAACTGAAGGGACTCGTCGAGATGCGCGACGGTAACAACGAAGAGTATTTCCACGGCAAAGACGTCTCAACCAATCCGCCTGCCACAGGCGTTTGGGTTGACGGCCATTCCTACAATAAGATCGAGATCGAAGTGACAGAGGAGTATCTCACGGATATCAATAAGACCACATTGCCGGAGAAAGGCCTGCTGACGCTGATCAACAAGGACTTCGAATATGCGGGATGGGAATATGAAGATGTGGATGACGGAAGCGGAAACATTACCCACCGGTATACATTCTATATAGAAGAATTACCCGGATCCGAGTATCTCGGTAGCACGGCTTCGGTAGGGCGTGAGATCGATTACCAGGGAATCCCGTATTATATGGAGCAGATGAATGAATGGGTGCGCGTATTCGCTCAGCAGATGAATGCGATCGAAAAGGAAGCACAGGACGAATACGGCGAACCGGCAGAACGGGCCCTGTTTTCCTACGTGGAACTGGCAACCGGTGACGAGATCTCTGATTTTCTCGATCACGGCGACGGCAAGGGCATATGGGACAGCGATGAAACCGACAGAATGTGGAGCAGTGCCGACAAGAGTTACTACAGGATGACAGCGGCCAACTTCCAGGTCAATCAGGATATGGTCAAGGACGTGAAGAAATTCGGCACATCCAAAGACATCCACCAGGGACAGGATGTACAGAACATCGCGGAAGAACTGCTCAAGGTCCAGAACGAAAAGGGTATCAGGGGGTGTACTTCCAAGGAATTCCTGCAGACGATCCTTTCAGACGTGGCACTGGCAGCCAATTCCGCCAACACATTCAGCGCGGTATACGGTGATATTTCCAAGGCGATCGTAAACCAGAGGTTATCGGTTTCGGGCGTGGACAATGATGAGGAAGCCTTAAACCTGGTCAAATTCCAGGAAGCATATAACTTATCAGCCAAGATGATGCAGATATTCACCGAGATCTACGACAGGCTGATCTTACAGACAGGGGTATAATATATCGTATGCTGCTTTGCAGCATACGATGTAACACCGGCTCTTCGCGGAGCGAACCTGCATGAGCCGGGATTCCACATCATAAGTCGTCGCATGAACCGGGACCCGCACACAAAAAGAGGAAGCAGCAATCCGCAGGTATCATCAGTGGAAATACAGGAGGAACACATATGAGTATGCGTATCACCAACTCGATCATGAATAACAATACAAAGAATAATATCAACATCAACAAGTTGAATGAAGATAAGCAGAACACGATGATCGCTACCGGCCAGAAGATCACAAGACCCTCCGATGATCCGGTCGTTGCGATCCGCGCACTGCGTCTGAACAGCAATATTTCCCAGTCCAATCAGTATTTTGACAAAAACATCCCGGATGCGGATGCATGGCTGAAGATCACGGAAACCGCGCTGATGCAGACAGATACCGTACTTGCAAAGATCAAGGAAAGCCTGACACAGGGAGCCAGCGACGACAATACTCCGGAAGACCGCATGAATATCCTCGCGGACCTTCGCGGCATGCGCGACCAGATTTATTCCGCCGGCAATGCGGACTACGCGGACAGGACCGTCTTTACCGGATACCGCACGGGCGAATCCCTGACTTTCATGGATGCGGAAAATACCCTGTATAATATTAAGGAAGAGTTCAGTGCAGACAACATCAGCATGATCAAGCACATTTCCGGTGATTTTGACGTGGACAAGACGGGTGCCGATCTGGGTACGCCGATCAACCAGCAGTCGATCGAAGAGAACACCCTGTACCGTCTGCGCCTTGCTTACGACAACGTATCCTATCCGCAGGACGCAACCTTAAACTATAAAGATAACGGTACAGATACACCTGTCACGCTCAACGTTGTGGAATTTGCCGATGATAACGCTTATACGAAACCGGCAACAGGCGCCACACTGATCGCCGAGACGGGCGAGATCATCTTATCGGATGATCTGAGAGACAAACTGCAGGCAGCGACCACTACCGATATCTACTTAACATATGACAAAGAACAGTGGCAGAAGAACGATCTGAGACCGGAACACTATTTCCAGTGCACGGATAAATCAGCGGCAGATCCTGCCGACTACATCGAATATAACTATACCGATCCGGACGGGAATGCACTGAAACATTTTGTGAACCAGAAGATCTCCTACGAGATCAGCTTCAACCAGACGATCGAAATCAATACAAATGCCAATCAGGTATTCACACATGATATCTGCAGGGACGTCGATGAGTTGATCGCAGCCACGCAGGCCGTGATCGACGCGGACAACAAACTGGACGAACTGAAAAAGATGGCTGAGAATACCGACCGGTACAGCGAGGCACAGATCAAAGAGATCAATAACCGTGTCGAAGCGATGACCAAGGAAAGAGATCTGCTGGCAGATAAGATGCAGACACTGTTCTCACAGGGACTGACCACTTTTGACGGATATGCGGACCGCAACAACCTGGCTCTGACGGCAGCAGGCGCAACCAGAAAGAGAGTGGAACTGACAAAAGAACGGATGCAGGAACAGCTCGCAAGCTTCAAGGAACTGGCTGATTCCAACATCAATATCAACCTGACGGATGCCGCGATCGACTTATCCAACGCACAACTCGCACTGGAAGCGGCACAGATGGCAGCAGGAAAAGTTGCAAAACAGACACTGCTCAACTACATTTAAGACAAAAACACACGGATTAATGTTATAATCATATATATACAATATACTAAACAAGTCAGACGATAGAGAGGAGAAGGCTATGATCATCAAGACAAAGATATTCGGCGAGATCGACGTCGACGAAACAAAACTGATCTCGTTTGTAAGCGGGATCGTTGGATTTCCGGAACTGAAGGATTTCCTTCTGATCCATGACAGTGAAGGAAACGGAAACGTGCGCTGGCTGCAGTCCGTTCAGGAACCGGCTTTCGCGATGCCCGTGATCGATCCCCTGCATGTGATGGCGGATTACAATCCGAGTATCGAAGACGAACTGCTTAAGCCGCTTGGCGAGATGAACGCAGACAATATGCTGGTGCTGGTTACGATCACGGTTCCCAAAGACATTACGCAGATGAGCGTGAACCTGCGCGCGCCGCTTGTTATCAACGGCGACAATCTGAAAGCAAGCCAGATCATCGTCGAAGAAGAAAAATACGAAGTCAAGTTCCCGATCTATGAGATCTTAAAAGCAGCAAAAGAAAAGGCAGGTGAATAATATGTTGGCATTATCCAGAAAGAAAAATGAAGCACTTGTCATTGACAATAAGATTGAAGTTACCGTACTCGACATTAAGGGCGATCAGGTAAAGATCGGGATCTCGGCACCCAAGGAAGTACCGATCTACCGCAAGGAGATATACCTCCAGATCCAGGAAGCCAATAAGGCGGCCATGGAACCGGAGATGGCGGAAGCATTAAAAAATATTTTTTAATACTGTAAAGTTATGGCGGAAATTGTCGATATATGGAATAGCAGATAATTTCCGTTTTCGTTAAAAGGAGGTAACGAGATGGCAATAGAACCGATCAGCAGTGCTATGAGTTTTCAGGCACAACCGCTCCAGCCGGTGCAGGAAGTCAAGCTGGATAAGCCTGCTGCTGAATACACGGATAGTACGGCACAGGAGACATATCAGGTAGACAGCAAGACAGTTGTTGTCGATCAGGCTTCGTCCAAAGACGGCGAAGGCTCTCAGGGCTATGCAGGTGAGCAGAGACAGGAGCAGCAGCCGAGTCTGGACAAGATCCGCAAGGCAGTAGACGATCTGAATAAGAAGATGGCGAATTCCGAAGCGATATTCGGCATCCATGAGAAGACCAACCGTGTTACGATCAAGATCGTCGACAAGAAATCCAAAGAAGTGATCAAGGAACTGCCCGCCGAGAAGACACTGGACATGATCGCCAAGGTCTGGGAGATGGCCGGCATCATGGTTGACGAGAAGAGATAGGAGGCAGCCTATGAGTATAAGGATCACAGGCATGAACTCGGGTCTTGATACCGACGCGATGGTAAAAGACCTTGTAAATGCATACGACAAAAAGAAAGAAATCATGAAGGGCGACCAGAAAAGGCTGTCCTGGAAGCAGGATGCATGGAAGGAACTGAACACAAAGGTGAAGAACTTTGTGACCAAGTCCTTATCCAACATGCGTTTTTCATCCGCCTATACAAAGAAGACCACCGAGGTTTCCAACTCTGCGATCGCGTCGGTCGTATCTTCCGACGGTGCCGTAAACGGTCAGCAGACGCTGAGAGTAACAGCGCTTGCACAGGCCGGTTACTTAACAGGCAGCGAGCTGGAGACGACAGATGGTAAGAAGGTTACGAACAACACGAAGCTGAGCGCACTTGGATATGATTCCGAGGGAACCGTGACTTTGACCAAAGGAAACGGCAAGACGATCGATATCGATGTCAACGGCGACATGACAGTCGGCCAGTTTGTTTCCACGGTAAAAGCAGCCGGACTCAATGCGAACTTCGATGCCAACAACGGCAGAATGTATATCAGTGCCCCGGATACCGGAACGGCAAATGATTTTTCGTTCAGCGGCGACGCTACAGCGCTTGAGAAGCTGGGCCTCACAGGCGGAACTTCCCACAAGGAAAACGGTGCGAATGCAACGATCGTTCTCAACGGTGTGACCTATACGGGAAAATCAAACACGTTTTCCATTAACGGTCTGACCATTACGGCGAAAGAACTGACACAGGGCGATTCGTTTGTCAGCCTGACCACATCGACGGACTACAGTGCTGTTTATGATTCGATCAAAAACTTCATTAAGGAATACAGTTCTCTTGTAAATGAGATGGATAAACTGTACAATGCAGAGTCCGCACAGGATTACAAGATGCTGACGACCGAAGAAAAAGAAGCGATGAGCGAAGATGAAGTCGAGGAATGGGAAAACAAGATCAAGGCAGGACTGTTACGCCGGGATGAATCCATTGCAAGCCTGACAAGCGCATTACGCAGTTCCATGCTGCAGACCTATAAGATCGACGGAACGACCTACAGTCTTTCCAGCTTCGGTATCAACACTCTCAGCTATTTCCTGGCTGCGGATAATGAGAAGAACGCTTACCATATCGACGGGGATCCGGATGATGCGGATACTTCGGGCGAGCCGGACAAACTGAAAGCCGCGATCGCGAGCAATCCGGATGCGGTCATGAAGTTCTTCCAGAATCTGTCCAACGACATGTACCAGAAGATGTCTAAACTGTCCTCTTCCAATGAATACAGAAGCTACGGCAATTACTATGAAGATAAGAAGCTGAAGAGCGAGTACGACGGATGGGACAAGAAGATCAAGGATTACGAGGACTATGTAGCGAAGGTCGAAGATAAGTACTACAAACAGTTTACGGCGATGGAAAAAGCGATGGGAACCATCCAGTCGCAGCAGAATTACATCTCACAGATGATGGGTATGTAATCCTTCCGGACACAATATAAGAGCAGGCAGGTAAAAATCATGGCTATGAACGCACAGATGGATCAGTATACAAGAAACAGAATATTGACGGCATCCCCCGCGGAGCTGACACTGATGCTCTATGACGGAGCGATCAAGTTCTGCAACATAGCGATCATGGGAATAGAGCAGGGCAATATTCAGAAGGCGCATGACAATATCATGAAAGTGCAGCGGATCATAGAAGAATTCCAGATCACTTTAAATTTTGACTACGCCATCGCCAACGATTATAATAATGTATATAATTATTTGATCAAAAGGCTGCGTGAAGCCAACATGACGAAAGACAAGGCTATCATGGAAGAAGTAAGTGCACATATCCATACGCTCAGAGATGCCTGGAAAGAAGTCATGAAGCGTCCAAGCAGCGCAGCAGTTTAAAAAAATATCCGAACAACCGGAATAAGACGCGGGATGTGTCAGGAAAGTACAGATCCCGTGTCCGAACCCGGTAACTGCAAAGGAAACGCGGCGCATGAATGAAACACAGAATTACCTGCAAATGATGATCGAGAGTCTGCGCAAGAAAGAAGATGTGCTGAAAAAGATCATTGAAAAGAACAAGGCACAGGCAGACTGTATTCATGAAAAGGAATACGGCGATATCGAATGGGACCGTTTTAATGTCCTGATCGCCGAAAAAGAAACGCTGATCGAGCGGATCAATGAGCTGGATGGCGGATTCCAGTCCGTATATGACAGGATCAAAGATGAGCTTGCAGAGAATAAAGCTTCTTATAAGAAGGAAATCGAAACGATGCAGGCGCTGATCGCAAAACTGACAGACTTAAGTGTGGAGATCCAGACTAGCGAAGAAAGAAATCGTGCCAGGATCGAAGCAGTACTGATGGCAGCCAAGAAGGAGATCCGTAAATCCAGGAAAAGCATGCAGGCCGTCAGTAATTATTACAAGTCGATGAGTGCTCCGGAAGCTGATATTTCGGGCCTTGTAGACAAAAAGAAATAGGTTCCAAAAAATTTTTTAAAAAAAATAATAAATCGGGGTTGATTTTTCAGATTAACATCCGATATATTATATACAAGTAAAGAAAATTACTTGTAAAACGGCACAGAGCTTAAAGGAGCGTACGGCCGGAGAGATCTGAGCCAACGAGTAACACTTTTACTTATCAACGCGTAGCATGGAAGCTACACACATCACATTTCAAGGAGGAAATAATATGGTAGTACAGCACAACATGACAGCGATGAACGCCAACAGACAGTTAGGCGTTACCGTAACATCTCAGAGGAAAGTTACAGAGAAGTTATCCAGTGGTTACAAAGTTAACCGCGCAGCAGATGATGCAGCAGGCCTCACGATCAGTGAGAAGATGAGAAGCCAGATCCGTGGTCTTACACAGGCTTCCGCAAATGCACA
>JAFZQU010000038.1 GCA_017620255.1 Lachnospiraceae bacterium
ATGCTTCAAAGAAAGGGGATAATAGGGCCTCTATTTGACCGATCATCCGGTTGTCTAATGGCAGCATAATGAAAAACCTTTCAAAACGGAAAAGCGGGAGCGGAACTCGAAGTTCCACTCCCGCTTTGTCTACAGTCTGAGCCCTCTGTCTTCTGCAGAGGGCTTTCCTGTATTCACTCCACCGTGAAATGATATTCTTTCTTCTGATTGTTCAGGAAATATGCTTCCGGCACCGATCTGTCGGCATTCAGATCCAGCGTAACCGTATAATCGCCCGGATCCCATGCTTCCACTTTTTCTCCGTTCTGATTGAGGTTGATCAGATAGCCGTTCGTTTCCCCATCATAAATATGATCTTCGATGATAAACGTATCCCCGGCTACGGCCGAGCCGTCATCATCACGTACAACGCTCCAGTCCACACTGAGCCGCTTGTCTCCCAGGTAGTCTTCATTTAATACAACATCACCTCTGTTGGCTATAAAGAAGTTCAGGTTGATCGCATCACCGGATGAAAAATCGGTAACCGTCACATCATCCAGTGAGATACCGAAAAAATCATCGATCGCTTCAGTCTCACTTGTGGTAAAGAGAAGTTCCGGCGTCATATCCACGCTGTTATATGCGGCCTGTGTCCCTTCCGTTTCCGTATACTCCGCTATGATATCCTCATGATACTGCGGAATTTCTGTCAGACTGTAAAGCGCTGCTCCCTCCTCTTCGTCCATGTGGGCACCCTCTATCAGCCAATACGGAGTATTATTCGTATCTTCCGTATATTTCAGGTTATACACGGTTACGGAGTTCGGTCGTGCTTCCTTGGCCGCATCTCTCTGTTCCAGCGTCGGATTCTCCCCTACGCCGTCCGCCTCTGACGGCTTGGCGTCATTATCGGGATCCACGATCAGGATTGCTTTGTAGCGATCCCCGGAATTTCCGGCATTCGGATCCGTAATGACACCTATCGCAGAAACGGCATGTTCGGACGCAACCAGTTCTCCTTCTGTCAGTGTACCTATGGATGCCTGAAAATCTGTGGCATCACTGCCTTCCTGACCGCAATGCTCCAAAGCAGAGATTTGATCCGGATCCGCGATCAGATCATAGCTGTTCATCAGATAAGAACTGACAAACTGTTTCATCAGTCCGTCATCCGGATTCCCGGGATCGAGCACATTTGCTATGGCACCCGCGCCGCTGTCACTCGGCGGCATATAAAACTCTCCCATAAAGAGGTAATCAACCGCGGTTGACGGATGGTCGACCCCGTAGTTTGAGATTTTCCGATTGTAGTATCTGAAAACATCGTCCTCGGAAGAAAAAGCACTTCCCGTGATCGGGTTCTGCAGTTTTTCAGCCCATCCGGTTACCCAAAGCATATCGGCAACGGCACCGGCCCAGCATTGATCGGAGTCATTATCAAGGTCTTCATCCGAATCATCATCTGAATCATCATCCGAATCATTGTCCGGATCGGCTTCCTCATCATCATACTTTTCCGCATCGGCAAAAGCATCATCATAGATCGTTAAGCCCTCAGTGCTCTCTGCATCGTAGTATAATGACAGCGCTTCAAGCATGGCATCCCTGTTCTCCTCTTTCAGGCCGAACATGAAAATCTGATAACTGTTCCCTTTTTGATTCGTAAAGGTTTCATTCACAGATACATATCCGGGTCCTCTTGATGCCTTGCTGTTCAAATGTACCGTGTGGGCTTCCGCATCCGCCGTGATCGTACTGTCATCATCTTTTGCTTCGTCTTGCGGATTGCTCTCCTCCGGTTCGTTCTGTTTCGTTTCCCGGGGCGCATCAGCAGGACGGCCGCCGCATGCAGTTACAGAAAAGACTGCGATCAAAAGCACGGCGATCAGGGTCAGTATTCGTTTTATCCTCTTATTCTTCATCATTATATTCATTTCCTACTGCGCTTCATTCATGTACTGCTGGATGAACTCCTCCCATTCCTCCTCGGGATGGGCTCCCACATAGGGAGTATCGAGCAGCTGTCCTTTCGAATCCACAAAGATCGAGGTCGGAAATGCTTCCTGCTGCAAATCATTCAGGAAGTCCTGACCGGCGATCACGACCGGATAGGTAACCTGCGTATCAGAGACGATACTCTTGGCATCGGCGATCCGCTCTTCGTCAGCCTCTCCGCTGTCCGAATCCACGATATCGGTTGTCACACCGATGATCTCAAATCCCTGGTCCTTGTATTTTCTCTCCAGTTCTCCGAGACCCTGCATTTCCTCGATACAGGGGCCGCAGAAGGTACCCCAGAAATTGAGCAGGATGACCTTGTTGCCGGCTGCCAGGTCATACATATATACAGGATTACCGTCAAGATCCTCTACGGAATACGCCAGGAATGTGCCATCGTATACTGAAGGGTCTAACGGCCCATCTTCCGACTCCTCATCCCCTTCATCGGAATCATCCTGAGCGTCTTCATCGTCATATTCGGAGTCATCATCATATTCGGAGTCATCATCATATTCGTTGAAGTCTTCGTATTGGGAATCATCTTCATATTCAGAATCGTCATCCTGGTCCGCCTGTGCCTGAAGATCGCCGGCATCATCATTTGCGTTCAGACTGCAGCCGCATACACAGCCAAGCACCATAAGCACGGATAATAATACAACAAGTTTCTTTTTCATCACTAACTACCTCTTTTCATTCTTTGAATTTCTTATCGTTGATCCTGTTCAAAACAACGAATGCGAAGTTATTATATCACATTTTATTCCTTTTGTGACTCCGCATCTTCCTTAAGCTTCTCTCTGAATTCTTCAAAATCCATAGTTTTCCTCCATATTCTGTTGTGTAAGCCCTAAAAATGGGCATAAAAATAGCCCCCGAACGCGTCGTACGCCGCGCCGAAGGCTTAGTAACTATAGTAAGGCCAAAGCCGAACTACCAATATGAATGAATCCTTTAGCTTTCGTTACAGGAGTGGGCTTAACAGGAGTGCCCTCGAAAGCTTCCGGACAAAACAAAAACAGCAGGGCTTTTTTCTCTTGCCCTACTGGAAGTCAGTCCGTCAAAAACCCGTTTAAAACACTTTTGACGCTGTAAAACCGTTCATGCTCTTTTCCGCTTCCGTTTCCGGCGCAATACCCACCGGATCTGTGATCCCCGATAGAAGTCACAACCTCTATATACCGGGTCGATCCGTCATATGCTTCCACTTCAGGCAGTTCTTCCGGCAGGCTCATAAAGTCACTGCTCTTAACCGCATCTGCAATGCTGTTCCATTCATCCTGAGAGATCGTGAATTCGTTCCGTTCACACTTATCATCAGACGGGATCTCCCCGCCAAACAGATCTATACCTGAATCCGAATAGGGCGCGATCCTATACTGCTTAACCGTTCCGTCCGGGGTAAAAATATCCAGTTCCGCTTTATCCGTATCTCCGTAATTATAGACGCATCTTACTTCCTTCACATCATAATCGGGAGACTGTGGGGCACACCCATAAAGAACTGCTGAGCCTAATAGCGCACATATGAATAAAACCACCCGCTTACCTTTCAACAATATGGCACCTCACAATTCGTGATAATAGGGACAGATGTTTTCATAGTGCCCGTCTTTCATGCGAAATCCGCCCGGTATCGTTCCAAGTTGCTTGAATCCCAGTCTTTCATACAAATGCCTGGCATGGATGTTACTCTCCACTACCGCATTGAACTGGAGAACTCTGAAGCCGAGTTCCCTGCCTTTCTGCAGGCAGTCCTTAACGAGCAGTTCGCCGATATGCTTTCCCCTGGACTCCCGGGACACTGCATAGCTGGCGTTGCAGATATGCCCGCACCTTCCGACATTGTTGGGATGAAGGATATAGAGGCCAAATACCTTTCCGTCTTCTTTGGCAACTCCCGTATAACTTTGGGAAGAAAAGAATGCAGCCCCGCTTTCCATATCCAGGGTTTCCTCCTGTGGAAAGGCTATACCGTCTTCAACTACCTCATTCCATATTCTGATCAGTTCGGGCAGATCCTGCTCCGTATACTCTGTAACGTTCATGACTGTCGCCTTATTCGTAATCCCTTGCATAGAAGTCAGGTTCTGTTCTCCACTCGCTTAAGACTCCGTCATCGGCCGTTGCGCCAAACACTGCGGAATAATAATTGTCTCCGCGCTGATCCGAGATCACGGCTGACATCAGATATCTGCCGTCCTTTAACGGTTCAAGTGTCAGCTCCGTCCGGTCCGAATAAGTGACCTTTTCGCCGCCTGCCGTTTCAGACTCTCCGGTCTTCAGATCCGTTATGATATAGAGCGGTTCGATCGAAGCGCCCTCTTCCAGTTCGAGCTTGGATCTGTTATAAGCCATGGTTTCCGTATCGGTGTCCGTCTTACGTATGCCCTCAAAAGTGAGTTCATCCGTATCACGGTCACGTTCGATCAGCAGATACGCTTCTTCGCCTTCATAAAGTACGTGTGCTTTATATTCAATCGAAGAATCCGTGGCGGAAACGACTTCCACGCAGAGCGGGTTTCCGTTCAGGTGAACCCATCTTCCGTCAAAATCACTTTTGAGGAATCCTTCCCCATCCAGCATAGTTGCTTTCTCCATGCCGAGTTCGGTCATTTTGTCTTCATTCCTGTCGTATCTGATCAGTTCCAGTTTATGGTCGACGATCATGTCCTGTACTGTGTCGGATATGGGGACCATAAATCCTTCGTCATCAAATTTCACCCTTGCATTTGCAAACTTCCTGAAATCCGTGACATCAAGTGTCTCCGGCTGTGCCTCCGTCATGGATGCCAAATACTCCTTCATATCATCCGTAAGGCAGCCGGCCTGCTTGTAATAATACAGCGTGGCGACATTTTCGTCTTCGCAGACATCATATACGTATTTCAGGAAATTGCTCAGGCCGTCGAACGTATCCACCTCAGCCGGATAATAAACGGCGATCCCGGTCGAATCCGCACAGGATCCGTTTTGCCGGTGGTACAGTACCGCTTCATCGATCAGCGATCTGATCGCGCTGCACTCTTCCGGATACTCATCGATCATCAGATCAACGTAATTCCCCAGATCGATCGTATTCAAGATATCATGAGCCTCTCCGGCATAGCGTGTGGACCTGTTGGCACAGCGTCCCGAGTATGCCAGCACGCTGAGATCGTCTGCCGCATCCTTTAAGAGTGTCTGCGCAAATGCACTGTACGCCTGATACAGCTCTTCAGCCTTGTTTGTATCTATGACGGAAAAAGTCACCGAGGTAAAGTGTCCGCCATTGTGGATGCCCTGCAGCATATAATAATCTATGAAGGAATCGGCGATGTTTTGTCCGACCTTCGCAGGATGAATGCTTGGATCGTCCGTCATGGCCTGAAGCCACGGACCGTAATCCCAGCCGTCCCCGGGTTCTACTTCCTCGCTTACGCACAGATAATCCACAAATCCGTATAAGGCGTGTGTGACCTCGATCGTTGACATCAGGCATGCATCAAAACCGATCACATCAAACGGAGCGTTTTCGGCATCGGGTTCATAAACACTTTCAAGTGCCGTCCGGATATCATCTAACGACATCATACCGCCATAAATGGAATCGCAACCGTATCCGAACGGACCGCCGCCATGATTCCAGAGGACCAGCATACGATGATCGGAAGGATACTCTTTGTCGCAAAAATCAATAAAGCCGGCAAGCGTATCCGGATCTGAACTTTCCTCCAGGGCCGCATTGTAAACTTCCTTCATTCTTCCGTTGTGATACAGAAAACGCTGCGTACGGTTCGGATTGATCATGTCATTATCCCATTTTCTCGCGCCGCCCGTCTGGATCACCACCCTGATCCGGTCTGACCATCTGCCCGAGGTGATCTCTTCAAGATCCGCTGTAGCGGCCCCTTTGAACCCGGAAATGACAATATCGTCCATTAATGTTTTCTCAACCGGTGTGGTTGGCCGATAGAAAAAAGCGGGGAGCTCCAGTTCATTTTGAGCCAGTTCGCTTTTGTACCTTTCCAAGGCATCTGCTTTGCGGTCGCAACTCGCGTAGTATTTCTGCTCTTTTTCCCGGTCCGCTTCAAATGCTGTCAGGTCGGAAAGACGGTCTTCATCCCAATCCTCCAGATTTGACCCGACCATATATACACAGATCGTCCATGTTTCGTCGGCCGGACAGGGTGAAAGTGCATCGATCTTTGCAGCACCTGCTTCATCAAGAGGCGATTCTTCCCGCATTGCCTCCAGTTCCGACTCATCCGGCGCCGAATAGTCCTGCGCAGCAAACATCACTTGAGCTATCAGGTTGTACGCATAGTTCATGATCGGCCGCCTGTTGATATAGATAATGACCGCAATGATCGCTACGACCAGAAGGATCGCTACCGGTACCTTCAGATAGAGTCCCCATACGCGTCTTGGCCAGGGTGCATAACGGTAAAACTCCTTCTGCGACTGTCTTCTTTCCTGTTTGGCAGCTTTCCAGAGTTGCCGTTTCTCTTTCCGTGTTAATGTTTCTTTCTGTGCCACCTGCTCTTCAGGAGTGGTGATATGGTTGTCTTTCATTCCTTTTTCCTTTACTTTCGATCCTTTCCTTTTATCATCAGCCTTCAGAAATGATTCTCCATACATTTCACGATCCTTTTCAGGCCTTCTTCATCTTCCGGCAGGAATCTTCCTTTTACCGGGCTGTCGATGTCCAGCACACCGATGATCCGGCCATCACGCCGGATTGGCAGGACGATTTCCGATGCCGAAGCACTGTCACAGGCTATATGCCCCGGGAAGGCATGCACATCCTCCACACGGATGATCCTGTCTTCCCTTACGGCTGTTCCGCAAACACCTTTTCCGATCTGAATACGCGTACATGCTGTCTTTCCCTGAAAAGGTCCAAGCTGCAGTTCGCCATCCCTCACCAGGTAAAAGCCGGCCCAGTTTATATTCTCCAGTGTTTCGTAAAGGAGCGCCGATATATTTGCATAAACCGTGATATCCCATCCGGTATCCTCCGTGAGCGCTTCTGCCTGCTCACAGAGCATCTTATAATCAGTCATACTTTTCTACCCTGTTATGGCGAGGACCGTAAACAACGCAGCAATGACCGCGCCAAAAACGCCCACGCCGTAAACAATGATCTCTATGATCCCCATCACATGAAATTTTCTTAACTCTTCGATTCCCTCTTTTTGGGCTCTTGCAGAGAACACCGTCCCGAAAATGGCCATCACAAGACAGGGCACCGTTGTAAAGATCGCACTCATTGTGCCTGTGAAGATCAATGCGACTGCAGTCACGTCGCTGCCTGTTGAGAAATAACTGACCGCCATGGCTCCCAGACATACGGCCGTGAGGACGAAAACAACGGCCGGGATCAGGATCAGGATCTTTGTTCCCGTATATTTTTTATTATTCATAAACTTCTCACCGGATCCGGATAGATCCGTCTTACTATCCCTTCTGTCCGTTTGACTGACGGATCATATCTTCCACTACGATATCATAGATCTCTCCGATCGAGTTGCAATACTCAAGGACCTTCCATGGTTCGTTGGTATGGAAATGGATCTTGATAAGGTCTTCGTCTCCAGCCGCTATCAGGCTGTTTCCTTCAAGGTTTTCTGTGATGTAGTCTGCGATCTCATCCTCATCGAGATCCTTGTCCCTGCGGTCGATCAGTAGCTGTGTGTCATAACGGTATGCGAACTGATCGTCTTCCGCATCGATTGAATGTACCGGCATGTTTCTTTCTCTCCTTTTCTTTTCTTATGATCAAACCCTGATTTATGGGGCAAAAGAGCCATATCCTGCAACAGCCTCGTCTATGGTCATTGCACCGGTTCCGACCCCGTAAACGGCCTTCCTTAACTGTATGACTGCATCATCTGTCAGGCCGAACTCTTCCGGCGATAAGATCCGCTCTTTGGGAACGTCCCCGAAAGCGGCGTACATGCTGTTAAATGAAAGATCTTTGGTCGGCGACATCAGGCCCTTTTTCTGCGCCATCTCGTTCAATTCCTCTGACGTGATCAGGAACCGCATAAACTCATTTGCCATGTCCAGGTTCTCACTGTCTTTGTTGACAGAGAACTGAAGGTTTGGCACGTCAAGGAAGTATGCGCCCTCATCCGACATGGGGATCGGGGCAAAAGCATAGGTAAAGGGAGAAGCGATAAATGCTTCCGAACGGCTTTCCCGTTTCTTTGTTCCGGAAACGGTATCACCCGAACAGATCATCATGGGTACGTCGCCTTCAAAAAAGCGAAGGATCACGGCATCATAGTTGTTTTCGATCTCCGCGCATACATCAGGGTTCACACAGCCGTCATTTAAGAACTGCACGATCTTCTCAAGCGAAGGCCGCATATACTCACCGGCCGACGGATCAAGATCATTAAGCTTTTTGACGGCCTCTGCATCCTCTGCCACTGTACGGCAGAAGTACGGATAGATCGATAAAATGAAAACCGATGTTGTCTCTTCATTGATGAAGCCCATCATCGGGCTCTCATAGCCTTTTTTGCGAAACGCATCACACACTTCCACCAGTTCCTGATAGGTCGTCGGAACGCGCAGGCCTTCTTTTTCAAACAGGCTGTTGTTCACAAGCATACCGTAGGTGTTTGCTAATACAGGCACCATCGGGAGCTTGCCGTCGTCCGTGTTCAGAATGATATTGCTGCGGATGCAGTCAAGATCGAAATGCAACGCAGGATCAGCCAGATCCTCTGCATGATCGATGGATGACTGATACTGCTCCCTGCCATACATCCACGAATAATTGACATAGATGTCAGGCGCATCGTTCCCGTTTAAGACCGTACCGATCATGTTGTTATAGTCATCGATCTTTGTAAACATCAGCTCCACATTGGGATAATAGTTGTTGAAACGGTCAAATTCGGCTTCCAGCGCCTCAAAGTTATCGTAACCGCCGGCAACATTGATGTGGCAGCTTAAGGAAGTGTCCAACGAAGGCTTGAAACCTTCATCAGCCGCTGTTTCCTGTTTTACCGGTCCACATGCAGTCAGCCCCAGGAGCATCAGCCCTGCTAAAAACAAACTCAATGATTTTTACATGATCATTCCCTTTCTTCCCGGATCCTCCGGATCTCCTTTATGACTAATTTGATATCGATAGGCTTGGCAATATGCCCGTTCATTCCCGCGTTCATACACTCCGTAACGTTTTCGGAAAACGCATCCGCCGTCATGGCAACGATCGGAATGGAAGCGGCTGCTGTATCTGTCAGTTTCCGGATCATGCAGTGTGACTTTATTACCGAATGCCAGCGACTGTTCACCGTTCATCGGGTTTGTGTAAGCACGGGTAATGTTGATCGACTTCCCAATCTCATCTCCCCAGTTCATATGATTCAGAATGTCCACACGTTCATAAGAAACGGCATAGTCATCGGCCGTCCCCTGTTTCGGGCGCGTGGAAAGGCCCTTTAGCGTGTCGGGAAAGATCAGATGTGCCGAGGTGTTTGCAAGCACATGCGAGGCGCGGATATATGCAGCTGCCTCTTCCATGGTCATGGTACTGTTATTGATATAACGAGCCCATACATCGCAGACCCTCTGCTCGCCTTCCAGATAGTTCTCCGTCACCTGTTCCATGGTGACCGTGGTGTTTTCAAAATACTCTATCTGCCTCCGGTAAGAATCCCGGTTTGCATATCTGTAATAGAGAACAACGAAGGTCAGAATGGCAGCCATTATGATCACGTTGACAATGATGATAAAAGTCTTTCTCATTATTTCTTATATCCCCACGCCTGCCATATTCTCAGAAGCACTTTTTACGGTGCTCCTGCCCGCAGTTTGAAACCTCCGGGCATTTATAGCAGACTTCGTTTTTGCTGTACTCTTCTGCAAAGAATTCAGCGACGTTTTCAAGTGTGGTATCCGCTATGTTCGTTAACGCCTCTTCCGTCAGGAAAGCCTGATGGGATGTGACGATCACATTCGGCATGGAGATCAGCCGCGCAAGCGTATCATCATCCACGATATGATTGGAATAATCATGAAAGAAAACGTTGGATTCTTCTTCGTAAACATCCAGACAGGCGGCTCCGATCTTACGATCCTTGATCCCTTCAACCAGGGCTTCCGCATCGATCAGGGCTCCTCTGGAAGTGTTGATCAGGATAACGCCCTTCTTCATCTGTGCGATGGTCTCTTGATTGACCATATGCCTGTTCTCATCCGTCAGCGGGCAGTGGAAGGAGATCACATCACTCTTCCGGATCAGTTCTTCAAGAGAAACGTATTCGATTCCGCTCCCCTCTGCCGGGAACTTGTCATAGGCGATCACGTGCATGCCGAATCCTTTACAGATGTCCGCGAACACCCTGCCGATCTTACCGGTTCCCACAACGCCGACCGTTTTGCCGTGCAGATCAAACCCTGTCAGCCCGCTTAAGCTGAAGTTGAAATCTTTGGTCCTGATATAGGCTTTATGGATCCTGCGGACTGATGTAAGGAGCAGGGCCATTGCATGTTCGGCAACCGCATAGGGCGAGTAAGCCGGAACTCTGACAACATGGATCTTTTTGTAGGCATATTCAATATCCACATTGTTGTATCCGGCACACCGCAGCGCGATCAGACGGACGCCCATTTCCACCAGGGCATCGATGACCCGCCGGTTAATATCGTCATTTACAAAAACACAGACTACGTCAGACCCCTGTGCAAGACGGCAGGTATCCTCCGTCAGCCTTGTCTCGAAGAAAGCGATCTCGTATTCCGCTTTTTCATTTGCCCTGACAAAAGAATTCCTGTCATATTCTTTCGCATCAAAGAATGCTATTCTGATCTTTCCCATGTTCTATATCCCCGTTTTCTGTTCAATGATTCAGGCGGTGTTTATCCTTATACAGTTTTTCGTCCGCGCGTTTCAGGCAGTCACGAACGGTATCCGGTTTATCTTTTAATGTGTCATATCCGATACTGCACCCGAGATCATACGGCAATTGATTTTCCTTCCGCTTCTCACGCAGCAGTTCGCGGACGATGCGGACAACCTCTTCCGGTCCCTTCCTGTCTTTATCGGTCTGTAACACGATCGTAAACTCATCTCCGCCATACCGGCCGAGAAAAACAGGCGATTTTATCTGTTCACAGGTCTGTCTTAACGCATCCGAGAACAGGATCAAAGCCCGGTCTCCTTCCGCATGGCCATATGTGTCATTGATCCCCTTAAACCTGTCTATATCAAGCATCATGATATAGATCTGCGTATCTTCACTGTAATGGAGCTGCTCCAGATAGCGGTTGATCTGTCCGCGGTTATTTAAGTGCGTCAGATCATCCACGGATATCAGTGACTGCATATTCTGGATGTAGAACCATAACCACATCAGGGTACATCCAAAACAGAATGTCGGCGCATTCAGCGCAATGACCTGGATCATTCCGAATGCACCCACACTCAGGGGAACGATCCCGATGAACAGGAATTGCCGCTTTTCCTCCTTCAGTTCCGATTTCAATGCGTATTTTACGGAAAGGATAAAGCCGGCCAGAAGATAACAGGACGGCACGCTGATCAGAAACGGAAAGTACAGATCGTTCAGCTCGTTGTTTTCATTGATCCAGAATAAAGGGTTCGTCATGTAAGCGATTGCTATGAACAGAGCGGAAAGAACGATCGGGGAAAAGACCAGACATCTCTTCCATATACTTTTCCTGAAAGGCATCTTTTCCGTGGCAGCTATGAACATGAACATTCCGTAGGCCATCAGGCCCAGGAAGATGTAGTTTGTGAAATTGAACAGCACGGCAAAAAACCGTACTTTCGGGAACTGATCGCTGAGCATGGATGCCCAGCAGGCGTCCGAGATAAAGTACAGTATGAAAGCCACGATGGCTCTGCCAAACCAGATCTGTTTTTCCTGCTGTGTGTTATATATTCTGTCAGTGATGAGGATCATCAACAGAATGATCACACAGATCGCGCTGGCTTCGGTGTAGAAGACAAAATAGTCAAAACCCATAAATCTCTCCGTCTCACGGTTCTTCTGTGTTTTTCAGGTAGCTGGCCCCCGGCGCGTCGTCGGTTACGGATAAGATCGCAACCGCCACGGACTTTGTTCCGCTGATGGGATTGCACGCCACCCTTCTCATAAAGGTATGCACCGTTGTGTTGTTGGCGAACTGTTCATCAACTAACATGCGTGTCCCGCTTTTCGCACACTGCAGCATGGGTGCCAGGAAATACTGCTGGTGATGTTCGGGGATCGTCTCAAATCTTTCAAATTCTTTCCCGATGTTTCTTTCAAACGTTCTTTCGGAAAAATCACGATAGGAGGCATTGCTCCTCACGATCCGGACGGCTTCGTCATTCAGTTCCATGATGACCATGGGAACGGATTCATAGACGCGCTCGGTATTGAGCATATTATCCGCCATGATCCAGTCCAGATCATACAGATTGATCCGTCCCAATGTATCGAAATATCCCGATTCCTCCGGATTCTCGAAGCCGATCTGCTCTCCGTTTCTGTATCTGTCAAGTATATCATTTAACGGCATCGGTTTGGCATAGTAATATCCCTGTAATTTACAGCATCCGATATCCCCGAGGAATTCCACATGCTCTTTGGACTCAATGCCTTCACAGACCGTTTCCAGCCCCAGTGCAGTAGCCATTCTCATCAGTTCCGTGAGAATGATCCTGCTGTTCATGCTGTCATCCAGCCGTTTTACAAAACGCATGTCAAACTTGATCAGATCAAAGGTGAGATCCTGCAGCACATCCAGGGATGAGTATCCGCTGCCGAAATCGTCCATCCAGACCTGGAATCCCAGATTCCTGAACCTTTCGATCTGCGTCTTCATGTAGTCAAAATCAGACGCCACAATGCTTTCCGTTATCTCGATGTTCAGCAGGCTGTGTTCCAGCCCTGCCTCATCCATGCGTTTGCAGATCTCTTCCACAATGTCGCATTCTTCAAAATCGATCCTGGAAAGATTCACCGACTGCGGAACGATATGCAGCCCTTCTTTTTTCATTGTCCCGATCTTCCGGATGATCTGCTCAACCACATAAAGGTCAAGTTTATAGATCAGATGCGCGTCTTCCAGGATACCGATGAACTCATCGGGCGCCAGCATTCCTCTTTCGGGATCGACCCATCTTGAAAGCGCCTCTTCATCACACACCCTGCCGTTAACGGTCCGCACGATGGGCTGATAGTATACCTGTATCCACTGCTCGGATAAGGCTCTGTCAAAATTGGAAACGATATGATCACGTTTCTCGAGATCCGTCTGTAACGCTTTATCATAATAATTGACCCTGGATATAAACGTATTCCGGATCACATCGCTTGCCGCCTTGGCATTGTCACAGGCAGTGATCAGATCAAACCTTTCGGAATCGATCACATATACACCGACACGGATGGGCAGCGTTTGCTTCAGGTCTGATTCCTGCCATTCGTCAAATAAAGCCTGTATCTTCTCCCCGCTCTCTTTTTCGGAGCAGAAAACCACAAAATGGTCCTGGATAAAACGGCTGCAGTGATCCTTGTAAAAAAGCCGCTCCAAAATAGCCGCGAAGGCTTTGAGTATACTGTCGCCTTCCGCAAATCCGTATTTGTGGTTATAGTTCTTCATCCCGCAGATATCAAAAAACAGGATCGCTGCCTGCTCACCGTCCTGTACGATCTTCCTGCATCCTTTATCAGCCAGATCCAGAAACAGCGTCATCGCGGGCAGTCCGGTAAGGTGGTCCAGCAGTCCGCTTGCGGCACTGCTGTTTTCAAATCCGTATTCCTTCATATGGTGTCCCCCTTTATGAAAAGACATCATTCCTGCACATTATTATTTTATAATAATTATATATCCGTGTATATCGTCATTTTGCATAAAAAAGGGGCACGCGGGGATCTGATTAAAAACAGCCCGGGTTAACCTGCCCCGGGCTGTCCGTGCGATCATGTTTCTTTCTATTCTGCTTCGGAATAACTTACGCTCCACTCAGCAATGCTGCCGTCTGCGATCATCTTCTGCAGGGCATCATTGATGGCGTTCAGCAGTTCCGTATTGCCCTTTTTCACTGCAATGCCGTATTCTTCGACTTCAAACGCACCGGCATCTTCCACGATCTTTAAGTTCGGATTGTCTTTTACATATTTCTCGGCAGTTGCGGAATCCAGAACGACTACATCACACTTGCCGTTGTTTAACTCAAGGATCGCTTCCGTACCCTTCTTGAATGCCTCGTAATCATAGCCGAGATCCTGCACACACAGTTCTCCGGTGTAACCCTGGATGACAACGATCCGTTTGCCTTCCATGTCGGATGCACAGGTGATATCCGAATTCTGATCCACGATCATGACCTGCGTTGCCTCATAGTACGGGATGGAAAAATCAACCGATTTTGCTCTTTCCTCCGTGATCGTCATACCGGAGATCACGGCGTCGATCTGCCCGTTTGCAAGCGCGATCAGAAGGGAATCAAATTCCATGTTCTCGATCGTAACTTCCCTGCCGGTCTGTCTGCCGATCTCCTGCACGATAGCCATGTCGATCCCGTCGTATTCGCCGATCACGCCGTTGGCGCTGACATACTCAAAAGGCGGGAATTCCGCATTGGTACCGAATCTGATCGCAGATCCCGCGGATCCTTTCGAACCGCATCCGGTAAGAGCCAATGCGATCATGGCAACTGTTGTTACTACTGCTGTGATCTTTTTCATAACATCTCCTCCTGTTTCTTGATATATAACTTAAACCAGTACCTTGCTTAAGAAGGCCTGTGTTCTTTCCTGTTTCGGATGCGAGAGCACTTCATCCGGAATGCCGCGCTCAAGCACCTTGCCTTCATCGATAAATAAAAGCCTTGTGCCGACTTCACGCGCAAACCCCATTTCATGTGTGACAACGACCATGGTCATGCCGCTTTTGGCAAGATTTTTCATAACATCCAAAACCTCGCCCACCATTTCGGGATCCAGCGCTGACGTGGGTTCATCAAACAGCAGGATCTCGGGTTCCATGGCAAGCGCCCTTGCGATCGCGATCCTCTGTTTCTGTCCGCCTGATAAAGATGCCGGATAGGCACCGGCTTTTTCGGAAAGTCCCACTTTTTCGAGCAGTTCCGCGGCTTTTGATCTTGCCTGCTCCATATTCATTCTGCCCGTCCGTACAGGCGCGAGCGTAATGTTCTCAAGCACGGTCAGATGCGGGAAGAGATTGAAATGCTGGAATACCATCCCCATCTTCTGCCGCAGTCTGTCCACGTCCACGCCCTTTTGATTGATCTGCTCGCCGTCTATGTACACTTCGCCTTCATCCGGCGTTTCCAGAAGATTTAAGCAGCGTAAGAACGTGCTCTTTCCCGACCCGGAAGGACCGATCACCACGACCACTTCTCCTTCGTTGATCTCTTCCGTGATCCCGGAAAGCACTTCATTATCGTCAAATCGTTTGTACAGGTTTTCCACTTTGATCATTTATCTGACCTCCGACCTTCTCAAGTGCTTCTCGTATCTGCCAAGCAGGATCGTCAGAAGCTTGATCAGCAGAAAATAGATGACCGCCGTACCGACTAACGGCATAAATGCTTCGTAGGTCGCGCTTTTGATAAAATCACCGGCCTTCTGGATATCCATGAGTCCCACATATCCCACGATCGCGGTCTCTTTGATCAGCGTGATGAATTCATTGCCCATGGCAGGAAAGATATTCTTGACGGCCTGCGGGACTATGATGTAGAGCATGGTCTGTTTTGCCGTCAGTCCCAGGGATCTGCCGGCTTCCGTCTGCCCGCGGTCGATGGAAAGAATACCTGCACGGATGATCTCGGATACGTAAGCCCCCGAATTGATCCCGAACGCGATGGCCGCTATGATCCACTTAGACCAGTTGATCGTAGCAAAGACTACAAAATAGATGATCATAAGCTGCGTAACGGAAGGCGTTCCGCGGATCACGTCCGTATAAACCTTTCCGATCGTATTCAGGGATCTTTTCTTACTCAGATTGCAGAGCGCGATCAGAAAGCCGATGATCATGCCGAGAAAAACCGCCAGAAGCGATACCTTGATCGTTACGCCGATCCCGGACAGCAGCAGTTTATATCTGTCTTCATTCAAAAAGCATCTGTAAAACGTGTCGGAAACATCCGCCCAAAATCCCATGATTTTATCCTCAGATCATTCTATGTTTTATAGTTATGAATATTGCCGCTCCGAGACCTTGCGGCTTAAGATCACACAGTCAACCCCTGCTCTTCTTGCCGCCTCCCCGTCTTTCTCGTCGCGGTCTCCGACAAGAAGGACTTCCTCAGGCGTAAGGCCGTGCTCCTTCATGAGTAAAAGCAGGCCCTGCGGGGAGGGTTTCAGTTCGACTTCTCTCTCATCACCCGGCGCATAGATATCATCCACGGCGATCTCAAGTGCTTTCAGCTTATCCTCCGCCGGATAATCCGAAAAGATGTACACCGGAATATCCGCTTCCCGTAGCGCCTGTATATAGGCAGCAAGCTTGTCATCCCTGTACTTTGGCAGGGCAGAAAGAGGATCCTCGTAGATCCAACGCTCTACAACTTTCTCCACAAGCTCCGCCGTTACGTGATGCTTTGTTGCAACCCGTTCGTATTGCAGACGGTCGATATTCTCCTGCGCATCCGTATCCGTTTCCGGCCAGTGTTCGCGCACCTCACGGAATGTCTTCAGAACAAACAGTTCCCTGATCTTAAACGGATGGCAAAAATAATACAGACAAAGGCGGATCGCCATGGTCAGACGCAGCCTTTTCTGATCGTACAGCGTGCCGTCCATGTCGAAAACGACGGCTTTGTACCGTCCATCCGGCGCGCAGATCTGCATTTTGGGGGGCAGCATCTTTAACTCTGCCATATCAGACCTCTAACAGGAACGGATCGATCCAGTAATCAAGCGGCGGGATGTCCACGAAGGTCAGGACAGCCAGTACCACGATCAGGATCGCAATGTAGATCAGCAGTTTCTTTTCCCGGTACAGTTTCTCAGGCTTCTGTGCGGCCGAATCGGGTTTGAAAGCGATCGCCAGATAGAAACAGAACAGTCCGAATATAAACGGCATGGCGATCAGGTATTCGATCCGGTATTTGATCATAAAGATACCGATGAAGAACGTAGCTGTCAATGCGTAGAAAAAAGTGGAGATCAGAAGCGACTGTTCTGAATAATGCTTGAATGATTTTCTGTAAAGTCCTGCCGTCTCCGGGTCGCCGATCATCCTGTATTCGGCAAACCGCTTGGTCGCCATTAAGAAAGCGCCCGCAAACCAGTAGCCGATGAGAATGGAACTGGGCGGCTGATAGGCGTCCGTGATGATAAACCAGCCAAGCAGCAGACGGATCATGTTATTGATGGACTCACTTAAGACATCCAGATACGGGATATCCTTGGTGCGTACAGGCTTCACATTGTAGAGAACACCCATGATGAGCAGCCAGATCTCCATCAGGAGAAACGGTGTGTTCACGAGCAGGGAAAGCCCGATGCCGATCACGATGCAGACCGCATACTCCAGCATGACAAGGGAGAATTTCATGTTCTCCGAAACCACGGGCCTGTATTTCTTGGTCGGATGAAACTTATCGAATTCCGCATCCAGCCATTCGTTGATCACATAATTGGCCGACGCGATAAAGCAGGTTGCAAAAAAACCCGCCAGGAATTTCCAGATCGTTTCGATCGAAAAAACATAGTCCGTCAAAAGGATTGCGATCGCGATACCCGGAAGGATAAATGCGTTTTTCACCCAGTGATCCGGTCTTGCGATCTTGATATATTTCTTCATTTCCGGCTTCTCCCGTCAAACAGTTTCTTGAAATAAGTGACATTGTCGGCGATATCGCCGCGGAATACCGAGGATCCCATGACAAATACATTCGCACCCGCATCCATGACATACTCGATGTTTTCACGCGTGATGCCGCCATCCACTTCTATATCCGCATGCAGATTCTGCTCGTCGAGCATCCTGCGCAGTTCGCGGATCTTATCCGTGCAGATATCCATATAATCCTGTCCGCCAAAGCCCGGCTCCACGGTCATGATCAGGAACATATCCGCACTGGCCAGATACGGTTTCAGGACGGAAACGCTGGTATTCGGCTTAATGGATATGCCTGCCATCATCCCGTAACTGTGGATCTTGTCAAGCGTGTCACCGATGCTGCCGCAGGCTTCATAGTGAAACGTGATGATATCTGCGCCGGCGTCGTAAAAATCACGGATATAGCGTTCCGGACGCTCGATCATCAGATGAACGTCAAACGCCTTCTTGGTGACTTTTCTGACGGATTCGATCAACGGGATCCCGAAGGAAATATTGGGCACAAAATTGCCGTCCATGACGTCGATGTGGAAATAATCCGCTCCCGCTTCATCAACGATCCTCATCTGTTCTCCGAGGCACGCCAGATCGGCTGCCAGAATGGAAGGGGCCAAAGTATACATTCGCTGTCTCCTCAATAGTTGTGTTTTGCCTTGTCTTTCAGTTCCAGGTAGATCTCCGTATAGTGATCGTACCGCTCTTTCGGGATCTCTCCCGCTTCAACCGCAAGCTTTACGCCGCAGTCCGGTTCGTGGATATGGGAACACGGCTGAAAACGGCAGTTTAAGTGATCCTGAAACTCCTCGTAATAATCCTGCAGCTGTTCACAGGTCAGTCCGGTCACGTCATAGGAAGTAAAGCCGGGCGTGTCCATGATATATGTCTCTGCCGCGATGGGAATGATCTCGGAATGCCTGGTCGTATGCCTGCCGCGTGCGACTTTCCGGCTGATCTCTCCCGTTTCCATCTGTCTAAAGCTCTGCAGACAGTTGATGATCGATGATTTTCCAACGCCCGACGGCCCTGCCACAGCTGTGGTTTTGCCCTGCAAAAGCGCACGGACATCTTCGATCCCCTCTCCGTTCACCGCACTGGTGAACAGGATCTCACAGCCGCTGTTTTGATAGATCCGGCGGACGGCTTGCACATCCTTGTCATCGACCAGATCTTCTTTGTTGAAACATAACAGAACCCTGATATCCTGCTGCAGATACTGGAGCATCAGTTTGTCCAGAAGCAGGTAATTCGGAAGCGGGCTTTTTAAAGCAAAAATGAGCAGGGTCTGGTCAACATTGGCCACTTGCGGACGGACCAGTTCATTCCGGCGCGGTAAAATGCCGGTGATACTGCCCTCCATATCCTGCTCACTGAGTGATCGCAGGGTCACATAGTCCCCCACCAGGGGCTTTTGCTGATCCTTGCGAAAGATACCCTTTGCTTTGCATACATAGGTGCCGGTGCCTTCCACATATACGTCGTAGAATCCGGCAATCCCCTTAACAATGCGTCCCTGCATGCCCTACTCCTGTGTGAACTGTACCGCGACAGGAGAAGTCTGATGCCATCCTCCGTCCGTTCCCTGATAGTTCACCGTCACATAACCCATTTCCGTGGAAATGCCGGCCTGAGTGACCGTATACGGGAAGGAGGAAGTAGAAAACCGGTTGACTTCCGCATTTGTGAGATCTGTCAGTATGATCACCGCTTCCGTTCCGACAAAATAATCGGCGGGCGCGGACACATCCAAATGACAGGTGTATGTGGAAGATCCGAGGCTGACGACAAAATCAACCGTCGTGCCTGCTTTGACTTCCGTATCCGCTGCTACAGACTGCGCGAGAACCAGGCCTGCTGCCACAGCGTCGTTGTGTTCTTCCGTGATCGTACCCCAGCTGAGTCCGGAGGTGGTCAGCATGGACTTGGCCGTTGTCTCATCTTTCCCGACAAGGTCCGGTACTTTGATGGTGTCGGATTCCGGCGGTCCTTCGCTGATATATACCGTTACCGTGCTGCCTCTGGGTGCCGTTGTCGCTCCGAGCGGACTCTGGGAAACGATCTGTCCTTTCGGTGCATTGGGGTTCGTGGTCGTCTCCACTGCAAGCACAAAACCTTCCGCATCCAGCAGTACTTTGGCTTCCGCCTCCGTCTTGCCGGTCAGGTCGGGAACCGGAGATCCGCCGTTCACCTTGCCGGAACTAATCACCAGTTTCAGCTGGGTACCGGTCGCAACCTGTGTGCCTGCCTCTATATCCTGTGAAATGATATAATCCTTTTCATACTCCGTGGATTCCTGACGGGAAGCCGATGCAGTCAGCCCCGCTTCTGTCAGCAGGTCGGAAGCCTGTTCAAACGTCTTGCCGACAAGATCCGGTACGGCGACCATGCCGGACTGTGCCTCTATCCCGGGTTCTTCTTTCCCGGAGGATTTTCCGAAGAGGCCCATGACATTTCCGATCACGACAAATGCGACCACGGCGATGATCACCGCCGCAACGATCATCAGGATCGTCATGATCTTCTCCATCTTCGGATCTACATCATCCTCGTCGTCAAAATCATCGTAATATTCTCTGCGGTCCTCTATCTGACGGCCCCTCTGTTTCCGGCCCTTCCCCTGTCTTTCTTCGCGGGGATCCGGACGCTCCGGTCTTGCTTTGCCTCTCTGTACCGGTTCGGGTTCCGCACCGTGTTTTTTCACACGCGGGGAGAACAGATCAACCTGCTCGAGCTCATCTTCCTTGGCAAATTCCTCATACGGATTCTTATAAACCGGCGGCTGCGGGTTATTCACATGTTGTACGGGCTGCTGATACGGATCATATACAGGCGGCTGGTTCTGCGGCTGATAGTTGTTTCCCGCATACATCTGGTCCACGTTCATCTGCTGACGGATGCTCTGTCTGTCATCATCCGTGATCGACTTGGTCCCCTCCGCACTTGCGGCCTGATTGATCACGACAAAATTCTCGTCCGGATGGATCAGGGAACGCTTAAGATCTGCGATCAGTTCACTGACATTGGCATATCTTCTGTCCGGATTCTTCTGCGTACATTTGTAGATGATCTGCTCGACACTGACCGGGATCTCCGGTACGAAACTGCGTGGCGAAGGAAGTTCTTCCTGAATGTGCTTGATCGCGATCGCCACCGTCGTCTCACCGTCAAACGGCACACGGCCCGTGACCATCTCAAACATGGTGATACCGATGGAATAAATATCCGATTTGGCATCCGAATAACCGCCTCTTGCCTGCTCCGGCGATGTATAATGCACGGAACCCATCGCATGGCTCGTGATCGTATCGCTCGATGCTGCCCTGGCGATACCAAAGTCGGCTACTTTGACTTTGCCTTCCTTGGAGATGATGATATTCTGCGGTTTGATATCCCTGTGGATGATCCCGTTATTATGCGCGGCTTCAATACCCATGGATACCTGGATCGCAATACTGATCGCTTCCTTGACGGATAAACAGATCTTCTTCTCGATATAGTTCTTCAGGGTGATTCCTTCGACCAGTTCCATGACGAAATAGTACATGCCGTCTTCTTCGCCGACGTCATATACATTGACGATGTTCGGATGCATGAGTCCTGCTGCCGACTGCGCCTCTACACGGAATTTGGACACGAAATTCTTGTTGGACGAATATTCCGACTTCAATACCTTGATCGCAACAAAACGGTTCAGCTTATGGTCTTTCGCCTTATAAACGTCAGCCATACCGCCTGCACCGATCAGGTCTATGATTTCATAACGATCCCCGAGTATCATTCCTGGTTGTATCATTCGTACTTCCCTTTCTTTTGGGCATCTGCCCGGTATGCCGGTCCCGGTTTATTTCCTTCCCGGCACAACCTCTATAATCACGACGCCGATGTTATCACTGCCGCCGTTATGATTCGCTACTTTGATCAGTTCCTCCACGACCTGGACCACGTCGCGCTGCGCTTTGACCACCATGCGGATGTCTTCATCCTCCACCATGTTGGTCAGCCCGTCCGAACACATCAGGATGATATCGCCCTCTTTTAAGTCCACCTCAAAGAAGTCGATCTCCACCGTCTCGGTGACACCGAGCGCTCTGGTAATGATGTTCTTGTCCGGATGTTCTCTGGCCGCACTCCTGTCGAGTTCGCCGATCCGCACCATTTCCTCTACCAGCGAATGGTCTTTGGTGATCTGTTCGATGTCGTCATCAATGACATAGAGCCTGCTGTCGCCGACATTGGCAACGATCAGCGTGTGGTCAACGATCGTCGCGACCACTGCCGTTGTTCCCATACCGCGCAGCTGCTCCTGTGTCCCGGCTTTTTCGTAGATCTCCCGGTTCGCACACTCGATCGCCTCGCGGATGATACGTACAGGCTCTTTTTCTTCACAGACCATCACTTCGCGTTCAATGGCTTTGACTGCGTATGCAGACGCAAAATCACCTGCTTTGTGTCCACCCATGCCATCGCATACGATGAACAGATTCGGCAGGTTTCCCAAAGGCACTTCGCACGTATAGACGTTGTCCTGATTGATCTTCCGTTTCCGGCCGATGTCGGTTTTGGAAAAGGTCTTAAGCATACTGTTACTTCCCACTTGATGATAGGACTTTTATGCGTCCCCGGAATGCGCAAGATGGCGGCGTCTGAGTTGTCCGCAGGCGCCGTCGATATCTCTGCCCATTTCCCTTCTAATAGTAACATTTATATGATTTTTTTCAAGTTTATTTTTGAATGCGAGGACCGCGTTTTTGTCCGATTGTTGATAGTTTCTTTCCCTGACGGGGTTCACCGGGATGAGGTTGATATGGCAGTTCATGCCTCTAACGAGCGCGGCCAGTGTTTCCGCATCCTTCTCCGAATCGTTTTCACCGCGGATCAGCGCATATTCAAAGGTGATCCGGCGGCCCGTTTTATCAAAATAATACCTGCATGCATCGATGAGTTCCGGCAGGGAATAGCGGTTTGCGACCGGCATCAGTTCTTTTCTCTTTGCATCATCCGGCGCATGCAGTGAGATCGCCAGTGTGATCTGCAGCTGCTCATCCGCCAGTGTTTTGATTCTGTCGCATAAACCGCAGGTGCTGACCGTTACGTTGCGCTGGCTTATATTCTGCCCGTACTCGTCTGTCAGCATTTTCAGGAATGTCAATAGGTTTACATAATTCTCCAACGGTTCCCCGGAGCCCATAACGACCACATGAGAGACCTTTTCGCCTGTGTCTTCCATAACGGCATAGATCTGCCCGAGCATCTCTCCGGGCGTTAAGTCCCGCACTTTCCCGTCGATCGTGGAAGCACAGAACCTGCAGCCCATGTTACAGCCCACCTGGGAAGAGATACAGACCGCATTACCGTGCTCATACCGCATGAACACACTCTCGATCACGTTGCCGTCATGCAGCGAAAACAGGTATTTTCTGGTGCCGTCATACCGGCTCTCGAGCATCGTCTCCTGTCTGACCGGATAGATCATATACTTTGCGTCCAGCTGTTCCGTCAGTTTTGCAGGCACGTTTGTCATGGCCGCATATGTCTGCACACCCTGCACGTGCAGCCAGCGGTAGATCTGGTCGGCGCGGTATTTTTTCTCACCGAGCAGCGTGATCACATCCTGAAGTTGTGTATGATCCAGGGATCGCAGATCTTCTTTCATCATCGCTTACTTATCCGTCTTTTTGAAAAGGGCAAAAAAGAATCCGTCGTGCAGATCGTCCGGAAATATCTGCTGCTTTTTCAACATTGAAAACGGCAGGTTTTCTTCGATCCAGGCTGCCTGTTCTTCGTTTTCCGCGGGGTTCAATGTACAGGTGGAATATAACAGATAGCCGCCTGCCTTCACGTAATCAGAAACATTCTGCAGAATGCATCTCTGCAGCCCTGCAAGTTCTTCCATCTGCGGCCCGCTCATGCGGTATTTCACATCCGTCTTTCTCCCGATGGTCGCAAGTCCCGAACACGGCAGATCCGCGATCAGCACATCCGCAGAGTTTACATAACTCTCATGCCGCTGTGTCGCATCACACACAACGGCCTCTAGATTGTCAAAGCCGCAACGATCCGCATTTTCCCTGATCAGTCCGACTTTCTTTTCACTGACGTCACAGGCTGTGACCGTGCCGCCACCAAGTTTACATAAAATATCAGCCGCCTGTATGCTCTTGCCGCCGGGCGCCGCGCAGACATCCAGCACCCTGTCTCCCGCTTTGAACGGGATCTGGCAAACTGCCTGCATGGAAGCCTGATCCTGCACCTGTATCAGTCCCTGCGAAAATGCGCGCAGTGCCTGCAGGCTGTCATATTCCGCCAGTCTGTATGCCTTCTCCTGCGGATCAAGATCCGGGATAAGCGGCAATTCCACAAGCCTGCCTTCGCCTTCCATATCCTGCTGCAACTGCTCCACCCCGGTCTTGGACGTGTTGATCCGTACCGTCAGGGGGAGTTCTTTCAGGAACGAGCGCATGATCTTTTCTGCCCGGTCGCCGTAATGCGTCCTGAAATGTCTGACGAGTTCTTCCGGCATGGAATAGACGATACTGTCATGCAGAACGGGATCGGTCTCTGCGGACGGATATGCGATCGTATCTTTGTTTCTCGCAATATTGCGCAGAACACCGTTGACAAAACCTTTCAGCGGACCAAAGCCCTTTTTCTGCGTGATCTTGACCGCCTCGTTACATACGGCAGAGGGCGGAACTGCGTCCATATAGAGCAGCTGGTATACGCTCATCCGCAATATACACAAAATGACAGGCTTCATCTTGTCCGCAGGTGTTTTGGAAAACCGGTCGATCACATAGTCCAGTTCGATCTTCCGTTCCACACACCCTTCCATGACACGCTTCATAAAGCTTCGATGCTGCCTGTCCAGATAGGCGTATTTTTGCAATACGTCCTGTATGATCCTGTTACTGAAGTCTTCTCCCTTTTCGATCGCAAGAAGCGTCTCCAGTACGATCCATCTTTCGTTCAACCCAGGATATCTCCTGCTTCTATCTTGCATCCGCGCATGAATTCACCGGTCTGCATGCGTTTCCTGCCTTCCAGCTGTACTTCCGTGATCCTTAACGCGCCTTCACCCGTGCTGACGGTAAACGCGTCTTTCTCAACCCCGATCACGGTCCCCGGTGCTTCCCTGCATTCTTCGTTACAAACATACGCTTTCCAGATCTTCAGCGTCTTTCCGCCAAAAAATGTGAACGTACCGGGCCAGGGATCGAGTCCCCGGATCATCCTCTCGATCTTTACGGCAGGCTCTGCAAAATTGATATGCCCCATTTTTTTGTCCAGCATTTTCGCATAGGTTGCCGCTTCGGAATCCTGTTTTACGGGGTGTGCATTTCCCGCTTCGATCTCATCAAGGGCTTTCACGATCAGTTTTGCGCCGGCTTCCGCCAGTTTATCATGCAAAGTACCGCCGGTCTCATCATCCGCGACCGGTACCTCTTCCGTAAACAGGACCGGTCCCGTATCCATCCCGGCGTCCATCTGCATCACGCTCACTCCCGTCATCGTTTCACCCTCGATGATCGCCCACTGGATCGGCGCGCTTCCCCGGTATTTCGGGAGCAGGGATGTGTGCACGTTGATACAGCCCTTTGCCGGCATATCCAGGATCTCCTGCGAAAGGATCTGGCCATAAGCCGCCACTACAAAAATATCCGCCTCGAAAGTCTTGAGTGTGGCGATACTTTCAGGCGTTTTGATCTTTGCAGGCTGGAAAACGGTCAAACCGTGTTCCAGTGCATATTCTTTCACCGGCGGCATGGAAACTTCTTTTCCCCTGCCCTTTGGTTTATCTTCTCTTGTCACGACTGCCGTGACCTCATGCCTGCTGTTTACGATCGAATCCAGCACGGTAACAGCCAGGTCGGGCGTCCCCATAAAAACGATCTTCACTGCTTTATTCCCCGTCTTCCTCATCCTGCACCGTGCGCAGATCGCCGATGACTTTTTCCACAAACAGATGCCCGTCCAGATGGTCGAGTTCATGACAGATGGCACGCGCCAGAAGCTCGGTCCCCTCGATCTCCACAGGTTCCATCTCTTCGTTGAGTGCCATGACTTTTACATAGTTCGGTCTTGTGACGTCTCCGCACTTTCCGGGAACACTTAAACAGCCTTCCTGTCCGGTCTGTTCCCCGTCAGTCGCAACGATCCGCGGATTGATCAGCACGAGCGGTCCGTCTCCGACATCGATCACGACCAGGCGTTTTAAGATACCGACCTGCGGTGCCGCAAGGCCCACTCCGTCTGCATCATACATTGTCTCAAACATGTCCTCGATCAGCGTCTTTGTGCGTTCCGTCATCTCCGTGACTTCCTTGCAGGTCTTGTTTAAAACCTCATCGCCGATCTCCCGGATCGTTCTAAGTGCCATGGTAATTCCTCCGTCAGTTGCTGTTTAATATCCGTGTACGGGATCAAGGTCAAAAGTGATCCTGATCTTTCCTGCGGGATGCGTTTCGATATAGTGCTCCGCCTTGTCTTTCACGCGTTGCAGCTCTTCCACGCTGCGCGACTTGATGTAGATCACCTGTCTGAACACATCGGAGATTTTCCGTACCGATGCATCGGCAGGTCCGATGATCATTATATCATTTTTCAGATATTCTGCCAAATGACGGGCATAGTCTGCCGCCATACTTTCACTGATACTTTCGGTCAGGATCGCAAGCAGATGTCCGCATGGCGGATAGTTCAGCAACCCCCTGTATGCGATCTCTTCGTCATAAAACCCTTCATAATCCTGTTTTCCCGCACAGATCACGCTGTAGTGCTCCGGATTATAGGTCTGGATCACGACGCTCCCGGGCCTCTCGCCCCTGCCGGCTCTGCCTGCTGCCTGCGTCAACAGCTGAAATGTGCGCTCGCTCGCCCTGTAATCGTTGGCATAAAGCGACAGATCCGCAGCGAGGATCCCGACCAGTGTCACGTAGGGAAAATCATGGCCCTTCACGATCATCTGCGTGCCCACAAGGATGTCCGCCTCGCGGTTTGCAAATGCGCTTAAGATCTTTTCGTAGCTGTCTTTGCTCTTTGTGGTATCCGCATCCATACGCAGTACTCTTGCCTGCGGGAAGATCTTTTTGATCTGTTCCTCGATCTGCTGCGTACCCGCACGCATACCGCCGATCATCTTCGAATGGCATTCCGGGCACTCGCTGACACTGCTTTGCTCATACCCGCAGTAATGGCAGACAAGTTTATGCCCTTTGTGTTCCGAAAGGGACACATCGCAGTGCGGACATTTCATGACATGACCGCAGGATCTGCAGGATACAAAACCGGCATAGCCCCTGCGGTTTAAAAACAGCATGACCTGTTCACCTCTCGTCAGACGGTCATCGATCTGCGCCTTCAGCGTTCTGCTGAAGATAGACCGGTTTCCGCTCTTTAATTCCTCGCGCAGGTCAGCGATCTCCACCTTGGGAAGTATGGCTTCCTTTGCACGTCTGTCGAGGGTAAAGAGCTGATAATTTCCTTTTTTCGCTTCGTAGTAGGAAGTCACGGAAGGTGTCGCGGAACCCAAGATCACGGACGCATGATGCAGCGCCGCCAGTTCCCTTGCCACCTCTGTTGCATGGTATTTCGGCATGGTGTCGCTCTTGTATGTCGGCTCATGCTCTTCATCGATCACGATCAGTCCCAGATTGGAAAAAGGCGTAAATAAGGCAGATCTCGGACCGATCATCACATCGATATCTCCCTTTCTGGCCCGTTCGAACTGATCGTATCTCTCCCCGTCGGACAACTTGGAATGCAGGGTGGACACACGGTCACCAAACCGCTTATAAAACCGTAACACCGTCTGGTAGGTGAGTGCGATCTCGGGGATCAGGACGATCGCCTGCCTTCCCGCAGCAACGACTGCCTCGATGATCTCCATATAGACTTCCGTTTTGCCGCTGCCGGTTATGCCGCGGATCAGATAGGTTTTATGGATATCGTTTTTAAGATCCGCAAGGACCGCATCCGTGATCACTTTCTGTTCTTCGTTCAGGACCGGCTTTTCGCTCCTGCCCTCTTCCACGTGCATGTTCCGGTATACCCGCTCATGCACGATCGAAAGGATTCCCTGCTCGGAGAGCAGGCGGAGGGTTGCCGGTGAAATGTTCAGTTTGGATGTGACGAGCCTGTAATCAAGTTCCTTTTCTTCGATCAAAGCCTGCAGGATCCTGACCCTTGCCGTCTGATGCTTCTTTTCGCAGGTACGCAGACAGTCGATCGCTTCTTCTGAGGATACTTTCAGCACGACCGTCTTTTGTTCTGCTGCTTTCACTTTCTTCTTGACCGGCAGAACAGTCTTCAGCGCCGTGATCATGGTGGAACCGTATCTTTCACGCATCCAGTGTGCCAGTTTCAGCAGTTTCGTCTCTACCAGATCCGCATCCGTAACGATCGAAACGATCTCTTTCTGTTTTGCGGGATCATACGCCGGCCTGTCCGTCAGTTCCAGCACATAGCCGTTAATGATGCGGTTGCCCTTCCCGAACGGGATGCTCACATAATCGCCGACAGAAACAGTACCCTCAAGGTGCGAGGGTACTGTATACTGAAATGTTTTATCCAGATTGTCATGTGAAATGTTGACAATGATGTTTGCGTAAGTCATACACAAAGTATAACAGACATACATTGGGGCTGCAAAATCATTTTTCGCATACCGCTTCATGCCGCCCGGAAGGCCTTGTAACAGCGCATATTCAAAATGTTAACATAAAGTTCATAATTTCCACATGGTTTTGTCATAATCGGTGTGTAATATGACAGTATAAGATACAAAACAACTATTTCTTTTTCATAAACTTGTGGGGCGACCCACATCCTCCCTCCAATAAACCAAAGTAAGGCAGCCCTGATAACAGGGCTGTTTTATTGTATTCCCGGATAATAAAAAAGCCCGGTCTGCTTTCGCGCAGCCGGTCGGGCTTTGGTTTTGGCTTAATTTACATAACATTGTTACAAAGTATCCTACAACGCATTCATGATCCCGTTTAGTCCCTGTTCCTTGTATACGCCTTTGTAATAAGCCACTTCCCTTTGAATGATCGAATCGATGACCCGGATGCCAAGGAGTTCCACCGGTGCCTTGTCATCTGTAAGGATCAGGTCTCCTCCCCGGTAAGCCGTCAGATTGCCGGATACGCGGTTTAGGAAAGTATGCAATGCGTTGTCTTCCATTTCAGCCAATGCCTTTTCATACGTTTTCATTATGTCCGGATCCATGGAGGCGAACAGTTCACAGTTTGTATTGTGTGCCACGTCGATCGTGTATACGCACGGGAAGACCGATGCGATCGTATCTTCCAGATAATCGCAGATATTACCGGGCTCATTTGTCTGCATGTTCATGTTGACGACCATCACGCCGCCGTCCGTCAGGTGATCACGCACAAGTTCAAAGAACTCAACACCCGACATCTGAAACGGGATCGTGATGTCCTGATAGGCGTCCACCAGGATCACGTCATATTTTTCCCTGTCCGCGTTCAGATAGGCCCGTCCGTCATAGGTCACGACCGGGATATCTTCCGGCAGTTCAAAATAGCGTCCTGCCAGATCCGTGATCTTCTCGTCGATCTCCACACCGGTCGTATGCATTTTAGGAAAATACGTCCTGCACTGCTTGGCGTAGGTCCCTGTTCCCATACCGAGCACCAGCATTTTCGGTGATTCCTTCTCTTCCACGTTTGCCATAAGCGGCGCTGCCATCGCGTAGTCATAATACATGCCGGTCAGTTCCGCATCCTTCATCATGATCGACTGTACGCCAAAGAGCACATTGGTAGAGAGGATCACACTCTCATCATCCTCCTTGACCTGCAGGTAGTTGTAAACCGACTCCCCTTCATAGAGCAGATCCTGTTCCCAGAAAGCGAAGCTGTCTTTTGCGCCAAAGATGGTCGCGACCACCAGAATGATCAGTCCGACAATGCATTTTATGCTTTTCTGTTTTGTATTGACGAAATACAAAACGCTCAAGAGCAGCAGAATAAAGGCAAAGATCAGGAAGGTGATGCTCGTGCCGACACTGGGGATCGTCACAAAGGTCGGCAGGAAAGTTCCGATGATGCTGCCGATCGTATTGTATGCTCCGAGTGTTCCGACGATCTTACCGGAATCATCCACGGATGACATGGTGAAGCGGGCAAGGGACGGCGTAACTGTCCCAAGCAGGAATAACGGAAATACAAAGATCACCATGCAGGCAATGAAAGCGGCTACGATCAGAAAGCCCCCGGAGATCGTTACGATCAAAAACCCCGATATTCCGAGGATCACGTATTTGCCAAGCAGCGGGATCAGTGCGATCCAGATGGCCGCAATGGCGATCCTGCCATAAAGCCGCTTCGGGTCCGGATCTTTATCCGCCACTTTTCCGCCGTAGATATTCCCAAGTGCCATCGCGATCATGATCGTTCCGATGATGATCGTCCACACGATCTGTGACGAGGAAAAATAGGGCGCCAGTAATCTTGACGCCCCCAGTTCCACTGCCATCACACTCATACCCGCGAAAAATTCCGTCGCGTAGAGATAGTATTTGTTTCTGATCAGCTGATTCATAGTCACCACATTTCTTAATGATGGAACAGTCTTACTCCGTTGTTGACCATCACCATGTTGTACTTGTCGCAGCATTCGATCACGAGATCATCCCTGACCGAGCCACCCGGCTGCACGATATATTGTACACCCGAACGGTGTCCTCTTTCAATCGAATCCGGGAACGGGAAGAAAGCATCGGAGCCAAGCGACACGCCGGTCATCTGGTCTAACCAGATCCGCTTCTCCTCATCGGTGTAGATCGTGGGTTTTACCTTGAAGAGCCTCTGCCATGCGCCCTCTGCCAGCACATCCATAAAGGCCTCACCGATATAGTTATCGATCGCATTGTCCCTGTCTGCTCTCTTGATATCATCCACGAACTGCAGATTCATGACCTTCGGGCTCTGACGAAGCAGCCAGTTGTCAGCCTTCTGTCCTGCCAGACGCACGCAGTGTACGCGGGACTGCTGCCCTGCGCCGATGCCGATCGCCTGTCCGTCTTTGACATAGCAGACGGAATTACTCTGCGTGTATTTCAACGTGATCAGCGAGATCATCAGATCGTGCTTTGCTTCGACCGGAAGGTCTTTGTTCTTCGTGACGATGTTTTCAAGTAAGGATTCATCGACTTTCAGATCATTCCTGCCCTGTTCGAATGTAATACCGAAGATCTGCTTATGCTCAACGGGCGCCGGCACATAGTTCTCATCGATCTGGATGATCGCATAATTGCCTTTCTTTTTTGATTTCAGGATCTCGAGTGCTTCCGGTTCATACCCCGGTGCGATGATACCGTCGGATACTTCCCGCTGGATCATTTTGGCGCAGGACACATCACAGACATCAGACAGGGAGATAAAATCACCAAACGAGGACATTCTGTCCGCGCCCCTTGCTCTTGCATAGGCACAGGCGATCGGGGAAAGTTCACCCAGATCATCCACAAAATAGATCTGCTTGAGCGTATCGGATAAGGGTTTTCCGATCGCAGCGCCGGCAGGGCTAACATGCTTAAAGGATGTAGCCGCCGGATAACCGGTAGCTTCCTTCAGTTCCTTTACAAGCTGCCAGCCGTTGAATGCATCCATAAAGTTGATATAACCGGGTCTGCCGTTCAAAATGGTAATGGGCAGATCTTCTCCGCTCTCCACGTAGATCCTGGCAGGTTTCTGGTTCGGGTTGATGCCGTATTTCAGTTCGAATTCTTTCATGATTTCCTCCGTTCTCAGTGATTTTTACTGATTCTTGTTGCAGATCCTGGTTTCGTATGTTCCGGTCGCAATATCGATATAGCGGACAAACAGTGAAACCTTGTTATCCGCGTTGAGTGCGTTCCAGATCTGATTCGTAAACGCATCGATGTTACCGGACAATCCGATCAGTTCCGGTTCCCCTTCAAAGCTCGGAAGCGGGTTTCCGTCACCCATGTATGTATGGATGAATCTGCCTTCACCGGCTTTCGGGTTTTCATACGCAAATGTATAACGGTTGCAGGAAGACGGATCTCCCTGGTTTGATTTTAAAATGGACATGGCATAATTGTATGTTCCGTTTTCCACATGCATGATGCCTGAAATACGGGGTGTGTAGTTGGGGGCATCCGGCTCAAATTCACGGCTTCTTAACGACTGCTCAAACGTCAGCTGCTTGTCCATGCCCTCATAGATCGTATCCGTCTGATCACCGTTCGTTACGATCGTCTTGTTGCCGAGTACTCTGACAGGCGCATAGATGATCAGCGAAGGATCCTGCATTTTCGAAGGATCGAATGCCTGCGTACGGATCCCTTCCCCGTCCTCCACGAAGACTCTGTTTCTGCTATTCTCACTTCTGCCCATGATAAAGTAAGCCGTTACCGCATACTTTCCGTCTTCGGACTTTCCGATGATGATCCCGCGTCCCGGATACGCGTTGTTTTGAAGCTCTGTTTGGATGTTTTTCTTTTCCATGTGCCACTCTCCTTTTATAAATGATAAAAAACAAAAAGGGCAACCCCTGATCGGGATTGCCCAGACGGTCGACTTTCTATCCTGCGGGATGATCCATCCGGTATACGGAAGGGATCCGATCACCCGCCGGTTGTGCACTTCATGTGGTAAACTCCACAGCGACTAGCGCATCCGTCAGTTGTGCACAGGAAAATCATATCATTCTATTTTTCCTTTTTCAACCTAAATTATATTTTGCATCAGGCAGAAATCGTTTTGTCTTTACGAAAGGCCGATCAGATAAACATCTGCCTCCTCCCCTTCAAAAACAAAACTCCTTTCGTACTTTCCGCCGTTTTTGGTAATGGTCTTAACAGACGGTTCATTATCTCTTTCGACGGACAGTTGCAGACTCTCCATCCCGGTCTCTGCGGCACGCTCCTTGATCAGCGCAAGCATTTGCGTGGCATAGCCCTTTCTTCTTTCCGACGGTCTGACGCTGTATCCGCAATGACCGAAATCCTTGAGGAATGCATTCAGTTCATGGCGCAGATCGATCACGCCGACCATTCTTCCGTTTTCATCAAATGCAAAATAGGTGTCTGTAACAACCCAGGACGGACTAACAGTTTGCGGGTCCGTATTATCGTTTACGCTCTTTAGCCACGCATCATAGGAGTCCGTCCGGTCCAGCAGTTCGCTTCCGTTGATGACGGTTTCCCCGTGTTCCGAAAACTCCTTTTTGAATGCGGTCGCCTGTGCTTCATGTTCTTTTTCAGGTCTGACTAATGTGATCATCTTTTTATCAATTCCTTTCTGATATGACTCATGATCGCGCGTACCGTTTCCGGCTTCACCTGAATGATCCTGCTCCACATCCTTATCCCCTGATAGGAAAAGAGGATCATATTCACGATCTCATCAATATCCACTTCCCTGAATTCTCCTCTTTTCATCCCGTAGCGTATCAATTCGGACCATCTCCTGACTGCATCAGAATTGTATTGCATCAATACACTACCATCTACCGTTTCCGCATATTCGTAAATGGCGACACTAAGGGAATCCTGCGGTCTTTTCATTTCTTCTTCCATCTGCGTCAGCGCATTTTCAAGGATCACGGCGGCAGAACTTCCCTTTTCCATCTCCCGGTCGAAATCCATCGCATCCTTTACAGAAACAGTTTTAAGCAGTTCCTGAAACAGTTCTGCCGTTCCCGGGAAGTGACTGTACAAACCGCCGCGGCTTAGATTTGTGGCTTCACATACATCCTTCATGGTCACCTGTTTGAACCCGTTCTTTGCAAACAGAGGGTAGGATGCTTGCAGTATGTATTCTCTTGTTTTTTCAGCCTTTGTTGCCATGCCTTTCTCCTTTTCGACACCTGTGTCGATTTTCATTATAGACACGCGTGTCGATTTTGTCAACCATGATTTTAACAAAGTTCTCAACAAAACGGGCAAACAAAAAAGCCCCACGGCATTTCATACCGTGAGGCTTGATAACACAATATTTTTCTCAGATTCCCATCATGGAAAACGTGAATTCCGGTTTCTTATCCGTGTCGATCAGGTATTCCGGGTGTGTCAGTGCTCCCCAGGAATCATCGCCGCCGATCCCCATCTGCGCCATCGCCACGCGTACATAGGTATAGTGGATATCCGGCAGTTCAAACGGATGGACTGCATTCTCCAGTTCATGCGGCGTATACGGCAGGGCCGAAACGTTCAGATCCTGTCCGAAAAACGCGAGTCCGTGACCGTGCATATCCTTCACAAATGCGTACCTGACGCCTGCATGATTTCCGCATTCCTGCGGCACAAGGTATTCCGGCAGGTTTGTAACGGGAGCCGTAAAGATACCGAGTCTGCTGCCGCTCATCCTGTCTGCGTAAGTCTCCTCCGGTCCGTATCCGTACCAGGTGAGGCTGTCATAGTCCGCATCCATTTTGATGAGTACGCCAAACTCCGGCATATCGCCAAGTTCCGCAACCGGGTCATAGGAAAGCGTACCATCGATCCGGCCGTTTGCATGCACCTTATATGTCAGCATACAACTGCTCTCCGGCGTGGTCGGCATCCTGTATGTGAACCGTATCGTAACCGTATCCTCTGTCTCTTCAAGGATCTCCGGAACCGTATATTGCATCTCTGCATCCGGGTCCTTGTCGCGGGAAACGTTCGAGAGATAAAGGGATGCGATCTTCCATTGCGCATACCGGTATGGCATCGCGTTTCCGCGGTCATTGTCGGTCGGTGCCCTCCAGAAATTGGGCCGGATCATTCCCTTTAACAGTTCCCTGCCGCCTGCGCGGTAAGAAACAAGGCCACCCGTGAGATAGGAAAAAAGCACTTCGAAATGCGCGCCTTTTACCCCGAGATTGTCATATCCGTGTATCACCTGCATCCGGCCTGCCGCCTGATGACAAAGAGGGCCCTGAAGGTTTGCACTGCCGATACCTGCCCTTGCAAAGATATCCGCAGGAAGTTCTGCCTGCTCTTCTGCCATCTGAACCGTGAACACCTTCTGGTCAAACGCGACCTCATGTCCGGCCGGCGCATAGATCGTCTCTTCCCGCTGCCTGAACGAAACGGTCAGTGCATACTCACCGTCCTCTTTCGGCATCTCAAACGGGAACCGGTATGTTTCCTCGGATAACGGCTGGACGTGTGTTGCAACCTCCGCACAGGTAACCTGTCTGCCTTCTTTTTCCAGTATGACCACGCAGGCAAAAGCACTGCTGTCCGTAAACAGATTCCGGTTGATGACCGTAAACGAATCCTGCTCAAAGTTTACAAACAGATTCTGGTAATTGTACTTTACCGTCTGCATCTTCGGTGACGGCTTTCTGGTCCTGCCATATACGATGCCGTTACCGGAGAAGTTTCCGTCATTCGGATATTCGTCAAAATCACCGCCGTAAGCCTGATATTCCCTGCCGAAGCGGTCTTTCTTTGTAATGGACTGGTCGATATAATCCCAGATAAAACCGCCCTGATACAGTTCATCCGTTTCCGTCAGGATCCGGTATGCATCCATATCCCCGCAGGAATTCCCCATTGCATGCATGTATTCGCAGGAAATGAGCGGTTTCTCACGATGTTCCGAAAGCCATTCTTTCAGTTCCGGAACCGGCAGATACATCCGGCTTTCAATGTCCGTCGTATCTTCATATCTTCTGTCATGGGCGATCCCTTCGTAGTGTACCGGACGCGAAGGATCGAGTTTGCGGAACAGCTGCGCCATACTTTGGATCACACTGCCGCCAAACGACTCGTTTCCGCAGGACCAGATCAGTACGGACGGATGATTTTTATCCCGTTCGTAACAGGACCGTACGCGGTCAAGCAGCATCGGCTCCCACTCTTTGCGGTCTCCGGGGATCACATCCTCTAACGGGATCTGCCCCCTTACATAGGCATCCCATGCGCCGTGCGTCTCCATGTTGTTTTCCGCGATCAGGTAGATGCCGTAAAGGTCGCAGAGGTCATAGAGCATCTCGTCATTCGGGTAATGGGAAGTACGGATCGCATTGATGTTGTTTTGTTTCATCGTTTTCAGATCCGTGATCAGCGCATTCCTGTCGGGAACCCTTCCCTGCGTGCAGGAAAACTCATGCCGGTTGACGCCTTTGAAGACGATGCGTTTTCCGTTCAGACGCATCACGGAATTCACGATCTCAAAACGTCTGAAACCGACCTTCTGTTCAATGAGCTCAGCCACATTTCCGTTATCCGAAAGCACTTCGATCAGGAGTGTATACAGTGCGGGATCCTCCGCCGACCACGGCCTGACAGGCTCCACGGGGATGGATACTTCCGTGTTCAGATCGAGTTTCACCTGGCGCGCCTCGATCATCTCACCCCTGCCGTCTTTACCGGGCGCAAACAGCGCAATGCGCGCGCCTGCTTTCCCGGTCATGCGCAGTTTTGCATACAGCATGGCCCGTGTATAGTCATCCGAAAGATCCGTGTCGATCTTTAGGTCAAACACGTGCACCTTCGGCGTCGTATACAGGAACACATCACGAAAGATGCCGGAAAATCTGTAGAAATCCTGGTCTTCGCACCAGCTCCCGGCACTGAAACGGTACACCTGTACCGCCAGTTTGTTGTCTTTTTTGCGGATATAGGGACTTAAGTCAAAATCAGACGGTGTGAAGCTGTCCGATGCATAGCCTACATATTCGCCGTTCAGCCAAAGCGCAAACGCACTTTCCACACCCTGAAAAGAGATATAGACTCTCGATCTGTCGAAGTTTTCCGGCAGGTCAAAGAAGTTTACATAACTTCCTACCGGGTTCCAGTCTACCGGGATCTCACCGGGTGAGATCTCCGCATGGCCATCCCAGGGCCACTGCTTGTTCACATAGGCCGGCACTCCGTAGCCTTCCATCTGGATGTGCGCCGGAACACGGATATCCCTAAACGCACTGATATCATAGGACGGTTTTTCAAAGCCCTGTGGTGCCGATGCGATATTGCTTGCATAGTGAAATTTCCAGAAACCGTTTAAAGACATGCAGAAGCCGGAGCGCTCGCTCCTAAGCTCCTGTTCATTCTGATAGAATCTGTGCGGACTGTGCGCTTCGATCCTGTTTTCCGCATAAAACAGGGGATCTTTGATTTTGCCTGTATCAAATCTGTTCATACGCTATGATCGTGTGTTTACGCGAAGATCCCGAAGGAATCCGAAACATAATTGACGAAAGGATGCGAGATCAGCATGAGTTCGATCTGCTCTCTGCCCTTTGTGTTGCAGTTTACGCGTACGTCTTTTTCCCCGTCGGAGAAGTCGATGTGATAAAGATTCTTGTCCGCCTCATCCTGCGAAAATTCCGCAGATCTGTAGTTGCTGATGTATGCAAATTCTTCCGGCAGGCCGGTAAGATCCGTATCCCATTCGTATCTGGCGCCACGGTATCCTCTTACCGGGATCTCCGTCAGCTCCGGAATGCGCCATTCCGCGCCGTTTTTGACAGCCGTACGCAGCTTGCCCCTGCGGATCCACTGTCTGACAGTGACCGGAAGCACGTTGTTGCGCTTGGCAAACTCGTCCACCGTGAGCATCCCCGCTTTGACGCTGAGTAACGGAAGCGTCGCATCCACATCGGAATCCTCGATCTCACGCTCACTGCTGAATGTCACGGAAGTATAGTGTTCGAGGTTTAAGGTGATCGCCGTACTTGCGATCTCGAACGAAAAAGCCCACCAGTCGGCAGGTGCCGTAAACAGGGGAGATTTGTCGATCTTTCGCTCAAAACGGCCGAGCATCTCGATCAGCGTGCGCAGGAACGGTGTCCTTGCAAGATCGGCGTCCTCGAGTTCCTCCTGTGCGGACTCGATCTGCCAGTGTATATTGGTCAGAATGTCTGCTTTTTCCATCATGACCTGACTGTGAAACAATTCCAGTGCTGCATCTTCGCTGATATTGAGATTGTATTTCATACTCTGTCTCCTTTTTTATTCCGCAGTGCTTTTTTCAAATGGTCTTCGTCTATTCCTTACGGATAAACAGTACGCCGATCGTACCCGGTCCGCAGTGGGTGCTGATCGTGCAGCTTGCCATGGTTTCGCAGACTTCCGTAAAAGGCTGTAATTCATGAATGGTTTCGACGGCAGCCGCCACCGTCTCATCCGGCATTTTCGTGTGCGTCACAAAGATCCTGGTAAGGTCAAGATCCTCTCTTCCTTCGATCTGATCCCGGACATAATCCCGCAGACAATGTACAAAATTGCCGCGGTATTTTTTCCCAACACCCATCTTCCCATCCTTCACTTCAATACAGGGGCGCAGTCTCAGCATATTGGCACCAAGTGCGGCGATCGAGGAACACCTGCCGCCTTTGCGCAGGTACGATAAATGCTCCAGAATAAAACTCGCTTCTACGCGTCCGGTCAGATCGTTCAGATATGCCACGATCTCCTCCGCGCCCTTTCCTTCTGCTGCCAGTCTGCAGGCTTCCATCACGACCAGACCGTGTCCGGTCGAAAGATTCCTGGAATCCACGACATATACGTTGTCATGGTCTTCCGCCGCGATGCAGGCATTCTGATAGCAGGACGAAAAATCCGCGGAGATGTTGATATGGATCACAAAATCGTATTCCGCAGCCCATTTTTCAAAGTAGGTCCCGTACTCATCCGGATTGACCGCAGCCGTTTTCGCAAGTTCGCCGCCGCCATCCACATAGGCGTAGATATCATCCGGCACGATGTCCACACCGTCCACATGCTCCTCTCCGCCCAGTTCAATATGCAGCGGGATGATACCGATCCTGTTCTCTTCGATCTGCTCCCTGCTCAGGTCACAGGTCGAATCTGCCGAGATAATGTAACGCATCCATCCACCCTCATAGATCATCGCATTTTTAGAATTCTTTGTTTTAAAAAAGTCCCTTGACGGGACTTTGCGTGCTGACGACGGGAATCGAACCCATGACCTCCGCACTACCAATGCGGTGCGCTACCTACTGTGCCACGTCAGCATATGAAGCAATTACGAAGTGATTGCTTCGTAACACCCCGACTCGCGCGCAGCGCGACCTGCATGTCGGGGGATTCCTTACTCATTTGAAGTGGTTTCGTAACAAACTAACTTATTTTATCATGCCGCCTGCTCTCTGTCAATTTTCACGGCAGCCTGTTCCGGAACCTGTGAAGGGCCCCGAGAAGCGATGGCATCAGCAGGGCGAAAGCGACCGCTTTTGCCACGGCAACGATGCTTCGCTGCACGATCCCGCTCAACACAAACACAAGGCCCGATTTGCCCACCACCGACGGAAAGAGTTCCGCATACAGGTACAGGGACACGGTGTTCAGCAGAAAGATCAGGATCTCCATCGCTGCCACGATGAAGCGGATCTGTTTTCTCGTATTGTAGTATTTGTATTTCCGGGCATACAGCCCGCAGACCAGACCGATGATGCCGTACGGGATCACCCAGAGCGGCGTGGATGCTTCCAGCCCGTATCTTAAGAACTGATAGAGAAATGTTCCGATCAGGCCGACCAGCGCACCGTCGAGCGGTCCGAACAGGAGCGCTGCCACCAGCACCGGCAGGCTCTCAAAAGACAGTTTGAAATTAAAAAGATCCAATGCGAAATACCCGAGTACCGCGCACATGGCAGCCAGCATGGCATCCGTCGTCAGTTGTATGGTTTGTCTTTTTTTCATTGTATCATCCAATCGTTGTTTCTGTGATTTTGTCGTCTGCAGTTCATTTGCATTTTATCTGCGTTCTGTCAGCATACCACCAGCGTCCCCCGGACACCGCGGCGTTGTCTAGCGGTCCGCTTCCACGCAGGCCCTGACTTTTTTCCGGATCCGCTGCAGGGCGTTATCGGTTGATTTTTCCTCACGGTCCAGAATATGCGCGATCTCAACATAATTCATGCCGTTTAGATAGAGCCAAAACACCTTTGTCTCCAGCGGACTCAAAACCTGCATGATCGCTTCGATCAGCAGTTCCACACGTTCCCTGTCGATGACTTTCTCTTCCGGGCTCTTCGTTGCCAGCGCCTGCAGGGATTCCGATATTTTCTCATCCCCCTCTTCTTCCGGCGCGGAAAGCGAAACATAGGAATTGAGCGGTGCGTGTTTCTTCCGTCTGGAATTCTCGATCGCACTCGCAAGATGTCTGGAAATGCAGATATTCGCAAAGGTCTTGAACGAAGCCCGATGACTTGCATCGTAGGATCTGATCGCCTTAAAGAGACCGATCATACCCTCCTGGATCAGGTCATCGCTGTCGGCTCCCGGCAGATACATCGACTTTGCATGCGCGCGGGCCAGTTCCTTGTATTTCTCCATCAGAAAATCGATCACCCGCACATCGCCGTTATGCAGCCGTTCGATCAGTTCCTCATCTGTGCAGTTGTTATATGGATCCTTGATTTTTACCTTACTCATCTTTCTTCCGCTTATCTATTTCTTACGCATTCTCTGTCTTACGATCTCATAGGCGAGCACGCCCGTTGCGACCGAGGCGTTCAGGGAATCGATCGACCCGTTCATGGGGATCGCCGCCGTAAAATCGCAGTGGTCCCTGACCAGTCTGGATACGCCGCTTCCCTCGTTGCCGATCACAAGTCCGACAGGGCCCGTCAGATTCAGATCATACATCAGCTCGCCCTGCATATCGGCGCACACAAACCAGATCCCGCGTTCCTTCAGTTCTTCCATCGTACGTGTCAGGTTGTTCACCCTGGCTACAGGCGTATAGTTCAGGGCGCCTGCGGATGCGCGCATGACGGTCGGCGTCAGTCCCACGGAGCGGTCCTTCGGGATCACAACCCCGTGTGCACCGGCAAGGTTTGCAGTCCGGATGATCGCGCCCAGATTATGCGGATCCTCCACATGGTCAAGCAGGATCAGGAACACGTCCTCTCCCTTTTCTTCCGCACTCTTCAGGATCTCGTCCACTTCCGTATAGGTAAACGCCGCTGCGGCCGCGATGACACCCTGATGATGCCCCGTCTCGCTCATCTGGTCCAGACGCTGCTTATCCACATATTTGATGATCACATCCTGTTTTTTTGCTTCACGTTTGATCGTAAGGATGGGGCCGTCCTGACATCCGTCCAATACATAGAGCTTATCAATGCTTTTTCCGGCCCTGAGCGCTTCAATGACAGCATTGCGCCCTTCAATCTGATATTCGTCCATTCTTTTTCCCGGTTTCCTGTTTTTCCCGATTACGATCAGGCATCTTTTCCGTTGTCCGCATCAAGCACCGCATCGATGCCCAGACGGATCAGTTCGCAAAGGCGCTCTTCACATCCCGCAAGAAACAGATACCCCGTCAGCGCCTCGACGGCCGTAGCCTTGCGGTAATCCTCTTCCGATGCATATTTGGTTCCGTTCACGGATTTGGCGTTCCGGCCGCGCTTTAAGATATCCCCTTCTTCCTCCGTAATGATCTCCTTCCAGAGATCAAACATTTTAGCCTGGGATTCCGCACGCACCAGATGCGCAGAATAACTGTGCAGTTTTGCGCCCTGACAGTTGCCGCGCTCTATGATGACAGTCTTCACGACGGTCGCAAACACGCTGTCGCCGATAAAAGCAAGCGCCAACGGTGAATACGTCCGCAGATCAACTTTATGTAAACCAAATGCTTCATTGATGGAATTCAGCATGGTACAGACATTTCCTTTTCGCTTACCCTTTTAGTTTGCGCGATGCCACTTAACGCCTTCCCTGGTGTCTTCCAGGATGATCCCCATCTGCGTCAGTTCCTCACGGATCGCATCGGCTCTCGCAAAATCCTTATTCTTTCTGGCTGCCTGTCTCTCCGCGATCAGTGCCTCCACCTTTTCATCCAGGGATTCCTCTTTACGGTCAACAATGAGTCCGCAGATATCGGTTAACATAACTAATTCTTCTTTCAATCCCGAAAGGTAGGCACGCGAGGATTCCTCAGACGTATTTGTATTGATGAACTTCACCAGATCAAAGATCGCCGTGATCGCATCCGCTGTGTTAAAATCATCATCCATGGCAGCATCAAACTGCTCTACGAATCTTTTTGCCTCGGTAAGCTGCTTTTCTTCTTCGGCACTTAAGTCATCCTTTACGGCATTTTCGATCCCGTAATTCAAGTTCTTCGCACAGGTCAGGATACGCTCTAAGGAATTCTTTGTCGATTCCATCAGGGCCGCCGAGAAATTCAGCGGGCTGCGGTAGTGTGCGCTGAGCATGAAGAACCGCAGGACCTGCAGATCGTAACTTTCCGAGATATCCCGGACCGTCTTGAAGTTACCGAGCGATTTGCTCATCTTCTTATTGTCGATATTTAAGAAGGCGTTATGCATCCAGTATTTGGAGAATTCCTTGCCGTTTGCCGCCTCGGACTGCGCGATCTCGTTCTCATGATGCGGGAAGATCAGGTCCTCTCCGCCTGCATGGATATCGATCTGTTCTCCCAGATACTTTCTGCTCATGACAGAGCATTCGATATGCCAGCCGGGTCTGCCGTCGCACCAGGGAGACTCCCAGTAAGGCTCTCCTTCCTTTTTCGGTTTCCAAAGGACAAAATCAAGCGGATCCTCTTTCTGGTCTTCACCGGTCACCAAGAGCGAGCGCATGCCGCCCTGCAGATCGTCTATGTTCTTATGCGACAGTTTCCCGTAACCCTTAAACTGACGAGTCCTGAAATAAACCGTGCCGTCTTTTGCAACATACGCATATCCTTTATCGATCAGTGTACGGATCATCTCGATCATGCCGTCGATCTCTTCGGTGGCCTTCGGATGCGTTGTCGCAGGCTGCACGTTCATGCCGGCCATGTCTTTCTTGCATTCCTCGATATAGCGCTCGGAGATCACGGAAGCATCAACGCCCTCTTCTACGGCTTTTTTGATGATCTTGTCATCGACGTCCGTAAAGTTGGATACAAAGTTCACATCATATCCTTTATGTGTCAGATAGCGTCTGACCGTATCAAACACGATCATCGGTCTCGCGTTTCCGATGTGGATGAGATTGTAAACGGTCGGACCGCAGACATACATCCTGACTTTTCCTTCCTCAATGGGAACAAAATCCTCTTTCCGTCCGCTGAGTGTGTTATATATTTTCATAATGATCCCTCCTCAGATCTTTATCTTAACCCATTTTCCCTGCCTGAACCGGATCGAAGCAAACAGGAATCTGGATATCTGGTCCGCCAAAACGCCCAGCCAGATCCCGACGATCCCGATCCCGAGCATATAACCGAATAAGTAGGATACGGCAGTCCGGATGATCGTCACGGAGATCGTCGATGCGACCGCCGTGTAGAAAGTGTCTCCGGCGCCGCGCAGACAGCCCATATAGACTACCTGGATCATCTGGAACAGGACAATGAAAATGATCACGCGCATGATCTTTACGCCGATCTCAACGATATGCCGTTCACTGAAGAACAGCCCCATCATCCATCTTGCGCCGAAGAAATAGACAAATGCCAGAAACAGGGCGATCAAAAGTCCGTACAGCCGGCAGATCCCGCCGTAACGTTTTGCCGCATTCTCGTCGCCCTCTCCGAGGCTCCTGCCGATCAGGGCCACTGCCGCTGCCTGCAGACCGTCTCCGAAGGAAAACGTCAGTCCCATGATATTCATGCCGACCTGGTGTGCCGCCATCGCGGCTGTTCCCTGATTTGCCGCCATGATTGCGGTTAACATAAAACCGATGCGCATCAGGATCTGTTCAAAGAACACGGAATATCCCACGCGGATCAGCTGCTTCAAAGCGTAAAATGCCGGTTTGATCCTCTCTCTGATCACATAGCGCAGACTGACAAAATGCTCTCCCCTGCTGACCGATACGATGCTCATCACGCAGGCAACAACGGTTCCGAAGACCGTTGCGATCGCTGCCCCGTAAATGCCGAGCGCTGGAAATCCGAGATGTCCGCCGATCAGAAGATAGTTAAACACGATGTTCACCGTATTACTCGTAATATTGGTGATCATCGTGATCCGTGTGTATCCTGCGCCGCGCTGTGCACTGTTGATGACCATCTGCACAGCCGGGAAGATCATGCCGCCCATGATGATCCGAAAATAGATCACGGCAGCTTCATGTGTCTCTTCCGTAGAGCCGCAGAACCGGATGATCGGATGCGCAGCACTGACGATCAGCACCGACAGGATCAGCGCCATCACGATCGCCGTTACGATCGCCGTCAGCATGATCCGGTTTGCATCCTCTTTCTTATTCTCGCCGCGTCTTCTGGCAACCAGTGCCGAAACCGCCACATTCAGCGCAAAGAAAAAAGCAAAACCCAGGAATTTCGGCTGGGTCGTTAATCCCACGGCTGCAACTGCATAGGCGCCCATCGAACTGACCATCAGCGAATCGATCAATCCCGCAAAGGCAACAAAAAACGATTCGATCACTGCCGGCCAGGCCATATTCAGCGTCGTTTGTAATTCATTACGACTGTATCGCATTTAATTCCGGGCCATTTCAAGAATTGTACGTACACACTGCTCTATCCCGAGTCTGCCGGTGTCCAGACAGATATCGTAATATCTTGCTGCGCCAAATTCTGTATTGGTGTAATACGAACAATATTTCTTCCTCTGTTTATCGATCATTTCAACCTGCTCCAGCAGTTTCTCCGGCGTTGTATCCGGGAACCGCGACTGCATGCGGTTGACACGCCATTTGATATTGGCATGCAGAAAGACGTGCAGGGACCTGTCATACTCTTTCAGGATACAATTGGCGTTTCTGCCGACGATCACACAGTTCCCCTGTTCGCCGAGATCGCGGATGACTTTGCTCTGCGCACTGAATAGTTTTTCGGATAAGGGTCTGTTGTAAAAATCAAACAGGCTCTGTGCGAATCCGAAGTTCGCAGGTACGACCTCATCCCATTTGTCCGCATGTTCCACGTCTATATTCGCTTCCCTGGCCACATTCAGGATAATGGCTTTATCGTAATACTCATAGCCGAGTTCCGATGCCAGATCCTTGCCGATCTCACCGCCTGCGGCTCCGTATTCTCTGCTGATCGTAATGATGGTTTTCATGATTTTGCTCCATTCATATATAAGTAGGTTTACATAATTCTACAGCACTTTGTTCAGGAAATCGATGGTACGCGCTTCCTTCGGGTGATTTAGGATCTCATCCGGCGTGCCCTCTTCCACCAGATATCCGCCGTCCATAAACAGGATCCTGTCGGCAACCTCTCTGGCAAAGCCGATCTCATGCGTTACAACGACCATTGTCATCCCGTCGGCAGCCAGTTCTTTCATGACAGTCAGGACTTCACCGACCATTTCGGGATCGAGTGCACTGGTCGGTTCATCAAACAGCATGATATCCGGATTCATCGCAAGCGCCCTTGCGATCGCAACACGCTGCTTCTGTCCGCCGGAAAGCTGCGCGGGATACGCATCCGCCTTATCGGAAAGCCCGACGCGTGCAAGCAGTTCTTCTGCTTTTGCAAGCGCATCCGTCTTACTCATGATCTTCAGTTCCACCGGTGCAAGCGTGATGTTCTGCAGGACGTTCTTGTTCTTGAAGAGGTTGAAATGCTGAAATACCATGCCGATATTCTCGCGTACCTTGTTTATGTCCACATGTTTATCGGTCACACAGACGCCATCGATCTCGATCGTGCCGTCCGTTACTGTCTCAAGCTGGTTTAAACAACGCAAAAAAGTGGATTTACCACTGCCTGAAGGCCCGAGCAGAACGACCACTTCGCCTTCTTCGATATCAACACTTAAATCTTTGATGACTTCCAGTTTTCCGAAACTCTTTTTTAAATTCCGAACGGAAACCATGATCTTCTTATCTGCCAACGTTGAGCCTCCTTTCTATACGCTTGGATGCCTTGGAAAGGGATACGATGACGATCAGATACATGACGCCGACGATCGCCCACGTTTCCAGGCTCTTAAAGGTATTACCCATGATCGTTTTTCCGACATTGGTAAGTTCCGGAAATCCGATGATGGAAAGAATGGAGGTATCTTTCAACGTGATGATGAACTGGTTGATGATCGAAGGGATCATCGTTTTGAGCGCCTGCGGCAGAACGATGTGGCGCATCCCCATACCGTAGGTCATCCCGAGGCTTCTGGCAGCCTCCATCTGTCCCCTGTCGACACTTTCAATACCTGCACGGATGATCTCCGCCATATACGCGCCGCAGTTCATGGACAGTGCGATCACGCCCGCCTGCAGGGCAGAAAGCCTGAAGTTCATAAAGCCGGCTGCCTGCACACCGGCAGGTACACCGAAGTAAATAAAATACGCCAGTACGATCAGCGGCACGCCGCGCACGGCATCGACATAAACCGTCCCGATCACGTTCAGGGTGCGTTTTCTCGCCACATTGCAGAGTGCAAAGATCAGACCGATCACCATGGCAAACACAAGGGAGAGCAAACACAATTCTATCGTCTTGCCCATTGCGAGTATCAGCATGATACCGTAAGATTTCAAAATCGATAACATAGGGTTCTCCGTTCTGTAAAAAAATAAGGCGTGGATATCCACGCCTTATCATATCAGTTTTTGCCTCTTACTTCAAATACTTATCCAAAATCTCCTGATATTTTCCGTTTGCCTTGATATTGGCAAGACCGGCGTTGAACATATCAAGTAATTCCTTGTTGCTGTCGTTCATGATCGCGAAACCGTAAGGAGCTGCTTCGGATTCCATGCCTTCCGGGATCTTGAGCGCCAGACCGCCTTCCTTGATGGAAGCAGCCATGATCGGCGTATCCTCCACACATGCAGCGGAGTTACCCATGATAACATCCTGGTACATGGTCGGGGAATCCTCAAATACGGAAACCGTGAAGCCGTAAGTATCCTTTAAGGAGTTGGCAAAATCAGCACCTGCCGTTGCATTCTTAACAGCCACATTCTTGCCTGCCAGATCTGCAAAGCTTGCAATATCGGAATCTGCTGCTACAACGAAGGTCTGTGTTGCATCAAAATATCCGTCGGAGAAGATCCAGCCGCTGTCTTTTCTCTCCTGTGTGATCGTTGCACCGGCGATCATGCCGTCAGCCTGTCCGGACTGGATCGCTGCGATCGCTGCATCCCATCCGAGAGACTGTAACTCATAATTGAAGCCCTGATCTTTTGCGATCGCATCCAGAATATCCACATCGATACCCACAAAATCATTGTTCTCATTTGTGTACTCGAAGGGCTTAAACACCGTATCCGTCGCAATGATCCACTTCTTGCCTGTACCTGCGCTGCTTCCGCAGCCTGCGAGTGTTGCCGCGATCAGAGCGACAATCACAACCAAACTTAACTTCTTCATTTTTTCCCTCCTGCTATATCTTTATTTTTTGAGCATCATCTCATATTTAACTACATTTCCGGGTGTATCCTCTGCCTGACCCTCATAGCGCAGTTCCACGACAACATTATAGTTCGTTTCACCCACGAGAAGCGAAGGTCTGACAAGCTGCAGCGTGATCCTTGCCGCCGGGATCTTATTCTTGTTCTTATCAAGGATATAATTACCGTTGACGTCCTTCAGGAAGAGCGGCACCATTACCGGATCACCGGTTTGATCATCCAGTACCGGATCACCCTGTTCGTCATACAGGGGTTCAAACTGCTGAACATCCTTTACAATGATGGACTTACGGAACAGTTCATGTGCACCATCCGGGATCTTGACTACGTCTTTCCTGTTCATTGTGTCTGTCGTTCCTGCTGCCGGGCAAAGGATAGCCGACTGTGCAGTTGTCAGACCCACATCAAAGGTGACGACTCTGTCTTCAAGACGCCATCCCTCATAAATCGTTCCCTTGGTATTCAGCGTCTGGATAACGGGCAGGATCTGTTTCGGCACGATCCGAAGATCCTGATAGTCTGACTTGTCAGGTCCTTCAATTTCCTGAATATCATAATACAGGATCAGATGGTGGAATGCGTCATTCCGCAGTTTCTCAATCGTTTGCGGAACATCATCCGAACCATAAATATTTAACGGATTCAACGTAACTACAACGCTCTGCTCCTTCGTCTTTTCATCTTCTCTCAGTTCTGCAAAGAAGTGCGGAGAATAGTAGCCTTGGTCATTCTCATAATAGGTGTTCGTCCGGCTGTCAACCTCGGCCAGTTTCAAATTCTCCTCCGACAGTGTTCCGTACAGATTTGTCATTGAAACTTTGAATACAAGTTCATAGCCCGCAACGTCCGTCTTGCAGTCCGGATCCGGATGTACCTTATCCGGTATGATCTGATTGAGACCGCCTACAGGAGTAAGCTTTACTACAGGTTTTCTCAGATACTGACCGGAAATACGGATCTTCAGGGGTTTCGCCCACGGATTTGTGATCTCCTCGCTGCCGCCTTCTGCCATGTAACGGATCCCGTAAACATAATAGTCATAATTAAAGGCATCCACATACGCCATCGGCCTTATCGATATACCCAGTTTCGTAAGTCTGCCGTCAGCATCCGGCAGGGCATGGATACTGAAAGCGTTCTTCCATCCGGTTCCGGTCGGAATCTTTTTCGGATCTTCATCATCATAGGTATACTCTTGAGATTCCCAGGTCCAATCAACATGACTCCAGGTAAGGGAATCCGGGTCCCATTCCGGAACATACTTCCTCTTGGTTTCCGGATCTATTCCGGCCTCAATCTCATAGATGTCACCTGCCCACTTACCGGCATAACCATTCCTGGGAACAGCAACAACATTGACACCCGTATAGTCAATCTCACCTGTCTCCATATCGTCAATATCATTACAGATCTCATATACGGCTCCCTTCGGCAGACCGGATACTGCTGTATCGGAAGGAGCGATCTCACCCATTCCGGCATAATTTGTGTTCAGCGTAAATGTCGATTTCTTAAGTGACATTACCGGAGCGGATTCCGTGATGGTAATGGAAAACCTGACCGCAGGAAGATCGATCGGCACGCCGCTGAAGTAAACGCTCGGGATCATGGTGAAGGTATATCTGCCCTTCACAAGTGTATCTAAATCTGCGTTCTCCAGGCCAAAGAGCATGACATTATTATCGGTGTCCACACTGAGCCGGGCACTGGCTGCCAGTTCCTCACCGGCTGCGATGATATCCTCTCTTTTACTGCCCGGGACATAAACAAGTTCTGACATGTCGTTAAGCTTTACACCCTGCAGATTGTAATTGATCTTTACTTCTGTCTGCTGGTCAGGGAATGATTTATTCAGCGAGATCGCGGCCGGCGCGAGTTTTGTCGTTACAGCCCCTGTATACGGTACCATGGTAAAATCAAAGCCCATCGGCTTACGCCACTCTTCCATACGTATCACCAGATGTTCCTTGATCGTCTTATTGACCGTCCCGTTTGCGCTGAGTTTGAGGTAATCCTTAAATATATATTTACCATCCTCATCTTTCAGCCGGTCGCCCTTGGCGTCAAGTGCATACTCCCAGTCTCCTTCATCAGGAGCATTAAACTGCATGGAAGAGGCAGGATACTCGTTGTATGCAGACACTACCTTCCATGAACGGTCTGTTACTTCTCCGGCATCATCATATGTGGTGCTGTAGAGATCCACTCCTGCTTTCTTGTTTCCTGCATCCAGGATCTGTACCTTATATTCCGGATTCGGGAAATAACGTGTATGTGTATTCACTTTCGTCATCGAAAGCACATATTTAGGGAATGTGTAATCACAGGGGATCGTGATCGGAACTGTGATCGGATAGTTAAAGCCCCTGAATTTGATCTTCGCATATCCCGAATTCACGATCTTTTTGTTCTTATCATCCGTTTTCATGAACTGATCATCCGTTTCGATCGCAGGATTTACCCCGATCTTAAATCCGATCTCATTACCGGTTGCATCGACCAGAACCTGTCCGACCGTGAAATTGGATGCAAATTTATCGGGCAGCTCGGAATTCGGCAGCTTATTGTTTGCTTCCGATACCAGTTCGACGCTATCCAGTTCATACATCTTCAGATCCGTAACATTATGATATACGGAAACCATATTGGTATCATTCTTCTCATAATTACTGTTGTACAGAAGATTGATCTTTCCGCTGTAAGACAGTTTTATAGTGGGTGTTTTGTTTATAACATAGATCTCAGGGATCCGCATACGGAATTTGAGCGTCTGCTTTCTGCCGGGCGTTCTGTCGTCACGATACTGCTTACCTTCGATATAAAGGTTCTGATAGGTGGCTGACTTTCCGCCATCCAGTTTCAGCGTAGTCGGATCAGCACTCAATACGATATTCCCGCGGGTATCAAATTTAGCACGGAAACCTGTCGCCATGACATTTGTATAATCGTAGGTAGTAATACCGTTTTTAACGACCTTCGTACAGGTGCGCAGATCATAATCCTGATAATACGCATAATCATAAACATGCGTCACGGGAACCACAACACCTTCCCTGTTGAAGGTATTGATCTCCAGTCTGTTTTTCAGCAGTCTCGGCGAAGAGTCCACAATTTTAACGATAAACCCTGTTTCCACCGTAGTTCCGTCATCATTCTTGACACTGGCGGTAATAAACGCCTCACCAAAACCGCCCTTCAGGACTGTGATCAGATTATCGTTTGAATTGGAAGCCGCATTCTTTACCGTAACGAGTTTCCTATCTGTCGTGCTCCATGTGGAATTGACATACTTGATCTCTACCTCGGAGTCCGGATCTTCGGGATCTTCCAGATAATAGGAAAATACCCGCGGAGAAAAGGTATGATCCACTTTCTCTACTGCACTTACATCATATTCCACCACGAAATACTCGGGATCCGCGAACGGATCATCCGGGTTATCCGGATCAGCCTGCAGGGCAATCGGTACACGGATCACCGCATCTTCAATATAAGGCTGTTGTGTAGGATCATCCGGGACCGGATCAAAGAATGGTGCAAAATCAAGCACATCCACCGATTTGGATTCCCCTACTTTGACGGAGATCTGGATGTTCTTGCTTTCATTTCCAAGCGCGACCAGTGAGATATTTGCTTCTCCGTTTTTGAGAGCTATGATCTCCCCAAACTGATTGATCGCAGCGATCGCCGGATCCGTACTCTTCATCTTAAAGTTCCACGGTCCCACGGATTCACCGTTACATTTTACCTTGATCGTCGTAGCTGCGCCTGCATACGGGAAGACCACTTCTCTGTCTCCCTGTGCCGCGATCGCCGGTGAAAATGTCCATGTCAGAGTACCGTTTACCAGATCAGAAGACTTCATTCCATAGGCAATGATCCATACTTCGCTGGCCGGCATGATAAACGTATACACCTGCGCACTGGTATTCGACGCGGTCAGCACCAGCTTGCCATCGCCGTATTCCGGCACATCATAGAACTTGTCCGAATTGCCGTCTTTATACTTAACGCGGAGTCTGTAGAACGTAAATCCTTCTCTCGGTGTTGCCGTCAGTGTGATCTTTTCACCCGCACAAGCCTCATCAAGACTCTGTGCGACCGATCCGTAAACAGAAGTCGCTCTGTTGATCTTGTATTTCTTACCAAGATACTGATATTTGTAACCTCTTAGATTCTCATTCACATAGGCTTTTACTTTTCCGTCAAAACCGTAGATCGTCGCCTTACCGTCCGTACGGATCGGGAATGCGTTTTCCGCGATCTCCACATCACCGGCCGGCTCATAGATACGGATCGCATTCAGGGCAATACAGCCGTCAAATGCAAGACTCGCGATCTCAGTCACGCGAAGACCAATCTCAATACCTGCAAGTTTGGAGCAGTTCTTAAAAGCTTCTTTCCCGATGGATGTAGTCTGGTTGTATGTATCCATATCATCCATGATCACGCTTGTCAGTTTTGTACAGCCGCTGAACGCCCCCTGCGGGATCGTTGCAAGACTGACCGGAAGCGTAACCTCTTCAAGTGATGCATTGTCGGCAAAAGCGTACTTGCCGATTATAAGCACGTTCATTTCCGGAGGATCGGATTCATCATAACTGACCATATCTTCCAGGGAGACAATTTTCAGTTTACAGTTCCGGAACGCTTCTTCTCCGATCGATACGGTCTTCGTTCCCCACGTAACAGTGGTTAACTGTGAGCAGTTTTTGAACGCATATTTTCCGATCGTTTCAGCCGAAGTAAGATTAACCGAGGGTAAGGAACTGCAGTTTGCAAATGCGTTTTCCCCGATCGTTGTAACAAGATTTAAGTCGATACTGTTTATCGGCGTATTCATAAAGGCACGATCACCGATCGTATACGTCGGCATACCGTTCGGGAACAGTATGGCTTCAATAGCACTGCTTTCAAACGCACCTTCCTCGATCGTTTGAAGAGCATCGTCGCTGAAATAGATATTCCTGACATAGCTTCCCGGTTCCGTATCGAAGATACCATCGGGTATGGATGTAACACCTTCAGGCAGCAGTATGGTCTCAGGAAGAGTCTCCGGGACCTCGCCTGCCCAGTCCAATGGCCCGCCACCTGTAAAATGCGGGTCCGGTGTTTCCGGCATCACGCCCAGGCGCTCTTCCTCTTCAGATGTTTCCTCAAGGGCTTCCTCTTCGGTCACATCTGCATCTTCTGTATCAGCATCCCCGTCTTCGATGACCTGTGCTTCTTCCCCTTCTTCCACAACGGGTTTCTCTTCGGGAACATCCGGTTCTGCCTCAGCGGCATCCTCTTCTCCCTTCTGCGCGTCAGCGTCATCGTCCGTCTGACCGGCAGCAGACTCCTCATAGACTGTCTGTCCGTCATCCGCGAGGCCTTCGCCTTCCACAAGTATTTCCTGACCTTCATCTGTCATTTCCACAGATGCGCCCTGTGCGTCCTGCGCAAATACAGGTTTCGTAAAGCTGCCTGATGTCGCGATCATTGCCACACAAAGCAGGGCTGCCAGAATTCTCTTTCCTTTCATCATCAATCCTCCTGATTCTTCCTTGTACGTCTGCGGGTCCTGTCCCGGAAACCGCTCATACACTACACCTTCGATAACATCAATACATATTTATATCGGTCTTTATGCCTTTGCGCATAATAAGACATTTTCAAAATCATACCATAATTTTACAAATATGTAAACTATGTAAACCAATTTGTTACAATAATATTTTCTTATGTAAACACTACTGTTCCGCGCTACCCTTTAGCCCATCTGTAAGCGTTGTACAGTTCTTCCGTTGCCAGCGCCATTTTGGTGACGGAAAACGCGCATTTTTCAGGGTCCGGATAAATATACCAGGTGTCCTTCAGCGTGTTCAGGTCCACACAGTCTCCGAATTTCCCAAGATACTCATATTCGATATGACAGGAATACAGGGACGGGACATTCTTGACCATCTCAAAGGCATCGCCGTCCGCATCCTGCACTCTGACCGTAAATCCGTTCATGTCATGAAGCAGGATGCCTGTGCCCAGCGGGATAAATTTCTTTGCGTTTGGAAGAGAGTCCACGCGTACGGGCAGTTCCCCGGAAGAATACGTTCCCGCTTCCACCTCGCGCCTGACATTTTCCCGTTCCCATTCATACCAGTCCGGTATGTGGGAAAACTCAGTCTCACCTGAAAGAGCCCGCAATTCTCCGAGCTCCGTCATCTCCCATTCTTTTCCGCATGCCTCGCATTTCAGGATCGTTCCTTTGGCACCCATCCGGAATTCGCTCCCGCAGGCTGCGCACTGATACAGGACCTTGTGAAGCCCTTCTGCGCGTCGCTCATATTTCACTTTGATCCCGCGCTCTTTCTGCCAGGCAAAATCATCATACCGGAGTGCTTCGGTTATCCTTGCATTGACTTCCTCTACCGGTGTGTTTTTTAACGTCTCTGTGTCAAACAGTCTTGTAAATTCCGCTTCTGTCGGTTTTACCTTACGGTCATGCAGATTCCAGAACGGAGAATTGACATGGTGTCCGTGGCAGATCAGCGTCACGACGGGCACGCCCAGAAGTTTACACAGTTTTCCAAGTGATCCCGGCAGTACGGCTGTCGTTCCGCAAAGCGAGTATCTCGCCTCCGGATAGATCACTGCTACATCCCCGTTTTTGATCGTCTGCATCAGCTGCCTGACTAACATCGTATCGTTCGTAAACTTCCTCTTGCAGATACAGCCGACATCCCTGAGCAGTTTCTCCCTGCCGATAAAGCCGTCGATCGCCACCACGTAATTGGCTCTCCACGGGAAAATAGCCTTGGTCGCCACCTTAAAGTCCATAAAAGCATTATGATTGCAGAGCAGGACAAACGGCGGCTTCAGCCCTTCCACATCCGTTTTCTTTATGATGCAACCGTGTTTTATAACATCCGGTGCGCTCAGAAGATATGTGAGCGGTCTTAAGTACCACTTTGTCCGCACGGGTGGTGCTTTCATATCAAATCTTTCAAAATCATCTTTCATCTTCTTCCCCCGTAAGAATCCGCGTTATGATCCGCAGAGTATGAAAAAACCCTTGAGAGCCGCTTCAATGCGATACCTTCAAGGGTTATATCTGCATAGCGAGAGAGAGACTTGAACTCTCAACCTCCCGGGTATGAACCGGACGCTCTAGCCAGTTGAGCCATCTCGCCATTCGCGCAACATCCGCAGGATGTTGTGCCCGGTAAGCACGAAGTGCTTACAAAACCTTCCAACATCTGCTGTCGCAGATGTCGCCGTGTCATAAGGGATCCTGTCGCTGCGCGACACCCTTATGACAAATGGGACCTATAGGGCTCGAACCTATGACCCTCTGCTTGTAAGGCAGATGCTCTCCCAGCTGAGCTAAGATCCCGTAAAGCCACTTACATATACTACAAGACAGGCCCTTCTTTGTCAAGCAGAAAAATCCAATCTGGCAATAAAGTGATGCTCTCCTATCCCGCTTCCCGCAACGCACAGCAGGTTACCGTCTTTCATATAACAAAGCTCCACCGTGTCATCCGGAAGGATCTCTTTTTTATAGTTGATCCAGATAGTCTTAAGCTGCGCTGTACCAAAGCCGCACTCTTTTGCAACATCCATCGCCCAGTTCAGATAATGCGCATTATTCACATGCCCGTTTTCATCGATCTCATCCGGGGCAACCTTCCTTAAGCATGTTTCCGGAAGGTTTTCCGGAAAGTCCGTTTTCATCTGCGGAACTTTGCATTCGCCTTCGATCTTTAAAGTCGGCAGCACACCGAGCAGTCCCTTGTCATCCGTGACTTTTCTTGTTTCGGAGTCCATCAGCATCCAAAGATACGCCCCATGTGCCAGTTCCTCCCCGTTTGCATCAAACACATAGGCTCTTCTCGGGTAGAACCAGTGCATCTTCTTACCGGGCCACGTATAGAAAGTCACGCTCTCTCCCGTCTTCGGGAACCGTTTGAAATGGAACTCGCTCCAGACCACCACCCACAGCATGTTCAGTCCGCTTGTTACGTCAAAACCGATCCCGAGATCGATCAGCTGGTCACCGGCTGCTTCCTGCATATTCTTTGCAATGGAAAGAACGCTCATGATACCGTCCGCATCCGTCATGGATCCCGTAACCGTGACTTTTCTTACATATACGCCTTCTCTTTGCAGTTCTGCTTCACGCATCTTCCAACCTCAAAATACAAGGGCTATGTGATCCATAGCCCTTGCAGATAAATCATCTTATGTCTGCTGCATATCACAGCAGTCTTTCGAGCGGTATCAAGATCAGATCTTGAAGAATTCAACCGCACCGTCTACTTCGTTGCTGAGTGCCATCATCTCCTGTGCCTTGGCGGAAATGTTACCGAAGGCATCTACTACGTTGTATACGGAACCTTCAACTGTCTCACAGCTTGCTGCTGTTTCCTCGGATACAGCGCTCAGATCGGATACGTTGGAAACGATCACGCCCTTGATATCTTCCAGTTCCTGTACTCTCTCGGAGATCGCACCGATCTGTTCAACCGAAACATCGATCTCGGAGATAAGTGTATTGAAGATCTCCTGTGTAGCTTCCATGTCGCTCTGCTCTTTCTCGATGATCTCTCTGATCTTGGCAGCCTGCTGAACGGACTCGGAAGATTTTGTGATGATATCCTGTGCGATCGCCTTGATGGAGTTACCGGATTCTTCGGACTGTTCGGAAAGTTTCTTGATCTCTTCCGCAACAACTGCGAAGCCCTTACCGGATTCACCTGCTCTTGCTGCCTCAATGCTGGCATTCAGGGACAGCAGTTTTGTCTGGGATGTAACATCCAGGATCAGGGAAACCGCATCGTTGATCTTCTCGATCGAAGCATTTGTGGAAACAACCTGATTGTTGATCTCGCCGACTGCTTCCGCACTTCTCTTGGAGCCTTCCATGATCGTATTGATGGAGCTCTTCGCGCTTGTGCTGGCATCTTTCATGGACGAGGAGGAAGCGTTCAGCTTCTTGACGTTCTCTGCGATCTCTCCAACCTCATTACCCATGTTGATAACCTGTTCATTCACGTTCTGAACATTTTCAGCCATTGTCATGGATGTCTGTGACAGTTCACCGATCGCTGTCTGGATCTGTTCTGTGGAAGTCTGTGATTCTGTGATCGTACCTGTGACTTCTACAATAGAGGAAGACAGCTCGCCGGTAGATGATTTAATATTTGAAACCGTATTTTTCAGGTTATCATGCATGCTCTCTGTAGATGAGATCAGGCTCGATACTTCAGATACGGCAGAGGTAACATCCTCTTCGTCTCCGACCAGATTACCGGAAGCGATCACCTGAAGATTATCCACGGTTGCTTTCAGGGACTTACCAACCCTGCGTGCAAGCACGATCGCGATCGCGGCCCAAACCAGGAAGGAGATCACTGCGATCAGGACGAACTGGGTAACTGCCTTTTTGATCGCCGCATCAACGGTCGCTGCAGGAATACCTGCGAACGCCATACCCATGATCTCATTGCCTGCACCGTTATGGAACGGCATGTAGTATACATAGAAATCTTTGCCGGCAACCTTTGTATTGTTATCGTAAAAATCATTTCCTTTGGATACCGTATCCCAGATACCGGCGGCAGCCTGAGTACCGTTGTTTCTGGTGCCGTCATCCTTGAGAACGGATGTGGAGAATCTCGTGTCCCCAACGAAGATCGTCAGTTCCACGCCCTGATCCTTCAAACTGTCAATGTAGTCTTCATCAGGCGTAAGTTCACCGACCTCATCAATATCCCATTCATACCAGTTGCGCAGATTGGTCGCAGCAACTTTCAATGTTGCGATCGTCTGGGATTCCATCTGATCCTCGATCTCATTGACACCAATGATCGTCAGGATGATACACGTAACTGCAAGCGGTATCAGAACGAACATAAGCATCATCGCAACAATACTCAATTTCCCCTTATTGTTCTTATTGTTTTCCATATTGTGCCGTATCCTCCTTGAAGCAAAATATAATATAAATTAATGATAAATGATTGTTCTCAAAAAATCAAGAAAAATGTGATATTGTTTTAATAAATATAACTTCTTTGTGACATTTTCAGACAATTTCAGTGTGATCCGTTTCTGCTATGGGTTTCAGCAAAGCCAAGCACATCTCCCATTTGTACGGGCAGTTCGTTGCCTGTTCCGACGATCTCCGACACCGGAGAACTCAGCTGTAATGCATCTTTTTGCAGCAGAACAATGATCGTACTGCCGCCGTATTGAAAGCAGCCTTTTTCCTCTCCGCGTCTGAAACGGTATGCACCATGGTGATTGCAGATCCTGCCTACAAGCAGGGCACCGACTTCCATCTGAACTACCGTTCCGAAGTGATCTGTCTGCAGGATCGTATATTCCCGACTGTTCCGGACGAAAACCGGAACCTGTGAAAGTGCGACCGGGCGTACGGTGTGCAGGACGCCCGGAATATGAATGTTTCCCCCCTTCACGCCGCTGTCAAAATAACTGTAGCGGTGATAATGCTCAACACACAGACGGAATACCAGACAGAATCCGTCTGTAAACGCATCTGCGAGTTTCACATCCTCCAAAAGATCATCGATCGAATATCTGGACTGCTTAACGGGCAGGACTGTCCTGTCATTTATCCTGTATACGGACAAAAGACCGTCACAGGGCGATGCAAACGCAAACGCATCCTGCGGAAACTCTCTGAGCCCGGGTTTGATCTTTCTGCAGAAGCAATCGTTAAAGCAGGAAAAGCCTGTTTCATACTGGCTAAGGTCAATGTGATTTTTACGTATAAAAGGATTGATCAGAACGCGGGACGCTCTCATGTCCAGAAAGCGTCCGGCCGTTTCGGAAATGCATGGTTTACATAATATTTTCAGGATCATCCGGCCGATGATCGTATGGTAGAGGAAATGCAGCATGATCTTCTCCGGATCAAAGGATCCTAAGCAACAGCAGGATCACAAATTCCACCGCACCGATCGCGATGCAGATCAGGATCCCTTTCATGGTCGGCTTTTTGATCTTCAGCTTGGAAACAAAAAGACAACCTGTAACTGCAAGCGCCACAAAGTATAAAAGGGTCATATCTCCGGGCGTCAGGAACTGGAACAGCATGATCGCAGGAAAGATCAGCGATGCGCTTGTCACCGGCAGGCCTTCATAATACTTACGGACACCGCCCTCTTCCTTCTGCCGCTTTTCTTCCTGTACGTTAAAATATGCAAGACGGATCATGGCGACCAGTACATAGAGCATCAGAATGAGGAAAAACAGGATCGGCGCAACAAGATCCTGCGGATTTCCGGTCGACCTGACGATACGGTCGGGATATTTCGTAGACTGAAGCAGAACGGCTTCCCCGATACAGGCGGGAAGCACACCGAAGGCGACCAGGTCGCTCAGTGAGTCGATCTGGATCCCGAACTTGCACTCCTCTTCCGTTCTGTTTTTCTTGGTTCTTGCGACTTTTCCGTCAAACGCATCGCAAAGTCCGCAAAACAGCAGGAAAAAGACGCCGATATACGGATGTCCGTTCCCGTGCAGGGAGATAAAGATGCCAAGTCCCGCCGATACCAGCGAGAAATACGTCAGTATAACGGTATAGTCATAATATCCGATCATTTTGTTCCCTCTCGTTCAAATGCTTTCTTTTTCTTTTTTTCACGCATCAGATAAGCGATCACGATGATGATCAGACTGATCAGCACGCATCCGTAAAACGAGATGCTGCGGCTTAGAAGATCCAGATTGATCGCCACATCGTTTCCCATCATCACGCCAAGACCGTCAAGAAGCAGATAATCCGAAACGCCCTGTGCGCCGGGGATCGGTACACAGGTAGCCCCGATCGTCACAAAAACCTGCGTTACCCAGACGGAAAGCGCATTGTCCAAAGACCTTTCCATGGCAAGAACTACGGCAGCCGGAACACCGATCAGTGAGATCCGCTGAAAGAGGTTCGCCAAAAATGCATCTGCAAGCTCTTTCTTATGTCCCTGCAGCATGCCTGCACTCTTTTTGTAATCCGCAATGATCCGGTCCAGTTTCTCCTGCCAGTAGTTAAGGCGCCGCATCAGGTGAAGCCTGTGCAGTACAAGGATCAGTTTGCTGCAGATCTTTTGCAGGATGACCTCATATCTGATCAGCAGGATCAGTCCGACAGCAAGAAGCGCTAAGATCAGATACCCCACTATGATCAGGATCTTGGAAAACATATTAAAATGGATAAAGATCGATGGCCTGATCAAAAGAGCCAACAGGCCGACGATCATGATCGCAAACGTATACAGGATCAGGTTGACGAGCAGGACCAGTGTCACGATCGCAGCGGGGATCCCGTCCTTTACCATAAAAAACGCGCTGGCCGGCTGGCCGCCCGTCGCAGATGGCGTAACGGATGAAAAATAAATATCCGCAGCAGAATAAACAGTACAGGATCTGCGTCTTTTTTTGTATCCGAAGGCTTTCAGCAGGATCCTGAGTGCATGGCCTTCCAGAAAAATATAACAAAACATCAGCAAAACGGCTACCGCAAGGTAGACAGGATTGCTGTTAGAGACATAGGCATAAAAATTTCCCAGGGAGAAATGATGCGCCTGCGATATGACCGCAGAGATACTGATCACGGCGATCACCAAAGTTGTAAGAGACCATAACAGATTCTTTTTCTTATTCATTAGATGTCATTATATTCCCTGCCGCTTTTTTGGTCAATCACGGCCGATGCGCAATACAGGCTTTTTCATCAGAATATCTCCCGTCATGATACTGACCGCATGTTTTAAGACATGGATCTCGGTTTTCTGATAGGATCCGCCGAATTCACCGTCCGTGGTCCACATCAGTTCTTCATCCGCCTCAAAAATAACGCTTGATATTTGTTTGAACGAAATTCCCGGGTGTGAAGGATTGCCTTTCCTGAGTGTTGCTACGATCGCCTGCAGTTCGATCAGGTTCTTCGGCGTACGGATCAGGAGCAGTTCCATCTTTCCGTCATTCTGTTTCACGCCGGCCTTGCCAAACAGCGGCATACCGGCAACGGACGCGGAATTACAGACAGCACCGAATACATAGTCCCCTTCTTCCACCGTGTCACCGATCCGGATCTTTAAATGCCGGCTGTAATGCACATTCTGGAACAGCTCGGCAAGTGCATTCAGAAAGTAAGCCGCATATCCGAGCACATTCTTCCATTCCTGCTTTGTATCGTAACTGATCTCCGTAAACGCACCGAATGCGGCTACGTAGTTAAAATACTTATCGTTCATGGATCCGACATCGTACGCAAAAACGCCTCCGTAGAGAGCCACATCGATCGCACGTGCCTTATTGGACGGAATCCCGATCCCTCTGGCAAAATCATTCGTACTGCCGGACGGTACAAAAGCCAGTCTGGGTCTGCGCTCCAAATGCATGATCCCGTTTACGACATGGTTCAGCGTACCGTCGCCGCCACTGCATATGATCAATTCCACATCCTTGCCGTGAGTAGCGATCAGGCTTTCCGAAGTCAGTCCGGCCCCCGGAATGATCGGAAAGACAACGGGTTCGAACCCGGCTCTGGCCGCTTCGGAGATGATCCGCATAACGCTTGTTCCGGCCCTTCCGGTGCCCGCTCTTTCATTGATCAGGATCAAAGCCTTTTTCATTGTAACGCCTCCGCATTTATTCTATCTCTTTATCGAGAGAATGAAAAGTGTTCCTTATATGATATGCACCGGGATGGTTTCTGAAAGCCCGGCATCCGTTTCTATGACAATATCCGTGAGTCCGGGCTTCATGGGATGCATGGCACCGTCCGGACCGATCTCACACACATCAGGGTCTGTGGAGATGAAAGTCAGCCCGATCTTCAGGATCTCTTCTCCCCGCAGTTCATGAATGGTGAAATCCGAACAAACAGCCATCGGTCTGACCTGTACGATAAAAGGTGTATCCACGGGGATCTGATATCCCGGGGTCATCCTGTAAAAAGAAGTCACTTCTTTGTTTCCGCCGTTTTCCGGCAAAACGCAGAGCGTGATCTCCCTGCTGAAATCCCCGTACTTTACAATAACACTCGTTACCCCTTCTTTTTTCGGCAGGATCCGGTTCTCATCGTCGATCTCCACAACTTCTTCATCATAGTTTTGGAAGGTGATCTCCTCCCGGGAGATCACGTGCCCGCCATGATAACCGTCACGCAGATACTGCTGGATCGTAAAAGCTTCGCCTCCCACGGTCCGCTGGTATACCAGCCGGTCTGTTTTCAACATCTGCGGAGATATACTCCCGACACCCGACCTGCAGTTCATCGGTGCTTTCAGATTATCCAGCCCGTCCTCGCTCCTATCCGGCTCATCCGTCCATGTAAGGTCGGCGGAAGCAAAGCGCGTTCCCCATACGCCCCAGGCTCTGTGGTTGGAGCCACTGTAAGCATAACTGACGATCACGGGATCGTCTTTTCCGATATGTCCAAAACGGTCAGACATGATCCCGCAGTTATGACATCTGCAGATGACATCGGTATTCAATTCCGATACCCGGTCAAAATGAACCCCGTCGTTTGACTCATAATATAGCAAACAACTGTTATTTAAAAATCTCCTGTTGGTACCTACCGCAATAAACTTTCCGGTCTCCTCCGCGTAGGCCACATCCCAGGAATCTGCGTCCTGATAGATATATGTATCCGGGCTTTCCTGTTTCTTCGTATCGGATCGGTCCACGGCACAGCCGCGGTACGCAATGTCTGCCGGCCACATATCGCCTGTTATTTTAACGGAGTGGACTTCTGTCAGCCGGACCCGCTCCGGTGCCGACGAATAGGAATCCTTTGTTGTATAGATATAAAGTGTATCCTCTACGACCACGAAGGAGGGCTCACCGCAGCCCCAGCCGATCTCCACGCCGTCAAAGTACAGTAACGGCGCCGGCAAACCGCCCCAGCCGCTGCCGTTCCACTTTTCATACGGTCCGTCCGGGTTCTTTGCACGTGCCAGAAACGTGCTGTTGCACAATCCCTTTTCCTTTTTGTTGATCGTTGAGGAATACCCGAGATAATAGTATCCGTCGTACCAGAACACATCCGGGTCACAGGTGGATAAAGCATCCGGCGAACCCGGCGTGGGACTTAAGACCACCTTTTCATCAGACCAAGTCTGACCGCCGTCTTCCGAATGCTTATATGTGATATAGTCATATTCCCTGTATCCGTCTCCGGGAGCTGAAAACCATGCGTCGACCGAGCCGTCCTCCTGCAGCATGACGGAAGGGTTGAACCTGTAATCCGGCCGGCCCGCCATCGACGGCACAAACACATCCCACCCGCTGTCCTGCAGGGTAAGTTTTGCATGTTTGGATAATAACGGTTTTCTCCTGCTCTCTTCCGTCTGGAGCGCAGCAGTTTCATCGCGCACGATCCCGGAATCGATATCCGGATGTTCTTCCAATGACTGCTCTGTTTCAGCCGGTTTGGCGGCGGATACACCCGGTGTCTTTGATGTGACCTGCAGGCAACCCTGCAGGATAGTGGTTAACATAACTATGATAAGAATACAGCATTTTTTCATAACATTATATATGATACACATAGATTGACAGTTTTGCAAAAAAAAGCTACTCTTTTGATGTTATGAAATATCCGGCTATCATTGACATGCATATGCATACAAACGCTTCTGACGGTACAGATACCCCGGAAACGATCATACAGACGGTAAAGGACGCCGGCATCGGCATCTTCTCCGCTACCGATCATGACACTGTGAAGAACTGTGCCATCATCCGAAGCCTTTTACGGGAAGACGATGTACGGTTTATAAACGGTGTGGAATTGTCCTGCAGGGATGATTTCGGAAAATACCATATCCTCGGATATGCTTACCGTGACGGGGATTCCCCGCTGTCAGAACTGACTGCCTATACGCACGGACTACGGGTTCAGAAAGTCCGTATGCGTCTCGAAATACTGGAAAAAGAGTATGGGATCACGTTTCCGCAGGACGAGATCGACGCACTGATGCAGCTCAATAATCCCGGGAAACCGCATATCGGGAACCTGATGGTAAAATACGGATTTGCGGCAAGTCGTGAAGAAGCGATCGAAAAGATCTTAAACAAAGCGAAAGTCAAAGGAGTGGGCAGCATTACCCCGCAGCGGGCGATCTATGCGATCCTTGCAAGCGGCGGCATCCCTGTCCTCGCCCATGCGGTCTTTGGAGACGGAAGCCAGCTTCTGGCAGAAGCAGAACTGCACCGCAGGATCCGGATGCTGAAAGAGATCGGGCTGAAGGGACTGGAGTGTTACTATTCCGGTTTTTCCCCGAAACAGCAGAATCTGATGCTTTCCATGGCAGACCAGTACGATCTGCTCGCTTCCGCCGGCAGTGATTATCACGGTAAGAATAAGATGATCTTTCCGGGTGACACCAACCTCCCGGATGTCAATGATGCAGATCCCCATCTGCAGGCCTTTTTGGATCTCTGCCTGTCGCAAACTGCCTGATCTGCCGGTATCTTATTTTGCGATCAGTTCCCTGTACAGATCTGTTTCCCGGAACAGTTTCCACATGGCAGCGCTCGGCCCGTGCAGATTTTTCCAGATATCTTCCCTGCTTTCAAAGTTACGCAGTCTCACATCGGAAATAAAAGTCCTGTTCAGGATCTCTTCGTTTCCCCTGAATTTCTGGTCATTGTAGTCCTCATTATGAATGACAAGCACAAAAGATAACTCATGCCGAAGCCCCGCAAGATCCATGACGCTTCCTAAAAATCTGAGATCGGCTTCTCCGCTTTTCAGCAACCTCTCTATTACTCTGATCCGGTCGTCTTTCATCAGAGCCTCGTTGACAGATCCGACGCCTCTGCCCTCAAATTCCTCCTCACCGAAGATCTCTTCTAAATATTCACGAAAGACTGCGCAGCCGGCCGAGTAATTGTCCTGCAGTTCATAATTGGAATACCCGTCAATGGCATCATTCAGGATCTCGAATCCACCGGAGGGAACAAGTTGTATCCTGCCTGGCGCAGCCGCTACATGTTTGGATCTTTGAATGATCATGATCCCGTAATCGTTCCGGTCACGGAGCTTGATCAGCACGAGCATCTGCACGCTTAATAGTGATCTTCTTCCCTCACCGCTCAACAGCGAACGGCGCATTTGCTCCTGAAATAGCGGACTGGAACGTTCTGCTTTCACCGAAGCGTGCATGGCATTTCTGATATCGGATTGCTGCCGGCATTTCTCAAGCAGCTTATCCGCAGACTCCTTTTTTGATTTTCTCCGGTAAAACTTGAACAGTTTGAACAGTTCATACTCCAATACATGGTCAGAATAGATGTTCTCCGCGTACGTTCCGATCGAAGCCTTAAACTGTGTCATACCGGCTTCATTTGTCAGGATCTCATCCAACATGAATCCCGGTCTGTCCGGTGCAAGGATATTGGCTCCTACAAGCCTGTGATATTCTTTGTAATAGCTTAGTTTCTTATAGGTTTGATGTTCTGCGGCTTCAAACCGGAAATCAATTCCCTCTTTATTTCCCAGTTTATCAAAATAGCGTATCCCATCGGCACGGTCATCAGGCCGTCCGTACCGGATCGAAAACACAGGTATCTTATCACCGTCCCTGGATTCGGAAAAGAAAGTTTCACCATAGTAATCCTTCAGATACAGGTATAGAAAATGCATGTACTCCTCAGAATTAAGCGTTTTGATGAACCGGTCCGTTCTTTTTTTCCGGATCTTTTCCAATGTGCTCGGTATTCTCTTTCCTGCTTTTCCAAAGAATACATTCAAAATAAAAGAAAACAGTTCTTTCAGGATAAAAGCGCAGACTGGCCCGATGATCGCCAGAAGCCATACCCATGCAGATTGAAAAAAGCTTTTCAAATCCATGTTTCTTCCCCTTTGCCGCTACTTATTCCGATCGTCGCGTTCATGCTTCCCGTCCGGTACCCTTTCAGATCCAGTGTCACAAACTGAAAGCCGATCTCTTTGAACGCGTCATACACCTTATTTCGCAGTTCATCGGATGCAAGACGCGGGATATCTTTTTCGGGCACTTCGATACGCGCTATCTTTCCATGCATGCGCACGCGCTCCTCGCGAAACCCCTGCGCGATCAGAAACTGTTCCGCCCGGTCTATCATATGCAGTTTCTCTTCCGTGATCTCCTCCCCGTATACGAAACGCGATGCCAGGCAGGCATACGCGGGTTTGTTCCAGGTCGGAAGTCCCATGGCTTTGGATATCTGCCGGATCTCATCTTTATACAGGAGCGCCTGCCGGAACGGACTCTTCACGCCCAGTTCTTCTACTGCCTGCAAGCCGGGACGGTAATCGCCAAGGTCATCCATATTGGAGCCTTCGGCAACATGGGCGATGCCGTTTTCCGCGGCTACCCTTTTTATTTCGGAAAACAGGCGGTGTTTGCAGTGATAGCAGCGGTCAGGATGATTGTTTCTGTATTCCGCGATCTGAAGCGGATCGATCCGGCAAACGATCTGACGGATCCCATGTTCTTCGCAGAATGCGGCCGCTTCCTTCATTTCACGTTCCGGAAACGAAGCATCCGATCCTGTCACCGCGATCACCCTCTCATCCAATACCTCTTTGGCAACGGCCAGCAAAAGTGCCGAATCCACGCCTCCCGAAAATCCTACGGCAAGCGATCCGAGATCCCGGATATATTCTTTCAGTTTTTCCAGTTTTCCGTATACATCTTTGTCAAGTGATCCACGGATCCGGTCAGTCATATCTGTTCCTCTTTTATTTGCGTTCCATCAAAACAAACGCATCTGCGTATATTTCTCAGGAAGTGTATGTAAGTATTCAAAACACGCATCCGGCGTGCATAGCAGCCCGTTTGCATTGCAGATACGGTAAAAGAGCGACATCAGTTCCTTTGTATGCGGGCTCGGCAGTTCATACGCGTTCCCGTATGTGCGGATATATTTCTCCTTCATTCCCGGGAAATGCCGGTCAAGCGCCGCATAATAGTACTCTCTGTCTCCCTCTCTGAGCGTCAGGCCCATTCCGAAACAGAGAACGCCTTTTACGCCGGCGCTTACGCACGCCTCAAGGATCGCTCGTATATTTTCTTCTGTGTCATTGATAAAGGGTAGGATCGGCGAAAGCCAGACGATCGTCGGGATCCCGCGCTTTTGCATCTCGGAAAGCACGGTAAGACGCCTTTTGGTATTGCAGACATTGGGCTCCAGGATCCTGCAGAGGTCATCATCATAGGTCGTTAAAGTCATCTGCACGACACACTTTGTTTTCCGGTTGATCGCATCCAGCAGGTCGATATCCCTTAAGATCCGGTCTGATTTTGTCTGAATGGCAGCGCCGAATTCATGTCGCAGGATGATCTCGAGACATTTCCCGGTCAGCTGCAGTTCCTCTTCACAGTGCATGTACGGATCGGACATGGCGCCCGTTCCGATCATCCCTTTCTTTTTCTTCGACCGTAGCGCTGCTTCCAAGAGTTCCGGCGCATTCTGCTTCACTTCAATATCTTCGAAAGGGTGCGTGAACGCATAACATTTACTGCGGCTGTCACAATAGATGCAGCCGTGGGAGCATCCGCGGTATATGTTCATCCCGTAATGACCGCCGCTTCCCGTAAGGATCCCTTTCGCGTTCACAAAATGCATATCAGGCTTCCCCGCCATCGTAGGTGATCCTTATATTTGTGATCGCACACTGATCACCTGTAAGTGCCACATAGATCTCAAACGGATTGTCGAGGACAGTCGTTGTGTTCTTTATGCTGATCCCGAGATTCTCCGTGGTCGTAACGATCTTATTATCATCTCTTTTAAACGAGACGCTGCATTCATAACCTTCCTTGTTGGCAGCACGCCATGCGTCCCAGCCTTCAAAGTCTTCTCCGATGCTCACGATCAGTTTATTTTCGGCAATACCGACAGCCTCCCAGTTTTCACCGTCCAGTCTGATAAGCGCATATTCCCTGTAATCCTCTCCGCCGGTCTTTTGGTCTCTGGCATAGAACAGATCCAGATAAGCACAGTGCCATACAAGCCGCGCCGTCGGAAGGCTCTTCATGTGGAACGTGATCTTCATGCCGTCTCTGACAGGGATACCAAGCGTAGCCGCCGTTCTGTAACCATCCACCTGCAGATTCGGGATATCCCCTGCGGGAACATTGATATAACTGACCTCTTCGGCGATCCTGGGAATATAGTCGCTATCCACAGCCTGCTCTTCCGTATCGATACTTACATCATAAAGATGTGTGTTCTCGCCGGTCAGTCCGATGTAGGCATATCTGGAACTGTCAGGCAGTGCAACGGTCACGGACACCGTCTTTACGGGATCGTCGATCCGGATCAGGACATGATCCTTGACTTTAACTGCTTCGATATTGTAAACCGTATATTTCCTGCCGGGTGAATCCTTCAGGACACTGCTCTTTTTCTCTTCCACAACGATCTTACGGGAACCGCCGTTCTCATATTCCCCGTCAAAACGGATCATGGCGTACTCATAATAAAGCAGATCCTTGATCTCGCGCGGGGTGTCGTGATAACGGCCGTCCAGCGAGTCAAAGAGGATCAGAACAGGCATGAAACCGTCTTCTGCAGGATCCAGAGCTTCGCATTTCAGCCGGATCTTCTTGATATTCGGTCCAAGGAGGATACCATCCGAGATCTCGTCCCGCAACAGGGTGCAGTTCAGTTCGTTCTTTCCGGACAGTTCCTTGATACTGTCTTTTTCCTGCATGTCATATTCGGTATCCAGATCGATCAGATGCTGCATGAGCATCGCATATTTCGGATCGAACTGACTCCCGGCGCCCTTTACGATCTCCTCACGCACGCTCATCTGCGGGATCGGGGCACGGTAGCTGCGTTTGGATGTCATCGCATCGTATGCATCTGCAACGGAAATGATCCTGGCCATTTCCGGTATATCCTCACCCTTCAGCCTGTCCGGATATCCTTTCCCGTCATAACGCTCATGGTGATAGCGCGCACCTATGATCAGGTTCGGGTACTCACTGATGCTGTGCAGGATCTGCGCACCCAGCACGGGATGCTGCTTGATGATCTCGTATTCTTCATCCGTAAGTTTGCCTTCTTTATTGATGATGGTCTCCGGGATCCCGATCTTGCCTACATCATGCAGCAGGGCCACGTAATAGATCTCCTCACATTCGGCGGGGCTCTTCCCGCTTAAGGCAGCGATCTTCTTCGAGTACTCGGCAACTCTGGCCGCATGACCATGGGTATACTTGTCTTTTGCATCGATCGCGTTTACAAGCGCCATAGCCGTCTGTTCAAACAGGCGCCGCAGGTTTTTATTCTCTTCATCCCTCCGGTACAGAACAAGGTGAAAGGCGATCAGTGTATACACGATCCCGCCGACGATAAAAAGCGCCGCGATCGAGTCAAAATAGTTACCGCCTCTTGAATATTCCGTCACCAGATCTCCGTAGAAGTATCCTACGATCCAGCAGGCAGTCAGGACGATCGCGTTCAGGATCAGCATGATCACTTTCAGTTTCCCGTCCAGGATCAGCCCGATATAGATCGTCCCAAGGAGCAGCCAGACCGGCGCACCACCTGTCGGGCCGCCGTTCGTAAAGAACATGGCCGGCAAAAAGATCACAACTACGACAACCGACAGCACGATCTTCGCCCGCTGGATCTTATTTGACCGGAATGTATAGCATATATAAGCGGAAAAGCCCAGAGCACCGATCAGAGTGGATATGGTTGCTACCGGCGGTTCGCGCATGATCAGCCCACACGGCACGGCAGCAAACAGCGCGATCAGCACCAGGATAGAGAACAATATGAACGATCTGTCCTTGAGGCTGACAGACGGATCAAAGATATATTCTTTTACGCGTGCAAAAGGGTTTTTCAGTTTCTTCATAATTGTTAATTATAACACATATATTTCAGTTGTGACAAAAGTGCCATTCGGATCACGAAGGAAGGACTGCTTTATACTCCGTCACATTCAGAACGGTCTCTCCGTCGATCTGCGCGGCGCAGGGACGGGAAAACGATACCGAGATCTCATTTCCGGTAAACACGCTCACCATGTTCTTTTTCTGTATGTGCTCCCCTTTAAAAATTGACGGGAAAGCGATCAGCGCTTTCAGTTTGGAAGCGCTTCGGTAAACGACCACACTGAGTTTATCGGACAGCCGGTCCTGATCCGGAGCCATATTCATTCCGCCTCCGTAAAAACGTCCCTTCATGGTCGGCGCGATCCATACATGATCGAATTCATGTTTTTCTCCATCCACCGTGATGACCGCATGACAGGGTTTAAAGTGGAACAGAAGCCCCTTGATCGCGATCCCGGAGTAGTTGATCTCTTTTCCCGGAGATACGGCCTTGATCTTGTCTGCAACCTCACAGCAGTATCCGTCGATCCCGAATCCCATATTGTTGAGGAACAGCTTCTCCATGCCGTTCACATAGACGGTCGGAAGATTCTTCAGGTAATCGTTGATCAGGATCTCTTCGCCCGGCTCTTTTCCGATATCCTTCAGGAAATCGTTCCCGGTGCCGCAACCTAACAGATAGATATTGTTTTTGATCTCAACACCCTTTACGGCGTTAATGAAATAATTCAATGTCCCGTCTCCGCCGACGAGCACGACCTCGTCCTCCGGCGAAAGACCTTCCAGATATTTCGCGTAATCCATCCCGACAGCATCGATAAGGGTGACCCCCTCTTCCGTCTGCGGTTTGATCCCGTTATTGGCAAGTGAATTATAAAGATAGTATTTCATGTGCGGTATCCTCCCATACAATGTGTTTTACAACAGTCCGATGATGATCATCAGCTCTCCGATCGAATAGGTCAGCATGACCCAGAAATGCGTCTTAATACGTCCGTCTTTTTTAAATCTCACGAAGAACAGCGTCGAATCGGATATGAAAAACAGAAAGGCGCCGATACACGTGATGAGCGTCATGGCGCACGGTCTGCTGATCATGCGGAAAGCAGCAAAGCAGTTCATGGTCCCGTTGATCAGAAGATACAGGAACATGGGATAAAACATCGATTTTTTCAGATAGGGTTTGAGTTTCGAAAAAATAAAGACGGTCAGGCCCGTGAATATGAGTGCCAGCGGTATGATCATCCAGCTCCGGAGTGCGGAAAAATCAATATCCCTGCAGTATCCGATCACAAAAAACATGTGGCTGATCATAAAGGCTATACCGCCCGCCGTAAACCACTTATTACCGGGCGGCATCAGCAGGACATCCCCGAGCCAGCTGAAAAACAATGCCAGCAGGATCGCAGGAAGCACATCCCCTGCAGCAAAATAATAAAAGCCAAACAGGGCAGCCAACAGGAACGGCTTGGTCAGGTTACGCCATTTCACATTCTGCTTCACGGATGCATAAAGGTGGATCGCAGTAGATATCACGAAAACAACCAGAAACAGTATGGCCATCCCTACACCTCCCTGTCACTTTTCAGCAGGGCATACCGCACTTCATCGCAGATACCCCGGTTATTCCGCCCCGCCTGCCGCAGGACACCTTCCTTCAGCATGCCGGCTTTTTCCATCACCCTGCCGGAGCCCGGATTGTCCGGATCATGATAGGATGAAACTCGGTTCAGGCCGACCACATCAAAGAGATAATCCATGACAGCCCTGAGTGCTTCCGTCATAATGCCCTGATTCCAGTATGCCTTCCCCATGCTGTAGCCGACGTCGGCAGCCTCCACATCTTCATCCAGTCTGACTGCCGCGATATTGCCGATCACAGCGCCGGTTTCTTTTAATTCTATTGCCCAGTTAAAATAGTTTCCTTCTTCATATCGCGGGATCCAGTCCTGCAGTACATGCTTTGTCACTTCAAGATCCGCATGCGCAGGCCATGTCAGAAACCGGGTCACTTCCGGGTCGGATGCCCAGTTCTGATACATATCCTCCGCATCATCGATCGTATATCTGCGCAGGATCAGCCGCTTTGTTTCCAGTGTCTGTGTTCCGGCCGGGTTCATACCTGCTCATTCCTCCTGTCATGAAAACGTGATGACCTGTCTGTCCGCGTCCACCCGCGCTTCTACACCAAAGGAAATGATGCATCTTGGCGTGGCATGTCCTATATTGATATTGGATAGGATCGGCAGGGACGGATCATCGATCACCTTCACCAGAAGGCGCTTGTACTCTTCCGCATATGTTTCATCCATGGGCTTACCGGTCAGCACACCGGACACAACTTTAAATATGCCGTAATCCTTCAGGGCCAGAAGCATTTTTTCATATAACGCCGGTTGCGGTTTTTCTTCGCTGGATTCCAAGAGCAGTATTCTTCCCGTCCAATCCTCAACGGAAGGAAAAAGTTTATACTTTTCGCACAGGGAAACGCTGTCCCCATAGCGGTCGTTATGAAAGACATCATACATGGAGTCAATGCATCCGCCAAGGATCTTTCCCGAAAAAACAGGATCGCCCTGCAGCAGTTCAAACCCGCCGTTTTCATGTCTGATCCGCGGGACGCCGGTCTGGCTCTCATCAAAGCAGGTCCTCTCCTCATACCAGACATCACTCGGATGTATTTCCGCTATCGAAGAATGCGTGATCAGTTCCTCAAAACAGCTTCTGCTGTAGGGGAGCATCTCCTGTTCCAGTTCGCACAGATCCGGAAGAAATGCTTGCCCGTAAAACGTTTTTGCTCCGAGTTTGTGGAGCATGAAATGATTCATGGTCGTGTCGGAAAAGCCCAAAAAGATCTTATCGTTTACAACCTTCTTTAATCTGTCATCCTCAAAAAGATACGGAAGAAGCCGGTAGGTATCGTCTCCGCCGATCGCGCACAGGATCATATCGACTTCCGGATCGGAATAAGCCTCGATCAGATCATCAGCCCGCTCTTTAGGATGATCCTTTAAATAGCCGATCCCTTTCCGGGCATTTGATGCAAATTTTACCTGAAGCCCCATCGCTTTCAGGCGCTCTAAACCGATCTTTACCTCATGTGCCGCGAAATCTTCTCCTACGAGTCCGCTTGATAAACTGACGATCTCTATGGTCCTAATCATATTCCCGTTCCCCTCCCGTTACGGACGGCCTGACGGTGTACCTAACTCCTTCAGTTCCTTCTTGCGCTCATACATCATCCGGTCTGCTCTTTCAAAAACATCACTCAGATACTGGTCCTCTGCGAAAGCCTGCGCCGGCGCCATGTACTCGTATGTGACCGTGATCCCCCGGTCAAGGTATTGCCTCTGTGCCTCTTCCATTCCCAAGGCCACTGCATCCCACCAGGGGCAAACGGTTTTGTATGTAGAGTAGAAATTATAATGATCCTTCTTAGGCTGGTATGAATCCAGTTCATGTTCGAAATTCACCGCACTGCGAACCGTATCATCGGGCGTGGCAGGATCCCTTTCTTTCCGTTTATTTGCATTTACCGCACCTCATCATGTGTTTATTAATATCTGTAAATCATTATATTACTTTTGCGGATATCTATCAAATATTTATCATATTCCATATCTTTTCAGATCCACTTTTCCGTCTGAGACCTCAACCCCCTCTCCCATAAGGATCTCAGCCTGTTTCCACGCGCCGCCGAAAACATACTCTCCCGCGAGTTCTCCCTTGAAATTCACAACACGGTGACAGGGGATCGTCGACGGATCGGGATTTTTATGAAGCGCGTTCCCGACGGCCCGCGCCATTTTCCGGTCTCCTGCCATTTCCGCCACCTGCGCATAGGTCGCCACCCGTCCTTTGGGAATTCTTTTTACGGCTTCATAGATCCTTTTCGTGGGAGAATCCGCTATCAGATCGTAACTCTCCGCGATCATCCTTTTTATCTCCGCATCCGGTACGGAGCCGTCAAGAATGACCGTATTCCAATGTTCTTTATTCTGATGATAGGCGGGAATGACGGATGGATATGTGCGTCTCCAGAAATCTCTCCATTCGGGATCGACTTTCAGATTCAGGTTGAGATAGCCGTCCTTCTCATATGTCCACAGAAATGCCTTCTTTGTTCTTTTTTCGCGAACGAGCTGCCAGTTTTGATCTCTGAACGGCGTATCGGTATAAGTATTCGGAAATGAAAGCCCAAAGTTTATCACTTCTTCTCTTGTCTTCATGTTTATCCCCCTGCCGCTCCTGTCATCTTTGAATATCCCATGTCCCGTCTACGCCGAGGAAAGAGCGGGCCTTTTCTTTGGAATAGTCAAGTCCTCTGTCGCTGTTCGTTAAGATCACTATATATTTATTTTCCGCAGGATACAACACATAAAGGCTTTGATATCCGGGGTTGATCCCGGAATGCCAGTATACCGGTTTTCCTTCTTCTGTATATTCTATCGCGATCCCCAGTCCCCATGCATTTTTTTCGTCGATAGTAACGGCGGGTTCGAACATATCGCTGATCCTGCTGCCGGAGTCCCCTGCTTTATTCATAAGTTCATCGCAAAACAACGCCATATCTTCGCCCGTGGATTTAAAAGTGTAGGCGCAGTTGGCTTCCTGTCTGATCAGCGTATTCGTTACGGGAACGGTAACGGGAAGCACAAAGCCAAGGATCAGTGCGAAAACCGTACCGGCGGGCACGATGGCGTAATACAGTTTCGGATGTTTCTTCGTAAGCAGCAGCCCCGTCCCCATGATCGCAAAGAGGATCAGAAACAATACGAGCACCTTGGAGAAATTCGATGAAAAAAGAAACAGCAATGACAGTATATTGACGGTCCCCGCTGCTGTAAAACAGACAAGCAGGGCATTGGCAAACGAATAGAACTTAAACCCCGTCAGTTTCCCGAAAAGGAAAGCAAGCGCCGACAGTATCAGCAGCGTGATCACAAAGATCAGCAGGGCATAAAGCACCGCTGTACCTGCGTTCATATACGGATGTATGGTCTTTGCGCTTTCAAATGTGCTGTGCTTCATGCCGAGCGGTTCAAACACATACTTCGATGCAGCCTGATCCATCGTCATTCCCGACGCATTCTCAATAACATTCTGCAGATAGATATATCCCACTCCCGAATAACAAAAAGCCGCCCCGGGATCCGTGTAAATGGTCTGATCGATGCCGAACTCATAACTGGGTGAAAAGCCGGCGGTATGACACAGCAGCTGTCTGAGGGTGATATCCTTCATCCTCCCGTCTTCCGTGATCAGTTCCGGATCCAGATACGGCATGATCTTTTCGTCAAGATCCAGCAGCCCTTCCTCTACCATGGCCAAAGCCGTATAAGCCGCTACCGTTTTCCCGTTCGATCCGAGTTCGTATACGGTTTTTTCATCCGTTCCGTTTCCTGTGTGATAATATTCCACGGCTCCTTGATCGGAACAGACAACGGTAGCGTTTCTGATATCATATTTTGCTTCCGGCGAACCGGTATTTTCCTTTCCGCAGGCGGATAAAGAAACGGCGGTTAGGATCACTGCGATCATAACCGTAAATTTTACGGACTTTTTCATGTTTTTTCTCCTTATGATCTTCCTCACGAACAAGGGAACAGGTTATTCCCCCAGCAGTTTCAGGGTGCTTAGATACAGGCAATGTATCAGCTTCTTTTCATCGAGATCCTGCATGTCATCGGTATGTATGCCGTAACATCTGTTCAGTGTGACATCTCTTATGATCCCGTCAAAAGAGGATATGACAAAACTGACCACATCCTGCACGGGAACTATGGGGTGAAAATCACCCGCCTGCGTCTGCTTCACGATCAGCTCAGCCAGCCGGCTTGCCAGATAAGGGAACACCGGCGTCGCTGTCGTTTCACTGTTGATCCTTTTGTCATATGCGGGATTCTGCACGCAGAAAGTACCCAGTTCGAAAAGGATCTTATTGTAACTGATCAGCATGTCTGAAAAAAAGCTCTCCGAGACCGCAAACAGTCCGTCAAGTTTGTCCCTGGCATCTGCGTCGGAATCCATGACTTTATCTATCTGTTTCACCTGATCCCCCATGAGGTTGGCCTCATCGATCAACGCGGCATATACCGAGTATATGTTATTAAAATACTTATATACGCCGCCCTGGCTCATTCCCGTTTCGGCAACGATATCCGACATGGTCACGTCATAGGCCGGCTTTCTTTTACATACTTCAAAGGCCGCCCTTACGATCTCTTTTTTCTTTTCAACCAGGTATTCTTCTTTGACTTTTGGCATCGTTTTTACGCTTCAAAAAAATAAACGACAATGTTGTCGTTTATTTTATAACACAGAATATTTTCGTTGTCAATCAAAGAGAGACCTGCAGATCCTGCAAGTCTCTCTTCCTGTCGGTTCTCTTATACTGCCGCTCCGCTTTTCTTTACGGGGATGCAGATCTCACTCACATAGTCCTGTGAAGACGGATCTCCCGGAAGATAATTCTCAATATCATAGTCCGGAATGATCTCATAATCCGACACGGGAAGCCATTCTTTGTAGATACGCTCCCACATATCCTGTATGGCTTTGGGAGACGGCCCCACGCACTTGAACACCGCCCAGGTATACGCCGGGATATGAATGACTTTAAAGCCTTCGGGAACCCCCTCCACATCCGATGCGTTACATCCGATGCCGTACTCAAACTCGTCGCTGTCCGTTTTCGTCTGCGCACAGACGCCTAAATAGCCGGGGATCTTCCTGTATGCTTCATCCGCATAATACGCATCCCAGAATTTCGGGATCTCCGCTTCGCTTGTCTCCGCATGAAAACTCTTTGCATGCACAAGCAGGTCCATCGGTTCCAGTTTTTTGATCGTAAATTCCATAATCTGTCCTCCTTCAATTGCGATCCGGACGGTATACCGGCTCATGAACTGAACAGGGCTGCCTTTTTTTGCCTGCATGGGCGAAATGCCGTGAAACCTTGTAAATGCTTTTGTAAAACTCTCGGGTGTCTCATATCCGTACTTAAGCGCGATATCAATGACTTTTTCATCCCCGTTCACGAGTTCCTGTGCCGCCTGCGAAAGGCGCCTTTTCCGCAGGTATTCTGCCGGCGACAGGCCGGTGATCATCGAAAACGCTCTGTGAAAATGAAACACCGAAAGGTTCACATGTGCGGCGATATCGCTTACAGAGATCTGCTCCGTAAGGTGATCTTCCATGTACTGTATGGCGTGATTGACTGTCTTGATCCAATCCATCGGTATCCCTCCTTTCACAGAGAATTATATGGCCGTTTCAGATCAAAAACCTGTCCGTACCTGCTTTGTTTTGTCGGACCGGTCAAACTTTCTTTGCCACTAACAGAAATCTGTGCGTCGTTCCTTCTATGAAACCGTTCTTATCAATAACGCATTGCATTTCCAGCAGTTTATCAAAGCATTTTTCCACGGAAAAATCAGGGAATTCCCACTCAATGATACGGGCAAACCATACAAATGCACCCACATCATAAAAACGTATGGACCGGAACGCTTCCTCCGCACGGATCACTTCAAAGCCCGCTTCCTCAAACCTGTTCTTCTGAACGGACAGTTCCGCGTCGGGAAACGGCACCGGTATGTCCCCGAGGACCATTTCAACAAGGTCCCTGTCATTTTGTGCGCCAACCTGCTGGGTAACAAAGTGTCCCCCCGGCTTTAGAAGTCTGTAAATCTCTTTGGCATTCAGGCTTCCGTGTCTGTTTATAAAAATGTCAAAGGAGTCATCCGCATAAGGAACGTGCGCCTCATCGTCACACGCTCTGAAATCGATCCCAAGCGGAAGCAATGTTTCCCTGCACAATTCCACGTTTGGCGGATATCCTTCCGTAGCTGCCGTGTTCTGATACGGATGTCCAAGGGATAATAAAAACTCTCCCCCGCCCGTGTCATAATCGAACAGTTTCATCTTCTCTGTCCGGTAAGCATCGATCACCTCTTTGTAATCCCAGGGAAGATCCTGCTCCTCTTCATATCTGCCATCTATATGAGAAAAATCCCATCCGTGAATATGTGCGATCTTCTCCTCGGCTTCCCACTCTTTTCTTAATTCGTTTATTCTTTCCGTATCCATATCTGCTCCTATTTTAGCGCCTGCTCATAGAATGCCAGGAAGGTGCCAAATAACTCTTTGTCCAGTCTGTGGCTCCACTTTTCATGATCAAGGTTTGCAGTGATATAGTCCGCTTTGTCCTCTATGAACCGTTCTCTGTTTTCTGCGGCATTGTAATCATAATCAAGTGTTTCAAGCCACTTGTCGAACCCCGTATTGAATTCATCTTTATAGGTGTTGCCCGGATCATTCAGGATCCCGTTATGCCCCCTGTCTTCAAACCTTATGAAAGAAAACCGGGGATCATCTTTATATTTTCCGTAATACTTGTCTAATCCATACTCTATCCCTATTACTTTATCATCTGCGCTATGTACGATCATCACCGCAGCATCCGTGGAATCAAACCCGTCCATTGCGGTATTTGTTGCATACTTTCCGTATTTGAAACGCTCATGAAGTGAGATGAACGGCGTCATTGTGCAGATCAGGTTTCCGGCTTGTGATCTGCCGCCCGATTCAAACATATCCGGGGAACTGTTAAAACCTGAGCACTCAATGACCGCCTTGACCTCAGGATGGTATGTCAGAACAGCGCTGACACAGTATCCGCCCCAACTATGCCCGAAAAGAACGACCGGAAGATCGGGAATATCCTCACTTGATTCCACAAACGAAATGGCATGATCAAGATCTATCACGCCCTGCGGGACACCCCCCAGTCCTTCCCCTTCACTCTGATCCATCGCAGTCGCGTCATATGCAAAAACATAGTATCCCCGTTCTGCAAAATATGCCGCCACATCCATATAGGAATTATGGCCTCCGTCACCAAACCCGTGCGCGATGATCACGATCGCGTGTTGATCATCTCCGCTCCCGTAAAGATATCCGGCAAGCATCTGCCCCTTGTCAGACGGAAAAGAATACCGCGTACAGGTGAGCCCTTCAAAATCCTCCACGCGAAGCATCAGCGGCTCATAGCTGTCTTCACTTACGTTGAAGTTTTCATTGTACATTTTTACGCAGAAAGCCCACCATCCGGCGATCATCAAAACGATGATACTTATGAGAATGATAAGAACGATCTTAAATATTGATTTTCCTTTTTGTGCGTCCATTTTTTCCTTTTCGGCATTTCACCGGTTTCGTTGCCATTGCTGTATGAATACGATCTTTCCGTGTTTTTCAGGGAGCAAGAAGTGAAAAATACATCCGTCCTTCATACTTTCCGTTCATCAGGAAATAATCCCTGAGCATACCTTCGTATGCAAATCCACACTTCTCAATTACCCGTTTGGATCTGATATTGGACGGTCTGACACAAATTTGAACCTTGTGAAAACCAATTGTGTGAAAGCCGTAATCGATGACTGCTTTTGTCGCTTCCGTAGCATATCCTTTTCCCTGATATGCCGTACCAATACAATATTCAATCTCGCCCCATCTGTTATTCTGATCGACCAGAAAGTATGCGATCTGTCCGATACATTCACCGGATCCTTTTTCCGTCACGGCCCATCTGTATGTATATCCGGTTACGTATCCGGTTATGTATTTTCCAAGAAGTTCTTTTACTTCCCCGATGGTTTTATATGCAGGCTCTCCGTACATGTTCTGTACCGCTTCTATCCCTGCCCAGTTTTTAAAAGCCGATCCGGCATCTTCCGGGCAAAAGGGCCGAAGGATCAGCCTTTCCGTTTCAATCTGCCGTGTCCCGCAGGCTGCTATTTTTGCACTGATTTCATTTTTCCGATATGCCCTGATCAGCTTCACGGTTTCTTCTACGGACATGCATGTTGCATATCTTTGGGGCCACATGTTTTTATTGTAAAACTCATATGTTGTCTTTGCATCCATATATGGATTGTCCCTTGTAGAATTGCAATATGCCGGCACGATCATTTCAAACCCTTTTTCGAAGCCGCTTTTAACGGTGGCATCAACGCAGTAATCGGTCTGGAGTCCTACCGCAATGACCGTTTTGATATTCTTTGATCCCAGGTACTTCGCCAGACCCGTGGAATCGTGAAATGCACTGTTTACACCCTTATCAAAAATCTTTTCTCCTTCTTTTGGCGCGAATGCGTCGTATATTTCAAAATCCGCGTCTCCTTTTGAAAACCCGGATCCGGGACCGTTATCATGACGGACAAAGATCACTTCAACACCACATTCTCTGGAAGCACGGATCAGCGTTTTTATATTATCTTCCAGCTCCCGGAATCCGTACAATCCGTTATCCGTGATTCCCTTTTGAGTATCAATTACAAGTAAGATCATGATGGCCCTCCCATATCGCAACAAAACTTGCCGGTGCGCAGACAAGCATTCCTCTATACTTCAGATCAACGATAGTTTCTTGCGAGATAAAAGACTATATTCTCAACCCGACGAAACAGGAATTTGTTAAATTGATATCCACCAGCATACTCCATATTTATCAATAATGGTGGCGCAGCATTTACTCCATGGAAGTTCTCCGATAGGTTCGATAATTACACCCCCATCGCTCAAAACCTGAAAAGCATTATAAACAGCTTCTTCTGTTCCCATTTCAAAAACGTTAAAAGTCATAGTTTCCCACTTGTTTTTGTGTAC
>JAFZQU010000039.1 GCA_017620255.1 Lachnospiraceae bacterium
AAATTTTTTTAAAAAATTTTTTTTTAAGACTTTTTGGCGTCTGTATCGTATAATAAAATGGAAGCAGAAAACGCATCCTAAGATGCAGCGCAGGAAAGTGAGGAGTATATGGACGAGAACAAAAAGATACCGGATGAAGAACTTGAAAAGGTGAGCGGCGGTATGATCTTTGACGCCACAGGCAGGCCGGAGGCAGATCCTTTCAATCCGTGGGAAGTTTTGAACAATGACAATTGTGAGATCCTTGCGCGTTTCCCGACCAGGGATGCGGCGTGCGAGTATGCCAAGAGAGTATACGGGCCGTATTCTTACAATTATCAGGAAGTAGACTGGGATACCGTGCAGAGATTGCGTGCCAACCCGAACACATACTGAACAGGCCCAAACAACAGCTTAGGCGAAACGGTCATCACAACCGGAGCATCTGTATAGACTGCTCCGGTTTTTCCATGCAAAAAGCTGATTTTTGTGCAATGTCACATCTTGCGCGCAAGTGACGGTTTGTAGTATAATCAACCAATACTGACACCGTTATTTAACTTTCATAAAAAATCAAGGAGATCATAATGGAAAAGATCAGGAGACTGTTAAAACCGGTATCGCTTATTCTGACGGCAGCACTGCTCGTGACGGGCATGCCTGAGATCGTATCGGCGGATCCGGGGGATGCCGACTGGGTGCAGGAGTATTCCTACCGGTATGATGAGAATGCAAAACTGATGAGCGAACCCGGAAACAACCTTGCGGGTGTTTATGTGGCAAAGGCGGTTCCCGGAGCAGACAAGGCAAGTACCACGCTCGGTATCCCGAGTCTTGCCAAGCAGAATCTGGAGAGCGCGCCCACCACCGAGTCGCCGGCTATCATCCAGGGTGCGGCGGTGCCTTTTGAGAAGCGTGTCAATGACAGTTCCACCATCCGTTTTGACAAGATCAGCGATGAACCGGTCTGCGCGCCCTATACTTACTTCCGTTATGAACTGATGGAAGAGAACAACGCCAACGGCACCGGTTCCCATACGAAGATCTCCGGATTTGACGGAACCTATGTGATCATCCGTGTGGATGTATCCGATCTGCTTAAGGATCTGCCGACGGATCAGGTCAGCTACCTGCATGTGAAACAGACAGGTAACGCGGCTATGCAGGTCCTGTACGGACAGGATAAGGCTTCTGATACGGACAGTGAGGGCAATCCTTCCTATGTGAAATTCTCCTATAACACGCAGGGAGCACAGGCTGCATGCTTTTCCCTTGATAATGATTCTGCTTCCTTAAAAGATACGGACGGACAGCACACTGACAAACCGTATGTGGACATCATCCTGCTTTCTTCCGGTACGCTTGTGGAAGGAGCTGACAAAGGCGGGGCGGAATCGGCGGCGAATCCGATCAAAGCCAATTTCCCGATCAGTTTCTACGTAGACCAGATACCGGACTATGATCCTTCGATCGAATGGGATGAGTCCACCAAATCCATCATCAACACGGAAACACGTGAAGCAGTGCAGCCAAAACAGATTGATGAAGGCGGCACCACCATCACTGTCACACCCGATGAGATGATGATGGACAAATACTATAACGAAAAGGCCGCTACGGAGCAGGGTCAGAGCTTTACGGTTACCGGCTATACCGTCATGGGAGATGACCTGGAACTGGAAGCGGAGATCGACGAGATCCGGGAAGATGCTTCCACGGAAGAAGAATACTGGTCCTTAAGGCGTGCCATGGATTATCAGGAGTTTGATAACCATACGATCCGTCTGATCTGCGAAGCGCCGATCCTGGACGGACTGCTGCTGGATGATACGGATGATTCGGACGGTGAGAGCAACCGTCACGTCGTGCTGGATGTCAACAGTTTTGATATCCAGATCGCCAATAATACGGAAACCAAAGCTGCAGGACTCACCGTACAGGGCGGGGCGACCCTGACGATCATGGATGGCTCCAATACGACCGGTGCGGAGCTGGCGGTCGGCAACAATGCCAACATGCTGATCCAGGGAGAAGGCAGCCGCCTGATCATTGATGAAACCTGTCAGTTGGAAGTGGAATACGATTCCGCATCCCAGGCAACGCCGCCGGAGGGTGAGCCGCAGCAGGAACTGCCGGATCTTTCCGAGGGCAGCCTGATCATCCGGGACGGCGGTGAAGTGATCAATGAAGGCGTGATCACCGTGGAAGGAAAAGAAGGCAAGGCGCAGGATCCCGTGGATGCACAGACTGTGATCCGGGATTATAAGGATGCAAAACTGACGATCGGAAGCGAAGGGAGACTCACAAACGAAGGATGCATGCTTGTGAACGGTTCCCTGTATAACCTCGGTACGATCGTAAACAACGGCCGTTATACAGACCTGATCACTTCCGATGACCCGGATAAGGGGATTTTTACTTACCACAAAGGTATTCAGTTTTCCTGGAAGGATGATGTCACGCAGGGAAGAACAAACGGCGGATTCATGTATAACGGCATGGATGAACAGTTCAATGAATACGATGATGCCGAGCTGATCAATAACGGTGATATTGTTCTGGTTCCCGGTTACCTGCAAAATGCCGGCAATCTGACGAATAACGGCAATATCTATTTGTCTGCGGTCAATGAAGTCATGATCCCGATCACGGCCACGCAGGATGCGCCGACCGTGACGGAAGAGCGCTTTGATCTGGGATACTATGAGGACAGTTATTTAGCAAACTATGAAAACGCCACGTTCACGAATAAAGGAAGCGTACGCACGGCTGATTTTGAGATCGTGAGCAACGGACGTACAGGCAACATCCGGTCTGAGGTGAGCCCTGCACTGGATCAGTTGAATGTATATAACTGCGGTACGCTGTCCAATGAAGGAAACGGTGTGATCGCTGCCAATCTGCTTGAAAATCAGGGCACGATCGAGAACAGGGACAACGCTGCTTTTGGTGCGCAATACACGGTAAACGGCAAGAAACAGAACGTGACGACCAAAGTGCTTTTGTCATACGACGGCAGAAACGGGGGCGGATCGTTACGCGACCTTTCTTCGAAAAAAAATACGACAGATGTTTATAACGGTGCAAAGACCGTTGAAAACAAAGCAAATGTCTGGACATATGACGATGTGAAGGCATTCAGTGTCCAGCCTTCGTCTGCATATGTCGGAACCGGCGCAACGGTTGACTGGACGGTGAAGGCAGAGCCGGAAACGCAGGGAACGGGCGTGAAATATCTTGTGGATCTGTATTTGGATAATACGGGTGTGCCAATCGACCGCTATGCACTTCCTGCGGGAGCGGAAGGCATCAAGGTGACGAGCCCGGCGGCACCTGCACTGTCGGATACAAACCTGTCCTACACATTCAGCACGATCGGCACGAAGCCTGTCAGTGCACAGTCCATTCTGCACGTAAACAGCCCTGATGAGGCAGACAATAATGAATTCGGTATTGTCAGACCGACTGCGATGCAAAACCTGGTATATAACGGTGAACCGCAGAAGCTGGTAACCTATGGGAGTGCAACAGAAGGAAATCTGTTCTATAAGGTCGATGACGGGGATTATTCCCCGGATCGTCCGACGGCTGTGGATGCAGGCACCTATGCGGTGACCTACAAGGTTTGTGCAGGCGATACAGCGAATACGGATGTGTTATGCCCCGAGGAGACCATCTCTGTCACGATCGCAAAAAGCCCTCTGTATCTGGCGGCGGACGATCAGGCCAGCAAGAAGGGGCCTGGCAGTGAATTGCAGATATTAACCTATACCGCATTTGGTCTGGTTGAGGCGGATAAGGGTCCCGGAAAACTGAACATTTCGCTCAGTCTGCCGGATGGAACGACAGCAGATTCCGCTGTCGGTGCATACCCGATCACGCTTACCATAGATGAGGAGTACGCTGCAAAGAATTATGAATTCACGGATGCGGATGGTGAGAGCAGGATCTCAAACGGGACCTATTTCATTACAAACGGAACCGTGGATCTGTCATCGCCTGCGCCGATGCCGACTCCTACGCCATCTCCTACACCGACTCCGATCCCCGGTATCAAGTCGAAATTTACCGGCTATGAGAACATGAACGAGTCGATCACGCTTAGCGCCAAGTACCTGAAGGACGAAGACCACGCTGATAAGACAACGGTCGCTGAAGTATATTACAGCGATACGATCGAACTGGATGCGGATAATTACAAGACTGACGGGACGCAGATGGGTGTTTCGTATGCGGCAGTCGGTACCGACAAGACGGTGTATTACTATATCAGGACCACATCGGATGAGAAGACGCCTGAAGGGGAACCGGTGGTTTTGGATACACTGGCTGGAAGCCAGCGCGTTGTGATCGTCAAGGCGGACCAGAAAACGCCCGGTATCTATCACGAAACAGATAACAAGGAAGGCATTGATTTTGAGCCCGGATTTAAGAATGAACGGGGCAGACTGATGTTCCCGAATTATAAGCCGCGTGAGACAGAGTACGAGTACCGCCGGGCTGACTGTGATCAGTATACGCGTATCGTTACCGCACAGATCGATGTGGCACCGGGATATTATTACTACATCAGAAGGATCGGGGACGCACGCAGAAATCCGAGCCCGGATACAGAGATATACGTTGCGGATACAGGCGCAGATGTACCGGTTTTCTTCAGCGCAAATGCCGGGGACTTTGGTGAGGATGATGAGCATAACCCGATCAAAACAAAAACGGTAGATGTCGGCTACGGGAAAGTGATCAGTGATGATATGATACCTGAGCCGCCCACGCGTGACGATGGTGTCACATTTGCCGGATGGGAACAGGACGGAAAACCTTTTGATTTTGCAAATACACCCATTACATCCCCGATCAGACTGGAAGCGGTATGGAATGTCAATACATATACGGTTACCTTTGACCCTCATGGAGGATCTTATGTGGATCCACAGCGCGTGGAGGAAGGCAAGAACGCCGCGCGGCCGGAAGATGTCACATACACAGGCTATAGCCTTGACAAATGGGTCGTTCAGGGAACAGAGACAGCGTATACGTTTACTGAGGAGGTCCGTGAGAATATCACACTGGAAGCAGTGTGGAAACCGGTCACGTATAAGGTCACATTTAACAGCAATGGCGGAACCGGCGGGACTATGGCCGATCAGTCCTTTACATATGATGAAAGAATGCCGCTTGACAAAAACACCTTCACAAGAGAGGATCATGTTTTTGCCGGCTGGGATACCAAGGCTGACGGTAAGGGAACAGATTATTCGGATGAGCAGCCGGTTTGGAACCTTGCTTCAGAACAGGACAAAACCATCACGCTTTATGCGCAGTGGAAGAAACTGCTGAGTAGTGATGATGGTACGACTCCGTCAGACGGTATCACGGTAACGGTCGCAAATGCAGCAAATCTGATCTATAACGGCAAGGCTTTGAGACCTTCCGTGATCATAAAAGACGGCGGGACTGATATCACGAAGTATTGCAGCTTCGTGTATGAGAACAATGTGAATGCGGGTACCGCCAAAGTCACAGCTACGGTAAAGAGCACAAATGCGCCTTATGCAGGAAAAATCAGTCAGGAATTCACGATCCGAAAAACTGAGATGGACAACGACAGTGACCTTGGTGAATTCAGGCAGTATCTGTATTCCGATGCGGTCAGTGATCAGATCGATCTGATGGCTTATCTGCCGTCTGATGCGGGAGAGACGACCTGGGTGATCGAACGGGATGAAGCCGGCGGGTTTAAGTATGACACGAATCCAGATGTGGCGGGAGGTATACTGTCTTATGCCGTAGCAAAGGCAGAAAGCGCCGGCGGTAATGCGACCATTTACGCGAAAGCCACCATGACGAATTATAAGGGGTCGGCTGAAGAAACCGTTACGATCGAGATCGAGCTCGGGCAGGTCGGCCTTACGATCGCAGAAAAAGTGGGTCGTGAATATGTGAGCACCGGATTGGATATGCGCATGACGGCCGGTAACAAGACAACCTTTGCGGCCATGTTTGCAGAGGGAGCCTTTGAAAATCAGCGCGTCAGATGGACAAGCAGCAATCCGGCTGTTGCCACGGTAACGCAGGATGGTAAAGTGACGGCGCTTGCACCCGGTCAAACGGAGATCACGGTTGAATGCGAAGATGACGCAGATGATGAGAAGGATGCATTCTGCGACCTGACCGTTCTGGAACCGGTAACAACATTGACCCTGGATCAGAAGAGTTATTCGATGGGCACGGGCGAGGTCATTGAACTGTTTGCTTCGGCCGTACCGTTTACGGCAGACAGGACCTTATCCTGGAGCGTCAATAACGCCAATGCGAAGATCGTCAGCATTTCGGATGATACGATGTGTGCGCGGATCGTAGCAGTGGGTGCGGGAAGCGCCAAGGTCACGGCGGCAGCGACAGACGGCAGCAAAAAGACAGCAGTCTGCAATCTCTCGATCGGTAATCCGGTCGGACAGTTCACGATCGCAGCCAAAGGAAATGCAAAAGCACTTGCAGTCGGCAAGACCCTTGGATTTACGATTGACTGGAAGGGCAGCAAACCGAAGAACAGCAACGTGATCTGGCAGGTCAGAACGCCGTACGGGGACAGCGATGTATCGAAGATCGCAACGATCTCGCAAAAGGGTGTTCTGACAGGCATTTCGGAAGGCCTGGTACGCATTACGGCGATCAGTGTATCAAATCCGGAAAAGACGGCCAGTGCGGAAGTCGCTGTTTATGTACCCATCAGGAAAGCATCGCTGAATGTGACGAGCGGGACACTGAGCCAGGCGGACAGAGACAAATATCTGGATCTGGATGCGTTTGTCACCCCTTCCGTTGCAGGAAGCAAGGTGACGGGCGTGAACCTCGGAACGGAACCGACCGTTAAATATGAAGTGGATCCGAAATATGCGGGACTGTTGTCTGTTGACAGCATGGGGCGTGTGAAGATCAAAAAGAACGTCGATGAAAGTACGACAGCCAAGAATATCCCGGTTTATGCAACGATCTCGGCGTTTGATAACTACAGCAAAAAACTGACGTGCAAGGTAACGATCAAAGAAGCAAATAAGTTAAAAGGCGTGAAACTGTCTGCCACGAAACTGACGATCGGGGAAGGCAATCTGGCCGAGATCAGTGCATCCCCGGATCCGGTGAACGCAGACGGTGACCAGACGATCTTCTGGGGCTCGGATGAACAGTCTGTCAGTGATAATAAAGACGTGGCAGAGATCATTACCAAAACAGAAAATAAAGTGATCAGGCATTATGTCTGGGCGAAGAAAGCCGGAACGGCCAACATTACGATCCCGGCCGTACAGACTGTGGATGGTAAAACGGTTTCCGCGACCTGTAAAGTAACCGTAAAGCCGTCTGTTAAGACGATCGACTTTAAGGATATATCCAGGCTGGAAGAGGACGGATTGGCTGTCGGTAAGACCTTTACCCTGAAACCGCAGTTGCTGGATGCAGATGGCAAAACTGCCACAACGGAACTTGTTTATACGACTTCCAACGAGAAGATCGCGACAGTGAACGAAAAGGGTGTGATCAAGGCAGTGGCACCGGAAAGACCGGGAGATGCGGGTGTGGTCACCATCACCGCCACATCCACGGACATAAAGAAAGACGGAGCTGCTCCGGTAAGCCGTAGTGTCACCTTCCGTGTATATGCGCCGGTATCCAAGGTGGTTTTGGATAAGACCAAGCTGACGGTAGGCACGCGTGATAAAGATCATGATCTGTGCGGTAACCGGTACGGCAAGATCAGCATCGCGACCCTGCTTCCGGAAAATGTGACCAACGCGAAGATCAGCTGGGTTGCGGATAATCAGAATGTGAAGATCCTTGCCATCGATCAGGCAAAGAGCGCAGCAGATGACGCATATGATGAAGCCTTTGAAGGTGCAGGCCAGGAGGCGATCACAGATGCCGGAGAGGCCCTGGCTGTCATGGGTATGACCCCGGGCACCACGAAGCTGAGCGGTGTGACTTTGGATGGAACCAATAAGAAAGTCACCTGTACGGTAACGGTCCGCGGAGATGTAACGAGACTGGCCCTGAAGGAACAGGCCGGACAGAACGGATACAAGGATGTCAAATTTGTGAGGGATGACACAGGCGCTGCAGTTCCGAAGCCGTGGATCGAGTATGAGTCCACCATGAAACCCGGCACCAGCATGACGCTGACACCGCTTGCAGATATCAACGAAGTGAGCGCGTCGGATGCGAACCTGAAGAAGACCTACAGTGCCTATGCGAAGTTTACGGACACAAGCGTTTCCTACCTGAGCCTGAATCCGGACATCGCTACGGTCACAAATAACGGCAAGATCAGCGTGAATAAGGATGCGGAGAATAATGCCGAGGTGAATATCCTGGTATTCAGCGCTGCCGGGAACAAGGCGTCCAAGCTGACGATCACGGTGAAAAATCCGTAACCTTGAAATTTCAAAACTCGTAAATTTCAAATAGCCAAATGCGCTCTGATGTCGTATAATGACAAAGGAGCGCATTTTCGCGCTATGGGGCTATAGTTCAGTTGGGAGAACGCTTGCATGGCATGCAAGAGGTCACCGGTTCAAGTCCGGCTAGCTCCAGTATGAAATGGATAGTGATAGTTGATGATGATGCGGTGAACCTGCAGGTGGCGGGACATCTGCTGAGCAAAGCGGGTATGCGTGTCACGGCTTTTAAGTCGGGACAGGCTTTTATTGACCAGATCGCAAGCGGAAATCTGCCTGATCTGGTCCTTTTAGATATCCGGATGCCGGGGATGGACGGATTCGAGACGCTGAATCTTCTGCGCGAATACGAGCGTTCCGCCGGCCTTGAGGAGACGCCCGTGATCTTTCTGACGGCCGATGAGGATTCGGGATATGAAAATCGCGGCTTTGCGCTGGGTGCTTCCGATTACGTTCACAAACCGTTCGATCCGACGATCCTGATCCGCAGGATCCGCAACGTCCTAAACAAACAGGAACGCATCAGCGAACTGATGACAGAGGCTACGATCGATAAGCTGACGGGGTTCTTAAACAAAGCCGCCGTAACGGAACATTTCCCGTCTCTGATCGGGGAACCGGGCTGTCTCATGATGGTCGATCTGGATTCGTTCAAACTCGTGAACGATCTTTACGGACATGACATGGGTGACCGCCTTTTGATCGCATTTGCAAACATCATGCGCGAAGAAATGCCGGAAGGTGGCGAATGCGGCCGTGTGGGCGGTGATGAGTTTACGCTGCTTTTACCCTGGGTGACCGAGGAACATGTCGCGGCTGATTTTATCGATATCATAAACCGCCATCTGCTTGAAGCGGCCAGGAAACTGATGGGCGAAGATATGGATATCCCGCTCGGTGCATCTGCCGGTGCTGTCTTTGTGCCTGCAAAAGATACCGATTACGACGAACTGATCCGGCGTGCGGACAAGGCCCTCTATGTGACCAAGCGCGACGGTACACACGGGCTGCGGATCTACAGCGAGATGATGGCAAACGAACATGCGGAATCCGATCTGCAGAAACTCTCTGCGATCCTTGGGGAGCGTAACATCCCGGATAAGGCTTATGAACTTGACCGGAATGCTTTTGCCTACGTTTACCAGTTTGTGATCCGTTATATCACCAGGAATCATCAGAATGCCTGCAAACTGCTCTTTACGATAACGGCGGATGAGGCGGATGAGAAAAAGTATCATGAGGCCTGCGATCTTTTTGACGAACACTTAAAGCAATGTCTTCGCAAGTCTGATGTCTATACAAGAAACAGTGCCAACCAGTTTTTTGTTTTCCTGACGGATATCCGGCAGGAATATATTCATACGGTGATCGAAAAGATCGTTGACAGGTGGTATGAACAGTACGGCCATCTTGTGAAACTGAATTACGAGACCGAATATGTAAGCATGGAGAGTTGATCCTATGAAACGGCGGCCGTATTCCTATATGGGGCCCCTGGCGTTCATCGTCGGGATGCTGCTTTTATACCGCTTTGCGATCCTGCCGGGCAGAAGTCCCGTCAGCAGCCTGGCGGAGACAGTCGTGCAAACGGACGGGGATGATTTTTCCTGCACGTTTGACGGGATCAGCCATGATGTGATCCTGGATCTGCCGGAAGAACCGGCCGGCGCAGCGCTTATCCTGATGCTGCACGGATACGGGAACAGCGCGGAAAGTTTCCGTGCGGATACGGGCTTTGAAAAGGATGCAATAGGGCGCGGATATGCGGTTGCCTATGTGACCGGCGCGCCGGATCCGAACGATGCAACTTCGGCAGCAGGCTGGAATTCGGGTGTTGGCGATTCGCCAAACCGCGACGTGGATTTCCTGGATACGCTTGCACAGTATCTGCAGGCTGCCTACAAACTTGATAAAAAACGTACCTTTGTTGTCGGCTTCAGCAACGGCGCGTTTATGGCGCACCGGCTCGCCGTGGAAGATCCCGATACCTTTGCGGCAGTAGTGAGTGTCGCGGGCATGATGCCCGAGAGTATCTGGGAGTCTTGCGGCGGTGCGGAATATGCTCCCGCCGGGCTTTTCCAGATAACCGGCGAAAAGGATGATGTTGTCCCCAAACATTCCGATGGCAGTGCGAAGTATGCCAAAGCACCCGCGATCGAGGATGTTGTGGATTATTATGTTTCAACGAACGGCCTTATTCTCTTAGACACAGTGGATGTCGGGAAGAAGGCCGTTTTGTCTAAATTCGGGGTTTCGGGGGATGCTCCGGCAGGAACTTCCAAGGGCGGTTCACGGCAGGTTTGGAATCTTTTTATCGGGGACGGCCGCCATTCCTGGCCTGATGAGAGCACTACCGGCATAGATATCAATACGCTGATCCTGGACTACCTGGATACGGAATCAGCAAAATAGAGTGATTTGTATTGAGTTGATTTGTATTGAGTAAATTTGCATTGAGATGATTTGGATTGTTGGCGATCTTGGGTTTACATAATGCTGCACATCAACAAAATAAAGGCGAATAGATTGAATTGTTGCCGCCATTGATTTACATAATTCTCGCAATAAACAATTCTTCATGAGAGTGGACAAATTGTTGACTTGTGCGGTGGATAAATACGGCCGGAGGCAACAATATCTTACAGACTTTAGAGAATTGTTGACTTGACCACTGAGACAGCAAGATCGGGGGCAACAATATGAAATGGAATGTGAGAAATTGTTGGTTCGTTCGAATTGGGAATATATAGAAGACAACAATAACAGACAGAACAAACAAATTTGTTGTGTAAGTGGAGGAATGCAGGATGGAACAGAGGAAGGGACAGATGGTCAAGCAGGAGAATAAGCGGATGATGAAGCGGAAAATGAGGCAAACATGGAAAAGGCTGTTGGCCGGTGCGATCGCATTTGCGCTCGTTGCGACAGGGAATGCGTTTGTCATGACAACATATGCCGCGGATCCCGAACTGCTGTATACGCAGAACGCAGGAAAAGTCAACGATGCAGAGAATGTGGGAAATATAAATAAAGCAGAGGATCCTGAGAACGCGGAAAACATAGTGAATGTTATCGGAGATGCAGACAACGCGCAGGATTCTGAAGATGCGGAGATGTCGGATAATCAGGCTGATACAGAAGATGCCGGACTTGGGGACGACATTGATAACGCGGACCCGGCATATGAACAGATTTTTGATGAAAACAGTGAAGAAGAACCGGTTGAGACGCAGGAGGACTCTGACGGGGAACTTCTCGGAGCAACGATTGCATCGGGCTTTTGCGGCGCGAATGAGGGCGGAGAAAATCTGACATGGAAAATAACGGGGACATCTACAAATTATACACTTACGATTTCCGGTACGGGTGCTATGGCGGATTACGAACTGGATTCCTATAGTACCGATGCGCCTTGGTTTGACTATTTGGACAAGGTAAAAAAGATCGTAATTGAAAACGGTGTTTCTACGATCGGCTATCAAGCTTTTGCTTATGCCGGCAAGGTTGAAACAGTTGAAATACCCACTACGGTCACTTCAGTCGGGGTTGATGCCTTTTATTATTGTGAAGCACTGAAAAGTATTACGATCCCTTCCTCAGTTACGATCATACGCAGTGCGACATTTTGCGGTTGCAGTGCTCTCACAACTGTCAGTTTGCCGAACGGTATCACGAAAATCGATTATGCGGCATTTAACAACTGCGTCAATCTGAAAAACATCAATGTTCCTACTTCATTAAGGGACATTGGTGAATCTGCTTTTAGCGGATGTACTTCCATGCCGGGTATTGTTTTGCCGGAAGGATTAAAGACGATCGGTGAATACGCATTTAATGATTGTGACGGTTTCACAAAACTGAACATTCCATCCACATGCACAAGCCTCGGCAGAGGAGCTTTTTTGGGGTGTGGAAATATTACCGGAACTATTACGATCCCAAGCGGTACATCGGTTATTCCTGCACTTGCATTTGACGGTTGCGAAAAAATAGAGAAATTCATTCTTCCGTTTGGTCTGCAAACCATCGGGGAGAGTGCTTTTTATAGTTGTCAGGCCCTAAAGTCGATCAACATACCGGAGACGGTGACTTCAATCGGGAAAAGTGCTTTTTCATTGGATATGCAGCTGCAGGAAATAGAGATTCCGGCCGGTATAACCACTATAAAGTGGGGAACATTTATGTCCTGCACCAAGTTGGAAAGGGTAACGATCCCATCCAGTGTTACTAAAATCGAAGAAAATGCATTTAAGAGCGTTGGACCATATAATAATGTTACGGGACAGCGTGATCGCCTCCATGTATACTATGGCGGAAGCGAGAATTCCTGGCGGGAAGTGGATGTCAAGACAGATAATGACAGTCTTTTGCTTGCAACGATCCATTATGCAAGAGACCCGGAGACGATTCTTGCACCGACTCCGGTTTCACCGTTACATGGTGCCATGAAAGCCTCTATCGTTGAAAACGGATTTAGAAAGTTTGAACTGAAACTCACATCTTCTGAAAAGATCGAGAGCTTTGATGTTGCGCGTGGAAGTATCCGTATTTGTCGTTTTGATACAGGAGAAAAGGTATGGGAGCTCAGGTATAACAATTTGGCAACCTTGTCTGATAACGTTTTTTCAACGACGATCCATACGGGCGATTTGGATTACAACACCAAGTACTATATCCTTTTGGATGATGATTTCTTCTGGCTGGAAGACAAAGATAAGTGTCTGGGTATCCACGACAAGCATACATGGGTATTTACGACACAACGTTCCGCGAAGATAAAGGAGATCATTCTGAAGGCAGGAGAGGGAAGTGTAAGCGAAGGTACGCTATATACCAACGAAAACGGGAAACTGGATTCCATCCCTGAGGCAACAATCGATGACGGCAGAAGATTCGGCGGGTGGTTTACGGATCCTAATTTCGGGGAAAAAGTTGATACATCATATGTTTTCACAGATGATGCAACTATCTACGCACGGTATTTTGCTAATAATGAAATCATCTATACGGAGGATATGGCTCCGGTCAACAATACCCTAAAGTATTACCAATCAGTGAAAGATTTTCTGGCGTTTCACATTACACTCTCTCAAATGACCAAATCAATTATCGATCTGAAAACAGCGATTTATTTGGGGCTAAAAGAGGGAGCATTTTGTTATGGCGCTTCCTGTGCCATAGTAGCGGCAAAAATGGGAAGTCTCTCGCTGGACAAATTTGGGGCAAATACTTTTCATGATCTCGATTTTTCCAGAAAAGATGTCCGAAGCTTAATGACCATTTATCAGTTGCAGCAGAACACCAATGCTGCAACAAATGAGCAATACAGATTCGGAAGACTGTCAGATGCCGAGAAACTGCAGAACGTTGTTAATAAAGCAAGAAATGTTCCCAACAACGGACCTGCTGTGCTTGTAATTGAAACGGAGAAAAAATATGAGAATCACGCAATTGTCATTGACGGATTACAGGAAGGCAATTGTGCAGAAGAAGGCTATTATTATACAGTTAAAACATATGATATCAACATCGCTGAGGGAGTTGTAAACTCAATTCATAGTTGGAAACCATCTTATAGTTACTTGTACATTTCGCAGGATTACAGCAAATGGACAATGAACAATGCTGTCTATTTTCCAACGATGCATGGCACTCCTATTCCGGCAAGTATGATCAAAATGTGTTTCAATGATGAGCATATAATAAACTCGCATAAGTATATGGAGCCAAGTCTGATCGCCAATTTCATTTCGGTTTCTATGGATACATGGATTAATGCTTCTGTGACTATTGATGGGAACACATATAAACTGTCAGAGCTTAATGACACAACTGATTTATTTGTAATGAGCCCTATCGGTGGTGATACAGAAGATGAGTACAAGGTATTCCTTCCCGATGAATTCTCTAATGTCGGATTGTTTTCAGAAGATGATGGCGTTGCCGCGACATTCCGTTTTCAGGATGCAAACGTTTCGGTACAGACCGATTCCGAAGCCGTGGTAAATGCAACCCCCGATCTCGACCAACTCGTTGTCACAGGCAGCGGCACGGATGAATATGCGGGCGACTATAAACTGACAACCATAGCGGATGAAGAGAACGGTGCAACGGTAAGCGTTGAGGGCTCAACACGCGGGGATGTGACGTTTGAAAGATCCGGAGATGAATACGTACTGAGCGCTGACGGAAGCCATAATTCCACGATCACGATCGACCAGAACGGTATTACGGACAGATATCCCTGTGTCAATCAGGTTACGGTCATGATGAAAAAGGACGCAGAGAGCGACAGGGTATGTCTCTATTCCGATGAAAACGAGGATGGCACGTATGAAACACAGCTACAACCGGTAGACGGATTGTGGGCATCCAATGTAAAAGACCTGACATATACAGGAAAGGCAGTCACGCAGCCGGAACTTCTGGTGTTCCATGATAACCTTTTACTGAAAGAAGGAACGGATTATACCGTAAAATACAAAAACAATACAACAGCATATACCATTGCGGATATGTCAAATCTCAGTAAAACAGATAAGAGTAAAGCCCCGTCTGTCACGATCACAGGGAAGGGCAGTTATAGCGGTAATGCAACTGTTTATTTCTCGATCCTGCCGGCCCCGATCAACAGTGCATCCGTGATGACAGACAGGATCGTGATTGCTTCCAATGCGAAAAAGGGAGTCGCCCCGAATCCGGAACTGCAGTTTGGCGGTAAAGCATTGAAGGCAGGCAAGGATTTTACGGTAACCTATTACACACGTGCCGAATGGGATGCGCCTGAAAACGGGATGCCGACTCCGACTGTAGCACCGATCAAGACAGCAGGCGAGTATGTCATGCAGATACAAGCCGTTGTAAACAGCAGCTTTACGGGGACACACGATCAGGTTGTGCCGGTAATCATCACGGATGCGGATGAAACGGTCTCCTTAAGTGCACGCACCATTAAGACGGTCGGGAGTATTCCCAACGTGGGTTACACCGGTGCAGAGGTGAACGTTGAATCTGCCTTTCAGGGAGACCAGCCATCCGTGCGGATCACCGATGGTGAATATGCCCTGCAGTATGGAGAAGACTTTAAGATCTCAAAATATGTCAATGCGGTAAAACCGGGGAAGGCGACTGTGGTAATAGCGGGAACCGGAAAGAAAAATGCCACGACCGGACACAGTTATGTCGGAGAAATGAAGATCGGGTTTACGATCGTCTCAGTGTATGACATGAAGAATGCCGTCGTGGAAAATGTTGCAAAAACCTATGTCTATCCGGGAAGCGATGTAACGATCGATACGGTCAGCGTGAAACTGCCCGGATACAAAGGCGGTGAACCGCTGGATCCTGCAGAGGATTATGCGATCACCTACAGCGGAAACGGAAAGCCCGGGAAAGCAAAAATGACAATTTCCGGTAAAGGGATGCTTTATGGAAGTAAGACGGTAGATTTTACGATCGTTGCTTATTCATTGACTGATGAGACCGCCGGGATCGAGATCGCTCCGTCGTCCCTGAATGCGGATGGAAAAGTGACCTATCATAAGGGGGGCTGCAAACCGGAGGTCATCGTAACACGTAAAGACGGTAAAGGCACCCTTGCAGAGGGGAGAGATTTCACCGTTAAATACAGCAATAATGCGCAGTGTTATGATGAAACTGGTACGAAAAAAACACCGCGGGCGACGATCACGGGAAAAGGAAACTATAAAGGCAGTCTTTATATAGAATTCCTGATCTCGCCGGGTCCGCTCAGCGCATGCACGATGACGCTTGATGATAAGGTGGCGTCCGCAAAGAAGGGCGGCTGGGTTTCGGTACCGAAGGTAACCGATCCCGATGGCAAAGTTTTGAAGTCAAAAACGGATTATCACCAGAATGTGATCTATGCGACAGATCCTGAATTTGAAAACCAGCTGGATGTCAAAAGTATTCTCAATCTGCCGGCCGGAGCAGACAGTGCGACGGTCTATGTCAAGGTGACCGGTATCGGAAATTATGCAGGTACGGAACCTGCATGTGTATTAACAGGAAGTTACCGCGTTGTCCGGAATGATATCAGTAAGGCAACAGTTGATTTTGTTTATGATGATGCCGGCGGAAAATCTTTCAAACTCACAGGGAAAGACATCACGCCGGGGAAGAACGGAACCGCTTATGCCGATGCGATCATAGTCACCTTTGGCAAAACGAAGACCGTTCTAAATGCCGGAGAGGATTACGAGATCGTGGGCTATGAGAACAATAACAAAACAGGTACAGCTAAAATCACGATCCGGGGAGCCGGTGCTTACGGCGGAAACAAAACGGCATCGTTCAAGATCGGAACACGTTCGTTTACAGGCATCAACCTGAAGCGGATCCGTGATCTGGTTGCGCTGTTATTTGATTGATCGTATGAAGTTTGCTGCAAGGGAGAAGTGAGATGAAACGTATCATGAAGAGGTTACTGGCAGGATGGCTTGCGCTTGCACTGGTTGTTACGGGAAATGCATTTCCGGTAACGACTTTGGCTGCAGAAATTGGGCAGACTGCGGAAGCGGAAACCGTTGCGGAGGATATGTCTGTCGGAACGGAAGATGTTCTTGTGGAGTCAGAAGGTGTTACGGATGAACCGGAAGAGGCCGAGGCTGTATCTGAAGATGCGGCCGATGAGGAAGCATACACTGCAGATGATGACGAACCGGCCACACTGCAGGTTGCAGAAGACGGGGATGAAATTGATCCTGACGATACAGAATATCTTCATGTCTACTATGTTGCGGAAGAGGGTGATGTGACCGGACTACCGGTGGATGATACGGACTATCAGAGCGGCGACAGTGTTACGATCGCTATGGAGCAACCGAGCCGTGAGGGTTATTCTTTCATGGGCTGGAGTCCGACGGGAAATCCGGTTGAACAGTATACCGGCGGATATACGATCACGATCACCGAAGATCTGATTTTGACTGCGGTCTGGAATATGCTGGAAACGGAAGAACCCGAAGAGGATCCGGATGGAAATGAACGGCTCACCCTGACTCCCCATGAACAGAGTATCATTGAGGCAATTGACACATATGTAGATTCATTAGGCGGAGTATTCCCCAACAGCTACAAAGGTGTGGCATGGCAATGCTGTGCTTTTACATTGTATGTATGGGCAAACATCTACGGCAAAAGCTGGAAGGAAGATCCGAATATGTGCCGGCAGTATACTTCGAACCGGACACTGGAAAACCATGAGATCTATCAGTTCTTAAGAGAACATGACGCCCAAGCCGGGGATATCCTCTGGTGTCATTATCCTTACTCAGCAAAAAAATATCAGTTAACGCATAACATGATCATCCTGGAATATGATGAGACATCGATCACGCTGACTGATGGTTATGAGAAAAACGGACAGGGCGTGGTAGATGCAAATCATAAAAAGGTTAAATACACGGATGCCTACCGAAACAAGTTTTTTAACGGCAGCTGTTATATATCTCTCTATCACGTCACAGACGCATCCCTGATCGGTGCACCGGAACCACCCGTATATAACGGAAAATGCGGTGATAATCTGACATGGACACTCACACCAAACAGTAACGGCAGCAGGTATTATACCGTCACGATCTCCGGAACCGGTGCTATGTATGACTATGCGAAGGATGAGTATGACACATCCGGGAAAGCGCTGCCTCCCTGGACCTTAAATATGAAAAGTCATAATTATTACAATAACTCTTATGCTTCGATAAGCAGGGTTGTGATCAATTCCGGCCTCACTAAGATTGGCTCCTGCGCGTTTGCCGGACTTGGAGACAATGTTGATTGCATCATCAGCATTCCGGCTACCGTTACGGAGATCGGCGAGAGTGCCTTTGCATATTCAGGTTTTAGCGGCAGTCCGACTATTCCCAATAGTGTGACAAAGATCGGAAAGCGTGCCTTTATGAGCACGAAAATCACAAGCGTGACTTTCGGCAGCGGCCTCACAGAGATCCCGGACTATTGTTTCTGCGATTGTGAGAGACTGAACGGAACCATTACAATACCCGGAAATATAACAAAAATCGGCGAGGATGCCTTCAGCGTATCAACATACACGGAGGTCCCGAATACCAGGACTGTGACATGGCATGACGGGATCAGGGAGATCGGTGAGCATGCATTCTGGAATAACACCGGACTTATTATCGCAGCACCGATCTTGCCGGCAAACCTTGAGAAACTGGGAATGGGAGCTTTTGAGAATTGTACATCTCTGACAGGAAAACTGATTGTACCGGGCACACTCAAGGAAATCCCGCTTTATGTATTTCGAGGCGACACCGGTTTGACGGGGCTTGAGATCCAAAAAGGCGTTACAACTATTGGGGGCGGATCTTTCTACGGATGTAAGAATATCGAAGGAACACTTGCTATCCCGGCGGGAGTTGTTTATGTACAGGAAGCCGCTTTTAAAAACTGTGAAAAGATAAACGGTCTTTCGTGGGCAAAGCGAAGAGCGGGAGCAGAAAAAATATCTCTCGGCCGGGCGGCATTTGAAAATTGCAAGGCCTTGCAGGGGGACCTGGTTTTGGACTGCGATGATGTCAGCCTCAGTCAGGCGGACAGAACATTCATGGGAACGGGTTATACGCAGATCTATCTGGATGGCAGATGGTCCAAAATGACCATCAGGTACCTGAAAGGGAAAGAAGAGAATGGAAGCTATGACTCCTATGTGGAAGATGATGTGATCGATGAACCGGTTGCCACCTTCCCGCAGAATGCGACGCTCTACTATGACAGCAGGCTTTATCAGCCGGATCAGTATGAAGGGTTTGATAACGAACAGACCATCCGGGAAGCATTGACGAAACTTAAATACACGTTTTATGCAGGCTCTACCATAGGCCATGAACCTGGTTACGATGTTGCGGAAGCTAAGCCGGACAATCCGGGTCTCAACTATATCGCCGGTGCCGATTACGGGGACGGTATAGAACTGGTTCCTTATGCACCGGCGTATGCAAACATCCGTTGGGTGGATAACACGCTGACGGAATACAGTGCCGCGAACGATGCATTTATAACAGGATACGATCACAGCATTGTCGATATAAAATCCAATGGGGAGAAAACAAGAATTTACGTCACTCCTCTTAAACCCGGCCGTACCACCTACACCGTACAGGTCATGACCCAGCAGAGCGGCATACACACCGCAACCGGCACGATCACCGTGTCCGATGCCAATTCTGTGCATGGAGTCTGGCTGGATAAATACAGTCTTTCCCTGAACAAGGGTGCAAAGTATACGCTGAAGGCTACGGTCCTACCGGCAAACGCAAGGAATAAAGCGGTCACCTGGAGCAGCAGTGATGAAAGCGTTGCAACGGTCAGTGCAAAAGGGCTCGTGACGGCAGTCGGTAAAGGAAAAGCAACCATCACGGTAACGACCAGGGAAAACGGGTTTACCGAAACCTGTACCGTGACTGTAAAAGCAGACAGTTACAAGGTCCGCTTCGACGGCAACGGGGCAGATGGCGGTTCCATGGCGGCCATGGATTACGATTACGGAAAGACTTACAGCTTGCCAAAGAATGCTTTTTCCAAAAACGGAAGCGTTTTTGACGGTTGGTGTACGGTTGCAAACCCAGATGAGAATGATCCCGGCGTCCGTTATGCCGATAAGGCCTCCGTTACGGATCTGGTTGAGAAAAACTATGCCGCAGATCCGGGTATTACGTTGTATGCACAGTGGAAGCCGGACAAGACCTATACGATCGCCTATGATGCCAATGCAAAGAAGGCATTCGGGTCCGATGTGAAAGGCTATATGTACGATGTCAGCGATCTGGAGTATACGGATACGGTTCCCGTATACATCAATTTCTATGAAGCCAAAGGCTGCACATTCGCCGGCTGGAACACCAAAGCAGACGGAACCGGAAAAGCCGTGGAGCCGGATACGGAGGTCACGTTGTCTGCAGATCTCGGTGTCAGCGAACTGGCTAAACCGGGTGTTGGCAAAATCACACTCTATGCACAGTGGACACCCAATACCTATGTGGCGACCTTTGATCTGAATGACGGTGGTACGCATACGGCAGAGTTTGATAATAAGACATTCGGGACCAGGCTGCTTGGAACGGACGAGGGATTGGATGCAAACCAGGCAGGGTTTACGTTTGGAACGGCAGTGTCAAAGCTTCCGACAGCCAAGAGAAACGGTTATGCATTTGGCGGCTGGTGCACAGACAGTGCCTGCACGACTCTGCTTAAATCCATTCCGAAGACGCAGACCTCCAATCTGACACTCTATGCGAAGTGGACACCGTGGAAATATACCGTTACATATGACGGAAATAAAAATCAGGGCACCCCGAAATTTACCGTCAGCGGTTCCACATCCAAAACAACGGCAAACTACGGAGAAGATCTGCGGATCAGTCCGAACGGTTTTATCAATAAGGGATATGAGTTTATAGGCTGGACTACCGTGAGTGGCAGTGCAACACCGGATCCAAATCTGACTGCGGCTAAAGTTGCAGACGGAATTGTGGAATGGACGGTTGTGCAAACCGTTAATGGTTTTGTGATCGATAAGAACAGTGCATCCCTGAAACTGTATGCGGTGTGGAAAAAACTGGATCATTATACTATCGACTATAAAGTTGTTCCGCCTGCGATCAGAAATGAGAGTGACAGTAACAAATATGATGCGACCTATGTGTATGGCGAGGGCCTTGACCGCGCACTTCCGACACCTGTCTGGGCCGGATATAAGTTCGAAGGCTGGTATGAAGATGCGACTCTCAAAAAACAGGTAAAGCAGATCGACAAGAAGACGTTTGGAAATCTGACCCTGTATCCGAAGTGGAGCGCCTCATATCGGGTTGTATTGCATGACGGAGAGACAACTCCGAAAATACTTGCCGGATATACATATAACAAAGAGAAGGCACTTCCCGCGAATCCGTTCAAGAATGATAATGCGGCTTTTATGGGATGGAAACTTAAAAACGGCGACGCTGTAAAATACGCCGATAAGGAGAAAATCAAAGCGCCGGAGCTGATACCGAACCCGGGTGACAATGTACTGACACTGGATCTGTATGCGGTCTGGAAGAGTGATTTTACCTATACACTGGACCTGGACGGCGGCGTTTATCCCGCAGGTGAGAAGAACAAACTTCCGGCAGGCGTAAATGCTTACACTTATGCACAGGTCAAAGCATCGGCGATCAACATGCCAAAGAATGTCATAAAAGACGGCTATAAATTCAATGGTCTGATCGATCAGGCAACCGGTAAGAAGATCACAAGCATCACCAAGACGACCTGCAGGGATTATGTGATCAAAGCCGACTTTACACCGCAGACCTACCAGATCACTTATAACGCGAACCTGCCTAAGGGCGCAAAGGGCGGCGGAAAGATGGCGACGCAGAAACTGACGGTCGGCCAGCCGGCAACCTTAAGCCCCAATGATTTTTATGCAAACGGATACACGTTTGTGGGATGGGCTTTGGATGCAAATGCGTTGTGGCCGGAATACGAAGACGGGGATGCGTTTGATTTTGGCGCAGCCGGATATAAGAGTAAAGTCACGCTTTATGCGATATGGGCTAAGTTTCAATAGCAAGGAGCGCTTATTGCATCCGGAATGTTAAATAATTTGTCCGTTTATGGTAAGATGAATATATGAATTGTCTTTTCAAAGCTAATGAGATGGCGAGGAAACTATGCATTCAATCAACGGATATGATTTTCAAAATGAAGAAGATGTGGATATCGCGCGGGAGGAACTGAACAAGATTCAGTATATTTCCGACAAACTGACGGATGACCCGGCGGCGATCCTGACGGTCTACAACAAGATGATCGACAGCAAGATCTTTATCACGCCGATCGGCGTGGAATATCTGCGTCAGTTGCAGGGCTACCTCCTGCGGAGTTCGGAGATCGATGATGCGCAGGTGCAGGATGTGCCTGTGCTGATCTCCTATCAGGAAGCGCTGCATTATAAAGATGTGGAGCAGGCGCTGCAGCAGGCGAGACAACAGCAGGGAAGAGAACTGCCGAAGAAGAAGGCGGAAGAGCCGGAGAGCAATACGGACAAGATCAAACGGCGTTACCGCTTCTCGCTGATCACGATCGCAGTCCTGGCTGTCATGGTCATTGCGATGTTTGTTATTGCGCTGAATTCCAATACGCCCAATATCATCAATTACCGCACGGAAATTGAAAACGAATATGCTGACTGGGCGCAGCAGTTATCCGAAAAGGAAGAGGAACTGCGGGAGAGGGAGAACGCGCTGCAGAAATAGAGGTGATCGCATGAAAATTCTTGTCGTAGATGATGAAAGCCGGATCCGCAAACTGGTCCGGGATTTCCTGGCTAAAAAAGGATATGAGGTCGTGGAAGCGCAGAACGGACAGGAAGCGGTCGACCTGTTTTTTGAAACGAACGACTATGATCTGATCATTCTGGATATCATGATGCCCGTTATGGACGGCTGGCAGGTATGCCGCGAGATCCGTGAGTATTCCAAGGTACCGATCATCATGCTGACCGCAAAAAGCGATGAACGCGATGAACTGATGGGATTTGAACTCGGCGTCGATGAGTATATTTCCAAGCCGTTCAGCCCGAAGATCCTGGTCGCACGCGTGGAAGCGCTGTTACGCCGCGTGAACGACGGCGAAGATGACGGGGGCAGACTGGAAGCCGGCGGCATTGTGGTCGACAAGACGGCCCATGTGGTCACGATCGATGACAAACCGGTGGATCTGAGTTTCAAGGAATTCGAGCTGCTGACATATTTTATGGAGAATCAGTCCGTGGCACTCTCGCGTGAGAAGATCCTGAATCATGTCTGGAATTACGACTACTTCGGGGACGCACGCACGATCGACACCCATGTCAAGAAGCTGCGCAGTAAGATGGGAGATAAAGGCGACTACATCAAGACTGTGTGGGGAATGGGTTACAAATTTTCCGCAAATGACTGAGCGAGCAAAAGCACCGTCCTACGGTTTACAAAACCCGATCCGTGAAGTATAATATAAGACAGTATGGAGGGCGCATTATGGATAAACTTTCTGTATTTTCCGAAAAAGCAAATATGCCTCTTAAGTTGGCAGAGGTAAAGGTTGGCTGTGATATAAATTATATCAAGCCTGACAGTCAGTGGTTTGACCGCAACTGGTCCAACGGAGCAGCTTGGTCCAACGGCAATACCTGGGGCAAGGGTTGGCTCGATAACGGTTGGAACAACGGTGGAAAATAACTATTACGAGTATGAAAGCCTTTGGCGGTTCTTTGCCGACAGTGTGGAGAAATACGGTGATTCCGCGCTCTTTTGCAAAGAGACGGATACTGTTTCCTATCGGGATTTTAAAGAAGATGTCCTGAAACTGACGCATTTTTTTACGGGAATCAAACAAAAAAAGATTGTGATTCTCACCGTAGATCCCGTGCGCTTTGCGGAGGCTTTTTTTGCTACTGTATTTAGCGGTCATATTGCATGTCTTTTTTCTCCGGAATATTCTGTTCCGGAGTTTTTATTGGACGGATATCTGTTTACGGATAATGAAGTGATCTCGGTTTTTCCGTCACTTGTGGAAATAGCGGAAGAACCCGTTATAACGGATCCGGATGCTCCGCGTATTGTTGTATTAAGTTCCGGTACAACGGGAAAAACGGATGGGATCGTCTTAAGTGAGCGCAATGTTTTAAAGAATCTTTATTCAATCCTTAAGTTCTATTACTTCAGTCCGGGGGAGAGGCTTCTGCATGTTCTTCCTTATTGGCATATGTTTGGGCTCATGGGTGATCTTTTTATGGCGGCCTGCTGTGGAGCAGCGATCTGTCTGCCCGTGTCCGGCGCCGGGGTCCTGAAGGCGATGAGAGATTTTAAGCCGGAGATCATAAATATGCCCCCGGCCATGGCAGATATGCTCTGTGAACTGATCGGGAAAGAAGGAGATGTCAGCGCTGTGACGGGAGGATGCTTAAGGCGCGTTATGTGTGCCGGGGCTCATCTTAACGAAAAGACATCTGACAGACTTCTCGGATACGGGATAAAACCGCTTACGGCCTATGGGATGACGGAGTGTTCCCCCTGCATCAGCGTGATGCCGGAAGGAAAGCTTGTCAGGGGAACGTCAGGGGTGCTTCTTGACTGCTGGGAGATCCGTCTTTCCGATGGAAACGAGATCCTTCTTCGCGGCGACTGCGTGATGCTCGGTTATATTGATGAGGCGGCGACGAAGGAAAGGATAAGGGACGGATGGTTTCATACCGGGGATATCGGCAGCATAGATGAAGAAGGATATCTTACCGTCTCGGGCAGGGTAAACAGTCTTCTTGTTTTTTCGAATGGGGTAAAGTGTTTTCCTGAAAGAGCGGAAGAGAAGATAAATCTGCTTCCTTTTATTTTGGAAAGCAGAGTGGCAAAAGTCACGGATAGGATCGGGGATCATCCGAAGCTCATCATTCATACTGAAAACGAAGCCGGCATAAACAGAGAAGAGGTCGATCGTATCATGAAGGAGTTTCGTGTATTTCCGTATGAAACAGAGTATACGGATTCGGCATTGCCCAGAAACCGCCTTGGAAAGATGATAAGGGAGTGAGGATCATATGGGAGAGATGAGATTTGTAAGATATGACAGCAGAAAACATATGGATATTCTGCATAATATCATGATGAATTCCGAGCAGCAGTATCTTTTTCTCGGACACAACAACATCAACAGTGTGCAAGAGTTCGGGGAATGGGTAGACCGGCAGCTTCGCGGGTATTATTACAATTTTTATCTCATTGAGATGGATGAAAAGATTGTCGGATATGTCTGCGGCTGTAATTATAATTCCATCAACAGGAACTGTTCCCTTACAACTTATATCTGTGATGAATGGCAGGGGAGCGGGATCGGTGCTCTGGCCACGATGAAGTATATTGATGAGTTTTTCCGCTATCATCCAATCAGAAGGATCTATTGCGAAGCATATGAATACAATGAGGCAAGCCTCAATACGATCCGCTCCGCCGGTCTTACGGAATACGGAAGAAATCCGGAATACCGGTATTTCCAGGATAAATACTACGATCTCATCCTCTTTTCCATGTCGAGGGATGAATATATGGAGAAATACGCCGATCCCTTCTGGAGTGCCGAAAGGAAGAATGAAAGATGACAATGGATGAACTGACAAGGGTGGTCGAAGAACATATCAAAAAACCGACCGGTGTAACCCTTGATGCGGACGTAAAATTAAAGGAAGATCTGATGATGGATTCCTTTTCTCTCATCATCCTTTTCAGAGATCTTGAGGTGAAATGCGGAAGAGATCTTGATCCCGTGCTTTTGGGTAAAGTGCGCACCATAGGAGATCTGTATCATTTACTCACAATTGAAGGGAGCAGTGATGAGTGAGCGTTTCCGGATAAGAAAGTATGCTTATGATCAGAAGAATCTTTTATTCTTGTCGCCTTACTGTGTCATTAATTATGATGGCGGATGCCTTTGTATCTGGCAATCGGTCTTTGATCTTACGCTGAAACTTCACTGTAAAAGAACTTTTTCCGAGGAACTTATTAAGCGGCTTTCCAAAGGCATTACCCGGGACGGCTTAAGAGAGGTTTTATCTTCGGCTCTGTCATCAGGGGAAGCGGACGATCTTATTGGAGAGTGCATGAGAGCGGGGATCATTGAATGATCAGGGAAGAAAGAACAGTAAAAAAAGATCTGGGGGATCTTCATATTGCTGATCTTTCTGTTTTTTATGCAGAAAAAGGATGCATGATCATAAATCCTTCTTCCGGCACCACCTTATGTGTGGAAAAGAAAGTCGCGGATGACCTGGCAGAAGGGAAGATATCCGATGATCTTGCTTTTGTCCTTACGCAGCGTGCCATGGCAGAATATGAAGGTGCCAGGCCTGTAAGGGAAGAGGCGCTCGAGGCGAATCCTTCTTTTTTCCTCATTGATATCACAAAAAGCTGTAACCTGAACTGTGTCTACTGCTTTAGGGAATTAAGCAGGAGCAGTCATCAGATGACCGATGAGATGCTGGATCGGATCGTAAACAGCATTTCGGACCATGCATTGAGGAATTCCGGTCAAATGATCGGCGTTCAGGTATGGGGTGGAGAACCGCTTCTTCGGGCTGACAGGATAAAAAGAATAAAGCAGATATTCAATGAGCGTAAAGTCACGGTTGACTTAAGCATCGAGACTAACGGAACACTGATCACGGATGAGATTGCCGTAATGCTCAAGGAAAATGACATCCGTGTCGGAATCAGCATAGACGGGGATGCATTCATCCAAAATCGGCAACGTCCATTTGCTGACGGAACGGATTCATACAATAGTGTATTGCGCGGGATAAAAGCCCTTAAAGATGCCGGGGTGGAGGATTTCGGGACCATCACGGTTGTGACCTCCCATACGCTTGATAGGATAGAGGATATCCTTGATCATATGGTAAAAGAGCTTAAAATCCTGCATCTGAAGTTCAATATTATGCGGGAGATCGGAGAAAACCGCACCTTTTCGATCAGCGAGGACAGGATAGGAGAATATCTTGACAGGCTAATCAGGAAGATCAAGGAACTGTATGATGAGGGGTATTCCGTTTCCGAAAGCAATATCCGGCAGAAGATAAGGAATCTTCTCATAAGAGCAAACGATAATATTTGTGACGCAAGAGGCTGCCAGGGAGGTTACAGGATGATATCCGTAGACGCGGATGGAAAGGTCTATCCCTGTGAACTGACTGATGTTGAGGAATTTGTGATAGGAGACATCCCGGTGGATAAAGACGCGGACTTTGATAAAATGGTCGAAGATGCGTCAAATAAAAAAGAAGGGTATTTCGCGGAGAGGGATAATGCCGAATGCCGGGATTGCCCCTGGTGGTATTACTGTCGGGGCGGCTGTCGCTCGGCTGCATATTTTAAACTGGGTTCGGTCCGGCCCGTGGATCCTGTGACCTGCAGATTCAATAAGGAATTATATCCACGCATCGTGGAACTCATTCTGGATGAGCCGGAGTTCGCATCCTCCATGATGTAAGAGATTTTGCATTTTGTTCATTTGGAGAGAACTATGAGAACAATGTATCTTGCAGTTGGTTATAACTGTAATCATAACTGCTTTTTCTGTCCTTGTGGGAAAAAAGAAAGAAGAGTAAAGAAGGCATCCCTCGACGAGCTGGAAGAGGCAGTCGATCTTGCTGTGAGGGAGCAGCACGTCGAAAGTATTACGATATCGGGAGGAGAGCCGACGCTTCATCCCGGTTTTCCGGAACTGATCTCATTCTGCCTTGATAAAGGCCTTGAAATCTGCATTCTTTCCAACGGTGAAAACTTCTTTCACAGGGAAAGGATAAGAGACTTTTTCGGAGAACCCGGCCGTGGCAGGATTGAAGTGGTGACAGCCCTTCACAGTTACATTCCCGCTGTCCATGAAGAACTAAACGGAACAAAGGGAAGCTTCGAAAGGACGATACAGGGACTTAAAAACCTGGTGGAAGAAAACATCCCGGTGACCGTAAAACATATTTTATGCAGCAGGAACCATAAAGATCTTCCGGACTTTGTTGATTTTATATTTGAGACATTCGGAGGAAAAACAGCGATGGAATTTACCGGAATGGATTACTGTGGGCTAAAAAAAGAACAGGCGGATCAGATTCATGCGGGATTCCGTGAAATGGGGATCATGCTTGAAAAGGCGCTCGACAGGATCGATTTTTACCGAAAGGAATACGGTGTATTCCGTCATGTGGCCGTGTCCGATTTTCCATTATGCAGCACAGACCCTCTTTATTGGAGATTTTTCGCTTCCTCTTCGAGAAACGGAACAGCAAGCTATGCAGCACCTGATGAAAATGCGGGGAAGGTTTGGCAGATTTCTGATATGGACGGGGACTGCGGATTATTCTATGAAGAATGCAGGGACTGCCTTATGAAGAGGGATTGCCCCGGGGTCTGGAGGTATGCATCTATATATTATCCGGACGGGAAAAAGGAGGGAATCAGGACGATCCACGCGGTATAGGCTATAAATTCGAGACGCTGAAGACAGTTGAAATATCCCCCTGTAGTGGTATAATATAAATAACATTACAGGGGGATACTTTATGCGATTATATCATGGATCCGCTGTTATTGTAAGGAAACCGTCATACGGGACCGGCAAGCCGTATAACGATTACGGCAGAGGATTTTACTGCACGGAGGATATCGATCGGGCCAGAGAGTGGGCTGTCGATAAGGAACGGGATGGGTATGTTAACTGTTATGAGATTGATTTTACTGGGCTGAATCTGCTTGACCTGAATTCAGATGATTACTGTATTCTGCACTGGATCACTTTGTTGCTGCAGAACAGAAGAATCGAACTGGAATCCCCTCTGGCAACGGAAGCGTATCACTATCTGTGTTCGCGTTATTCACTCGATATGTCCGGAGTGGATGCTGTAAAAGGATATAGAGCGGATGACAGTTATTTTTCCTATGCACAGAATTTTGTGAATGGGCAGATGTCTGTGCCACAACTTGCGAAGGCCTTGAAGTTGGGACAATTAGGGCAACAGATCATGATAAGAAGCCGTAAGGCCTTTGGCGCTCTTTCGTTTGTGTCAAGCGAGAGTGTGTGTGCGTCCGAATGGTATTTACAGAAGAAGTTCAGGGATTCGGCTGCCAGAGAAGCATACAGGAAGATGAACAAAACTGACTACAGGCGTGGGGAACTGTATATGATGCACATTATCGATGAGGAGGTGGGACCGGATGATCCGCGCTTACAATGAACTGTATTTGTCCGATGCACGGAGGACGTTGGCAAACTGTTTTGATTATGCGACTAACAGCCTGGAGATTCCGTTTGAGAAGTTTTATATGATGTTTGCCAACAGTGATCTGGCCGGAAAGTTTGAGGAAGGCGACCCGTTTATCGTGTCAGGGAAATCCGGAATCGAACTGGCTCTTCTTGTTGTGGAGAAGAATTCGGGCGTGTATGAATATATAGACAGGAAGTATGGAGACGGCAGGAGCAGGGAATACTGGGCCGGTTGGGCAATAGCTTTTTATCAGTGGTACAGCGCCTGTACTTTCAGACGACTTCATGAGGACGTTCCGGTATCAGATATCGTCGCCATGTATGATAAGTATCATGAAATGGATGTTATGCACTTTGTTGACAGGATAGAGGAACTCAGGCGGAAGGCAAGGCTTGAGACATATGTAAAAAAAAGCAGGGAAATGAGAGGCTACAGTCAGAGTGAACTGGCGAAAATGACAGGAATCCCGCTTAAGACATTGCAACACTATGAACAGGGAACAAAATCATTAGACAAAGCGAATGTATCCTACGTACTTTCCCTCTCACATGCATTGGAATGCAGCCCGGAGGATCTTATCAGATAGAAAAAGCGAAAGAACTACAGAAAACAGAGGTGGATGGATGACAGAAGGAAAAAAGCAAAAAATCATCATGGCGCTTCCGGTGCTTTTGCTGTGCCTTACGGCATGCGGGCAAATGCAGGCCGGACCGGGTGCGAAGGCGCAGGGGTTGGTTGAAAACGTCACTGAAGCGGTTGTACCGGGAGTGACTGAAGAAGAGACCGGGACGGCAGAAGCAGCCGTAGAAACGGAAGATGAGAAAATCGTATACCCTTATGCGCAGATCTATCTGGATGAGGCGGATAACCTGTATAGGGATGGAAAAGCGGACCGGTTTGTGCTGACCGACGTGGATGGGGATGAGGTGCCGGAACTGCTGGCAGTATGTTCGGAAGGCGTAAGTTTCTATGATACCGTGTTCCTTTATACGGTTTACGGGGACGAGCTTCGTTTACTGGAAAGCAACCTGGCAGGAAGGTTCAGGTGTCATCTGGAATATTCTGAAGGAAACAACCTGATCTATACCGGCGGCGGAAATGATGTACTGTTTGAGCGTCTGGAAGAGATAGAAAACGGGGAGATAAAGGAACTGCTGACTCTGGAGCAGGGGAAAGCGCCGGTGGATGCAAACGGGGACGGTGTCTATGATGATGACGTATGGGAACCGTATTATTCCGTTGACTATGACAACACTTCCCGGGAAGAGTATTACGGAAAGATCTGGGAGAAGATTTCGGCGCTGAATCCGTTCACACGCGTGGAATATGACGGCATGCATATCCTCACATTTGCATGGAAGGACGGAGAGATAGAGGAGAGAGAAACCGAGGTCAGACCGTATCTGACATATGCTGAGATTACGGAGGAACTTGTGGGACTTGGTGCGGATACGGACGCTTTGCAGCATGCGGATGAATCCACAGACGGAGCAGGGAGCAGTGATAAGAAAGCTGCTGCGCTGCTGCTGGATTTTGCCGGCGGGAAGATCCCTGCGAAGCATGATGATAAATCCTATATGGTCGATGACCTGTTCATGTACGGGAATATCTGGGAGAGCTACCGCTTTGGCGGATGTGCGGATCTGGACAATGACGGCGAAGATGAACTGATATTGAGCGGCCCGTACGGCGGGATCTATCTGGATGCCTTAAACGGTGCCGTGTATGAACTCACCTGCGGCTTCGGCACTTCTGAAGTGGTCTCCTATGTGGAGTTCGAGGGCGCAACCTGGATCGTGCACAGAGATACCATGCACCAGGGGCGGAGAATGTATTACTTCACCAAATACGACGGGCATGAGAATATCGTCGATTCATTTGAACTGAACGCGGAATATTGGGACAACCCGGACGATACATACGATGAGAACAGTGATTTTACCTTCCGGGGTAAGAAGATCACGATGGAAGAATATGAGGCGCTTCTGGAAGAGATCTTCGGCACCGCGTCATGATTTTTCCGTTGCCCAACTATCCCCGTTATTGTATAATGGAAGAGCATTCAACAAACAAAAACAGGAGGGTTACAACATGGCAGTAGAGGCGGCTAAAGCGTTTCAGGCGCTGATGGAATCAAGAGACTTTAATCTGCAGTTTCTCGATGAAGATGAGAGCGTGATAAGGCTCGGCTTCAACCTTGACAATACAAGGACGGATGTGTTCGTTTTCTTTGATGAAGACAACAAGAGCGTTCATTTTGAAGGAAGGGATTTCGTGAAGATCCCTGCTGACAAAACGGATTTGATCTACAAACTCTGCAATGACTGCAATAACACGTTCCGCTGGATCAAATTCACATGGGACGAGGAAGACGGTTATGTGGCGGCGAAGGCAGATGCGGTGATCGATCTCGAAAGCTGCGCGGAAGAATGCTATGAGATCGTTGTACGGATGTGCGGGATCATTGACGAAGCATATCCCATGTTCATGAAAGCACTGTGGGCATAAGGCCAGTCAGCATAATTCCATAATGGATATGAAGCGAACGGCAAAGAGGTATTCTTTGTCGTTTGCTATAAAGGTACTAAGGAGAAGGATGATGGAAACGATCAAAAACCAGATATACAGACTGGCTTTGCATTACTGCAGGAACGAGGAGGCGGCCTCGCCGGAAGAGGTGCTGTACGGTCTTGCAAAACTGAGTTCCTTAAGTGACATGGCGCTCGGATATCTCCTGAAGGATGTGAAAGTCGACGATCCGGATGACGTGCGCAAGTGCGTCGAAGAACTCAGGGCAGAACTGAAGGAAAGAGATCTGGATGCGGAACTGATCAAGAACGGGATGGAGCAGATCCTGCCTTATGTTGCAGGACAGGAAAAGGGCAGTGCTTTTCAAAAAGCCGCAGATACATATGATGAGAAGACACCGGTCAAGAAGATCGTATCGGATGTGGTTTCAGCGATTGACGCCGAGGAACTGAAGGTGTTCAAGGTCGGTATGGAACTGAAGAATGTGTCTGAATACGGCAGAACGCTGCAGGATCAGACAGAGACAAAACGTGAAGCTGCTCCGAAAGCACAAAAAGAGCAGCACGATACCGCGCAGGCGGAGCGAAAGAACAGGAAAGCAGAAAGTACGGAAAAGAAAGAAAAAGAGAACGGGAAACCGGAGGCGGAAAAGCCGCCCGAGATCGAGATCTTTTCCGAAAAGCTCAATGCCTATCTGAAGGAACTCGAAAACATTGTTCCCAAGTTTGTCGAGGCCGGTAACGAGGAGATCCTCTGGAAGCAGTCCATCATCGTAGCCATTGATGACGGGTACGGGTTCAGCAGTTTCTTAAAACGCATGGAACAGATCTATAAATCTTACGATCTGATCGGCGGCAAAGGCGAAAAGAGTATCATCAAAGAGATCAGAGCCGTATCCGGAGAACCCGAACATGTCGGAGATACCATGATCCCCGGGATTGAAAAACTGGTCATGGATTACGGGGATATAACGGATAAAAAGAAGGCCTACTCCATCCTTGCCATTGATATCAGCGAGGTCAGCGGAGAGGTAAATTCGCCTGATTTTAAAGGACTTTTAAGGTGCATCGAACAAAACTGTGATTCCGTCCTGGTGGTCTTCAGGCTCCCTTATATGGAACCGCATGTGGTCGCACAGATCGAGGCGTCCATTTCCGATGTGCTGGCAACGGACAAGATCACGGTTCCCCCGGTATCCATGGCGTGCATGCTCGATTATCTGCATAAGCGTGCCAAAACGGACGGGTTTGCATTTGAAGAAGGATGCGACGAGTACCTGGAGCAGGGGATCATATCCGAAAAGAACGACGGACGTTTCTACGGATTCAAGACGCTCAACAAACTGTTGGACAGCGTGTTCTATAAGAAACTCAAAGACGGTACGGACGGGAAGAACCTGAACAAACGCATCAGTGCCGAGGACCTGAAGAAATATATCAACGTGGAAGAGCAGGTCCTTGACCACGAGCAGACGGCCAAAAACATGGTCGGCGTGGAAGAGATCCTCAAGCAGATCGACAAGGCCATCAACCAGGTCAAGATCCAGCAACAGCTGCAGAAAAAGGGAAGCAGTGCGGAAAGACCTGCGATCCATATGATGTTCCGTGGCAATCCCGGTACCGGCAAGACCACGATCGCAAGGATCGTTGCAGCCAAGATGAAGCAGGCGGGGATCCTGAAAAAAGGTCACTGTTTTGAGATCAAGGGCAGGGATCTGTGCGGCAGATACGTCGGTGAGACAACGCCCATTACCACGAAATACTGCAGGGACGCCTACGGTTCCGTCCTGTTCATCGATGAGGCTTATGAACTGTATCGCGGCGAGGAATCCAGCGTGCGCGATTACGGACGCGAGGCGCTCGCGGCACTGGTCGCGGAGATGGAAAATCACAGGGATGACATGTGCGTGATCTTTGCCGGCTACACGGATGAAATGAACGTCATGCTCGGCGGCAATCCGGGTCTTAAGAGCAGGATCCCGATCTATATTGATTTTCCCAACTACACCAGGGAACAGCTCGAAGAGATCTTCTTCAAGATGATGGACGGGAAGTTCGAATATGAAAAAGGCCTTAAGGAATGCGTGCACACGTTCTTTACATCCTTAAGTGATGATGTCCTTGAGAGCAAGGAATTCAGTAATGCGAGATTCGTAAGGAATCTTTTTGAAAGCGTCTGGGGCGAGGCTGCCATGCGCTATGACCTGAGCGATGACGACAAGCTGATCATCCGTGAAAGCGATTTCAAGGCAGCGGCAGAGAGAGCGGACATCGCTTCCATGGTACCGAAGAAGACGCGTCCGATCGGTTTTACGGTGTAGCGGACGGTATAATAACAGGAAAGAGATTGAGAAGATGGAAAAATCAAAAGTTGACCTTTATAAGATCGGTGTATGCTTTCTGGCAGCCCTGCTGCTGACAGGCTGTGGGAAGACGAGTGATCTGGTGTCAGGTCTTGCGGATAAATACGCGGACACAGAGACTGCGCAGGAGACAGCGCAGGATACGGAAGACACCTGGCGGGAACCTGAAACGGACGAGACTGCAGATGATCCTTCAGAAGATACGGAAGCTTCGGCAGAAGCGGAACCGGTAGAGAAGATGGATCCGCAGGAAGCAGAGGCCGCCCTGAAGGAAGTTCTGGTAGCGAAGGCCGGGATCGGTGAGGATGAGATCCGGATCTTCCATGTGGATGATTTTGACGAAGACGGGATATATGAGGCGTTCTCCCTTGTCGGCTCGGAGCCTGAATATGATTTCACGGATTACGGGCTTGTGACGGGCGATCTCTGGTACATACAGGGGGATAACTGCGAAAAACTGACGGAAGGCCAGGGCATGGGGCTGGTTGCAACAGACCGGATCATGGATTTTGGCAGCAGGAAGTATATTCTGTTTGAAGAAGCCTATGCGACGGCGATCATCACGTTTGCATATTATGTGGATAACGGGAAGGCAATCGAGACACCGTTTTCGGGACTCGGAAAGATTAACAGGGAAGAGGGCTCGAATGATTTTACCGTGACCTTCGACAGATATGATGCCCACTATGATCCGGAACTGGGGGATATGATCGGACACACCTGGAAGGATTATTATTTCTACTATGATCCGGCGGCGGAGAAGGTGTATGAATACGCGGGTGCCGAGATCACAAAGGATATGGCGAAGGAGCTTGCCGGCACGGATATCGTGGCCCAGTGCCTCGGACCGGATGACAGGCTGCAGAATATCCTGTACCGCGGCAACGGCGTGATCCATATCAACTACTCGCTAACGGATGAGAACGGCGGGATCGACTATAAACACCGCACCTGGAAGATCGATCAGGGTGCATTCTTCGGCGATTTCGGTGAAGAAACGGATGAAGAGATGGGTGGCACCTATCAGGCCACCATCTGCCCGGAGATCGCGGTGTATCCGCAGCTGTAAATGCAATTTACGGCCACTTAACCCTCATATTGGACCGAATAGACCAAAGCGGTTGTTTTGCATTCTGTCACATATTACAATGGAAGTCACTCTTCCATTGTTTTTTTATTTGTAATAAAAGACAATATACCGTTTTACATAGAAGAAAGCTGAAGATCGAAAGGAGCACAATATGCGCAAACTGAAACGGATGTCAAAAGCGATCACAAGTATGGTACTCACCCTTGTTATGGTGACGGGACTGATCCCGGAATCTGCCCTGAGTGCCCTGCAGGTATATGCAGATCCTGTAGAGACGAGCGGAGACTGGACAAACTATGCGGCGGATGCTGTGGAACCGGAGGGGGATGTCTACATGATCTCCACGGCCGCAGAGCTCGCGTGGCTTGCAAATGTTATCAATGGAACAGCTGCGGCAGACAATCCGGTCAACCAGGGCGGGATCACTTTCAAACTGGGGGATGATATCGATCTTTCTGCGCATTACTGGACTCCCATCGGTAAATTGTTCGCCAATAAGTTTTGCGCGGTATTTGACGGAAACGGACATACCATCAGAGGCATGTATGTGGGAACGCAGGCCAGTCCGTACGAAGGCACCGATGCCGGTCTGTTCGGTTATGTGGCAGGTTCCGTCAGAAACGTAAGGATCACGGATTCGGCAGTTTACGCACAACCGCCCAGTGGGAATTATTTGGCAGATGCAGGGCTTGTTGCCGGTCGTGTCAGCGGAGCAAATGCCATTGTAAAAAACTGTGACGTTTCAGGTACGGTCGGTAATGCCGGTACTGTCGGACAAACAGGTGAGATAGCCACAAAGAAGAGAAATGCAAGCTCCGGCGGACTTGTAGGTGACATCCAGCAGGGAACGGCGGAAGCCTGCCGCGTGAACGTATCCCTTGTGGCACTGGAATCTCCCAGTGATCATTATTACTCATTTGGCGGTATTGCCGGTACCATTGCCCAAACCAGCGATTCTACGATCCTAAACTGTGTAAGCAATATGACGCTGAGTCTTCCGGAGGGCATGGATCTTGGAAGGGTGGGGGCAGGTGCCCCCTTTGCCACAGGCAAACAGTGCGCCCTCAAAAACTCCATCGTAAGGGCAGATCTTGGCGGAGCACTCGGCTTTTCCGGTGCTATATCAAGCCGCAGGTGTACCTGCTGGATCGAAACGAATTTTAAAGCGGAAGAGGACGGCAATTATGTGCTGAAGTCTCCGAAATACACATATTACGGAACCCTTACGGATGAGCCGGTTGAGATGACGGAAGTGCAGATGAAAGAAGTTTCTTTTGCCGCCACTCTCAATTCGAAGGCAACGAGTACGGTTGGCCTTAGCAATCCTCTTACCTGGAGTATTGATGAGAACGAAAATGACGGTTTCCCGAACCTTGCAGATGCCGGGGTTGCAGAGGCACAGGCCACCTATTATCTGGTTACCTTTAAGTCCCACGGAACGGTGTATCAGAGTGTCAGTATCGAGAGCGGGCAGAAGGTCACAAAGCCTTCGAATCCTCCCGCCCCATCTGAGGATGCAACTTTCCTCTACTGGTATAAGGACAATCCGTCGGTAGCCTATGATTTTAACACACCGATCACGGCAAATACCACGCTTACCGCGAAATGGAAAGGACAGGAGTTTACAGTCCGTTTTAACACAAACGGCGGCTCCTATGTATACCCGCAGACGGTGGAGGGCGGCGAGACACTGAGTGAGCCCGTAACGGTCAGAAAGGGGTATTCTTTCGCCGGCTGGTTCACGGATGCCGGCTGTACGGAACAATGGAATTTTGATACCGAAGTAGCCTCCAACATGACACTTTATGCGAAGTGGGATCTTCCGGTTTCGGATGTATCCGTATCCGGGCGGATCACGGATGAGGAGTCCGGAGACGGGATCAGGAACGCCACTGTAAAACTGTCCGGCGGACGGAACGCCATCACGGATGAATTCGGCTATTACCGGATCCAGGGCGTGCCTGCCGGAACCTATACGATCACTGCTTCTGCGTTTGGTTATAACGATAAATCCAAAGCGGATTTTACCGTGGGTACGGTATCCACGGGCTATGATGCGGCGCTTACACGCAAAGAAGGCGGTGGAGGAGGCGGAGTGGACACCGCTAACATCTATGCGACCATCAGTTGCGTCTATTCCGGCATCATGCTGGACGGCGTGGAGATCAAGGCTGTCGGCGACGGGGACCTGGGCACCTACAGTGCCTATACGGCAAACGGCGGACAGGCTACCTTTACGGGAATTCCTGCCGGCTGGTACACCTTCCACATCAATGAAGCCGGTCGTCCCGGTTGGGAAAGCTACGTGTCGGCGAAGAAGCAAATTGCGGGCGATCATCAGTTGAACTGCGCCCTGAAGCCGAATTACCAGTCGCTGAAGATCAATGTGATCGGATCCTTCGATCCGAAGTCCAACAAAGCAAATGTGCCGCTTTCCGGCAAAGAAGTCACCCTGATCGGCGTGGATCCGGCGGATGAGGATAACGAACTGATCCATATTCCCGCTCACACCTTGAATGACGGATCCGTAACGGTTGAGAAACTGGTTCCCATCACGTGGAAGATCTCCAGTTCCGATTTTGCTTATGAAGAGGATGAAGTAACTGTCACTTCGGATGGCGCCGGAAAGCTTTCCGAGAAGGAAGTAACACTGACGCTTCCGTTTATAGAATCCTCCCTGTCAGTGAATCTGACATCCGTCTATAACGATCCGGATCTTTTCAAACGGACGGAAGAGAATAAAAACACGCTGCCCGATGTGACCCTGGCCGGTGTTACCGGAACCATGACAGAAGGGATCGTGCGGAGCAGTAAACCGGACGCTGCCGGAAAGGTTCTGTTTACAGGGCTGTTCCCCGGTAATTACAACCTGAGTGCCAACGGCAGAGTCATGCGAGTGGTTGACATAAAATCCGGAGCCGATCAGAAGGAAATCTTCGGCGACCCCAATGACGGTGATTTCAGCCGCTTCGGCAGAAAACATTTCGATGTTGATTTTCACGGAACGGGAACCGGATCCGTGGCCCTTGGCATGCGCGCAAACGCAACCATTGAGATGGATCCCGCCCCGGTGAGCTTTTCCGGAATTCTTTACAAAACAGACATGGATGAGAAGGGCGAGATCTCAAGTGAACCGTTGAAAAACGCAAAACTCATCATCAAACCCTCTGCCTACTATCCGCAGAGCGGTGCCAATACGGAAGGATATGAGATCACAACGGATGACGGCGGACATTATGCGATCACCATGGCACCGGGCCTGTATGGCGTGGAAATGGAGAGCACGTATGACGGATACTTTGGCGGAAAACTGATCTATCATGAGGGCAACTCAGACGGCTATCAGGGTCCATGGGGATGGCCCTGCACCGGAAAGTGGACGGGCACAAAGGCTTCGGCCGTTGCCTGGATGACAGGCGATGAAAGCCTTGCATACGGCGATATCGGCGGCATGAGTTTGTCTTCCGGCACGGTTGTTGCAGACCTTGAGATCATGGAGAAGAAGATCAACTACTCCGCAGGTTCTCCCGGCAGCACCGTCATTTATGACAATTTGACTTGGTATAATCTGATGATCGGTCGCGAAATGGCTGAAGAGGCCACGCAAGACGACCGGACGACGGTACGGTATAATTATGATTATTACGAAAACACATATGAATACATGAATTATCATCCCGATACCAGGGGAGCCATTATCAAACTTACGGGAGATGCGGAAAAGACGGTTGAGATGACCGGAAAGACCTTCCCGTATGTATTTCATGAACTCTCTCCCGGTGATTACGGACTGGATTATACGATATCGGATGCCTTCTCCGAACTGGAAAGCTCTGTATCCTGGGGTGGAAATATCAAATTCTTTGATTTCCCCTCCCCCGGTAAGTTGCCATACTCATTCCCGGAGGATTATGCAGAAAACGGGAATCCCTGGCCGCTGTCGACGAAGAATTCCGGCCTGCATATCGATGCCAAAGACGGACGCCGGACCTTTAGGGATATCCACGACAGTATACAGTTTAAGTTTTATAACGCAGAATATTACGGCGGTTTTGGTGACGGGGGGACCGAACAGTCGGATTATGAAAGAAATGTTGCCGAGCATGGCGGGGAGGGGAGCGATCTTCTCTACAGGAATGCCGATGGAACGATCGGCAACCTGGCGGACGGAGTTTATCCGGATGAGCCGGATCAAATGGAGATAGAACGCCAGTATTTGGATGCACTTCCGGATGATGCTACACAGGAACAGATAAAAAACGCGCGTAATGCGGCATATCAGGCTTATGTGGCCCAGCATGAGCAGTGGGAGAACGAAAAAGAAGCCAGGGGGTTCCCGAAGCCGGGCTGCCGATATGAATTTGTGGCCAAAGAGCCTTACTGGGATGAAAACTATGATTATGGCTGGAATTACCTGTTTGAAAAATATCTTGTAGGCTATTCCACCAGCAAGATCCCGGACAGACTGTTTTATTATCAGTATAAAGTAACCAATCGTAACAAACCGTTGCCGGACGGAACGGTCACGCTGTATTTTTGCGCTCCGAAAGGCAGAGGATTTGTATTTCTCGGTAATCTGAATTATATCCGCGACAGGGAAATCCATGAAGATCTGTACAATTCCGATCTCTGGTTCTCTGTAACGCTCGATAACAGAAATAAAGGCGCAATATACTGCGATGTCAATTTCCTGCATCCGGATCAGAGTTCATCCAACGTTAGCATATTGACCAAAGAACAGGTCACACACCTGTTAAATCCGCGTACGATCGCTGTAAAAGCTGTAGAAAAAGGCAACCCGTCAAATGTTCTTGATGACGTTGAAGTGACCGTCACTTATGCAAACAAGAATTTCAGCTCCGCATCACCGACGCCCGAACAGACATGCTTCGGCAGTGTTACGGAAGTGACTGTGCCGGGTGATGAATATGAGTGGGAATGCCTTGATCATACACAGACGCTAAGTTCATATGATGACGGGACAAAGACAGAGACATTTTATGTACCGTTTACAAGGAAGCCGTATTCCGGGGAATTTGTGATAAAAGACGACGCCGGTAATCCGGTGGCAAATGCGTCGATCACACTTACCGGTAAATCTGTGGGACAGCCGATCACGTTGTTTACGGGCCCGGATGGAAAAGCGACGGCATACGACTGTCTGACATATCAGGATTATGATGTGCATGTCACCTGTCCCGGATATTCCTTCCACAACATCAAGCTTACAGCGGAAGAAGTGCGCTCGGATGAGGTGAAGAATGATGTTTTGACAAGAGATGAGCAACCGGTATTTGACGAAGAGGCGGTCAGCATCAACCGAAAGGGCGCGTTCCTTCCGGGGGTCAATTTCAGCGGCAGCAGCAATTCCATTGATTTCCTCATAGATACGGCGATCACGAACGCAAAGGACAAGCCGCTCTACTATACCGTAAATGCAAAGATCAAGACGGCTCCGTTGGATTCGTTGCTGGAGGTGCTCTTGATCGATAAGAGAACATTCAGGAACCCTGACTTTGGGGATGTGCCGGAAGCGCTTGTCACCCCGGCCATGGACGAGGATCATTACAATCCTTCCCTGGCCTGGGAATGGGGGGCAAAACTGGAAAAGGGCGAACTCGGCAATGTTTATTACAGGCGTTTTTCGGGTGACGAACCGTTTGTTCCCGAGAAGGATGATTATGACCGGAATGTATATGAGATCGAAAAAACCCTCCCGCTGTGGGAACTTCCGCCTGACGGGTTTGAACCCTGCCTGCTGGCCGTGACATCCAATCACGCGATGCAGATCTATGAGTTTGATTACTCGGGAGAAGAAGCGGACGACCAGCTGGTAGGGATCAGACTGGATGGCGACAAAGCCGCGATGCTGAACAATATCACGCTCCTTGCCAATGCGCAGGCCCTCGGGGGCCCGGCGGTGGAAAAACTGGAAGAACTGACCGAGCCTACCGGTTCCATCATTCCGCTTCCTTCGTTTGAAGCAGGCATTGAAGAGGAAGACGGCTTCTTAAGCTACGATTACACCGTGGAAATGCAGCTTCTGCAAGGCAAGAAGTCTGTTTCCGATGCGGAAAAATCATACATGGCGATCCTGCCCAGTACCCTTGGGATCATGGCCAAAGGCGGCTGGAAGATGGGGGTTGACGGAGAAGAGCGGAAAGTGACGAACAGCTTCCATGTCACGGTTGAAGGGAAAGACATGGATGCCCTCGACTATCTGCCGTCGGCATTCGAAGCGCTTCCCGTCAAGGTGGAATTTGACGAGGATCATATGCCGAGTGGTACGATCACACTCGCCGCAGCGGACACCAAAGATAAGAATAACCATAACACGGAGGAGGAATACTCTTTAGGGATCAACGGACAGGTACACATCGTTGCCGAAGTCAGTGCCTTTTCCTCCTTTGCGGCAGTCCTTCCCGTCGGGCCTGTCCTTGCATCCCTTGAAAAGAGCGGGGCTCTGGATATCGGCGCAAAGGTGCAGGTGGCAGTCGGTGCGGACGGTACCTATAAGTATAAGATCATTAACGGGGAAGAGGACGAGACACAGCACGAGATCGAATTCACGCTCGGTGCAGGCGCAGGGATCGGATTCTATGCGAAGGCCTTCGGCGGAGCGCTGGGTGCCGAGGCAAACCTGAAACTCACCGGCGACAACGATAAACTGGAAGACATGGTAACAGTCAGCGCCTCCATCGGCACGGAGCACGGCTTCAAGATGAACCGGATCGATGGAAAGGTGCAGGCGGATGCCCATATCGAGATGAAGACCTGGCTCATTAATGGTGAGAAGGACTTCAAATTTGTGGAGATCCCCTTCAGTTACCAGTTCGGCACCGAGACCATGTTTACGCTGACGGAGATCCAGATCGAGGACAACTTAAAGAGCAGGAATGATTTTGAGGCGTCCACCTTTAACGGACAGCCGGAGAATGTTGTCGAAAAACTCCTTCCCATTGGCGGTTATGCGACGGATGAAGACGGGGCCGGGACCTTTGTCTATACGGATATGAGTTCAAAGGGCGGAAATGTCCGTCTGATGCTCGCTACCTATGCGGGGGATCAGATCTGGAACACACCGGTGAGCGTTACGGCAACTGCAGGCCTGATCCCCGGATTTGATGTGATCTCCATAGGAGATGAATATATTGTGGTATGGTCGGAGATCGCGGCAGCGGATATGATGAAGACCTGCCCGCCTTCCGTGCTCAGATATTCTGTCGGCAAGGTCAGTGGCGGCGCATGGACAGGCAGTGCACAGACCCTCGGAACCCTGCCTTCGGAAGTGGCAACGAAACTGCTGCTTGTCAGTGATGCCGATTCCGTATACCTGACAGCACTTAAGACAGCGGAAGGTGTATTTGCGGAAAAATGGAATGTGAGCGGATATAAATACACAGGTTCCGGTTGGAGTAACGAAACGGTGATCGCACAGAACGAGACGCTTTATGATATTTCCGCCTGTGCGGCAGCAGGAACCCTGTTTGTATCCTATGTAACGGATGATAAAGTGCTTCATGCCAAGAGGTGGAGCAGCGGTGTTACCGAAAAGACATATACCGCAACCGGATTTGAAACAGCCCTTGCATCCGATGATGCGGCGCCTTACCTGATCAGTGAATCGGAAGACGGCCTGACACTGCGAAGCTTTGACGGCGGAAACTGGGTCGTAAAAGGTGCCATCGACAACACGCGTAATGCGGGCAATCCGTCTCTCGCCATGTTTGCCGGCAACCTGGCCTTAAGCTTTACCGACGGGAATGCAGGATCCCTGTACAGGGTTGTCTGCGGCAGGGACGGAGGCATCCTGAATGAGCGCAGTAAAGTGAAGAGCGTAACAAGCGAACACAGATTCAGAGACACGACGATCACGGAAGATGACGGTCAGATCCTTATTTTCACGGTATCGGACGGCGAAACGGATGATCTTGCCGTATACGGGGCAGAAGGCAGCCAGACGGAACCTGTTGTGATTACCCATGCACCGAAAGCGATCGAAGGACTCACCTATACCCACGAAGCACAGAGACTGGTGAGCGCCGGGACTGCGGATGGCGGTAAGATCAAATATGCCGTTGTCAGAAAGGGAGCGGAAGCACCGAAAGAGTCCGACTATAAGGAAACACTTCCGACAGCCGTGGATGCGGGAACCTATTCGGTATATTATAAACCGGTGGCGGATGCGCAGCATTCGGAGATCGTACTGATCGAAACACCCCATATCGACGTTACCATCGGCCGGGCAGAACTTTCCTATACCATGCTTTCCATCGTCAAACCCGTGATCACCGTGAACGGCGCGATCCCGGCCGGAACGAAATACCGTCCGGAACTGGTGGTAAAGGACGGTGCGGTAGAGCTGATACAGGGCAGGGACTACAGGATCGACCTGACTTCGGATACGGTTGCGGGTGATTTTGGCACATACCTCATCCGGATCAACGGTACGGGCAATTATATGGGTGTTGCAGCAGCCTGGTGGAAGGTCATGCAGGTGGAAACATGTGATGACGACGGACAGGAGTTTGCGCATTCCGTTATCGCATCGGTTGTCTATGACGGCACAAGTCATACGCCGGATCCTAAGATCATCTGGATGGGACAGGAACTGGAGAAGGATGTTGATTATACACTGAGTTACAAGAACAATATCAACGCTTCCGGATCGGATGCCGGAAAGAATGCACCCACCATCACCGTGAAGGGGAAGGGACGCTATAAGAATACCATGACTTTCCCGTTCACCATTTCGCCAAGGAATATCAGCGCCGAAGATGGTTTTGCGGAAGCATTTACGTATACCATCGAGGATAAGCAGGAGAACGGCAGAGTCATTAAATCCAAACCGGTGATCCGCTTTACGGACGGGGCCGGCAAAGTCGTGACACTGAAAGAAAACAAGGATTATACACTCGCCTTCAGACATGAAAACGGGGATACGGAGCCGAAGGTCGCGGGCCTTGTCACGGTGACCGTGACCGGTATGGGGAACTTCACGGGAAGGTCGGATATCACCTATCAGATCATTGAAAAGAGTGATGCACTCAAGAATGCAGGGATCGCTGCGATCCCGGATGTGACCTATAAGGGAAGGGCGCTCACACAGCAGGAGGTGGAAGACCTGATCCATGTCTACACTTCCAAAAATGCGGATGCTCAGCCTGTGGATGAAGCGTGCTATACGGTTTCGTTCAATCCGGCGGATACGATGAAAACAGGGAAAGTCACAGTCAGCGTTCACGGAACGGAAGGTTACGGAGAACTGTGGAAGACTGCTTCCTTCAAGATCGTTCCGAAACCGGTGATGGACGGGGATACAGAGCAGGCCCGGATCGACTTTAAGTACGGTGATGTGGAAACATATACCGGAGCTGCGCTAAAGCCTGAGATCGAAGCATATGATACCGACACGGGAGAATGGATCCCTGTATCGGACTATTCGGTCAAATACACGAACAACACCAATGCGGCGACTGCGGATGCGACCAAAGAAGTAAGAGGACAGATGGTGAGCATCGCGCCCACGGCAACCGTTACCTTCAAGGGCAACTACAAGGGAACGCTATCGCTGCCGTTTACCATCGCGCCTCTGGAGGTGGATGAAGATGAATTATCCGTTGCTCAGGCGGATCTCAAGGACAGCGGAAAGGAGATCGACGAGACAAGCCTGAAGCCGACTGTGAAGATCGGCAAGACGTCGCTGAAAAAGGATAAGGATTACAGGATCTTAGCATTTGCACCGGATCCGGATCTGCAGATGCAGACAGCGACAGTGGAACTGTTTGGTAACTATGCGGGAGAGAAGGATTTCCGTTTCCGGATCTACAACAAGGACAGTATGGTGAATCTCTCGGATACGGCTCACTTCTTTGTGGATGTACATGCGGAGGGGCTCGTCTATAACGGGAACAAACTCATGCCGCAAGTTACGGTCACTGCAACGGTAGGCAATGAAGAATGGGAACTTGTTCCGGACAGGGATTACACCCTTTCCTGCAGCAACAATGTGAATGCAGGCAAGCCCGGAGATAAGAAAGTGCCCACATGGAAGGTTGTCGGAAAAGGTATTTATAAGGGCAACCAGAGCAGGGCGTTTACGATCGCGGCGAAGGAATTAAGCGACGAGACCTGCACCATCACAGTGGCGGACGGCAAATACAACAAGGGTAAAGAAGTGAAACCGAAAGTCACCGTCGTTGATAAGACGACGGGCAAGGCGCTGAAGAGCGGAACCGATTATACGCTTGGTTATGCGAATCATAAAGAGAAAGCGGAAGCGGACGATGCGTTGGCACCTTCGGTGATCATCGAAGGGAAGGGCAATTACTCCACAGCCGGTCTCGGCTTTACGGGGGATGTGCTTGAGAAACACTTCCGTATCTATGAAACGGATATCTCTGCGGCCAAAGTGGTGGGGATCAGTGCGGCAACTTATACCGGATCGGCCATCAGACCTGCGGACTTCACGGTCTATCCGGATACAAAGAGCGCGAAGGATAAAGTGAATGCGCTGACGGAAGGCGAGGACGGAGACTATGTGGTTGAATATGGAGAAAACATAAACGTGGGCTTTGGAACCGTCACCATCAAAGGTGTTCCGGGAAGTAAATACGGGGGATCACAGGTGATCAAGTTTACGATTCTGCCGAAACTGTTCAACTAACAACCGATACGCACTTTTCTTACTGCCTGAATAGTGTTACTATTTAGGCAGTAATTTTGTGTCAGAATGAGGAACTATGGAAGATCGTGATTTTAATCTGAAAAGCTTGTTTCTCTTTGTGCTGCCGGCCATCATCACTTATCTTTTCAACGGCTTTTATTCGATGGTGGACGGGGCGTTCATTGAGAAGTTTGTGGGACCGTATGCGGTCGCGGCGATCAGCCTCTATTACCCGGTGCTGAATCTCGTGCTGGGACTCGGTTTAATGATCGGTGCAGGCGGCAGCGTGGCACTGGCTGCGCTGCAGGGAGAAGGCGATCAGAAGACGGCAGATAAGCTGTTTACACAGCTGGTCATGGTCGCCCTGTCTCTCGGTGTGCTGATCGCTGTGTTCGGGGACCTGTTTCCGACAGGCATTGCGCACCTGCTTGGTGCGACAGACGGAAACATCGCCTATTTCATGGATTATTACCGGATCATGATCTCCACAACGCCCGTGCTTATTTTTGCCGCGATCGTCATGCCTTTCTGCCTGGCGGAGGGGAAAGTGGTCGCGATCTCTGTTGCTTCCGTTCTTGGCGGTATCACCAATATCGTATTGGACTATGTGTTCATGGGGGTACTGGGTATGGGGATCGAAGGTGCGGCTGCGGCCACGATGATCGGTTATGCGATCCCTGTTGCCTATGCGCTCTTTTTCTATCTGAACCTGAACGGAAAAGGCAGTTCTTTCAGGTTCCGCGTGGCAAAACCCATGGTGAAGCGTGTCGTTTTATCCATGTACAACGGATCCTCCGAAATGGTCTCAAACCTTGCCAACGGAGTGACGGCACTGATCATGAATCATCTGGCCTATCGTTTCTACAGGGAAGCCGGCGTGAGCGTGGTTTCTGTTTTTCTGTATATCCAGTTTATGATCATGGCTGTTTTTATGGGCATGACATCCACGGTGGAACCGCTGATCTCGTATCATTACGGAGCAAAGGATTATGAACGCGGCAGAAAGATCTACAGTTTGTCCATGCAGCTGACGGTCATCTTTACCGTGGTGCTGACGGTTGTGATGGGGCTCTTTTACAGGAACTTTGTCGGGATCTTTTTTGAGAACGCAGGAGAGCAGCAGATCTTCTATGAGATCGGATGTGTCAGTTTGAAGTTTGCGATCCCGGCGTGCCTTTTGACCGGATTCAATATCCTGATCTGCGGCCTGTTTACAGCCTATGGGAACGGGACCGTTTCGGCGATCCTCTCCATCCTTCGGACGCTGGTATTCCTTGTGGCCGCCATGTACACGCTTCCGCTGCTGCTGCCCAATGACGGATTATGGCTGTCGTGGTTTGGAGCGGAACTGCCGGCCCTGATCGTGAGCGTTATTCTGCTGTCGCATTATAAAGAAAGGTATTATCTGAAAAGGACATGACTAATTTTCTGACGTATGCAGTCATCCTGCTGGGACTGATCGTGGGGATCGGTTTCATCAACGAAAAAAAGATCAAACTGACCTACGAGATCGCCCTGATGCTCTTTTCCGCCGTGATCGGTGCCCTGATCATGGGAGCGGATGCCCTGATCAAGGATGAGACGGTCAGCACCCTGCTCTATGACATACAGGTATTCGATCTGGAAGATTTCCTGATGAAGGGCGTGCTGTGCTTTATGCTCTTTGCAGGGTCTTTCCGCATGCGCTTATCGGACTTTAAACGTCTGGCACGTCCCATCGGTGTTTTATCCATTCTGGCGACGCTGCTTGGTGCGGTCATTTACGGCGGGCTTTTTTACGGAGCTGCAAGGCTCTTTGATCTGCCCTTCACCCTGCCGATGTGCCTGATGTTTGGAAGCATCGTTTCCCCCACTGACCCCATCGCTGCAACCAGTATCCTGAACAAATTCGGACTGCCTAAGGATACCAGTTTTGTCCTGGAGGGTGAGTCGCTCTTAAATGACGGTGTCGGTGTGGCAATCTTTGTCTGCTTTTCGAATCTCGTAAAAGCGCAGCAGCAATCCGGCAGCGGATTCTTTACCGTATTCTTCCGGGAGATCCTCGGAGCCGTTGCGATCGGCGGTGCTGTTTCCCTGCTGTGTTTTGTGCTTTTCACGCATCTTACGGATAATAAACGGCGCATCTACTTAAGCCTGTTTACCGTGGCCCTTTCCTACAGCCTCTGTGAGCTCTTTGACTGTTCCGGCGCGATCGCATCCGTTGTCTGCGGATCGATATTCGCCTCTTTACGGGAGCGGGAAGAAGAAAAAAGAGGGGGCTGGGACCTGGGTGATTTTGACGCCTTCTGGGAGACCATCGACAATCTGCTGAACTCGATCCTCTATGTGATCCTCGGGTTCTCCTTTATGCGGATCCTGCAGATGCCAAGAGTCATCCTTCTGTCCCTGACGGCCATCCTTTGTAATACGTTTGGACGTGCAGGCAGTGTGTTTGCTTCCACGGCTCTCATGGGACCGCTTCCGGACGGGTTTAGGGCGAAGGATTTCACGCTGCTCTTTACCTGGGGCGGACTCAAAGGCGGGCTTTGCATCGCGCTTGCCATGAGCACGGCGTCCATGATGCCTGCCGGGGATTATCATATCGTACTTGGCTGCACCTATGCGATCGTATTCTTTACCACCATCGTGCAGGGGCTGACCATTAAAAAACTGTACGGACAGATCACGAAGAAGAGGAAGGCAAAAGCATGATCCGGCGTTCCATTAAAAACCAGTTTGCACTGATCTTTTCCGTGCTGCTTGCACTTGCGATCGTGGGCTGTTTTCTGGCCAACACGCTATTGCTTGATAATTTTTATATAAGCAGCAAGAAAACGGCACTCTTAAGTGCTTATGCGCAGATCGACCTGACGGCGGCAGCAGGGGATATCCGCTCGGATGATTTTTCCGTCACGTTTGAGCAGATCGCGGCCAGGGATAACCTGGAGATCCTGATCCTTGACTCCGACACGAAAACGATCCTCTCAACGGTCAAAGACAACCGGAATCTGACGGACCGTCTTTTGGGATATTTTTTCCGCGGGACCGATACGGCGGATACGCTCTATGCGGGAGAGAACCTTTATATACAGCGCAGTTTTGACGATTATCTTCATATGGAGTATATGGAACTATGGGGGCTGCTTCGGAACAATAACATGATATTTATGCGCACGCCGCTTGCTTCAATCCAGGACAGCGTCAGGATCGCAAACCGGTTTCTGGCGTACGCAGGTATCTGCGTGATCGCGGTCGGCATCGTGCTGATAAGCTTTTTTGCAGGAAAAGTCACGGGCCCCATCATGAAACTCGCGGATATTTCGGAACGCATGGCAAGGCTTGATTTTGACGCAAAATACGAGGAAACGCAGCGCTCCGATGAGATCGGCGTTTTGGGACGATCCATAAACAAGATGTCCGAGAACCTGGAATCGACGATCTCCGAGCTGAAGACGGCGAACAACGAACTGCAGATGGATCTGGCACATAAAAACGAGATCGAGAACATGCGCCGTGATTTTATCTCCAGTGTCTCACACGAACTGAAGACACCGATCGCCGTGATCCAGGGATATGCGGAAGGCTTGAAGGACTGCGTGAATGATGACGAGGAGAGCCGGAATTACTACTGTGAAGTGATCATGGATGAGGCTGCCAAGATGAACCGGATGGTGCAGCAGCTGCTGATGCTTGACCAGATCGAGAGCGGGCGGGATGCGGTATCGTTTGAACGGTTTGACCTGATGAAACTTGTCAGGGACTGCGTGCAGGCGACGGAGATCCTCATAAAACAGAATGAGATCGAAATACACACTGATCCGGATACGCCCGTTTTCGTGTGGTCGGATCCGCTAAAGATCGAGCAGGTCGTCAACAATTACCTGTCAAATGCGATCCATTACGCAAAAGGGGATAAGGTGATCGACATCACTGCCGAAAAGAAAGACGGGAAGATCCGCCTCAAAGTATTCAACACGGGCGACCCGATCCCCGAAGAATCGCTTGACCAATTGTGGACAAAGTTTTATAAAGTAGATAAGGCGCGTACGCGCGAATACGGAGGAAGCGGCATCGGCCTTTCGATCGTGAAGGCGATCGCCGAGTCAATGAACCGGGAATGCGGCGTGATCAATTACGATAACGGCGTGGCATTCTGGTTCGATCTGGAACAGGGGGAAGAATGAGGGAAACCGCAACGAAGAGACGAAACAGAAGACGAAAAAGCATCGCGATACTGCTCTGTGTTTTGATGATGCTTTCTTTGAGCGCCTGCGGCATGTTTGCCAGCCTGGACCTGACGGAGGAACAGTCGGGACTGATCGCGGAATACGCGGCAGGGCTTCTGAAAAAATATGACAGGAACGGTTTAAGACTGATGAATCCGGACGCGGTAAAAGAACCGGAGCAGGTGGAAGTGGTCGATGCCGTGGAACCTGCCATGCCGGAGGAAACGCCTGTGGAAGATGTGGCGCCGCCCGATCAGGAGGAACCATCCTTTGAAGATATGCAGGCACTGCAGAACGCCGAGGACATGAGCGTCGAGGATGTCAGCGGGGAAGAGGAGATCTACTCGGCCATGCCGATCGGCAGTTATCTTAACCTGCAGGGCATTGACGTCACCTATAAGGAGATGGAGATCTGCGACACCTATCCGGACCATCCGGATAATTCCTGGCTGATCTCGATGTCCGCAAGAGAAGGAAAGAAACTGGTGGTCCTTCGCTTCAGTCTGACAAATACAGGCGATGCGGATGCGGACTGTGATATCTTAAACGCCGGCAGACAGTACAGGCTGATCGTCAATCATGAAAAACGGATCAATGAGACCGTTACCGTTCTGATGGACAGTTTCAGCCAGTTTAATTCCACGATCCCTGCGGGCGGGACGGAAGAAGCCGTTCTGATCTTTGAACTTGACCGGGATCTGGCGGATTCCATTTCCGCACTGGATCTTATGATCAAGGACGGACAGGGCTCGGAAACATTCAGACTGTTCTGATCAAACCAAACGGATAGAATACATACAGAAATGAATCGTAGAAACAATTCCTTTCAGAATCTGAAATATGCGTTAAAACAAGTATGGGAAGCAGATAAACTGCTTCTCATATTTACGCTGTTCAAAAACTCCATTGAGCAGATCTTCTATGTGTTCTTTTTCGTCTATCTGACGAAATACATTTTCAACTGCATCGAACGGAATATCCCATACACGAAGCTGTTCCGCTTCCTTCTGATCGCATGCTCCCTGCATGTCGTTGTCCACTTTATCTGCGGATGGTACGAAGCATACAGAAAAGTCAAAACACCGGAGGTATACCGGCAGATCTTTCATCGCGTGATGGATCTGTCAGATACGTTGGAACTCAAAGATTACGAGTCGCCCGAATTCTATGATAAATATGCGAGGGCACTCGATCACTGCGTGGATGACGCGATCGATATCGCGATCAAAACGGGCGTTTATATCGGTAACGTGGTTTCAACCGTGATGTCTCTCATTATTGTGATCTCCGTGGATCCTGCCTTTCTGTTCTTTTTGATCGTGCCGATCTTTTTCAGTTTCTATTTCGGCAAAAAGAACGCAGCGGCACATTATGACAGAGAGAAGAGCATCACGCGGGATAAGCGGATCGCCGATTACGTGAAACGTGTTTATTACGAGAAAAAGTATGCGGCTGAGATCCGCCTGTTTGATATCAATTCCCTGATGCTTGAGAGACAGGAAGAAGCAGTGGAAAAGATGGAGAAAGTCTCCTTAAAATACAGACTGAAGTCCGCATTCTATTCCTTCCTGATGCGCGGCAGCTATTCGATCCTTGCCGGTGTAGTCGCATTCTTCTATGTGGTACTCAAGGTGCGCTACGGGCAGGTATCGGATATGTCCAGTTATATCGCGATGATCACTGCCATGGCTTTCTCGACGGATCAGCTAAAGGATGCGGTCGAAAACAGGATCTTCATCAACAACCAGTCCAAACTGTTCCAGAACTTAAGAGATTTTCTGGAGCAGGAGGGTACGGAAAAAGAGAGCAAAACCGTTCTTACGGAGATCGAGTCCGTGGAACTGAAACACGTGACTTTTACGTATCCGGGCGCTGAAACGCCAACGATCCGTGACGTGAGCTTCAAATGGAACAAGGGAAGCAAGCTGGCGATCGTCGGATACAACGGTGCAGGTAAGACCACGCTGATCAAACTGATCATGGGACTGTATCCTGTCACAGACGGGCAGATACTCGTGAACGGAGTGGATATTCTGAAGATCGATCAGGACGCCTACCGGAAACGGGTCGGCACTGTATTCCAGGATCTGCAGGTGTTTGCCATGACGCTTGCGGAAAATGTTCTGATGAAGCGGCCTGAAAATGATGCGGAATATGAAAATGCCCAAAAAGCTCTTCTGAATGCGCAGTTTGATGTTACGCATCCGGGACTTACGGCTGGGCTTGATACCGTGATCAGCCGTGAATTTGACGAGAAAGGTTTTGTGCCTTCAGGCGGCCAGGCGCAGAAGATCGCGATCGCAAGGATCTTCGCGCAGAACCCTGACATGGCGATTTTGGATGAACCGTCCTCTGCCCTCGATCCGTTGGCGGAATACAACATGTATAACAATATGATGAAACTTTCCGAAGGGAAGGGCGTGATCTTTATTTCCCACAGGCTTTCTTCCGCGAGAATGGCAGATAAGATCTTTCTGATGAAAGACGGCCGGATCGTGGAAGAGGGAAGCCATGAGGAGTTGATGGATCTGAACGGGTTCTATCATGAGATGTTCCTGCTGCAGGCAGAGAACTATCAGGACAGCATCCCTGAAGAAATGTTGAAAGGAGCGGCGGCTTATTATGGATAAGAATGAAAACACCGTTTCCTTAAAACGCATGCTTTCCAACACGCTCTTTATGATCAGATATGCTGCGCGATACGATAGGCCGCTGATCATTAAGATCATGCTGCTCTTTGTCTGCTCCGAGGCCGGCTGGGCATTGTATTCCACGTTTATCGTCAGGACGATCATCAACGGACTGACGGGAAATGCTGCGATCTCTAAGATCGTCATTGTCCTTTTGGCATCGCTTGTGCTTGTGATATGTCTGGAATGGATCGACCAGCTGATCGATGAATGGTCAAAGGCGAAACTGATCCGTCTAAGCGGCATCATCCAGCGCGACCTGATCGAAAAGAACAGCAAAATGGATCTGATCTACTATGATGATCCGGAATATTATGATACGTACGTGATCGTGGCCGGTAATGCAGACGGTATGATCGAGAAGACGGTCATGATCGTGAGCAGGATCTTAGCCGGGATCGCAGGACTCAGTGTAGCGGCCGCCCTGATCGTGGACATCAACCCTGTGCTCGCGATCTTTCCTGTCGCCGGATTTATCATCAACCTGCTGACACGATTTAAGATCGAACGCCTGGAATACCAGTGGAACATTGCGAACAGAAAAGCACTGCGGAAGGCAGATTATTCCAAGAGGGTCTTCTACCAGCCGGAATTTGCCAAAGAATGTAAACTTACCGATGTCAAAGTGCCGCTCCGTATGCAGTTTGATGAAGCGTTAAAAGAAGCATCCGATGCCGGCAGAAAGTATGCACCGGCTCTGACCTGGGTCTCGCTGCTCAACTGGACCTGTGTCTTTACCGTATTTTCGTTCTTTGCGGTACCGGCTTATCTGGGCTATCTTGCCCTGCAGCTTCGTACGATCGCACTCGGTGAAGTGGCTTCTGCAAACAATGCGTCCAACTTCGTCAGAGGAAACCTCAACCGCATCAACTTCTGCCTGGTTGATTTTCAACAGATCGGGCAGTATGCGGAAAAGTTCAGAAATCTCCTGGCCTATGAGCCTATGATCGAAAACGCCGAAGGGCTGACGCCGGATGAAAGTGCACAGGCGCTTGTTCTTGAAGACATGAGTTTCCGTTACCCGCACGCCGACAAGGATACGCTGCAGCATATTTCTCTTTCCATAAAACCGGGAGAGAAGATCGCGATCGTCGGGGAGAACGGTGCAGGCAAAACGACTTTTGTTAAACTCCTGATGCGGCTGTATGATGTGACTTCGGGCTCGATCCGTTACGGTACGCATGATATCCGGGAATACGCTACCTCTGCATACAGGAAAAAGATCAGTGCGGTATTTCAGGATTACAATATCTATGCCGGGACCATTGCGGAAAATGTACTGATGCGAAAGGCGAAGCCGGAAGATGAAGGTAAGATCCTGGATGCACTGAAGAAGGCTGATTTTGCAAAGAAACTGAAACATCTGCCCGACGGGATCGAAACGAAACTCACCCGTGAGTTTGACGAAGACGGGACTAACCTGTCCGGCGGGGAAAGTCAGAAGATCGCGATATCGAGAATCTTTGCAGGCAGCGGCGGGCGCAGGATCTCGATCCTGGACGAGCCGTCCTCGGCGCTCGATCCGGTTTCCGAATACAAACTGAATAAGAACCTGATCGAAAGTGCCGGGAATGATACGATCATCTTTATCTCACACAGACTGTCAACGACCCGGATGGCGGACCGGATCTATCTGTTTGAAAAGGGTTCCATCCTCGAACAGGGAACACATGAAGAACTCATGGAACAGAACGGAAGATACCGTGAGATGTTCGACCGCCAGGCGCAGAATTATCTTGTGTAAAAAAAGTGCTTGACGGGCAATTTCATTAGTGTTATAGTATAGCAGTTGCGGCTGTAATGGCCTGCAACTGCTTTTGTTCCTTGAAAACTAAACAGTACAACCAACCCTGAAATTTGCGACATATCCGCGAAGCGGATGTGCCGCCCGGTAATTGCGAAGCAATTACAGAACGGCGCCGCGGAACAGATATATCGCATTAATTCCAAAATTTCGAACAAAACCTAACAGTAAAAACGAATTAGCTAGCGC
>JAFZQU010000005.1 GCA_017620255.1 Lachnospiraceae bacterium
AGCGTGATACAATAGCGGAAAGATCGATTGGAAAGAAGGTTTTGATTATGCAATCCTGGTCACCTCTTACAAAAGCAATTCTGGCGACTGTCGCGACATTCGCGCTACTGCTGGGAATAGACGCCATCCGGATGTCCATCCGTGGCATGCAGTTGCAGCCAAACTGGCTTGTCCTGATCATCATTTCCGTGGTCACCGGTGTGGCATGGTATTTCACCGCTCCAAGGAGTAAGTGACAAGGGGACGATTCTGTTGTCACGTTTTTCGCAAGTATAAGAGACGCGGGCACCGAAAGGTGCCCGTTTTTTTGCCCCATTTTGTTCTATCCGGAAGCAGAAAGGTGTGTTCCCATGTGTATGAAAGGATCTAACCGCAGAGCCCATCCAGACAAACAGGGCCCTCGTGCGGAACTCCCTCGCATCCGCTCGGTCAAACAGTCCTGAGCTCAGGCCCTGTCTGGATGGACTCCGCGCTAAGATCTTTCATAATCATGCTCACACACCTTTCTGCTTCCGGATGAATCCGGATGAAACGGGACAAAAGAACCATCTCTCTGTCACCTTTTATGCTATAATTAAATATTATTTATTGTAGTTATTCGGGAAAAGGAGGAAAGCATGAAACGTTCCTATCTGAACAAAGCCGGAAGCATGATCCTGGCATTGATCATTTCTTTTCCGTTACTTCTGGGACTGGCAGGCAAAGCAAAGGCAGAAGAATATGATACCGATCGTTACAAAATGATCACCGTTCACGCGGGTGAAGAGGGGTACTTCAGCAATGATCCAACGATACACGAAATAGAGACGCTGCAGTTCAAAGGCGACGTTTTCGATTTTGGCGAGAAGCCGAAGAGCGATTCCCTTGTCTTCCAAGGGTGGGCGATCACGCCGGATGCCACCGAACCGGATGTGTTCCCGGGATTATCAAAGGTGAATGATCTGGGGGCTGACGTATACGCCATCTGGAGCAATGAGATCACGGTGAGCTACAGGGCCATTGATGGAATCGTCATTGTCGATGGACAACCATATGACAGTTACGAAAAGACTTGTCCGGTCGGCGGCCCATTTACCGCTTTCCAGGCGGAACCGATGGATAGCAGAGTATTTTTTGCCGGTTGGAATACCGCACAATCTGGGGATGGCACAACGTACGTGGCAGGACAGACGCTCGGATCAGAAAACCTCACGGTTTATTCTCAATGGGAACTGGATGAGACTAAAATAGAGCAGTTCCAGATCGATACCGTTTATACGATCAATGGCGAAAGTCCGGGTGTGTATTATTCCTTTACCCCATCCGAATCAGATGTTTATGCGATCCGTGCAGTTATGAAGGATCGCGAAGGATCCGCTTCAGCCATGATCCAGATGATCACGAAGAATCTGGTACCAGTCAGCAGAGGCCAAAATGATGCAGACGGCACGGCGATATTGACCGTATCCATGGAAGCAGGCAAGACCTATTATTTCCAGGTACGGGAAAGCTATGGCTTTGAGGCAGAGATTACCGTCTGCCTGACAAAAGCAAATTACAAAACGGTCACCTTCCATGCAAACCATGGCGATGAGGCATATTTTGACGAAGATCCGAATCTCAAAGAAAAACAGTTCCGGTTTGAAGTAGGAACAAATCTGAAATACTTCAATAGCACTGGTCTGATCGTTGCAGATCCGCAGCTGGGCCATATCGGATGGTCCACAAATCCGGATGATGAATCCACGCCGGAGGGATACAATCCTTATGAAGTGAAGGATGATATGGATCTGTACGCAATCTACAATGAGTTTTCCCTCGTTACATTAGATGCGAACGGCGGGACGTTCCCGACATATGATAATGAGACCGTCATCTATCAAAATGTGCGTGATGATGGAAATTTGTTCATTACAACTCATGTACCAAAGAGTGCGGATCCTACCAAGAAGTTTCTAGGCTGGGCTACAACAAAGGACGCAGAAACATCGGATATCCCGGAAAATGCCATCCCTGCCATTCAGTTGAAAGGCATGACCCTCTATGCGGTCTACACGGATAAAGTGCTGGTCACATATGATGCGAATGGAGGGCATTTTATGATGACCACGGGTCCGGAGATCTATATGTTCGTAGTTGCAAAAGGCTCTCAGATCTCAGGCATTACGGCCTATAAAGATAACCTGGTACCATATTCCTATATGGATCAGGATGGAGTGGAGGCCTTGTATTCAAAAGATATTACGTACCTGGACTATACGGTTGAAAAGGATACCTATTTCACCGTGCAATGGGGCAGAGAGATCACGCTGCATGCCAACGGAGGATTCTTCCCGAAACTTAGCGGAGCCAGATCCATCACAGTTGTACAAAAGATAGGCGGTGTTTTCAACACCGATGTGTTCGAAGAGATCACCGGAGGAGTATTCTCCTATAACTATCTGGAATACCTGGCCGGCTGGGGAACCAGGCCGGATTTGGACGACCCGGATGTGATCGCAGGCGTCACCCCGGTGGATGAGCTGCCGGATACGGTCAACGCTATCTATAAAGATGACATTTATTACTTCATAGAGGGGGAAAACGGAACCTGGGAAAAGGGCAGTAAGGATACTTACCGGGTGGTCGTAAAGCGCATGTATGATGATGAGAATACCTATCCTTCCTTCGTTTATGCGGATCCGAGCGGCATTCTGATCGACGGGAAACAGTTGATCCTGGATACGTTCCACTATCAGGAATACTTTGTGGAATCGGGCAGTTTGATCCTGTCGCTTTACCCGGCTTATCTGGAAGGCCTGTCCGTAGGCGAGCATACGGTTGCCATCCGGTTCCGGGATTCCGATCCGGTGACAACGACATTCACCATTACAGAGGCAGCGGCCCCGTCGGAAGATACCCCGGCGGATACTTCCCCTAAGACTGGGGATGCCAACAATGCCGTATTATGGATCTGTCTGGCAGCCGGTGCGTTTGTGATCATTATCGGCGTGATCCTTTTGTTGAAGAAAAAAACGTGAACAAAGGGACAGTTCTTTTATCACGTTTTCAGGAGGTGCTGCGAATGAAAAAACGAATGACGATCGCGATCTGCATGTTGATAGCGCTGTGCCTTCTTGCATGCACAGGATGCGAATCAGGAGGAAAAGGCATGATCGTCGGAGAAAAGATCAAGATCGATGATATCACAGAGTTTTACTATACCTACGACAGTTCGACGGATCCGCCGGATTTTCTGCGGTACCGCTTCTACGTGGAGGATGGCACTTACTGGTTCCACTATGAAAAACGGGAAGGGGATCATTGGCCGCTGCGGGAAGAGGACATCACCGACTCCGTCGATATCGAACTTACCAGGGAGCAGTGGGAAGAGTTCTTCCACTATCTGAAGGGAGGCAGCGTGACCAAACGAGAAGAGTCGCTGGATTCCGGCGATGCCGGCCCGTGGCTTTATATCTATTGGAAAAAAGACAAGTCCAAATACCAGGTGTTCGAATTCGGATCCTGGGGAGATTTGAAAGAGTTTGAAGCGTATTGCGCGATACTCGCAGGGAAGAATTGAAACCATACAGTTTAAATAAGGAGGCACTATGTATTGTACAAGTTGTGGAAACCAAATAAATGACAACGCCAGATTCTGCCCGCACTGCGGCGCGGCTACAAGCGCAGGACCAACAGCAAGACCAACAGCAGGCGCAAGTGCAGCAGGGCAGGCGCCGCACGCACAGCCGGCATCCGGCAAGCTGCCGTACCGGGATTTCCCGTCATTTCTTGCAGGCACGAAAAAGATGGGAGCGATGCCGCTGATCTCGCTGATCATGTTCTTCATTTACGGAACCTATAATTGCTACTCGCTGTTCAGTTATTTTGGGCGGGTCTCGCTTCGCTACCTGAGATTCGGCAACTGGGTCGCCGTTCTTTTCCCGCTGGCGATCACCGTGATGTTCGCGCTGACCTATTTTAAAAAGACACAGCAGCAAAAACGACTGTTCTTCCTGATCGGCCTCGCAATCCTGCTGTTGATGTCGACGATCATCATCTTCAGCCGCTACTGGTTCAACATTGTATTCGGATTATTTCTGCTGGCCGTTGAGGCCTGCATCGCCGCATACTACGCATTCGAAGGTCGCATCATAAACGAACGGATCAAGAAATTCGCCTGCATCGGCCTCATGGTATTCGGGACCCTGGAGATGATCTTCTACAGTGCCCGCTTCTCGATCTTCGCGCTGTTCTTCCTTTATGCGATCCCATATGCGGCAATCGGATTGGGATTCTTGTTCTATTCGCCGTACGACAGCAGCCGATAGATTCGGGAAAAGCACTGGAAAGATGCACGCCCGAAGCGTATGATAAGGACAAT
>JAFZQU010000040.1 GCA_017620255.1 Lachnospiraceae bacterium
CAGGCACTGGATCTGGATATGCCGATCCTTGGGATCTGCAGGGGAATTCAGCTGATGAATGTTGGTCTGGGCGGGTCTTTGTATCAGGATCTTCCAACGCAGCATCCATCGGATGTGTGTCATCGCCAGGAGCCTCCGTATTATCAACCGGTCCATGCTGTGGCGGTTGATCCGGAGAGCAGTCTGGGGCGGCTGATTCAGAAAGACCATCTGCAGGTGAACAGCATGCACCACCAAGCGATCAAAGATCTGGCAGCAGACTTTAGCGTGATGGCGGTTTCGGAAGATGGCCTTATAGAAGCGGCAGAGATCAAAGGGAAACGTTTTGCGTGGGCCGTGCAGTGGCATCCGGAGCATCTGTATCCGGTTGATCCGGATCATAGAGCTGTGTTGGAAGCGTTTGTGCAGGCAGCGAAGGAGTATCAAACGGTCCAGTAGCAGCGCGTGACAGAGGGACGGTTCTTTTGTCACGAAAAAAACGTGACAAAAGAACCGTCCCTTTGTCACGTTTTGCATAAAATATTAATATTTTCTTTGCATTTTTCTATGTTTTCAATTATTTTTATATATAATTCTAGAGAAATAGTGCATAATTATGCAAGTAAAAAACTCAACAATCCACTCAGGAGGACAATGCATTGAAAAAGCGTTTTGTAAAATCACTGGTCGTGCTGGTCACGCTGATCTGCGGACTGGTTTTTGTATGTGCGGCATGCAAGAAGAATCAGGCGGATACGTCTACATCCGATGCGGAGGTCAGCCTTACTTCTTTTGAGGGCATGGTATATCTGGAAGATGCATCCGGAAACAGAAAGGAGATCGCAGCTGGAGATGTGATTGGAAGCGGCGACATCCTTATCACGGGAGAAGGGGGTAAAGCTACGGTTACCCTGGCAAAAGACCGGACAGCATACATGGACGAAAATACCAAACTGAAATTTGTCCGCGAAGGAAACAACCTGGATCTGTTCGTTTCTGAGGGCAGGCTCCTGATGGATGTGAAGGAAAAACTGAAAGAAAACGAAACCCTGAGAATCCATACCACGGCAATTACTGCAGATATCCGGGGAACGATCGTGTTCGTCCAGGAGTTGCCACAGCAAACGGGCTCAAGCGACTCTCGGGTTGGCATACTGGAGGGGGCTGCGGATGTTTCCTTTACAGATCTGGATGGTGCACAGCGACAATTGTCGGTTCCTGCAGGGGAGAAAGTGGATGCCCCATATCAGGCCACAGAGGATGGAATCTGGATCACAAAAGTGGAAGTAAGTCCGATCACTCAGGAAGACCTGAACGGCTTTTACAATGGAATCATTCAAGACAATGGTCTTGCAGAACGTATCACGATTGGATCTGAAATTGGTGCAGATGGTGATGCGGTTTATAACGGGGAAGTCACGCTCGTTGCACAGAGTGCCAGCAAACTCTATGATGGAACGCCGCTGACTGTTCCATCTGGTGTTTTGGTTTACGGTCTGCCGGAAGGATATTCGGTTCGGGCGAACGCATCAGGAAGCCAGACCAATGCCGGATCAAGCCTCAATTTTATCGACCAATATACAATCTATAATGCACAGGGTGAAGATGTCACATCACATTTTGTAAATGTGAAAAAAGTGAGCGGTGTTCTGGCTGTCAATCCAGCTCCGTTCACGGTCTGGACCGGAAGTGCGGAGAAAGAATATGACGGGCAGCCTCTGAAATGTGAGGAAGCGGGGATCAAGCCTGGCGTGGTTGGTAATATCGATACGAATGCATCTGCCTGGAGCAACAGCGCCGTCAGGACAACGGGGGCATTAGGACAGGAAAGCGTGATCGGCATAAGCGGATCTACCTGGGTTCAGGGGACCGATCCGTTGAATGGTGAGACACAGTCAATGGAGTTGCGCGCAGGACAGACGCTGTCGGTTGGATGGTCTGATCAAAACTCGGACAGTCTTTCTTTTCATATTATCAACTTGTCGGAGGACGATCTTCCGGAAGAAGTTCTGCGGCTATATGCGGATAATCCAGAATTGTTGACACAGGCATGCCTGGATGCCGGCTGGGATGCAAATATCATTAATCAGCGGATCATGAACCTTCCGGCGGGAACGGGTAATCCGGAAAAGCCGGAAGTGATGACAGATAGTGTGAATGTTCAGATCACTGTCAATCCGGAGAATGCGCAAAATGCACATGGTGGAGCAGAAGTGAATTATGCTTCCATTTCGATCAGTGCTTCCATTCAGGTCACGGCTACCGGCAGCCAGACGGCAGTCGGGGAAAGCCCGAATACATATGATCTCAACTGGGGGGATGCAAATAGAGAAAACTATATTGTTAACGAGGAACTCGGGACATTGACCGTAACAAGAAAAGAGCAATCAAACAACGGGTTTAATCCGTCAGGTAACGGATTCTATCCGTCCAATAATAATGGCGGTCAGCCATCCGGGGATAATCCGTCTAATAATAATCCATCTAATAACCCATCCGAAGATAAACCGGAGGAAACGGATAAAGAGATCACTACAGAGGTGACATTTGAATCGGGATCCGCAAGCAAGGTTTATGATGGTACGGCGCTGAGCAATAATACGGTTACCGTGACCGGATTGCCGGACGGATATACATATCAGGCATCCTGCTCTGCAAGTATTACGGATGCGGGTTCTATCCAGAATACAATTGACGAGCTGAAAATATTTGACGCGGATGGAAAAGATGTCACAAAACTCTTTACCAACGTTACTAAGACGGAAGGCACGCTGACGGTAGAAAAGATCAAGCTGATAGCGACGTGGGAGTGTAAGGAAGAAACGCCGACATATACAGGTTTCCGCTATTTTGCTTATATCGGCGATGTGACGGTTACCTATCAGAATGGCCCGCATGCCGGGGAAACAATCACGAAAACGTTTGATGAGTCCGGGGAAGAATCGGAAGATCCTGACAATCCTGCGTATTTGTTCCCGCTTTATACGGGCGATACGATCACCGTTTACGCAAGCGGCAATGGATGTGATGCAGGGACCTATCCAATCACTCTTACCGCACAGGCACCAGAAGCAAAAACAGCGGATTATTCCGTCACATGCGCTGAGGCTTCCTTAACGATCAGCCCTGTTGAACTGATTGTGGAGACGGACAGCGCTGAAAAGGATTATGATGGAGAGCCGCTGACAGCGCCTGGCGTCACGATCTATCGGAATTTCGACGGTGAGGAGCTTGCCATTTCAAGAGACGGCAAGATCCGGTTTGGTGATGAAATCGCCTTTACCGCTACCGGTACGATCACGGAGCCTGGAGATACGACGAATACATATTCCGTTGCCTGGGGCGAGAGCAATCCAAACAATTTTATTTTAAGGGATCGATTGGGGACGCTGAAAGTCAATGAAGTAAGCACCCCGACAGAGTACACTCCATCGGCGTCTTGTATCATCTATGGAGCAGTTCTGGACCGTGAGAAAATGAAAGCGGCGTTCCCGGAACTTGAAGAAACATATAAAATAAATGAGGATAAATTTGGAAGAGCCAGATCTTATGCGCATGCTATCGTCGACGAAATCGATGATCCGAATTATAGCACCGCGGATTATCAAGCATCCATCAAAGCAGGATTGAAGCAGCAAGGTGTTATCTCGGAAGAAGCAGTGGAAGACGGAACAATCGGTGGCTCGATCCCGAAAACGAGTTGTGCCGAGGACTTTGAACAGGATGCGGAAGAGAGCGATTCCATAAACTTCACTGAAGTCGGAGGCGTTGTTATCAGCAAGGATTATAATCAGGTTACCTTTCCTGCGATTGGAGAAACATATAATTTAAGATGTGAATACAATGAAGCAGTGAACCTGGCGTTTGGGAATTCTAATCAAACATATGCGAGTGAAGAAGAGTATCAGATACAGTTGCGTGATAATCTGAAAAGTAAGGGATGGATCTGAAGAATGCAGATCAAAGTTATCAGGGCAACGGAAACCTGGCAGCAGGCTGGCGCATATTATGTCCGTATTCAGGGGATGTCAAAACAGCACGGCATTTCTCTGCGCGAGGAGTTTGACGAGCATGACAGATCGGACACAAAGTACATCGTTCTGACGGATGATGACTTCCCGGTCGCGACCTGCCGCTTTTATCCTCTTTCGGAGCAAGCGGCGATGATCGGCAGAGTAGTCGTACTGCCGGAGTATCGCGGAAAAGGTCTGGGAATGCGCGTGATGAAAGAGGCGGAAGTATGGCTTTCTGAACTTGGATTTCAGAAGGCTGTGATCGAAAGCCGCGATGTGGCGGTCAGTTTTTATCAGCAGATCGGGTATACGGTGACGGACCCGACAATCATTCACGGAGAGACGTTTGACTGTGTTAGGATGGAGAAAGACTTACAGTAATAGAGGATAGTATAAAATGAAAAAGGCCGGC